>CAWBRU010000020.1:0-30072 GCA_963791325.1 uncultured Alphaproteobacteria bacterium | reverse complement strand
ATTGGGGCTGGAAGGACCTGTTGGTCGCCCCGCATGTCATTCCCGAGGTGCAGAAGACGCTGCGGCAAGGCAATTGGGGGGTGACCGCGGCCATCCACCGCGACATCGATTCCTCGCGGCCGTTCATCATCGGGCTCTATCCCGGCCTCAAGAACGAAGCGTATGGCATTGCCTGCGACATCGGCTCGACGACGATCGCCATGCACCTGGTGTCGCTGCTGTCGGGCCGGATCGTGGCGTCGTCGGGCACCTCCAATCCGCAGATCCGCTTCGGCGAAGACCTGATGAGCCGGGTCTCCTACGTGATGATGAACCCTGACGGGCGCGAGGCCATGACGCGGGCCGTGCGCGAGGCGGTCAACCAATTGATCGGCAAGGTCTGCGCCGAGGGCGGCGTCAGCCGTGCCGATATCTTCGACTGCGTGTTCGTCGGCAACCCGATCATGCACCACCTGTTTCTCGGCATCGATCCGACCGAACTCGGCCAGGCGCCGTTCGCGCTGGCGGTGTCGGGCGCGCTGCAATATTGGGCGCATGAGGTCGGCATCGAGGTGAGCCGCGGCGCACGGCTCTATACCCTGCCCTGCATTGCGGGCCATGTCGGGGCCGACGCCGCCGGCGCGACGCTGGCCGAAGGCCCGCACCGCCAGGACCGGATGATGCTCTTGGTCGATGTCGGCACCAATGCCGAGATCGTGCTCGGCCATCGCGGCCGGGTCGTCGCTGCGTCCTCGCCGACCGGACCGGCCTTCGAAGGGGCGGAGATCTCGGCCGGCCAGCGGGCCGCGCCCGGTGCGATCGAGCGGGTGCGCATCGACCCCGGCACGCTCGAGCCGCGCTTCCGGGTGATCGGCGTCGAGCAATGGTCGGACGAGCCGGGCTTCGCAGACGCCGCCAGCGCCGTCGGCGTCACCGGCATCTGCGGCTCGGCGATCATCGAGGTGGTGGCGGAGATGTACCTGGCGGGCATCATTTCCGAGGATGGCGTGCTCGACGGCAGCCTCGCAGAGCGCAGCACCCGCATCACCGGCAATGGCCGCACCTTTTCCTACCTGCTCTACGACGGCGAGCAGCGCATCGCCGTCACCCAGAACGACGTGCGCGCCATCCAGCTCGCCAAGGCGGCGCTCTATGCCGGCGTCAAGCTGTTGATGGAGAAACAGGGTGTCGCGACAGTCGATACCATCCGCTTTGCCGGTGCCTTCGGCTCCTTCATCGATCCCAAATACGCCATGGTGCTCGGGCTGATCCCCGATTGCGATCTTGCCGAGGTCAAGGCGGTGGGCAATGCGGCCGGCACCGGCGCGCTGATGGCCCTGCTCAACCGCGACCACCGCCGCGAGATCGAGGCGACGGTGCGCCGCATCGAAAAGATCGAGACGGCGCTGGAGCCGAACTTCCAGCAACTGTTCATCAATGCCATGGCGCTGCCCAACAAGGTCGACGCATTCCCCAACCTCGCGGCAGCCGTCACCTTGCCGGCGCGCAAGGCCGACGCCGATGGCAGCGGCCAGCAGAGCGGACCGCGGCGCCGTTCGCGCGAAGAGCGCGCCGCCCGGCGCGCCAGAGGCGAGACGTCGCCCTGAGAGCGCGCGCCGGCACGGTCGGCAACGCTCGATCACCGCATGCATAATTCATTTGTATACAAATGTTTCTGAATATCGCTGCTTCTGAAACACAACACCGAATGCCACGCAATCGGGCAGAAACAAACATCCAGCATGGTGTGCGACATCAAAAGGCGGCAAAAGTCCGCACAATTGTCGAACCACAGAGGAGAACGCCATGTCACTGATCAGCGGAATCTCCCGCTTCGGAGCATCCTTGGCCAAGGCCCATCGCTCCAGCAAAGCGGCCCGCCGGATGAATGCCCTGCCCCAAGAGCTGCAGAAGGACATCGGCTGGCCAGCCGTCTCGGATGAGCGCCGCAAGGCCGAGCTGTTCATGGCCATCTGGAACGCTTCGCGCTGAGTTTTCGACCCCGGCGGCTGGACGCGCCAGTCCCCCCGCCATGTCACGCCCCGCCGCCGGCCCGTCGAACAGCCGCCTTCCCTCGTTGCGCAGGAGGGAGGGCGGCACTTCTCGTCTTGCGGCCAAGGCGATTGCCGCTGCCGCAGCGGTCCAAGACACCGGTTTTTTCGAAAGATCATGCTCACTCAAAGAATGAGAGGGTGACGGCAATTCGAAGAAGCGCCATGACGCTCGAGGCGAAGCCTTGGAGACGGGAACGATGGCGCTGAAGCGGATGGACAATGTCGAAATCGTGGTCGAAGACCTGGGCGGGACGATCGACTTCTTTCGCGAACTCGGCCTCGAGCTCGAAGGTCGGTCCACGATCGAAGGAGAATGGGCCGGGCGTGTCACCGGACTGGCCGATCAGCGCGTCGAGATTGCGATGATGCGCACACCCGACGGCCATAGCCGGCTTGAGCTCTCCCGCTTCCTCGCGCCGCCCGTCGCCGCAGATCACCGGAACGCCCCCGTCAACGCCCTCGGCTACCTCCGCGTCATGTTCGCCGTGGACGACATCGACGACACGCTCGGCAGGCTGCGCCCGCGCGGCGCGCAGCTCGTCGGCGAAGTGGTCCGGTATAAAGACGCCTATCGGCTGTGCTACATCCGGGGACCGGAAGGTATTCTCATCGGACTTGCCGAAGAGCTCAGGCGCTAGGGCGGATCACCGTTTCTTCGAATCGGTGCTCCGCTCCAAGTCTTTGTTTTTTCGCAATTCCGGACGGAAAACCGTGGCCACTTTTTCCTGGAATGCTCTCGCCACATACGCAGCCAAGGCCGAGCGGGCACGCCGCCACACACCCAGGCGTGGCTCAGCCGGCTTCCTCGACCGGAGGGATGGTCCAGGTTCCGTCGAGGATCGAGGGATCGTTCTCGTTCGGCCAATAGAGCCGCATCATCAGCACGAACTTCCCGGCCGGCGCCGGCAGCCAGTTGGCCTCCCGGTTGGCGCCCGGCGACTTGTGCTGGATGTGAAGATCGAGCGAGCCGTCGTGATTGAACGTCAGGTCCTGGCGCGGGCTGATCGAGTAGCGGTTGAGCGGGTTGTCGACGAAGAAGAAGTTCTCGTCATACATGGTGAGCGACCAGAACCCGCTCACCGGCGGGACATCGCCCTTTTTGAAGTGGATGACGTAATTCCGGCGGCCATCATAGGCGCGGCCATGGGCGTTCTTCTCCGAAGTCGGATAGACCGCGTCCTGCGGGCGGTTGGCGCCCAGCCCGATCGCCGTCACCAGCGCGCGGATCAGATAGTCCGTTCCATAGAGGCCGGTCTTGGTGGTGAACGCCCAGCCGTTGATGTCCTGAACGTCCTTGTTGATCTTGAACTGCAGCATGATGCGGTCGACGCCGATCTTGGGCACCAGATCGACCGTGTCGCCCTTCAGCTTGCCGGCGTCGAAATCCTTGCCGGCGACCAGGCCGATGCGGGCGAAGCGCTCGAGCGCCGGGGCATCGACCTCGGCCGGCGGATTGGCTTTCATCAGCTCGGCCAGCAGCGTGAAATATTCGACTGTGGTCATCTTGTTGACCTGTTCGCGCACCGCCGTCTTCATGTCGATCGCCGGATCGACCTTGCCGGGCGGCGGCGTATAGTCGCGGCCATAGGCGCTGAGCGGTACCAGCTTGAACGCGTCCTGCAGCTTGTGGACCTCGGCATAGTCCTCGGGCGTCCCGGTGCAGTAAATGCGGCCGAGCAGCCAGACGATGTCGGTCGGCGATTTGTATTCCTTGACGCCCTCCGGAAGCTTGCCGCTCCAGCCCGGCCCGGTGATGGCACAGGTTTGGGCGCCGGTCCCGGTGGTCCGCGATCCGGGCACCTGGAAAACATTGGTCCAGCCGTCGAGCATCGGCAGCAGGAAATAGCGGCCGTTCATGTCGGGCGTGCTCAGCACATAGGGCTCCTTGCCGACATCGAAGAAGGCGGTCGTGTAGAGCGTGTCGGCGTTGGGCGCCGTGATGTCCCGGAACGAAGCGTTGGGATACTCTCTCAGCTTGATGATGTGGCCCATCGGCCCGCGCGTCCCCTCGGGCTCGACGACATTGGTGATCACCCGGCGGGTCATTTCCATGGTCACCAGCGGATAGCCGAAGATGTAGGCATCCGTGGCGATCCAGAAATTCTCCAGATCATCGCCGACGGACATCCTTGCTTCCCCGAAATGAGCCCGGGCGAGCGAGCTTGCCGACGCTCCTGCAAGCAAGCTCAGTCCGCCGACGGTCAAGTTCCGACGCGTGATGTTCATAAGGATCTCCTGGATGCGGGGGTGCGGGCCGCAGATCTACGCCGGCGTCAACGGGTTGGGAACGTAACTTACGGTGGGTTACGCCCTCACGGGCCGACATCCAGCCCGGCTTTCCGCAACGAGCCCATGAACTTGTCGACGTCGTTCCGGCGCGGAAACCGTGCCGCGAGCTCAGTGCGCATCCGCTTCACCAGCTCCGGCTCGTTGTCGACCAGCCATGCCGCTTGTGCGCGCGCCGCGTCGGCGAGGCCTGCTTCGGCATAGATCGCCGCAGCGACGATATGGAAGTTCGGGTTGTCGGGCTTGGCCGCGCGCTCGATCCAGGCCACCGCCGACGGCACGTCGCCGGTGTAGTAGCCGCACAGGCCGAGTGCGACCTCGTAATAGGCGAGCGGCCCAGGGTTGCGCTCGCGGGCTTGCGCCAACAGCGCGCAGCCCTCCGGCCACTCGCCCGACATCGCCAGGCGATAGCCGTACTCGCCCATCAGCTCGGTGTCATTGGGATTGACCGCGAGCGCCTGCTTGCCGACCTTCAGCGCCGCCGCTCGGTCGCCGCTGAAATAGAGCGCCGACATCAGCGCCTGCAGTGCCCTGACGTTGAGCGGGTCGAGTTGAACCGCCTTGCGGGCCGCGTCGAGCGCCCGATCCATCGAGGCCCCCTCCGCATTGAGATCCGGGGCATAGCGGAACCGGTACTCGTCGACATAGATCTGCGACAAGAGAGCCCAGGCGGTTGCATAGGCCGGGAAGCGCTTGACCGTATCTTCCAGGCAGGCCCTCACCCGCGGGTGCGTCTGGCGATCCAGATTGGCGCGGTAGGCGTAGTAGTGCAGCGTGCAGGCGTAGGCGCTCCAATCTTCGGGCGGGGTCTCGGCGGCGCGGCTCGCTTCCGCCTGGAAGACGACGCCGTAGACCTGCGCCAGGGCGGTCGCCACCTGGTTGGCGATATCGGCCTGCGCCTTGAGGACATCCGTCACCTTCAGATCGCTGCCGTAGCTGTTGCCCCACAAGACGCTGCCGTCGTCGCGGTTGATCAGCCGCACATTGACCCGCAGCGCCTCCGGCGACAGCCCGACGCTGCCATTCAGCACATAGCGCGGCAGCCGGTCCTGCTGGCGCGGATCGGCCTCCACGACGACCAGGTCGCGGAATTTCGACAGCTGCGCCATGATCTCCTGGGTCAGCCCGACGGCGGCCGGTTCGGTGGATGGCCCGACCAGGCTGGTCATCGGCTCGACCAGGAGACGCGGGATCTCCGGCGAGGGCGGCGCCGCCTTCGGCCAGGCAAGGACGACAAGCGCCACGGCGATGCCGAGAACGACCAGGCCGGCGGCCACCAGCTGGAGGCGGCGTCGCGAGGGGCCTGCGCTTGGCGCATCGGCCTCAGCCTCGGCCGCACCTGCAGCAGCCGGGGCGAGCGCGCAGAATTCGGGAACGTAGGCGCCCTTGGGGATCGAGATGAGCAGCGGATCCGCCTGGCCGGCCGTCAAATAATAGCGCTCGAGCGAGCGGCGCAGATGGCCGGCCTCGATGCGCACGATCGGGTCTCGCTGCGCGTCAAATGAGCCGTCGCGGCCGAAGACTTCGACCGCAATCGAATAGGCCTTGATGCGGGCGGAGCGCCCCGCAACGGTCTCCCCGACCACATATTTGAGGAAGCTGCGCTCGCGCGGGGTGGCGTCGAACTCGGCGCTCGCCAGAATCCGGGCGAGCTGGGCTTCGATCGCGCTGTCGGAGATTCCTGCCGGAATCGCTCTGCTCGATGCAACGGCCGTGGCCATGCAGTCTCATCCCTCAAGACAAGGCGGTCCGTTGGTCCCGAACACCTCAACACTAGTAAGTTACATGCTCATTGTAGCCAGGCACAATCAAGTCTGACTGATTGTGCTTGGAGGTTCTCGCCGTGAGCCGATCAGAGGACATCTCTTGGCCGCCGGATCTGCGGCAGACGCGGCGAGCGGAATGGCCCGGGCTGGTCAGGCACCTCGTCGGCGAGGTGCAGGCGGCGTCGACAGGCTTTGCCGCACCGCGCGATACGGGCTGATCAGACCGCCGGCGGCGGGTCGGACAAACGGGCGGAGCTGCCGCCGGCGATCGCCGGCCAAGTCCCGGTGTGTGCCAGAAATGGCGAGGCCTCGACCAGGTCGAAAGCGAACGGCAAGGCCGCCCGCCGGCGCCATCCCCGCGCCACATGGAAGCGCCAGATGCGTTCGGCGCCGGCAAAAAAGTGCGCCGCCGTCTCGCCGTCCCACTCGATCTCCGCCCTGCCCTGCAGCTGCAGCATGTCGCCGCTCTCGAAATCCACGAACAGCAGCCCGGCGCGCGGCTCGCCGAGCAGGTTTCCGAGGGTGTTGAAGTAGCGGTTGCCGCGAAAATCGGGAATCACCAGCGTGTCGCCGGAAAGTCCGACGAACCCGGGACGGCCGCCGCGATGCGAGACGTCGGCCCCGCCGGCGCGGGCGCGGGAGGCGACGAAGAAAGTGTCTGCCCTGGTGATCAGCGCTTGCGCCGGCAGATCGAGGCTCGGCGAGCGTTTCGCGCAACTGAGGCACGCGCGGGCCGGTCCGCCGAACCGTGCGGACCTGGATGTATTGCGGGCAATTGCCGAAACTTTCCTCGACGGCGACCGTGAAGCCTCCCGCATGGGGCGCCGCGACACGGCCGTTGGCCCGGTTGCGTCGCCGGGTGGCAAGCTCGATGCCCAACACGCCGATCTCGGCATCCGCTGCGATGGCACCCGCGGCCGGGTCATCATCCGCTGGCCGGCCGTCGATCGCGAGTGTCCACGGGTCCGGAGCGGTGACGAAACCCGGCGCTCCGGCCAACATTGTGGCGAGCGGCCAGCCGTCGCTGTCCGAAACCCCGAGGAACAGGTATGGCAGCGCCTCGAAAAAGCGCCGGTGCTGATCCGGCATGAACGCGCGGATCCCGCCGCCCGCCGCGCCACCGCCGGCGAGCTGCTGGGCGCGCAACTCGTCGGCATGAAAGGGGCCCATCACCGACAGCTCAGGCGGACTCGCGGCGCACGCCGGCCGGCATCGCCTTGAACCCGGGCAGCGCCTCGACGCGCGCCAGCCAGGCCCTGATGCCGGGGTAGTCCGACAGCGAAATACCGCCCTCCGGCGCAGCCGCCACATAGCTGTAGCAGGCGAGGTCGGCGATCGTCGGCTGATCCGCCGCCAGCCAGGTGCGATCGGCGAGGTGCGTCTCGAGAAAGGTGAAGGCGCGTTCGGCGATGGCCCGGCAGCGCTCGGGGTCGCCGTCGCCGCCGAATACGGCGATGACCCGGGCCAGCGCCGGCCCGTAGCGCAGCTCGCCGGCGGCGATCGACAGGAAGCGCTGCACCCGGGCAGCCGCCTCCGGCGCTTCCGGAAGCCAGCTGCCGCCGGGCGAATAGCGCTTGGCCAGATAGACCAGGATGGCGTTGCTGTCGGCAAACACGAGGCCATCGTCTTCGAGCACAGGCACCTGGCCGAGCGGGTTCAACCGCAGGAAGTCGGGACCCTGGCGCACCTCGTCCGGCGCCGGGACGAACCGGTAGGGCAGATCCAGCATCCGCAGCATCAGCTCGACGCGGTGGGTATGGCCGGACAGCGGCAGGCCGTGCAGCACGAGAGGAGCATTTGGCATCGAGGTCTTGTCTCCGCGGCTAGGGTGATCGACGCTTATTCTATCCTTGTCGCATCGTGGGAGAATACGTTAGTTTGGAAACTCAGAATTCCGTTGCGCGAAATGATCGATGGACCGCCTGGAAGAGCTCTCGACATTCCTGGCCATCGTCGACAGCGGCAGCCTGGCCGCTGCGGCCCGGCGGCTGAGGAAGTCGCCGCCGGCGGTCACCCGGTCATTGGCCGCGCTGGAAGAGCGCGTCGGCACCGTGCTGATCGCCCGCACGACCCGCCGGCTGGCGCCGACCGAAGCCGGCGTGGCGCTGGCCGAACAGGCGCGGCAGATCCTCTCCACCTATCAGGCGATGATCGCCGGGGCCGAGGCCGGGCCGCTGCGCGGCCTGTTGCGGGTCACCGCGCCGGTGCAGTTCGGACGCCGGCACGTCGCGCCGGTGGTGGCGACCTTTCTCGATGCCTATCCTGGCCTGCTCGTCGAGCTGGTGCTCAACGACCGCAATCTCGACCTCTTGGAGGAAGGCCTGGACGTCGCCGTGCGCATCGGACCGCTGGCCGACTCCTCGCTGGTGGTGCGCAAGCTCGGCACCGTGCGGCGCCTGGTCGTCGCCAGCCCCGCCTATCTCGCCCGCCGCGGCGTGCCGCGCCGCCCCGCCGACCTCGCCCGCCACGACATCATCTTCAACTCGCTGCGGCCGGGCCCGCGCGAGTGGCAGTTCGGCGGCGGCCGCCGGCCGGCGGTGCGGATTTCGCCGCGGCTGCTGGTCAACGATGTCGAGGCGCAGCTGGTCGCCGCCAGGGCCGGGCGCGGACTGGCCCAGGTGCTCTCCTACCAGGTCGCCGACGAACTCGCCTCGGGCAGCCTTGCCGCCGTGTTGACCGATTTCGAGCCTCCCAGGCAGCCGGTGCAGCTGGTCAGCCGCGGCGGGGCGCATCCGCCGCCCAAGGTGCGCGCCTTCCTCGACCATGCCGCCCAGCAGCTGCGCACCGTCGCGGCAATCCGCGACTGACGGCCAGAGACCGGTGATCGGCTCTCAGCCGACCAGCTTGAGCGCAATCTCGGCCAGCCGCTTGCCCTGAAAGCGGGCGCCGTCCAGCTCCTGCTGCGAGGGCTGGCGCGAGCCGTCCGCCTCGGACGTGGTGGTCATGCCGTAGGGCGAGCCGCCGCGCACCACATCAGTGCCGGACTGGCCCTGATAGGCATAGGAGAGCGGCACGATGATCAGCCCTTGATGCTGCAAGGTCGCCTGGGTCGACAGGATCGCCAGTTCGGCGCCGCCGTGCTGGGTGGCGGTCGACGACATCACCGTCGCCACCTTGTCGACCAGGGCGCCCTTGGTCCACAACGGACCGGTCTGGTCGAGAAAATTCTTGAGCTGCGCCGCCATGCCGCCGAACCGGGTCGAGATGCCGAAGATGAACCCGTCATAGTTTTCGAGCTCGAGCGGGGTGGCGACGGGTGCCTCCTGATCGAGTTTGTAATGCGCGGCTTTGGCGACGTCTGCCGGCACCAGTTCCGGCACCCGTTTGATCGTCACCTCGGCGCCGGTCTCGCGCGCCCCTTCGGCCGCCGACTTCGCCATCTTTTCCATGTGGCCCCAGCTCGAGTAATAAAGCACCAGAATCTTCGCCATCGTCATCTCCTATGCCTGATCGGGCGCGTGTCGTGCCGTAACCTAGTTGGCGCGGCGGCCACGAAAAACCCGGCCGATGCCGACAGATTGTTCACCGAAGAGCCGTGCTTGCCGGCTTGACCGGGGCGCGCTAGACCGGGCGGCCTGCCTCCCACGGAGCCCTCTCGCAATGGCCGCGATCGTCACTGCCGCCATGCTCGTCATCGGCGACGAGATCCTTTCCGGCCGCACCAAGGACAAGAATATCGGCCACCTCGCCGACGTGATGACCGCGGTCGGCATCGATCTCAAGGAGGTCCGCATCGTCGCCGACGACACCGCGGCGATTGCCGGCGCGGTCAACGCGCTGCGCGCCGGCCATGACTACGTCTTCACCACCGGCGGCATCGGGCCCACCCATGACGACATCACTGCCGACGCCATCGCCGCGGCATTCGGCGTGCCCTGCCGCTACGATCCGCCCTCCTACGCGCTGCTCGAGGCCCACTATGCGCGGCGCGCAATGGAGTTCACCGAGGCCCGGAGGCGCATGGCGCGGATGCCGGAAGGCGCCGTTCCGATCGACAATCCCGTCTCGGTCGCGCCCGGCTTTCGGATCGGCAATGTCCATGTGATGGCCGGCGTGCCGGCAATCTTCCAGGCCATGCTCGACACGGTGCTGCCGTCGCTGCGCACCGGCAGCAAGCTGCTCAGCGCTACCGTCCCCTGTCCGCTCGGCGAAGGGGTGATCGGCGGGCCGCTCGCCGAGATCCAGAAGGCGCACCCGGCGGCGATCATCGGCTCCTATCCGAAATATCAGGACGGCGCGTTCTGGACCGAGCTGGTGGTGCGGGCCCGCGACCCGGCCGTGCTGGAGGCGGCCCGCAGCGACGTCGAGGCGATGGTCGCGCGGCTCTCCAAGCCGGCCTAGAGACGTCCAGGAAAAGTGCCGATCCATTCGGGCGCGCGCGGGTCCGCCGCTCTCGACGACGTTTGGCCGACCTGTGCTATAATCCTCAGCGCAGAATCCGTCGCGCATAGAGGCCGCCATGACATTCAAGACGATCGTCGCCATCGTGCAGGGCGAGAAGGACGAAGACCGGCTGCTCGATTGCGTGCTGCCGCTCGCCACCCATTTCAAGAGCCATGTGATCGGCGTCCACGCCGAGGCGATGCCGGTCTCCTACACCACGCCGATGGGCTTTCCCGACGCCGAATTCATCCATGTGTCCAACGAACGCAACGAGAAGCGGGCGACCGAACTCGGCCAGCGCTACGCCTCGCGCTGCCTGGCGGAGGGCGTCTCGGCCGAATGGCGCAGCCTGGAGAGCTTCACCGGCGACAGCGCGCTGTCGTCCCTGTCCAGCGCCCGCTGCGCCGACCTCGTGGTCGCCGTCCAGTCCGACCCCGATGGCCAATCGATCTCCAGCACCAACCTCGAGAGCCTGCTCTACGAGGCCGGACGCCCGGTTCTGTTCATTCCCTATGCGGCGCCGACCAACGGCACCTTCCGTAAGATCCTGGTCGCCTGGAACGGCTCGCGCGAGGCCGCGCGCGCCGTGTTCGACGCGCTGCCCTTCATCATGGACGCCGACGAGATCGAGGTGCTGGTCGTCGACGAAGAGGACAATGCCGCTCAGGATCCGAACGAGGCCGGCGCCGAGATCGCCGCCAGCCTCGCCCGGCACGGCGTCCACGTCACCGTGGCCAGCCAGCGCTCGGCCGGGCTTGCGGTCGGCACCGTGCTGGAAAATCATGCCGTCGAGACCAAGCCGGACCTGATCGTGATGGGCGCCTACAGCCATTCCTGGCTGCGCGAATTCCTGTTCGGCGGCGTCACCCGCACGCTCTTGCAATCGATGCCCGTGCCGACCTTCATGTCGCGCTAGCAGCGGCTTGCCAAACGGCGCCCTTTCCGGCTAAGGCGGCCTGCATTCCTGGCAGGACGGGCGCCGCGGCGCCTCGAGCGGAGTGTGCCTATGTCTCTTCCCGAAAAGGCATTCCCGGTTTCGTGGGATCAGTTCCACCGCGACGCCCGGGCGCTCGCTTGGCGTCTGGCCGGACTGAACGGCAATTGGAAAGCGATCGTCTGCATCACCCGCGGCGGTCTGGTGCCGGCCGCCATCATCTCGCGCGAGCTCGGCATCCGCATGATCGAGACGGTCTGCGTCGCCTCCTATCACGAATATGTCGAGCAGGGCGAACTCGACGTCATCAAGGAGGTGTCGCCTTCGCTGATCGAGGACGAGGGATCCGGGCTGCTGATCGTCGATGACCTGACCGACACCGGCAAGACCGCAGCCGTCGTTCGCGCCATGATGCCCAAGGCGCACTTCGCCACCATCTATGCCAAGCCCAAGGGCCGCCCGCTGGTCGACACTTTCGTCACCGAGGTGTCGCAGGACACCTGGATCTATTTCCCCTGGGATATGGGCTTCACCTACCAGAAGCCGATCGCCGACGGCACCCGCGGCTGAAGCCGTCGGACGCTCGATCCCGGCCTTCCCCATCTTATAGCTGCCACAAAGTTATTTTTACTTCGTCATAGCGCTTTTAGCGCTCATCATCCTATAGAACGAATCAGTAAGGGCTTTGCGCCAGGGTCGATGGTCAGCCAAGTGACGCGAAATCGCATCGAAGGACAGGTCGGACGACTGACCGACGGCGGACCTTGCCGTCTGCAAGTTGCGGCTCTGCCCTGGCGGCACGGCCCCGACGGGCTCGAGATCCTGCTGATCACCAGCCGCGACAGCGGCCGCTGGGTGCTGCCGAAAGGCTGGCCGGAAGGCCGCGAGCAGCTTTATGACACCGCTGCCCGCGAGGCTGCCGAAGAAGCCGGGCTCAACGGCGCCGTCGCCCAGCAGCAGATCGGCCGCTATTTCTACGACAAGGGCTCCGCATCTCGGTCGGAACGCCGCTGCGAAGTGATGGTCTTCCCGCTCGAGGTCGAGGCCCTGGCATCGCGCTGGCCGGAACGGAAGGAGCGTACCCGCCAATGGTTTCCGGCCATGGAAGCCGCCACGCTGGTCCGCGAGTCGGATCTCGCCGACCTGATCCGGCGTTTCGCCGCCGACCCACGCCCATCCCTCTGAGCCGCCCTGCGGGCGCCGGCTCGTCCCCGTTATCCACACGCAAAATACACAACATATAGGGGTGGCCGGCTCCGGCTAAACGAATCGTTGACGGCTCTACCCGAGTCGCCTTTTATGGTCGATGTGCCTCTGTTGGCGGCACAGCCGGGACCACTTGCTGCCCGGTTCCTCCGATTTCCGCGTTGCGCATCCCAAAGCCCGCTCCTGCTGCCGATAGGACGCGGAACGGCTTGCTTGCGGGCTTGTTTCCGCAGCCCAAACGGGCGGCCGCGCACTGGAAAAAAGGTGGTGTTAACACTACATTTAGTGTTGCCCTGTAGAGTAGGCCACTAGATAGTGCGATTGAGGTGATCTCGTGCAAGCGCAGCAGCAAGCCGCGCCCAAGCGAAATGTCGAGGCGGCTTTCGGTGACCGGCCCCGCCGTACAGCGGTGGGCCCCGGCTTTCCGCTGCGAGCCGTCGCCCGAGAGCCGGCCGCATCAAGGTCGACCACAACGGAGAGGCATTCGAAGCCCGTCATCAGGGTCGCGATCGGCGGCCGGGCAAAGGTGCTATATATAGGGACCAAAGGACCTGACCATGCGCATCGAACGGCGATTCACCCAAGAGGGACAGGCAGCCTATGCGGATATCGTTTTTCGCAAGGCGCTCTCCGAGATCAAGAACCCGGACGGCTCGGTGGTGTTTCGGCTGGCCGACATCGACGTGCCGGCCCAGTTCAGCCAGGTGGCGACCGATGTGCTGGCCCAGAAATATTTCCGTAAGGCCGGCGTGCCGGCGCGGCTGAAGCGGGTCGAGGAAAGCGGGGTGCCGTCCTTTCTGTGGCGTTCCGTGCCCGACGAGGCGGCCCTGGCCGAGCTGCCCGAGGCGGAGCGCTACGGCTCGGAGACGGACGCCCGCCAGGTATTCGACCGGCTGGCCGGCACCTGGACCTATTGGGGCTGGAAGGGCGGCTATTTCGACGGCGAGGCGGATGCCAGCGCCTTCCGCGACGAGCTCGCCTATATGCTCGCCACCCAGCGCGTCGCACCCAATTCGCCGCAATGGTTCAACACCGGCCTGCATTGGGCCTACGGCATCGACGGCCCCGGCCAGGGGCATTTCTATGTCGACCCGTTCACAGCCAAGCTCACCAAGTCTAAATCGGCCTATGAGCATCCGCAGCCGCACGCCTGCTTCATCCAGTCGGTCGCCGACGACCTCGTCAATGAGGGCGGCATCATGGATCTGTGGGTACGCGAGGCGCGGCTGTTCAAATACGGGTCCGGCACCGGCTCGAACTTCTCCCAGCTGCGCGGCGAAGGCGAGCGGCTGTCGGGTGGCGGCCGCTCTTCCGGGCTGATGAGCTTCCTCAAGATCGGCGACCGGGCGGCCGGCGCCATCAAGTCGGGCGGCACCACAAGGCGTGCGGCCAAGATGGTGGTGGTCGACGTCGACCATCCCGACATCGAGGCTTACATCGACTGGAAGGTGAAGGAGGAGCAGAAGGTCGCCTCGCTGGTCACCGGCTCCAAGATCGTGCGCCAGCACCTCAGTGCGATCATGAAGGCCTGCGTCAACTGCGAAGGCTCCGACGGCGACTGCTTCGATCCGAGCATCAACACGGCGCTGAAGCGCGAGATCCGGGCGGCCAAGAAGAACGCGGTGCCCGACAACTACATCGGCCGCGTCATCCAGTTCGCCAAGCAGGGCTACACGTCGATCGAGTTCAAGACCTACGACACCGATTGGGATTCGGAGGCTTATCTCACCGTTTCCGGCCAGAACTCCAACAACTCGGTGTCGCTCAAAGACGATTTCCTCACCGCGGTGGAGAACGACGGCGACTGGCATCTCGTCCGCCGCACCGATGGAAAGCCGGCCAAGACGTTGAAAGCCCGCGACCTGTGGGAGAAGATCGGCTATGCCGCCTGGGCTTCGGCCGATCCTGGGCTGCACTTCAATACCACCATGAACGACTGGCATACGGCACCGGCTGCCGGCCCGATCCGTGCCTCCAATCCGTGCTCGGAATACATGTTCCTCGACGACACGGCCTGCAATCTCGCCTCGATCAACCTGCTCGCCTACCGCAACGCCGACGGCACGATCGATATCGAGCGCTACGAGCATTCGGTCCGGCTGTGGACGATCGTGCTCGAGATCTCGGTGATGATGGCGCAGTTTCCGTCCAAGGAGATCGCCCGGCTGTCCTACGAATACCGCACGCTCGGATTGGGCTATGCCAATATCGGCGGCCTGCTGATGACCTCCGGCATCCCCTACGACTCCAAGGCGGGCCGGGCGATCTGCGGCGCGCTGACGGCGATCATGACCGGCACGGCTTACGCCACCTCGGCCGAGATGGCGTCCGAGCTCGGGGCGTTTGCGGATTTCGCCCGCAACCGTGAGTCGATGCTGCGCGTCATCCGCAACCACCGGCGGGCCGCCCATGGCGCGCATGACGGCTATGAGAGGCTGTCGGTCGCGCCGGTGCCGATCGCGGCGGATGACTGCCCCCTGCCCGAGCTGGTCGAGCATGCCCGCGCCGCCTGGGATCGGGCGCTGGCGCTTGGCGAAAAGCACGGCTACCGCAATGCCCAGGCGACCGTGATCGCGCCGACCGGCACGATCGGCCTGGTGATGGACTGCGACACCACCGGCATCGAGCCGGACTTCGCCTTGGTCAAGTTCAAGAAGCTGGCCGGCGGCGGCTACTTCAAGATCATCAACCGCGCCGTGCCGGAGGCGCTGCGCACGCTCGGCTATTCGGAGGCGGAAATCGCCGAGATCGAGGCCTACGCCGTCGGCCACGGCACGCTCGACCAGGCGCCGGCGGTCAACCCGGCCTCGCTCCGCTCCAAGGGCTTTACCGACGAGAAGCTCGCCGCCCTGAACGGCGCGCTGAAGGCGGCCTTCGACATCAAGTTCGCCTTCAACAAGTGGACGCTCGGCGAGGCGTTCTGCAAGTCCGTGCTCGGCTTCACCGACGAGCAGCTCAACGATGTCGGCTTCGACATGCTGCCGGCGCTCGGCTTCTCGCGCCGCGACATCGAGGCGGCCAACATCCATATCTGCGGCGCCATGACCCTGGAAGGGGCGCCTTTCCTCAAGGCCGAGCACCTGCCGGTGTTCGATTGCGCCAATCCGTGCGGACGGATCGGCAAGCGCTATTTGTCGGTCGAAAGCCACATCCGGATGATGGCCGCGGCGCAGCCGTTCATCTCCGGGGCGATCTCCAAGACGATCAACATGGCCAACGAGGCGACCGTCGCCGACTGCAAGGACGCTTACATGCTGTCCTGGAAGCTGGCGCTCAAGGCCAATGCGCTCTACCGCGACGGCTCGAAGCTGTCGCAGCCGCTCAATGCGGCGCTGCTTGCCGCCGACGACGAGGACGAGGACGATCTGGTCGAGGCTTTGGTCGCAGCGCCGACTGCGGCCAAGGCTGCGGCGGTTGCCGAGCGCATTGTCGAGCGGGTGGTGGAAAAGGTGGTGCGCGACCGCGAGAAGCTCCCCAATCGCCGCAAGGGCTATACCCAGAAGGCAGTGGTCGGCGGTCACAAGGTCTATCTCAGAACCGGTGAGTTCGACGACGGCCGGCTGGGCGAGATCTTCATCGACATGCACAAGGAAGGCGCGGCGTTCCGGGCGATGATGAACAATTTCGCCATCGCCATCTCGCTCGGCCTGCAATACGGCGTGCCGCTGGAGGAATATGTCGAGGCCTTCACCTTCACCAAGTTCGAGCCGGCCGGCATGGTCCAGGGCAACGACGCGATCAAGAACGCCACCTCGATCCTCGATTATGTGTTTCGCGAGCTGGCGGTGTCCTATCTCGGCCGCAACGACCTGGCCCATGTCGACACCTCCGACTTTTCCAACACCGCCCTCGGCCGCGGCATCGAGGAAGGCCGCGCAGTGGCTTTCTCCAAGGGGCTCACCCGCGGCGCCTTGCCGCTCAAGGTGGTGCCGGGTTCCAACGAGGCGAAGGGGGCGCTGGGCGGCGGCGCTCCGGCCGGGGCAGCGCGGATCCCTGCCGGGGGCGGCGCCTCCAACATCCGCGCCATCTCGCCGGGCGCCACGGTGACGGCGCTGAAGCCGCTCACTTCCGAGCTGCGCGAGCCGATCACGGCGTTCCGACGCGACTATGAGGAGCGCGCCCGCGAACGCGCCCAGGAAGACGAGGCGGCAGCCAATGCCGAGCTGTTCAGCGACGATGCGCAGCTCGAGGTGGACGACACCAAGGCCCGGGCGGCCGAGCGGCGGAGCCGCGCGATTGCCCAGGGCTACACCGGCAACATGTGTTCGGAGTGCCAGAACTTCACCATGGTGCGCAACGGCACCTGCGAGAAGTGCGACACCTGCGGCGCCACCAGCGGCTGCAGCTGAGGCTGATCAAAACGAACGCGCGCGGCGCAGGCCCGCGCGTCCTCATTTCGCCCGGCGCGCTCGGATCTCGGCAAGCCTGTTGGTATCGGAGGCCTGCAAGTAGCGCCCCCGCTCGAGGATCTCGAGCGTGTATTCCTCGTAGGATAGGCCGAGTTCGGCCGCTTTGTTCGCCCTCCGCACAGCGATTTCCGCCGGAACGGCCTTCCAGGCCGCCTTGTGCGCTGCCTTCCACCCGAAATAGGTCCCGATCGGGCCCCTTCCCCATTCGGGCAGCCGGTCTTCAAGGGGTGGGCCGCCGTTGTGACCACGGCCGGCCGGATACCGCTTCCTAGGCAATTCGCCGAGACGACGCTGCTGCATGGGCATGAAATCCGGATGGCGCGGCCGAGAAAGGTCCCCGGCTCAGGTCACGAGCGCCACGATCGAGGCGATGGTGAAGGCGGCCGCGATGATCACCAGGCCGCCATAGATCCGCGGCCGGTCGAACAGAACGGCGTGGCCGGCGAGCCAGCCGAAGAACGCCGCACCCAGCGCCCACAGGTAAGCCGGGCGATCACCCATCGCCAGGCCGGCCGCCATCTGACCGCCGATCAGCAGCGAGCCGAACACGATGATCACCGCGACCGCGTATTTCTCGTAATTGTCTTCCATGTCACCTTCCCAAGGGCTGCCCTCGGGGCGCCGCCCGTCTCGACAGGCACGACCGCGGGCACGCCGGATCGGGCGGGAACTAGAAAGGGCTTTGAAGCCGCTGTCAATTTCCCATGCCGCCCACACCCGCCTTGCCGCCGACGATCGGCAGGCAGCCGTTGCGCCGCGCCCACACATCGAGCGCAACTCGGGCAGGTGGTCCCGCCTTTCTGTCCGAATTGCGGCGAAAGCGCCGCTCCGGGCCGCGCCGAGAACTCAGGGGAGATTCTTGCCGTCGACGTCACCGGCTCAAGCCGGGCCGCACCCAAGCCGTCCAACAGCCTGAAATCGATGCCGATTTCGAGCTTGCCGAAGGCGATCTCGCTATGGGTGAGTCGATCTTTTTCCGGGCGGGATCGCCGTGGCTGCAGGGATTGACAATCGGGCCGCCGCCCTGTCCGCTTCGGCTTTGCCGCAGGCATGGAGGCCGCGATGGGTGCCGAGCCGACCGCCGGTTATGCCGGGCTCGCCCGGAGCCAGGCGACGCTGCCGTCGAAAAGCTATTTTGCAGCCGACGCTTACGCCGAAGACTTGAAGGCGATCTGGCACCGTGGCTGGATCTTCGCCTGCCGCGCCGCCGAGCTTCCCGAGCCGCGTGCCTATCGCGTCGTCGCGCTCGCCGGCCAGGAGATCCTGATCGTCCGCGACGAAGAGGGCCGGCTCAACGCCTTCCACAACAGCTGCCGTCACCGGGGCTCGCAGCTTTGCAGCCAGGAACGTGGCCGGCTCAAGGCGCGGCTGATCACCTGCCCCTACCATGCCTGGTCCTATTCGCTCTCAGGCAGGCTGGTCAGGGTGCCGGTGCAGCGCCTGCCGGCGGGCTTCGACCGCGCCGAGTTCCCGCTCTACCGGGTGGCGCTCGCCGAGTGGCGCGGCTTCGTCTTCGTCAGCCTCACCGCGCAGCCTCCGCCGTTTGCCGAGGCGCTCGATGCCGGGGCTGCGGCGCTCGCCAACTGGCCGATCGAGCAGCTGGCGGTCGGCGCCTCCTGGCGCAAGACGATGGCCTGCAATTGGAAGATCTTCTGGGAAAACTTCAACGAATGCCTGCATTGTCCCGGGGTGCACCCGCGCCTGTCGCGCCTGGTGCCGATCTACGGCCGCGGCCTGATGGCCCGGCATGACGATCCCGACTGGGCCCGGAACGCCGACAATGACGAACCCGAATATGCCGGCACCCTGCGGCACGGCGCGGAGAGCTGGTCGGACGACGGCCGGGCCCACGCGCCGCCTTTTGCCGGCTTGAGCGCGGCCGAGCGCCAGGCTGGCCAGACCTATGCGGTGAGCTTGCCGTCCCTGTTCGTCGTCGGCCATGTCGATTATGTCCGGACCGTCCGGGTGAACCCGCTCGGGCCAGAGCAGACCGAGCTCACCGCCGAATGGCTGTTCCAGCCCGAGGCGCTCGCACCCGGCGCCGCCGACCTCGACCGCATCGTCGGCTTCGGCCGGCAGGTGATGGAGGAGGACGCCGCCGTCTGCGAGCTCAACCAGCGCGGGCTCCATGCCGTGGCTCATGACCGCGGCGTGCTGATGCCCGAGGAGTACGAGCTCAAGCGTTTCCACGACTGGGTGCGGGACGCCCACCAGGCGGCCGCAGCCGCAGTCAAAGCGAGCGCGGCAGATAGCGCCAGGTAACCCAGCCGCAGAACATGGCGAACAGACCGAGGGTGACGAACACCGCGCCCAGGCCGAAGAAAGCGAGCACGCCGGAATAGACCAGCGGCGGCAACAGCTCCGACAAATCGAGATAGGTGCGGTAGACCGCCGTCATCTGCGGCCGCTCGAACGAGCGCACTGCCCGCAGGAACGCGGTCGAGCCCAGGGCGTCGAGCCCGATGCAGAAAAAGGCGCTGGCCAGCAGCGCCAGCGCCGCCGCGAGCGGCCAGCGTTCGCCGGCAAGGCCGGCCAGAAACAGCGTCCCCGCCATGGCCAGGAAACACACCGCCATGGTGCGGCGGGCACCGAAGCGCTTGCCGGCACGGCCCCAGAAGAAGGCGTTGAACAGCAGCGCATTGCCGGCCGATACCAGCAGTCCGCCCGCCAGCTTGCCCTGTCCGGTCGCCACCATCAGGATCGGCGCATAGACGAAGAACGTTGTCCAGAAACAGGACCGCCCGAACGCGATCACCCAGGCAAGCCGCAGCCGCGGCTGGCGCACGAACCGGCCGATATTGGCGATCGGGTTGACCGGCCGCGCCTTGCCGGGCCGGATCATCGGGTTGTCGCTTAGCCGGAAATACCAGAACAGCACCAGCAGCACTGAGGCAAACAGGCCCACCAAGCCGTGCGCGGCGATCAGCCCGAATTGGGTGTAGAGGAAGACGCCGAGCACCGGACCGGCCGTCCAGGCGACCATCGACCAGGCCATGCGCAGCGATTCGGCCTCGATGAACTGGCTCTTGCGGATGTGGTCCATGATGTAGAGGTTGAGCGTGATCGCCAGCGCGCTGGCGCCCATCGCCCGAGCCAATTGCCCGATCAGCTGTCCGGAGCAGCGTATGGGTAGCGAGGCAGGCGGAGCCGACCACCAGCGCGCAGGCGCCGGCGGTGTAGACCCAGCGGCGGGCAAAGCGCGCAATCAGCATCGGCATGAACAGCGTGACGGACAAGGCGGCCAGCGCCACGGCGGTGTAGATCAGCGACACCTCTTGTTCGCTGTGCAGGAGCTCGTAGGCCTGAATCGGGATGACGCTGGCGACCGACGCCCGGGCGAACGATTCCAGCGTGTAGAGTGTCGCGAAGGTCGGCGCGCCGGCCTGCTTGACGGCAGGCAGCCAGATCGGATGCCGGACCTGCACCGCCATTGCCGCGCCCCCTCCTCGTCCCCAGGGCGGTGAGCGTGGCCCGTCGCAGCCCGTGACATTATCGGGAAACCGACCTCGCCGGATGAAATTGCGAACCGGCTGAGAAAAGTCGGAAGAAGCGGCACAGACTTTCGTCCGGAACCGCGCGGAAACAAAGGGTTAGAGCAAGCGGGCCGGGAGAACCGGCTAGTCCCAGCCGGGGGTGAAATCATAGTCGACCAGCCGGCTGTTGTTGCGGCCGAGCGCCGAGATCGCCGCCATCTCGGGCTCGCTCAGCGCGAAGTCGAAGACGGCGAGGTTCTCCGCCAGCCTGGCCTTCTTGGTCGTGCGCGGGATGGCGACCACGCCGGCCTGCTGCACCTGCCAGCGTAGGACGATCTGGGCCGGTGATTTGCCGAGCCGCTCGGCCGGCCCGGTGACCGCCGGCTCGCCGAACAATCTGCCGCCGCGATAGAGCGGGCAATAGGACACCAGCGCCATGCCTGCGGTCCGGCACGCGGCGAGCACCTTCCGCTGGTCGAGATAAGGGTGGTACTCGACCTGGTCGCAGGCGAGCGGCACGGCCGAGGCCGCGCTTGCCTGCGCAAGCAGGCCGGTTGGGAAGTTGGCGACCCCGATCGCGCCGGCCACGCCGCGCCGGTGGACTTCATTGAGCGCCGTGATCGATGGCTTCAGCGGGATCTGGTCGTTGGGCCAGTGAATGAGCAGAAGGTCGATCCGGTCGACGCCCAGCCGGGCGCGGCTCTCTTCGGCCGAGCGGATGAGATCTGCGGGCGCAAGGTCAGTGCGCCAGACTTTCGTGGTGATGAACGTGTCGGCGGCGGCGACACCGGAGGCCTTGAGTCCGGCGCCGACCGCCGCCTCGTTGCCGTACATGGTGGCCGTGTCGATGTGGCGGTAGCCGGCGGCAAGCGCCTCGACCACCAGCTCCGTGCATTGTTTGCCGCGCAGCGTCCAGGTGCCGAAGCCGAGCGCCGGGATTTCGGCGCCGTTTGCATGGACTTTGTGCATATCGTCCTCCCGCCCCAGCCCAGCCTTGCGCTTGCCCGCAAACCACTGCAACAGGAGGCATGCACGCAGATGGCCCGATGAAGCAAGTCGGCAAGACGCCGCGCATCGCGCTGGTCGATCTTGCCCGCGGCCTGGCGCTGATCGCCATGGCTGTCTACCATTTTGCCTGGGACCTCGAATTCTTCGGCTATCTCGACCAGGGCACGACCGGCGTGGGCGGCTGGCGGCTGTTTGCCCGCACCATCGCCAGCAGCTTCCTCGTCCTGGTCGGCGTCAGCCTCTATCTCGCCCACGGCAAGGCGATCCGCTGGCGAGCCTTCGCCGTCCGCTTCGCCATGGTGGCGGGCGCCGCGCTGCTGATCAGCCTGGTCACCTACCTTGCCGTGCCCGGCGGTTTCATCTTTTTCGGCATTCTCCATCAGATCGCACTCGCCAGCCTGCTCGGGCTGGCGTTCCTCAGGCTGCCGGCGCTGTTGACGCTGGCAGTCGCGGCGCTGGTCATTGCGCTGCCCAATCTGTGGCGCTCGGCCCTGTTCGATCCGCCGCTCTTCTGGTGGCTCGGACTTTCGGCGCTGAGCCCGCATTCCAACGACTACGTGCCGCTGTTCCCCTGGTTCGGGGCCGTGCTGGCCGGCCTTGCGGTGGCCAAGCTCGCCGAGGCCGGCGGCCTGTTCGGGCGGCTGGCGAGCATCGGCACGCCGCGCGGGCTGGCCCCGCTCGCCTTTGCCGGCCGGCACAGCCTGGCCTTCTACCTGTTGCACCAGCCGCTGCTGATCGCGGCGGTGTGGAGCTTTGCGCAGCTCGTGCCGCCGGCCATGCCGACGGCCGAGGTGCGTTTCCGCAGCGCCTGCGAGCGCGGCTGCAGCGCCACCCGCGATGCCGCGTTCTGCGCCGCCTACTGCGTGTGCATGCTCGACCGGCTGCAAGGAGCCAAACTGCTCGACAGCGTCCTGTCGCCGGCGCAAACTGGAACGGCGCTGCAGAGCAGCGTTCAGGCCATGGTGAACGCATGCACGGCCGAGACCGACGAAAGAGCGCTGGACGACCCGGCCAGCCCGTAGCCTTGCCCCAGGCCGCACGCGCGGCCACACGTCTGCCCTGGCCGCCGCTGCTCTCGCTGGCGGCGATCGCGGCAAGCCTCGCGCTCAACTATTTCTACCCCCTGCCCTATCTCGGCTCGCCGCTGGCCGATATCCTGTTCGCCGCAGGCTGGCTGCTGGTTGCCGGCGCCGTCGCGCTCGGCCTCTCGGCGGTGCGCACGCTGCATCGCCACCGCACCACGGTGCTGCCGATGCGCGCCGCCAACGAGCTGGTCACCACCGGTCCCTATGCGATCTCGCGCAATCCGATCTACCTCGGCATCGCCATGGCAACAGTCGGCATCGGCCTGATCACCGGGATCGTCTGGTTCTTCGGCGCTGCGTTCTTGGCCGCGGCGCTGACCCATAGGCTGGCGATCCTGCCAGAAGAGCGTCACCTCGACACCCGCTTCGGCAAGCGCTTCCGCGATTATCGGAGGTCGGTGCGCCGCTGGATCTAGAACGGATCACCTTTTCTTCGAATCGGCTTTCCCCCTCCAAGTCTTTGTTTTTCCGCAATTCCGGACGGAGAACCGGCGTCCACTTCTCCTGGAATTGCTCTAGTCGTCGCTGTCATCACGCAGTGAGTTGCCCGGACGCGCCGCAGCGGACCCGGTGGGAAACCGGTCAGGCCGCGGCGCCGGCGCGCTTGCGGGCGATCTGCTCGAGCGCGTCGACCACCGCGTCGAAGGTCAGCATAGTCGAGGCGTGCCGGGCCTTGTAGTCGCGCACCGGCTCGAGATATTTGAGGTCGGAGAAGCGGCCTTCCGGCGGCGGGCCATTTTCCTTGAGCATGCGCTGCATCGTCGCGCGCAGCTCTTTGAGCTCCTCGGCGGAGGCGCCGATGACGTTGGCTGCCATGATCGCCGACGAGGCCTGGCCGAGCGCGCAAGCCTTCACGTCATGGGCAAAATCGGCGACCACGTCGCCATCCATGGCGAGATCGACGGTCACCGTCGAGCCGCACAGCCGGGAATGCGCCCGGGCCGTCGCGTCGGGATGCTCCAGCCGGCCGATGCGGCCGATATTGCCGGCAAAGCCAGAAAATCTTGGCATTGTAGACGTCGTCGATCATGCCTCGCCCATCGGATGCCGCTGCGGCGGAACGCCGTTGGCGGCGACCTTTCAATCGCCGGCCCAAGCCCATATATAATGTTTGGGCCGGCGTCACGACAAGGCGGCCGCCGCGCGGGCCGCGGCCGCGTCGG
Organism: uncultured Alphaproteobacteria bacterium; assembly: GCA_963791325.1. Taxonomy (GTDB): domain Bacteria; phylum Pseudomonadota; class Alphaproteobacteria; order Rhizobiales; family Rhizobiaceae; genus JBEVJK01. Next base: position 6,326 of record CAWBRU010000020.1, on the reverse strand, counting down.
CGGCGATGGTCCATCCTCACGTGAGTCCCGCCTCCAGGGACATGGGAGTCGTCCTGAATGGATGCCGTCATCAAGAATTTTCCGCGCGCCGAGAACGGCTCCGCCCAGCCCGCACAGGCTGCCGAGCTGCGCCGTCCGACGCAGGCGGAGGCCGAGGCCGCGGTGCGCACGCTGCTGTTGTGGACCGGCGACGATCCGGACCGGGAGGGGCTGAAGGACACCCCGCGGCGGGTGGCCAAGGCCTATCGCGAGCTGTTCAGCGGCTATGCCCAGGATCCGCGCGAAGAGCTCGGCCGCACCTTCGAGGAGGTGGCGGGCTACGACGACCTCGTGCTGGTCAAGGACATCCCGTTCCATTCGCATTGCGAGCACCACATGGTGCCGATCATCGGCCGCGCCCATGTCGCCTATATGCCGGACGGGCGGGTGCTCGGCCTTTCCAAGATCGCCCGCGTGGTCGATATTTTCGCCCATCGGCTGCAGACGCAGGAGGCGATGACGGCGCAGATCGCCGGCGTCATCCAGGACGTGCTCAATCCGCGCGGTGTGGCGGTGATGATCGAGGCCGAGCACATGTGCATGGCCATGCGCGGCATCCGCAAGCAGGGCTCGACGACGCTGACCTCGACCTTCACCGGCATCTTCAAGGACAGCCCGGAAGAGCAGGTGCGCTTCGTCACCATGGTGCGCGACGCCAATCGCGGCTAGCACCCTTCCAGGCACGGTTGAGTTGGCGAACCTTCCCGGATGGCAGACCAAAACCGGCAGCGCGGGGCTGCTTGTCGGCCGTCTCGGGGCCCGGCGCTGCTTGCCGCCCGGACATGTCGGCGTCCACCGGACAGGAATTTTCACATGAGCCAGACGACGTTCGACACGGCTGCCGACCGACGAGCGCTGGAAGAGGGGCAGCGCTTTTCGCCCCGCTTCAACTCCGCCGGCCTGGTGACGGGCATCGTCACCGACGCCGGCGACGGCACGCTGTTGATGGTCGCCCATCTGAACGCCGAGGCGCTCACCAAGACGCTCGAGACCGGAATTGCGCATTTTTGGTCCCGCTCGCGCCAGGAATTGTGGATGAAGGGCCAGTCGTCCGGCAACATTCTCAGGGTTGTCGAAATGCGCACAGACTGCGACCAGGATGCGGTGTGGCTGCGCGTCGAGGTCGACGGCCAAGGTGCCGCCTGCCACACCGGGCGCCGGTCGTGCTTCTACAGGACTGTCGAAAAGGGTGAAGCTGGCTTCACCCTTCGTGATGACGGGATTGGACCATTGTTCGATCCCCGGGAGGTCTATTGACCCCTCGCTGACCCAAATCCCGACTGGCATGCGAGACGGTTCACAGATTTGATACCGTAGGGGCCCTACAACAGGGACGGGGGTGAAGGAGTTTGCGATGCTCGAATGGGCGTCGATGCGCGGCAAACCGGAGGCACGCGAAATCAAGGATTTTTCGGCCGACGGCGCACCTGCGGGCCGGCCGCAGAAGAAGGCCGGCATTTCGCTGGCGCTCGGCGGCGGCGCAGCGCGCGGCTGGGCGCATATCGGCGTGCTGCGCGCCATCGAGGAAGCCGGCATCGAGATCTCGATGATTGCGGGCACCTCGATCGGGGCCCTGGTCGGCGGTTGCTATCTGGCCGGCAAGCTCGACCAGCTCGAGGAGTTTGCGCGCAGCCTGACCAAGCGGCGGATCTTCGGCCTGCTCGACATCCACCTCGGCGGCAGCGGCCTGTTCGGCGGCATGAAGCTCAATGCGCGCATGCAGGAGCACATGGACGGCACCACCTTCGAGGATCTGCCGAAGCCGTTCGTCTGCGTCGCGGCCGAAATCCGCACCGGCCACGAGATCTGGCTGTCGAGCGGTTCGCTGATCACCGCCATGCGCGCCTCCTATGCGCTGCCCGGGGTGTTCGAGCCGGTGGCCTGCAACGGCCGCGTTCTGGTCGACGGCGCGCTGGTCAACCCGGTGCCGGTGTCGGTGTGCCGCGCCTATGAGCAGCCGCTGGTGGTGGCGGTCAACCTGCATTACGACCTGTTCGGCCGCGCCGCGGTGATCAAGCACAGCGCCGGCGAGCTGGTGATCGAGAAGGACGCCCCGCCGCATGGCCGGCGTCACGACAACAACGCCGCGCGCGATACGCGGCTCGGCATCACCGGGGTGATGGTCGAAGCCTTCAACATCATCCAGGACCGGATTTCCCGTGCCCGGCTGGCCGGCGACCCGCCGGATCTGTCGCTGCAGCCCAAGCTCGGCCACATCGGCCTGTCGGAATTCCACCGCGCCGACGAAGCCATTCGCCTCGGCTACGAGGCGACCAAGGCACAGATCGGCGACCTGCTGCGGCTGCAGGCGGTACTCGGCTGACAGAGCCGTTGCGGCGCAGGCGGTCGAGCCGCATACGCCGCAGCCCGCGCGGTTGACGCTGCCTCAAAGTAGCGCCGGGCTCGCGGCCGGCATGTCCGTACCTGGCTCAGGTGGTGACGCCGAGTTCGGCCAGCCGCTCGACACAGGATTCTTCGGCCTGGTCGAGCTCGGTCAGCGTCTCCTCGAGATCGCGGCGCTTCTGCCGCAAGCCCTCCCGCTTTTCCTGGATGCGGCGGATCATCAGCTTGAGCTGTCCGACTTCGCCGGGCGGCTCGCGATACATCTGGATGATTTCGCGGATCTCGGCAATCGCGAAGCCCAGCCGCTTGCCGCGCAGGATCTGCTTGACCAGATGGCGGTCGGAGGGCCGGAACAGCCGGGTGCGGCCGCGCCGGATCGGGTGGATCAGCCCCTCGTCCTCATAGTAGCGCAGGGTTCGGGTCGAAATGTCGAACTCGCGGGTGAGTTCGGTGATGGTGTAGTAATCCCGCATGCAAATGTCCCCAGGCTCAAGGGACTTCGCACCGCATTTACGTAAAAGTCAATGAGCGGCGTGTCCCGGCGCCGTACTTCACTACAGCGCGTCCCCCGGCGCTCCCGCCCCGCTGCCGAGGTGCAGCCCGATCCCTGCCGCCGCCGCGCAACCCTGCTCAAACGCCCGAACACAAACCTCTGAGCCCTCCGGGCCGTTTTGCTTTTGTCAAAGCCCCGGCTGCGCGATAGACCTCAGCGACGCAATGGAAAAGACCTACGGAGGCGCCGTTGGAAGGCAGCGAACAGCACACGGCCGCCGCCGGAACGCCGGACACGTCCGGCGCCGACATCTACGGCCAGGACGAGGCGATCCGCCCGTCCTTCCTGGCCCAGATCGGCGCTGCGATCGCCGATCGCGACACGCTCACCTTGAAGCGCGAGGTCGGCCGGCTGCATCAATCCGAGCTCGGCGACCTGCTCGAGGCGATGCTGCCGGAGCAGCGGCGCGCGCTGGTCGAATTGATGGGCACCGACTTCGATTTCTCGGCGCTGACCGAGGTCGACGAGGCGATCCGCCTCGACATCGTCGACAGCCTGCCCAACGACCAGATCGCGCAGGCCGTTCAGGATCTGGATTCCGATGATGCCGTCTACATCCTGGAAGACCTCGACCAGGAGGACCAGGAAGAGATTCTCGCGCAGCTGCCGTTCACCGAACGGATCCGCTTGCGCCGTGCCCTCGACTATCCGGAAGAGACGGCCGGCCGGCGCATGCAGACCGAATTCGTTGCGGTGCCGCCGTTCTGGACCGTCGGCCAGACGATCGACTACATGCGCGAAGACAACAACCTGCCCGATCACTTCACCCAGATCTTCGTCATCGACCCGACCTTCAAGCTGCTCGGCGCGATCGACCTCGATCAGATCCTGCGCACCAAGCGGGCGGTGAAGATCGAAGAGATCATGCGCGAGACCCGCCATGCGATCCCGGCGACCATGGACCAGGAGGAGGCGGCGCGGGAATTCGAGCAATACGACCTGCTGTCGGCCGCCGTGGTCGACGAGAACGAGCGGCTGGTCGGCGTGCTCACCATTGACGACGTCGTCGACGTCATCCAGTTGGAAGCGGAAGAAGACCTGATGCGCATGGGCGGCGTCGGCGACGAGGAGCTGTCGGACACCGTCGTCGAGACCTCGCGCTCGCGGGTGCCCTGGCTGCTGGTCAATCTGGCGACCGCCTTTCTCTCGGCCAGCGTCATCGGCATGTTCGGGGCGACCATCGAGCAGATGGTGGCGCTCGCCGCACTGATGCCGATCGTCGCCTCGCTGGGCGGCAATGCCGGCACCCAGACGATGACGGTCACCGTGCGCGCGCTCGCCACCCGCGACCTCGACATCTACAATGCCGGGCGCGTCATCCGCCGCGAAGTCATGGTCGGGCTATTGAACGGCGCCGTCGTCGCCGTGATCCTCGGGCTGATCGCCGGCAGCTGGTTCCATCACCCCGGGCTCGGCTTGGTGATCGCCGCGGCGATGATGATCAACATGCTGGCTGCCGCACTGGCCGGCATCCTGATCCCGCTGGTGCTGCACCGGTCCGGCGCCGACCCGGCGATCTCCTCGTCGATCTTCACCACCATGGTGACCGATTGCACCGGCTTCCTGGCCTTCCTGAGCCTTGCAACCTGGTGGCTGCACCTCGGCGGCTGACGCGCCCCGGCTTCGTCCCGCCATGCGCCGCAACGGGGAAATTTTCGGCTGTCGGACGGGCAGCCGGCTGTCCCCGCTGCCCGGCGAAGAATCAGTCCTCGAGGACGGGCGTGAACCCGCCATAGATCATGCGCTGGCCGTCGAAAGGCATCTTCATGTCGCGCATGCGCGGGTCCTCCATCATCTTCTTCATCGCCGCTTCCTGCACCTGCTTCGACGGCCATTCGATCCAGGAGAACACCACCACCTCATCGCCCTTGGCTTTCACCGCGCCCTTAAAATCGGTGACCTTGCCGTCGGGCACGTCGTCGCCCCAACAATCGACGACACGCGTCGCGCCAAGGTCTTTGAAGTAGCTTTGGGTCTCGCGGCAATGATCGATGTAGTCCTGCTTGTTCGCCGCCGGGACGGCGGCAACAAATCCGTTGACGTAGCTCATGGGCTTCCTCCCTTTTGCTGAGCGCCCATCGGCCGGCGCGGCCGATGGGCGACCCTCGTTGAGGTAGGGAGGAATCCGCCGCTGTCGAGGATTGATGTGCGCCGTTGGTCTAGGCGGGCGCTCCGAAAGGCGGCGCGCTAGCTCCTTTGACGGCGTTGCCTGCCCAGCGCCGACAAGCTTCAATGCGGTTGCCCTGCCGATCTGTCGCAAGCCTCACAGGGCCGCGTCGGCGGCGCATGTCGTCCCAACAAAATGGCCGCCGACGCGCTTGCCACAGGATCGCGGGCTCAGCAGCAAAGCCGGCTCCGCAAAAGGCCGGATCAGCGTGCGGCCTTGGTGAGCCGCGCCGCGATCTCGTACATCTCCTCAGGCGCGTAATCGGGTGTGAACGCCGACGGCTCGCCGACCAATTCCTGGATCTTGCCGCCATCGGGCATGCCCTCGACCACCTCCAGTTCGCCCGGCGGATCGTCGGGCAGCGCCATCTCGCCATTGCCCCAAATCGAGGCGATCTCGGCATAGTCGTCCGGGCTGAACGTATAAAGTCGGCGGTGGGAGCCCTCGTCGAGATATTTCTGGCATTCGGGAATGTTGCCGAGCGGAATGTTCGGCGTCGGCAGCATCTTCTCGATCTCGACCCCGGTGATGTGCTTGAGCGCCAGGGCATAGGCATGGGCATGGACCGAGCCGCGCACCAGGAGATAGCCGCAGACCTCACGCCCGGTCGGATCGGACACGGTCTCGTACACCCGCAATTTGTGCAGCCTGGCGCCGCACTCCAGGTGGAAATTGTGCAGCAGGTCGAAAATCACGTTGCCGGTGGTGGTGATGAAATCCTTGTTCCAGCTCAGCCCGTTGCTGTCGATCGGCACGGCGCCGCCGCCATGCGACAGAAAGCCGGCGGCGAGCCGCGAGCTCTTCATCGCCTCGAACGGCGCCCCGGAAATGTCGAGCGGGCCGGTCTCGTCGGCGCCCGGCCGGTCGGGGCCGTTGTTGAGCATCGCCACCCCGTTGCTGACCAGCTCGACATGGCCGAGCTCTTCGGCGGTGATCGCCGCGACCAGGCTGTAAAACGGTCGGAGCTTGCTCTTGGAGCGGAAATTGAAGCTCTGGAACAGATAATTCCCGAGCGTCGACATCTCCCCATATTTGCCGCCGAGCAGTTCCTGCAACGCGGCGGCTGCGTCAGGGTCCTGCTCGGCTGGCGGCGGCAGTTCGATTTGCAGCTTGTCAACTCGCAGAAACATTGGCTCGTCCTTTTTGCGTTGCCTGTTGGCCCCAACCGCGCGCTCGGCCCGATGTTCCGCGCCGCTGCCGCCGAAATCGGCCTCAGCGCGGCAG
>CAWBRU010000019.1:0-219219 GCA_963791325.1 uncultured Alphaproteobacteria bacterium | reverse complement strand
GCGCCGCATCACGCAGGTGGCCGCCGAGCTCGTCGGGTCGTCTGGGCCGAGCTCCCGAGCAGGAAGAGGTCGCCGCCGAGCTGGGCATTCCGCTGGCGGACTATCACAAGCTGCTCACCGAGATCAGTGAGGCCGGCTACGCGCGGCTCGAGCTCAACGACATCGGCGAGCCGTCCTCGATGGACTCGTCGCCGGAGTCGATCGCTACCCGGCGCCAGCTCGTCGGCACGGTCGCCAAGGCCATCGACGGCCTGCCCGAGCGGCTGAATCTGATCGTGGGCCTGTACTATCAGGAAGAGTGCAGCTTTCGCGAGATTGGCGAGGTGCTCGGCGTGACCGAATCGCGCGTTTGCCAGCTGCACTCCGAAGCCATGCACCTGATTCGCGCCATGGTCGAGGGTCGCCCGATCTCGCGCCGGCGCCGCGGTAGCGCGGGCCCGAGCAGAAACGGAATGCGCGCGTGAGCAGCGGGATCTGGGTAGCGGCGTCGGGCGCCTCGGCGCAGATGACGGCGCTGGACGCCACGGCCAACAACCTCGCGAACGCCAACACGCCCGGCTACAAGGCGGAGCAGGCCGTCTTTCAGGAGCACCTGATGTCTGCCATGCTCACCGGCAGCTCGCAGACCCAGATGCGCTACACGGGCGTGGCAGAGGTGTCGCCCGACTTGCGGACGGGCCCGCTGCAGGTGACGCAGCGACCGCTCGATGCCGCCATCGACGGGGATGGCTACTTTGCGGTTCAGACGCCGCGCGGCGAACGCTACACGCGCGCCGGAGCCTTTCAGATCGGACCGGGCGGCACGCTGGTGACCGCTCAGGGCTTTGCCGTGCAGGACAGCGGGGGCAGCCCGATCCGCATCCCGCTCGACGGCGGCGCGCCTGCCATCGGCGAAGACGGGGTGCTGCGCGTCGACGGGGAAGAGGTCGGCACGCTGCGCATCGTGAAGTTCAACCAGCCGAAGGGTCTGGCGAAGGACGGCGATAAGCTGTTCCGCGCCGCTGCTGCCGCGGGTGAGCCGCTGCCCGCCGAAGCGATGATCCAGGGCGGCGTGCTCGAGATGCCCAACGTCTCGATCGTCAAGGGAATGACGGACCTTGTGTCGGCCACCCGAGCTTTTGAAGCCCTCGAGAAAGCCGTGGAGGCGTACAGCGACCTCGAGCGCCGTGCCGCCTCCGACATCGTGCGCGCTCGCTAACCGTTCGGGACGTTGGCGAATCCGCATGGCGGGAGCCGCTCGAGATCAGCGATTCAACCAGAATCTGGCATATTCCCTGCACCTGATCGAGCGAGCGATGGATACCCAACACACCACACAGATCTCGACGACCCGGTTTGGCTCGGTGGAGGTTCCAGACGAGAACCTGATCCATTTCAAAAATGGCATCATTGGCTTTCCCGAAGGAGACCAGGTTCACCCTGATCCCGCACGGGCAGTCGACGTTGATCGCGTGGCTCCAATCGGCGACGACGCCGGGCTTGGCCTTCCCCGTGGTGTCGGCGCACGGCCTGCTGCGCGACTACCCGGACGTGCCGATCGAGCCGCTGGTGGACAAGGCGGGCATCGCCGGGTCGGGGGCGGATGAGTTTGCGGTGCTCGCCGTTCTGTGCGCTTCGCAGCTGCAGCCCGCGACCGTGAATCTGCTGGCCCCGCTGCTCGATCAACGCCGACACGCGCCAGGGCGCGCAGGTGTTTCTCGAAGGCTCGCGCTTCACGACGCGCGAGCTGTTCGTCTTGCCCACGGCGGCGCCCGTATCGGAGACATCCGGGGTCCAGCCTGCTGACGCGGCCCGCTCACCTCGCGCCCACGGGCTGACGTCCCCGCCCGTAGGGCTCAGACGAACAGATCGAGGTGCGGGCTCGAGTTTTGGGTCGACGGCGTACCCCGAAAAGTCGCTGACGCCGGCCTCGCGCAGCACGTCCTCGTCGATGCAGAACTGCCCGCTCGCGCTCGCGGCTCGGGCGGGTCAAGATCACGTGGGCGGCATCCGCGACGATGGCGGGCAGCCGGCAATGCCCGAGCGCCTGGCTGCCCCCGAGCAGGTTCTCCACGGCGGCGGTCGCGATCATGGTCTTCGGCCACAGGCTGTTGACGGCGATGCCGCGCGCGCGCGAGCTCGGCGGCCAGGCCCAGCGTGCACAGGCTCATGCCAAACTTGGAGAGCGTGTAGGCGAGGTGCGGGGCAAACCACTCGGGCCGCAGCTCGGGCGGCGGGGAGAGCGTGAGAATGTGAGGGTTCAGGCTCTTCTCCAGCCAGGGCAAGCAGATCTGGCTGCACAGAAACGTGCCGCGCACGTTGACCGAGTGCATCAGATCAAAGCGCTTCATCGGCGTGCTGCTGGTCGGGCGTGAGCGAGATGGCGCTGGCGTTGTTGACCAGGATGTCGATGCCGCCGAAGCGCTCCACGGTCGCTTTCACCGCGCGCTGTACCGCCGCCTCGTCGCGAATGTCTGCGACGCAGGCCAGCGCCTGGCCGCCGGCGGCCTCGATCGCCTCGCACGCCGAGTGCACGGTGCCGCGCAGCTTCGGCGTGCGGCTCGCTCGGTCTTGCCGACCACCGCGACGGCGGCCCCATCGCGCGCCGCGCGCAGCGCGATCGCCTCGCCGATGCCGCGGCTCGCCCCCGTGATGAACAGCACCTTGCCGGCGAGCGAGCGCGCCGGGTCGAGATCTGAGCCCGGGGTCGACGTCATTTGCTTCTCTTTCTCACGTCTCTTCTCAAAGCGCTGGCTGCGAGCCGGGTACCAGGGGTTCCGACTCGTGCTCGTGCTCCTCGTTCGTGTTCCTGCGCAGGCTTTGCCTGCCTGCGCTGCCTTCAGCGCTTGCCACCAGGCCTCGCGACGCGAGCGGTTCCACTCCCGTGCCAGGCCGGTCTCGCGCAGTCGATCGCCCAGCTCGCGCGCCGTTTGCGGCCGCCGATTCGGGTTCTTGTCCAGGCACTGCAGGATCAGCTCCTCCAGTTGCTCGGGGACGGAGATGTTGGCGCGCTTGGACGGCGGCACGGGGCGCTGATGCGCGTGCATCACCAGCATGTCCGCTCGATTGGCGCCTCGAAGACTCGCTCCCGCGTGAGCAGCCAGTACGCCACGCAGCCGAGCGCGTAGATGTCCGCGCGCTGATCGACCGGCGCGTTGAAGCGCACCATCTCCGGCGCCATGATCGCGGGCGTACCGATGATGCCGGGGTCTTCCAGCTCTTCCTCGGTGGGGCGCCGGTCCATCACCAGACCGAAGTCGAGCACCTTGACGAAGTCTACGTCGCCGCCGTAGCGACAGGTGAAGATGTTGGCGGGCTTCAGGTCGCGGTGTACCAGCTGGTGCTCGTGCGCTTCGTGCAGCGAGTCGCACGCCTGGATCAAGAAGAAGGCGACGCGCTCGGCCGGCTGCTTGCCGAAGCGCTTGACCAGCGTCTGCAGGTCGAAGCCGTCGAGCAGCTCCATCACGTAGTAGAAGGTGCCGTCCTGCGTGACGCCGTAGTCATACAGCTGGATGGTGTGCGGCGAGGTCAAGAGCGCCGTGGTCTGCGCCTCCCGCTCGAAGAGCTTGAGCAGCCGCTTGGCTTCCTCCGGTCCATGCGTGGAGAGGATGCGCGGGCGGATCAGCTTGATCGCGGCGGGGCGGGCCAGCATGTGGTGCTTGGCCTTCCACACCTCGCCCATGCCGCCGGTGCCGAGGCGCGTCTCCAGCCGGTAGCTGCCGACCTCGCGCGCGCGGGTGATGTGCTCGGTGAGCCCGTACAACAAGCGGGAGGAGAGATACGCCAGGCCCACGCCCGCCGCCGGCGAGAGCATGAGCAGGAGCACGTATTGAGCCTCGGGCCTCTGGCTCTGGTTCTGCGCCAGGAACAGGGCGAGCGGGTCCGTCAATGCCGCCACCACGCACACCGTCAACACGCGTGCCGGGCGAGCGGGCACCAGCGCGCCGTACATCACCAGCAGCACCGCGACCGGCGACCAGTTGCGCAGCGCCTCCCCGGCGAGCCAGGGAAAGCCGTGGCGCAACGCACTCAGCGCGAGCGCAAACAACACCAGGTAGAACTGGCTGAGCTCCAGGATCACCTGCGGCCGGAACCAGCGCGCACGCGCGATCGCCAGCATGCCCAGGTTGAGCAGCGTCGCGGGGATCAGGCAGCCGAGCGCCCGAGGCAGCACCTCGGCGCGGAACTCCGCATCGTGCCGCCCCACCAGCGCCGAGCAGCGCCAGCACGCCGAGCAGGCTGAGCGCGCAGACCAGGGTAATCATGCCGAGCCGGCGCACGCCGGATTCGAGCACGTCGACCGGGAGCTCGCCGCGCGCGGTGCTCTCCAGGATTCCGCGCCCCGGCCCCATCGTCAGATCGAGCAGGTGCCGATCGGACGCCTTGCTGCTGGCGGCGCCGATCGGGCTCTGGGGGAGGGTCGCGGGTGCGGTCAAAAGAGCCTCGGATCGAGCATACTCCGTGCCCGGCGAGGGCGTCACTCGGGAATCCCGGCTCGCCGCCGCGGCTTTCCGGCTCCTCGCCTCCCCGTCAGTGCGGGCAATGCGCCCGGCAGCCGCCGCGACCGGCAGCAGTCGTTCTTGCCGGCACAGTCGTGGGATTCGGGCACGGCGCAGCCGCCGCGGCCGCGGCAGGGGTTTTTGCTCATGCAACAGTTCGAGTCCGCGGCGGGGGCCGTCGCGGGCGCTGCTCTGGGGATTGGGGGCGAGGGCGGCGCGCTCGCGCGACGGCTCGAGCGCGGCGCTCGGACGCGTCGGCGCCGTCGCGCGGAGGGAGCGCCCGGCGTGCGCTCCCCGAGGCCTGGCTCGGCCGTGCTCTCGCAGTGACTCGGCATAACGTCAGGGCTGCCAGCTGCGCGCACGCGCGGGGGGCGACCTCCGCGTAACGGAGCGGGGACGTGACTCCCGGGGATAGAGGTAGAGGACCCTTTCGGCTGACCAATTGGCGCCCCTTTCCGCGGCAGCGCGCGTGATTTGCGAGAGCGGAAAACGTCTCTAAACGGGCTAGTGCGAAGTTCCGATCCAATCAAAATTGGATTGCAGAATTCACATCCGAGTCAACAAATGCAACGCTCTCGGCAAAACGACTGCAAGTACGAAGCTCGCGACGGGGGCGTGGGGGGATTTGTCTTGATCCACCTGTGGGTCCCGCCCACCGTTGTGCTCGGATCACGGCTGTGCCGAACTGTCGTGCTGCAAACACTGGGCTACTCCGAGAGGAGCGATAGAATGAGCGAGCTGCCGCAAGCCGAAACCGCCGATACCGACGCCGTTCAGGTGGCGCTCCAGGCGGCCCAGACGCTCTGGTCCAGGGGCGACACGACCGAGAGCCTGCGCTGGCTCAAGCGAGCCGCTGAGAGCGCTTCGGACGAGGGAGCGGACCTGCGCTCGCTCCAGCTCGCCAAGGCGGCTGCCGAGCTGCGCGCCAAGCTGTTTCCCGTCCGACCCGCCACCGCCGCCGTCGCGCGCGTGCCCGGCGGCTCGGGAGCTGACCGGTGTGCGTCCGACGGCGGCGTTCGATTCGTCGCCGCACAGGCAGAGCGCTGTCGCCCGCTTCGCGCGCTGGGCTCGGAGCGGCGTTGGACCGAGCCTGTCGCCCGGCCCGAGGACGCGCCTCCGTCGTCGCGCTCGCCGTCGAGTGCGCCGCAGTACGTCGTGCATCGTCCGCGCGAGGCGCAGCGCCAGCTGATGGGGCTGTCGTCCTCGACGCTCGCCTCTTCCAGCCTCGAGAGCGCGCGCCCGCACCGCTACGGCGCGGGCTACGCCAGCGTTCCTTCGTGGAGCGCGGGTGCGGAGCGTCGCACGTCCTCACCGCCGCCGCTGCCGCGCGCCGCGTTTGACGACTACGAGGAGCTCGACGCGGAGCCCGATGAGGACGAGCCGGAAGCCGGAGGCGGGTTGGTCGGCGTCTGCCGTAGCCACGTGGCGGCCCGCAGATGGGCGGCCCACGGATGGCTCAGCGCAGCGTGGCGCCTCCGCCTGGGAGGCAGGCGCGGAGGCGGGTCAGGGCAGCACCGTGAGGCGGACAGCGATTCGTCGCCGCGCATGGCCACGTTGCCGCCCGCGGGCTTTCAGCAGCGCGGCTCGAGTCCGCCGCCGTTGCCGGAGCTGATCGCGTTCGGCGACGAAGACGGTGATCCGATGCGCCCCGAGCAACCCACGGTGTTGCTGCCGCCACAGGAAGAGGAACCGGGCGGCAGCGCCGCGCGCTTGGGCCCCGCAGGCGCGGCCAGCTCCATCTCGATCCGATCGGCGGCGACGAGAGCGCGTGGGATTCCGACCCGCGGATGTCGAACTGGGATTCTGGATCGGCGTACGGCGGCTGGAGTGGCGAGCCTCGCGGCGGTAGCTGGTCCGGAGAGCAGGGAGGGTCCGCCGAAACCCCCACGGCGCTGGAATCGGCGCCGCCGAAGCTCACCGCGCGCGTGCATCACCAAGCGGTGCGGGTCTCGTTTGCGCCGGACGCACGAGTGCCCGGGCAATACGTGGTGCGACCTCTGCGAGAGGGAGAACGCCCGCTCGGAGGAGAGCGCGTCGCGCTCCTCGTGGCGCTCGAACCCGGTGTGCCGCTGGTTTGAGCGAGAGCCGGCTGGATGCGAGGGCTGGCTTGATGAGGGCTGCGCGAGCGCTGGCTGACGAGGCGCGTGTCACGAAGCCGGGGCGACGCGAGGGCGTTCGATTTTGAGAAGAGCGGTCTGATTTGCGGCTGTCTGACGTGAAGGCTCTTTGACTGAAACCTGTTAGCGTTGAAAACTGTTGCTTGAAAACAGCAGCTCCGGCCGGCGGCTAGGTAGTCGCGATTGCGGCTCGAGTCCTGTATGCTAGTCTTTTCAGTGTGGGTCCAGGTGAGACCCGCTGCATCTCGGGGGGGATGGCGCACGATCATGGCACCCGCAGAGTACTTGAAGGCAACGTGTATCCGGCGGGCGCCGCTGCAGTGCGCAGCGCCGCTCTTGCGCCCTGCTCGCGGTCCTGCCGGCGCGCTCGTTCACGTCGATGCGGGGCGAGCGTGACGAATCGCGCGCACCACTCCGACGAGGAGAGTCTCGCCGAGCGTGAGCGTCCCGGCGGAGCGTCCGTACGCCCGAGTCGCTCGCTCGCTCGAGCGAGCCGCTTCCGAGAGAGCTGGTGCCGAGAGCGCCGTTGCCGAGCGGGTAGTGCCGGTCCCGCTCTCCGCGGAGCGCGCCTTGCCGGAGTCTGCGGCGCGCGAGCTCGCGCCCCCCAGCAGCGGGCCGATCCTGGAGGTGACGTCGTCGCGCGAGCTGACCGAGGAGCTGTTGTCCGGCGGGCTCGAGGAGCTGGAGGGCATCGCCAGCACGTCTGCGGTGGACGGCGCCGCGCTGCTGTCCCGAAGCGGGAGGTCCAGAGGCCGAGGTCGAGCCCGCAGAAGGCGCTGCGCGGTGCCGAGGCAGCGCCGCTGGATGCTCTCGAGGAACGCCTCGAGGATGAGCTGCCGTCGGAGCCCGTGCCGAGCGCGGCGCGCGCCGCGTGGCGATCGCCCATCGGACGAAGCGCCTGCCGTGCCGATCGACAGTACCCGCTCCGGCCCGTTTGCCCCGCCGTGGGTGGACGAGGTTCCCGATCCGGTGACGCCCTACGAGCAGCGCGTCTCGGAGACCATCAAGCTATCGGACCTGCCGCCCGATCGATCAGGTGCGCGGGCACGTGCTCGCCAACCGCTACCTGGCGGAGGAACTCGCGGAGCAGTCGGCGGCCAGCCTCAGCTATCGCGCCTATCACCTCGCGCTCGACCGCGCCGTGACGCTGCGCATCTTGCCGCGCGGCCTCGCCTGCTCCGACGAGCTATGTCAGGAGGTGCGCCGCGTGGCTCGCGTGGCGTCGCTGTTGAACCATCCGAACATCGCGAGCACGCTGGACTTTGGCGTCACGAGCGACGGTTGGCCGTTCGTCGTCACCGAGCATTTCCAGGGCCGAACGCTGGCGTTGCTCCTGGCCGAGGAGGGCAAGTTCGTGCTGCGCCGGGTGCTGCACATCGGCAAACAGCTGGCCGCGGGTCTGAGCGCCGCCCACCAGGCAGGCGTGGTGCACGGTTTCATCAGCCCGGACAACGTGCTGGTGGTCGAGCCGGGGACCTCCGCCGAGGTGGCGATCATTCTCGGCTTCGGCGTGTCGAGCGCGCGAGGTCCCGCGCCGGCACCGCCGCGCAGCGGAGTGTTTGGCGTTCCGTTCTACGTCTCCCCGGAGCAAGCCAGCTGCCGGCCGCTCGACGCCCGCTCGGACATCTATTCCGTGGGCGTGCTCTTGTACGAGCTGATGACGGGGGCGCCGCCGTTTTCCGATGGCGATTTCGCGGCGGTGTTGTGCCAGCACCTGGACGACGACGCACGAACCGCCGTCCACGCGCCTGAAATCCCCGGGGCCGCTCGCGAAGGCGATGGACGCGATCGTGGAGCGCTGCCTGCGCAAGGAGCCGGAGCAGCGCTACCAGACGGCGGCCGAGTTGGCGGACGACCTGATCCGGCTCGAGGCCGCGGCTGCCCGCAGCAAGCGCCGCCCGATGCCGGAGATCCAGCGGCCCACGACCACGATTCACAGCCCGCCACCGCGCGCGGCCGACAACGCGATGACCTCCGGCGCCAAGGTCATCATCCACGCCGAGGATCCCACGCCGGCTCGGGCCAGCCCCGGCGTCAAAGATCGGCGCTCCTCGCCGGGCTCGGTGCCGCCGCCCGCCTCCGGGAGCGCCAGCGCCAGCACGGTGCGGCCCGCGATGAAGCGGCCGCTGCGCGTCTCCGTCGACCAGGCGACGATCAAGATCTCCGCCATGGATCGCGATCTCGCGATGGCGTTGCACCGCAAGACCAAGGGGCACCGGCGCTGGAGTCTGGCGCTGCGCGGCCTGCTGACGGCCATTCATGGCCAGCCTGACGCTGATGTTCCACCGTTTCGCGCGCGGCCTGGGCCTGGGGCGCCGTCGTTCGACGCCCACCGGGGCGACGGCTCGCCCGACTAGGGCGCTCCGATGCGGGGCTCGCCGTCGAGGTCGGTGCAGCGCGCCTGGCGGTGGGTGTGCCTGCGTACGGCCTGCGCACTGGACGTGCGTCCGCTCGCCCGTGCGCTTCGCGCGCACCATCTCAGCGAGCGCAGGCCTGCGTCGGGGTGCCGCGATCGCGGCAGCGGCGCTGCTTTGCACCTCGGAGGGGCCTCGCCGCAGCGTAGGATTTCGGCGAGTTTCGGGTTAATGTCTGTGTCCAGCGGGAGTCTTTGCTTCAAATGTGGAAAGTTTTTTCGAGCTGGACTAGCTCGGTGGTCCGGGCGAGCTCCAGCTCTGATGGTCGTCACGCTTCTGTCCAGTTGCGCCGCGGAAGAGGAGGCGGTGACGTATTCGGAGAATATCCGTCCCATCTTCGACCAGCGCTGCGTGATCTGCCATTTGCCCCAGACCAGCTGGAGCCGCGTCGACATCCAGAACCCGTACTCCACGCGTCCGATTCCCGACCATCCCGAGTACGGGCTGCAGGGGCTCGCGCGTCTCGCAGAACCAGTGGAAGCTGACGCATCCGGCCGAGGCGGCCGCTCTGCCCGACCTGAACGTGGCCGAGGGCGATCCGGACAATAGCTTTCTGCTGGACAAGGTCTCCGGCCCCGCCAGCGGGCTCTTGCCGCCGGATCCCGATGGCGATGGTCCGCAGCTCGGAGCTGGGTGGCTCGTCGATGCCGCTGCTCGTGCCCGGCTGACGCCGGAGCAGGTGCACCTGATCGAGGACTGGGTGACCGCCGGTGCCCCCGACGGGAGCCAGGTGTTCCTGGCGCGGGACGCGACCTGTCCCACGACGCCGTGCGTGATGCGCAACTTCTCGGTCCACGTTCAGCCCATCTTTGGCGAGGAGGACAAAGCTTCGCCGGAGCAACGGCGTGTGCAACCCGAGCGAGGGTTTTTGCGGGCGCTGCGTGCTCTGCCACTACAAGGACACGCCGAACGAGCCGGATTTGACCGACCCCTTCGGCCCGCGCGGCTTGATCTTCGGAACCGTGCCCATCGAAGCGAGCTACCGCTCCGGCATCAAGCGCGTCCAGCCTGGGGATCCGGAGAACAGCCTGCTGATCCATAAGATTCGCGCCGAGGTGCCGAGCAGTGACTATGGCCCTCAGATGCCGTACTCCTTCGATCCGCTCAGTCCCACGCAGCTGGATCTCGTCCGACGATGGATTGCCGAAGGCGCACGCCCCTGACCTCGACCCGAGCCGGCGGGGCATTCAATGACGGTTGAGGCCGGGTCGCGCCCGGAGCCCGCTCCGGTGCCGGACGGGCCAGAGGCGCCGCCGCAGCCAGGCCCCACAGCCAGAGCTCACTCGGATCGGGGCTCGATCGTGCTGATCGCGGGCAACGCCGCCGAGGAGCTGGCCGCCGATAGCTCGTCCCAGCGCGCCGTGCGCGGCGGCGCGTTTGCGCTGACGGGGCACCTGATCGTGCAGGTGCTGCGCATGGGCGGGCAGATCGTGCTCACGCGCCTCGTGCCGCAAGAAGCGTTCGGGTTGATGGCGATCGTGCACACGTTCCGCGCCGCCGTCGACCTGTTCAGCGACATCGGTATTGGTCCGAGCATCATCCAGAACCCGCGCGGCGACGACCCGCGCTTTCTCGACACGGCCTGGACGCTGCAGCTCTTGCGCGGCACCGGGCCTGTTCCTGTTTGCGTGCGTGTGCGCGCTGCCGATGGCGAGGTTCTACGGGCACCCCGAGCTCGGCGCGCTGATCCCGGCGGCCTCGGCGTCCGCGGTGATCGCGGGGCTGCGCTCGACCAAGGCGTACAGCGCCGAGCGCCACCTGCGGCTCGGGCTGGCTGACGCTGAGCGAAGTCGTGGCGCAGGCGGCGGCGCTGATCACGATGGTGGTCTGGGCGTTCTAGTCGCCCACGGTCTGGGCGTTGGTCGCGGGCGGGCTCGTGGGCGCGAGCGTGGACGTGGCGCTCGGCCACTTCATCCTGCCGGGGTACAACGGCAAGCCCGGCTGGGACAAAGCCGCGCTCAAGGCCATGGGCCATTTTGGCAAGTGGATCTTCCTGAGCACGGTGCTCACCTTCGCCGTGAACGAGGCGGACCGCCTCGTGTTCGGCAAGATGGTCTCGCTCGCGGAGCTCGGCGTGTACAACGTCGCGCTCACCATCGCCAGCATTCCACTGTCGGCCATGCACTCGCTCGGCGGGCAAGGTCATCTTCCCGCTCTTCAGCCGCATCCATCAGACGCGCGACGAACTCGCGCGCGTGTTTGGGCAAGCGCGCCGCCTGCATCTGGTGATCAGCGGTTGGATGCTGTCGGGGTTGATCGGCGGCGGCACCGCGGCGGTCGGATTGATCTACGACGATCGCTATCAGGACGGCGGCTGGATGTTGCAGCTGCTGGCGGTGGGCGCCTGGATCTCCACGCCGGAGACCACCAACAGCTCCGCGAACCTGGCGTGCGGCCACCCGCGCTGGGTGGCGGCGGCCAACCTCGGCAAGCTGCTGGGCATGATCGTCCTGTTGCCGATCGGCTACGAGTGGGGTGGCTTTCGCGGCGCGCTCATTGCCTACGCGGCCTCCGAGCTGTTCCGCTACGCCACCTCCACCGTGGGCGTGTATCAGCGCGGGCTGCGCACGCTGCGTCAGGACGCTGGGCTTCTACCCTGGTCGTGGTGGTCTCCTCGGCGTGTTCGATGTTCGTGATGGCTCAGCTCGACGCGCAGGGCGTGGGCGTGTGGCTGCGCGCGCTCTCGGTGTTCGTGGTCGCTACGTTGATCTGGATGCCCTGGCTCTTTCCGTACCTGAGCGACTTGTGGCACCGGCTGGAGGCGCGGTTTGGTTGGTGAGCGCCGGCGCGGGCCGTGGCTCGCGTGGGCTTCGTGGGGTCGGCGTGGGCCTCGCGCTCGGCTGCCGCACGGCGCCGCCGGAGCCCACGGTTCGCGAGACGGCCCGGCTGGGCGTCGCGGGCGCCGCGGCCGTAGCCCCGCTGCGGCGTCGCGAGCGGCGGATCCGGCGGGCGCTGCGGGGCGAGCGCTGCCGCCGTGCCGGCGCCCGACGGCATCTTCAGCTTCGAGCGCGTCTGCATGGGCACGCGCTGCACCATCCAGGCGTTTCACCACGATCGGGCGCTGTTTGATCGCGCCACCGCGCGCGCCATGGCGGAGATCGATCGCCTGGATGCGCTGATGAGCACCTGGGTGCCGACCTCCGACGTGTCCCGCATCAATGCCGCCGCGGGCAACGGCGAGTGGATCAGCGTCGCGCCGGAGACCTTTCTCGTGCTGGAGAAGTCGCTGTGGATCGCGCGCGAGTCCCGCGGTGCCTTCGACATCACGGTGGGCGCCTTCAAGGGCCTGTGGAAGTTCGACGAAGACAACGACGGCAGCTTGCCCCAGCGCGCGGACGTGCTGCGGGCGCTGAAGCTCGTCGACTATCGCGGGCTGCTGCTGGACGCGGCGCAGTCGCAGGCCCGCCTCGCGCGTGCCGGGCAAAGCCTCACGCTCGGCGGCATCGCCAAGGGGCTGGTGGTCGATCGCGCCGTGGCGGAGCTGCGCGCGGCGGGGCTCACCGACTTTTTGATGCAGGCCGGCGGGGATCTGTACGCGGCGGGCAAGCGTGGCGACCGCGACTGGAAGGTGGGCATTCAGGATCCGCGCGCGCAGGGCCACGACGAGCGCTCGGTGGACACGAGTTTCGCGCTGCTCTCGCTGCACGACTCGGCGTTCAACACCTCGGGCGACTACGAGCGCTTCATCTTGCGAGATGGCAAGCGCTACCACCACATCCTCGATCCGCGCACGGGCTATCCCGTGTCGCACACGCGCTCGGTCACGGTGCTGGCGGCCTCGTCCTTCGTCGCCGACACGCTCGACACGGCCGCGTTCGTGCATGGGCGCGGAGCAGGGCATGAAGCTGATCGAGAGCCAGCCCGGCGTGGAGGCGGTGATCGTGGACTCCAAGAATCAGGTGCACCTGAGCCGCGGGCTGCAAGGGCGCCTGCGGCTGTTGCGCGCGCCGACCGACGGCCCGTGAGCCATCGCCGTAGCCAGCGGCAGGAGTGCTCAGGGGTTTCGGCGCCAGACCACGAACTGGTACTTCACCCAGCCGCGCTTCAGGCACGCCTGCGCGGCGTCGCCACCCGAGAGCATCGACCAATAGCTGCCCGGGATCGGTAGCCAGCCGAGGCCCCGCACGAGCAGCGCGATCGCCCAGTCGCGCGGACGCCCGAGCTCCAGGTAGGGCGTGAGATCCAGCGCCTCCTCGCGCGAAAAGCCGGCTTGCCTTGCGCGCTCGTCCGCCTGCGCCAGGCTCATCAGGCTGCTCAGCACCCAGCCCTGCGCAAAACGCTCGACCCAGCGCTGCCCGCGCGCCCCGCTCTGGGCGAGCGATTCCCCCAGAAAGTCGTCGCACAACATCAGGTACCCGCCCGGTCGCACCAGCCGCGCCGCTTGCTGGAAGAACGCCTGTGCGCTCGGCGCATGCACGAAGGACTCGATGCCGAAGGCGGCGTCCGCCGGGCCCAGCTCCGGCGGCAGCGCGCAGAAGTCGCCCGCCACGCAGCGCACCGAACCGGCGAGGCCGAGGGCAGCGATCCGCTCGGTCGCTAGCTCCGCCTGCGTGGTGCTGATGGTCACGCCCGTGCCTCGGATCGGCAGCTGCTCGGCGATGCGACACAGGCTGGCGCACACTCCCGAGCCCAGATCCACGACGCGCAATGGCCCATCTGCCGGGGCCTCCAGGCGCTGCAGCCGCTCGCCGATCAAGCGATCGGCGTAGGCCATCGCTGCGGGACGCTCCTGCACGCCAGGGCCCCAGACGGCCCGGTGAATCGAGCCCTCCAGGCCCTGCCCGAGGCGCAACATCAGCCGCGTGTTGCTGTCGTAGAAGCGCTGAACATCCTGCGCCTGAAAGCTCGCCATCACCATCTTCCAGCCAATAGTCGCGTGTAAACGTCGAGCGTAGACGGTTGCGTGCTGCTCGTGGCGGCCCGGTCGTCGCGTGCCGATAGGGAACGGCGCGGGGCCCGCCGGGACCGCCATGCACGAGTTGCCGCGTCAGCGGAACGGGGACAGACGGTCCATCGGGATGCCGAGGTCCCGCAGCTTCTGGCCGATCACCACCCGGATCGGGCGGATGCGCGCGGTCTCGAACTCTTCCCAGTAGTAGAGCAGGATGGCGCGGTAGCAGACGAGCTTCTCCCGCGGCGTCAGCGCCGAGGCTTGCACGAGCTCGTGCAGCACCGAGACAAACTGTTCCGGCTGCGGGTTGACCGGCGGCTGCCCCGGTGGGCGCAGCAGCTTGAGCACGCCCTTGCGCGTGGCCCGCGGGATGCCGCGATTGGCCAGGCACTCCGGCACGTGCACGTAGGGCCCGAGCAGGCTCAGCTCTGCCGCCAGCATCTGATCGCCGTTCAGGATCGGACGCAGCCCGTGCGTGCGCTCGAGCACGCGGCGCCGGTGCATCGAATACATCGGATCGAAGCAGCGATAGTCCTCTTCCATCAGCCACAGGCAGCGCTCGAAGCGCTCGTGGGCGAGCGGCGAGTCGACGCGCGGGCCCTGATACTCGAGGTAGTGCTTCTGCCCCTGGTCGCTCCAGTGCGCCTGGTAGGTGGTGACGCCGATGGCCTCGGGATGCTGGTCGAGCAGCGCCACGCACTTTTCCGCGTAGCTCGGCTCGAGCCAATCATCGGCGCCGATCCAACGAAAGTACTCGCAGCTGGACAACGAAAACGCGCGGTTGAAGTTGGCGACGATGCCGGCGTTCGACGCTTGCGGGAAGAACTGGATGCGTGCGTCGCTCGCGGCGCGCTCCGCCACGACAAGGGCGGTGGCATCCGTCGAGTGATTGTCGGAGATGACGAGCTCCCAATCCCGAAAGCTTTGCTTCTGGATCGAGTCGATCACTCGACCGATCGAGCGCTGCCCGTTGAACACGGGCAGGCCGAAGCTGAGCCTGGGTTTGCGCTGCCTCCCCGACGCCTGCTCTCGATCTGCCGCGGACTCCGCGCTCGGGTCGTGCGGTGTGCCGGCGCCGTTCGTGCTCATGAACTAGCGGTCCAGCGCAGATCGTCGCCGAGCCGCCCCGCTTCGATGTGCTGGGCGATGGTCTTGATGCGCAGATACTTGCCGCCCTCGAGATCGTCCTTGGTGAGCTTCATCTTGCGGTAGGCGTCGATCAGCTCGGCCACGCCACGCTCGACGGTCCAGGTCATCTTCAGATCGGGCAGGGCCTTGACGATCTTGTCGAAGGTCACGCGGTAGCAGCGCGGGTCGGGCCCGGCGTCCGCCGAGAACTCGATCTTGCTGCCCGGCACCTGGGCCTGCACGATGTCGGCCACCTGCTTGATGCGGTAGTTTTCTCCGGGGTGGCCCACGTTGAACGCCTGGTTGTAGATCGCGGCGCGCGGCGCATGCAGCGTGGCCAGGAAGGCGTTGGACATGTCGATCACGTGCAGCAGCGGCCGCCAGGGGCTGCCGTCGCTCTTCATGAATACCTTGCCGGTGGTGAGCGCCCAGCCCGTCAGATTGTTCACCACCAGATCGCCGCGCAGGCGCGGCGAGACGCCGTACACCGTGGCGTTGCGCATGAACACCGGGCAGAACTTCGCGTCGGCGAGCGCGCCCAGATCCCGCTCCACCATGACCTTGCTCTTGGCGTAGGGCGTGACGGGGCTAAAGCTGGCGCTCTCGTCGAGCACGTCGTCCGGGCTGGCGGCGCCGTACACGCTGCAGGAGGACGAGTAGATGAAGCGCTCGACCCCGGCGGCCTTGGCCAGCTCGGCGAGCTTCATCGAAGCGCGGTGGTTGATGTCGTAGGTCGACTCCGGGTTCAGGTTGCCGAGCGGATCATTGGACACCGCGGCCAGGTGCACCACGGCGTCGAAGCCTTTCAGGTGCGCCGGCGTCAGATCGCGAATGTCCGAACGGATCACCTTCATCGCGGGCTTGTACGCGCCGAAATCGCAGCCGTCGAAGTACTGGTTGTCGAAGCCGACCACCTCGTGACCCGCCGCCTGCAGGATGGGGGCCATCACCGCTCCCACGTAACCGTCATGTCCTGTCATCAAAACGCGCATTGTCGTCCGCCTCATCCTTTGCTAGTTAACCGTCACCTCGGTGCGCCGTCTGCACCGACCGCCGCCAAGAGCTCCTGCCGCTCCAGGATCAACGCCGCATCGCGGATCACCGCGAAGGGTAGGCTCGAGCGCTGGGCGATCTGCAGCAGATCGTTCTGCCCGTCGCTGAGCGCCAGCACCCAGAACAGCGCCAGCTGCGTATCGGCGATGTCCGTGCCACCGAGCGCCCGATACACGCCTCGCTTGCCGAGCTGCGGCTCGCCATACGGCCTCAAATTCTGGAAGCGCCGATTGTCGTTCAACATGCCGACGGCGCTGAGGCACAGCTCGAGCGACTCCTCCAGCCGCGCGGGAGACACGAAGCTCGAGGTTGTCCGCCGAGGTGTGGTACTCGGGGAATTTGCCGTGCTGCCCGCGCATCAAGGAGCCCACCGGCAACCCGAAGCCCGGCGAGTTGAACTGCCGCTCGTCGTACCCGTACGGGAAGTAGTCGATGACCTGGGACGGCAGCTTCGATGCTTCGAGCGCGTAGGCCAGCACTCGATCGACCTCGCGGCTGCCGTGCAACGTGCGCTTGTAGGTGAACGGGCTGTCGTCCCCGAGACACACGAGCGACAGGCCATGCTTGATCGACGCCGCTCGCTCCCGATTCTGCGACAGCCAGGCGATCGAACCGATCGTGCCCGGAATGAACAGCACCCGCAGCGTGTAGCGTTGCGGTTGCTTCTGCAGCTCTTGCAAGAGGAAGGTGGCGACGCTGATGCCGCTCAGGTTGTCGTTGCACAGCGACGGATGGCAGATGTGCGCCGTGAGCACGATCTCGTCCGTCGAGGCTCCGGGGATCACGCTTTCGGCGTAGGTGAGGTGACCGGGCTCGAGCGTGGAGTCGATGCAGATCTCGTATTCGGCGTCGGTCAACGCCTCGCGCTGGCGCTGCGATAGGCAGAAGCCCCAGCGCTCCGCGTAATACGAGGTGCGGTACGGCACCCAATCGGGGTGCTCCGGCAGAGAGTGCAGGTGCGGCTCGAGCTCCGCCCGGCTGATGCGCCGCCGGGGCACCGGCGTGCTGTAGTTGAGCACGTGCAGGTTCGAGCTCGCGAAATCGAGCACCCGCTCCCCGTTCAGCTTCTGGATCCAGCCGCCCTTGATGTTCCACTCCTTGGGCACCGTCCAGTCCAGCACGTCCGCGCCCGTGGGCAGCTCCGTGAGCGACAGCGGCACGTGCCGGCCGAGGATCTCCAGCGTCTGCCGCACGCCGTCGCCGGTGATGCTGCGGCAGATCGGGTAGAGCTCCCGCACCAAGGCATACATCGCCTCCCCTCGGGGCGTGGCGGCGCGCGCTGGGGGGGCTGCGGCGGGCTCGACAGCGGCGGCGAGGGCGCGAAACGGGCTTGCGAGGCACGGGCTTCAGGGACATCGGGGTTCTAGCGCCAGGGGTTGGCCCGCTCGCGAGGACTGGCAGGGTGCTCAGTCATCTTCACCTTCGGGATGCCAATCGGGGTAATTACGGTCGCGCTGGGAAATCACCCGAGGGGCTTCCGGCCACTCGACGCCGATTCCCGGGTCGTCATAGCGCAGGCCGAGCCCGGCGCCCGGCACGTAGAACTCGCTCATCTGGTAGTGGATTTCGCTGTGGGGCGTCAGCGTCAAAAAACCGTGCGCGAAGCCCTTCGGAATGTACAGCATGCGGTGGTTCTGGGCGGACAGCTCGATGCCTAGCCACTGGCCGAGCGTGGGCGAGCCCTGCCGCAGGTCCACGATCACATCGTAGATGCTGCCCACCTGGCAGCGCACCAGCTTGGCCTCCTCGTGCGCGAGGCGGTTATAGTGCAGGCCGCGCAGCGTGCCTTTGTCCCGGTTGTAGGACACGTTGCACTGCGGGTAGTGCGCGATCAGGCCATGCTCGGAGAATTCGCGCTGGCAGAAGGTGCGCGCGAAGTAGCCGCGAGCATCCTGGTTGAGCTCGAGGTCGACGGTGTACGCCCCGAGCAGGCGGGTCTCGGAGAAAATCACGCGGCACTCACTCTCGTCAAATGTCGGACGTACTGCAAATTAGGTGGCCCGGGATACTGCTCTCGGGCCAGGATAATTGCCTCGAGAGGTGAGGACTATGACCGGACAGAATACCGAGAGCCAGCCCGATAACCGAGCCGCGGCCTCCACTTGCCGTTTTTGTGGGGCAGGCCTGAGCACGAGCTTCGTGGACCTGGGCAGCTCGCCGCTGTGCCAGAAGCATGTGCCCCTGGCCAAGGCCCAAGAGGCCGAGCCCTTTTTCCCGCTGCACGCCTTCGTGTGCAGCAAGTGCTGGCTGGTGCAGCTGGACGAGTTCGTGGTCCCCTCCGAGATCTTCGGGGACGGGGAGTACGCCTACTTCGCGTCCTTTTCGGACTCCTGGCTGGCCCACGCCAAGCGCTACGTGGACGACGGTGAGCCAGCGCTTCAGCCTGGGCAAGAATAGCTTCGTCATCGAAATTGCCAGCAACGACGGCTACTTACTGCAGAACTTCGTGCAGCACGGCGTGCCGGTCCTGGGCATCGAACCGGCGGGCAACACCGCCGCGGCCGCCCGCAAGAAGGGGGTGGAGAGCCGGGTCTGCTTCTTCGGCTCCGAGACCGCGCGCCAGCTGGTGAGCGAAGGCAAGCGGCCCGATCTGCTGCTCGGCAACAACGTGCTCGCCCACGTGCCGGACGTGAACGACTTCGTCGCCGGGATGAAGCTGCTGCTCGAAGGAGACGGGCGTCATCACCATGGAGTTTCCGCACCTGGTGCGCCTGATCGCGGAGAACCAGTTCGACACCATCTATCACGAGCACTTCTCCTACTTCTCATTCACCACCGTACGTCGCATTTTTGCTCACCACGGCATCCGGCTCTTCGACGTGGAGGAGCTGCCCACCCACGGCGGGTCGCTGCGCATCTACGGTTGCCATACCGAGGCTGCGCACCAGGACACCAAGAACGTGGGCGCGCTGCTCGCCAAGGAAGCGGCGCTCGGCGTGGAGACCAAGGAGTACTACGCCGTCCTTCGCCGAGAACGTGCGGGAGACCAAGCGCGCGCTGCTCGAGTTTTTGATCGACGTCAAGCGCAAGGGCAAGACGGTCGTCGGCTACGGCGCGCCCGGCAAGGGCAACACCCTGCTCAACTACTGCGGCATCCGTCGCGATTTCGTCGACTACACGGTGGATCGCAGCCCGCACAAGCAGAACAACCTCTTGCCCGGCAGCCGCATCCCCATCTACGCGCCGGAGAAGATCTTCGAGACCAAGCCGGACTACATCCTGATCCTGCCCTGGAACCTGCGGCAAGAGATCATGACGCAGATGGCGGACGTGCGGAAATGGGGCGCGAAGTTCGTCGTGCCGATCCCGCGCGCCAAGGTGTCGAGTAAGCGCCGAGTCAGCGAAAGAGGAGAGCGTCGAATGAAGGTAGTGATCTTGGCGGGCGGTCTCGGTACTCGCCTCTCGGAAGAAACCTCGATCAAACCCAAGCCCATGGTGGAGGTCGGCGGCCGCCCCATCCTGTGGCACATCCTCAAGAGCTACTCGGCCTTCGGCGTGAACGAAGCCATCATCTGCGGCGGCTATCGCGCGGACGTGATCAAGGATTACTTCCACAGCTATTTCATCCGCAACTCGGATGTCACCTTCGACATGAAGAACAACAGCATCGAGGTGCACATGCCGCACCGCGAGCCGTGGAAGGTGACGGTGGTGGACACCGGTCAGGACACGATGACGGGCGGGCGCGTGCGCCGCGTGCGCGACTTCATCGGCAAGGAGCGCTTTTACCTGACCTACGGTGACGGCGTGAGCAACGTGGACATCAACGCGCTGCATCGCTTTCACGAAAAGGAGAAGTCGCTCGTCACCTTGACCGCGGTCTCCCCGCCCGGCCGCTTCGGCGCCATCATGCTCTCGGAGGGCAGCCACAAGATCGCCTCTTCCGGGAAAAGCCGCGCGGGGACGGCGCCTGGGTGAACGGCGGCTTCTTCGTGGTGGAGCCCGAGGCGCTCGACTACATCGACGACGACAGCACCGTGTGGGAGCAAGAGCCGCTGCGCAAGCTGGCGCGCGAGGGCAAGCTCTCCGCGTACCGCCACGAGGGCTTCTGGCAGGCGATGGACACCCTGCGCGACAAGAACTACCTGGAAGAGCTCTGGGCCAAGGGCAACGCCCCCTGGAAGAACTGGGAGTAGCTCCGCGCTAGCTGCGGCGGCGCGCGCCGAGCAGGGCCGCCGCCAAAGCGGCGCCACCGCCAGCCCCAACCCCGCCACGCGGTGCTCGCCCGGATCGCCGCGGAGGCGCGGCGCCGCCCAGAGCGTGCAGCCGCCGCGAGCTGCGCACGGACGGCACGTCGTCGTAGATGACGGTGTCGCTGCCCGTCAGGCTCGCTCGGGTACGGCGCCGTACATCACGTCCCGCGGCGCGCTGGCGTTCTCGGGCAGCGGGCTGTCCGCACCGGCCGACCGTTGCCGGCGTCGCTCGCTCCGGCGTGACGCCGCAGGCCTGCCGCACGTAGTCGAGGTAGTTGTCGCAAGTGTACGCGGCGCCGAAGTTGTCAGCCCGGCAGTTCAAAGCGCGCGATGGCCTCGCCGCACACGCGTGCGCGGCGCCGAACGGTGGCCGCGCACGTCGCGCGCTCGCACCTCGACGCAATCGCTCGTCGGCGAGCGGTTCGCCCGTACGCTCGGTGGAGCAGGCTGGCAGGGCTCGACGCCCCGTGCCAGTACTTCGTTGCCCACGCGCACCTCGAGTGTCGTATTTGCCGCAGCGGACGACTCGACGCAGAGCCCCGCGAGCACGCCGCACGAGCCCGCCGGGTAGCTGAGCGTGCACGACGTCGAGCTCCGGCGCGCTCAGGCTCTCCGGCACCGCCGCGGGCCCGCTGCCGGTCGTGAACTCGAGCAGAGGGTAGGCTGAGGGGCCCCCCGGGCAGCAGCTGGTAGCGCTCATTCGGCTGCAGCGGCTGAAGCGGCGCCAGATCGAAACCGCTGGGCACGCACGGCCTGCATATCGAACGCCACGCTCTGGCCGCTCTCGTCGAGCAACTGTAGCTCTTCGGGCACGAGAGCGGGGAATGACGCGGGGCGTAGCTCGGGCCCGTAGACGAAGAGCACCGCGTTGGTCGGCACGTCCACCGCGTTCAGCAGTGGATAAGACGATTCCACGAGCTCTGTCCCCCAGGAGCAAGCCTGCGCCGGAGCGGGCAGCAGCGACACGGTGGCCGCCAGGAAGGCCGACGGCGCCGCCCAACGCAGGCAGGAACGGCGACGCAGATGCGGCAGCATGGGACACCTCAGCTTAGCCCTCACACCCCGCTCCGGCCATTTGGGGGCCCGGTTTGGTGCGGCATTTTGGCCACTGTTCGTCGCCGAGCCTGCGGAAAGGAGCTCGCTTGTGGGCCTCCTGGGGCGTGCCAGTGCAAAGATCTGCCGTGTTTGCGTGTCGCACCGTGCCACGAAGCGCCGGTGGCGCGGCCAGTTCGCCTCGCTGTCGCGCAGTTCGAGCGGGCAAGAACTGGGAAAGACGCCGCGGGATGGGGCAGGGATGGGGCGTGCAGCGGGCATCGGGCGCAAGTGCTGATGAACGGTCCGCGGGGCGGAGGGCAGCCCACGTTGGCGCGCGCGTTGCACTGATCTGCAGCATGGCTCGAGCCCTGCCTGCCGTGCTGCACCGTGCTGCTCGCTGGCTGTGCTCGCGAGTACACGCCCGACACGAGCCTGGGCGCGGGAGGCGCAGTCACCAGCGCGCGAGCCCTGGGTCGCGATCCAGCGTCCCGCTACCCCGAAGGGGAGTACCCGCTCGACGGCATGCGCCGCAAAGGCGACTGCCCCGACATGAAGCTCCAGAAGTTCTCCGGGGAGACGCTGCGCCTATCCCCCGCCGCCCGCATCACCCCCTCCTTCCGCGAGCCCCTGCTCGAGCTCGAACAGGTCGTGCGCGAAGTCTCGCTGCGCGTCTATGACCGCGTGCCGAGCAGCATCCTCGTCGCCGCCTCGTACGGTTGCCGCACCGTCAACGGCAGTGGTCGCCGCCTGAGCGAGCACGCCCTCGGCAACGCCATCGACATCAAGGGCTTCCGATTCGCCGACGAAGACGACTCGACCTCTGCCAAGGGCAAGGGGCTCTACGAGCTCGAAGAAGGGCACGAGCGCTCCGCCAAGAAGGACGGAGACAGCGCGAGCTTCGACGTGCTCGTCGCCAAGCACTGGAAGGCCCGTGGCGACGCCTCCGACGCGCCTCGCCGCGCGCTTCCTCGAAGAGCTCACCCAGGCGCTGCTCGAACGCGATGTCTTTCGCACCCTGCTCGGGCCAGCCCACCGCGACCACGACGACCACTTCCACTTCGACATGGCGCCGACGCACTACGTCGACTTGTGAACGTTCCGGACGGCGCGGCACACGCCCTCGCTGCGCCCACGTGGGCGCGACCCGCTTCAGCCGCGTTGCCACTGCGTGACGTGCGCGCCCACCGCAAAACCGGCACGCGCCAGGTTGCGCAGACTCGAGCCCCCCTGCCGCGCGTCCGAGACCGCCAGCTCGAGCCTCGCCTCTGCCGCGCAGCGCAGCCGCGCACGCGATCAGCTGCCGCCTGCGCGCCCCGCTGACGTCAGCGGGCAACGTCGCACAGTTTGCCAGCCGTGCGATGCCGTCGTGCACCACCAACGTCGCCGCCGCAACGGCCTCGCCGTGCGACCGCGCCAGGAAGCGCCGCGCGCCCTCCGCCTGCCAGCGAGCGTCCATGATCCGCGCCGCGCTCTCCCAGTCCTGCTCCGGGATCTCGTAGCCCCGCCATGAACGTATTGCGGAACTCTGCGCTCTCGCCCTCGACCTCTTCGACCTCGACGGCGCTGACCCGCTCCCGCTCCACCCGCGGCGTCGCCGCGGCGGCGCCGATGGCCGTGGACAGATGGCGGTACAGCGTCGGCTGCCACGCCACCAAACGATAGCCACGTTCTCCGAGCACGCGCGCCACAGGTCGACAGGCGATGACGGGCAACACATCGAACATCGCCGTCAGCTCCCGCTCCGCGAGCCAATCCTCGATGGCCTCCAGCTCGTCCAGACTCGTTTCGTTCAGGAGATGCACCCGAGCCCGCGTCCCCGTGAACCACACCTGCGCCGAGCCGAACGTTGCCGTCCCGGCGGCTTCCATGGGCGGCGCCAGCGCAGCCTGCGCAGCGGCGCGCACGACATAGTTCCAGGCGCGGATGCGCTCGCAACGCTCGATGAACTCATCGGTGCCGGGGAGGGAGGAGGCGGCGGATTCGGCAACGGCGGGCATGGCAAGCAAGCGTAGCACCATTGCGCGCGGACGGAGATCGCGCGCGCCCTCCGGGCAACTAGCGATCAAGTGGGCTCCGTACGCCGAGTGGGCCCCGATTCAGGACGTGGGTGTAGATCATGGTCGTGCGCAGACTCGTGGTGACCGAGAAGCTTCTGGATCGTTCGGAGGTCGTAGCCAGCTTCCAGCAAGTGTGTGGCAAACGAATGGCGAAACGTGTGACAGCTGACGGCTTTGCCGAGCCCAGCGGCACTGGCGGCGGCTCGGACCGCGCGCTGGAGTGCGGTCTCGTGTAAATGATGCCGGCGCTGCTCGCCCGTCGCAGCGTCCACATAACGCCGTGTGGCCGGGAAGACCCATTGCCACGGCCACTCACGACAGGCGTTCGGATACTTGGAGCGCAACGCTTCTGGTAGCTCGACGCAGCCAGCTCCCTCCTGCAGGTCGACCTCGTGAAGTTGCCCCACCACGACCAATTGCATGCGCAGCGGAGATTTGGGGGACGCGGCCGTCACGCCCCGGCGGATCGAACGCCTTGCTGCCTTCGGCGTCCGCCGAAGTACGGCGAGCGCCAGGCCCGACCAGGCAGTCGCCAGCCCTCTCCTGCAGCCCACTGCCTGCCTTCGCGAGAAATCAAAGAAACCGCCTATCGGCGCGAGTCATCACTGCAGAGGCACCCCCCAAACTCCCGAGAAGCCAACAAACTTCCAGCCGTGCCGCCCACCTCGCCGCGTTTCCCCTGCAATCCCGGGAAAAGGCAGAACCGCCTAACGCGCGAACATTCGGCGCTCGAGCAGAGGTACCTGCGAGCACAGCTCGCCGTATTGCGCGATGGAAGTGCAGCGTGTAGCGCGGGCCAATTGAGGGTTATGCGCCCGTCGTTCCCAGAAGATCATCCGGGCTGCCGTACGCGCGCCGCAAGACCCGGGCAACGTAGTACGGCCCCGGTTCCCAGTTTCCCTTCGAAAACACCTTGGCGGCAGCTACGGCCTCGTCGAGTGCGTCGAACAGACAGTGCGCATTCGCCTTGAAGGTCTTCGCAGCATGGTTGCAGGAGAGAGGACTGCATTCGAAGAAGTGGGCGAGGGACTTGCTGATCACGTCGAATCCCAGCGGCTCGAAGTCGCTGCCTGGCGGTCTGCAGGTCAGTGGAGGCACGGTCCATGCTTCGGCTAGACCTTCGGCGAAGCGCTCGTCGAGGAATTCATAAGCGTAGACGTCGAAGTGGGACCGCTCGGACTCGGGAACGATGGACTCAGCGATGTCGACGTCACCAAAGAAGCCGAGTTCGTTCCACTTCCAGCTCTCGATCCAGTCCTCCGGGCCTTTTGCAATACACTGGCTGACGGAGGCAATCTCGACAACGCCAGGCAGGTCGTACTTCTCAGGCCGAGGCGTCGCCTTCTTCGGGAAGTACCCGCAAAAATGGAAAGTCATGTGCTCCCCAGACGCCTACTCCCCAACAGCCTTCTTGCGTTGGCTCAAAGCGCTGGCGATCTGCCGTCGTGTTGCGCCCGCGGCCAGCAGTCCCTGAACGAGCAGGTCGAGCGAGACCGTCGGATCGCCCGCTTCCATCTTGGCCACCCTGGATTGGCTGGACCCCATCCGCTTGGCCAAGTCGGTTTGCGTTAGGTTGCCTGATTCGCGGGTCTTTCTGAGCCTTGCACTCAAGGCGAGCTTCATCTCGACCAACTCTTCCTCGACGGACGACAGACCAAGGAACTCGGATGTCGAACCTACCTTCCAACCTGCTCGTTCGAGGCGCCTACGCTTGCTTGCATCCATTCAACCACCTCCACGTGAAATCACGTCGTATCGGCGAAGCCGGTCCTTGGTGACCCGAATGACCCGTGCCGGAGTGGCCTGCTGCTTCTTCGGAAAGACTTCGGCGATCACGATGGCGTCATCGTCGACGCGATAGATGATGCGCCAAGTCACCCCGGCGTCCGGGATCCTGAGCTCGTGACAGCCGGACCCGATGCCGGGCATCGGCCGCGAATGAGGCAATCCCAGGAGGTGCCCCGCCTGGAGCTTTCGGAGCAGGAAGCCAGCCTCCACCCTGGCGTCAGCCGAGAAAGGAGGAGTTTTCACCTCGCCGCTCAGCCAGACCAGAGGCTTGTCCTTCGGGGACACATATTGTATTATATGTCATAATCGACATGCCGGCAAGGGCGGCGCATAATTAGGCATTTGAGCAGACGGGTTCCAACCTGAGGAGTGATGGCTCGCTGCCCTGTGCTTCGCCAGGGCAGCGGTCGTGTCGAGCATCGAGGTGTGCGCCAGACTGAAAGGCCCGCTGCTCAACGCCAGTCGTTAGCCTGACCATGGTTCGCTCCCGACGTACATCCAGCCCGTGGATTTAGTCCTTCGACCTGGTGCTCTGGAGTCGGTCGGAACCTTCCCGGCGGTACTATCTTGCTGACGGGCCTCGCGTCCGTAGTGGGGCCTGCCAGGGCAGCCGAGGCTTGGGCCAATCCACCACCGCCGCTTCTAACATGGCGCGACCGTCCGCGGGCGCTGGTAGCTCGATAGGGTCGTGCACGAGTTGCCAATTGGCCCAGGACTCCAGCACCTTGACGTGACGGCCGCTCTCGGTGTGCACGTCGCTGGAGTGGACCAGCAGGCGTTGCTCCAGCTGCCGTGCGAGCTCGCGCGGAGCGTCGGCCGCGGCGGGCAGCGTGACTTGGTCGAGGCGCAGGGGCGCGGGGGCGGCATCCACGAGCCCAAGCAGCCGCCGGCCGGCGGCAGAGAGCCCTTGCAGCTGCCATGCTTCGCGCGAGCGTGCCGTGCTCAGCAGCGCTGGCCAGAGCGAGCGTGCCACGAGGGTCACCTTGCCTCGCACGAGCTTGACCCAGAGCACCTCGGCGTCGAGTTGCAGCAATGTATCATATACGAGCTTGTTCTGGGGATGGGCCCACCAAGAGCCACGGACCACGTCCCCAACGATCAGGGTGGTCGCGGCAGGCAGTTCGGCGTCCTGAAGCAGCAACAGGCCGCGCTGCGCGAGCGCGACCTGAATGCGCTCGAGCGCTGCGACGACCTCGGCGCGGCCGGGCTCTCGCGGCACGCTCGTTTGCTCGCTCCGCCTTCCCATCCGAGGGATCGTCCAGGTTCCTCGTTTGCTTGGCAAGCGCTACTTCGAATTCACGAGGCATCGACCTCGTCCAGGGCTGCAATGGCCACTGCGAGCTTCAAGGGCGAGACGGAGGGCAGGCCAACTCGGACGTTGCAGCTGACGAGGTCTTCGGTCGCTACGCTCCCCTCGGGGCTTCGCAGCTTAATGCCAGGCGTCATGCCGACGACGAAGACCGTGAGCACAACACTGAACTTGGACTCGGGGAGGCCGGAAGGGTCTGGCGTACAGGGCAAGCTCTTTACGTCGCCCGTTTTTTCTGGCAACTGCCACGCCCGCGGGGCGATATCGGAGGTCGGATGCACGCCGAAGCCTACGCGATGGTCGATCCTTGAGGAGGAAGGCAGATGGAAAACGAGACGCTCACGATGAGCACTCGAGCGATTTCAGCAACTCAAGAAGCGACGAGGGCGCGATTGACGGTCTTTACGATGATCCGAGCCACTTCTGCACCTCAGGAGTCGGCCATCTCGTACATCGAGTGGACAAGTGGTCCAGCTTCTTCATTGCAGCTGCTCGCGATAACGCCAAATGGAGGAGGCTCGTCGTGCAGTCAGCGGCGACGAAGTACCTCCCTCGGGCAACGGCCTTTGACAGTCAGTTTGCTGATCTCAAGGCCGCCGCCGTAGTGGTCGCGCAGAAGGCGATCGCGAGGAGGAACCACAAGACCGACTACGAGAACCTAGCACCCGCGGATGCAACGAGCGTAGCTGCACGAGCGGCAGCGGCCGTGGAAACGGAGGCGACTGCTCTCGCAACTCCCACCGACGTCATGCTTCGGAATGACATCGCGCCGTTCGAGGCGGCCGTACGCACCAAGGTCACGGTGCAACTGGCCCAAGCGGAGTTTGACGCGCTCGTATCATTCACGTTCAACGTTGGCGTCGGCAATTTCGCCAGTTCCACTCTCTTGAAGAAGATCAACCTGAACGAGCACATGATCGGATCTGCGACAGACCGAAAAGGCGCTGCGGACGCCATTCAGGCCGAGTTCGCCAGGTGGAACAAGTCGAGCGGCAGAACCTTGCCTGGCCTCACGGCTAGACGGACCAGCGAGGCCGAGCGATTCCTTGCCCGGGCGCGACAGCAGACGGCTGCAGCTGCCGCGAGTTTTCGATGAAAGCTCACGGACTGGACTACTTGGCGGTAGCGGCACTGGCGCTCGCATGCGGTGCCGGAGCTCGTCCGGACTGTCCGACCACTGCAGCCGCTGAGGGCGGTCAGCCGTCGCCGCATTCAGTACGCACCGAGCAGCCGGCGCCCAAGTCCGGCACGGCCAGTCCATGCGAGTCCGAACCCACCACGTTGGCCATTGAATCCTGCGTGGGCCAGGAACTCGAAGCGCTCGAAGCTGACCTCGACAAAGCCTTCAAGGCCCTTGACCGGAAGCTTCGCGATCGTGACTCGCCCGATGCTGTCTCGGCGCTGATATCGTCGCAGGCTGACTGGGAGAAGTTTCGTGACTCGCACTGCGGTCTCCCGGCGCTGATCGCGGGTGGTGGGAGTCTGAGCGGCGTCGACTCGACGTTTTGCAGAAGAGAATTGACCGCGCAGCGACTGGAGCAGATTCGAGCGCTGCGGCAGGGCATCGTCGAGTAGCAGAAGAGCAGACAAACAGCACGGCAGCGGCATAACTCCGACGTTGAAGCTGGCGGGTTCCTGACCGGAACGTGGTCTATCGCTGCCTTGTTGGCTTCGCCCGAGGCAGCGGTCATGTCGGGCGTCTGGGCTTGGGCGAGCTGCAGCGCCCGCAGCTGTAACGCGGTCTCGTCGTTGGGCAGACAGTACGAGGCGCGCCTCTGGATGGATGCGCGGCCTTCGGTTACCATCCGCGACGAAGGAGAATCTCCGATGACCAAGGTGACACCATTCCTGATGTTCAACGATCAGCTCGAGGCGGCCATGGAGTTCTACACCGCCACCTTCCCGGACTCCGAAATCAGGAACGTCGCCCGCACCGGCAAGGACGGTCCGATCACCTCCGCCGAGTTCGTCGTCGGTGGTCAAGTCTTCATGGGCTACAACGGGGGCCCGTACTTTACGTTCTCCGAAGGCTTCTCGCTCTACGTTGACTGCGAGGACCAGGCCGAAGTCGACGAGTATTGGGACAAACTGGTCAAGGCCGGGGCGAAGCCTACCCAGTGCGGCTGGATCAAGGATCCGTTCGGCCTCTCGTGGCAGATTGTCCCGCGGCGATTCATCGAGCTGATCCGCGACAAGGATGCCAGGAGAGTGAAGGCCGTGATGGAGGCCATGATGACGATGGTGAAGCTCGACGTAGCGGCCCTCGAGCGAGCCTACAATGAGGCGTAGCGGTGCCACACGCCACGCTTGGAGTGCTGCCCAACAAGGCGATACACCTGACGGCGCTGCGCGCCGCAGGTGATCGCCACGACGTTCGGCAGACAATGCTTGAATGCTTGAATGCCGCGCTTGTCGCACGAGCGCATTCGCTCATCGTCGAGCGCGGGCATGGGCTTCGGGCTAGGGCGTGATGAGGTCGAGCGTGGCGATGATCTCTTCCGAGCACTTCATGTCCGGCGCGGTCGCGCAATCCGATATACGCGGTGCATCCGTGTAGCGTTCGGAGATGCGTTTGCAGTGACGCAGGACCCTGCCCTGGGCGTCGAGTTCGTACGACATCTGCATTCCGAACAGGCAAGCATCGAAGTAACTGTGGGACTCACCACCGGGCCCTGACCAGAGCTTGGTTGCGACAATGCCGTCGGGGCGGATGCGGACCTGCCAGATCGCGGTCTGAAAAAATGAGTGCCTGAGATCTTCCCCGGAAGAAGTCCTGATCGCTCACGGCAAACACGGCAGCAGAGGGCGTCTTGGCTACCTCCTCTACGAATGCGTCTGTTTCCTCGTGACCACGCGCTCGCGCAACAAGGGCGCCGATGTCTCCAAGGATGGCTTCCAGACCATTGACCGCGAAGTGCTCGGCTTGATGGGATATCGTGAGCGTAGTCACTCCAAGTTTGTCGAGAACGGCCCCTGGTTGCTCAGTCCGAATCTCCACCATTGTGCCCTCAGACAATTGAAGCTTCGTCCAGGGTTCCGTTGGAGCTACTTTCTGTACGTCCCCAGGCGCAAGGCTCGTGCCCACGTCCACCGTCTTACGCTGGGCTGGCGCAGCGGGTTCAACTGGCGCAGGTGGGGGAGCCTGGATCGAGCGTGACGGCGGTGGCTCAGCGACGGGCGAATGTTGCTCACTCCGGCTGCAGGCCTCGACCAGCACCAGGATCAAAACCCTCCAACAACTCCTCGAGCGCTCACCCGGTCGCCACATTCGCATAGCTTCTCATCGTACCACGCCACGCCGACCGCGTCCCGCTGCTGGTGCCATGCGCCCTACGGAGGTCAAGGGTAACTTGCTGAGCCTGGCCGTGAGCGTGCGCGTCCAACCCGAACGAGTTTGACTTGATCCCGGCGTCTTGCGGCACACTCTCCCATGGCGCTCACGATTTACGGTTCACCCCGCTCGCGCACCATGCGCGTTCTATGGATGGCGATGGAGCTGGGCCTCGAGTACACACATGTCCCGCTGGCTTTCGACGACCCGCGCTTGAAGGAGCCCGACTTCCTGCGCATCAATCCCGCCGGCGCGGTTCCCGCGCTCATGGACGATGGGTTCGTACTGGCCGAATCACTGGCGATCAACCTGTACCTCGCGAAGAAGTATGGCACTGCCGGTCGACGCCCCTCTATCCCAGTACGCTCGCGGGCGAGGCTGAAGTCTGGCGTTGGAGCTTGTGGGTTCAGGGCCATCTCGAGCCGTGGGTCCAGCGCGATGCGTTGCTGGCGGGACTGCGCGAGGCCAGCCATCATGCGCAGACGGCGATAGAGGCTGCACTGCGCCGACTCGACGGGGCGCTCGCCGATCGCCAGTGGTTGGTCGGCGACCACTTCGACGTGACGGATCTCAACGTTGCCGCGGTGCTCTCGCCCTCGCGCGTCCAGAGCGTGGATCTTCGGCCGTATGAACACGTCGGTACCTGGCTGGGCCGTTGCTATGAGCGGCCGGCGGCGGTGGCGACGAGGCGCCGTTTTCAGGCCTACTTCGCTTGAACGCGGCGCCGGGGCGGCAACGATGCGAGAGAGAGCGAGGGTCGCGCAGGAGAGCTTCCGCCGCGCTATATCGCCCGGCGCTCGAGCGGCGAAGCGTGCTTCGGCTGGTAGATGCCGAGCTTTCCGCCGCCGGGCAGCGTCAACCGCGTGATCGATCCCCAGCGCTGCTCGTCGACCGCCGAGCACTCCACCTTCTGCTTCTTCATCTCGGCGATGAGCGCCTGGACGTCGTCGCACATGAGGAAGAGTTCGTGTACGTCGTTCTCGTCGGACGGATGCACGGCTACCTCGGCTGGCGGCAGCGCGAAGATCAGCCAGCCGTGACCTGCGTCGACCGACTCGTACTTCAGCACGTCGCGGAAGAACGCTCGATCAGCCTCGGCATCCTTGCTGTAGATGATGACGTGAGCGCCGTGAATCATGCGTCGAGTGTACCCTCGACCGCCGCCGCCGCTCAACCCGTCGTTGCAGTCGGACGGCCGCGTCGGTCGCCACGCTCCCTCTCGCATTCGCCGCTGAACGCCAGTACCGTTGTGCGACCCGAGCTTCGTGGCACTACCCAGCTCGGCGTGTACGGCGAGTGCGGTGCAAGGTCTGAGCGAGTCGGACCGCAGCGTTGGGTGCCGAGCCGTGGCGCGAGGTGCCGCGCCTGCGGTCTTGTCGGCGGTCGGGTCGCTGTGGTTTGATGGGCCGCGGCGTAAACCTCGAGCCGTTCTGCATGCCGATTGGACGCTCGTGTGAAGACGATGAGCCCTTCTCGCCTGAGACTAGTGGACGGAACGCTTGCGCTGCTGAGCGCGGCGCTGGAAGGACGCAACGCGCTCGAAGGGTTGCTCGGCGTCGCTGTCGCCGAGGATTGGGAAGGTTTTCCGGAGACGCTGCCGATTCTCTGCGCGTCTTATGAGGGGCACCCCGACGGGCACAAGTGGGGTTCTTTGTTCTTCATAGAGCTCGAGGTGCCCACGCTGGTTGGTTTTGGCGGATTCAAGATTCGAGGTGCCCCAGAGCATGGCGTGATCGCGGAGCGCGAGCGCTCGAACATCCGCCGCGCCGCACTGCGCGAGATTGTCTTGCCGTGCGCCGAGGCTCTGCTCGCTACAGCAGGTTGCCGACGCCCAGCCGTGGACGACGCGCTGCTGCCCATCCGCGCTAGGCCGGGCGCTTCGGAGCGCGTCGGCCACGCCCGGCCCGCGGCTTCACCAGGAGCCGCACCGGCAGCTGCAGAAAGCGGCCGTACCGCGCGAGCTCGTCTTCGAGTGCGCTCCGGGTGGCGGCATCGAGCGGTCGCGCCAGGTGAACCTCCACCAACGCCTCCTCG
The DNA here is from genome assembly GCA_963791325.1 of uncultured Alphaproteobacteria bacterium. Lineage (GTDB taxonomy): Bacteria > Pseudomonadota > Alphaproteobacteria > Rhizobiales > Rhizobiaceae > JBEVJK01. Next base: position 187,391 of record CAWBRU010000019.1, on the reverse strand, counting down.
GGGCTCGGGGACCGTTCGCCAGAACCCGATCACCTGCCCGTCCCGGGTCAACACGTTCGAGTGGAAGGGCGCGCCGCTCGGGGCGTCGGGCTGCCCCGCCACCGCGAGGACCTTCCTGCTCTCGGTGTAGCCGATGATGTATTCGTCGAACGCTGGAAGCAGGTGCACCGGCGTCCCGGCAGCCGCCCGGCGGGCAGGCGCCTCGCCCATCCAGTGAGTGCGGCCGCTCGCTTCCAGTCGGCGTAACCCCTTTCCCTCGAGCAGCTCCAGCCCATGCCGGGCTTGCGCGGCCGTCAGGCTCGACCACCAGAGGAAATCCTTGAGAGTGGCGGGCCCGTGACTAGAAAAGTAGCGGCGGGTCAGCTCCGCCAGCGCCTCGTCCTCCGGAATGGGCGGCGCCGGAGGCACCAGGTCGTCCACCAGCGCAAAGGTCTGGTGCTTGCCGCGCAGGGCACCGCTGCACACGACCAGGTCGAGCTCCGCCCGCAACAAAAGCAACCGCAGCTTCAGCCCGTCGGTGGCCACGCGACCGCGAGCAAACGCTGCAGCGATCTCCTTGCGCAGCAGCTGCCGACCACCCGCGAGCGCCTCACGCAGCACCGCCTGGCTCCTCGCGAACACGGCGTCGGTCAGCCCATTTTGCCAGCAGTACGAGGCCATTCGGGCACGCACGCGCGGCCCGATCAGCATCAGCAGCCAGCGCAGGTCCGCCGGTAGCACGAAGTGCCACGTCGAACGCAACACATGCGTGCGCAGGATCCGTCCCTCGGCCAGAGCGCGGTCCAGGTCGGCGCTGGTGACCCGCCCGCGGCTGCGCTGGGCGATCGACCACTTGGCAACTCCGAACTCCTGGGCCTGCACCGCGCCGAGCCAGCCCACCACCGCCTCCGGCGTGGGCAGCGGCGTACCGGTCAGGTGTTGCCGTCGCAGTCGGAGCCGGGCGATCTCCTCGTCTTTCATGAGCATCGGAGCGCAGTTTCGCTCCGCGCGGACCGCTCCGGCAAGGCCTTCGCTATCCGGGCGTGTCATGCTCTGGTGTTGTCCCCACGGCTTCGCAATTTCGCCCGTGCCACGCCGGCGCTCGTGTTTGCGCTGCTCGGCGGGTGCTGGGCGCTCTGCGCGCTCGGCAGGGATGATCTGTTACTTGCAGTGGTCGCGGTCGAGTTGCCCGTGCCGGCGTTCGGTGGCCTCGCGCTGCTGGCGGTCTTGGGCGGCGTCGTGGCTCGCTCCTGGTCCGCGGGCATCGCCGCGCTCGCGTGTCGTGGCTATCGCGGTCGTGCCACTCGGCGGCTGGAACGTGCCGAGTCGCGCAGCGCAGCCGGCGCAGCACACGGTGCTCACCTGCAACGTCGAGCAGTGGTCGCACGGCGGGGATGTCGTCGGCAGAGCGTTCTCCGAGCTCGCGCCCGACGTTTTCTGCCTGCAGGAGGCGGTGAGCTACGACGACATCCCGGGCGATCCCGAGTGGACCGCGTTTCGGGCAGCGCTGCCCGGTTACCAGCTGCTGCGGCACGGCGAGATTGCGATCGGAACGCGCTGGCCTGTGCTCGAGCAGCAGCTGGTGCCCTTGTCCGAGGGCCCCGACATGCGGCCGCTGCTCGACGTCACCCTGCGTGCTCCGGCGGGCGGGAGCCTACACGTGATCAGCACGCACCTGGTGTACGCGCACTACTACGGCGAACTGCCAGGCGCGCTCGTGAAGTCGGCCCGCGGCCGCCGGGTGCAGGTGCAGCGTCTGCTCGATCACCTGGCCACGCTCGATGGCCCCGTGATCGTGTGCGGCGATCTGAATACCGCGCCGAACAGCGTCACGCTCTCCCTGCTCCGCCAACGGCTCGCAGACGCCTGGCGGTTGCGGGGGCACGGTTTCGGCGTGACGTGCCCCAGTGACGGGCCGACGCGTCGCATCGACTACCTACTGGTGCGTGGCATCGAGCTCGGCGAGGTGCGGGTCTTGGAGCAGTCGCTGAGCGACCATCGCGCGCTGCGCGCCGGTTTCAGCGTGGCAGCGAGCTTGGTGACGCCGGGTGCGCTGTAGCGCCCGCTTTTCATCCCCGGCTCGATGAATGCCGAGAGGGGCAGCGCCACGTCATCGCCGGCGCGCTGAGCCCGGGTTTCCCGGCGACCAGAGCCGTGGTAGCAATGGTGGCTGCATGGCTGCGCTGAAGACGAGGACGCCCACCGAGAAGGCGGTGAAGAAGGCGGCGAGCCGCAAGAAGGCCACAGCAGGGAAGCCACCGCCGAACGACGTCGCGACCAAGAAGCCACGCATCTTCGCGATGTCGTTCGCGAGCGTGTATCCGCTCTACGTGCAGAAGGCGGAGAAGAAGGGGCGGACGAAGGACGAGGTCGACGAGATCATCGCGTGGCTCACGGGCTACGAGGGCGAGCAGCTTCAGCGCGCCATCGACGCCAAGGTCGACTTCGAAACGTTCTTCGCCCAGGCGCCCCGGATGAACCCGAACGCGGGGCTCATCACCGGCGTCGTCTGCGGCGTGCGCGTGGAAGACGTCGCCGACCCGCTGATGCAGAAGATCCGCTACCTCGACAAGCTGATCGACGAGCTCGCCAAGGGAAAGAAGATGGCGAGCATCCTGCGCCAGTAGCTCAGCAACGCTGGCCGCGATCGCGCGAGCTTCCTGGTGAGCTGCTCGAGGACCGCTCACACGTCGCCGAGTTCTCGATCGGGGAAGGGCAAGGGCGTTCCGCGCTCTCCGGGTCGAGGGCCGGGTTCGGATAGTCTCGACAGGGCGGGTAGAGTCGGGTCTGTTGTCGTCGATGCGCGCGACGTTCGCACCGGGTGGCGGTGGGGGGCTGCAGAGCGATCCCGCGCTCGAGCCGAGCGAGGTCGGGCGGTCACACGCTCCTCCAGCGTCGCCTGTCCTTGTACGGCAAGGCCCTCGTCGTCCAGAGCATCCTCTACTGGCTGATCTACGCGATCATCTGGGGACCGACCGTCGGTTTCGCGCGAGTCGCTGGGGCACATCGCGTCGTGGGACGTGGTCCTGCTCACGGCGATCTATTCGCTCTACTGGATCGTCGCCCGCGGGCGGCCGCGCTCGACGCCCGTCCTCCTCGCCACGGACGTCGTCGGCAGCCTGGCGATCGGCATCGACAACGTCTTCCTCATGCTCGGCGACCTCGGCACGATCTCCGGGGTCTTCGAGAACCTCATCGGGTTCATCTGCATCCTGCTTTTGCGCTCGCTGATCGTCCCGAGCACGGTCAAGCGCACGCTGCTGTGCGGCGTCCTCATGTGTGGCCCGACCATCCTCGGCGTGGTATTCGGCCGGCACCGCTTCGACGACCAGTCGCTGTCGTGGATCACCATGCTGGGCTTCAGCATCAACTGGTCGGTCATCGCGCTGATCTTCTCCGGTGTCGCCTCTGCCACGCTCTACGGGCTGCGGCGCGAGGTCCGAGACGCGCGAAGGCTGGGGCAGTACACCCTGGGTGAGAAGCTCGGCGAGGGCGGCATGGGAGTGGTCTACCGCGCCAGCCACGCGATGCTGCGCCGCCCCACGGCGATCAAGCTCCTGGCGGACGGACGGCGACGCGAGCCTGGCCCGCTTCGAGCAGGAGGTCCACCTCCTCGCCGGCCTCAACCATCCGAACATCGTGACGGTCCACGACTACGGTCGCACCGCCGACGGCTCCTTCTACTACGCGATGGAGCTCCTCGACGGGATGGACCTGGAGAAGCTGGTCGCCGCCGACGGGCCGCAGCCCGCCGGAGCGGGTGATCCACATCGTCAGGCAGGTAGCGCGTGGCCTGCGCGAGGCGCACGACGTGGGGCTGGTGCATCGTGACATCAAGCCGGCGAACGTGTTCCTGTGCCGGCGCTGGGGCGAGCCCGACGCGGTGAAGGTCCTCGACTTCGGGCTGGCCAAGAACAACGCGGACCCGCCCTCGTCGGTCACGGCTCAAGACGTGGTGCTCGGCACGCCGCTCTACATCTCTCCCGAGGCGCTGAAGAGCGCCGCCCTCGTCGACGTGCGCAGCGACATCTACTCCCTGGGCGCCGTCGCCTACTACATGCTCACCGCGGAGCCGGTGTTCACCGGCAGCTCAGCCGTGGAGGTCTGCGCACAACACCTGCACTCGGCTCCCGTCGCTCCGAGCGAGCGCCTGGGCCGCGCCGTGCCGGCCGACCTCGAGGCGATCGTCCTCCGCTGCCTGGCGAAGTCCCCGGGGGACCGCTACCCCACCGCAGCGGAGCTCGAGCGCGCGCTCGCGGCCTGCGCCGCCGCCGACGAGTGGAGCGCTGACCGCGCGCGGGCCTGGTGGCAGCTGCACGGCGGTGCGCCCACGCCCGCGCGCGAGGACGATGGCAGGGGCCGGACGGTCGAGATCGATCCCGGCACGCGTCAGGCGGCGCTCCGCGCTGCGCCCGCCTTGCCCATCGCCCGGCGGCGCGAGTAAGCCGCGCAGCGGCGCAGACTTGCGCGACTGCACTTTGTTTGAGGGGGAGAGCCATCACCCGACCTGCGGGGCGCTATGTGGCAGGGGCGCAGTCCGGGGCGAAAGGCCGTCGTCAGAGGCTTGCCAGTCGCGGTAGGCTGCGCGCATGCTCAAGCTGTACGGCTTTGCTCGAGTGAACAAGGTCGCGCGCGGCAACACTCGCGACCTGCGCGTCCTGTGGGCGCTCGAAGAGATCGGACTGCCCTACGAGATCGTCGGGATGGACCACCCGAACCACGATCTCGATTCGCCCGCGTACCGCGCGCTGAATCCGTTCGGTCAGATTCCGGTGATCGATGACGACGGCGTCGTGGTCACCGAGTCCGGCGCGATCTTGCTCTACCTGGCGCGCAAGAGCGGCAAGCTGATGCCGCGCGATCTCGCCGGGGAGGCACAGGTGCTGCGCTGGTCCTTCACCGCGCTGACCACCATCGAGGTGCCGGTGCTATCGCTGTGGTTCGTCAACCTGAGCGGCGGCAAGGGCACCAAGCCGAGCGAGGCGCTGCACGGCTGGGCCGAGATGCGCTTGAAGCAACTCGATGGCTGGCTCGACAGATCGCCAGTTCATCGCGACCGACGACTTCACCGTCGCCGACATCCTCATGACCCATGTGCTGGACGCTGGAACCCATCAGGAGATGCTGAAGCCGTACCCGAACCTCCTCGCGTACCGCGCGCGCTGCACCGAACGCCCGGCGTGGAAGAAGACGCTCGACGCGTACTACGAGCGAGTCGAAGCCGCCTGACGGTCGCGACGTCAGAGCCGCGAGAGCACTCGGCCGGCGCTGGGGTCGCCGGAGTCGTGACCTGAGCGCGCGCGTCGCAGGTCTCGGGCCTCGCGCCGCTTGTCAAGGTCCTCCGCGATCGTACCGCGCGTCGAACGTTTGCGGCTCGAGGCCCGCGCTCGGGCCACAGCTTATCCCCAGCGGCACGAATTGCGCTTTAGAGTTGTCACGTTACGTTGCAAAGGCGCGCACAGTCCGCTAGATGCCCCGGCACGAATCGAGGTACTTGCCCGGGTGGGAACGCCCTGAGCGTGGCACCGCCTCGACCGCTGAACGCATGCCGTATCCAGGCGCCGCGCTCGGGTCGCATTGGGCTCGAGGCCCGTCGGGTCGAGCCGATGATGTGTGCCCGCTGCGCCGCTGAGCGGCCTCTCCGAGGACTGTTGAGGCTCATTCATGAAAGCATCTGTCCCAGCTTCTCTTTCTCCCGTGACCGAGGTCGTCGTGCTGCGGCGGCGGGTGCCGACCACGACCGACCGGCTCGTGTCCATTCGCCCTGCACCGGTCGAGCCGGAGTCCCCGTCGCCTGCCTCGGAGGTCCGAGCGGTTCCGGCTCCGGCGCGTCCTGTTCGGGGGCGCGTGCAAATGGTCGTCCCTCGACCTGTTCCGGCGAGCAGGGTTCCGGCGGCGGCCGCTCGGATGGCCGGGGCCGAGCCCCTGGCGCTGGCGAAGCACGCCAGTGCGGACGAGGCGCTCGGGGTGTTGACTCGGCTGCACGAGCGCCGCGCCGAGCTGTTGTGTCTGGCGCTGCTGGAGCCCGCCGCTAGCGCGGTGCTGGCGGCGATCGCGGCGAACTCGACAAAGGGGAGGCGCTGATCGAGTCGGTCGTGGACGAGCCGGAGCTGGCTCCCGAGGAGGCGCGGCGGCGCTTCGATGCGTTGCGGGCTGACCTCGACCGGCTGCATCGAGAGCACGGTCACCTCTGGCCGTTCGCAGGCGTGGCACGGGGCTCGCTCCGGGGCGCCGAGCGCCTTCGAGAGCGCGCTCAGCGCCAGTCGGGAGGCGGCCGGCTCGGTCCGACTGCAGTGGGACAGCGTGGAACGGCTGCTGAAAGCGAGCTGGATCGAGCGCGTGCGGGCGCGCGACGTGTCGGAGCTGCCTGGCGAGCTGGTGGCGCGCGTGCGCCGGCTCGATCGCGAGGTCGCTTCGAGTATCGACGGCCTGGTCGCGAAGTATCAGGGCCTGGTCGCCAAAATGGCCCGGAAGTATCAGGGCCTGGGCCTGAGCCGCGAGGACCTGATGCAGGACGGCAGCATCGGCCTGCTGCGCGGGAATCAACGAATTTGATCTGCGGCGGGGCAAGCCGTTCGGCTCGTACGCGGTCTGGTGGGTGCGGCAGGGCGTGCGACACGCGCTGGCGACGCAGGCGCGCACCATTCGCTTGCCCGTGCAGCAGCTGGCGAACCGCTACGCGCTGGGGCGCGCCTCCGCCGGCTGGCGAACACGCTCGGGCGCGAGCCGTCGGAGCAAGAGCTCGCCGAGGCCACCGGCATGTCGCAGCAGAGCGTCTCGGAGCTGATGCGCGTGTCGAACGAGCCCATTAGCCTCGACATGCCGCGCTCCAGCGAGAGCGAATCCACGATCGGGGACGTGATCGCGGACACCGATACGAAATCCCCGAATGAGCAGGCCTCCGCGAGAGAGAGCCTGGCGGAGCTGCGGACCTTGCTCGATGAGCTCACCCCTCGAGAGAAGCTCGTCGTCCACCTGCGCTTTGGCCTGGATGGCGAAGACGAGCGCACCCTGGAAGAGATCGGCCGATCGCTGGAGCTGACGCGCGAACGCGTGCGACAATCTGCGCCGAAGCCGTGGACAAGCTGAACCGCGCCACCCGCAAGCGCGGGCTCGACCTGTGAGCGCTGCGCGCCGCTGAGGTTCGGGGCGATGAAGCAGCTGCTGCGAGGTAGGGTACGCAGTGGCCGCGGTGACTTCGGGCGCTGGCTGACGAAGCTCCAGGAGCACTACCGGGCCAAGACGGGCATGTCCCTGTTTCCGGAGCGAGTACGGCTCGGGCAGTTCAACGTTCAGTGTCCCCGGAAACAGGGACATGCCCGTCTTGGCCCGGTAGTGCTCCTGGAGCTTCGTCAGCCAGCGCCCGAAGTCACCGCGGCCACTGCGTACCCTACCTCGCAGCAGCTGCTTCATCGCCCCGAACCTCAGCGGCGCGCAGCGCTCACAGGTCGAGCCCGCGCTTGCGGGTGGCGCGGTTCAGCTTGTCCAGGGCTTCGGCGCAGATCTGTCGCACGCGCTCGCGCGTCAGCTCCAGCGATCGGCCGATCTCTTCCAGGGTGCGCTCGTCTTCGCCATCCAGGCCGAAACGCAGGTGGACGACGTGCTGCTCTCGAGGGGTGAGCTCCTCGAGCAAGGTCCGCAGCTCCACCAGGCTCTCTCTCGCGGAGGCCTGCTCATTCGGGGATTTCGTGTCGGTGTCCGCGATCACGTCCCCGATCGTGGAGTCGCTCTCGCTGGAGCGCGGCATGTCGAGGCTGACGGGCTCGGTCGATGCACGCATCAGATCCGAGACGCTCTGCTGTGACATGCCGGTAGCCTCGGCTAGCTCTTGCTCCGACGGCTCGCGCTCGAGCGTGTGTGCCAGGCGGCGCGAGGCGCGCCCCAGCGCGTAGCGGTTCGCCAGCTGCTGCACGGGCAAGCGAATGGTGCGCGCCTGCGTCGCCAGCGCGTGTCGCACGCCCTGCCGCACCCACCAGACCGCGTACGAGCCGAACGGCTTGCCCCGCCGCAGATCAAATTTGTCGATCCCGCGCAGCAAGCCGATGCTGCCGTCCTGCATCAGGTCCTCGCGGCTCAGGCCCAGGCCCTGATATTTCCGGGCCATTTCGGCGACCAGGCCCTGATACTTCGCGACCAGGCCGTCGATGCTCGAAGTGACCTCGCGATCCAGCCGGCGCACGCGCGCGACCAGCTCGCCCGGCAGCCCCGACACGTCGCGCGCCCGCACGCGCGCGATCCAGCTCGCTTTCAGCAGCCGCTCCACGCTGTCCCACTGCAGTCGGACCGAGCCAGCCGCCGCGCGGCTGGCCCGTAGCGCGCTCTCGAAGCCGCTCGGCGCCCCGGAACGAGCCAGCCGCGCCACGCCCGTGAACGGCCAGGCGTGACCGTGCTCTCGATGCAGCCGGTCGAGGTCAGCGCGCAGCGCATCGAAGCGCCGCCGCGCCTCCTCGGGAGCCAGCTCCGGCTCGTCCACGACCGACCCGATCTGCGCCTCCCCTTTGTCGAGCTCCGCCGCGATCGCATCCAGCACCGTGCTGGTGACTGGCTCCAGCAGCGCCAAACACAACAGCTCGGCGCGACGCTCGTGCAGCCGAGTCAACGCCCCGAGCGCTTCGTCCGCACTGGCGTGCTTCGCCAGCGCCAGGGGCGTCTCGGCGCTGGCCATCCGAGCGGCCGCCGCCGGAACCATGCGCGCCGGAACAGGTCGAGGGACGACCATTTGCACGCGCGCCCGAGCGGGACGCGCCGGAGCCGGAACGGTTCGGACCTCCGATGCAGGCGGAGCCGACGCGGGCTCGACCGCCGCAGGGCGAATGGACACGAGCCGGTCGGTCGTTGTCGGCACCCGCCGCCGCAGCACGACGACCTCGGTCACGGGAGAAGGAGAAGAGGGGACAGATGCTTTCATGAATGAGCCTCAACAGTCCTCGGAGAGGCCGCTCAGCGGCGCAGCGGGCGCACATCATCGGCTCGACCCGACGGACCTCGAGCCCAATGCGGCGACCCGAACGCGGCGCCTCGAGCGGCATGCGTTCAGCGGTCGAGGCGATGCCAGGCTCAGGGCGTTCCCACCCGGGCAAGTACCTCGATTGGTGCCGGGGGCGTTTAGCGGACTGTGCGCGCCTTTGCAACGTAACGTGACAACTCTAAAGCACAATTCGTGCCGCTGGGGATAAGCTGTGGCTCGAGCGAGGGCCTCGAGCCGCAAACGTTCGACGCGCAGTACGATCGCGGAGGACCTTGACAAGCGGCGCGAGGCGCGAGACCGGCGAGAGCGCGCTCAGCTCACGACTCCGCGACCCCAGCGCCCGCCCAGTGCTGTCGCGTCTCTGACGTCGCGACACGTCAGGCGGCTTCGACTCGCTCGCAGTACGCGTCGAGCGTCTTCTTCCATGCCGGGCGTTCGGTGCAACGCGCGCGGTACGCAAGGAGGTTCGGGTACGGCTTCAGCATCTCCTGATGGGTTCCAGCGTCCAGCACGTGGGTCATGAGGATATCGGCGACGGTGAAGTCCTCGGTCGCGATGAACTGGCGATTTGTGAGCCAACCATCGAGTTGCTTCAAGCGCATCTCGGCCCAGTCATGCAACGCCTCGCTCGGCTTGCTGCCCTTGCCACCGCTCAAGTTGACAAACCACAGCGATAGCACCGGTACCTCGATGGTGGTCAGCGCGGTGAAGGACCAGCGAAGCACCTGTGCCTCCCCCGCGAGATCGTGGGGCATCAGCTTGCCGCTCTTGCGCGCAAGGTAGAGCAATATCGCGCCGGACTCGGAGACCACGACGCCGTCGTCATCGATCACCGGAATCTGACCAAACGGATTCAGCGCGCGGTACGCAGGTGAATCGAGATCGTGGTTCGGGTGGTCCATCCCGACGATCTCGTAGGGCAGTCCGATCTCTTCGAGCGTCCACAGGACACGCAAATCGCGAGTGTTGCCGCGCGCTCCTTTGTTCACTCGAGCAAAGCCGTAGAGCTTGAGCATGCGCGCAGCCTACCGCGACTGGCCAGCCTCTGACGACCGCCTTTCGCCCGGACGGCGCCCCTGCCGCATGGCGCCCCGCAGGCTGGTGCTGCGGCCAGCGGCGGGCCCTCGATGAAGGGCAGGCTCTCGTCGAGCAGCGAGCTGTCCCCGGTGACCTTGACGTAGTGCGCGGCGGCATAGCCCAGCCAGACGACGTCGTCGGAGATCAGCGTGCGCACGCCGGCGCCGGTGCGCGGCAGCCACCAATGCTGGACATCGCCTTCCTTGAACTGCCGGCGGGCGGCATTGAGGATCTGCGCATGCGCCAGCTGCGGGTCGTGCAGCAGCAGCGCCAACGTGTCTTGCAGCTGGTCGCGGAAGCCGAATGCGCCGCTCGCCTGGTAGAACGCCGAGCGGGCGCGGATGCGGCAGGCAAGGCTCTGATAGGGCAGCCAATGGTTGACCATGGCGTCGAAGGCCTTGTCGGGCGTCTCGACCTGCAGCGTATCGAGGAAGCCGCGCCAATTGGCCGCCGTCTCGGCCAGCCGCTCGTCGAAGTCGCGGGCCCGGTGTTTGAGGATCAGCCCGCTCGCCTCGGCAGCCGAGCCGGCGTCGCCGGTCAGCCACAACAGCGTCGTCTCGCCGCCGGCCGGAACCTCGACGTCGCGGACCAGGGCCGAGCAGGGATCGCTGCCGGCTTCCACCCGCTTCGACAGATCGGCGCCTGCGGCCACCATGTCCGGCAGGTCGACGCTGCCGTGAATGCCGAAGAATTCGTGGCGGTCGGCCGTGTAGCTGGACGGCGGCTGATCGCTGGCCAGGAAGGCGACGCGGTCGCCGAAATCGAGGCTGTAAGGGTTGGTGGCAAACAGCGCGCCGGCGGCGGCGTCATAGGCGGGCACCACATAGGGGGCTGAGCGGGCGCGGTTCGACCCCAACACCCATTCGGCATAGCCGTAGATGCGCAGCCTGACCGGCACCGAGCCGGCATTCCTCAGCACCAGGCGCGAGATCTTCACCGGATCGGCAGGGTCGACGAGCTGGGTGAGCTCGACGCTCAGGGTGCCGCGCTTGGTGGAGAAGGTGGAGAAGCCCTGGCCGTGGCGGGCCTCGTAGGTCATCGCCGGATCGCGCGCCACCGCAGCGAATGGCGAGAACACGCGGCCGCTCGCCTGGTCGCGGATATAGATCGCCTCGCCTGGGCGGTTGGTCACCGGATCGTTCGACCAGGGGGTGAGCTGGAAGTCGCGGCTGTTGCGGCTCCAGGTGAAGGAAGCGCCTTCCGCGGAGGTGTGGAAGCCGAAGCCGGCATTGGCGATGACGTTGACCCAGGGCTGCGGCGTCGACTGGCCGCCGGTCAGGCGCACGACATAGTCGCGGCCGTTGCGGTCGAAGCCGCCGAAGCCGTTCCAGAATTCGAGCTCCTGGCCGATGTCCTCGGCCTTGCCGACGGCGCGGAGCCGCGGCGGCGAGGAGGGCCGCGCGGCGCGTGTCGCAGCGGTCTCGGGATGGTCGGCCGCAAGGGCCGTCAGGTTTTCGTCGCGGGCCTGCAGCGCGGCCGCTTCGGCCCGTTCGATCTGGTCGAAGATGGTGCCGTTGCGGGTGTGGAAGGCGATCCTGGCGGCTCCCAGCAGGGTGCGATAGGCGGTCTCGTCCATCAGGTCGCGGCGGACGGCGAAGATGTGCTGGCGCGGTCCCAGCTCGCGGCCGCGGACCCGCGAGTTCTCGCACTGCCACTCGATCGCCTGCTGCAGATCCTGGACGTAGGACGCCGCCTGCTCGTTGATGATGACCAGGTCCACGACCAGGCCGCGGGCGCGCAGATATTCCTGAAAGCGCAGCGTCTGCGAGACGATCTCGAGGTCGGCGACATCGCCGATGCGCAGCGCGAAGATCGGAAAGTCGCCGGAAATCGCCAGCGGCCACAGGGCGGACTGGCGGCCGAGGCCGGCCGCGATCGACTGCGCGGCGACGCGCACCGTCGGGTCCGGATAGAGCAGATAGCGGGCGAGATTCTGGACGTTGGCTGCCTGGGTCAAGGTCAGGCCGATATGGCGGGTTTGCACCTGGCTGTGGGTCCAGGCGAGCATCGCCTGGCGAGCGAAGCTCTCGCGGTGGTCGAGATGGGCGACCGACTGGTCGAGCTGTTCACGATTGGCCGCGACCACGGTCCAGAACGTCAGCGACACCTTCTTTTTCGCCGGCACGCGGATGCGGCGGCGCAGCACCGCTACCGGATCGAGCACGAAGCCCTGATGCCCGGCGAGCTTGGCGCCCTGGTCGAAGGCCGCCGCATTGGCAATCGAGCGGCCGCGGCCGATGAAGGCGCGCCGGTCGGTTTCGGCCTCGACCTCGCGGCCGAAGCCACGGCCGCCCCGCACGAAATGGGCATAGCAGATGTCGGGATCGTTCTTGTCGCGCTTGCGCCGGGTCGCATAGACGGCCGTGCGGTCCTCGCCGATCTCCGTCTCCACGAACATCTTCGAGAATGCCGGGTGGGCGCTGTCGGACTGTTCGCCGGCCAAGGCGAGCTCGGCGAAGGAGGTGACCTCGATGTGCCGGTCGCTGGCGCCGTCATTGAAGATCTCGATGCGGCGCGCCTCGCCGTCGCCTTCCGAGACGACGATGCATTCGACCTCCGAACGCAGCGTGCCGACGACCTTCACGAATGTCGCCTTGTCGTCGCAGAAGCTGGTCTGGCAGGTCTCGTCTGCGGCCCGCTTCGGTTCGGCGGTCGCCGACCACCACTCGCCGCTGTCGACATCGGAGAGGAACAGATAGTTGCCCATCCGGTCCTCGCTGGGATCGGGCTGCCAGCGGGTGACGGCGAGCTCGTTCCAGCGGCTGTAGCCCGAGCCGGTCGCCGTCAGCATCACCGAATAGTGCCCGTTGGACATCAAATTGGTGGCGCGCAGCGCACGGGAGGGATTGAGGATGACGCGGGTGTCGGGGCTGACCTCGATCGCATCGACCTTGACCCGCTCGGTGGCCTCGGGCTTGGCGACGGAGACCGGCACCTCGCGCGGCGCCTTTTCCTGCAGCAGCAGCTCGGCCAATTCGATCACCGGATCGCTGTGGAAGCGGTCGCGCATGCGGCCCTCGAACACGGCGTTGGCGATCGCCACGATCGTCATGCCCTGGTGATGGGCCATATAGTTGTAGACGATGGCGCGGCGGTCGCCCTCCGGCACCCGGGAAGGGGTGAAATCCACCGCGTCATGGTAGCCGTAGCGGCCGAGGGCGCCGATCAGGCGCAGGCGGCGCAGGTTCTCGCAGGCTTCGTGCGGCATGAACTGCGCGGCCAGCACCGTGGCATAGGGCGCCACCACGGTGTTCTGCGCCAAGCCGCGCTTCAGCCCGAGGCCGGGCACGCCGAAATTGGTGTACTGATAGGTCATCTCGCGGTCGCGGCCGTTGTAGGCGGCTTCCGAGATGCCCCACGGGATCTGCTTGGAGCGCCCGTATTGGATCTGCCGGCGGATGATCAGGTGGTTGGTCTGGTTGAGCAGGCCACCCTGCGGCTCCTTCATCACCAATGGCGGCATCAGGTACTCGAACATCGAGCCCGACCACGACATCAGCGCCCCGCGGAAGCCGATCTCGACGATCGGCCGGCCGAGCCGGAACCAGTGCTCGGTCGGGATGTCGCCCTTGGCGATGGCGAACAGGCTGGTGAGGCGGGCCTCGGAGGCGAGCAGATCATAGCAGCTCTCGTCGAGCTGATGCTCCTCGACCCGATAGCCGATCGACAGCAGCTTGCGGTCCTGGCGCAACAGGAATGAGAAGTTCATTTCGAAGGCATAAAGCCGCGCCCGGTCGCGCAGCGTCTCCAGGCGCTGCCGTAGCGCCGCCAGATGCGACTGGTCGCTGTGGGCATCGCTGACATGGGCCTCGCAGGTGGCTTCGAGCTTGGCAGCCCAGGCCGCAAGGTCTTCGCTGCGCGAAGACTGGGTCTCGTGATGGATGGAATCGGCGAGCTTGCGCAGCTCGGCCGCGATCACCGCCAGATTGATGGTGCGGATCGAGGCCATCTCGGGCTCGGTCTTGATCGTCTCGACGGCGCGGCGCATGCCGCCGATGCGGTCCTGCAGGCGCTTACGCAAGGGCCGCAGCTGGCGGCGGTCGTCGGGCAGCTCGTCCAGCGTCTCTTCGAGGATGGCGACGGTGTCGAGCAGTCCGTCGAAATCGCCCTGCAGGTGAACGGCCGGGGCCTCGGCCCACTCCTGGCAGGCGGCCGCCAGCGTCACCAGGTGGCCGGCGAGATTGCCGCTGTCGACCGCCGAGATGTAGAGCGGATGCAGGGGCCTCAGCGTGCGCGTCTCGTACCAATTGTAGAGATGGCCGCGGTGACGCTCCATCTGTTCGAGGGTGGTCAGCGTGGCATCGATGCGCTCCACCGCATTGGCCAGGCTGATCCAGCCGAAATCACGGGCCGAGACCACGCCGAGCAGATAGACGCCGATGTTGGTGGGGGAGGTGCGCGCGGCGACCACGGGATGCGGCACTTCCTGGAAATTGTCGGGCGGGAGATGGTTGTGCTCGGCCGTCGCGAACGTCTCGAAATAGAGCCAGGTCCGGCGGGCGATGGTGCGCAGTCGGGCGCGTTCCTCGTCGCCGATGACGAGCCGATCCTCGGTCTCGGCCGAGCGGCTGACGAACCAGGCAAAGGCCGGCGACAGAATCCAGAACGCCGCGAAGATCAAGGCGACGTAGACGCCGGACGAGCCGGCCAGATAAGGCAGCACCGGCCCGAGAAGGCCGATGAGCACGGCGCCGTACATCATCCGGTAGTGGGAGCGGATGTCGCTGCCGCGGCTTTGGCCGGCCTGCGAGGCGGTGCGCCATTCGAGCAGATAGCGGCGGGTGACGAACAGCCGGTAGAGGGTGCGCACGATGGCATCGCCCATCATCCAGGCTGAATCGGCGATCAGCACGATCTTGAGCGCCACCTGAGCGGTACCGAAGGCGAAATCGCGGGCCAGCGCGTTGATATGGCCGCGCAAACCGGCATCCGGGGTCGGCGGGATCAGCGAATCGACGATGTCGAAGGTGAGCGCGATGAACAGGCTGAGGATGAGCAGTGCTTGCCACTGCACGGCTGCGCTGAACGGCAGCAGGGTCCAACCGGCAATCGACGCCAGCACCCAGAAGATCGGGGTGAGCGAACGGCGCAGATTGTCGATCATCTTCCAGCGCGACAGCCCCGTCAGGCCGCTCCGCCGCCGGCCGAAGATAAACGGCAGCAGCTGCCAGTCGCCGCGCGCCCAGCGGTGGTGCCGCGAGGCGTCGACCGAATAGCGGGTGGGATAGTCCTCGACCACCTCGACATCGGTGACCAAGGCGGCACGCGCGATCGAGCCCTCGAGCAGATCGTGGCTGAGCACCGTATTTTCGTCGATGCGGCCCGCCAGCGCCGTCTCGACGGCGTCGATGTGGTAGAGGCCCTTGCCGGTGAACGTGCCTTCGCCGAACACGTCCTGATAGACGTCCGAGACCGCAAAGACATACGGATCAAGGCCGCGATTGGCCGAGAACACGCGCTGGAAGAAAGAGGCGTCGTCTCCGGTGGTCAGCGAGGCCGTGACGCGCGGCTGGAGGATGCCGTAGCCGGCCACCACGCGGCCGCTTGCCTGGTCGAATTGCGGCCGGTTGAGCGGATGGGCGAGCTTGCCGACCAGCCGGGTGACGACATCGCGCGTCATGCGCGTGTCGGAATCGAGCGTCATCACGTAGACGACATTGTCCGGCAAAGGCGCATCGACCGGCAGGAAGGTGGTGTCGTTGTCGCCGCGCAGGAAGCGGTTGAGCTCGTGCAGCTTGCCGCGTTTGCGCTCCCACCCCATCCAGCTGTCCTGCAACTCGTTGTAGAGCCGCCGCCGGTGCAGCACGTAAAAGCGCGGCGACCCCTCGCAGGGATAGCGCAGATTGAGTTTGGCGATCTCGGCGCGGGCGTAGTCGAGCAGCTGCACGTCCGTTGCCCGCTGCTCGAGATCGCTGTCGGGCCAATCCGAGAGCAGAGCAAAGCGAATATCGCCCTTGCTGTTGGCCAGGTGGTGGACCTCGATGTTGCGCACATTCTCGTCGACATCGTCGCGCGAGCCGATCAGCGCCGGGACGACGACGAGCGTGCGCGCCTCGGCCGGGATCCCGTCCTTGTACTCGAAGCCGACCAGGCGGGTCGGCCTTAGGAACAAGAGCACGGTGGTGTTGAACAGCCCGAGCATCGCCTCCGCCGCCGGCAGTGCGAAGAAGATCAGCATCAGCGAGATGCCCGCGGCCGAAAGCCCGAGCGCGGCCAGCGCGGCCCCCGTAACCCACAGAAACAGCGCCGTCAGAAGCAGCGCCGGGACGACGATGGCGGACCAGCCGCTCCTCTGGAACGAACGGTTGATGCGCCGGCCGAAACTCGGGCGGTAGCCGATCGCCGCTTCGAGCTCTTCGCGGCGGGGGCCGATCAGCCAGAAGCCGATGTCGGTGGGTTTGCCGTCCGAGGCCTGTTCGGGCGCGCGTTCGGCCGCCAGCTGCAAGGCCCGGTCGGCGACGTAGTATTCGCTGAGGTTGGAGCGGCGGGCGAGATCCTCGATGGCGCGGCGGTATTGATCGCGCGAAGAAAAGTCGAGCAGCGAGAAATCGGTGCGCTCGCGCAGCAAGGAATCGACCCGGCTGATCGTCTCGAACCACTCGGTCCAGTCGATGTCGTTGATCTTGCGCAGGCCGCGGATGATGTTGCCGGTGGTGACGTTGCCGCTCGACAGCGTCCGGTGCTCGCCGATGATGATCTCCTCGGCATCGCTGCCCGACTTTTCCAGCTCGGTTTCGAGCCAGATCAGCGCCTCGCCGGCGTTTTGCGAGCCGTCGCGCAAGCGGTAGAGCAGCTGCGTGGCGAAGGTGGTGTCGCGCGCATGGCTGGCATAGCCGGCAAGGATGGCCTGGCCGTCCTCGCTGTCGCGCGCCGCAAGCACCGCGTCGGCGACCGAGTTGGCGATCGAACGCAGCTCGCGCGAGCGGTTGACGCGCAGCGCCAGCCGGCGCAGGTTCTCGATCAGCACGAAGCGCAGCAGCGAGGGCAGTGCCCAGAGCTCGCCGATCCGCAACGGATCGACCGACTGGTAGCCCTCGACGATAGCCATGAAGAGCTCGCCGGAGACGGTGGAATCGACATGCGCGACGTAAAGCCAGGCAATCGCCAGCGCGCGCGGGATGCGGTGCCCGGCAACCTCGATGGTCGGCAGCTCGCGGTAGAATTTGCGCGGCAGGTCGCGGCGGATCTGATAGATGGTTTCCTCGACCAGATAGTGGTTGTCGAGCAGCCATTGCGCCGCCGGCGTGACCGTCTCGCCGCGCGCCTGGGCATCGTTTGTCAGCTGGTAGACTTCGAGGATCTTGCGGGCGTTGTCGCGGTTGCGCTGCTGGAAGTCGAAGCTCTCCAGCCCATTGACGGTCTCCACCTCACCCTTGGCCAGGCTTTCGCCGAGCTTGCGCAGCTTGTCTTCCGGCAGAAAAGTCGAGCGGATAGGAAGCTCGGCGTCGGCGGGCAGGGGGTGCACGCCCTTTTCCAGCTGCGGGGAGTCGAGCCTGGCCTTTTGCAACTGGGTCGGGTCAGTGCGTGCATTCATCAAAGTCGGTTCCGTCAAGACACGAAGATCGGCAAGGCCCTCCCGGAAGGCCCAGGCAAAGATCGAAGGAGCTCGCCGCTATGGCATTGTAACCCGACCCATCGCCAGTTTCATTTTGCATTGCAACATAGGCCCTGCTGCGCTGCAGGGGAACCATCCGCCCGATCGCCGAGTTCTTCGACTATTGTGCGGCAATCGCCTCCTGCCCCCGCGTCACTTAATATTTCAGGAATCAACTATGTCTCGGAAAATCCGCAAAGCCGTGATTCCAGCTGCGGGCTTCGGCACCCGCATGCTGCCGGCCACCAAAAGCATTCCCAAGGAGCTCCTCCCGGTCGTCGATCGCCCGATCATCGATTACATCGTCTCGGAGGCGTTTGCATCAGGCATCGAGCACGTCGTGGTGGTAACCGGCCGGATGAAGGGCGCCATCGAGGACTATTTCGATCATGCCTTCGAGCTTGACCACTCCCTGCGCAGGAACGGCAAGCACGGCCTGGCCGACACGATGTCGAAGTCGACGCCGGGAATAGGGGCGCTGTCCTTCGTCCGCCAGCAGGAGGCGCGCGGTCTCGGCCATGCGATCTGGACGGCGCGCCACATCGTCGGCGACGAGCCGTTCGCGGTGCTGCTGCCCGACATGCTGATGGTCGCCGACGAGCCCTGCCTCAAGTCGATGCTGGCCATTCACGCGTTGCATGGCGGCAATGTCGTCGCGGTCGAGACGTGCCGGCCTGAGGACGCCCACAAATTCGGTATCGTGTCGTTGAAGCCGGGTGCGGATGGACCGCTGGTCGACGGCCTGGTGGAGAAGCCGGCACCGGGAACCGCGCCGTCCAACTTCTTCATATCGGGCCGCTATGTGCTGCAGCCGGAGGTGTTCGGGCTGCTGTCCGAGCAGGCGCCCGGTGCCGGCGGCGAGGTTCAGCTCACCGATGCGCTGGTGTCGCTGCTTACCGGCCAGGAGATCCGGCCGTTCGAGTTCTTGGGCCGGACTTTCGACTGCGGCACGCCGGCCGGGTTCGTCGCTGCCAATCTGGCGCTGGCGATGGAAAGGCCCGAGCTGGCCGGGGCGTTGCGCGCCGAGCTCGAACGCCTGGCCTTGCCGGCCCGCCCCGGGCTGGGCTCGCAGGCTGCCTGATCGCCGCTTGCCGTCGGCCGCACCCCCTTCTGTCATGAGCCTTGGCCGGGGAGAGGCTGCGGCCTTGCGTCCCGGCAAATTGTTGCGCAAGCGTTGGCGGGGCGCCGGGCAAGGCGCGGCTGGCGAAGGGTGCGGATCATGAGTGAAACGCTGTCACGCGCTGCGGCCCGCCGGATCGTGCTTGCCGCGCAGGGTTTTGCCGATCCGAAACCGGGCGCAGCGGTCGACCGGCGGCATCTCAAGCGGGTGCTGGCGCGGCTCGGCCTGTTCCAGATCGATTCGGTCAGCGTCCTGGTGCGGGCCCACTATCTGCCGCTTTATGCCCGTCTCGGCGCCTATCCCCGCTCGCTGCTCGACGATGCCGCGCAAGGACGGCGGCGGCTGCTGTTCGAATATTGGGCGCACGAGGCTTCGCTGCTGCCGGTCGAAAGCTATCCGCTGATGCGCTGGCGCATGGAGCGGGCGGCCCGCGGGGAAGGCATCTATGCCGGGCTTGCCCGGTTCTGGCGCGAGCGCCAAGCTTTCGTCGAGGAGGTTTACCGGCGGGTGGTCGAGGCCGGTCCGATCGCGGCATCCGAGTTCGAGGGCGAGCGCGGCCTCGGCGGCTGGTGGGGCTGGAGCGATGCCAAGCGGGCGCTGGAATTCCTGTTTTGGGCCGGGCGCATCACCACGGCCGAGCGGCGGCCCAGCTTCGAGCGCCGCTACGACCTGCCCGAACGGGTGCTGCCGGCCGCGGTGGTTGCCCAGGCGGCGCCCGAACCGGCGGCGGCCAAGCGCGAGCTCGTCGCCATCGCCGCACGGGCGCTGGGCATCGCCACGGCGACCGATCTGCGCGACTATTTCCGCATGGCCGCGGCCGACACCGACCCGGCGATCGCCGCGCTGGCGGAGGAGGGGGCGCTGTTGCCGGTCAAGGTCGAGGGCTGGCCGATGCAGGCCTATCTTCACCGCGATGCCAGACGGCCGCGGCGCGTCACCGCTGCCGCACTTCTGGCGCCCTTCGATCCCCTGGTCTGGGACCGGGCGCGGGCCGAGCGGCTGTTCGACTTTCACTATCGGATCGAGATCTACACCCCGGCTGAGAAGCGTGCCTACGGCTACTACGTGCTGCCGTTCCTGCTGGGCGAGAGGCTGGTCGGCCGGGTCTGCCTCAAGGCCGACCGGCAGGCGCGGCTGCTGCGCGTCAATTCCGCCCATGGCGAGCCCGGTGCACCGGCCGAGACCGCCGAGGCGCTTGCCGGCGAACTGCGCGCCATGGCCGCCTGGCTGGAGCTCGACGATATCGAGCTTGCCCCGGTCGGCGACCTCGCCCCGGCGCTGGCGGACGCGCTTGCGCCGCGGCGCGCCAGAGCCAGCGCCTGAACCAACAGCACAGCCCTTCGCCGGATCACCGTTTCTTCAGAACTCGGTGCTCCGGTCTAAGTCTTTGTTTTTCCGGAATTCGGACGGAAAACCGTTTCCACTTTTCCTGGAATTGCCCTTAGCCCGGATCGGCGAGCCATTCCCCGAGCTTGGCCTCGCCGATATCGCCGAGCAGGCGGATGAAGCCGTCGGCCTGGAACTCGGCCGTCGCCCGGCCCTTGAGCGCGGTAGCGCGCGCCGCCTCGCCAACGACGCCATGAGGGTTGAGATCGGCCGCGCTCCAGGCGAACGCATGGGTGCCGGTGTGGCGCAGCAGCGCAAAGGCGTGCTCGGCGTCGACGACACGGGAGGCGAAATCCTGCGCCGCGGCCATGTCGACGAGGTCGGGCCGGAACCAAAGCATCAGCGAGGTCTCGACATCGCCGCCATGAATGCCGTAGCGCTCTTCGGCCTCTGAAAACAGTCCGGCCGGACGGCCGAACCGCTGCCAGCTGGTTTTGACCGCCAGCGCGGCATGGCGCACGCGCAGCTCGCGCGCGACGATGCCCATGATCTCCTCGTTGCCGCCATGGGAGTTGACGAACACGATTTTGCGCACCCCGGCGCGCGCCACCGAGGCGCCCAGCTCGCTCCACGCCTCGATCAGGGTGGCCGCCGGCAGCGTCAGCGTGCCCGGGGCGTAGACGTGCTCGTTTGACTTGCCGATCGCCTGGATCGGCAGGATGCGGATATCGAGCGCCGTCGGCAGGTGCGGGATCACCGTCTCCAGCATGCCCGCCATGATCGAGAAATCCGTCGACACCGGCAGATGCGGCCCGTGCTGCTCGACCGCCGCCAGCGGGATGACGGCGATGGTGGCCTCGGGGTCGATCGCCGCAAATTCCGGTGCGCGGAAGTCGCCCCACCAGACCCGCCGGTCAGCCATGATGCTTACCCTCCCGCGCGGGCCCGGCAGCGATCACCTCGACCTCGACCATGAACTCCGGCCGGGCGAAACCGGCAACGATCATCAGCGTCGAGGCGGGCGCCGGATCGGCGAACAGGCGGTCACGCACCGCCATATAGGCCGGCAGATGCGCCCGGTCGGTGACAAAGGCATTGATGCGCACGATATCGGACAGCGACAGCCCGGCTTCGGCCAGGATCGCGGCGACGTTGGCGAAACAGCGCTCGGTCTGAGCCTGCGCATCGGCGGGCACGGTGTCGTCGGCGGCGATGCCGAGCTGGCCCGAGCACAGCACCAGCCGGCTGCCGGGCGGCACTTCGACGCCATGGCTGTAGCGGGCAAACGGCCGGCGGATCGTGCCGGGCGCCAGGTAGTTGAGCATTCGAGCGCCCTCCTCGGCGGCGACCCTAGATCGGATCGCAGGCCGCTTACAAGGCAACGCCGGGCCGCCGCGGCCTGCGATAGACAAGCGCGGCGAAAATGGGCACGATGATTGCGCCTCTCGCCCGATAGCTCTGAGCGGTTGTCCGGCTGTTGGGCGAGCGGCAGGGGAAAACAAGGGGCGAGCGATGGCGAAAAATCACGCAATCCCGGTGGCGTTCGCGGCCATCCTGGCAGCTTTCCCCGCAGCCGCCGCCGAAAAGGTCACCTTCGGCACCAACTGGCTCGCCCAGGCCGAGCACGGCGGCTACTATCAGGCGATCGCCGACGGCACCTATGCCGCCTGCGGCCTGGACGTCAGCATCATGCAGGGCGGTCCGCAGGTCAGCGGGCGGCCGATGCTGCTTGCCGGCAAGATCGACTTCTACATGGGCGGCAATCTGCTGCAGGCCTTCGACGCCGTCCAGCAAGGCATTCCGCTGCGCATCGTGGCCGCCGATTTCCAGAAGGACCCGCAGGTGATGATGTCCCATCCCGGCCAGGGACTGGACACATGGCAGGATCTGAAGAACGCCGAGCAGTACATCATCGGCGACGAAGGGGCGCAGAGCTTCTTCCAGTGGATGGTGACCGATCTCGGCTTCGACGCTGCCAAGCGCGTGCCTTACACCTTCAACCCCGCCCCGTTCGTCGCCAATCCGAAGTCGATCCAGCAGGGTTACGCCACCTCCGAGCCGTTTGCGGTCGAGAAGCAGGGCGGCTTCAAGCCCAATGTGTTTCTGCTCGCCGACAACGGCTTCTCGACCTACGCCAACACCGTCGAAGTCATGCAGGGCACCATCGATGGGCGTCCGGACGTGGTGAAATGCTTCGTCGAAGGCTCCGCCAAGGGCTGGTACAACTATCTCTACGGCGACAACAAAGCCGCCAACGCCATGATAAAGAAAGACAATCCGGATATCACCGACGACCAGATCGCGTTCTCGATCGCTCAGATGAAGAGCTACGGCATCGTCGATTCAGGTGATTCGGAGAAGCTCGGCATCGGCGCCATGACCGACGACCACATCGCCAAATTCTACCGGACGATGGTCGCGGCCAAGGTGCTGCCGGACGGCATCGACATCAAGAAGGCCTACACGCTCGACTTCGTCGACAAGGGTGTGGGCATGGACCTCAAGAAATAGGGCGGCCGCTCCGCGATGCTCGGCCGACCGGAGCGAGAGGCCAGCGGGGCAGCGGCGCCGCTGCTCAGGCTCACCGACGTCGGCAAGACCTTCTCGAACGGCGTGACCGCGCTGGCGCATGTCGATCTTGGGCTGCGGCAGGGCGACTTTATCTCCCTTCTCGGCCCTTCGGGGTGCGGCAAGTCGACGGCGCTCAGGCTGATCTCGGGTCTGTCGACGCCGACCACCGGACGGCTGGAATGGGCAGGCAGCGGGCGTCGCGACACAAGCGTCGGCTTCGTCTTCCAGGAGCCGACTTTGATGCCCTGGGCCAGCGTGTTCGACAATGTCTGGCTGCCGCTGAGACTGGCAGGCCAGTCGCGCCAGGCGGCCGCACCGGCGGTTGATGCCGTGCTGGAACGCGTGCATCTGGCCGGCTTCGCCGGCGCCATGCCGCGCGAGCTTTCCGGCGGGATGAAAATGCGGGTGTCGATTGCGCGGGCCCTGGTCACGCGGCCAAAGGTGCTGTTGATGGACGAGCCGTTCGCAGCCCTCGACGAGATCACCCGGTTCCGCCTCAACGACGATCTGCTGGCGCTGTGGGGCGAAGAGCGGTTCACCGTGGTGTTCGTCACCCACAGCGTGTTCGAGAGCGTGTTCCTGTCCAATCGGATCGTGGTGATGGCGGCGCGGCCCGGCCGGGTCCATGCCGACCTTGCGGTCGACGCGCCTTATCCCCGCGACGAGGCCTTCCGCACCAGCTCCGCCTATGCCGGGCTCTGCCGGCAAGCCTCGGACATCCTGCGCGAGGCGATGCACCGCGGCCGGGAGCCGGTGCCGTGAGCGAGTTCGCCGCAGGCAGCGGTCGGCTCGATGCGGAGGAGGCGCACCGCCTGCGCGGCGAGCGTCTCGAGCGGCTCGGCCGATGGCTTCTGCCGCTCGCCATCATGCTCCTGGCAATCTGGCTATGGGACCGGCTCTGCGTCTGGAATGCGATCCCGCAATACATCCTGCCGCGGCCGCATGTGGTCGCCGCGACGCTGTGGAGCGACCGGGCCTTGCTGCTCAGCTCGCTGTTGGTGACGCTGCGCATCACCTTTCTCGGCTTGGCCCTGGCGGTGGTCGGCGGGGTCGGGCTCGCCGTGCTGTTCACCCAGTCGAAGTGGGTCGAGATGTCGTTCTTTCCGTTCGCCATCATCCTGCAGGTGACGCCGATCGTCGCCATATTTCCGCTGATCAACATCTATGTCGACAACCAGACGGCCAAGCTTTTGCTCTGCGCCTGGATCGTCGCCTTCTTCCCGATCCTGTCCAACACCACGCTCGGCTTGAACTCGGTCGACCGCAATCTGCGCGACCTGTTCCGCATGAACCGGGCGACCCGCTGGCAGGAGCTCAGGCTGCTCAGGCTGCCGGCGGCGATGCCCTATTTCCTCGGCGGGCTCAAGATCGCCGGCGGGCTGTCGCTGATCGGCGCCGTGGTCGCCGAGTTCGTCGCCGGCGCTACCGGCCAGTCCTCCGGTCTCGCCTCACGCATCATCGAGGCCGGCTATCGGCTCAACGCGCCACGTCTGTTCGCAGCGCTGATCCTGATCTCGCTCACCGGCATCGTCATCTTCCTCGTTCTGTCGCTGATTGCGCATCTTCTGCTGCGGCGCTGGCACGAGAGCGCCCTGGGGCGAGAGCGATGAACGACGCGCTCGAGATCCCCGCCGGCGACGCGGTCCTCTTGTGCAACGCGCGCGTGCATGAGGCGATGGCACTCGGCGCCGGCGGGCAGGGTGATGCGGACGGCTTCGTGCTCGCCGATATCGCCTTGGCCAAGGGCCGCATCGGCGCGGTCCGTCCGGCAGGCTGGCCGTGGCCGCCGGAGGAGGCGCCGCCACGGGTGGAACTCGGCGGGCGCATCGTCATGCCGGCCTTCGTCGATTGCCACACCCATCTCGACAAAGGCCATATCTGGGCGCGCAGCCCCAATCCCGACGGCAGCTTCGCGGCCGCCGTCGAGGCCAGCGGGGCCGATCGGGCAAGCCGCTGGGACGCCGACGATCTGGCGCGGCGCATCGATTTCGGCCTGCGCACCGCGTTCGCCCACGGCACCAAGGCTATCCGCACCCACCTCGACAGCGCAGCACCCCAGGAGTGCATCTCCTGGCCGGTGCTGGAAGAATTTCGCCGCCGCTGGCGCGGCCGCATCGCGCTCCAAGGTGCGGCGCTGATCGGCATCGAGGAGGTGCGCGACGCAGCCTGGTTCGGCGGCCTTGTGCGCCTGGTGGCGGCCGCCGGCGGGGTGCTTGGGGCGGTGGCCACGATGGTGCCGGACCTCGAGGCGCTGCTTGACCGGGTGTTCGCCGCGGCATCCGAACACGGTCTCGACCTCGATTTCCACGCCGACGAGACCGACGCGATCGATGCGCATGGCCTGCGCAGGATCGCCGAGGCCGCGCTGCGCACCGGCTTTCAGGGCAAGGTCCTGGTCGGGCATTGCTGCGCTTTGTCGCTGCAGCCCGATCACGACGTGCTCGAGACCTTGGACAAGGTGGCGCGCGCCGGGCTGGCCGTCGTCTCGCTGCCGATGTGCAACCTCTATCTGCAGGATCGCCGCCGCGACGGCACCACGCCGCGCTGGCGCGGCGTCACGCTGGTGCACGAGATGAAGGCGCGCGGCATCGCACTGGCGGTCGCCTCCGACAACACCCGTGATCCGTTCTACGCCTACGGCGATCTCGATATGCTGGAGGTCTACCGGATGGCGACCCGCATCCTTCACCTCGACCATCCGGTCGGCGACTGGCCGCGCAGCATCGCGGCGACCCCGGCCGAGATCATGCGGCTCGACGATGCCGGGCTGATCGCGGCCGGGCGCAGCGCGGATCTGGTGATCTTTCGTGGCCGCAGCCTGACCGAGCTTTTGTCGCGGCCGGAATCGGACCGCGTGGTGCTGCGCAACGGGGCGGCGATTGCCCGGGAGCTGCCCGACTATGCCGAGCTCGACGACGTGATGGGAGCCTGACCATGGACCTCGACGCGTTGAGGCGCGACCTGGACGGCGTGCGCATCGAGGACAATCCCAAGATCGTCCAGCAAAAGAGCCGCGACTTCTATTGGTACAGCCCGGTGCTCAAGCAGGAGCTCGACGGCGTGACCGGCGACCTGGTGGTGTCGCCCCGCAACGAAGCCGAGGTGATCCGGGTGCTCGCCGCCTGCCGCCGGCACGGCGTGCCGGTGACGCCGCGCGGCGCCGGGACCGGCAATTACGGCCAGGCCATGCCGCTCGCCGGCGGCGTGGTGCTCAGCCTGGCGGAGATGAACGGCATTGGCCGGATCGGCCCCGGACGGGTCGTCTGCCAGCCCGGAGCGGTGCTCGCCGACATCGACCGCGCGACGCGCGCCCATTCCGGCCAGGAGCTCCGCATCCACCCTTCCACCTACAACACGGCCTCGATCGGCGGCTTCATCGCCGGCGGATCCGGCGGCGTCGGCTCGATCAATTTCGGCGGCCTGCGCGATCTCGGCAATGTGCTGCGGCTGCGGGTGGTGACCATGGGCGACCCGCCAGCCGTGCTCGAACTCACCGGGGTCGACCTTCATAAGGTCACCCATGCCTACGGCACCAACGGCGTCATCACCGAGGTCGAGATGCCGCTGACGGCCGCCTACGACTGGGTCGACATGATCGTCGCCTTCGACAGCTTCATCGCTGCCGCCCGCTTCGGCAATGAGCTCGGCTGTCAGGACGGCGTCCTCACCAAGCTGATCACTCCGATCGCCGCGCCGGTCCCGTTTCGCTATTTCAAACGGCACCAGCAGTTTCTCGCCGAAGACCAAAGCGTGTGCGTGGCGATGGTCGCGCCCCATGCGCTCGACGCATTTCTGGCGTTCACCCGGCGCAGCCGCGGCAGCATTGTCTTCAACGGCGCCACGGCAGCGGATACCAAGGGCCTGCCGCCCGCCTTCGAGCTGGCCTGGAACCATACCACGCTGCGTGCGCTTCGTGTCGATCCGGCAATGACTTACCTGCAGTCGCTCTACCCGTTTCCAAACCAGCTTGCGCTGGTCGAGAAGATGGATGGCATGTTCCCCGGCGAGGTCTATTCGCATCTCGAATTCGTGCGCTTCGACGGCAACGTGACCTGCTTCGGCCTGCCTTTGGTCCGCTTCACCGGCGCGGCCCGGCTGGACGCGATCGTCAAGGCCTTCGAGGACCATGGCTGCCCGATCTTCAACCCGCACCGCTATACGCTCGAGGAGGGCGGCATGAAAGCGACCGACGAGGTCCAGCTGGCCTTCAAGCGCGAGGCCGATCCGCTCGGCCTGCTCAATCCGGGCAAGATGATCGCGTTCGACGACCCGAGCTACGATTACCGCTCCGGCAAGACGTTCCTGTTCAAAGGGCTGCAGAATGCCGGGTGAGGGGCCCTGCCGGTGAGAATCCTGCTGATTTATGCCCATCCGGTGGAGACCAGCTTCCACGCCGCGCTTCACGACACGATCCGCGCCGGACTGGCGAGCCGGCACACGGTCGACGATTGCGATCTCTATGCCGAGGGCTTCGAGCCGCGGCTTAGCCGGGCCGAAAGGCTCGACTACCACGATCCCGCGGCAAATGTCGAAGCGGTCGCACCCTATGTTGCCCGGCTGCTGCAAGCCGACGCGCTGGTGCTCGCCTTTCCTGTCTGGAACTACGGCTATCCGGCTATTCTGAAAGGCTTTTTCGATCGCGTCTTTGTGCCCGGGGTGACGTTCAGGCTGGACGGCGGCAAGGTCGTGCCGACGCTGCACAATGTCCGCAAGGTCGCCGCCGTCACCAGCTATGGCGGCAGCCGACTGCGCGCCATGCTGATGGGCGATCCACCGCGCAAGCTGGTCAAGCGGGTGCTGCGGGCCACCGTGAGGCCGGGCGCGTCGGTCTCCTACCAGGCGCTCTATGCCATGAATGTGGCAAGCGAGGCGCGCCGCCGCCGCTTCATCGCCGCTGTCGCCGCCCGCATGGAGGCGTTCTGACATGGCCGACGATGTCTACCGCCTGGCGCGTTTTCTCGACGCGCAGGAAAGCGTCTACGGGCAGGCATTGGCCGAGCTCCAAGCCGGGCGCAAACGCAGCCATTGGATGTGGTTCATCTTCCCGCAATTGCGCGGATTGGGCCGCTCGCCGACCGCTGCCCATTTCGGCATCGGCTCGCTCGCGGAGGCTGAGGCCTACCTCGCCCAGCCCCTTCTCGGCGCCCGGTTGCGCGAGGCGACCGCCGCGGTTCTCGGACATCGGCAGCGCTCGCTTCACGCCATCTTCGGCTCTCCCGACGACTTGAAATTCTGCTCATGCATGACATTATTCAACTGCGCCAACGGTCTACCCCAAGACATTTTTTTGTCTGCGCTGAATGACTTCTGCGGCGGCAAAGAAGACGCTGCGACGGTGGCGCTGCTCGAGGCGGATGGGAACGAAGGCCGCGAACGCCGTTTACCTTAACGGCAAGCAGCTGCGGGCCTCCGTCCGGCGCGGCTTGCATTTCAGCCGGCGCTGCGCGACTGTCGCCATCGGAAGGCTGCCTGCGGCGCGCGCAGATTGCGCTTTGCCAGACACCCCATGATGCTCAGGTCCGCCGCATCTCCTGGGTCCGTGGGGTCGGCCGACCGGCACTGGCGCAAAGTGGCCTCCTCGTACCGCTGCCAGAGCGCCGGTCGGCCCCGCATCAGAGTCACGGATCGCCACAACGCCGAACGCCGCCCGAGGGCGGCGCTGCGATAGGTCAGTGAGGATGTGCCGCCAGCAGCGCCGGCGGCCGAGCCGCTACTTGATCTTGGTTTCCTTGAACTCGACGTGCTTCTTGGCCACCGGATCGTACTTCCGGAAGGACAGCTTCTCGGTCTTGGTGCGGCTGTTCTTGCTGGTGACATAAAAGAAGCCGGTATCGGCCGTCGACAGCAGCTTGATCTTGATGTTTGCGGCCTTGGCCATGGGTCTCGTCCGTTGTTTGAAAAGGTGAATGCCCGCAGATCACGGGACCAGCCCGGCAGCGCGGAAAGCTGCGCCGCACACATACGGATCAGAACGCGAAAGTCAAGGGCGGCGCGGCCGGGCAGCAAGCCGGTAGACGACCAGCAGGAAATAGGCGGCGAAGAAGATCATCAAGGCGTAGGCGAAGCCGGACGGCCCGAAGAGATCCATGAAATTGCCGATCGCCTGCGGGCCGGCGAGCATGCCGAGACCGTAGCAGAAGACGAAGGCGGCATTCGCCGAAGCAAGGTCGCGGCCGGTGAGCCGGCTGCCGAGATGGGCCAGGCCAACGGTATAGAGCCCGGCGACCACGCCGCCCCAGACGAACAGCATGGCGGCGGTGAGCGGCCAGTTATGGGCAAGCGTCGGCAACAGCGCCATCCCGGCAAGCCCGATTGCCGCACAGGCGGCAAGCAGCAGGCGGCGGTCGCCGACATGGTCGCTGAGCAGCCCCAGCGGCAGCTGCAGGATGACGTTGCCCAGCCCGATCATGGTGAGCAGCAGCGCCGCGTCGGCCTCGCCATAGCCGATGCGGCTGCCGTAGACCGGAAACAGCGCAAAGCCGCCGGTCTCGACCGCTCCGAACACCAGCACCGCGGCGGTCGCGGTGGGCACCAGGACGATGAAGCGCAGGAAGCCGGAGCCCTCGGACCCGCCGGCCAGGATATCCGGCGCCTCGCGCCGGGCCGCGAGCACCGGACCAAGGGCGCACATCACCAGGACGAAGGTGACGCCGAACGGCAGGAAGCCTGCGCTGCCCAGGCGCGAGAACAGGAACGGCCCGACGGCGAAGCCGAGCGACAGCACGGTTCCGTAGACGCCGAGCACGAAGCCGCGCCGATGCGGCGGCGCCGAGACGCTGATCCAGAACTCGGAGAGGATGAACAGGATGGTAAGTGCGGCGTGGAGGACGACGCGCAACGGAAACCACATCCAGAAGGCGCCGGCGAAATGAAAGCCGACAAAGGCGAAGGCACCGACGACGATCATCGCCGCCATCGACGGCACCAGGCCGACGCGGACGGCGAGCGGGATGGCCAAAGGCGCGGCCGCGACGGAGGCGAGCCCCGCCACCGCGGTGTTGAGCCCGATCATCGAGGCCGAGTGGCCGCGGCTTTCCAGGATGACGCTGAGCAGCGGCACGCCGAGCCCGATCGCGATGCCGACGACGCTGATCGAGGCGATCGCTGCGGCGATCGAAAGCCAGCGCATATCGGCGGCTGCCGCGACCCCGGCGGGCTGTCCCTGGTGCATGCCCGCCCGGTCCGTCAAAGAACGACGCGCACGAAGCGGTCGCCGGCCATGCGGTAGAACGGCACCGGCCCGCCCGGCAAGAGCTCGGGGTCGTCGGCCAGGCGGCTGGCCAGCTCGCCGAGCACCGTGCGGGTGATGCTCGGCACGTCGGCGGCCATCGCCGCGTCGAGCGGCAGCCAGGCAAGCTCGCTCAACTCTCCGGTCGGGCCACCCCCGGGAAGGGCGACCGCAACCTCTTGCCGCCAGGTCGCCAGAAAGCGGGTATCGAAGCGGCGAACCCGTCCCGGCGGGGTGATCGCCCTGGCCACGAAGCGCAACATTCCAAGCGCCGGCTGCACCTTCTGCTCGGCGAAGCCCCGCCAGCCGGATCTGCCGGTGGCAAACGGCCCCGGCCGGCCGATCAGAAGCCCCGCTTCCTCGTAGGTCTCGCGGATGGCGGAGAGCGCGATCGCCTGGGCGCGCGCGGCGCTGTTGCGCCCCGTGGTGGCCGAGAGCTTCGCCGCCTCGGCCGGGTGCAGCGGCGCAGCCACCTGAATGCGGCTGTCGCCGGGGTCGGTGCGGCCGCCGGGGAACACGAGCTTGCCCGGCATGAAGGCATGCGCGGCATGGCGCCGGCCGAGCAGGACGCGGACCTCCGCGCCGACCCGGTCGAGCAGCATCAGCGTGGCCGCGTCGCGCGGCCGCATCGGCCCGCCGCCAAGCGCAAAGTCCTTGGCCTCGGCTCGGTCGACCTCGGCCCGCGTCATCCCCTCCATCGGCACCTCTTTCCCGATCAAAGTTCCGGGTGAGCCTCGAATGTGTCTTCGTCGCCGCCGAAGCCGTGCATATAGAGGGCCCATTGCAGGCCGACGACGGCCCCCTTCACCGGCCGCAGCAGGCCCAGCGCCAGGGCGATGGTCAGCGGTACCCAGATCGCCAGATGCTGCCAGGTGGACAGATTGGTGGCCGCCTCCACGCCCATGAACGCACCGATGACGAGATGGCCGACGAGAACGACCACCAGATAGGCAGGCAGGTCGTCGGCGCGGTGGTGATGGAGCTCCTCGCCGCAGACCTGGCAGCGATCGACGGTCTTCAAGAACGACCGGAACAGCCTGCCTTCGCCGCAATGGGGGCAGCGTGCGCGCAGCCCGCGCATCATGGCCGGCAAGACCGGCCGCGGGGTGCGCGCCGTCTGCTGGCTGAGGCCGCCGAACACCTGTTCTTCCATCATCCTCTCCTTGCCGCGCTGCGCCGGCTGCCGCGCGCCGCCTTAGGCGGCTGGCGGCGCTTTGCCTTGTGGAACGAGCGCCGGCCTCCCGGCAGAGGCTTCGGATCCGACAGCATCTCGAAGCGCATCGCCCCCGCGAGCGGGGCCACCTCGATCAACTTGACAACGACATGGTCGGCCAGCTGGTAGCCGCGACCGGTCCGCTCGCCGAACAGAGCCCGCGCCGATTCGTCGTAGATATAGTAGTCGTCCGCCAGCGATGACACCGGTATGAAGCCGTCCGCGCCATATTGCGGCAGTTGCACGAACAGCCCCGCCTTGATCACTCCGGAGATCCGCCCATCGAAGCTTTCGTTAACCTTTTCCGCTAGATAGGCGGCAACCAGGCGGTCGACGGTGTCACGCTCCGCGGCCATGGCGCGACGTTCGGACGCGGAGATGAGCGCCGAGATCTCCTCCAGCCTTTCCTCCTCGGCAGCAGTCAGCCCGTCCTTACCCAGGCCGAGCGCGGCGATCAGGGCGCGGTGGACGATGAGGTCGGCATAGCGGCGGATAGGCGAGGTAAAGTGCGCGTAGCGGCGCAGATTGAGGCCGAAATGGCCGATATTGTCGGGTGCATATTCGGCCTGGCTTTGCGACCGCAGCACCACTTCGTTGACCAGCGTTTCCTGATCGCCGCCGCGCACCCGCTGCAGGATGGCGTTGAACTGAGCCGGCCTGAGCTGCGCGCCGCGCGCCAGCGAAATGCCGAGCGTCGCCAGGAACTCGCGCAATGATTCCTGCTTGGCGAGCGACGGCGCATCGTGGATGCGGTAGACCAGCGGGCGGCGCTTGGCCTCGAGCGTCTCGGCGGCCGCGACATTGGCCTGGATCATGAACTCCTCGATCAGCCGGTGTGCCTCGAGCCGCTCCGGCACCATCACCCGATCGACGGTGCCGTCCGGCTTGAGCAGGATCTTGCGCTCGGGCAGATCGAGCTCCAGCGGCTGCCGCGCCTCGCGGCCGCGCTTGAGCACCTCGTAGGCGGCCCAGAGCGGCCGCAGCACGCCGTCGACGAGCGGCGCAGTCACCGGATCGGAGCGGCCGTCGATGGCCGCCTGCGCCTGCGGGTAGGAGAGCCGCGCCGCCGAGCGCATCATGATGCGGTGAAAGCTATGCCTGAGCTTGCGCCCGGCGGCGGAGAAGGTCATGCGCACGGCGAGCGCCGGCCGGTCGACATGCTCGCGCAGCGAGCACAGGTCGTTGGAGATGCGCTCCGGCAGCATCGGCACGACACGGTCGGGAAAATAGACCGAGTTGCCGCGCCGCGCCGCCTCGCGGTCGAGGGCGGAGCCCGCCCGCACATAGGCGGCGACGTCGGCGATGGCGACGGTGACGATCTGGCCGCCCGGATTGGCGGGATCCGGATCCGGCTCGGCATGGACGGCGTCGTCATGGTCCTTAGCGTCGGCCGGGTCGATGGTCACCAGCGGCAGCCGGCGCCAGTCCTCGTGCCCGGCAAGCTTGACCGGCTTCGCCGCCTCGGCCTCGGCGAGAACGCCGGCCGGGAAGAGATGGGGAATGTCGTGGGCGTGGATGGCGATCATCGAGACCGCCTTTTCGCTGGTGAGCGAACCGACCACCGAAAGCACCTTGCCGCGCGCCAGTCCGTAGCGGCCGGCCCGCGACGGCTCGACCTCGACCAGGTCGCCGGCCTGCGCCCCGTTGCGGTGCTCGGGGTCGATGATCAGTTCGGGCTGACGGCGCTCGACCGGCTCGATGCGCAAGGTGCCGTCGTGGCCGACCCTGAGCACGCCGAGCACCGCCTCGCGCCGCCGGTCGAAAAGCTTGAGCAGGCGCGCGGTATAGGCCGGACCCTTGGGCTCGCCGGTGGCGAACACCTTGGCGAGCACGCGGTCGCCGACCCCGGGGACAGGACCTTTCGCGGCGCGTGAGAGTCGCAGCGCAACCAGCGGATTCTGCTCGCTGTCATCGTCGCGCTCGGCCGGATGGGCGAGCAGCCCGCCGTCGGCATCGCGGCCGATGATGTCGAGCACCACCACCGGCGGCAGTCCGCCCGGCGGCACGAAGCGCTTACGGTTTCTGGTCAACAGGCCTTCATCGGCGAGGTCCCGCAACGTCTGCTTCAGCCACAGCCGATCCTCGCCCTTCAGCCCGAACGCCTTGGCGATGTCGCGCCGTCCGGAGCTGTCGGGATTGCCGGCGATGAAGCTCAACAGCTGCTCGCGGCTGGGCCGGCCGGCCGGTCTTGCCTCGCTGCGGGCTTGGCGCGCGCCGGTCTTGCCGGTGGCTTTGTCCCGGTCGAGGCGCTTGGCCACGGCCGGTCAGGCCTTCTTTTTGGCGCGGGCCGGCTTCTTGCCGCCCTTGGCTTCGCGTTCTGCCACCAGCGTCAGCGCCTCGTCCAGGGTGACATCCATCGGGTTCTTGCCCTTGGGCAGGGTGGCGTTGACCTTTCCCCAATTGACGTAGGGTCCGTAGCGCCCGTCACGCACTGTCACGGCGCCGCCGTCAGGGTGCTCGCCCAAGCTCTTCAGCGCTGCCGGCTGGCCGCCATTGCGCCCGCCTTTGCCCTTGGCCTGCTTCTCGGCAAGCACGGATACGGCGCGGTTGAGGCCGATCGAGAACACGTCCTCGACGTTGTCGAGATTGGCATAGGTGCCGTCATGCAGGACGAACGGCCCGTAGCGGCCGAGGCCGGCAGAGATCATCTTGCCGCTCTGGGGATGAGCGCCGACGTTGCGCGGCAGCGCCAGCAAGGCAAGCGCCTTCTCGTGGTCCGTCGCTTCCGCGGTCCAGCCCTTGGGCAGGCTGGAGCGCTTGGCCTCCTTGCCTTCGCCGCGCTGGACATAGGGCCCGAAGCGGCCGTTGCGCAAAGTGATCTCTTCGCCCGTGTAGGGGTCCTTGCCGAGCGCGCGGGCCGTATCGGCTGCCTGCTCGGCCTCGCCATTGCCGTTGAGGGCATCGGTCAGCTGCCGCGTATAGCCGCATTCGGGATAGTTGGAGCAGCCGACGAAGG
Organism: uncultured Alphaproteobacteria bacterium; assembly: GCA_963791325.1. Lineage (GTDB taxonomy): Bacteria > Pseudomonadota > Alphaproteobacteria > Rhizobiales > Rhizobiaceae > JBEVJK01. The sequence continues at coordinate 153,359 of CAWBRU010000019.1, read as the reverse complement.
CGCCGTATTTGCCGAGCTTGAGGGACAGCGTTCCCGCACCGCATTTCGGGCACAGCCTGGGGTTGGAGCCGTCCTCGCGCGGCGGAAACACCAGCGGCGCAAGTTCCTGGTTGAGCGCCTCGAGCACGTCGGAGACGCGCAGCTCCTTGATGTCGTCGACCGCGCCGGAGAAATCGCGCCAGAAGTCGCGTAGCACCTCCTTCCAGGAGAGCTTGCCGTCGGAGATCTCGTCGAGCTTCTCCTCCAGCGAGGCGGTGAAGTCGTATTCGACGTAGCGCTCGAAGAAGCTTTCGAGGAAGGCCGACAGCAGCCGGCCCTTGGGCTCGGGGATCAGCTTGCGCCGGTCCATCTTGACGTATTCACGGTCCTCGAGCGTCTTCAGGATCGCCGTGTAGGTCGAAGGACGGCCGATGCCGAGCTCTTCCATCTTCTTGATCAAAGTGGCTTCGGAATAGCGCGGCGGCGGCTCGGTGATGTGCTGGGTGACCGAGATCGCCTCGCGCCTCAGCGCTTCGCCGCCGCGGATCTCCGGCAGCCGGCGGCTGTCCTCGTCCTCGGCGTCCTCCTCCTTCTGGTCGGCATAGGCCGCGAGAAACCCGTCGAAGCGGACGACGGAGCCGACGGCGCGCAGCTCGGCGCGGCGGGCGCCGTTGACCGCCTCGATCTCGACCGTCGTGCGCTCGATCTCGGCCGCTTCCATCTGGCTGGCGATCGCGCGCTTCCAAATCATCTCGTAGAGCTTGAACTGCTCGGCATCGAGGTGGGCGCGCACATCACCCGGCTTGCGGGTGAAATCGGTCGGACGGATCGCCTCATGCGCCTCCTGTGCGTTCTTGGCGCGGGTCGAATAGTGGCGCGGCTTGTCGGGGACATAGCGGGCGCCGAAACCATCCGCGATCGCGCTGCGCGCCGCCTGCACCGCCTCGGGCGCAATCTGCACGCCGTCGGTGCGCATATAGGTGATCAGGCCGACGGTCTCCCCGCCGACGTCGACCCCCTCATAAAGGCGTTGGGCGATCTGCATGGTGCGCACTGCCGAGAAGCCGAGCCGCGATGAGGCGGCCTGCTGCAAGGTGGAGGTGGTGAACGGCGGGCCGGGATTGCGCCGCGTCGGCTTGGCCTCCACCGAGAGGGCCCGGAAGGCGGCGCCCTCCAGCATGGCGCGGATGTCGTCGGCCTGTTCCTGGCTGGCGATGTCGAGCCGCTGCAGGCGCTTGCCTTCGAATGCGGTGAGCCGGGCCTCGAAGGTTTCCTGCCGCGGCGTCGCTAGGATTGCGGCGATCAGCCAGTAGTCCTGGCGCACGAAGCGCTCGATCTCAGCCTCGCGGTCGCAGACCAGCCTGAGCGCCACGCTCTGGACGCGGCCGGCGGAGCGGGCGCCGGGCAACTTGCGCCAGAGCACCGGCGACAGCGTGAAGCCGACCAGATAGTCGAGCGCCCGGCGGGCCAGATAGGCGTCGACCAGCGGCGCGTCGATGTCGCGCGGATTGGCCATCGCGTCGAGCACCGACTGCTTGGTGATGGCGTTGAACACAACCCGCCTGACCGGCTTGTCCTTGAGTGCGCGCTTCTGGCGCAGCACTTCGAGCACGTGCCAGGAGATCGCTTCGCCCTCGCGGTCGGGGTCGGTCGCCAGAATGAGGCCATCGGCGTCCTTGACCGCCTTGGCGATGTCGGTCAGTCGCTTGGCCGAGGCGCTGTCGACCGCCCAGGACATGGCGAAATCGTCCTCCGGCCGCACCGAGCCATCCTTGGAGGGCAGGTCGCGGACATGACCGAAGGAGGCCAGGACCTTGTAGTTCCGGCCGAGATATTTGTTGATCGTTTTCGCCTTGGCGGGCAATTCGACGACGACGACTTCCATGGGTTCTCGTTTGCTTAGAGGCCGCTCACGGAAAGCTCCGCCGCGGTTTCGATCCGCCCGTGACATGGCTGTGGAAATCGCCCCGGTCAAGAGGACGGGCCCAATTCGGTGCCGGCGGCCTGCGGCGGCAACTCATCCGAGCGGTCTCCGCGTATTGCAACTAAAGGTTAATATCGCTAGCATGCACCTAACCTTGAGTTGAGACCGATTTCTCTAAAACTGCCTTCCATCTGAGCGGCCATTGGGAGCGCCCGGCGCAATGTCTGATGTACCTCGGCAGCCGATGCCGCCTGATCTCGACTATTTGCGCCAGATGCTGCTCGAACTGCGCGATTTGGCCGAGATCCGGCGCTATGCGATGCTCGCCTATCTGATCGAGATGGCGTTCATCGAGGCGAGCGAGATGCTTGCCGGGCGGCGGCCGCTACGGATCGACGATGACCAGGGAGACGGCAGCGCCGGGGTGCCGTTCAAGCCGCCCGGCGAGGTCTAGCTCGAGCAGCACCAGCATGACCTGCGCCGGGTGCAGACCGGTGTGGCGGATGATCTCGTCGATGGCGACCGGGGTCGGGCCGAGCGCCTCGACCACCGCGGCGCGCTCGGCGTCTTGCGGCGGCGGCGTGGCGGAGAGGTCCGGCGGCTCTTCCAGGGATTCGGCCGGCGGCAAGGGGTGGCCGAGCAGCGGCGCCAGCTGGTCGATTACGTCGCGGGCTTCGGTGACGAGGATGGCGCCGTCCTTGATCAGCGCGTTGCTGCCGGCGGCGCGCGGATCGAGCGGCGAGCCGGGCACCGCAAACACCACCCGGCCCATCTCGGCGGCCATCCGGGCGCTGATCAGCGAGCCGGAGCGCTGCGCCGCTTCGACCACCACCAGCCCGAAGGCGGCTCCGGCGACGATCCGGTTGCGGCGCGGAAAATCCTTGGCGCGCGGCTCCCAGCCGAACGGCATCTCGGAGATCAGCGCGCCGCCCGAAGTGGCGATCGCGTCGGCAAGCGCGGCGTTGTCGCTTGGGTAAGGACGGTCGAGGCCGCCTGCGAACACTGCGACGGTGCCGGTTTCCAGAGCGCCCTGGTGGGCGGCGGTATCGATGCCGCGCGCCAGTCCGGAAACCACCGCATAGCCGGCGCGGCCGAGCTCGCTCGCCAGCAGGCGGGCCATGCGGATGCCGGCCAGCGAGGCGTTGCGGGCGCCGACGATCGCCACCTCCGGCAGGTAAAACACCGCCGCATCGCCCTTGATCGCGATCAGCGGGGGCGGATGCTCCATACGCCTCAGCACCGGCGGGTAATCGGGCTCGCCGATCGCCACGAAGCGGGCGCCGAAGGCCGTTGCCGTTTGAAGCTCCGCTTCCGCAGCGGCGACGTCGGGGATGTGCATCGGGAGCTGCGCGCCGCCCGCCGCCATCAGGCCGGGCAGCATGTCGAGCGCCGACTCGGCCGAGCCGTACCGGTTGATCAGATCGCGGAAGGTGGCGGGACCGACATTGTCGGCGCGGATCAGCCTCAACCAGTGAAGCCGCTGGCGGTCGCTCAGCCGAGGACCTCCGGCGGCCGGCTCGCGGCTCATCCCTTGGCGCCGATCCGCAATTCGGTGCCGGCGCGCAGGCGGGCGATGTTGGCGCGGTGCTTGTAGAGCACCAAGACGCTCATCAGGCCGAAGACGGCAGCGAAATCCTGATAGCCGATGGCAAAAAGCGCGATCGGCACCGCGACCGCCCCCAGGATGGCGGCGAGCGAGGAGTAGCGCAGCAACGCGGCCACCGCGATCCAGACCGCGGCGAAAACCAGCGCCACGGGCCATTTCAGCGCCGCGAGCACGCCGAGATAGGTGGCCACGCCCTTGCCGCCCTTGAACCCCAGCCAGACCGGGTAGAGGTGGCCGAGAAATGCGCAAAGGCCGGCGAGGACGGCGCCGACTTCGCCGCCGAAGCGGCCGGCGATCAGCACGGCGGCCGTGCCCTTGAGCGCATCGAGCACAAGGGTGAGCGCCGCCAGGCCGCGCCGGCCGGTGCGCAGCACGTTGGTGGCCCCGATATTGCCCGACCCGATCTTGCGGACATCGCCCAGCCCGGCGGCACGGGTGATGACCAGGCCGAACGGGATCGAGCCGAGCAGATAGCCGAACAGGCCGGCCAGGACGTAGATCATCGCGCCCCCCGTCTACGTGGAAAACACTGTGCGTCCTGCAACCAGTGTTTGCAAGACCTTGCCTTGCAGCTTGGCCCCCTCGAAGCAGGTGTTCTTCGAGCGCGACCGGATCGACGTCTCCTCGACGATCCACGGCTGGTCGAGGTCGACCAGAACGAGGTCGGCCGGAAGCCCGGGCCGCAGCGTGCCGGCCCGCAGGCCGAGCAGCTTGGCAGGAGCGGTCGACAGCGCCTCGACCAGGCGCAGCAGCGGCACGTCGCCATTGTGATGCAGCCGGAGCGCCACCGACAGCAGCGTCTCCAGACCGATCGCCCCGGCTGCGGCATCGGCAAACGGCAGACGCTTGGTGTCGACATCCTGCGGGTCGTGCGAGGACACGATGACGTCGATGGTGCCGTTGCGCAACGCCTCGATCATCGCCAGCCGGTCGTCTTCGGCGCGCAGCGGCGGCGCGAGGCGGAAGAAGGTGCGGTACTCGCCGACGTCGTTCTCGTTGAGCGCCAGATTGTTGATCGACACGCCGGCAGTGACCGCTGCGCCATCGGCCTTGGCGCGGGCGATCGCCGCGGCCGACACCGCGGCCGAGATCTTGGCGGCGTGGTAGCGCGCGCCGGTCAGCCGGGCGAGCAGCAGGTCGCGCTCCAGCGGGATGGCCTCCGCCTCGAGCGGAATGCCGGGCAGGCCGAGCCAGCTGGCGTAGAGCCCCTCGTTCATGACGCCGTCGGCAGCGAGGGCTGCGTCCTCGGTCTCGTGCGCGATCAGGGCGTCGAAGTCGCGCGCATAGGTCAGCGCCCGGCGCATCACCAGGGCGCTGGCGATCGTGCGCCGGCCGTCGGTGTGGGCCACTGCGCCGGCCTCGCGCAGCAGCCCGAACTCGGTCATCTCCTGGCCGGCGAGCCGCTTGGTGATGGCCGCGGCGGGCAGCACGTTGACTGCGGCGGTCTCGCGGGCGGTGCGCATGACGAACTCGACCAGCGCCACGTCGTCGATCGCCGGCTCGGTGTCGGGCATCATCAGCAGCGAGGTGACTCCGCCGGCGGCGGCGGCCGCGCTGGCCGATGCGATCGTCTCGCGGTGTTCCGCACCGGGCTCGCCGATGAACACGCGCATGTCGACCAGCCCCGGCAGCAGGGCCTTGCCGGCGCAATCGATGACCTCGGCGCCGGCCGGCCGGCCCTGATTGAGCGCCTCCGGACCGGCGGCGGCGATCAGCCCGTCCTTGACGATCGCGGTGCCCACCGCATCCAGGCTGCGCGACGGGTCGACGATGCGGGCCCGTTCGAAGACGAGGGTGCTCATCGTGCTTCGGCCCGGTTGCGGCGCGGATCCAGCAGCGCCTCCATCACCGCCATCCGCACCGCCACCCCCATCTCGACCTGCTCCTGGATGGCGCTTTGCGGCCCGTCGGCAATGGCGGAAGCGATCTCGACGCCGCGGTTCATCGGCCCGGGATGCATGACCAGCGCGTCGGGCTTGGCGGCTTTGAGCTTGTCGGCATCGAGGCCGTAATAGCGGAAATATTCGCGCACCGAGGGGACGAAGGCGCCGGCCATGCGCTCGCGCTGGAGCCGCAGCATCATGACGATGTCGGCGTCGGCAAGCCCAACGGCCATCGACGGCGCCACGATCACCCCCATCCTTTCGATGCCCGCCGGCAACAGCGTTGCCGGGGCCACGACCCGAACCTGGGCGCCGAGCGCGTTGAGCAGGATGATGTTGGAGCGGGCGACGCGCGAATGCAGGATGTCGCCGCAGATCGTCACGATCAGCCGCCATAGCGGACCCTTGGCGCGGCGGATGGTAAGCGCGTCGAGCAGCGCCTGGGTGGGATGCTCATGGGCGCCGTCGCCGGCATTGACCACGGCACAGCCGACCTTCTGGGCCAGCAGCGCCGCGGCCCCGGCCGACTGGTGGCGGATGATCAGGATGTCGGGCCGCATCGCGTTGAGCGTCATCGCGGTATCGATCAGTGTCTCGCCTTTTTTCACCGACGAGCTGGCCACCGCCATGTTCATCACGTCGGCGCCGAGCCGCTTGCCGGCCAGCTCGAACGAGGACTGGGTCCGCGTCGAGGCTTCGTAGAAGAGGTTGATCTGGGTGCGGCCGCGCAGCGACGCCGATTTCTTCTCCGGCTGGCGGGAGATCTTGACGGCGGCATCGGCCCGGTCGAGCAACAAAGTGATGTCGTCCGGGGAAAGATCGGCCATGCCGAGCAGATGGCGGTGGGCAAAGAGCGGGAAAGACGCTTGGTCGGTCATCTCAGGCCGCTGCTATAGGCCGCCGGTCGGCGGCGGGCAAGCGGCTCGCCGGAGCAGCTGGGAGCAAAATCCTCGTCGCCTGTCGTCCCCGGCTTGGCTATAAAGGCTGCAAGCACGCCGCGCGGCGCGCCACGCGCACCAACCGAGGGACGAGGAGCCGCGGGTGACGCATGAGGTGACCAACCAGCCGCCGCTGTTGACCGGCGGCAATGCCTGGCGCAGCGACCCGCTGCTCGTCCAGCTCAGCGAGCGCTTCTCCGAGCCGGTGCGCGCCGAGCTCGACGGGCTCGGCCGCTTCGTTCTCAGCCCGGAGGCGCAGGAGCTTGCCCGGCTGGCCAATTCCGAGACGCCGAAGCTCAGGACGCATGATCGCCAGGGCCGGCGGCTCGACCTGGTCGAGTTCCACCCCGCCTATCACGCGCTGATGCGCCGCTCGATCGCGAGCGGGCTGCATTGCTCCGTGTGGGAAAGCGGCGCGGCCGAGACCGGCATGCGCCATCAGGCCCGCGCCGTCCGCTTCTATCTTACGGCCGAGCTCGAATGCGGGCATTTGTGCCCGCTCACCATGACCAGCGCCTCGCTGGCGGCGCTGATGGCCAGCCCCGCCCTGTTCGGCGAATGGGCTCCGCGGGTGACGACCCGCAAATACGACCAGGCCCAGAAACCGGCGGGACTGAAATCGGGGCTGACGCTCGGCATGGGCATGACCGAAAAGCAGGGGGGCACGGACGTTCGCGCCAACACCACCCGGGCCGAGCCGGCCCACGGGCGCGCAAGCTTCAGCCTCACCGGGCACAAATGGTTCATGTCCGCGCCGATGTCGGATGCGTTCCTGGTGCTGGCCCAGGCGCGGGAAGGGCTGTCCTGCTTCCTGGTGCCGCGCCTCCATGCCGACGGCAGCGGCAACGGCTTCCGCTTTCAGCGCCTCAAGGACAAGCTCGGCAACCGCTCCAACGCCTCCGCCGAGGTCGAATTCGTCGGTGCGGCGGGCGAGCTGGTCGGCGAGGCCGGCGCCGGTGTCAAGACGATCATGGACATGGTGACGCTGACGCGGCTCGATTGCGCTGTGGCCTCGTCGGCGCTGATGCGCGCCGGGCTGGCCGAAGCCGTCCACCATACCCGCCATCGCCAGGTGTTCGGACGGCCGCTGTTTGCGCAGCCGCTGATGCAGCGGGTGTTGGCCGACATGGCCCTCGAAGTGGCCGCTGCCGGGGCGCTGTCGCTGCGCCTGGCACGCGCCTTCGACGAGGCGGCGAGCAGCCGCAGCGAGGCGGCGTTTGCCCGGGTGATGACCCCGGTGGTCAAATACTGGGTCTGCAAGACGGCGCCGGCGCTGCTCTACGAGGCGATGGAGTGCCTCGGCGGCAACGGCTATGTCGAGGAAGCGCCGGTCGCCCGCTATTACCGCGAGGCGCCCGTCAACGCGATCTGGGAAGGCTCCGGCAATGTCATGGCCCTCGATGTCCTGCGGGTGCTGGCCCGTGGGCGCGGACTGTTCGACGAGGTGCTGGCGGGGCTGGAGGGCGATCTCGGCGCAGCCGGGCCGGGGACTGTCGGGGTGCTCAGGGCGGCAATCCAGGTCGCCGCGTCCGACGAGGGCTCGGCCCGCATCCTGACCGAGCAGCTGGCGCTCGCCGCCGCCGCGGCCGAGCTCAAACGGCTGGGTGCCGGCCGCATTGCCGACGCCTTCATCGACACCCGGCTGGGCGGCCAATGGCGGGGCACCTACGGCATGCTCGATGCCCGCCACGATGCGCGCCTGATCCTGGAAACGCTCTATCCCGAGGCGGGCTGAGCGCGCGCCGGGCCGCCCGGGCAGGGCGGCTGGGCGTGCCGTTAACCTTAATGAAGCGTTCTTGTGGGCGGCCGAGCGCAAGATTGCCCAGGGCTCCCACAAGAAAAACTACAACGCCAATGCCTTCAAGGCAGCGCGAAACAAGACGGCCTCGCTCGTTCATGAGATTGCCCAGCTCGATGCCGCCAGCCTGCCCGACTTACGCGTTCAGGCGCGCGCTTTGTTGTGGATCGACAACGACGACTATTTGCCGATCGTCGGCCGCTGCGAATGGAGCCTCCGACGGAAGATCATCGCAGGCGTAATTCGATTGGGCGAAACGGCCGAGAGTGGCCAGAGCAAATCGAGCAAGTCGGCGGATTAGACGCTCCGACCTGGCGCGAAAGCCTTCTTCCAGCTAGCTGTCCGGCTGCGGCGCAGTAAAAACGCGTCCTTCGGCAGCCCGCACACCTCCTGGAACTGGTACTTTCGGTTTTCTTGTCCCCAAAAATGGGGCTATCATTGAAGCGGCGCAGTACCCTTGGCCGGCTTGAAGGCGAGGGAATGGAACGTAGGCTATCCGCGATTCTCGCGGCTGACGCGGTCGGCTATAGCCGCCTCATGGAACGCGATGAGGTGGACACGTTCGAACGTCTACAAGCTCACCGCAGGGACTTATTCGAACCCGAGATAGCGGCCCATCACGGGCGCACCTTCAAGCTGACCGGTGACGGCCTCCTGGCCGAGTTTGCCAGCGTTGTTGATGCCGTCGAATGCGCGGTTTTGCTACAACGTGAGATGGTTGAACGCAACGACGGCTTGTCCGCAGATCGACGGATAGATCTGCGGGTTGGCTTGCACGTCGGCGATGTCATCATCGATGGCGAGGATCGATACGGTGACGCGGTTAACATCGCCGCGAGACTCCAGAAGATCGCGGACGTTGGTGGCATCTGCGTCTCTAAAACGGTCTCGGCCACGTCCGCCACAAGGTAGCGCTGCGCTTCGAGCCGCGTGGCCAGGTACGCCTCAAGAACATCGCAGAACCAGTCGACGTCTATAGCGTGGCCATCGAGCCACCGGCGGCGAGAAGTTCATCCCGATTGCCTGCCGCCCGGGCCGGCTCCATTGTGGCCGCGGCACTGGGGGAGCCGATGCGCAGCCATTTCCGAACCTTGACTATCGGCCGGCAAAGCGTCGCGTGCCCAGCCGTCGGGAGGCTTGCCTCCGCTGCCGGAGCGGCCATGCCATGCGCACGCTGATCGCGCTCTGGCTGGCGCCGCTCGCCGTCTTCTGGAGCTGGTACTGGCTCTCCCTCTACGATCTCGGCCTGGGCTCGATGCTCTTCAGCCCAGCCCTTCATGCGGAGGTGTTCGCTCTCTACGGCAGCTGGCTCGGCATCGATCCCGACGCGCTGCCCGGGCTGTTGGCCAAGGCCTGTCTCACCGACGCGCTGCTCGCCGCCGCCCTGGTCGCGTTCCGGTTCCGCCGCGTCCTCTCCAGCCTGCTGGTGAGACGGCGCCGCCGTCACTCGGCGGGGCGGCCGTTGCGCAGCAGCTGAAGCCGGTCGAGCACGCCCTGCAGGATGAAGGCGGCAGCGGCGGAATCGATCCGCGCGGCCCGCTTCTGCCGCGACACGTCCATGGCCAGCAGCGCCCGCTCGGCCGCGACCGTCGACAGCCGCTCGTCCCAGAATAGGAAGGGCAGGGCGGCGAGCCGGCCCATGTTGCGCACGAAGGCGCGCGAGGCCTGTGCGCGCGGGCCCTCGCTGCCGTCCATGTTGATCGGCAGCCCCATCACCACCGCGGCGACCGCCTCGGCCTCGAACAGGGTGAGCAGCTTGGCCGCGTCGTGACTGAACTTGCCGCGGCGCAGGACCGGACGCGGATGGGCGAAGCTCAGGCCCAGATCGGCGACGGCAATCCCGATCGTCTTGTCGCCGAGGTCGAGCGCGGCGAGTGTCCGCCCCCCCGTCACCAGGCCCGGCACCGCCTCGATGTCGATCACCGCCATCGCGTCCACCTTTGACTTGCCCGGCCGGCGTTCTATCCTTCAGCGCGTCGAAAAGCGAGGAGGCACGCCCCGATGAAGATCACCTGGTTCGGTCATTCGGCATTCCGCATTGATGCAGGGCAGGCGCACATCCTGATCGACCCGTTCCTGACCGGCAACACGCTTTGGAACAAGGGCTGGGAAGAGGCCGCCGCGGGGATCACCCATGTGCTCCTGACCCATGGCCATGGCGACCATGTCGGCGATGCGGCTGCCATCCTGAAGCAGAGCGGCGCCATGCTGGTCGCCAATTTCGAAATCTGCATGTACCTGGTCGGCCAGGGCGTCGACAACCAGAAGATCAACCCCGGCAACCATGGCGGCACAGTGGATTGCGGCGGTTTCACCACCACCTTCGTGCAGGCGCTTCATTCCTCCTCCGCGTCGAAGGACGATGGCACCAACGTCTATCTCGGCAATCCGCTCGGTCTCGTGCTGCACTTTCCGAGCGACAAGACGCTCTACCATCTCGGCGACACCGACATCTTCTCCGACATGGCGCTGATCAACGAGCTGCACGAGCCCAAGATCGGGCTGGTGCCGGTCGGCGACCGCTTCACCATGGGCGGCGCGGTGGCGGCGCTCGCCTGCCGCCGCTTCTTCGACTTCGAGACGGTCATCCCTTGCCATTTCGGCACCTTCGCCTTCCTCGACCAGAACGCCGACAAGTTCCTCGCCGGGCTGGAGGGCTCCAGCATCGACGTCAAGCTGCCGAAAGTCGGGGAGAGCGTGGAGCTCTGACGGTGAATGGTGAATGGTGGATGGCGGCGCTGCGGCTGCGCGGCAGCAGGCGGGTTTAGAAAAACCGGGAGCTCTGGCAGCCCCTCCGTCGCAAGCGGGCGGCGCAGACGTTTGAAAGCGGGCTTTTGGAATTCGCAGCGTAGGCGGACAAGCGGGAGCCCGGAAATCCGCGATTTTTCTAATGTGCAAGTTTGCCCGGCGCTGAGACGCGATCCGGTTCGATAGGCCTTGGTGCCGGCAACAATCGCGAGATCGCCGTCGGACTTCAGGCGGAGCCGCTTCGGCGGATGCCGGCCATCGATCGACAACACGAAAATCCCGCCGCGCGACAGCGTCGCCAGGCCGACGTCCAGCGCCACGGGCAAAGTTCGCCGGATGCGGGATCGCTTGCCTCGGGACGCTTGTTAAAAAAATTGGCGGAATTGGGTCCGCAGGGTTGACAGAACTCACAGGTTTATGATTTGACGTGAAGTCATTAACCGCCTGTCAACTTGCTCTACCCGTGAAGGCCGCCCGTGACCACCTCGCGATTTGCTACCCGCCTGAACTCGTTCGGATCGGCCCCGCAGCTGTTTTGGCCGGATCTGCAGCGCAAGCCGACCATGTTGCAAATGGTCGAGCGCGCGGCGACAGTAAAGGGTCTGACGGACGTCGATCTCAATTTTCCCGACCATGTGAGCGAAGCGCCGAAGGTGCTGGGCCAGCGCATCCGCGACCTCGGACTGTCGATCAACGGTCTCGCCATGCGCTACTACACCCATTCTGGCTTTAAGCGCGGCGCCTTCACAAATCCGGAGAAATCCGTGAGGCGTGAAGCGATTGAACTGACGAAGCGCGGCATTGACGCGGCGCGCGCGATGGGGGCGCCGCTGATGACGATCTGGCTCGGTCAGGACGGCTTCGACTACAATTTCCAGCTCGATTATGGGCAGGCTTGGGAATGGGAAATCGAGGGCATCCGCGAGGTTGCCGAGCACGATCCCGAGTGCCTGATCAGCATCGAGTACAAGCCGGACGAGCCTCGCGCGCAAAGCCTGCTGCGCGACGCGGCGACGACCCTGCTGGCGATCGCCGATGCCGGCGCGCCGAATCTCGGCGTCACCATGGACTTCGCCCATTCGCTCTATGCCGGCGAACAGCCCGCTTTCGCGGCACATCTGATCCATCGCCGGGCCAAGCTGCTCGGCGTCCACCTGAACGATGCCTATGCCAAGCGCGACGATGGGCTCATGGTCGGCGCCGTGCATCTGCGCTCGACCCTCGAGCTTTTGCGCCAGATCCGCCAGGACGGATATGACGGCGCCCTTTACTTCGACACCTTTCCCGATGTGAGCGGCCTCGATCCGGTGGCCGAATGCGAAGCCAACATCGCCACGGTCGATCGCCTGCTTGCGGTCGCCGATCGCCTGGACGGCGATAACCGGCTCGGTGAGGCCCTTGAACGGCAGGATGCCGTCGCCAGCCAAAGAATCGTCAACGAAGCCTTGATCGGCAGCAACTGATCGACGGTCGCGCGCCGGACGCGAATATCCGGCCTATCCACGGAGGAACTCCATGTCTTTTCGCCTGAAATCCCTGGCCGCCGGATGCGCTTTCGCGCTGCTGGCCGGCTTCGCTCATGCTCAAGATCTCGCGCCGCTCAACTCGGATACGGAAAAGGATCGCATCGACTGGTCGCAGCTGCAGGCCAAGTTCGGTGATGTGCCGGCCGCGCCCCAGGGCACCAAGATCGGCGGGGTCTCCAAGACGCTCACCAACGAATACTGGCGCAGCCTCGGCGAGGGCTACCAGAACGCCGCGAAGAAGGCCGGCGTCGAGGTCGTCTATCAGGCCGCCTCGAGCGAGGGCGATCAGCTCGGCCAGCTGTCTACAGCCGAGAACCTTATTTCGCAGGGTTTCAACGCTCTCCTGTTCTCGCCGCAGACCGACAACAACCTGCAGCCGGCACTCGAATCCGCAGAGGCCAAGGGCATTCCGGTGATCAACGTCAACGATGCCGTCATCCCGAGCGTGACGCACTATGTCGGCAACGTACAGCGCGACAACGGGGTGCGCGTCGCCAAATGGTTCCTGAAGAACCGCCCCGAAGGCGGCAAGGTCGCGGTCATCGAAGGTCAGGCCGGCGTGTTCGCCGCCGGGCAGCGCACCAAAGGCTTCACCGAGACCGTCACGGAAGGAGGCAAGTTCACCGTCGTGGCGAGCGTTCCAGGCAACTGGGACCGTCAGCTCGCCTACGACAACGCAGCGACCATCCTCCAGCAGAACCCCGACCTGGTCGGTTTCTACGCCAACAATGACGGCATGGCGCTCGGCGTCGTCGAGGCGGTAAAGGCAGCGAACCTGCAGGACAAGGTTGTCGTGTTCGGCACCGACGGCATCTCGGATGCCTATGCGTCGATCAAGGCAGGCGAACTGACCGGCACGGTGGACTCCTTCCCGGTGCTCACCGGCGAAGTCGGTATGGAAGCCGCGCTGCGCCTGCTCGGCAAGCAGCCGCTGCCGCGCGTGGTTTCGACCCCGCAGGCGCTGATTACCAAGGACAACGTGGACACCTATTCGGTGAAGGGTGACGAACTGCGCAAGGTGCTGCTCGCTCAGCCCACAGAGTGATCATGGGCGGGGACCGGTCCGCAGGCCGGTCCCCTCGATGACAGAACTTCTTCGGGAGGAGGATCGACATGAATGCGACCGCGGACCGGCTGAGGCTGGTTGGGATCGGCAAGAGCTTCGGACCGGTGCGTGCCCTGGACGGCGTCGACATGACCGTCAAAGCCGGCAGCGTCCATGGCCTGCTCGGCGAGAACGGCGCCGGCAAGTCGACGCTGCTCAACGTTCTTTCGGGCGTTTTTCAGCCGTCGTCCGGCCACGTCGAGGTCGACGGCGTGCGGCTGACCGGCAACGGCCCGGTCGCTGCCAGGCGAGCGGGCATTGCCATGATCCATCAGGAGCTGCAGCACGTTCCGGAGCTGTCGGTGGCCCAGAACATGTTTCTCGGGCGGCCTCTCAAGACGGCCGGCGGCCTGTTCGTCGCGCGGCGGGATCAGGAGCAGGCCGCCGCCGAGGCGCTTGCGCCGTTGGACACATCCATTGATCCGGCCGCGCCGATCAAAACCCTGAAGGTCGCGCAGCGGCAGATTATCGAGATTGCGCGCGCCATGATGGAGGACGCCAAGGTTCTCGCCATGGACGAGCCGACCTCGAGCCTGACACCGGCCGAGTTCGAACGGCTTGCGCTGCTGATTGCGGAACTCGCATCGAAGGGCGTCTCGATCATCTACGTCTCGCACAAAATGGATGAGGTATTCCGGGTCTGCGACACGGCGACCATCCTGCGCGACGGACGCAAGGTGACCGACGTCGTAATGAAGGAAACGTCCGAGAGCGCGGTGATCGCGCGGATGGTCGGGCGCGAGTTGGCGGCCGCGACGCACAAAGGCTTCGCCACCAGGGAAGTCGTGCTCGAAGTCTCGGGCCTGAGCCGCGGTACGGCGGTCAAGGATGCCAGCTTCATGCTTCGGCGCGGCGAGGTGCTGGGCATCTCCGGGCTGGTTGGCGCGGGACGGACCGAACTCCTTCGGCTCATCGCCGGCGTCGATCGGCCGGACGCCGGCGAGATCCGCTTGGAAGGCAAATCGCTGCCGCTGGGCAAACCCCGCGCGGCGATCGCATCGGGTTTCGGGCTGCTGCCCGAAGAGCGCAAGCGCGAGGGCATCGTCGCCCGTCGCTCGATCCGCAGCAATATCGTCCTGTCATCGATGCGGCGCTTCTCGCGCTTCGGCTTCGTGCGCAGACGAGCGTCCGCCCGGGAAAGCCAAGCGCTGATGCAGGACCTCAACTTGCGGCCGCTCAATATCGAACGGCCGATAGGCCAGTTTTCCGGCGGCAACCAGCAGAAAGCGATCATCGGCCGCTGGATCGCCGCAGGTGCTCGCATCTTCCTGTTTGACGAGCCGACGCGCGGCATTGACGTCGGAGCGAAGGCGGAAATCTACGCACTCATCGAGCGGCTCGCGGCCGAAGGCCGGTCCATGATCGTCGTCTCGTCCGAGCTGCCCGAAATCCTCCGCGTTGCCGACCGTGTGCTCGTCATGCGCGAGGGACGCATTGCCGGCGTTCTCGAACATGATGCGCTGAGCGAGGAAGCGATCGTCGCTTTGGCAGTGCCGCAATCGGAACGCTCGTCCCAAGCCACCCCTGCCTTAAGGTCCTAAACCATGTCCACATCTCATAGCCCTGCTCTGCCCACTCCGAAGAAGCTCGCTTTGCCGGTGGGCATCCGAGATGCCGGCACGGTGTTCGGCCTGCTCGTGATCGTGGTGGTGTTCTCGATCCTCACACCCAATTTCCTGACTGAGCAGAATATCCTCAACATCCTGCAGCAATCCTCGATCAACGCCTGCGTCGCGCTGGGCATGACGCTCGTCATCATCGCCGGCGGCATCGACCTGTCGGTTGGCCCGACGGCGGCGATTGCGGCCGTCACGGTGGCGGTGCTGATGTCTGTTGGGGTGCCGATCTTCCTCGCTATTCCCGTTGCCCTCCTGGTCGGCATGGCCGCCGGCGGCATGAACGGCCTGCTGGTGGCGTATGGCGGCCTCCAACCCTTCATCGTTACGCTGGGAACGCTGTCGCTCTACCGTGCGTTGGCGCTGATCTACACCGGCGGCAACCCCATCTTCGGCATTCCACCGGCGTACCGCGCGCTGACCAATTCGTCGCTTCTCGGCGTGCCCAGCCCCGTCCTCATCGTCGGCGTGCTTGCGCTGACCGTCTGGGTGGTGCTCAACAAGACGCCCCTCGGCGAGTATTTTCTTGCGGTCGGCGGCAATCAGGAAGCCTCGCGCATCGCCGGCGTCCCCGTCGCCATGACCAAAATCGCGAGCTATGTCATCTCCGGTGGGTTGGCATCGGTTGCCGGCCTCATTCTCGTCGGACGTCTGGGTGCCGCCGACCCGACGCTCGGCAATCTTTGGGAACTCGATGCGATCGCGGCGGCGGCCATCGGCGGCGCTTCGCTCATGGGCGGCAAAGGTTCGATCGTCGGCACGCTGCTCGGCGCCATCATCCTCGGCAGCCTGCGCAACGGCCTGACGCTCCTCAACGTCCAGGCGTTCTACCAACTGCTGGCGACTGGCCTTATAATCCTCGTCGCGATGCTGATCGATCGCGCGACCCGAGGCCGAGAATGAACATATCCTTCAGCGATCCCAGGACGGTGGGGCCACGCATCCGCATGATGATGCCCCATCTCACCCCTCTGGAAGCACGTGTGGTCGACATGATCCTTGGGCGCCGCGACTTTGATGCGACCATCCCGCTGAAGACCGTGGCCGACGATGCCGGTGTGTCGGAAGCGATGATCATCAAGATCGCCAAGAAACTCGGCTTTGCCGGCTTCAAGGATTTTCGATCCGCACTGGACGGCTACAACCGGTTGCCCACGGCCGAACTGCATCAGGAACTGTCGCCCGACGACACCGGGCGCGGCATCGCGGAAAAGGTCTTCCGCACCTCGCTGCACGCCCTTGAGGAGACCTTGTCGATCTTTGATCCGGAAGCATTCGAGCGCGCGGCGGACCTGATCTTTCATGCGCGCCAGCGCGATTTCTACGGTATCGGCGGCTCGGCGCAGATCGCCAGGGACGTCTCCCACAAGTTTCTGCGGATCGGCATCCGGACCAACGTCTTCGATGATGCACATATGATGCTGATGTCGGCGGCACTCTTGACCGAAGGTGACATCGCGATTGCCTTTTCCCACTCGGGGTCGACCGCCGCGGTTCTCGAGCCTATCGAACTCGCGCGCCGGCGCGGCGCCCGCACCATTGCCCTGACGAATTATGCGACATCGCCGCTCGCCAAGCTTGCCGACGTGGTGCTCTGCTCAACGGCGCAAGGCTCGCCTCTCCTGGGGGAGAACGCCGCGGCCCGCATTGCACAACTGGTCATTTTCGATGCGGTGTTCGCGGCAGTCGCCCAACGCGATTTCGAAGCTGCCGAACGGAACTTGGCGGCCACGATGGACGCCGTAACGAGCAAGCGGCGGACGGTATGAGCCGGAACCAACGTCCTGCCGTTGTCGTCGTGGGAAGCCTGCATTTCGACATCATGGTCGACGCGCCCAGGCGACCGAGAAAAGGCGAGACGGTGACGGGCCACGCGTGGCGCCCGAAATTCGGGGGGAAGGGCGGCAATCAGGCCGTTGCCGCAGCCAAGGCGGGTGCCGATGCACGCATGGCCGGCGCCGTGGGGGACGACGATTTCGGCAAGTTCCTGTTGAAGGCGCTGGGCGAGTCGGGGGTCGATGCGTCGCACGTGTCCGTTTTGCGTGGAACGGGCTCGGGCATGAGCGTGGCGATATCGGATGCAAGCGGCGATTACGGCGCCGTCATCGTGTCCGGGGCGAACCTCAAGGTTGACGCGGCGCTGATCACCAGCAAGCAGCTCTGGAAGGGTGCCCAAGTGGTTGTGCTGCAAAATGAAATGCCGGAGACCAGCAACATCGAAGCTGCACGAGCGGCCAGGACGGCAGGGGCTTCGGTCTGTGTCAACGCGGCACCATATCGGCCACTCTCGGAAGAGTTTGCTTCGCTGATCGATGTCCTCGTCGTCAATGCGATCGAGGCGGAGGAATTGAGCGGTGTGCCCGTGTCCGACTTGAAGAGTGCCGCACGGGCTGCCGCGGGTTTGATAGACCGGTTTCAAACCGTCGTGGTGACGGCCGGGGGTGACGGCGTGGTCGGACTGAAGCGCGGAGAACCTCCGGTCAGCCTTCCTGCCCTGCCGGTAAAATTGGTCAGCACTCACGGCGCAGGCGACGCCTTCGTCGGTGCCCTTGCACACGCAATGGCGCTGAAGCAATCGCTCAGAGAATGCCTTGAGACCGCAAATGCCGCAGCAGCGAACCACGTTTCCGCACCGGCTGGATAGAGCGTTTTTCTTCTGTCCCCGTCGCCGGAAAAAATGGCTGTCTGCCTGACCTAGGCAGCGTGCTTCTCAGCTTTGATGTGTCGCAAACAGCCAGGCGAAATAGAGCACCGCACTCGCCGTAATCCAGGATCCCGCGACACGTATTGCGATCCGCTGCCAGTGTTGGCGACCGTTGACGATCAGCCCCGAAACGATGACGGCGACGATGAGCCCGCCGAGGATTGTTGCAGCACTGCCAAGCCAGATATCACGGCCCGAAGAAGCATCGGGCAAAGCGTCCAATCCGACGATCGCTCCGGTGACAACAGCGACCACGGCCGCCAAACCGGGGGGCGATCTAAGGCCTGTCGTGACGATGATTGCCATGAGGAGGGCCACCGCCAGCAGGGCCGGCGTTGTCCAACCCGGCACTGCCAGTGCCAGCTGACCGCAGCAGAGGCCGATGAGCAGCCCGGTTGCAAAGAGCGCAAGGCCGAGGCGGCTGGCGAGCGCCCCGGAGGTTCCGAACAGCAAAGCAAGAGCAACAACGGCAAGCGCTTCGGAAGGCACGACGACCGGATGGAGCAGGCCCGTATAGAAAGCGTTGGCTCCCTTGAAGGGAGTGTGCGCGTCGGCAACCGTCGTGGCGGCAGCCAGTAACCCCAGGGAGACTTCCGCCGACCTCTTCCGCATTACGCGAACCCGGAAAGATAGGCGCCGCCGGCGATCGCGATGAGGCCGCCGGCCGCGCGCACCGCCAGGGCCCCGACCGGCCAGCGGGCGAGAAAGCCGAACGCGATGCCGCAAAGATGAAGCAAGCCGGTCGCGATGACGAACCCGAGGGCAAACGACAGGGCATCGCTCGTCTCGGGCATCTCGGCACCATGCGCATGACCGTGAAAGACGGCGAATACTCCGACAATGATGATCGCCGTCCACAGCGGCGGCTTGAGGGCGAAGGCCACGCAGAGACCGAGCACGATGGCCGAGAGAGCAATGCCTGTTTCCACGGCCGGCAAGGGAACGTGCAGGATGCCGAGAACACCGCCGAACGCCATGACAAGCGGAAAGACGATGGGCAGGACCCAGATCGCCGGCGCACCCAGGAAAACGCCCCAAAGCCCGACCGCGACCATCGCGATGACATGGTCCGGTCCGAAGATCGGATGAAGGAAGCCATTTGCAAATCCCGTGCCGTCCCCATGTCCGGAGTGGGCGAACGCTTCACCGGCAACAAGCGTGAGCGCCATGGCGATCAGCACTGTCTGCCGAATTCGCCTCGGGCCGTCGCCGACGCCCATTTGTCTGCCGCCTTCGCTCGGCGCTGCCGCGACAGGTCCGACATGCATGTGCATCTCATCCAGCTCCGAGCGCCACAATCCGATCGATCGTCCAATAGGCTCCGAGGCAACCGACCAGGTAAGTCGGCGCGCGCATCACGAATTCCGGCCCGCGGATGCGCAATTGGCCAAGGCTGAACCCCACCATCAACATGACGCCGACGAACAGCAGCTGGCCAATCTCGACGCCGATGTTGAAGGAGACGAGGGCCAGCGGGATGTCGGACGGAGGCAGGCCGATCAGGCTGAGGCCACTGGCGAAACCGAGGCCGTGGAGCAGGCCGAAGGCGAAGGCCACCGCCCAGGGCTGCCGGATGGCGAGGCTGGTGTCGCCACGCTGTGACTTGATGACCTCGACGCCCAGGAGCAGGATCGACAGCGCAATGGCTGCGTTGAGCGGTTGCGCCGGAATGTGGATCAAGCCGAACGTCGCTGCGGCCAAGGTCAGGCTGTGCGCCACGGTAAAGGCCGTGATTGTCTTGAGCAGCATCCAGCGGCTTCTCACCAGCAGCATCAATCCGAAGACGAAGAGCAGATGGTCGAAGCCGCCGAGAATGTGCCGCACGCCTTCCTCGACATAGAGCGAGGCGACGGCCTGCCAGCCGCGGGTCTCGCCCACCTCCAGATACGGACGTGATGGGTGAACCATGTCCGTCATCCGTCGTCCATCGAGGAACGACATCCGCACCAGCACGTCGGTGATGGTCGATTCGAGCCCGACGAACTCCAGGTGCGCGCCCGGAAGGCCGCCGGGGATCTCGACCCGGCGATGCTCGATGAGCGAGTCCGAACGCTCCAGAACCGTCGGCAGGGCAAGGTTCCTGCTCTGAGCCGGCAGCGACAGAACGACCGGCAGGCGCATGCCCGACAACAGCGGCGTGCGCCAGGTGATGTCGTAGCGGTCGGGCGCGGTCTCGGTCACTTCGAGGTAGGCAGGCCGGATCTCGTGTGCGGCAGCTTGGAACGTGAATAGGCAGGTCAAGACCAGCGCAATGGCGCCGCACAGGACCGACGGCAGCGGGTTCACTCTGCCGCCTCGACTGGTCGTGCCGTCGAGACCAAGGTCGGATCGTCGAGCGGCGGCGTCTTGACGGTATAGTGCACCTTGAGGGCCTCATAGGCCTTGCGCTTCACCTCACGGCTCTGCTCGTCGAGCCAATCCGTCTTGATCCGGGGCTCGATTTCCTCGAAGCGCGGCATGGCGGCGGGCACCAGCGCATCCACGTAGACGAGATGCCAGCCATAGCCGGATAGAATGGGGCCGACCCAGACGCCCTTGGGCTCTTCGAACACCGCCTTCGAGAACGCCGGTCCGAACTCCTTGGCGATCTGATCCGGCGTCGCATCACGATAGGCGTCCTGAAACATGAACGGGTCGGCCTCGACATACTCACCGGCGGCAGCGCCGGCGGGAGTTCCGGCGAGGCGGGTCTCGGCAGCCTCGGCCCGTTCTTGGCTCCGTGGATGGTCGAGGGCGAAATAAAGATGGTGGAAATCGATGCGCGGGGGTTCTGCAAAGCGCTCCGGGTTTTTGGCGAACCAGGCCCTCAGTTCCGCTTCCGTCGGCTCCTGAGCCCTGGCCACATCCTCGAGCAGAAAGTCCATTTTCTGGGCCAGCCGCCGCTTGATGACCTCGTCGTCCTTGTCGAGGCCGAGGGCCTTCGCCTCGCGGACCATGATCTCAAGCGCGACCTTCTGGTCGACGAGCGCTTTCAGTTCGGCCGGGTTGGGCGCAGGCCTGCCTTGCGCCAGCCAGGCGACGGTCAGCTGGCGAACATCATCACGGGTCAGCTCGATCTGCTTGGGCTCGTCCGGCTCGGCCAGGGGGCGAAGCAGCCTGTCGGCCCCGAAAATGACGGCGCCGATCAACAGGAACAGCACCAACGGTTCCTTGAGCGTCCGTCGGCCGGCTTTGAGCAAGCGGTGCCCCGCAAATGTCATCGCCGCTGCTCGCCCATCAAAGAGGAAGATCGCTTTCGGTGCGCGACGGACGCGGCCCAACCGCCACGCCCTTCAGGTAGCTCAGGACCGCGAATTGCGAGCCGGGATCCTTGATGGCGCCCGAGCGGATGGCAGCCTCCATATCGTCAACGGCCTCGACGGCCTGCCAATCGCTGAGGTCTTGGGCGACGAAGGCGGCCATCTGCGGCCGCGCACGAATGAAGCGCCGGTAGGCGGAGACAATGCTGGCGCGCGGGATCGTCCGGTCGGCGGTTCCCTGGACGCTGAGAGCCAGCAGCGCCGCTTCGATTTCCGGCAGGCTGCGACGCTTGTCCGCCAGGTAGGTGTCCTCGATCCACTCTAGGCGCGACGGGCCGGACAGTTCGAGCGCAGCTGCAATCAGGGCCGCAAGGTTCGCCGCCTCGTGGGCATCCGCCTGTGACGCAAGCTGCGTTTCGACCACCTTGCGTTCGGGCGCATCACCGACGACACCGAGCAGCAGCGTGTAGGCGGGCTGGCGTGCGGCAAGGGCAGGGTCGGCGACCCAGGCCTCGATTTCTCCAGGCGGTCGCTTGCCTTTAAGGGTGCGCAGCAGCGCATAGGGTGCTCGCGCGAGTTCTCCATAGGCTATGGCTGCGGAGAGCCGGTCCGAACTCTCGAGTTCCGGCGCGATCAGCGCCAGCCGCTCTCTCCATTGTGCTTCCGTCAGGCCGGTCGTCGCAAGAAAGTCGGGTGGCCAGGCGGGTTTGGCTGGCTTGGTATCGACCGAGGCCAGCCCTTTCAGCCAAGATGCCTCGCCGCGCCCGATCGATCCGAGCGACGACCATTGCTGCGACGGCCTGTTGCGGACGAGCAGGATCCGATCGCCCGAGACACCTGGGGCATCGCGTGCAGCAATCACGTCGGCAACCACAGTGCCCGTCGGGAGATCGCCCTTGAGCACTTCCTTGACCACGTAGGCGCCGGCAGCCTGTGCAGGAACCGCCATCACCACGACGTCGGCTGCGTCGATCTTTTCTCCGGGCGCATTGACCTTTCCGGAAAAGCAGATGGCGCAGGCGACGGCTGCTCCGGCCGTGACCCACCCTGCGCAAACCGTCGCGCCGAGCAGAAGGGCGAAGCGCTTCAACGTCATTGGGGAACCCTCGGTCTACTGCAGCTGGAAGTCGACCTGTGTGCCCAGCTGCGTCTGGGTCGGGATGATCTCGTAATTGGCGTAGCCGAACTCGTTGCTCCTGGCGCCAAAATACTTCTCGCCGAGCTTGTAGACCGAGATCTCGAAGGGCGCGTCACCGACCGTGGTGATGATCTTGCCGTCCTTGATCTGGTACGGGCTGGACAAGCCTTGATAGCCGGCAGCTACCACGTCGCCTATGTCGCTCGGCTGAAGAGCCCGGGGATCAACATTCCTGACCTGATAGAGGCCGTCCGGGCTCCAGATCGTGACGAACTTGCCGCCGGTGACATTGTTCTGAAGAAACATCGACTTGCCGACGATCAGTTGGCGCACCTGGTCTTCGCCGAGCTCGACGGCGCCCTCCTGGGTGAGGTCGGCGACGGTCTGGCCATGGGTTGCCTGGTCACGCTGGTCGGGGCTCGGCGTATACCAGATCGGGGAGCTCCAGGCGCGCTCCTGCACCGTTGCAGGCACCGTCTCCGGCGGCGAGATGCCGAGCTCGTGCGCCTGGATCGTCGTCCAGCGGGGCGTCGGAATTTCGAGGACGCGGGCATAATAGAAGGCGTCGAGCGTCGGATCGAAATCAGGATCTGTCCACACGCTCTTCAGCTCCACGCCGCCGATCGAATTGGTGTAGGTGGCATTGGGAATATCGACCGTCGAGCCGATCGCCGGGATCTTGCCGCTCTCGGGATCCGGCTTGCGGTCATCGGTCCAGGCGACGTCATAGACCTTCTCGAAGCTCTGCCCGCTCTTCGTCCAGCCCTTGACGATCTGGATGCGGTCGAGATTGCCGGAGGTCGGGTCCTTGACCGCCCAAACGGCGAACGATGGTGCCTTCCTGTCCTTGGGCATCGCCCGCAGATCGCTGCCCATGGGGACGCCGCCCTATAGGCGACCTTCGTCCATTCCTTGTCTTTGACCCAGTCGGGCAGAGCCTTCCAGAAGTCGCGCTTCTGCTCGAGTTTCGGATCGTTGTCGTAGTCCCAGCCGCCGAACAGCCGCACCTGGATGCGCGGTCCGCTGGTCGCGAAGGTCTCCTTGCGCTGCATGGCGTCGAACAGCGACGCCCGCGTGTTCTGCTCGGCCCAGACACCCGTCAGCCCGGCAGGATTTTCATAGCGTACGTCGAGGCCGGCAAACACATGCCCCGACATGCGCTCCTTGATGTTGCCGTCGTTGAGACCATGGCCGCCGTAAAAATTGTCCTGGCGGTAGGGCACGCCGGTGTTGTGCGAGTCCGACCCGCCGACGAAGCCCAGGCGGTAGGGATTGTAGCCCTTGGTCGCCTGCATCGTCAGGCCGTCCTTGAGGGCCTGACGCACGAAGCTTCCGGGAATCGTGGGAGTGCGACCGTCCGGGTTGCCGAGCAGATAGTTCAGCAGCTCGTAATTGGCGAATTCGTCGTTGGGGGAAAGCACCGGGTGGGTTTCGGACTGGCCCTTGATCTGCTTGATCTCGGTGAGATGCTCGTTGCGGTCGCGGGACGCCGCCCACGCGGCGTCGATCGGGCGACCTTTCTGATCGACGTCGATCGGGAACATGTGACCGTCGGACAGATTGGCATTGTGGGAGATGGCAAGCAGTTCGTTGCCGGCCTGCCGCTGCTCGTCCATCCACTTCCAGAGATCGGTCGGATCGGTCGATTCCAGTGAGCTGAACGGCGCTTCCGGGACCTTCGCGCAGTCTTTGAAGAAGACGTTTCGGTGCATGTTGCGGTTGTCGGGCGTCGACGTCCACTCATAGGCACAGAACGCGGTGAACTTCCCCGGCTCGTTGGCCTTGTCCGCCATTTCGTTGTTCTGCTTCCAAACCGAACCGGTCACTGCTCGGCGACACAAGCGCTGCGATCGGCTTGTCGTTGACCATCGTGTCGCCGAGGAACAGGTAGATTCGCTGGATGTCGGCGGCATCGTGGACGATCAGCTCCTTGGCAATCGGCAGCTTCGAAATGTCGGAGCCGGGGGTGTTGGCCAGCGCAACCGTGCCGACATATTCGGAGTGATCGGTGACGCCCATCCAATCGAGCGGCGTTTCGATCTTGATGTCGTAGCCCATCGGGTGCTGGATCGTTTCGCCCTTCGCATAGCGGTACGCATCTGCTGGCGTGGTCTTGTGATTGCCGAAGATGAAGGCGTCGAACGACCAGCCGGTGTGGACATGGGTCTCGCCGAAGAAGGCCTTGCGATCGGACCCCTGCTGGGCGAACGCGGCTACGGGCACCAACGCCGAGGTGATACTGCACAGCAAGAACAAGCGAACAGGTTTCATGTAATCCCTCCAGTCAGTCCCGGCCTGTATGTTGCCATCGTTGCCAAGCAACTCCGACAACATCCGTTCATCGGCCACCAATTCGCAGGAGAAGCAATCGCATCCCTCTGTGAACGGTATATAACTTGTTCGACATCTAGGTGACCAGTGGCCCGTTGCTGGGCCACATCTTAAACTGCTGCCGCCGACAGTACGGAACCGGTTCAAGCCAGGACACCATCTCCCAGATGCGTTCCGCGAGGGACGTAACTTACGGTCATTTACGTGGGGTCCGGACCCGCTCGGTTGCCGAATATCGAGTGGAGTCTTGGGCTTAGCTCGCCTGCGCGGAGACCGGCCGCGGAAGGGCGGCAGCCCTGCGGACGCGTGATTCAAGGCCGCAGATGTTTGCCTGGTCCGAAGCTCCTGCACATCGGTTCCGGTAAGTTACATGCTCCTTGTGGCCATGCCCGGCCGTTCTTGTGCAACATGAGCGGGAGAGCCCGGAGAGGGATATGGGCAGAGAGCGAAAGTTCGGCGGTGCGGGCTTTGTGGCCGCATGCCGCCACTTCCCCCAGCATGAATTTGCGATCCGAAGGCTGATGGGCGAGAACGCGGATTTTTGCGACATCTGCGACGAACTCGCCGACGCCGAGGCAGCGCTGGATCGCGTCGATATCGCCGCCCCGCCACATTTGAGGCAACTCCGACGCCAGGAATGGTCCGATCTTGTCGATCGCTTGGTTCGCGAGGTGTCCGAAGCCCTTCAGGATCGACGGAGCTGACCCGAGCAAAAAAGTGAGCGCGGGATGCTGCCGGTTGGCAACGGCAGGGAACTCCTCTATTCACCCATGACCATTCACTATTGACCATTCATCCCCATGTCCGTCGACATCGCCACCGTCAAGCGCGTCGCCCATCTTGCCCGCATCGCCGTCAGCGACGAGGATGCCGAGCGCATGACCGGCGAGCTCAATGCCATCCTCGGGTTCGTCGCCCAGCTCGACGAGGTCGACGTCGGCGGCGTCGAGCCGATGACCTCGGTGATCCCGATGGAAATGAAGAAGCGCGCCGACGTCGTCACCGACGGCCGCAACCCCGAGGCGATCGTCGCCAACGCCCCGGCCACGCAGGAAGACTTCTTCCTGGTGCCCAAGGTGGTGGAATAGCTGCCCGTGTTCGTCGTCTTCGAAAAGATCCTCGCCCGATGACCGAGCTTACCCGACTGACGATTGCCGAGGCGCGCGGCCTGCTGCGGGCCCGCGACATCACCTCCGGCGAGCTGACGCAGGCCTATCTCGAGGCGATCGAAGAGGCCAATCCGTCGCTCAATGCCTACGTCGCGGTGACCCCCGAGCGCGCCCATGCGATGGCTGCCCGCTCCGACGAGCGCCTGGCCAACCGCTCCGGCGGGGCGCTCGAGGGCATCCCGCTCGGCATCAAGGACCTGTTCGCCACCGAGGACGTTCACACCCAGGCCTGCAGCCACGTCCTCGACGGCTTCCGGCCGCCCTATAAATCGACGGTGACCACCAATCTGTGGGCCGACGGCGCGGTGATGCTCGGCAAGCTCAACATGGACGAGTTCGCCATGGGCTCGTCGAACGAAACCTCCTACTACGGCCCGGTGGTCAATCCCTGGCGCCGCTCGCGCGCTGCCACCATGGTCCGTCCCGCCACCCACATGGGCGAGGGGGGCTTCGTCTCCGACGGGGGCGTGCGCCGGGAGCGGCTCCTCGACAATGCCAGGCTGGTGCCCGGCGGCTCGTCCGGCGGCTCGGCCGCGGCGGTCGCGGCACAGCTGGCGGCCGGCGCCACCGCCACCGATACCGGCGGCTCGATCCGCCAGCCCGCGGCCTTCACCGGCACCGTCGGCATCAAGCCGACCTACGGCCGCTGCTCGCGCTTCGGCATCGTCGCCTTCGCCTCCTCGCTCGACCAGGCCGGGCCGATCACCCGCGACGTCCGCGACTCGGCGATCCTGCTCAAGTCGATGGCGTCGGTCGACCCGCGCGACACGACGTCCGTCGACCGGCCCGTGCCGGACTACGAGGCCGTGCTCGGCCAGTCGATCCGCGGCATGCGTGTCGGCATCCCGCGCGAATACCGGATCGACGGCATGCCCGAAGAGATCGAGGCGCTGTGGCAGACCGGCATCGCCTGGCTCAAGGATGCGGGCGTCGAGATCGTCGACATCTCGCTGCCGTACACCAGATACGCGCTGCCGGCCTACTACATCGTGGCGCCGGCGGAGGCCTCGTCGAACCTCGCCCGCTACGACGGCGTGCGCTACGGGTTGCGTGTGCCCGGCAAGGATATCGTCGAGATGTATGAGATGACGCGCGCCGCCGGCTTCGGTCCAGAGGTGAAGCGGCGCATCATGATCGGCACCTACGTGCTGTCGGCCGGCTACTATGACGCCTATTACCTCAAGGCGCAGAAGGTGCGCACCTTGATCAAGCGCGACTTCGAGCGGGCCTTCGCCGACGGCATCGACACCATTCTGACGCCGGCGACGCCGTCGGCGGCGTTCGGCATCGCCGACGAGGACATGGCCGCCGATCCGGTGAAGATGTACCTCAACGACATCTTCACCGTGACAGTCAACATGGCCGGCCTGCCGGCGATCGCCGTGCCGGCGGGCCTCGATGCCAACGGGCTGCCGCTGTCGCTGCAGCTGATCGGACGGCCGTTCGACGAGGAGACTGTCTACCGGGCTGCCCACGTCGTCGAACGGGCCGCCGGCCGGTTCGAGCCGACGCGCTGGTGGTAGGGCGCCGGCGGCGCCCCATCCGCGATGTTCTTTTTCCTCTCCAAGGCGCTCTGGCTTTTTGTCCACCCGCTCAACCTGGCGATTTTCGCGCTGTTCGGCGCGCTCGGCCTGGCGAGCTTCGGCCGGCGCAAGGCGGCCTTCCTGCTGACGCTCGGCGCTGCGCTGCTGCTCGGATCGGCCGCGTGGACGACCCTCGGCGACCTTTTGCTCGAGCCGCTCGAGAGCCGCTTCGCGCGCCCGGATCCGCCGCCTGCCCATGTCGACGGCATCATCCTGCTGGGCGGCGCGCTGGAGGGCAATGTCAACCATGTGCGCGGCGGCTACGAGATGAACGGCGGCGGCGACCGCTTTGTCGAGGTCACAGCTCTGGCCAGGCGCTATCCGGATGCCCCGATCGTGGTGAGCGGCGGCCTCGACACGGTGTTGCGTGACACCGAAGGCGACGCCGACACCGCGCCGCGGCTTTTTGCCGCCCTCGGCATCCCGCGGGAGCGGCTGCGGCTCGAAAACCGCTCGCGCAATACCGCCGAGAATGCCCTGTTTGCCAAGGAACTCATCAAACCGACGCCGGACCAGACCTGGATCCTGGTCACCTCGGCCTACCACATGCCGCGCGCCGTCGGCCTGTTCCGCAAAGCCGGGTTCCCGGTGGTGCCCTGGCCTGCCGACTACCGCACCGCGGGCAACGAGGGCTTCGACATCTTGCGCGACAACGAGACCGACGCGCTCGGCAAGACCGTCGGCGCCCTGCACGAATGGATCGGCCTCATCGCCTATTGGCTGACCGGCAAGATCGACGAGCCGCTGCCGGGACCCGGATCGACGGCGTCGATGCCGCCGGCCGGCCCGAACTGACGGCGGATCAGCGCCGGGAAAGTCCAATGTCGCGCTGAGCGCAGATGAAGTCGGCTGGCGTATGGCGTTTTGCGCGAAAATGTCGGAGGAACCGGTAAGCACGCGCGTCGATATCTCGCGTCGGAGAACAATTTTGTTCCTCTCGGTCTTCGACCTGTTCAAGATCGGCATCGGACCGTCGAGCTCGCACACCATGGGCCCGATGGTCGCCGCGCACCGCTTCTTGAGCGAATTGGCCGGCGACGACTGGCCGCGCCCCGCCGGCGCCGCCGTCGCGCGGCTGGGCGTCAGCCTGCACGGATCGCTGGCCTATACCGGCATCGGCCATGGCAGCGACCGGGCCGTGGTGCTCGGGCTGGCCGGCTTGAGCCCGACAACCGTCGACCCCGACCGGGCCGAAGCACTGGTGGCCGAGATCGCGGCCAGCCGCCGCGTCGTCCCACCCGGCCACGGCGCCGGCTATGCCTTCGACCCGGCGCTCGACCTGGTGCTCGACAAGAGGACGCCGCTCCCCGGCCATGCCAACGGCATGACGTTCTCGGCGTTCGATGCCGACCAGCGGCTGCTTTTGCGCCGCATCTACTATTCGATCGGCGGCGGCTTCGTCGTCTCGGAGGAGGAATTGCAGCGGCTCAAGGCGCGCGGTCCGGAGACACCGAGCCGTGTCGTGCCCTATCCGTTCGCCAATGCCGGCGAGATGCTGGCCATGGCGGCCACCGGCCGGCTGTCGATCGCCGAGATGAAGCGGGCCAACGAGGAGGTCTACCGCACGCCGGGCGAGCTCGACGCCGGGCTCGATGCGATCTGGGCGGCCATGAAGGGCTGCGTCGCCCGCGGCCTGACCAAGGACGGCGTCATGCCGGGCGGGCTGAAAGTTCGCCGCCGGGCCCGCCAGCTGCACGACAAAATGCAGGAGGAGTGGCGGCAGAACCGGCCAAACCCGCTGCTCGCCAACGATTGGCTGTCGATCTATGCGATGGCCGTCAACGAGGAGAATGCCGCCGGCGGCCGGGTGGTGACGGCGCCCACCAATGGCGCCGCCGGCGTGATCCCCGCCGTGCTCAGCTACTGGCTCCACTTCCACCCCGAAGCCGACGCCGGCTCGATCCGCGACTTCCTGCTCACCGCAGCCGCGATCGGCGGCATCATCAAGGCCAACGCCTCGATCTCGGGCGCCGAGGTCGGTTGCCAGGGCGAGGTCGGCTCGGCTTCGGCGATGGCGGCAGCGGGCCTTTGCGCGGTGATGGGCGGCAGCCCGGAGCAGGTCGAGAACGCCGCCGAGATCGCGCTGGAGCATCATCTCGGCATGACCTGCGATCCGGTCGGCGGGCTGGTCCAGGTGCCGTGCATCGAGCGCAATGCGCTGGGCGCGGTCAAGGCGGTGACCGCGGCGTCGCTGGCGATCAAGGGCGACGGCCGCCACTTCGTCCCGCTCGACGCCGCGATCGAGACGATGCGCCAGACCGGCATCGATATGAGCGCCAAGTACAAGGAGACCAGCCAGGGCGGTCTCGCCGTCAACGTCGTCGAATGCTGACCGCGGCGGCTGTGGAAATCGCCGCCGGCGGTTGACCGGCCGAGCAAGCGCCGGCAAGTTCGGCCGATGTCCCTCCATCTCGTCAAACTCTGCGTCGGCTGCGACAGCGTCGAGGATCTCGAACAGTGGATCGCCTCGCGGCTGGAGGCGCGCCGCCGGCAAGGCGAGCCGGCCGAGCATTGGCACACCACGCGGATGGTGCCGGCCCGGGCCGAGGCGCTGGTCGATGGCGGCTCGCTCTATTGGGTGATCAAGGGCAGCGTGCAGTGCCGCCAGAGCCTGCGCGAGGTGCGCCCGTTCGTCGACGGGGAGGGTGTAGGCCGCTGCCATCTGGTGCTCGACCCGGCCGTGGTGCGGACCGAGTGGCAGCCGCGACGCCCGTTCCAGGGCTGGCGCTATCTGCGCGTCGAGGAGGCGCCTGCAGACCTCGCCGACGGTGCAGCCTTGGCGGCCATGCCGCCGCAGCTCCGGCGCGCGCTGGCCGAACTGGGCCTGCTCTGAGGACCAACCGAGCCGACTTGCAAGGCGGCTGCGAAGGCCACATCTTGAGATGATGAGCGACGACAAGCCGGCTCTGCCGAAGAAGACCGCGGCGCTGCCGGAGCGGCCGCGCTCCGACAATGCCGCCATCGACGCCTTTGTGCGCCAGGCGCGTACGCTGGCCCGGCCAGGCCAAAGCGAGGGCGGCCGGCTGATTCTTGCGCTGGATGCCACGATGAGCCGCCAGCCGACCTGGGACCTTGCCTGCACCTTGCAGGGCGAGATGTTCGACGCGGTCGGCGAGGCCGGCCGGCTGTCGGTGCAGCTGGTCTATTTCCGCGGTTTCGGCGAGTGCCGCGCCTCCCGCTTCGTCGCCGACACCGAGGCGCTGAAGCGGCTGATGGCTGGCATTGCCTGTCAGGGCGGCCACACCCAAATCGGCAAGGTGTTCGCCCACGCGCTGGCCGAGCACGGCCGGGCCAAGGTCAACGCGCTGGTGTTCATCGGCGATGCGATGGAGGAGAGCATCGACGCGCTCGCCGAGAAAGCCGGCCAGCTCGGGCTGCATGGGGTGCCGATCTTCCTGTTTCAGGAAGGGCGCGCCCCCGCCGTCGAGGCCGCCTACAAGGAATTTGCCCGGCTCTCCAAGGGCGCCTGGTTCCGCTTCGACCGCAGCGCCGCGGCGGCCCTCGCCAAGCTTCTGTCGGCAGTGGCGGTGTTCGCCGCCGGCGGGCTGCCGGCGCTCGCCGCGCGGGGCCGGCCCGAAGACCTGCTGATGATCCGGCATCTCAAGGGCGGGGCCGGATGAGCGTGCTGCTCGGGCTGTTCTCGGTCGTCCTGGTGGTGGGCCTGCTGCTCGTCGCTTTCGCCAAGGCCGACGCCGCCAGGCTGGCGCAGACGCTGCGCCTCAGCGGGCCGCTGGCGCTGGGTGCGGTCGGCGGCGGGCTGATGCTGGTCGGCCGGGCCGGGATCGGCGGCCTTCTGGTGTCGGTGGCGTTCGGCTGGTACACCGCCGGCCGCGTCCGCCGCAGCGCGGCCAAGACGCCGGGCCGGCGCTCGACGGTGCGTACCGCGGCGGTCGAGATGGAACTCGACCACGACACCGGTCGGCTCGAAGGCGTGGTGCTTGCCGGCCGCTTCGAGGGCCGCTCGCTCGGTGCGATGAGCGAGGCCGAGCTTCGGTCGCTGCTCGAGGAGAGCGGCGTCGACGCCGAGAGCCGGCAGCTACTTGAGACTTATCTTGACAGCCGCTTCGCCGCTTGGCGCGAACACGCGCAAGCGGACCGCGGCGGGCGGCAGCGTGCTGCGCCAGGTTCGGGCGCCATGACTAAGGAGGAGGCCTACAAGGTCCTTGGTCTTGAAACGGGGGCGTCCGCGGCGGAGGTCCGTAAGGCCCATCGCAGCCTCATGCAGCGCCTGCACCCCGACGTCGGCGGCTCCGCCTTTCTGGCCGCGCGCATCAACGAAGCCAAGGACGTCCTTCTCTCCGATCACAACTAGATCTCCTTCGACTAGAGACATTCCGGAGCCCCTCCTTCGGCTCACCGCACCTGCTA
This sequence comes from uncultured Alphaproteobacteria bacterium, assembly GCA_963791325.1. Taxonomy (GTDB): domain Bacteria; phylum Pseudomonadota; class Alphaproteobacteria; order Rhizobiales; family Rhizobiaceae; genus JBEVJK01. Next base: position 121,704 of record CAWBRU010000019.1, on the reverse strand, counting down.
TTGCTCGATCGCGTAGCAGGAGATGTGCTTCTTCTTCAGCGCGCCGCAGGCGTTCCAAGCCGCCGTCTTGGTGGCGTAGCCGCCGAACCGGGCCCGGTAGAAGGTGGTGCCGTTCTTCTCGAACGGAACGGTGAACGGCGAGGCCTGCGAAACGGCGCCCGGCACCTTGCGTGCGGCCGTCGCCAGGAAGCCGCGGGCCTCCTTCTCGCTCGGCGAGGAGGCGACCTGGATCGCCCAGCCGGATGGCTGGCCGGCCGCAGCCTTGAGCCCGTCGATGGCGGCCTTGGGCCGGCGCATCGGCTCGGCGTAGGCCTGCATCACCGGCTCGGAGCTGGTCTCGACCACCTCTTCCACCGGCGGCTGGGCGGCGATCTGCGCCTCTTCGGCCGCAATCACCTGATCCTCATCGGTCGCCACCACCACCTCGGCCTTGGGCCGCCGGTCCGGCATCGGCGGGTTGCGCTTGGGCAGGATCGCCTGGGCGATCGCCGCGATCGGCGCCACCAGCGGCGGCGTGCCGCCCTGCGACGACGCCTTCGGCAGGTATTGGCGGATGAGATCGGCCATCTTGGCGTCGCGCGAGCCGCCCGAGGCGCCGCCCATGATCACCGCGACGATGCGGCGGTCGCCATCCGACACCGAGGAGACCAGGTTGAATCCCGAAGCGCGGGTGTAGCCGGTCTTGATCCCGTCGACGCCCTTGATGCGGCCGAGCAGGCGGTTGTGGTTGGCGATGCGGCGGTTGTTGTAGGTGAACGAGCGGGTCGAGAAATATCTGTAGTAGCGCGGGAATTTGTCGCGCAGCGCCATGCCGAGGGTGGCCATGTCGCGGGCGGTGGTGCGCTGGTTGGGATCGGGCAGGCCGTTGGCGTTCTGGAAGGTGGTGCCGGTCATGCCGAGGCTGCGGGCCTTGGCGGTCATCATCCGGGCGAAATTCTGCCGCGAGCCGCCGAGCAGCTCGCCCAGGGCGGCCGCCGAATCATTGGCCGATTTGGTGACCAGCGAGTAGATCGCCGTCTCGACGGTGATCGAATTGCCCGCCCTGACGCCGAGCTTGGTCGGCGGCTCGGCCGCCGCCTGCGCCGAGAACGGCACCTGGCTCTGCAGCGACAGGCGACCGGCCGAGAGCGCCTCGAAGGTCAGATAGAGCGTCATCATCTTGGTCAATGACGCCGGAAAGCGCGGCTCGTCGGCACTTTGCGAATAGAGCGTCTTGCCGGTGCTGGCATCGACCACGATCGCCGCATACCTGGCCGTGGCCGCACCGCTCTCGGCTGCTGCCGCGACGCTGATCGAAGCCGCAACCGCGGCGGTGAGGAAGACTTGGATCGGTTTGGAGAAGAGGGCTGCCCACGCCTGTCGCACTGCGTCTGTCCTTTGGTGTTTTCGATGTCAGGAGGCGGCAAAGGTCCGGCCTCATAGTTCTCTGAAGCTAGGTCAACAGCGTTACCAATCCGTTTACTCTGACCCGCTGCAGCGGGGTGCAGCCCGAATCATTCAGAATTGGTTAAAATGCCGATCGCGGGGCCGCTTGAAGGCTGGCGGCCATTGACGCCTTGTGCGTTGCACAATAAAAAAGTGCATTGCACATATCCGTGCTGCAACCCCATCCCTCAATCAGGACAGATCATCTGAGATGACGCAGACATTCGAGGACGCCGGCCGGTTCGGCAAAGATCTCATGGACAACGGGCTGAGGAGCCTCACCTCCCTGTCGAAGGGTCTGCAGGCGATTGCCGTCGAGACCGGCGACTACACCAAGAAGTCCTACGAGGCGGGCAGCGCGGCACTCGAGCGCCTGGTCTCGGCCAAGTCGCTCGAGGCGGCGTTCGCGGTGCAGAGCGATTATGCCAGGCAGAGCTATGAGAGCTTCATCCAGGAAGCCTCGCGCCTCGGCGAGCTCTATGCCGAGGTGGCCAGGGATGCCTATAAGCCGTTCGAGGCGGTCGCCGCCGCGCCGAGGTAGGCGCCTTCCTCCGATCAGCGGAGCGGCGGGCGGCGACGTCCGTCTTTCGGGCCCGGTTGCCGTGCAGGCGGCCGGGCTTTTTCGTTGCTCGGGCGGGCACGATCACGATTGTGCCAAATCCGCGATGATTGCCCGTTGGGCCATATTGTCAGCGCAAAAGAAGGCCTTAAAATCTGTCGGTGAGTACCTACATGTTGCAACTCGTTGGGTTGCGAACGCGGAAGCACCCGAGACGACCGGTGGGGTGATGTCTGACAGCGCGGCACGGATGGCGAATGGCGAAGGAGGCAGCGGCAACGGCACCAGCCGCGGCACCGCAGTCATTACCCGCACGCGCCCGAAGACCAAGAAGCCGTCGCTCTACCGCGTTCTGATCCTCAACGACGACTACACGCCGATGGAGTTCGTGGTCCATGTGCTGGAGCGTTTCTTCCAGAAGGACCGCGAGGCGGCGACCCGCATCATGCTGCATGTGCACAATCACGGCGTCGGTGAATGCGGAATCTTTACGTTCGAAGTGGCCGAGACGAAGGTGTCCCAGGTCATGGATTTTGCCCGTCAGCACCAGCACCCGCTGCAATGCGTGATGGAGAAGAAGTGAGGTAAAATGCCGGCTTTCTCGCAAGGCCTCGAAAAGGCGCTCCACCAGGCGCTGACTCTCGCCAATGAGCGTCATCATGAATATGCCACGCTCGAGCACCTGCTGCTTGCGCTGATCGACGACGGCGATGCCGCCGCCGTGATGCGCGCCTGCAACGTCGACCTCGACGAGCTCAAGCAGACCGTTCTCAACTATATCGATACCGAACTCGACAATCTCGTCACCGGCTACGACGAGGATTCCAAGCCGACCGCCGGTTTCCAGCGGGTGATCCAGCGTGCCGTCATCCATGTCCAATCCTCCGGCCGCGAGGAGGTTTCCGGCGCCAACGTGCTGGTCGCGATCTTCGCCGAGCGCGAGAGCCACGCCGCCTATTTCCTGCAAGAGCAGCAGATGACCCGCTACGACGCGGTCAACTACATCTCGCACGGCATCGCCAAGCGTCCGGGCGCCAGCGAATCGCGCTCGCCGCGCGGCGCCGAAGAGGACCAGCCCGGCAGTTCGGGCGAGGGCCAGGCGGAGGAGGGCGGCAAGAAGAAGCAGCAGCAGGATGCGCTGACGGCCTACTGCGTCGACCTCAACAAGAAGGCCAAATCCGGCCGTATCGACCCGCTGATCGGGCGCGAATCCGAGATCAACCGCACCATCCAGGTGCTCTGCCGGCGGTCGAAGAACAATCCGCTCTATGTCGGCGATCCCGGCGTCGGCAAGACGGCGATCGCCGAAGGCCTGGCCAAGCGCATCGTCGAGGGTGACGTCCCGGAGGTGCTGTCGAACGCCACCATCTTTGCCCTCGACATGGGCACGCTGCTCGCCGGCACCCGCTACCGCGGCGATTTCGAGGAGCGGCTGAAGCAGGTCGTCAAGGAGCTGGAGGAATATCCCGGCGCCATCCTGTTCATCGACGAAATCCACACCGTGATCGGCGCCGGCGCCACCTCCGGCGGCGCGATGGATGCGTCGAACCTGCTCAAGCCCGCGCTTTCGTCGGGGGCGATCCGCTGCATCGGCTCGACCACCTACAAGGAGTTCCGCCAGTTCTTCGAGAAGGATCGGGCGCTGGTCCGCCGCTTCCAGAAGATCGACGTCAACGAGCCGAGCGTCGACGACGCGATCGCTATCATGCGCGGGCTCAAGCCCTATTTCGAGGACTTCCACAAGGTCCGCTACACCAACGACGCGATCAAGGCGGCCGTCGAGCTGTCGGCCCGCTACATTTCCGACCGCAAGCTGCCGGACAAGGCGATCGACGTGATCGACGAGACAGGGGCTTCGCAGATGCTGCTGCCGGAGCAGAAGCGGAAGAAGACGATCAGCGTGCGCGAGATCGAAGCGACCGTCGCCACCATGGCGCGGATCCCGCCGAAGACGGTCTCGGCAGACGACGAGAAGGTGCTCGCCACGCTCGAAGACGAGCTGAAGCGGGTCGTCTACGGCCAGGATACGGCCATCTCGGCGCTGGCTTCGGCGATCAAGCTCGCCCGTGCCGGCCTGCGCGAGCCCGAGAAGCCGATCGGCTGCTACCTGTTCTCCGGCCCGACCGGCGTCGGCAAGACGGAGGTCGCCAAGCAGCTCGCGGCCTCGCTGGGCGTCGAGCTGCTGCGCTTCGACATGTCGGAGTACATGGAGCGCCACACGGTGTCGCGGCTGATCGGCGCCCCTCCGGGCTATGTCGGCTTCGACCAGGGTGGGCTGCTGACCGATGGTGTCGATCAGCATCCGCACTGCGTGCTGTTGCTGGACGAGGTGGAAAAGGCCCATCCGGACCTGTTCAACATCCTGTTGCAGGTGATGGACCACGGCAAGCTCACCGATCACAACGGCAAGCAGATCGACTTCCGCAATGTCATCCTGATCATGACCACCAATGCCGGCGCGGCCGACATGGCCAAGGCGGCGATCGGGTTCGGCTCCTCGAAGCGGGAAGGCGACGACATGGAGGCGATCAACCGCCTGTTTTCGCCGGAGTTCCGCAACCGTCTGGACGCCATCATCCCGTTCGGCTCGCTGCCGGTGCCGGTTGTTCACCAGGTGGTGCAGAAGTTTGTGATGCAGCTCGAGGCTCAGCTCTCCGAGCGCGGCGTGACCTTCGACCTGTCGCCCGAAGCGGTCGCCTGGCTGGCGGACAAGGGCTATGACGAGCGCATGGGTGCGCGTCCGCTCGGGCGCGTCATCCAGGAGCACATCAAGAAGCCGCTCGCCGAAGAGGTGCTGTTCGGCAAGCTGCGCAAGGGTGGCACCGTTCGGGTCACGGTCGAGAAGAAGGAGACCGGCGAGACCGGCCTGAAGCTCGAAAGCCTGGCCGACGAGGTGCCGGTGAGGCCGAAGAAGGAAGAGCCGAAAAAGGATCCGAGCCCGCGCCGCCCGCGCAAGGCTGCGCCGAAAAAGCCTGCCTTGCAGAAGGGCAAGCCGTCGGCCGCGCCGCGCGACGGGGTGAAGCGCAGCCTGGTGCCGCAGCTGCCGCGCAAATCCTGACCCTGCAGCGCGGCACTTCCGACAAAGGCGCGAGGCCTCGGGCTTCGCGCCTTTTTTCTCGCCGGCAATCTTAGGCCTGCGGCAGGCGGAAGCAGGGGCTTGGAAGGCAGTGCCGATTCAAAAAGTCGGTAAGCCGCCCTTCATCTACAGCAACTCGGCCAGGGTCCGGCCGACCTTGAGGAAGCGCAGCGGGTCGACGGCCTGACCGTTCTGGCGCACCTCGTAATGGAGGTGCGGTCCGGTCGAGCGGCCGGTGCTGCCGGAGAAGCCGACCACCGCACCGGCGCCAAGCCGCTCGCCGACCGTCACCACGGTGCGGCTCAGATGCGCGTAGCGGGTGGCGAATCCGTTGCCATGGTTGATCTCGACCATGCGGCCATAGCCGCCTTGCAGGCCTGCCTTGACCACGACGCCGCCGGCCGTGGCGTGCACGGCACTGCCCATGCCGACACGGAAATCCATCCCGGCATGCAGCGCGGGAATGCCGAGAAGCGGGTCGCGGCGAATGCCGAACATGCTCGAGATCGGCGCGCCGGGGGCCGGGTTGGCGATCGGCAGCCGGCGAACTTTTGCCTTGACGGCATCGAGGGTCTCCAAGGCCTGGTCGAGCGCCCGCATCTTGGTCTCGAAGGCAACCGGATCGGGCAGCGCCACCAGCGGGCCGCCGACATCGGCCTTATCGAAATCCACCGCGGCGGACAGCCCCGCCTCCGCCAGCGCCGTCTTGATCGCATCGGTGGCCTGCGCGGCGTTCTCGGCCAGCGAGTTGACCCGGTCGAGCTGCGCGCTCTCGATCGTGCTGAGCGACTGATTGAGCGCGACGAACACGCGGTCTGCGCGGTCGGCCGCCGCCTCCGTCGAGATCGCGGTGCGCGTCGACCAGAAGGCGAACGGCGCCGGCAGCGGCTGCCCATCGCTGCCGGCGGCAAAGGCGGTGCGCAGCGCGGCCAGTGCCGAACCGGCCTCGGCGTGCCGGTCGGGCTTCGCGGGCGAGACCGAACCGTTCGGTTCGATCGTCGTTCCCGGCTGCGGTTCGAAATCGCCGTGGCGTTCGCTTAGCAAGGATTGGCGGGCCAGAAGCTCGCTCAGCTTGCTGGCCATCTGCTGTTGGTCGACCAGCTGGCGGCTGGTGACGCGGTCGAGTTGGGCACGCAGCGTCGAAATGCGATCCTCGTAGGTTTCCTGAAGGCGGGCTTGGCGGGCCGCGACGGCCCCGATCAGGTCGTCACGCAGCACCAGGTAGCCGGTGGCCAGCAGATAGAGCGCCCCGAGCAGGAGCAAGGCGCCGCTGCACAGCGCCACCAGCGCGGGCCGCACCGTGAAGCAGCGGATCTCCTCGCCGCGGGCGATGATCACCGTATGCGGCGCCCGTGCCTTGCCGAATGTCGTCGACCGCGCTGACTGTGTCACGCCCCGATTGCGCCCGTGCCGCCCCAAACAATCCCCGGCTGCAATTACACAGGGTTAGGGTTAACAAAGCCTTGCCGGCCGACAGGACGATGCCGCAACATCGGTCCGCCGCATTCGGGCTCATTTGTTCGGCGCGGCCAGCGCCTGCACGGCATCCAGGACGGCCTCGGCGTGGCCTTTGACGCGCACGCGTCGCCAGACCCGAACAATGCGTCCGTCGGCGCCGATCAGGAACGTTGCCCGCTCCACGCCCATATAGGTCCGGCCGAAAGTGGTCTTCTCGCCCCACACCCCGAAGGCCTTGGTGACGTCGAGCCGCTCGTCGGCGCCGAGCGGATGGGCAAGTCCGTATTTGGCCTTGAATTTGCCATGCTTCTTGGCGCTGTCGGGGGAGATGCCGATGACCGCCGCGCCGGCTTGCCGGAACTCCGGCAGCAGCCGGGAAAAGGCGATCGCCTCGGCGGTGCAGCCCTCGGTGTCGTCCTGGGGGTAGAAGTAGACGACCACCGGCCGGCCGCGCTGGCCGGCGAGGTCGAAGGTGGTGCCGTCGTCGAGCGGCAGCGAGAAACTGGGTGCCGGCTGACCTGCGATCACTTCCGCCATGTTTTCGTCCCGCGTCAGGAGCCTTACGCGCCGTCCGGCTCTAGTTATATGCTGTTCGACAAATGGTCGAAAGCCGAGGTTTGATGACTGAACCACCGGGGGAGCCCCCTGCGCAAGCCCATCAAAAGATCCGCTTTCGCCGGCACGACATCGCGTCGCTGAAGACGTTTCCCTCGGCCGAAGGGCAAGATGATCTGATGGCCGGCCAAAGGCCGCTCGGCAGGCGCCTGCTGCGCGGGGCGGTGGCCGCCCTGGTGGCGGTCGTGGTGCTGTTTGCCGTGGCCGCAGGCGGGCTTCTGTTCCTCGGCCTGACCGGGGTCGGCTCCGACCGGCTGCGCCGGGAGGCGGAGGCCGCTATCCACCGCTTCGCCGGGATGAACGTCGCCGCCACCGTCGGCAGCACCTCGCTGTCGCTCGACAGCTCGCGCTTCATCGCACTCGAGATCCGCGACGTGAAGTTCGCCGATGCGGCCGGCAGCGACATGCTGAATGCCGGTGTGGTCCGCTTCGGCGTGCGCTTTTGGCCGCTGATGTCCGGCCAGATCCGGCTGGGCAGCGCGACGTTGGAGGACGCCCGCCTGCTCGCCGCGGCGATGCCGTCGCGCCAAGGCGGCGGCTTCGAGAGCTCGCTGGCCAATGCCGACGGGCTGATCGACCCCGACCGGGTGCTGGCGCTCTTGTTCGGCGCCCTGCAGCGCGCCTTCGACACGATGGAGGTCGGCTCGACCCGGGCGATCACGCTGGAGAAGGTCGAGATCGTGCTGCCTGAGGGCGGGCGCATGAAGAGCATCATGATCAACCATGCCGACCTCCGGCAACGGACCGACGGCCGGCTGTCGATCGCCGCCGCGGTGCAGCTCGACCGCCGCTCCGTGGCCATCCAGGGCACCGCCGCGCGCGACAACGGCTCCAAGCGCATCGCCGAACTGATGCTGAAGCTCACGGCGGCCGCCCCGGCTGAAGCCGCCGATGCCGACGGCACGCCGCGCGCCGACCCGAACAAAGGCCGGTTCGGCTCGCTCGACGCGACGCTCTCGGGGTCCGAGACGCGCAAGGGTGGGCCGGCCGAGCTCAAGGCCGAGGCCCGCCTGGCCGATTCGGTGCTCGACCTCGGCACCCGCGGCCAGATGGCGGGCGACATCGGCATCTCCGCCTCGCTCAAATCGGGGGCGGGGGCCGTCAAGCTCAACCACCTGTCGATCGCCACCGGCGGCTCCAGCTTCGATTTCCAGGGCACGGTCGGTCCGGCCGAGCACACCTCCGATCCGAAGTTCCAGCCGACCTATCGGTTTCAACTCGCCAGCCTGAGTGCCACGCTGGCCCCGGTCGACACCGACGAGCCCGCGCTCGGCCTCACCGGGACCGTGGCCGGCAACTACGAGCCGCGCCAGCGGCTGCTTTCCTTCGACCGGTTGGATTTGAAGACCGCCGGCGGCGAGCTGCTCGGCACCGGCTCGCTGCAATTCGCCAGCGCCGGCCCGCCCGGCATCTTCCTGGCGCTCAGCCTGACCCGCATGCCGGTCGGGCAGGTCAAGCAGCTGTGGCCCTGGTTCTCGGCGCCCGGCACCCGCAATTGGGTGCTCGACAACCTGATCAGCGGCGGCGTCGTCGACAGCAATTTGCAATACCGGGTGGAGCCCGGTCGGCTGGGCAACGGGGTGGCGCTCGGCCGCGATGAAGTGTTCGGCACCTTCAATGTCGAGAACGCCGAATTCAACACCACCGGCGAGCTGCCACGGGTTCGCGACGCCCAGGGCAGCGTGAACTTCCATGGCGGCGACGTCGACATCCACGTCACGTCCGGCCGCATGGTGGTAAGCCAGGGCGAGATTGCGACCAGCAACGCGACGCTGACCATCCGTCCGGAGCCGGATGTGCCGGTGATCGGCAAGCTCGACGTCGACATCTCCGGTCCAGCCGATGCCGTGGCTGCCGTGGCCAGCCTGCGCCCCATCCGGGCGCTGCAGCGGACGGGGCTTGCGGTCAGCGACTTCTCCGGCGACGTCGCCGGCCATGTGCGCACCGATGTGCCGATTCAGCCGGGCATCGACGCCGCCGGTCTGGACTGGCTGGTGTCGCTCAAATTCGACGATCTCGCGATCGCCAAGCCGTTCGAAGGCCAGTCGGTGACCGATGCCGACGGCACGCTGGTGGTCGATCCGGCCCAGGCCAAGATCGACGCCAAGGCGCGCCTCAACGGCGCCCCGGCCCAGATCACCATGCTCGAGCCGCTGAAGCCGGGTGGCCCGGCGCGCGAGCGCCGGGTGCGCATCGCGCTCGACGACCGGGCGCGCGAGGCGCTGGCGCCCGGCCTCGGCGATCTGCTGACCGGCCCGGTCACCGCCGATGTGTCGATCGCCCCCGACAACACCCAGTCGATCGAGGCCGACCTTTCCGCGGCAACGCTCAATGTGCCATGGGCCGGCTGGAGCAAGGGACCGGGGGTCGCGGCCAAGGTCGACTTCGTGCTGCGCAAGAGCGGCGACACGACCCGGCTGGACGATTTCGACCTTTCCGGCAAGAGCTTCGCCGTCTCCGGCAATCTGGCGGTCGGCAATGGCAGCCTGACGAGTGCCGACTTCGACCGGGTCAAGCTCAATCGCGACGACGACTTCAGCCTGTCGCTGAAGCGTGCCGGCAAGGGCTATGCCGTCGATATCCGCGGGGATGCGCTCGACGCACGTCCGGTGATCAAGCAGTTTACCTCGGAGAGCGGCGGCGGTTCGGCCAGCGGCTCCGATTCCAAGCCGGTGACGCTCGACGCCCGCCTCGACAAGGTCCTCGGCTTCAACGGGGAGAGCCTCTCCGGCGTGCAGATCGACTACAGCGGGGTCGGCAGCCGCGTGCTCAAATTCTCACTCGTCGGCACCACCCGCTCCGGCGCACCGGTCAGCATCGACGATTCCAGCAGCGGCGGGCGCCGCAAGCTGGCGGCGCGCTCGGCCAATGCCGGCGCCCTGCTGCGCTTTCTCGACATCTACGAGCACATGCAGGGCGGCACCATCAACGTGTCGCTGGCCGGCAAGCCCGACGGCGCCTTGCGCGGCGAGATCAATGCCACCAACTTCGTGGTCGTCAACGAGCCGCGCCTGCGTTCGATCGTGTCGACGCCGTCGCCGGCCTCCAACGGCGCCAGCCTGAACGACGCCGTCAAGCGCAACATCGACACCTCCAAGGTCACCTTCGATCGCGGCTATGCGATCATCGACAAGGGGCCGGGCTCTCTGAAGATCCAGAACGGCGTGCTGCGCGGGCCGCTGATCGGCACCACCTTCCAGGGCACGCTCTACGACCCCCGCGGGCAAATGGCGATGACCGGCACCTTCATGCCCGCCTACGGCCTCAACCGACTGTTCGGCGAGCTGCCGCTGGTCGGGCTGATCCTCGGCAACGGGCGCGACCGTGGGCTGATCGGGGTGACCTACAAGCTTTCCGGCAACGCCAAGTCGCCGGACCTGCAGATCAACCCGCTTTCGGTCATCGCGCCGGGGATTTTCAGGTCGATTTTTGAGTTCAGATAGTGAATGGTGAATGGTGAATGGTAATAGCGGAACGGCCTTCGAGACCATTCACCATTCACCATTCACTTTTACCAATACATGTCTCTTCTTGCCGAGGCTGAGCTTGATCGCGCCGGCCTGGCCGAGGTCGGCCGTGGTCACCAGCTGCCGCTCGTCGCTGACCAGGCGGTCATTGACCCGCACCGCGCCGCCCTGAACATGGCGCCGCACCTCGCCGTTGCTGGCGGCGAGCCCGGCAAGCACGAACAGGCTGAGCACGCCGGTGCCGGCCTCGAGCTGCGCGGCCGGAACCGTCACCGTCGGCAAGCTTTCTGCAAGCGCCCCCTCCTCGAAGGTCTGGCGTGCTGCCTCGGCCGCCTCGACGGCCGCGCGGCGGCCGTGCAGCAGCGCCGTCACCTCGCTGGCCAGCACCTTCTTGGCTTCGTTGATCTCGGCGCCGCCGAGCGCGCCGAGCCGGGCCACCTCGGACAGCGGCAACGTGGTGTAGAGCTTCAGGAAGCGTTCGACGTCACCGTCTTCGGTGTTGCGCCAATATTGCCAGAATTCGTAAGGGCTGAGCATGTCGGGGTCGAGCCACACGGCGCCGGCGGCCGTCTTGCCCATCTTGGCGCCGGAGGAGGTGGTGAGCAGCGGCGAGGTCAGGGCATAGAGCTGCGGCGTGCCGAGGCGGTGGCCGAGCTCGATGCCGTTGAGGATGTTGCCCCATTGGTCCGAGCCGCCCATCTGCAGGCGCACGCCGTGGCGGCGGTTGAGCTCGACGAAGTCGTAGGCCTGCAGGATCATGTAGTTGAATTCGAGAAACGACAGCGACTGCTCGCGCTCGAGGCGCATCTTGACCGAGTCGAAAGCGAGCATCCGGTTGACGGAGAAGTGTCGGCCGACATCGCGCAGGAAGTCGACATAGTTGATCGGCAGCAGCCAGTCGGCATTGTTGATCATCAGGGCGTCGCGCGGGCCGCTGCCGAAGTCGAGATAGAGGTGAAGTTGCGCTTGATGCCGGCGAGGTTCCGCTCGATATCCTCCACCGTCAGCAGCTTGCGCGCCTCGTCCTTGAACGAGGGGTCCCCGATCATCGTGGTGCCGCCGCCCATCAGCGCCACCGGCCGGTGGCCGGTCTGCTGCAGCCAGTGGAGCAGCATGATCTGGATGAGCGAGCCGGCGTGCAGGCTGCTTGCGGTGGCGTCGAAGCCGATATAGGCGCTCACCGTCTCGGTCGCGAAAAGCCGATCGAGCCCGGATTCATCGGAGATCTGGTGCACGAAACCGCGTGCGGAGAGCACCTTTAGGAATTCGGATCGGAAGGCTGGCATTTTCAAGCTCTCAGATGGACGCGAGGACCTCGGCCGGATGCCGGTCGGCCATGGCAAGTGTCGAGGCGCGCCTTTAGCATTCGAAGCCGTCGAATCACAAGGACCGGGCACATTGCGGGCGATTGGCGCGATCGGGCTGATGAGCGGCACGTCGATGGACGGCATTGACGTGGCCATGCTCGTCACCGACGGGGAGAGTGAGCTCGAACGCGGCCGCTCGCTGTTCATCCCCTATGATGCGGCGTTCCGCCGCCGGCTCGCGGCGGCACTGGAGCCGGCGCGGGCGATCCGCCGGCGGGAGGAACGGCCGGGCGGGCTGGACACGCTCGAGGCCGAGATCACCAACCGCCACGCCGACGCGGTCCGCGCCTTCCTGGCGGCGGCGCCCGCCGGGGAGGCTCCGCCTGAGCTCATCGGCTTTCACGGCCAGACCGTGCTTCACCGGCCGGAGGCGGGGCTGACCGTCCAGCTCGGCGACGGCGCGCTGCTTGCTCGCCTGACCGGACTGCCGGTGATGTTCGACATGCGCGCCAACGACATGGCCCATGGCGGCCAGGGCGCGCCTCTGGTGCCGGCCTACCATGCGGCCCTGGCCGGCGTGCTGCCGGCCGCGGAGGCCGCGCTCTACCCCAAGGTGTTCGTCAATATCGGCGGCATCTCCAACGTCACCTACGTGCCGCGCCGCGGCGATCCGCTCGCCTTCGACAGCGGTCCCGGCAATGCGCTGATCGACCAATGGGTGGCCCGCGAGGGCGGCGTGCCCTACGACGCCGACGGGGCGATTGCCAGCGAGGGCGGCGTCATCGCGGCCGTGGTCGCCCGCTATCTGGATTTGCCTTTCTTTTCAAGAAGCGGCCCGAAATCATTGGATCGCAACGATTTTTCGCTGGATCTCGCGGGCCGCATGGAACTGGCCGACGGGGCGCGCACCTTGGCCGCGGTGACCGCGGCGGCGATTTTGGCGGCTGCCGGGCAGATGCCGGAACGGCCGGCGCTGTGGATCGTGTCGGGCGGCGGCGCGCGCAATCCGCACATCCTGGCCGACCTCGGCGCCGGTGCCGAGCGCGAGGGCGCCCGCGTTGCCACCGCCGATGCGCTGGGACTCAACGGTGACAGCATGGAAGCCGAGGCGTGGGCCTATCTGGCGGTGCGCGCCCGGGCCGGGCTGCCGATCACCTTTCCAACCACCACCGGCGTGCCGATGGCCGTCGGCGGCGGCGTCCTGGCCTTGCCCGACAAGACGTAGCTAGCGCAGCCGCTTCGGCCGCGGATCGGCGAGTTCGCCGGCCAGCCGGCGGTCCAAGTAATCGGCGCATTCGTCGATCAGCATCTCCGAATTCATTGCCGAAGAAGTGGTTGGCGCCGGCGAGCGTCTTCTGGGTGATGGTGATGCCCTTCTGGGTGTGCAGTTTGTCGACCAGCGCCTGGACGTCCTTCGGCGGCGCCACCTTGTCGGCGTCGCCATGGATGATCAAACCCGAGGACGGGCATGGCGCCAGGAACGAAAAGTCGTAGATGTTGGGCTGGGGAGCGATCGAGATGAAGCCTTCGATCTCGGGACGCCGCATCAGAAGCTGCATGCCGATCCAGGCGCCGAACGAGTAGCCGGCGACCCAGCAGGATTTGGAATCCGGATGCAGCGACTGGATCCAGTCGAGCGCCGCCGCGGCGTCGGAGAGCTCGCCGGTGCCATGGTCGAACTCGCCCTGGCTGCGGCCGATGGAGCGGAAATTGAAGCGCAGGGTGGTGAAATTGCGCTTCTGGAACATGTAGAACAGATCGTAGACGATCTTGTTGTTCATCGTCCCGCCGAACTGTGGATGCGGATGCAGCACGATCGCGATCGGCGCGTTCTTCTCCTTCGAGGGCTGATAGCGCCCTTCGAGGCGCCCGGCCGGACCGGCAAAAATGACTTCGGGCATACAGAACTCCGGTGACCCTCAGGGCCGATCGCGTGGCGTCAGAAATCAGGACTGCGGCCTTGACGCGCGACGGTCCGCTCCATAGAAGCTAGTTTAGAATTGTTCAAAACTGGATGGCTTGCGCGCCGCCCGCCGTGAAGCGCGTAAATAGGACGGCTGGCCTTGTAATTTCAAGGAAATAACGCCAAGTCGTCGCGCTTGCGGCGGTTCAGAGGGGCCATTGGCGCAGGAAAATGACGGGATCACGCATTTACCTCGACTACAATGCCAGCGCGCCGCTGCTGCCCTCGGCGCGCGCGGCGCTGGTCGAGGCGCTTGCGGTTGAGGCCAACCCGTCCTCGGTCCATGCCGAAGGCCGACAGGCGCGGGCGCTGATCGAGGCGGCGCGGCAGGCGGTTGCGGCGCTCTGCGCGGCCGAGCCCGCCGATGTCCTATTCACCTCCGGGGCGACCGAGGCCGCGGCAACGCTGCTCGCGCCGGAGTGGCTGAACGGGCGCGAGGCCTTGGCCGTCTCCCACCTCTATGTCTCGGCGGCCGACCATCCCTGCCTGCTCTCGGGTGGGCGGTTTCGCCGTGCCGCGGTCAGCCTGCTGCCGGTCGACGGGAACGGTATCGCCGACCTCGACGCGCTGGCCGGCGCGCTCGACCGCCATGACAGCTCTGTGGGCGTGCCGATGGTCGCCATCCACCTCGCCAACAACGAGACCGGGGTGATCCAGCCGGTCGCGCGGATCGCCGCGCTGACCCGGCAGGCCGGCGGCCTGCTGGTGCTTGACGCGGTTCAGGCGGCCGGACGGATTCCGCTCGATATTTCCAAGCTGTATGCCGATTTCCTGATCCTTTCCGGGCACAAGATCGGCGGTCCGAAGGGCGTCGGCGCAATCGTCGGGCGCAGCGACCGGTTGATGCCCAGGCCGCTGATGGCCGGGGGCGGCCAGGAGCGCGGCCTGCGCGCCGGCACCGAGAACCTCGCCGGCATTGCCGGCTTTGGCGCCGCTGCCCGGGAGGCGCAGTCGGCGCCGGCTGCCGACGCGGCGGTGCGATCGCTGCGCGACCGGCTCGAGGCCGAGCTGCTGCGGCGCGCGCCCGAGGCGCAGATCTTCGGCGCTCTCGCCGAACGGCTGCCCAATACCAGCCTGTTCGCCTTGCCGGGAATAAAGGCGGAGACCGCGCAGATCGCCTTCGACCTTGCCGGGATTGCGCTGTCGGCCGGCTCGGCCTGCTCGTCGGGCAAGGTCGGGCCGAGCCACGTGCTGAAGGCGATGGGCCATGGCGGCGGACCCGGCGGGCTGCGCGTCTCGCTCGGCCGCGCCACCAGCGAGGCCGAGATCGAGCGGTTCCTGGCCGCGCTGGACGCGATCCTCGCCCGCCGCACGCAGGCGGCGGCCTGATGCGGGCGGCAACGCAAATCGGCGCGCGGCGATCGGGCCTGGCCGGGTGCATTTGCACCGCGCCGACCCTATATAAAGCTCACGCCGCTGAAGCGGTGCGATAGTTCGAAAACTGCCGGGCCTTGACCCCGGCGTGGCTGGAGAGCGCTGATGCCTGCTGTGCAGGACACCATCGATCGGGTCCGCAAGATCGATGTGGACCAATACAAATATGGGTTCGAGACCCGGATCGAGACCGACAAGGCGCCCAAAGGGCTCGACGAAGACATCATCCGGTTCATTTCCGCGAAGAAGAACGAGCCCGATTGGATGCTGGAGTGGCGGCTGGGGGCATTCCGCCGCTGGCTGACGCTCGAGGAGCCGACCTGGGCGCGGGTGTCCTATCCGCGGATCGATTTCCAGGACATTTACTACTACGCGGCGCCCAAGGCCCAGTCGGGCCCGCGCGCGCTCGAAGATGTCGATCCGGAGCTGCTCAGGGTCTATGAGAAGCTCGGCATCCCGCTCAAGGAGCAGGAGATCCTGGCCGGCGTTACGCGCGGCGGCGAGGCGGATCCCGAACGCGACGAGGCCAACGACAATATCTACAAATCCGGCCGCGTCGCCGTCGATGCGGTGTTCGATTCGGTTTCCGTCGTCACCACCTTCAAGGACGAGCTCGCCAAGGCCGGCGTGATCTTCTGCTCGATCTCGGAGGCGATCCGCGAGCATCCGGAGCTGGTCAAGAAATATCTCGGCTCGGTGGTGCCGACGACCGACAATTTCTATGCGACGCTGAACTCGGCGGTATTTACCGACGGCTCGTTCGTGTTCGTGCCCAAGGGCGTGCGCTGCCCGATGGAGCTGTCCACCTATTTCCGCATCAATGAGCGCAACACCGGACAGTTCGAGCGGACGCTGATCATCGCCGAGGAGGGCGCCTATGTGTCCTATCTGGAAGGCTGCACCGCTCCGCAGCGCGACGAGAACCAGCTGCACGCCGCGGTGGTCGAGCTGATCGCGCTCGACGATGCCGAGATCAAGTATTCGACGGTGCAGAACTGGTATCCCGGCGATGCCCAAGGCAAGGGCGGCATCTACAATTTCGTCACCAAGCGCGGCGACTGCCGCGGCGACCGCTCGAAAATCTCGTGGACGCAGGTCGAGACCGGCTCGGCGATCACCTGGAAATATCCATCCTGCATCTTGCGCGGCGATTTTTCGCAGGGCGAGTTCTATTCGATCGCCGTTTCCAACGGTCACCAGCAGGTCGACAGCGGCACCAAGATGATCCATCTCGGCAAGAACACCTCCTCCCGCATCATCTCCAAGGGGATCGCCGCGGGCGTTTCGCAAAACACCTATCGCGGCCAGGTCTCGGCTCACCGAAAGGCGACCAATGCGCGCAACTTCACCAATTGCGACAGCCTGCTGATCGGCGACCGCTGCGGCGCCCACACCGTGCCCTATATCGAGGCCAAGAACGCCAGCGCCAAGTTCGAGCACGAGGCGACGACGTCCAAGATCTCCGACGACCAGAAGTTCTACGTCATGCAGCGCGGCATCCCCGAGGAGGAAGCGATCGCGCTGATCGTCAACGGCTTCGTCAAGGAGGTCATCCAGGAGCTGCCGATGGAATTCGCCGTCGAGGCACAGAAGCTGATCGGCATCAGCCTGGAAGGCAGCGTCGGCTGAAGGCGGCGCTCAATATGTATAGACAAATGGATTGCTGAACGAATGCTCGAGATCAGAAACCTGCATGCCCGGATCGCCTCAGACGGCACGGAGATCATCCGCGGCCTCGATCTGACCGTCGCCGATGGCGAGGTGGCCGCGATCATGGGGCCCAACGGCTCGGGCAAATCGACGCTGTCCTATGTCATCGCCGGCCGCCCCGATTACGAGGTGACCGAAGGCGACATCCTCTACAACGGCCGCTCGATCCTCGGGCTCGATCCGGCCGAGCGGGCGGCGGCCGGCGTCTTCCTGGCGTTTCAGTACCCGATGGAAATTCCGGGGGTGGCGACCATGGAGTTCCTCAAGGTCGCGCTCAACGCCCAGCGCAGGGGGCGCGGCGAGGAGCCGCTGAAGGTGCCGGATTTCATCAAGAAGGTGCGCGAGGCGGCGGCGTCGCTCGAAATGGACATGGCGATGCTCAAGCGGCCGCTCAATGTCGGCTTTTCCGGCGGCGAGAAGAAGCGCGCGGAGATCCTGCAGATGAAGCTGTTCGAGCCGAAGCTCTGCGTGCTCGACGAAACCGATTCGGGCCTCGACATCGACGCCTTGCGGATCGTCGCCGACGGGGTCAACGCGCTGCGCGCGCCCGACCGCGCCATCATCGTCATCACCCATTATCAGCGGCTGCTCGAATACATCGTGCCCGACACAGTTCACGTCCTCTACAAGGGCCAGGTGGTCAAGTCGGGCGACAAGCAGCTCGCCGTCGAGCTGGAAGCCAACGGCTATGCCGACGTCGTCGGCAAGGCCGCCTGAGGTGGCGGATATGACCATGCATGTGGCTCCCCAGCGCACCGGTGCCGAAACGGCGCTGCTCGAAGCCTATGACCGGCGGCTGACCAGCCTGCCAGGCAATGAAGCGGTGATGCTGAAGCGCGATCAGGCGATCGAGCGGCTGAAGCAGGGGCTGCCGACGCGGCGCAGCGAGGCTTGGCACTACACCGATCTGCGCCGCCTGCTGGCGACCGTGCCCGAGCCCGAAGCCGGCACCGAGCCGAAGCCGCTGCCGCCGCTGGCGCAAGGCTCGACCGCCTTGATTCTGATCGACGGCCACACGCAGGCCCGGTTGCCGGCGATCGAGGGCGTGACCCTGCAGCGTCTGGAAGACAAGCTCGCCGACGGCAGCTTCGCGGCGGCGCTCGAGCCGCGCGACGACGCCGACGCGATCGGCTCGCTCAATGCCGCGTTCGTCGCCGACGGCTATTTCCTCGACATTCAGCCGGGTGCGAAGCCGCCGGCGCCGATCGAGCTGCAGAACTTGAATGCCGGAGGCCAGGCGCATGTGCGGCTGCCGGTCAGGGTCGGTGCCGGCGCCGCGGTGACCATCGTGGAGCGCCAGGCCGAGGCAGGGGCAGGCCTGTCGACCTCGGTCAGCCATCTGCTGGTCGGCGAGGGTGCCGAGGTGCGCTGGCTGATCGTCCAGGAGCAGAGCGAGGCGGCGACCCATCTCGGGCAGTTCAATGCCGAGCTCGGCCGCAATTCGCGGCTGATGCTGTTCGTGATGAATGCCGGCGGCCGCTTGGTGCGCCAGGAGGTGCGCGTCGCGGCCAAGGGCGACGGCGCCGATTTTCAGCTGCGCGGGATCAACCTGCTTGCCGGCGACAGCCATACCGATCTGACCATGGTGCTCGACCATATCGCGCCCGGCACCGGCTCGCGCGAGCTGGTCCGCAACGTGGTCACCGGCAAGGCGCGGGGCGTGTTCCAGGGGCGCATCAATGTCCACCAGAAGGCGCAGAAGACCGACGCCAGGATGGCCTGCAATACGCTGCTCCTGTCCGATGACGGCGAGTTCTCGACCAAGCCGGAGCTCGAGATCTTCGCCGACGACGTGCAGTGCGGCCACGGCGCGACGGTGACCGAGATCGACCGCAGCCATCTGTTCTACCTGATGGCACGCGGCATCGACGAGAAGACGGCGCGCGGCATGCTGATCAAGGCGTTCTTGGCCGAGGTTGTCGAGCAGCTCGACCACGAGGCGCTGGTCGAGGCGCTCGCGTCGCGGCTCGACGACTGGTTTGCCGCGCACGGCTGAAGCCGCGTGGGCGACGAAGGGACCTGCAACCGGGCGGGCGCGTGACGGAATGGACCAAGCAGCCGAAATCCTGCCCTACGATGTCGAGGAGATCCGCCGCGACTTCCCGATCCTGGCGCGCGAGGTCTATGGCAAGCCGCTGGTCTATCTCGACAATGGCGCGTCGGCACAAAAGCCCGAGGCGGTGCTTGCGGCGATCGATCACGCCTATCGCTGCGAATACGCCAATGTGCATCGCGGGCTGCACTTCCTCTCCAACGCGGCGACCGACGCCTACGAGGCGGCGCGCGAGTCGGTGCGGCGGTTCCTCAATGCCGGCTCGACCGAAGAGATCGTGTTCACCTCCAACACCACCTCGGCGATCAATACGGTCGCCTACGGCTTCGGCATGCCGCGCATCGGCGCCGGCGACGAGATCGTGCTGTCGATCCTGGAGCACCATTCCAACATCGTGCCTTGGCACTTCATCCGCGAGCGGCAGGGGGCCAAGCTGGTCTGGGTTCCGGTCGATGACCGCGGCGTGCTCCACCTCGACGAATTCGAGCGGCGGCTGACGCCCCGCACCAAGCTCGTCGCCATCACCCAGATGTCCAACGTGCTCGGCACGGTGACGCCGATCCGCGAGATCGTCGAGATGGCGCATGCGCGCGGCATCCCGGTGCTGGTCGACGGCAGCCAGAGCGCGGTGCATATGCCGGTCGACGTCCAGGCGCTTGGCTGCGACTTCTTCGTCTTTACCGGCCACAAGGTCTACGGTCCCTCCGGCATCGGCGTCCTCTACGGCCGCCGCAAGCTGCTCGAAGAGATGCGGCCGTTCCAGGGCGGCGGCGAAATGATCTTCGACGTGACGGAGGAGACGGTAACGTACAACGATCCGCCGCACCGGTTCGAGGCCGGCACGCCGCCGATCGTCCAGGCGATCGGACTTGGCGCTGCCCTCGACTACATGGAAACGATCGGCCGGACGCGGATCGCCGCGCACGAGGCCGAGCTCAGCGACTATGCCCACCAGCGGCTTTCGGCCATCAACTCGCTGCGCATCTTCGGCGAGGCGCCGGGCAAGGGGGCGATCATCTCCTTCGAGCTCAACGGGCTGCACGCCCACGACGTCGCCATGGTGATCGACCGTCAAGGCGTGGCGGTGCGCGCCGGCACGCATTGTGCGCAGCCGCTGCTGCAGCGCTTCGGCGTGACCTCGACCTGCCGCGCCTCGTTCGGCATGTACAACACCCGCGCCGAGGTCGACGCGCTGGTCGAGGCGCTGGAGAAGGCGCGCAGATTTTTTGGATGAACGGCCATGGATAGAAGCAAAGAAGCGATTGCCCTGCCGCCGACGGAGGCGCCCGCCGCAGCGGTCTCGGCCATCCCCGCCGAAGAGCTGGCGCGCATCAGCGATGACATCGTGCAGGCGCTGAAGACTGTCTACGACCCGGAAATCCCGGCCGACATCTATGAGCTCGGACTGGTCTACAAGATCGATATCGAGGACGATCGCACCGTCAAGATCGACATGACGCTGACGGCGCCCGGCTGCCCGGTGGCCGGCGAGATGCCGGGCTGGGTCGAAAACGCGGTCAGCGCGGTGGAAGGGGTTTCCGGCGTCGAGGTGAACATGACCTTCGACCCGCCGTGGACGCCCGACCGGATGTCGGAAGAGGCGCAAGTCGCCGTCGGCTGGTATTGAGAGCGGGCTGCCGAGCGCCTTCCTCTTTCTGCGGACTTGCGCCGGCGGGCAAATCTCCCCATCTTCGGGGCGAAAACGCGGCGGCTGCGGACGCACGCTGTCGAAACCAGTAAGATGAGCAGAGCGGACGAATGGGTTTTACCGTCATCAGCCTGACCGAGAGCGCGGCCCAGCGGGTGCGCGAGATCGTCGCCGGACGTGAGCATGCGCTGGGCGTCCGGCTCGGCGTCAAGCGCGGCGGCTGCGCCGGGATGGAATATACGGTCGACCTGGTCACCCAGCCCAATCCGAAGGACGATCACGTCGAGCATGGCGGCGCCCATGTCTGGATCGCGCCGGAGGCGGCCTTGTTTTTGCTCGGCACGCAGATGGATTTCGAGCGCACGACGCTGCGCACCGGCTTCACCTTCCGCAACCCCAACCAGAGCTCGGCCTGCGGCTGCGGCGAGTCGGTCGAATTGCAGCCGGCGGATCTCAAGGCGCTGGCAGAGGCCCGCGCCGGCGCTTGAGGCAGAGCCTCCGCACCCCCGGCGCGCCTGCAACGTGCCGTCGCCCCTTCAATTCTGACCCCCTCACCCGGCGCGGGCAAAGCCCGCGCCGACCTCTCCCGTTGGGGCGAGGACGGTGGTAGCCTTCTGCAAGCTTCACTGAACGGATCACCTTTCGTCGAAGCGGTGCTCCGCTCTAAGTCAAGGCGTTGCCCATGCGGCCGGCGCCAAAGCGCCGGCGGGGGTGAGAGGGGTCTAATCCACCCAGAGCCCGCGGCTTTTGTGCCAGTCGGCGATCGATTGCTCCGGATAGAGATCGAATACGGCGTCGCCGGGCGCGACATTCGGCTCGGCCCAGGAGGCCTTGTATTTCAGCATCAAATGCACCTTGCTCGGCGCCTTCGGCAGTTCGCTGTCGATCGCCGAGGCGAACGGATGGACCAGCTCCGGCCAGGTCGGGTCGTAGAGCCATAGCGCAGCCCCGCAGCTTTTGCAAAAGCGGCGCTCGCCCGTCGACAGCTCGCACGTCCCATGCTCGTCGTCCTCGATCTCGGCCCGGTAGAGGCCGAGGGCGCGCTTGCCGGTCACCTTGAGAGTGGCGGAATCGCCGCTGAGATTGATGGCATAACCGCCGCCGCCTTGCTGCTTGCGGCAGATCGAGCAATAGCACAGCTGGTAGGGGACGGGCGTGTGGCTGGCGACCTCGAAGCGGACAGCGCCACAGCGGCAGGAGCCTTTGAGCAGCATCGGCATCGCAGCGGTTTCCTCCAGGGTTGGACCGGTATTAAGATCGGGTAGGTGAACGACAGGCGAGCGGCGAGGCGTCATGGACAACGCAGCAATCGGCGATCTGTTCGCCGGCCTGGGCCCGGTATCGATCCGGCGCCTGTTCGGGGGCAAGGGCATCTATCACGACGGCGTCATCTTCGCCATCGAGATCCGCGGCGAGCTGATGCTGAAGGCCGACGATGTGACCGCGCCCGACTTCATCGCCGCCGGCTGCAAGCAGTGGACCTATGTCGGACGACGGCATGGCAAGCAGGTGGCGATGCCCTATTGGAGCGTGCCGGACGGCGCGCTCGACGATGCCGACGCGATGGCGCCATGGGCCAAGAAGGCTTTTGCGGCGGGCCTGCGGGCCGAAAGCTGACGGCGACCCTCGGATAGCCGGCCGATCGGAAAGGGCCGTTCCAAGCAGAATCAGACCTTGGCGGAGACCCGCATGAACGCCGGCATGTCGTCGCCGAAGCCGAGCGTGGTCTCGGCCTCCTCGCGCCGCTCGTGCTGGCTGCGGCGCGGCGCCGCCGGCCTGCCCGGGCGCGGGGCCTCGTCGCCGGCCAAGCTCTGCCGCCGTGCGGCGGTGTCGGCGCGGAGCTGCTCGCGCCGGCTGGGCTGCTGCCGGGAAGCCGCGACGGTGCCGATGGCCTCGGCCTCGGCCGGTGCCTCGCGGTCGTCGGCGACGGCAGCCGGGCTGGCCTCGGCCGGGGCGCGCTCGGCGCCTCTGCCGCCGCGGGTCTTGCGCCGGCTTTCCTCAGCGCGGCCGCCGCGCTTGGCAGGCCCGCGGCCCCGGCGCCGCCCGGCGTCGTAGTCTTCGCCCTCCGGAGCGGGCGCCAGTGTCGACAGGTCACCGTCATGCCAGGCGATCTTCTGGCCGATCAGCCGCTCGATCGCGTCGACATGCTTGAGGTCCGATTTGGTGGTGATGGTGAACGACTTGCCCGAGCGGCCGGCGCGGCCGGTGCGGCCGATGCGATGGACATAGTCCTCCGCGTGGATCGGCACGTCGAAATTGAACACGTGGCTGACGTCGGGAATGTCGAGGCCGCGCGCCGCAACGTCGGAGGCGACCAGCAGCTTGAGCTTGCCGTCGCGGAAGCTCGCCAGCATGGCCATCCGTGCCCGCTGGTCCATGTCGCCGTGCAGCGCGCCGGCGTTGAAATCATATTTGACCAGGGAGCGGAATAGCTCCGACACCTCGATCTTGCGGTTGCAGAAGATGATGGCGTTCTTCAGCCCGTCCTCTTCGGAGCGGATCAGGTCGCGCAGCACGCCGCGCTTGTCCCAGGGCTTGGGCCCCGACTTGACCAGCCGCTGCGTCACCGTGGCAGCAGTAGTCGCCGCCTTGGCCACTTCGACCCGGACCGGGGCATGCAGAAACTGCTGGGTGAGCTTGGTGATTTCCGGCGGCATCGTCGCCGAGAAGAACAAGGTCTGCCGGGAGAACGGGATCAGCTTGCAGATCCGCTCGATGTCGGGAATGAAGCCCATATCGAGCATGCGGTCGGCCTCGTCGATGACCAGGATCTCGACGCCGGTGAGCAGCAGCTTGCCGCGCTCGAAATGGTCGAGCAGGCGGCCGGGCGTGGCGATCAGCACGTCGGCGCCGCGCTCGAGCTTGCGATCCTGGTCCTCGAACGACACGCCGCCGATCAGCAGCGCCATGTTGAGGCGGTGGTTCTTGCCGTATTTGATGAAGTTCTCTTCGACCTGGGCGGCAAGCTCGCGCGTCGGCTCCAGGATCAGGGTGCGCGGCATCCGCGCGCGGGCGCGGCCCTGCTCCAGCCTGGTCAGCATCGGCAGGACGAAGGATGCGGTCTTGCCGGTGCCGGTCTGGGCGATGCCCAGAACGTCCTTGCCCTGCAGGGCATGGGGGATGGCGCCGATCTGGATCGGAGTTGGCTCGACATAGCCGGCGTCGGTGACAGCGTCGAGCACTTTGGGCGAGAGACCCAAATCTTGAAAGCGCAACGCCGGGGAAGCGATCTGTTCGTCTAGGGACAAGTGTTTGGCTGCTATGGCTGTTGGAGCACGGCGAGACACCGCGGCAGACGCCCCGCGCCTGCTCTCACGTCACCCGCGTTACGGATTGCAACGCGCTTTGTCAACAGAACGGACGCGAAATCCCTGCCGCCGACACAGCCTTAAATAGGTGGTGGGTGATCCCGTTCAAGCGAAAAGGCTTTTAAGAGCGCCTTTGCTGCTTGTCGGCGAAGTCGCGCAGCACCATTGCCGCCTCGGTGCGGTTGCTTACTTTAAGCTTGGCCAGAATGCGGCTCATATGATGTTTGATGGTCTTTTCGTGGAGATTGAGCTGCAGTCCGATGCGCTTGTTGCTCAGCCCGTCGGCCACCAGAGTGAGGATCTCACGCTCACGCGTGCTGAGATCGGCAAGCGGGCTGGCCTGCGAGGCGGTCGACAGCGCCGTCAGCAGCCGCGCCGACAACGTCGGCGAGACGTAGCGCTCGCCGGCGGCGACGCTCTTCAGGATCTCCGCCAGGGTGCGCGAGCCGACGCCTTTGAGGACATAGCCCTGGGCGCCGCTGTTCAGCGCGGCCGCCAGATCCTCGCTGCCTTCCGAAACGGTGAGCAGCACGATCTTCTGCGACGGGCGATGGCTGAGGATGGGGGCGATCGCGTTGAGCCCGCCGCCGGGCATCGAAATGTCGAGCAGCACGATGTCGGGCGAGGTCTGCCGGGCGAGCCGCACCGCGTCTTCGGTGGTGCTGCCCTCGCCGACCACCTCGAAGCCGCCGACTTCGACGAGGCTGCGGGTCACACCCTCCCTGAACAGGGGATGATCGTCGATCACCGCCAGGCGGATCGGTTGCGTCATAGCGGTTCAATGTCCTCCGTCCCGACCGACATGGTGAGCCGCGTGCCGGCATGCGACGAGCGCACGACCATGCTGCCGCCGAGGCTCTCGATCCGGTCGCGCAGCCCGGCCAGGCCGATGCTCTCGGCCGGCACGGCATTCGGGTCGAAACCGGGTCCGCCATCGGTCACCTCGACGTGGATGCGGTCATCGTCGAAGGACTGGGTCACGGACTGGGCAACGCCGAGGCCATGCCGGAAGCCGTTATTTAGGGCCTCCTGTACAAACCGGTAGGTGCAGATCTTGGCCGAGGTCGACAGCGTCCTTGGCGCACCAGAGGCAGTGAGCGCCACCTTGGAGCCAGTTCGCTGCTCGTGCTGGCGCACGGCCATCGTCAGGATCTCGAGCAGATCCGAGGCCTCGATGCGCGGCAGCACCAGCCCGCTGCAGATGCTGCGGATCTCCTCCAGCGCATCGTCGAGGCTGGCCTTGATCGCCAAGGCCTCGCGCTGGCGGGTGTCGAAAGGAGCGGCGTTGTCCGACAGGACCGGCCCGTCGAGGCGCAGCGCGGCGAGCGCGATCAGCTGGGCGGGGCCGTCATGCAGGTCGGCGCCGATGCGCCTGAGATAGCGCTCATTGAGGGCGGCGGTGCGCTGTGCTGCCCGGCCAACCCGCATTTGCAGGGCCCGGTTCTGCTTGAGCAGGGCGGAAAGCTCCGCCACCCGCTCGCTCAGCGCCCGGCTCTGGGCATCGATGGTGCGGCTGCCGCGCAGCACGATCGCCGATAGGATCAGGAAGAAGAACAGCGTGGCGCCGGCCACCGCCAGCCAGCTCTTGATCGCGGCCTCGGTCAGGTCGCGGGCGAGGTCCGGTGCGACCTCGTAGAATTCCGACACCGCCACCACCTCGCCGGACCACGGCTGGCGCACCGGATTGTAGATTTCCAGCAGCGGCTCGCCGCTTTTCCGCTCCTTCACGCTTTCGGGATCGTCGATCTGGTTGAACTTGGCCACCAGCGTGCCGCCGAACGCCGCCTTGAGGTTCGGGTTGGGGTCGAAGCGCTTGCCGATCAACTCGGGATCGTTGGCATAGAGGACGGTGCCGTCGCGGCGCCACAGCCGGAACGACATCAGCCGGCGGCCGAGCGCGCCTTGCTCGAGCGTCTCGTCGAGGGCGTGCGCGACGCTCTCGTCCAGGGTCTGGCTGGTCTGCATGTCGGGCAGGAGCGGGGCGATGATGCTGTCGACATAGAGGGCGGTGGTCGCCGCCGAGTTGCGCGTCACCCCGGCCTCGATCTGGCTCTTGACCAGAAAGCCGGTCACCGCCATCGCCAGAATCGAGACCAGGCCCCCCGCCAGCAGGAACTGGCCGGCCAGCGACTGGCGGTTCCAGCGCTCCACAGGGTGAAAGGAGCGGGGGCTCGGGACGGTTTCTGCGTTTTTCTCCAGCATCCCTTTGCCGCTTTCGGCCTGGGCATCCCTGCTCCAACGCGTTGGCAGAAAAACCGTTCGCCGGCAACCCAATGCCTATCGCCGCAGCAGCCGGGCGAGGAAATTGGAGACCTCGGACCCGATCCGGTCCCAGGCGAAGGCGGAAAGGTCGGGGGCGGGGTGGGCGATGCCGGCGATGCCGGCGAGGAAGCGGTCGATCTTCTCGGCAGAGATTTCGCCGTCGAAGAGTTGAACCCATTGGTGGCCGGCCGCGTCTCGGAGCTCGGGCAGGCTGCCCATGGCCGGGGCCAGGATCGGCTTGTTGCGGCCGAGCGCATGCAGCGCCACGCCGCTGTTCAGGATGCGGCGATAGGGCAGGACCACCCCGTCGTGAGCGTCGATCTCGGCCTCCAGCTCCGCATCCGGGATATGGTCCCGGCGCAGGTCGATGCGGATGCGCGGGTCGTCGCCCGCCTGAGCGCGGATCCGCTCCGCCAGGGCGGCGTCGAAACAGGCGCCGAGCACCGTCAGCGAAAACGGTGAGGCCGTCACCCGGCGCGCTTCGGCGACCAGCCGTTCGACGTTCTTGTACGGGCGCACCAGGCCGAAGAACAGCAAGCGGCCCCGGGATGCCAGAGCGTCGAACGGCGATGGCGCAGTCGCGGCCTCCGGATAGCGGCCATGGGCCGTGACAAGGCTGCGCAGCGACCGGGTCGATGGGTAGACCCGGTGAAGCTCGTCGCGCGAATGGCGCGAGAGGAAGATGGTGCCGTCGAGCACGGCAAAGAACAGCCGCGCCGTCAGTGCCGACCGCCGCGACGCCCCCTCCTCATGCGGCTCGAGATTGTGCACCAGCCAGACGAAGCGGGTGCCGTGCCGGAGCTTGTCGAAGACCATGCGCGTGAGCAGCGCCAAGCTTTTCCGGCGGCTGCTCGGGCGGAAGAATTCCGTCGGCCAGTGAAACAGCACAAGATCGTACTTGGCCCGCCCGAGCGCTTCCCAGCTGAACGGCACGATGACGATACCGGTCAGCTGAAGATGATCGCTGAGCAGCTTCGGGAACTGGTTGGCCGGCGCCGCGAGGGGCTTCAACGCCAGCACCTTCGGGGCCGCGTCCACCGCTCAATCGACCCCGCAGGACACCAAGCAGGCTGCCGCGGCGGCCGTCACGCGAGGCTCTTGCCGATCCGCAGGGCGGCCCCCTTCGGACCCAAGACGGCAAACAGGCCGCGCATCAGCGTCAGCATCTCCCGATAGCGCTTCTCGCGCGCGGTCTTGCGGATGTTCCAGACGAAGGTGCGCATCATCGCAAAGACCACCGAGCCGCCGAAGCCGCCCGCTGCATAGAGCCGCTTCAGGCGTTTGGCCAGTTCCCGGTTCGCCGGAAAGCGACAGCAATGCCAGTTCGCTGCGGATCACGGTCTCGCTCAGCCTGCGTTCGGGGGCCGACAAGCTCGCCCCGCCGGCCAGTGCGTCGGCCCGCTCGATATCCTCGATGGCTTCGGGCCAGAGCGCCCGCTGGGCGAAAATCAAGCCGCGCTGCAGAAGGGCGGCACGGTTCTGTGCGGCTTCCGGCCAGGTCTTGGCAAAGGACGGGTTGAACCGGCTCTCGGGAACCGAGCTGCGCAGGTCGCGCATCACCAGACCGCCGAACTGCACCCATTTCTTCATCGCCTGCTCGACCGGGAACCTTTGGCTGCCCGGGCCGCGCGCCCCGGTGTGAACCCGCTGGTAGAAGATCGTCTTGGGCACGAACAGGGGCTGCCCGAGCTGGGCCAGGCGGGTGATCATCTCGAAATCCTGCGAGCGGAACAGATCTTCGCGGAAGCCGCCGACCTTGGCGTAGGAATCGAGCCGCACCAGCTGGGCGAACTGAAATGCGAACGTCTCCTCGAGCGCCTGGATAAAGAAGCTTTCCTCCTCCTCGCGGCCGAAAAAGCCAGGCTCTTCGAAAGAGCGCTTGCCCTCGACGTCGCGAAAGCGCTGGAACCGGCCATAGGCGAACGGCGCCTGCGGGTGCACGTCGAGCCCGGATTTCAACGCTTCGAGGCCCGCCGGATCGGCGACGTCATCGTCGTCGCAGATCCAGACATAATCGGCGCTGCATTCGGCCAAGGCCCGGTTGAGGGCCACCGACTTGCCCGAATTCTCCTGCTCGATCACCGAAATATGCGCATCGAAACGGTCCAGGATTTCGGGCGTGCGGTCGGTCGATCCGTCATTGACCACCAGAATCGTCTCGGGCGGCAAGGTCTGCGACAACAGAGACGAGAGGCATTCGCCGAGATACTCCGCGCGGTTGTAGGTGGGGACGATTGCGGTGACAGTGGACATGACAAGCCTGGCTGATGATCTGGTTTGCGGGGCGAAGAAAGGCGGGCCGCAGCCACTGTGGGACCACGCCTCGAACGCTCTCGAAGCGCTTGGCTGCCGATGCAGCCGCAGCAGTCGCTGTCGAGCTCATCACCAAAACTATAGGCGCAGTCGACGAGGCAGCAAGGTTGCGCGGCGATGAGCTTGTTCGAAAGTCGCAGGGAGCGGTCGAGCGCTTCGTCGAATCACTGAGCCGCCGCAGGCCCTTGTTCGTCGCATTCCCGAACGAGAACCGCTTCCCACATCTCCCGGAATTGCTCTCGGCGGCGCCGACAAAGGTCGACCGCCTCTGGATTTCGGCGATGGGAGTGGTAGGGGAGAGCGGGGCCAGCCGGGCTTGCCCTCCACCATCGGGAAAATCGGCATGAGAACTGGGCTGCTGATCGGGATTGTGCTGGCCGGCTTCCTCGGCGGAAGCTGGACGGGCGAGGCCGCCGAACCTGCCCCGGTGACCGTGGCGGTCGCCGGCTTCGACTTCGTCGATTCCGCCGGCGAGGCGGCCGATCAGGCAAGTCGCCACGCCCAACAGATCGCGGCTTTCGAGGAGATCGTCGGGCAGGAACTGGCGGCGAGCCGGAAATTCGCGGTGAAAGCGCTGAGCTGCGGTCAGCCGCGCTGCACGATGGAAGATCCCGGCGTCGATCGGCTGGCCGCGGCGGCCAGATCGGGCGGCGCCCGCTACCTTTTGGTCGGCAGCCTGCACAAGATGAGCACCTTGATCGGCTGGGCGAAACTGGTCATCGTGGACCTCGACCATGAGGGCCGGGTCTGCGACCGGCTGCTGACCTATCGGGGGGACACGGCGGAGGCATGGCGGCACGCCGCCGGCTTCTCGGCGCGCAATCTGCTGCAGCATTGCTTTCCGAGCCGCCGGCGGGTTGCAACAGCCCGGCGGCGGCCGCCGAGCAGGAGACGAGATGAAAGCGGTTGTGATCCATGCCCCCAAGGATCTGCGCATCGACGATGTCGGCGAGGATCCGCTCGGTCCGAAAAAGGTCCGCATCAAGATCGGCGCGGGCGGCATCTGCGGATCGGACCTTCACTATTATCACCATGGCGGGTTCGGTGACGTCCGCCTGCAGGAGCCGATGATCCTCGGGCACGAGATCGCCGGCACCGTCGCCCAATGCGGCACAGAGGTCGGTGGGCTCGCCCTGGACGATCTCGTGACGATCAATCCGAGCCGTCCTTGCGGGGTCTGCGCGTTCTGCCAGAGGGGATTGCAGAACCATTGCGTGGACATGCGGTTTTACGGCAGTGCGATGCGCACTCCGCATGTCCAGGGCGGCTTTCGCGAGTTCCTGGTCTGCGATCAAGCGCAGGCGGTGAAGCTTCCGGATCATATCGGGCTCGACGAGGCGGCTTTCGCCGAGCCGTTGTCGGTGGCGCTGCATGCGGTGTCGCGGGCCGGCTCGCTGGTCGGCCGGCGCGTGCTGGTCACCGGGTCCGGACCGATCGGCGTGCTCCTGACGGCAGCGGCGCGCCGCGCCGGGGCGCGCGAGATCGTCGTCACCGACATCCTCGACCAGCCGCTCGCCTTCGCCGCCGCGATCGGCGCCGACCGGGTCGTCAATGTCGCGGCGGACCCGGGTTGGGCGGCGCCGTTCGAGCGCGACAAGGGTTATTTCCAGGTGCTGTTCGAAGCCTCGGGCAGCGCCGCGGCGGTCATCCAGGGCCTCAAGGTGCTCGGGCCGCGCGGCACTCTCGTCCTGGTCGGCCAGGGTGCGCAGGCGACATTGCCGATCAGTCAGGTGGTGACCAAGGAGATCGAGCTGCGCGGTGCCTTCCGCTTCCACGAGGAGTTCGGCGCGGCAGCCGATTTCATCTCCAAGCGGCTGATCGACGTGCGGGCGCTGCTATCGGCCACCATCGCGGTCGACGACGCCCGCGCGGCATTCGAGCTCGCCGCCGACAAGAGCCGCAGCATGAAGGTGCAGCTCCGGTTCTAGAGCGGATCACCTCTGCTTCTTCCTTCGCACCGGTGCTCCCCTCCAAGTCTTTGTTTTTTTGCAATTCCGGGCGGAAAACCGTTTCTACTTTTCCTGGAATTGCCGGGGCGGGGAGGAACTCAGCCGTCGCCGGACATCACCACGAAGTCGCTGCCGGTGCGGCTGTCCGGGTGCAGCGGTGCGTCGGTCAGCACCATCACCATGCCGGCATGCATCTTGGCCTGCATCGCCGCGGCAAAATCTTTCGACGTCGTCAGCCCGCCCAGCAGATTGGCTTCGCTGTGGTAGAGGGGGCCGGAGCTGGCGCTGCGGCTGATGTCGATCCACTGCAGCGCGTCGCTGCCCGGGCTCGCCTGCAGGGTCAGCACGTGGTTGCCGAGCGAGGCGTTGCCGGCGAGCGCGATCGGTCCCTGGGCGATGACCGCGTCGTTCTCGATCAACATGATGGTGTGATCCGCCGAGGACGCGATCACCGATATGATCGGGGCATTCTGAGCCGCCGTCCAGTCGGCGGGATGGCTGCTGCCGTCCTTGTCGGCGACGATCTGCGCAAACTGGCCGGCCTGGTAGCCGTCCAGCACCATGCCCGGATGGGTGAGATCATGAGGGTCGGCAGCGCCGGCGATGATCACCGGCGTGCCGAGATGGGTGATGGCGAACAGATCGGCCGAAAAGGCGAGCGGCAGGCGCACGCAGCCATGCGAGGCGGGATAGCCGGGCAGGTTGCCGGCATGCAGCGCGATCCCCGACCAGGTCAGCCGGTTCATATTGGGCATCGGCGCGTCGTCATAGGTGCTGGAGTGGTGGTTCTTGTCCTTCTGCAGAATGACGAAGACGCCGGTCGGCGTGTCGTGTCCGGGCCGGCCTGTCGAGCAAGTCGACACCGCGATGCGGATGCCGTTGCGGTAGACATGCACGCGCTGCTGCGGCAGCGACACGATGATGGCGAGCGGGCCGCTCTCCTGCCGATCGGGATGCCAGGTGAACTGGCCGGGCGTCATCGCTTCGATCTCTTCGAGCCCCTCGGAAGCGGCGTGCGCCTTGGCAGCGCCGAGCGCG
Source organism: uncultured Alphaproteobacteria bacterium (assembly GCA_963791325.1). Classification (GTDB taxonomy): domain Bacteria; phylum Pseudomonadota; class Alphaproteobacteria; order Rhizobiales; family Rhizobiaceae; genus JBEVJK01. Next base: position 90,179 of record CAWBRU010000019.1, on the reverse strand, counting down.
AGACCCGCGCCGAGCAGGAACGAACGTCGATTGAGCTGCATGCCTGATTCGCCCCCTCACCATTCGATGACGTCCTAGCACAGGTTCGTCAGGGTTCGCAGCGTGGCGCTCAAGCTCAGGCGGGGCAGGTGCTCAGATAAAGGGGTGATATCGCTCAGCGGACGCCGAGCTCGATACCCGGCTTGGGCGGATAGGGCGGAAACTGCTCGACGCAGCCTTGGACGCGGCTCACGGCGCCCGCAGCCGGCGCGGCGGCAACAATCGTGCACTCCGCCGGCGGCGTCAGCACTTGGCTCATCATTGCGCAGAGGGCGGCAAGCAGCGTCAGAACGATCAAAGCTTGCAGCAGTGAATTGGCTCGGTTCATCGTCCCACTCGGGCACTCGGGCAAAGAGGGTCCGGAACAAGATGCACCGGACCCGAAGAGACGTTGCTGCAGGGCGTAAACAACAACAGTTGATCAACCGAGATTTTCACCTGATGTTCCGGGGGTCGAGCCGACCTTCCCTTCAGACCGCCGGAACTTGACCTTCGGCGCCGCGGCGCCGGACTTTGGTCCGTGGGCTGCCGTCGCGATGTTGCCGTCGACGGTGCGTAAGACGGCCGGAGAAACTCACTCGCGCAGGTCGCGAAACAGCGCTTGCTTCCACCAGTCGCTTTCCATGATCGACAGCATGGTAACGTTGAGCGGCTCCCTGAGGGCACTGCCGCTGGCCAGCGCGACCGCGTAGTCCTGGTGGTCGAAGGAGGTGTCGAGCACCTGCAGCGTCGAGGCATATTTCTGGTCGATCGACCAGACCAGCAGCGGCCGGTCGTAGACGAAGGCATCGATGGTGCCGCCGTCGAGCGCTTTCAGCCCGTCGTCGAGCGAGGCGTAGTCGCGGTGGTGGATGCGATGCTGGTCGAGATAGCCGACCGTCGAGGAGTGGGCGAGGTCGCCGACCCGCACCCCGGGCAGGTCGCTCTCGTCGCGCACCGCGCCTTCGAGCTGCCGGGCGGTCAGCACCGAGGTCACGCCGGCGGTGAAGATGGCGATGGTGATGATCGAGCCGACCATCCAGATCACCGCCAGGATGCGGCCCGGCATGGTGCGCGGCCCGAAGTCGCCGGTGCTGGCCTGGGTCATCGCCACCGTCGACCACCACACGCTGGACGACAGGCCCTTGGCCAGGCCGCCGCCGAAATCCTCGTTATGGCGCCGCTCGAACAGCCAGATCAGCGTGCCGATGACCAGCGCGATCAGGATCAGCGCGAGCGTCGCCTGCAGGAACCCGAACGAGGTCAGCGAACGCAGCATCGGCTGCCACGACGGCTCGCGGTTCTGCGGCAGCGCGATGCCCAGGCCCGAGCGATAGAAGGGCTGGCTGAAGTCGACCAGCTTCTCGCGCTCCGCTGTGACGGTGATCGCCGCCGTGGCAAGATCGAAGGTGCCGGCCGCGACCCCGTCGATCTGCGCCTGCACGGTCGGCACCTCGACGAAGTGATATTTCAGGCCGAGCTGGTCGGCTGTCCGGCGGAAGAGCTCGACGCTCAATCCCGACCATTGCCCGTCGGGCTGCTTCATAGCGAAAGGCGGGGCGACCTTGACGGCGACGGAGAGGTTGCGGCTAAGCAGCTCCGCCGGCACCGACGGCGACGCGGCCAGCGCAACCCCGCCGGCCACCAGCGCCAGCAGCGCTCCCAGCATCACACCGGCCACCGCACGCCACCCCGATGTCATCACGACCCCATATCCAGCAGACCGTCAAGCTGAGCGTATCAGATCAGAATATGACCGAAGATCGACGGCTGGACGACGAAGCGCCGCGGACGTCGCCTGCGCCAGCCGCCCGGGCGTCGCTTTGGCCGCCGCGCGGCTCACCCCGCATAGGGCGGCAGCGTCAGCCCCTTCACGCCGACGTCGAGCGCGAACAGGCCGCCGGGCGCGGTCTGGCCGGCGAAATGCGCCGCCGGACGGCGCAGCACCGCAGTGGTGACATAGAGCACGTCGAGGTCCTTGCCGCCGAACTCGCAGCAGGTCGGCAGGTCGGTCGGCAGGACCACGGTTTCGATCAGCCTGCCGTCGGGATCATAGCGGCAGACTTTCGAGGTGACCGGAATGGTCAGCCAGTAGCAGCCTTCGGCGTCGACGGTCGCGCCGTCGGCGACGCCGCCGCTCGCCGTCATGTCGATGAAGGTGCGCCGGTTGGCGATGCCGCCGGTGGCGGGGTCGAAATCGTAGGCCCAGACCGCGCCGGCATGGCTGTCGGAGAAATACATGGTGCGGCTGTCGGGGCTCCAGGCGAGCGCGTTGGAGCAGCCGACGCCGTCGATCATCTTATGGACGGAATGGTCGGCGTCGAGCCGGTAGAGCGCGCCGACGAAGGCGATCGGCTGACCTGGGACCTCGAACATGGTGCCCGACCAGAACCGGCCCTGGCGGTCCGGCTTGCCGTCGTTGAAGCGGGTCTCTGGCCGGCCGGCCTCGGGATCGGCGATCGGCTCGAAGCGGCCGCTGTCGGGATCGAAGAAGTGGAAGCCGCTCTGCATGGTCAGCACCAGCCCGCCCGTTTGGCGCAGGCCGAGGCAGCCGAGATATTCCGGCGCCTGCCAGGTGCGGTCCTCGCCGGTCGCCGGGTCGAAGCGGTGGATCAGCTTGCCCCAGATGTCGATCCACCAGAGCACGCCCGCCCGCGGATCCCAGAGCGTACCTTCGCCGAGTTCGGCGTGGGCATCGACCACGCAGGTGATTTCGACCATCGTTAAAGTCTCCTCATGTCTTGGCCGCCAGCCGGCGGGAGAGCATCCGCCCCCACATCCCCCAGGCGTCGCTGCCGACCGACACGGTGATCAGGATCACCGCGCCATAGACGATGAGCAGCGCGCCGCTCGACAGATTGAGCGCCGGCAGCAGCCCGGTGAGGATGGTCAGTACCAGGGCGCCGGCGACGGTGCCGAGATAATGGCCGCTGCCGCCGAGGATTGAGGCGCCGCCGATCGCCACCGCCGCGACCGAGGTGAACAGGTAGGCATCGCCCATGCCGAGATAGGCCTGGCCCGAATAGCCCGAGAGGAGCACCCCGGCCGCGGCCGCGGTGATGCCCGACAGTACATAGGTCAGGATGCGGGTGCGGCGCACCGGCACGCCGGAGAACTCGGCGACATCGGCGCTGGTGCCCACGGCATAGAGGTGGCGGCCGAAGGCGGTCTTGGAAAGAAGCACGGTGGCAGCGAGGGTCAGCGCCAGCCAGATCAGCGCGATGACCGGAACGGGACCGAGGCGGCCGACGGCCAGGAACTTGATCAGGGCAGGGGCCGACGGCGTCGGCGAGCCGCCGGTGTAGACCAGGATCAGGCCCTGCAGAATGACGTTGACGGCGAGCGTCATGATGATCGGCGGCACGCCGAACAGCGCCACGCCGGCGCCGTTGATGAAGCCGATCAGGGCGCCGCCTGCGAGCACGGCGGGCAGCACCCAGGCGAGCGGGGCGTCCTGGCCAACGGCCATCAAGGTCATCAGCACCGCGGCGGAGTTGAGCACCCACGGCACCGAGAGATCGATGCCGCCGCCGATGATCACCAGCGTCTGGCCGAGTGCGACGATGCCGACAAAGGCGGCCAGCACCACCGTCGAGCGCAGATTGGTGGCCGCCAGGAAGCCGGGCGAGAACAGCGCGGTCACCAGAAGGAGCACGACGACCCCGGCATAGGCGAAGAAGATCAGCCGGTTGCGGGACAGGAAGGCGGTCATTCGGCGTGCGCCCGGGCAGCTTTTTCGGCAAGCGCGCTGGCCAGCACCGCGACCAGCAGGATGATGCCGGAGGCGACCGGCTGCCAGTAGCTGGAGATGCTCAGGATGAACACCAGATTGCCGATCAGGGTGAGGATGAAGGCGCCGATCACCGTGCCGGCGAGATGGCCGCGCCCGCCGAACAGGCTGACGCCGCCGATCACCGCGGCAGCCACCGAGGGCAGGATGTAGTCGCGGCCGATGGTCGGCGAGCCGGCCCCGGTCTGGGTGGTCAGGTAGAGCGCGGCGGCCGCGGCAAACAGCCCCGAGAGGCCGTAGGTGGCGGCGTTGATGGCGCCGATCGAGACGCCGGAGAGATAGGCCGAGCGCTCGTTCGAGCCGGTGGCCCGGATGGCAATGCCGGTCCGCGTCAGGGTGAACCACCACCAGAACAGGATGAGAAGGACGAGCATCCACACCGTGCTCGACAGCCCGAACAGCGTCAGGTAGCCGAAGCCCAGCCACCACGGCGGCAGGCTGCCGCCGTCGGTCGGCAGGATCAGCATGGCCGCGCCGTTGAGGATCGACCAGGTGGCAAGGGTCACCAGGAACGGCTGCAGCCGCAGGGCCGTGATCAGCAGCCCGTTGACGATGCCGACCGCGAGCCCCAGCGCAAGCACCAGCCCCGACCACAAGAGGACGGTGCCGACGCCCTCGCCGAAGCGGGTCGCGGCGATCACCGTGCCCAGGCTGATCATGCCGCCGATCGACAGATCGATGCCGCCGCGCAGCAGCACGATCGTCTGGCCGGTGGCGGCAAGAATCAGGGTCATTGCCGCCGTGGTGTTCAAATTGAGCTCGTCCAAGGTGAAGACCCCGGTCTGGCGGCTGCCATAGACCGCCACGATCAGCGCCAGCATCAGGCAGGCGACCAGGAACGGGGCGCGGTCGAGCAGAGCGGCGCGCAGGCGCGCCGCGCGTGCCGTTGTCTGCTCGGCCGGCTTGCGCGGATCAGCGAGCGTGGCCATGGCTCAGGCCACCTCGTCGAGCACGGCCGTGCGCAGGATCGTCTCCTCGCTGATCCGATCGGCCGCAAGGGTCGCGGCGATCTTCCCGTCGCGCATCACCATCACCCGATCCGCGACATGAACAAGCTCGTTCAAGTCACTGGAATAGAACAGGATCGCATAGCCCTTGGCGGCCAGGTCGCGCATCAGCCCGAAAATCTCGCCCTTGGTGGCGACGTCGACGCCGCGGGTCGGATCGTAGAGCAGCAGGATGCGCGCCTCGGTGAGCAGCATCTTGCCGAAGATCACCTTCTGCTGGTTGCCGCCCGACAGCGTCCCGGCCGGCTGTTCCGGGCTCGCCGCTTTGATGCGCAGGAAGTCGACCATCTCCTTGACCAGGGCGGCCTCCTTGGCGGCCCTGAGCAGCCCGCCGCGGGAGAAGCGGCCGATCACCGACAAGGTCAGGTTCTCGCGCACGCTTTTGGTCAGGAGCAGTCCTTGGCCGCGGCGGTCCTCCGGCACCAGGGCGACGCCGTCGCGGCCTTTGAGCGCCTGCCGCGGGCTGGCGATCTGGGTCGGGCGCCCCCACAGCTTCAGCCCACCGCCGGCGCGGGCGGCGCCGAACAGCGCCTGGAACAGTTCTCGCTGGCCGTGACCTTGCAGCCCGCCGACGCCGAGCACCTCGCCCTCATGGAGGTCGAAGCTGACGTCCTTCAACCGGCTGCCGCTGCTGAAATCGCGGACCTCCAGCGCGACCCGCTCGGTCGCCACGGCGCGGCGCTCGGGATAGAGGCGGTCGAGGTGGCGGCCGATCATCTCGGCGACGAGCGCATCGTCGGAAATTTCTTGGGTCTCATGGCTGGCCACGGTGCGGCCGTTGCGGAAGACGGTGAGCCGGTCGGCGACCTTGCGCACTTCGCCCATGCGATGGGAGATGAAAATCACCAGCCGCCCCTCGGCGGCGAGCTGGCGCGACAGCGACAGCAGCCATTCCGCCTCGCGGGCCGGCAGCGCCGAGGTGGCCTCGTCGAGGATCAGGATGCGCGGGTTCTTGGCCAGACCCTTGGCGATCTCGACCACCTGGCGCTCGGCAAGCGACAGCCGCTTGATCTCGCGGCCGAGCGCCACAGGCGGAAAGCCGTAGCGGACGAACAGCTCGGCAGTGTCACGGCGGAGCCGCTCGGCCTGAACGGTGCGCAGCCGCGTGCGCGGCTCGCGGCGGAACCAGACGTTCTCCGCGACGGTCAGGTCGGGGATCAGCGACAGCTCCTGGAACACTGCGGCGATGCCGCGTCCAAGCGCGGCGTCGGCGCTGGTAGGGTCGAACGGCGCACCGTCGACCAAGATGCTGCCGCCGTCGCGGCGGATCACCCCCGAGAGGATCTGGATGAAGGTGCTCTTGCCGGCGCCGTTTTCGCCGAGCAAGGCATGAACCTCGCCGGCGCGGGCGGCAAAGCGGGCTTCGCTCAGCGCCACGATGCCGCCGAAACGCTTGCTCACGGCTTCCGCTTCGATCAGGTCCATCGGGCGACGTTCCGCAGTCTGAAGGCAAGTTCCGGCAAATCGGGCACCGGTTCAACCCACAAATGTCATGCCGATCAAAGGCCGGGAGCGAGATGGCCGGTCCTTCGAGGCTCGCTTCGCTCGCACCTCAGGATGAGGACCGGTAGCGCCGACCTCGTGCGTCTCGAAGGCTCGCTTGGCCAGCTTGTCGAGATGAGGGAGAAGAACGCCAACGTCCCTCATCCTGAGGTGCGAGCCCGCACCGATTGCTCTGAAGGCACCGCAGAGTTCGGCGGGCGAGCCTCGAAGGCTCGCTTGGCCCGCTCGCAGGGATGAGGGAGGAGAACGCCAACGTCCCTCATCCTGAGGTGCGAGTCCGCACCGATTGCTCTGAAGGCACCGCAGAGTTCGGCTGGCGAGCCTCGAAGGACGCATGGACGTTGCGAACAGCCGTCACGCCCGGGCCTGCCCGATCAGCCGCCGGAGGCTTCCGCCGCGGTGATTTCGACCCAATCGGGTGTAATCGGCAGCGTCAGGCCGGGAGCGCGGTCCGGAAAGGCGTTGTCGCCGACTTTGATCTTGATCATCTTGGTGCCCGGATAGAGCTCCGATTCGATCGGATCGGTGGTGACGAAATCGCCCTTGATCGAGATCTCACGCTGGTCGGGCTTCTTGCCGGTGTCCAGGATGTCGACCGCCAGCTTGATCGCCTCCGACGACAGGTAGGCCGGATTGGAGCCGAGGATGCATTTGGCTCCTTGGGTCTGGGCGCAGGTCAGCGCCGCGACGTTGTAGGAGAAGGCGGTGACCGGAACCACCGGCCGCCCGGCATCCTTGAGCGCCTGGATGGCGCCGGAACCGTAGCCCTGTGTCAAAATCCCGTCGATCTGGGGGTTGGCGGCCAGCAGCGAGGCGACGCCCGACTGCTCCGGCCCGAGCGCATACTCGCCATTGTAGTAGCCGACCACCTTGATGTCGGGATATTTGGCCAGCACCTTTTCATAGCCGCCCTGCAGTTGCGCCGAGATCGGCGCGCCGGCCAGGCCGCGGTCGACGATGACATTGCCCTTGCCGTTCAGCTGCTTGGCCATCCACTCGGCCATCACTTCGGGAATACGGTTCCAGTCCGACGCCACGGCATAGGCGCACGGTTCGGTGACGGTCTGGTCGAAGCTCACCACCACGATGCCGGCATCGCAGGCCTTCTTGATGGTCGGATTGAGTGCCGAATCCGAGGCGGCATCGACCAGGATCGCGTCCGGCTTCTGCCGGATGATGTTGTTCAGCGAATTGATTTGCGCCTGGACGGTGTTCTCGACGTTCTCGATGTGCAGGTCGACGCGGCCCTTGAGCGGGCCCTTGTCGACGGAAACCTTGGCGACGCGCTCCATCTGCTGGCGCCAGTCGTTGCCGACGAAATTGTTGGACAGATAGATGGTGTACGGCTTCTTGTCCTCGGCCCGCGCCGGCGTCGTTGCCGCCTGCGCCAGCGCCACTGCCGTCATGCCGATCGCCGCCGCAGCGGCGGCCATGGTCCTTGCTGTCATGCCCTGATCTCCTCCCTCTGTTGCGCTCGGCCTCCTCCGGTCGCGCGCCTTACCCTAACATGCGGCCCGGCTGATTGATACCGGTACCACGACGCGGAAAGCTATTATAACCTTATAATCCTGTCGAGTGGCCGGGCCGGTCGGCCCCGGTCTATCCCAAATCGTTGGGCGCATCATACGTCACCGAAAACAGGTGCGCGGGATGGCGCGCGACCGTGAACTCGACATTGCTGCCGTCCTCGGCCTGGTAGAGCATCTCGATGGTCAGCACCGGCGAGCCGGGGGTCACTGCAAGGGCAGCGGCGAGCGCCGGGTCGGCAACTTCTGCCCGGATGGTGACATGGGCGACGGTCAGCCTGAGATCGAGCTTGCGCTGCACGGTGCGGAAGATGAGCACGTCGGTGAAATCCTCGCGCTGCAGGCGGCGGCCGAATTCGGGGGGGAAATAGGTGGTAATCTCGGCACGGCGCTCGCTGCCGCCGACCAGCAAGGCTCTGAGGCAAAAGCCGTCGCGGCCGGCGGGCACCCCGAGCCGAGCGGCAAACATCGGCGAGGCTTCCGGCGCGAACGAGCCGACCTCGAGGCGCGCATCGCGGGTGAAGGCGGCCATGTCGGCGAAATTGGCGAACGGGAAGGCCGGCTGCCCTTTGGCCTCCCTGGCGGTGACGATGGCCGGCTTGGCCGAGCGCTTGCGGATCAGGCCGTCGCCTTCGAGGTCGCGCAGCGCCTGGCGCACGGTGATCAGGCTGACGCCGAAATGCTCGGCAAGGCGCGCCTCCTTGGGCAACTCGCCGCCGACCGCGAGACGGCCCTCCGCTATCGGCCGGCGCAGGATCTCCGCCAGCTGGCGGTAGAGCGGCCCCTCTTCGCGGGCGAGCGCCCGGCGCGGGAACAGGGCTTCGACCGTCGTCGCGTCGTGCATCATGCTCGCCTATCCGTCCCGGCGGATGCGGCCGATCCGGCCACCCATCGGCACCACCGCGCCGACCGGCTGCTCGATCGCCACGAGGCGCCCGGCCGCCGGCGCCTCGATCTCGACCAGCGCCTTGTCGGTCTCGATCTCGGCGACGGTCTCGCCGGCGCTGACGGGCTCGCCCAGCGCCTTCAGCCAGCCCACCAGGCGGCCCTCGCTCACCGTGAGGTCGCCGAACGGCATCACGATCGCGGCCTCGTCTTCGGCCAGCGGGGCGGCCGCTGCGGATGGCTGGTTGACCACCGGCCGGGCTGGCAACGGCGCTGCCGGCAGCGTTGCGGCAGCCCGCAGGCCGGGGGCGCGCCAGTGGCCGGGCACCGGCGCCACCCCGGCAATCACGCTCCTGGCGGCTGCCGCGATGTCGGCGGCATCGACCAGCATGGCGCGCTCCAGCACCGGTGCGAACGGGTGCGAGGTGGGGGCGCTGTGGAGGCGGCCGGGCGGGGCGTCGAGTTCGTCGAAGGCGAGTTCGTTGATCGCCTGGGCAATCTCGGCGCCCAGCCCGCACATCGCCCAGGCCTCGTCGACGACCAGCAGGCGGTGGGTCTTGCGCACGCTCGCCGCAATGGTCTCGACGTCGAGCGGCATGATCGTGCGTGGGTCGATCACCTCGGCCTCGATACCCTCGGCCGCGAGCGCGGCAGCCGCTTCGAGCGTCCGGCCGACCATCTGGCCGGCGGCGACGATGGTGAGATCCGTCCCCGGGCGGGCGATGCGGGCCACTCCGAACGGCACGTAGTGGTCGCCGGCGGGCACTTCGCCCTTGGTCTGGAACAGCGCCTTCGGCTCCAGCATCAGCACCGGATCGCCGGCCCTGAGCGCCGTCTTCATCAATCCTTTGGCGTCGGCCGGCGTCGAGGGAACGCAGACCACCAGGCCCGGCATGTGGGCAAACACCGGATGGTAGAGGCCGCTGTGGTGCGGCCCGGCGCTGCGCAGGGCGCCGGCGCCGACGCGCACCACCATCGGTGCCGCGATCTGGCCGTTGCTCATATAGCGCAGCTTGGCCGCCTGCAGGATGATCTGGCCGGCGGTTTCGAACAGGAAGTCGGCGAACATCAGGTCGGCGACCGTGCGCGCCCCGGTCGCCGAGGCGCCGACCGCGGCGGCGGTGAAGCCCTGCTCGGAAATCGGGGTGTCGACCATCCGCTCGGGCCCGAACTCGGCCCACAGATTCTTGGTATGGGCAAAGGTGCCGCCGCGCTCGCCGGTGCCCTCGCCGAAGTAGAGGATCGCCGGATCTTTGCGCATTTCCTCGGCGATGCCGTCGCGCACCGCGTCGAGCCAGCCCTGCAGCTCCGTTTTGCCGGGCGCGGCCGGGGCGAGCGCTTCGGGCGGGTTGAGCGGCGCGGCAAAGACGTGCGCGGAGACGGTGGTCGGGTCGGGCTCGGGCGAGCGCCGCGCGAATTCGATCGCCGCTTCGACGAGGCCCGCGATCTCCGTTTCGATGGCGGCCAAGCCTTCCGGATCGACGGCACGGAAGTCCTCCACGAGCCGCTTCTTCCACGCCTCGATCGGGTCGCGCTTGGCCCAGCGGTCGATCTCGTCCTGGGTGCGGTAGGTGCCGGTCACCGGATCGCCCTCATGGTGGCCGACAGTGCGGTAGGTCTTGGCCTCGATCAGCGTCGGCCCTTCGCCGCGGCGGGCCCGCTCGACCGCCTCTTTGGCCGCCAGCCAGACGGCGAACACGTCGTTGCCGTCGACGGCCACGCCCGGCATGCCGTAAGCGGCGGCACGGCTGGCGATCTCCGGGTTCCGCGTCACGGTGCTGAGCGGGGTGGCCGTCGCATAAAGATTGTTCTCGCAGACGAAAACCGCCGGCGCCCGGGTCACGGCGGCGAAATTCAAGGACTTCGTGGAAGCCGCCATGATTGGCCGCGCCGTCGCCGAAAAAGGCGACCGCGACGTCGTCGCGGCCTTGCGCCCTGGCGCCGAGCGCAATGCCAACCGCCTGGCCAATGCCTGCCGCGACGATGCCGTTGGTGCCGAACAGCCCGGCCGCCCGCTCGTAGAGATGCATGGTGCCGCCGCGGCCGCCGCACATCCCGTCGGCTTTGCCGAACAGCTCGGCCATGACCCGGCGCGGCTCCACGCCCTTGGCTAGCGCATGGCCGTGGCCGCGATGGGTCGAGGTGACCCAATCGGTGCGGCGAAGATGGGCGCAGACCCCCGCCGCCACCGCTTCTTCGCCGATATAGAGATGCAGAAAGCCGGGCGTCTCGCCGGCGCGGCAGGCGACCTGAGCGGCGGTTTCGAAGCGGCGCAGCAGCACCATGTCGCGGAAGAGCCGCAGCAGCGTTTCGGGTCCGGGCAAGTTGGCACCCGGAACGTGGCCGAAAGACGCATCCAAGCGATCGGATCCCCCGCGGCGGGGGCTCCGACGGCGCAGCGGCGACGTCGACATGGCTCTCTTATTCCTCCCCGTCGCCGGCCGCGGGCCGGCACCACGCGACAATAGATTATAATAGCATAATGTCTAGCGGGATTGGCGCTCTTCAAGCGCGCGTGGTGCGGACCGTCGCGTCTGCCCGTTCGAAGAGCTCGGGCCGCAACGCCAGCCCGAGCCCAGGGCCTTCGAGCGGTGTGACGTGGCCGTTCGACACTGTGGGAAGCGTGTCGACCACCTCGCGGTACCAGCCGCTGGCGTAGGCCCTGACCATCTCCTGGTAGCTGGCATGCGGCAGCGCGGCCGACAAAGCGCAGCTCGCGGCATAGACGATCGGCCCGGTGCAGTCGTGCAGGGTGACCGGCAGTTCGGCCGCCTCGGCGATCGCCGCGATCTTGCGCGCCTCCGAAATGCCGCCGCACCAAGCGAGGTCGATCATGATGATCGACGCTGCCCGCCGGTTGATCAGCTGGCGAAACACCGGCGCGGTGGCCAGCCTTTCGCTGGCGGCGACCGGGATCGCGGTCGAGCGGGCAAGCTCGGCGAGCGCGTCGAGCTCGTTGAAGCGCACCGGCTCCTCGAGCCAGGCGACGTCGAACGGTTTCAGCGCCTCGGCGATCCGCTTGGCCGGCGGCAGGGTCCACAGGCCGTGCAGCTCGACCATAATCTCCATCTCGCGGCCGACGGCGCTGCGGATCTTCTCGAACGGCGCCAGCGCCCGATCGCAATCGGCTGCCGACAGCCGGGTGCCGTTCGAGGCCTCGGCGGCGATGTCGAAGGGCCAGATCTTCATCGCGCGGATGCCTTCGGCGAGCAGGCTTTCGGCGAGCTTGCCGGCGTCGAAGCGCCAGGCTAGCAGGTCCTCATAAGGACCCTCGTCGCTGTCGCCGGGCTTCAGGGACCAGTCCTCGGTGCGCTCGAACAGCGCGTTCTTCTTGGTGGCGCGGATGTGGCCGTAGCCGGCACAGGTGTTGTAGACCGGCACCTTGTCCTGGGCGCGCCCGCCGAGCAGGCGGTAGAGCGGCTCGCCGAGCGCCTGGCCGTAGATGTCCCACAGCGCGATGTTGACGGCGGAGTTGCCGCGCACCTCCGCGCCGGAATCGCGGGCCCCGACATAGACCCCGGCAAGCCGCCGGTCGTGCAGGGCGATGTCGCGCGGGTCCTTGCCGAGCAGATAGGAGGCTGCGTGATCGTGAAGATAGGCGACGATCGGGCCCGGCGCCCAGAAGCTCTCGCCGGTGCCGATCACGCCGGCATCCGTGTGGATCCGCAGCCAGAACAGGAACGGAAACTCCGCCAGCGTGAGCGTCTCGAGCGCCGTGATCTTCATGGCTCCTCCGTTTCCGCCGCGCACGATGGCAGCTCCCCGGGCTGGCGTTGACAGGCCAGGATGGTACCGGTATCACAAGCCGTCAATAGGGCGGCTGCCACGGGAGGGCAGGATGACGGCAACGGCGCCGGGCCAGCCCGGCAAACGGGCACTGGTGACGGGGGCGGCGAGCGGCCTCGGCCGCGAGGTGGCGGTTCAGCTCAGCGCCCGCGGCTGCCGGGTCGGCGTTCTGGACATCAATGCCGATGGGCTGGCCGAGACCGCCGCGCTCATCGACAGGACCGGCGCCGAGCACCAGTCGGTGGTCTGCGATCTGACGCTGGAAGGCGCGCCGGAGCGCGCCGTCGAAGAGGTCGCGGCGCGCTGGGGCGGGCTCGATATTCTCGTCAACAATGCCGGCTACGGCGTGATCGAGCCGTTCCTGGAGGCGAGCCACCGGGCCTGGACCAAGACCCTGCAGCTCAACGTCACCGCGCTTGCCATGGCTTGCAAGGCCGCCGGCCGGATCATGCGCGGCCAGCGCGCCGGGCGGATCATCAACATCACCTCGCCGGGCTCGCGCATGGCGCTGCCGGACTATACCGCCTACACCGCCAGCAAGGCCGGTGTCGACGCCATCACCCGGGCGGCGGCCGTGGCACTGGCGCCCTATGGGGTGCTGGTCAACAGCCTGGCGCCGGGCATGATGGACACCGAGATGCAGCGCTCGACCGAAGCCGATCTCGCCCGCTTCGCCGGCCGCAGCGGCGATCTCCAGGCCTTCCTCGACGAGCGTACCCGGCGCATCCCGCTCGGCCGCCGCGCCGAGATCGCCGAGATCGCCGAAGCCGTGGTGTGGCTGGCGCTCGACGCGCCCGCCTATATGACCGCCGAGCGGCTCAACATGTCCGGCGGACTCGAGCTCGACAAGGATTAACTTGAGAAGCAAGCCTGAAGACGACGCGCCGTCGAGCCGGGCTCGACAAGCATCAGCTGGGGAAAGCGGAGAACCGATGCTGCCCAATGCGCCGTCCGCAACGGCCGACCTTCCGGCGCTCACGGCGCGGGCCAGACGGCTGCGCCGGCATATGCTGCGCATGGCCCGCGGCCAAGGCCAGGGCTATATCGGCCAGGGGCTCGGCATCGCCGACCTGCTGACGGCGCTCTACTTCCACGAGCTTCGCTTCGACCCGCAGAACCTCGGCTGGCCGGAGCGCGACCGCTTCCTGCTGTCGACCGGCCACTATTCGATCGCGCTTTGGGCAGCGCTGGCCGAGGCCGGCGTGCTGCCGCTCGACGAACTCGACAGCTACGGCGCCGACGGCAGCCGGCTGGAGATGTCGACGCTCGACACCACGCCGGGGGTGGAGATGATCGGCGGCTCGCTCGGCCACGGCCTCGGCCAGGGGGTGGGCCAGGCGCTCGGGCTGAGGCTGCGGCGCTCGCCGGCCAGGGTGTTCGTCGAGCTGTCGGACGGCGAGATGCAGGAAGGCTCGACCTGGGAGGCGGCGATGGCGGCCAGCCATTTCGGGCTCGACAATCTGGTGGCGCTGATCGACTGCAACGGCATCCAGGCGGACGGCCCGGTGGTGCTCGACATGGAGCCGGTGCCCGGCAAATGGCGAGCCTTCGGCTGGACCACGGCCGAGATCGACGGCAACGACATGGCGGCGATCGTCGCCGCCCTCCACGGCGCGCGCGCCCGCGACGGCGCGCCGCATGCGATCGTCCTGCGCACGCTCCCCGGCAAGGGCGTGCCGCGCATCGAGCAATCGGAGAAGTCGCATTTCTTCCGCGTCGACGTCGGCGAGTGGGAAGGCATCATCGCCGCCTTCGAGCAGGCCGAGGGGGAGCCGGCATGATCAGCGCCACTCCGGGAGCGGCCGGCGGGCGGACGCTGGCGATGGGCGCGGACGAGGCGCGCGCCGATGCCAGGCCACTCATCGAGGCGCCGTTCGGCAAGGCCCTGGCCGAGCTTGGCGCCGCGCGCGGCGACATCGTCGGGCTGACCGCCGATCTCGGCAAATACACCGACATCCACCCGTTCCGCGATGCCTTTCCCGACCGCTTCTTCAACGTCGGCATGGCCGAGCAGAATCTCGTCGCCGTGGCGGCCGGCCTGGCGCGTACCGGGCTGACGCCGTTCGCCACCACCTATGGGGTGTTCGCCTCGCGCCGCGCCTATGATTTCATCGCCATTGCCTGCGCCCACTCCAAGCTCGACGTGAAGATCGTTGCCGGCCTACCCGGGTTGACCACCGGCTATGGCGGCACCCATCAGGCGATCGAGGATCTGGCGCTGATGCGGATGGTCCCCGATCTGGTGGTGATCGATCCCTGCGATGCCGTGGAGATCGCGGCGGCAACCAAGGCGGCGGCCGCGCATCGCGGGCCGGTCTATATGCGGCTGCTGCGCGGTCAGGTGCCGGCGGTGCTGCCCGCCGACACGCGCTTCGAGATCGGCAAGGCGCGGCGGCTGCGCGACGGCAAGGACATCGGCATTATCTCGACCGGGCTGATGACCGAGCGGGCGCTCGACGCCGCAGCCGAGCTCTCCGGCCGCGGCATTGCCGTCGGCGTCCTGCATGTGCCGACGATCAAGCCATTCGACGCAGAGGCGGTGGCGGCATTCGCGGCGGGCGTCGATCATCTGGTCACGGCCGAGAACCACGTGGTCTCGGGCGGGCTGGCGAGCCTGGTGGCGGAGAGCCTGTTCGACGCCGGCGTGGCACGCCGCCTGACCCGCATCGGGCTGCCGGACCGGTTCATCGAATGCGGCGCTGTAGCGACGCTGCAGGCCGCCTACGGGCTGACCACGGCGGCCGTGGTCGCGACGCTGGAGCGGCTCGGCTAGAGCAATCAACAGGAAAAGCGGCAACGGTTTTCCGTCCGGAATTGCGAAAAAACGAGGGACTCTAGGGTTCGGCAACTGCACCGCATCCGGCTCGCGCCAGGCACGAACCGAGGGGAAAAGAAGATGAAGATCGTCGACATCGAGACCTATGCGGTCGGCGCCGGCTGGAAGAACTGGCTGTTCGTCAAGGTGTTGACCGACGCCGGCCTCGAAGGGCTCGGCGAGGGCACCCTGAACGGCTTCATCAAGACCACCGAAGCCGGGGTGCATGAGCTGAAGCACCTGGCGATCGGCCAGGATCCGCGCCGCATCCGGGCGCTCGCCAAGCGCCTGCTCGACAGCGTCTCGCTCGACGGCGGCCACATCCACCGCACGGTGATCGCCGCGATCGAGGTCGCCTGCTGGGACATCCTCGGCAAGAGCCTTGGCGTGCCGGTGCATCAGCTGCTCGGCGGCCGGGTCCGCGACAGCGTGCTCGGCTATGCCAATGGCTGGTACCGCACCGAGCGGACCCCGGAAGCCTTTCTGGAAGCCGCCGAGACGGTGCTGGCAAAGGGCTTCAAGGCGTTCAAGCTCGATCCGTTCGGCACCGCACAGGCGTTCATCGAGCGCGACGAGCTCGCGCTCGCCTATGCGATCTGCCGGGCGCTGCGGGACGGGCTGCCGGCCGACACCCGCATCCTGATCGACGTGCATGCCCGCTTCACCGCGATTGCCGCGCTGCAGGCGGCGCAAAAATTCGCCGACCTCGACATCTATTGGTGGGAGGAGCCGACCAGCCGCGACCGCCAGGAGACGGTGCATGAGGTGGCTGGGCGCGCTCCGATCCCGGTCGCCACCGGCGAGATGTACGACACGGTCGGCCAGTTCTACGCGCTCGCGGCCGGCGGCGGCGTCAACATCTTCCAGCCCGAGCCGATGTCGCTCGGCGGCATCGCGCCGACGCTCGAGGTGGCGGGGCTGGCAGCCGCCCATGGCAGCGTGATCGCGCCGCACCAGAGCGGCGGGCCGGTTGCCACCGCGGTCTGCCTGCAGCTCGCCGCCGCGGTGCCGAACTTCCTGATCCAGGAGCATTTCGACGCCTTCAACGACCCCTGGACCTTCGATCTGGTGAGCTGGCGCCCGACGGTCGATCCGACGAACGGCCACCTGTCGCTGCCCGAGGCGCCGGGGCTCGGGCTTGAGCTCGACCTCGCCGTCGTCAAGGCCCATCCCTACGATCCCGGCGCGTATCTCAATGTGCATGCCGAGGGCTGGGAGCGCCGGCTGGGCAGCCGCGGCGAGCCAGGCGTCAATCTTCGGAGCAATGCTCCCGACAGCCTGCTTCAGGTCGCCGGCGAAGACAATCGCCACGACGAAATCCCGGTTGGCGGATCGGTCGGCAATGAATTCTAGAGCGGATCACCTCCCTCCTATCGAACCCGGCTCATGCGGTCTTCACGTCGGGGGGAATTTCAGGGTTCCGCAATGGCTCTGCTCTCGGCTCACGCGCTCTCGCGGTCGACGATCGAAAAACCGACATCGGTGATCGTCGTCGGCGTGCGCTCGCCGGACAGCCGCGCCATCAGCTGGTCGACGGCGCGGCGGCCCATGCCGTAGCGGTCGACCCGCACGGTGGTCAGCGTCGGATAGAGCTGCGCGGAGAGGTCGAGATCGCCATAGCCGGCAATCGCGATGCGGCCCGGTACCGCCCAGCCGCGGCGGTGGCATTCCTGAACCGCGCCGATCGCCAGCGTGTCGGACGAAAAGAAGATCGCATCGAGATCCGGCCGCCGCTCAGTGAGCGCCACCAGCGCCTGGGTGCCGCCCTGTGGCGTGATCGGCACCTCGATCTCCAGCTCGCCGCCGGCGCCGGCCATGCCGAGCTCGGCCACGGCGGCGCGATAGCCGGTGCGGCGCTGCTGCAGCCGGTCGTTGCCGTGCACCGGCGTCGAGACGAAGCCGATCCGCCGGTAGCCCTTGCCGGCAAGGTGGCTGGTCATGGCATGCGCGGTGGCGAAATTGGAGACGCCGACGGCGAGCTCGAGCGGCGTGCCGCCGCGGATCTCCGAGATCTCGACGATCGGCTTGCCGCTGGACAGAAGCAGGGCCCGCGCGGTGTCGGACTGGACGAAGCTCTGCAGCACCAGGCCGGCCGGCCGCCAGCCGAGCAGGGCGCGGATCGCCCGCTCCTCGGCGTCGACCGTGAACTCGCCCTGCACCAAAAGCATCGAATAGCCGCGCGCCTGGCATTCGTCCGACATCCCTTGGACCTGCTCGGCAATGCCGGAATTGATCAGCGGCGGCACTACGGTGCCGATGATGCGGCCGACTCCGCGCATCGACGATGCCAGCCGGTTGGGCACGAAACCGGCCGCCTCGATCGCCGCCAGCACCCTGAGCCGAGTCGGCTCGGCCACCATCTCGGGGTTGGAAAGCACCCGCGACACCGTCATCGGTGCCACGCCGACCTTCTTGGCGATCTCGCGCACCCCGAGCCGTTCTCCGGCGCGGGTCCGTGCGGTTCGCTTCATGCTGCGTTCCGTCACCCGATTCTGGCCTCCCTCGATGCTCGTTTCGCCGCTGGGCGAGCGCGAGAGCGGATCACCGTTTCCTTGTTTATCGGTGCTCCGCTCCAAGTCGTTGTTCTTGCGCAATTCCGAACGGAGAACCGGTTTCCGCTTCTCCTGGAATTGCGCTAGAAATTGCGGCCGTAGCCGGCCATCCAACCGCCGTCGACGGCGAGCAGCTGGCCGGTGGTGTAGGTGTTGGCCGGGTCGGCGAAGAACAGCACCGCCGCCACCGCTTCGGCAAGTCGGCCGGGCCGCCCGAGCGGCACGTGGCCGAGAAAGCCGGGGTCGCCGGAGATCGGCAGGTCCGCGTCATAGACGGTGCCGACGCCGACCGCATTGACCAGCACCGACGGCGCCCAGGCCATCGCCAGACCGCGCATGGCGGCAAGCGCGGCGGCCGAACTCTGCGACAGCTCGGGAAAGCGGCGGGCCGGCAAAGCGGCCAGCGCGGGCAGCAGGAAGACGATGCGCCCGCCGCCGGCCGCGGCCATCGCCGCCGCCGCGTCGACGACGGTGTCGGGCACGGACTGCGGCAGGTGCGGCTCGGTCGGCAACAGCGGATGCGTCACGATCAACAGGCTCGCCGCTGCAGTTTTGGTGCGCACCGCGCCGTTGGCTCGCAGCGCCCCGGCTACCGCGTCGGCCAATGGGCCAATTCCGCCGATCAGCGCAAACGGCACGCCGGCGAGGTCGAGTTGAAGCTCAGGCCGGCCGGTCATGGCATGAACCCTGCCGTCCAGCCGCCGTCGACGGCAAGCACCTGGCCGTTGATATAGCTCGCTGCGGGCGAGGCCAAGAACAGCACCGCCTCGGCGATCTCCGGCGGCTCGGCCGGCCGGCCGAGCGGGACGTGGCGCATGAATTCCGCCGTGCGCCCGGCGAACCGGCCGGTCTCGTCGTAGAACAGCTCGCGGGTGAGCGCCGACATCACCGAGCCCGGCGCCACCGCATTGGTGAGGATCGCCTTCGGCCCGAGCTCGAGCGCCATGGCGCGGGTCAGATGGATGACGCCGGCCTTGGCGGCGACGAAGGCGCTCTGCAGCCGCATTGCGGCGAGCCCGACGACCGAGGCGATGTTGACGATGCGCCCGCCGCCGCCGGCTTCGATCGCCGGCACGGCGGCGCGGCTCATCACGAACAGGCCGTCGAGGTCGATGCCGGTGATGCGCTCCCATTCCGCCGGCGGAAAGTTCTCGACCGTGACGCGGTGGGCAAGGGTGTTGACGCCGGCATTGTTGATCAGGATGTCGAGCCGGCCGAAGCGCGCCATGGCGGCTGCGACCGCGGCCTCGGCCGCTTCCGCGGCGCGGATGTCGACCTCGACCGCCAGGCCCTGCGGCAAGCGTCCGGCGAGCGCCTCGGCGCCGGCCAGGTCGATGTCGGCCACCACCACCGCCGCGCCATTGGCGGCCAGCCGCACGGCGATGGCGCTGCCGATCGCACCGGCGCCGCCGGTGACCAGCGCGACCTGGCCGGCGAGGTCGCACCTCATTGCGGCAAGCTCGCGGTGCCGGTGAACTCGTCGCGCCAGCTCCGGTCCCAGAGCGAGGGAAAGGCGAGCGGCCGGTAGGGATGGTCGGCGATCGCCGCCTCGTCGAGCTCGAGCCCCAGCCCGGGGCGCGTCGGGCAGAGCGAAGCGCGCCGCGCTCGAGCGGGTTCCAGCCGCCGACGAGGTCGTTGCGCCAGGGGACGTCGAACTCGGCGAAGCTCTCCTGCATCAGCATGTTGGGCGTCGACCAGGCGAAGTGCAGCGCGGCCGCGAGCGCGACCGGGCCGATCGAGCAGTGCGGCGAGACGCCGATGTCCTGCGCGGCGGCCATGGCGGCGATCTTCTTGGCCGCCGCGATGCCGCCGCAATGGGCGAGGTCCATCTGCACCACGTCGCAGGCGCGCAGCGCGGTCAGCCGGGAGAAATCGGCGAGCGGGTAGAGCCGCTCGCCGGCCGAGATCGGCAGGCCGGTGCCGTCGCTTGACCTCGGCCAGCAGCTCGAGGCTCTCCGGCGCGACCGGCTCCTCGCACCAGACGGATGTTGTAGCCGCTCGAGCCGGCGGATGAAGCGGACGGCGTCGCCGGCGGCGAGCCGGCCGTGGAACTCGATCATCAGGCCGACGTCGGGGCCGACCGCCTCGGCGACCGCGTCGACGATCGCGACGCGCGTGGTCCTCCTCGTCCGGCGTCGAGCGTCTTCCAGGCGGTGCCGAACGGGTCGAACTTCAGCGCGCGGTAGCCGCGCGCCGTCGACCTCGCGCGGCCCGCTCGGCGTACTCGGCCGGGCGTGCGCGCAGCCGCCGTACCAGCCATTGGCGTAGGCGGGGAGCCGCGGCTTGGCAGCGGCCGCCGATCAGCCGGTAGACCGGCTGGCCGCAGGCCTTGCCGACCAGGTCCCACAGCGCGATCTCGACGCCGCTGATCGCGGTCATCACGGTCGAGCCGCCCTGGTACTGGTCGCGGATCATGCCGCCGACGACCGCCTCGATGTCGAACGGATCGCGGCCGACGATGCGCGACGCGACCCATTCGTGGAGCAGCACCTCGACGGCCTTCTCCTGCCATTCGAGCGTCGCCTCGCCGACGCCCGGTCAGGCCGGTGTCGGTGGTCAGCCGGACGAACAGGTAGTTGCGCAGCCCGGCATTGGCCAGTAAGGTCTCGAGGGTCTTGATCTTCATCGCGGCTTTCGAGCCTGGTTCCGGCTCGCTTGCTGTCGACTCGCGCGCGGCGGGCGGCGCTCATCGCGCGGCCTGCGGGCAGCAGCGCGCCGCAGCGAGTGAGCGCCGCGAGGATGGCCGAGCCCTTGATCAGGAAGAACTGCGCGTCGCCCATCTGCAGCCCGGAGAGCCCGTTGTTGAGGATCGCGAGGAAGAGCACGCCGATCGCGGTGTCGGCGAGCCGGCCGGTGCCGCCGCGGAACGAGGCGCCGCCGATGATCACGGCGACGATGGCGTCGAGCTCGAGGCCGAAGCCGGCGGTCGGCGCGGCCGCGCCGAGCCGGCCGAGCATGACCAGCATGCCGGCGGCGGTGAAGCAGCCCATGACCAGGAGGATCGCGAGCCGCAGCCGGCCCTCGCCGACGCCGGCCTGGCGCAGCATCCGCGGATCGCCGCCGAGCGCGTAGATGCGCATGCCGAGCGGCAGTGCGCGCGCAGGATCAGCCAGCCGGCGAGGAAGGCGAGCGACCATCAGCGACGACGCCGGCGTGAAGCCGAGCGACGATCGGCGTGTTCATCAGCGTGACGAAGCCCATGTCGAAGGCGATCGTGGTGGCGTTGGTCAGCGAGACCGCCAGGCCGCGCGCCCAGATCCAGGCGGCGAGCGTGACGATCAGCGGATCGAGGCCGAGCCCGCCGACGATCAGCGCCGTTCAGCGCATAGACCGCGAGGCAGGCGGCGATGCCGGCGAGCAGCGCCAGCGGCACCGGCACGCCGGCCTGGAAGGCGAGCGCCGCGACCACCGCGCCGAGCGCCATCACCGAGCCCGGCGAGATGTCGACCGAGCGCGAGACGATGCCGAGCATCGCGCCGACCGCGACGATCGCCAGCGTCGGCGTTCTGCTCGACCAGCGCGACCAGGTTCGGCGAGGTGGCGAAGCGCGGATTGATGACGGCGAAGACGACGACGAGCAGCGAGCGTCGGCGAGCGCCGATCGCGCTCGCGCGTCAGCCGGGCGCCGGCGCGGGTCATGCCGGCGAACTCGTCGGCGAAGGCCTCGCCGGCCGCGGCCGTCGCCGGCGCCGCGCTGCACCAGCCGGCCGGCGACCATCGCGGCGAGCAGCAGCAGGCCGGTGACCGTGGTCTGCCAGGTGCCGGGCACGCCGCGGATGGTCATGTAGTTGAAGATCATCATCAGGATCAGCGTGCCGACGAGCGCCTGCGACGACCCGGACCCGGCCGGCCGGCAGGCCGCCGGCGCCGAGCGCGACGACGGCGATGGCGAAGAACTCGAGGCCCGGCGCCGATCGAGGGGCTGATCAGGCCGGTGCGCGCCGCGACCAGGACGCCGGCGGCGCCGGCCAGCGCGCCGCAGGCGACATAGGCGCCGGCGCGCAGCCGGCGCACGCGCAGGCCGGCGAGCCGCGCGGCGACCGGCGCGTCGCCGACCGCGTGCCAGGCGCGGCCGAGGATCGTGCGGCGCAGTGACGAACCAGACGAGCGCGGCCGCGCCAGCGCGCGACCAGCGCATCGAGCGGCACGCCGAGCGACGCGTGCGGCGGGCGAGGCCGGTGAAGAGCGGGCCGCTGATCTCGACCCAGGAATTGTAGTGGCCGAGCGCGCACGAGGCTCAGGCCGCGCACCGCGATCATCGTGCCGAGCGTGACGATCACCGGGCTGATCCGCAGCCCCTCGATCAGCGCGGCGTTGATCGAGCCCGACCGCCGCGCCGATGCCGATCGCCCGCGAGCATCGCCAGCGCCGGCGGCAGTCCCTCGGCCAGCACGATGCCGGCGAGCGTCGCCGAGGCGAGCACCACCGAGCCGACCGAGAGGTCGATGCCGCCGACCAGCACCACGGTCGCCATCGCGAGGCCGAGCACCAGCACCGAGGCCGACTGGCGCAGGATGTTGGCGGCGTTGCCGGGCGTGCCGAAGACCGGCGACGGTCGCGGCGAAGACGAGCGCAGAGCAGCACCGCCGCGACCAGCATCGGCGTGCCGCGACAGCACGCCCGTCGCGCGCGAGCCAGGCGCGGCCGCCGCGCTCCGCCTTGGCGAGGGCCGGCGTCATGCCGCGGCCGCTCCCTGGACCATCAGGTTGAGCCGCTCCTCGTCGACCGCCGCCGGCGTCGTCTCGGCGACGATCGCGCCGTCGCGCAGACCAGGATGCGATCGGCGAGCGCCAGCACCTCCGGCAGGTCGGAGGAGACCACGATGATCGCCTTGCCGGCGCGCGCCAGCGCGTCGAGCCGGCGGTAGATCTCGGTGCGCGCGCGCGACGTCGACGCCGCGCGTCGGCTCGATCAGCACGAAGATCGTCGGCGTCGGCGAGATGCCAGCGCGCCAGCAGCGCCTTCTGCTGGTTGCCGCCGGAGAGCGTCCGCATCGGCGCCTCGAGCGAGGCGGCGACGACGCCGAACTCGGCCGTCGCCTCGCGCGGCGCCCGCCGCTCCGCGGCTGCGCTCGACCATGCCGAGCGGCCCGCGCCGGCGCGCCGAGCGAGGCGACCGCGATGTTCTCGCGCAGCGGCAGGTTGGGCAGGATGCCCTCGGCCTTGCGCTCCTCGGTGAGGAGGCAGATCCCGCGCCGCGGCCGCGTCGTGCGGGCCGGCGAAGCCGCAGCGGCCGCCCGCCGCGCAGCACGCGTGCCCGCCTCGGCGCGCGAGGTCGCCGCCGAGCATGCCGCGCGATCTCGTTCTGGCCGGCGCCGAGCAGCCCGGTCAGCGCCACGATCTCGCCCCGCCGCAGCGCGAGCGACACGCCGCGCACACGCTGCCGCCGAGCCGAGCCCGTCGCGCCGCAAGCGCGACGTCGCCCGGCGTGCGCGCCGGTCGCGACGTAGCGCTGCGGCTCTGCGCGCCGATCATCGCCTCGGTCAGCCGCGCCTCGGTCCAGCCGGCGAGGTCGGTCGTCGCCACGCATGCGGCCGTTGCGCAGCACCGTCGCCACGTCGCAGAGCGCCGAGCACCTCGCCGAAGCGGTGCGAGACGTAGAGGATCGCGACGCCCTGCGCCTTCAGCCGCGCGATCGCCGCGAAGAGCTGCGCGCGCCTCGCGCTGCCCGAGCGACGCGGTCGGCTCGTCGAGGATCAGGAGCTCGCGGGTCGGCGCGAGCGCCTTGGCGATCTCGACCATCTGCCGCTCGGCCAGCGACAGGCCGACTCACCGGCGTCTCCGGCGCGATGTCGAGGCCCGAGCCGCTCCAGCGCCGCGCGCGCCCGCGCCGCGCATCGCCGCGCGGTCGAGCAGGCCGCCCCGGCGCGGCTCGCGGCCGAGCGCGAGGTTCTCGCGCCACCGTCAGATTGCGGCAGCAGGCTCAGCTCCTGGTAGACCGTGGCGATGCCGAGCGACAGCGCGTGGCGCGGCATCGCCGATCGTCACCGGCTCGCCGCCGACGCGGATCGTCGCCGGCGTCCGGCGTGTAGCATGCCGGAGAGAATGTTGATCAGCGTCGACTTGCCGGCGCCGTTCTGGCCGATCAGCGCGTGGACCTGCGCCCGGCGCGCAGCGTCAGCGACACCTCGTCGAGCGCCACCACGCCGGGGAAGCGCTTGGTCGAGCCCGCGCGATCTCGATCGAGCGCGCGCGGCGCCGGCAGCGGTGGGGATCGCGCCATGGCGCGGCTCGCGCGGCGGGCGGCCCGCGGTCGAGCCGCCGCGCACCGTGACTCAGTAGGTCGCGACGATGTCGACCAGCGGCTTCTCGAACGGGAAGTTCTGGATGTCGGCCACCTGGTCGTTGGCGAGCTTCAGCGCCGCGTCGACATTGTCCTTGGTGACCAGCACGCCCTTGATCAGCACCTCCGTTCCGGTCGTCCTTCTTGGTGGCGACGAGGAACGGGAAATAGGCCTTCCAGAAGCCCGAATATTGCGGCGCCAGCAGCACGGTGCTCTTCATCGCGCCGTCCTTGACCGCCTTCGAGGCCCGGCTCGGTGCCGTCGACCGAGACGATCATGCACCTGGTCCTGCTTGCCGGCGCGCTCGACGACGTTGGCCGCCGGGACGGTCAGGCTGTCGCTGTTGCCGTAGATCAGGTCGAGCTTGGGATAGGCCGTCATCCAGTTCTCGGTGATCGACACGGCCTTGGTCGGATCCCAGCTGGTCGGCTCCTGCGCCACCACCTTGACGCCCGGATACTGCGCCATCACGTCGGTGAAGCCGCCCGAGCGGTCGGTGTTCAGGCCCTGGCCGAGCAGGCCCTGCAGGTTGGCGACCTCGCCCTTGACCTCGCCGTTGTAGCGCGCCTTCAGCAGCTCGGCGGCGTACTCGCCGACGATCTTGCCGGTATAGCGCTCGTCGAAGCCGAGCGTCGCCGCGCAGCCGTCGATCTTGGAGTGCAGGCAGATGACCGGGATGCCGGCGGCCTTGGCCTTGGCCATCGTCGGGCCGAAGGCGGCGGCATCGATGAAGTTGATCGAGATCGCGTCGACGCCCTGGTTGATCAGGTTCTCCATCGCCTGGATCTGCTTGGTGACGTCGCCTTCGCCGCTGGTGACGACGAGGTCGAAGCCCGCGCGCCGCGCGGCCTCCTTGGCGCCGTCGACCTCGCCGAGATGGAAGGGGTTGCGACAGGTCGATCTGGATCAGCCCGATCTTCGGCTTGTCCTGGGCCGCGCAGCGGTCGTCGCGACAGCGACCGCAGCGGCGGCCGCCAGAACGTCCTGTCAGCATTGCTTCTCCTCCCGAGTGCCGCGCCGGATGCGCTCCGGCGCGGTCCGACCTTGCCGGCGGCTGAGGCGAATGTTACCGGTAACTTCGCCGGCTGTCAATGGGAATCGCGCGGACGCGCTGTCCCGGCGCGTGCTGTCGCGCGCGACGATCTTGAAACCGAGCTCGGCGCGCGCCGGCCGGCACGCTTGCCGGCGAGCCGCGACAGGATCATCTGCGCCGGCCTTGCGGCCCATCTCCAGCGCCGGCACGTGCACCGTGGTCAGCGCCGGCGATGACGACCCGGCCGATCTCGAGATCGTGGAAGCCGGCGATGCCCATGCGCGTCCGGCACCGGCGATCCCCGTCTCGCGGCAGGCGAGGATCGCGCCGACCGCGAAGACGTCGCTGGTGAAGAAGACCGCGTCGATCGCCGGCTCGGCGGCGCGCATCGCCCGCATCGCCTGCGCGCCGGTCTCGGGCAGGATCGCGCGCCTCGTCGTGGACGACATGGATCGGCGAGCGCCGTCGAGCCCGGCCTCGCGCATCGCCGCGAGATAGCCCTCCGCCCGGTGCCGGGCGCGCTCGTTGTCCTCGGCCGGGCCGTTGACGAAGACGATCCGGCGGTAGCCGGAGCGGATCAGCTCCGCCGTCATCGCATGCGCCGCCTCGCGGTTGGAATAGCCGACCGCCATGTCGACCGGCTCGTCGCCGCTCTCCCAGGTCTCGACCACCGGGATGCCGAAGCCGCGCAGCAGGTCGCGCGCCGCCGCCGGTGTGGGTGAGCCCGGTGAGCACGAGCGCCTCGGGCCGGCGCTCGAGGATCGAGCGGATCTGGCTTTCCTCGACGTCGGTGCGGTAGGCGCTCGACGAGACGATGAGGCCGAGCCCGGCCGCGGCGAGCACGTCGGACAGCCCCTCCAGCGTGTCGGCGAACAGCGAATGGCGCAGCGTCGGCACGATCGCCGCGACCAGCCCGCTGGTGCCGGCGGTCAGGCTGCCGGCCAGCCGGTTCGGGACATAGCCGAGCGCCGCGCATCGCCTCGGTGACCCGCGCGCGGGTGTCGGCGTTGACCTTCTCCGGATGGCGCAGCACGCGCGACACCGTCATCTTGGTGACGCCGGCCAGCGCCGCCACCTCGGCCATCGTCGCGCCGACCCCGGGCCTCGCCGTCTTCGCTTCGTCGTCACCGTGCTCTCCATCCGGCGCAGGCTCACTCGCGATTGCGTCCAGCGCGGCCGGAAGCTGCTATGATACCGCTAACATCGGGGAGGAACTCGATGGAGTTCTTCGCGGCAGGGCTGTCGCCGCGAGGAACTGCGCCGCCGGGTCGGCCACATGTCGCAGCTCGCCGGCGTGCGGCTGCTCGACCTCCGGCGACGGCCCGTCGCGCGGCGTGCGGCTGATCGAGTTCCGCACCGGCACCGGCTTCGCGCTTCGAGATCGCCGTCGATCGCGGCTTCGACGTCGGCGCGCGCGAGTACCGCGGCGCCTCGCTCGGCTGGATGCCGCCGACGCTGATGCCGGGGCCGTGGTTCTTCGAGGACCAGACGCGGCTTCGGCTGGCTGCGCGCCGGCCTCGGCGGCTTCAACAACACCTGCGGCCTAGTCCATATCGGCAATCCCGAGGAGGCCTCGGTCGCCCACTACAATTTTCCGGCGCGGCCGACCGAGCGCTACGGCGTCCATGACCGGGCCGCGCTGATCCCGGCCGAGATCGTGGCGTTCGGCGACCGCTGGGAGGACGGCCGGCTGCCTCCTGGAGGTGGTCGGCCGGGTCACCCAGGCCCAGACCTACGGCGAGAACCTGGTCGCTGACCCGCACCTATCGCGCCGCGATGGGCGCCTCCTGGTTCACCATGGAAGACGTGGTCGAGAACGCCGGCTTCCTGCCGACCGAGCACATGCTGCTCTACCACATCAACGTCGGCTATCCCGTTCGTCGACGAGGGCGCCGAGCTCGATCGCGCCGGTCGCCGGCCCGCCGAGGCTGCTGTTCGGCACGGCCGATGTCGCCGACCGCGCCAGCTGGTCGCCGCTTCATCGCGCCGCAGAAGGACTGGGTGCAGCAGACCTTCGAGCACAGCATGGTGGCCCGACGCCGACGGCCAGGTCGAGGTCGCGATCTTCAACCCGCGGCTGTTCGGCGGCACCGCGCTCAGCGTCGCGCTACGACCACGGGCGATGCCGCGCTACATCGAGTGGCGGATGATGGGCGAGGGCCAGTATGCGGTCGGCATCGAGCCGTGCACCAACGGCTTCGGCCGCAGCGAGGTCGCGGCGGCCGGCGAGCTGATCGTGCTCAAGCCCGGCGAGCAGCGGCGCTATCGCACCAAGATTTCGGTCGAGGCGGTCTGAGCCGTTGTCCTGCGCCTTAAAGCGGATCACCTTTTCTTCGAGCCGGTGCTTCGCTCTAAGTCTTGATTTTTCGGGGATTCCGGACGGAAAACCGTTGCCGCTTTTCCTCGAATTGCCCTAGGTGGCGCTGTGCAGCATCAGCACCGCCGCGACGATGAGCAATAGGATGGCGCCCATCGGGCGCAGGAAATCTTCCTTCTGGAAGGTCGGCCGTTCGCCGTTCTTGGAACGCATCGCTTGGGTTCTCCGCCGGAAGGCCGTCATGGCTTGCGCTGGCATGCCCGTCCGGCCCGGCTTTCCAATCACACCTGCCCGCGGCGCCGAAGCTGAACGGATTTGGTTAACAATTGCTTAGCGTTCAGGCTGCATGCGATTGTTGCGTACTGCGCCGCTGCGGCCCAAGATTGAGCGCCCTTGATGGAGGCAGATCGGTGGTGGACAAGCGACTGGCCGGCCTCGTCGCTCTCGGCCTGGTGCTGGCGACATCAGGCTGTGGAAAAAAGCCTGCCGACCCGAGGGAGCATGCAGAGGCCCTCGAAAGAAGTTTAGCTGTCTAGAGTAAGCAACTGGAATAAAAGGATTTTCTGCAGCCATCAAATCGCCGTGAAGCCATTGTCGACGAACAGATGCGTTCCCGTGACAAAGGCGGATTCATCGCTGGCCAGATAGAGCGCGGCGCGAGCGACATCCTCCGGCTCGCCAATCCGGCCCTGCTGGGCGTTGATCGCCGCTTCCGAGGCATCGATGCCGAGGCGCGACAGGTCGGCCATTTCGCGCACCCCATGCGGCGTGCGGATGAAGCCGGGACAAACGGCGTTGCAGCGGATGTTGCGGTCGCGGAACTCGACGGCGATGGCGCGCGCGAACATGTGGCAAGCGCCCTTGGTCGCGTCGTACAGCACCTCCATCGGCGTGGCGGCGACCGCCGAGATCGACGAGGTGCAGACGATCGCTCCGCCGCCGGCAGCGATCATCGCCGGCAGCACCGCGCGGGTGACCAGATACATCGACCGGACATTGACGGCGAACAGGCCGTCCCAGTCGGCCAGCGTGGTCTCCAGGAACGGCTTGATGACGATCGTGCCGGCATGGTTGAAAAGCACCGTGGCCGGCCCGAGCGCTTCGGCCGCCGCCGCGACTGCCGCGCCGACCGCGGCCTCGTCGCTGACATCGGCGACGAAATGAGCGGCGGTGCCGCCGGCCTTACGGATCATTTCCGCCCGGGCGGCGGCCTGGTCGGCGTTGCGGTCGAGGATCGCGACCTTGGCACCTTCGGCGGCGAACAGGCTCGCGGCCGCGCCGCCCATGCCGGTCGCGCCGCCCGAGATCAGCGCCACCTTGCCTGCCAAGCGTCCAACCATCTGAAAGCCTCCTCGTGGAATTGAATTTCACGCTTCGGCCTACAATTGGCATTCTGTTCTTGGTCGCCGGCCGGAGCTCTCCCCACATCATCATTCCATTCAAGCTTCCGCAGCGCATGAAGTCGAGAGAGATCGCGATGGCCAAAAATCTGTTCGAGCCCGTCACCGTCGGCGCCCTGGCGCTCACCAACCGCATCGTCATGGCGCCGCTGACCCGCAACCGCTCGCCGGGTGCGGTGCCCGGACCGCTGTCGGTCGACTATTACAGCCAGCGCGCCACCGCCGGGCTGATCGTCACCGAAGGCACCGCGATCTCGCATCAGGGCCAGGGCTATGGGGATGTTCCCGGGCTCTATGCCGATCACCAGCTCGACGGCTGGCGCAGCACCACGGATGCGGTGCATGCGCGCGGCGGAAAGATCGTCGCCCAGCTCTGGCATGTCGGCCGCATCTCGCACACCGAGCTGCAGCCCGGCGGCGGCAAGCCGGTGGCGCCGTCGGCGATCCGCGCCAACTCCAAGACGTTCCTGATCGGCCCCGACGGCGGCAGTTTCGTCGAGACCTCCGAACCGCGGGCGCTGGAGACCGGCGAGATCGGCGGCATCGTCGACGATTTCCGCCGGGCCGCGGCCGCGGCGGTCGAGCGGGCCGGCTTCGACGGCGTCGAGCTGCACGGAGCCAATGGCTATCTGATCGATCAATTCCTGCGCTCCGGCACCAACCGCCGCGACGACCGCTATGGCGGCGGCATCGAGAACCGCTCGCGCTTCCTATTCGAGGTCATCGACGCGGTCGCCGCCGAGATCGGCGCCGAGCGCACCGGCATCCGGCTGTCGCCGGTCACCCCCGCCAACGATGCCGCCGACCCCGACCCGCAGCCGCTATTCGAGCATGTCGCGGCTGGTCTCGCCGAGCGGCGCATCGCCTTCATCCATGTCGTCGAGGGCGCGACAGGCGGCGACCGGGGCTATCAGCAGGGCGAGCGGCCGTTCGACTACGAGGCGCTCCACCAGGCGTTTCGCCGCAGCCATCCGGCCGGCGCCTGGATCGCCAACAACGGCTACACCAAGGAACTGGCGGAGCAGGCGGTGGCGAGCGGCCGGGCCGATCTGGTCTCGTTCGGCAAGCTGTTCATCGCCAATCCCGACTTGGTCTACCGGCTGAAGAACGACCTGCCGCTGAACGAGCCCGACCGGGCGACATTCTATGGCGGCGGCGCCAACGGCTACACCGACTATCCGACCGCCGCGTGAAAGGCCTAACCGCGCATCGAGTCGGCGAGCGCCACGACGCGGTCGACATCTTCGTCGGTGTTGTAGTGAACCGGTCCGACCCGGACCGGTCCGCTGCCGTCGAGAAGGCCCAGCCGGCGGACCGGCTCGATGCCGTAATTGTGGCCGCTCCACAGCTGGATGCCGCGCACCGCCGCCTCGGTCACGAAGGCGAGCGAGTCCACGCCTGCTAGCACGAACGACACCGTCGAGACCCGCCGGCCGAGTCGTCCGGGATCGGTGATGCCCAGCACGCGCGCGCCCCGCACCGCTTTGAGGCCGTCGAGCAGCCGTACTGTCAACCTGTCATCCTGTTGCTTGATCAGGCCATAGCCGGTGGCGAGCTCGGCCCGCGCTTCGTTCTGTCCGCCCGTCGCCGGCCGGCCGAGCCCACGGATGTAATCGATCGCGGCGTGAACGCCGGCGAGCTGCTCGCGGTTGGTGGTGCCGGTGACGAAGCGGCCGGGCAGCTCCTCGCCGGCGGCGCGCACCTTATAGGCGGTGAGGCGCTCCAACAGCTCCCGCCGGCCCCAGAACAGGCCGTAATGCGGGCCGAAAAACTTGTAGGCCGAGCAGACCAGGAAATCGCAGCCGAGCTCGGCGACGTCGATCATGCCGTGCGGCGCGAATTGGACGGCATCGACATAGACCAGCGCGCCGACGCTCTTGGCTCGCGCGGCGATCGCGGCGATGTCGTTGACGGTGCCGGTGACGTTGCTGGCATAGCAGACTGCGACCAGCCGGGTCCTCTCCGTCAGCAGATCGTCGAGGTCGGCGATGTCGAACTCGAAACTGTCGAGGGAGAAGTCGAGCCATTTGACCCTGACGCCGCGCTCCGCGGCGGCCATCATCCAAGGCGTGACATTGCCGTCATGGTCCATGCGCGACAGCACGATCTCGTCGCCTTCGGCCCAGTCACGCGCGAGGCTGCGCGACATCGCGAAGGTCAGGCCGGTCATGCTCTGGCCGAAAAAGACTTCGTTGGGATCGGCGGCGTTGACGAACGTGGCCGCAGCGTCGTGGGCGGCCGCCACCAACGCCTCGGCTTCGATCGAGGTGTCGAAGGCGCCGCCCAGATTGGCATTGTGCCGTTCCATCGCCTCGACCATCCGGGCGCCGACCGAACGGGGCACCTGGGTGCCGGCGGGATTGTCCAGGAAGGCGACGGGCCGGCCGTCCTTCTGCCGCGACAGGCCGGGGAACTGCGCGCGCACGCGCTCGACATCGAAAGCCATGGATCCGGGGTCCGCTCCGCAGGAAAGAGATGATCTCAGCGCGGCGCTGCGCGCCCGTCAACGGCCTTGACGCTTGGCGGCTCGGCGACGGTCGGGCTGCCCATTGGATGACCACCGCGGCGGGCAAGTCATGGGCGGCCAGGCTGTTCCATTCCGGCCGGAGGGCCAGCCTGCATCACGGCTTGCACATCTAGCTGTGCCGAAACGATACGGAAATCTCCGGAACGGCGGGCTTTTCCCAACTGGCATGAAACCTGCTTCCTACAAATCCGAAGGCCATGTTTTCCCGATTCGATCGCCGGGACGGACGCAACCTGCCGCTCCGTCGAGGGCGGCACTCAACTATCGGATTTGCGGGCGCGATCGCGACTGCCCGCAGTTGGTCCGCCGGCCGGATGTAATGCCCCTTCATCCGGCCGGTTTTATTTTGTCCGGCGTCCGGCAAGCGTTTAAGTTGCATGGACAGACGCCTTGGGGGTGACCGATGGACGAGCCGAAGCCGCGCGACGACGAGCTGATCGAGCCGCAATTCCGCAATGGCTCGGTCACCGTGGTCGGCATTCTGGTGGCCTTCTCGCTGGGTTTCCTGACGCAATGGGCAGCCAATCCGCTGCCTTGGCAGCACGATCACCTCGTCGCCGTGATCCCGCTCATTCTGGGCATTGCACTCCAAGTCAAGGCGCTGGCCGACCTGTTGTCCGTCGGCTCCGTGCATCGCCGCGTCTATGAGCGCGCAATGCGCTGGTTCCTCACCGGGCTGGTGCTTTCCGCGCTCGGCGTGGTGATGGCGATCGCGCTCGATTTTGCCGCGACCTGGAACGCCGCTTAAAAGGAGGATCGCCCTTTTCTTCGAATTTTCCGGGAGTCCCCTCGGAGCGGCGCGCCGCTTCAGCCCGGCGCCCGGCCGCCGATGATGCGGGTAACCTCGGCGGCCGCGGCCGCGATCAGCGGCCCAAGCTCGTCCAGGCGCTCCGGGCTCAGCCGCACCGTCGGTCCGGAGATCGAGACGCCGGCGATCGGCTCGGCGAATTCGTTGAACACCGGCGCGGCGATGCAGCGCATCCCCGGAAACCGCTCCTCGTCATCGACGGCGTAGCCCCGCTCGCGGCAGGCGGCGAGGTCGGCCGCCAGCGCCGACGGCTCGGCCAAAGTGCGTGCGGTGAACGCCTCCAGGCCGGTGCGCTCGATCAGCGTCCTGACGCGCTCGGCGGGGAGGTGGGCCAGGATCGCCTTGCCGATGCCGGAGGCGTGCAGCGGACTGCGGGTGCCGGGGCGAAAGAAGGCACGGATCGCCTGATGGGTCTCGACTTGGCTGACGAACACCACGCCATCGTCGTCGGCGACGCCGAGATTGGCGGTCTCGCCGGTCCGCTCGACCAGCTCCTGCATCACCGCCCGGGCCCGGTCGACCAGCTTGCGGCCGCGCAGGAACGCCGATCCGACGCGATAGGCGCCGACCCCCACCGACCAGAGCTGCGCGGCCCGGTCGAACTCGACCATGCCGTGGCCTTCCAGCGTCATCAGCATGCGGTAGACCGTCGCCGGCGCCATCTGCGCGGCGGCGGCGACTTCGCTGAGCGACAGCCCGTCCTTCTCGGCGACCACGGCAAGCACGCGCAGGCCGCGGTCGAGCGACTGCACCGCGGCGCCGGCCTCCGCAGGCATCTGGAAGGCGCGCGGGCGGCCGCGACGGCGCTTGGCAAGCGTGTCCATCGACCGAATCTCCTTCAACTTGCAAAAAAATTTTTCGGAAACATAGGCCGGGCTGAGATGAAAATCAATTTCTCCTGATGCACCAGCTGCTTAGAATTTTCAGATGATTTCGAAAAAGAATTTCGAAAAAATTGCAAAAAAGGCATGGCTGAGCCAAGATGCCGCCTGTCTGAGACGCTGGAGGAAGAGCCATGGCCAGAATGCGGGCTGTCGATGCGGCGGTGCTCGTGCTCGAAAAGGAGGGCATCCGCTGCGCCTTCGGCGTGCCCGGGGCGGCGATCAATCCGCTCTATTCCGCGCTCAGGGCGCGCGCCGGCATTCGCCACATCCTGGCGCGCCATGTCGAGGCGGCCTCGCACATGGCCGAGGGCTACACCCGCGCGGCGGCCGGCAATATCGGGCTCTGCCTCGGCACCTCGGGGCCGGCGGGCACCGACATGATCACCGGCCTCTATTCGGCCTCTGCCGATTCGATCCCGATTCTGGCGATCACCGGCCAGGCGCCGCGCGCACGGCTCACCAAGGAGGATTTTCAGGCCGTCGACATTGCCGCCATCGCTGCCCCGGTGACCAAATGGGCGGTGACGGTGATGGAGCCCTATCAGGTGCCGATGGCGCTGCAGAAGGCCTTTCACCTGATGCGCTCGGGCCGGCCGGGCCCGGTGCTGATCGACCTGCCGCTCGATGTGCAGCTAAGCGAGATCGAGTTCGATATCGACACCTACGCGCCGCTGCCGGCCTACAAGCCGGCGATCACCCGGCCGCAGGCGGAGAAGGCGCTCTCCATGCTCAACGCCGCCCAGCGGCCGCTGATCGTTGCCGGCGGCGGCATCATCAATGCCGATGCGTGCGACCTGCTGGTCGAGTTCGCTGAAATCACCGGCGTGCCGGTGGTGCCGACGCTGATGGGCTGGGGCGCGATCCCCGACGACCACCCGCTGATGGCCGGCATGTGCGGGCTGCAGACCGCGCACCGCTACGGCAACGCCACGATGCTTGCCGCCGATTTCGTCATCGGCATCGGCAACCGCTGGGCCAACCGCCACACCGGCTCGATCGAGAAGTACACCGCCGGCCGGAAATTCGTGCACATCGACATCGAAGGCACCCAGATCGGCCGGGTGTTCGCACCCGATTACGGCATCGTCTCGGATGCGGCTGCGGCCTTGAAGATGCTGCTCGACGTCGCCACCGAGTGGAAGACGGCAGGACGCCTGCGCGACTGGTCGGCGTGGGTCAAAGCCTGCCGAAAGCGCAAGAAGGAGATGAAGCGCAAGACCCATTTCGATGCGGTGCCGCTCAAGCCGCAGCGCGTCTACGAGGAGATGAACAAGGTGTTCGGCCGCGAGACCTGCTATGTCAGCACGATCGGGCTGTCGCAGATCGCCGGCGCCCAGTTCCTGCACGTGTTCAAACCGCGCCACTGGATCAATTGCGGTCAGGCCGGGCCGCTCGGCTGGACCCTGCCGGCCGCGCTCGGCGTGCGCGCCGCCGATCCGGAGCGAGAGATCGTGGCGCTGTCGGGCGACTACGATTTCCAGTTCCTGATCGAGGAACTCGCGGTCGGCGCCCAGCACCGGCTGCCTTATCTGCATGTCGTCGTCAACAACGCCTATCTCGGCCTGATCCGCCAGGCGCAGCGCGGCTTTGCCATGGATTTCGAGGTCAGCCTGGCGTTCGACAACATCAATGCCGGCGAGGGCAGCGAGCCCGGCTATGGCGTCGACCATGTCGCCGTCGCCGAGGCGATGGGCTGCAAGGCGCTGCGCGTGCGCCGCCCGGAGGAGTTCGCGGCCGGTTTTGCCGAGGCCAGGCGGCTGATGGCCGAGCATCGGGTGCCGGTGGTGCTCGAATTCGTGCTGGAGCGCGTCACCAATATCTCGATGGGCACCGAGATCGATGCCATAGTCGAGTTCGAGGAACTGGCCGAGCACAATGAGGACGCGCCGACTGCGATCGCGCTGCTCGATTGAGACGGCCGCCGCAACCGGGATCCTGACGCCATGCCGCGTTTTTCTGCCAATCTCAGCATGCTGTTTGCCGAGCACGATTTTCTCGACCGCTTCGCGGCCGCCGCGCATGCCGGCTTCGCCGGCGTCGAATATGTCGGCGCCTACGACCATCCGCCCGAAAAGATCGCCGAGCTCCTCGGCCGGCATGGTCTCAGCCAGGTGTTGTTCAACCTGCCGCCGGGCGACTGGGCCAAGGGCGAGCGCGGCATCGCCGTCCTGCCGGAACGGGTCGAGGAGTTCCGCGCCGGCGTTGACACAGCGATCCGCTACGCCGAGGCGACCGGCTGCAGCCAGGTCAACTGCCTGGCGGGCATCGCCCCGCCCGATGCGGACCGCGCCCGGCTGGAGGATACGCTGGTCGCCAACCTCGCCTATGCGGCCGATCGGCTGGCCGCAGCGGGCATCCGGCTGCTCGCCGAGCCGATCAATACCCGCGACATTCCGGGCTTCTTCCTCACCGGCTCGCGCCAGACGCTGGCGCTGTTCGAGCGCGTCGGGTCGAGCAACCTCTATCTGCAGTACGACATCTACCACATGCAGGTCATGGAGGGGGATCTCGCCCGTACGATCGAGGCCAACCTCGGCCGCATCGCCCACCTGCAGGTGGCCGACAATCCCGGCCGGCACGAGCCGGGCACGGGCGAGATCAACTATCCGTTCCTGTTCCGCCATCTCGACCGTCTCGGCTATGACGGCTGGGTCGGCGCCGAATACCGGCCGGCGGCCGGCACGGCCGAGGGTCTCGGCTGGCTGAGGCAGGCCGAGCAGAGCGCGGTTTAAGGGGAGGGTCGGCATGGAGACCATCGGGTTCATCGGACTCGGCATCATGGGCGCGCCGATGGCCGGCCATTTGCTGTCTGCCGGCTACACGGTGCTGACCTCGACGCACCGCAGGCCACCGCCGGCAGAGCTCGCCGCCACCGGGCTGAAGGGCCTGGCGAGCCCGCGTGCCGTGGCCGAGGCCGCCGACATCGTCATCCTGATGGTTCCCGACACGCCGCAGGTGGAGGAGGTGCTGTTCGGCAAGGACGGCGTCGCCGCCGGCCTCGGCAAGGACAAGCTGATCATCGACATGAGCTCGATCTCGCCGCTCGCCACCGTCGATTTCGCCAAGCGCATCAATGCGCTCGGCGCCGACTATCTCGATGCGCCGGTGTCGGGCGGCGAGGTCGGCGCCAAGGCTGCCAGCCTGACGATCATGGTCGGCGGCGAGGCGGGCGCATTTGCGCGGGCTCGGCCGATCTTCGAAAAACTCGGCAAGAACATCACCCTGGTCGGCGGCAACGGCGTCGGCCAGACCACCAAGGTCGCCAATCAGATCGTGGTGGCGCTCACCATCGAGGCGGTGGCCGAGGCGCTGGTGTTCGCCAGCAAGGCCGGCGCCGATCCGGCCAAGGTCAGGCAGGCGCTGATGGGTGGGCTGGCGGCCTCGCGCATCCTGGAGGTGCACGGCGAGCGGATGGTCAAGCGAAGCTTCGCGCCCGGCTTCCGCATCGAGCTGCATCAGAAGGACCTCGGGCTGGCGCTCGACGGGGCGCGGGCGCTCGGCGTGGCCCTGCCCAACACCGCCTCGGCCCAGCAGCTGTTCTCAGCCTGCGTCGCCCAGGGCGGGGCCAAGGAAGACCACTCCGCCCTGGTCCGGGCGCTGGAACGGCTCGCCGACCACGAGATCGGCAGCGCCTGAGCCGGCCGCTGTCGCCAGCCCATCACAGCGGGATGTTGTCGTGCTTCTTCCAGGGGTTGGCGAGGTCCTTGTTGCGCAGCATGCGCAACGCCCTGGCCACCCGCCGGCGGGTCGAGTGCGGCATGATCACCTCATCGACATAGCCGCGCTCGGCGGCCACGAACGGCGACAGGAAGCGGTCCTCATAGGCTTTGGTGTGGGCGGCGATCTTTTCGGCGTCGCCGATGTCCTTGCGGTAGATGATCTCGACCGCGCCCTTGGCACCCATCACCGCGATCTGAGCCGACGGCCAGGCATAGTTGAGGTCGCCGCGCAGATGCTTCGACGCCATCACGTCATAGGCGCCGCCATAGGCCTTGCGGGTGATCACGGTGATCTTCGGCACCGTCGCCTCGGCATAGGCGAACAACAGCTTGGCGCCGTGCTTGATCAGCCCGCCATATTCCTGGGCGGTGCCGGGCAGGAAGCCGGGCACATCGACGAAGGTGACGATCGGAATGTTGAAGCAGTCGCAGAAGCGCACGAAGCGCGCGGCCTTGCGGCTGGCGTCGCTGTCGAGGACGCCGGCGAGCACCATCGGCTGGTTGGCGACGAAGCCTATGGTGCGGCCCTCGATGCGGCCGAAGCCGGTGACGATGTTTTTGGCGAAGGCCGCCTGGATCTCGAAAAAATCGCCCTCGTCGCAGGTCTTCAGGATCAGCTCGGTGATGTCGTAGGGCTTGTTGGCGGTGTCGGGGATCAGCCGGTCGAGCGAGAAGTCGAAGGCGTCGGCCGCCTGATGGCAGGCGATCTCCGGCAGCGGCCCGGTATTGGACTGCGGCAAAAGATCGATCAGCCGGCGCATCTGGATCAGCGCCTCGACATCGTTGTCGTAGGCGCCGTCGGCGATCGACGAGCGGGTGGTGTGCACCTTGGCGCCGCCGAGCTCCTCGGCCGACACCGTCTCGTTGGTCACCGTCTTGACCACGTCGGGACCGGTGACGAACATGTAGGAGGTGTCGCGCACCATGAAGATGAAGTCGGTCATCGCCGGCGAGTAGACGTCGCCGCCGGCGCACGGGCCCATGATCAGTGAGATCTGCGGGATGACGCCGGACGCCAGCACGTTGCGCTGGAAGATCTCGGCATAGCCGCCGAGCGCCGCCACGCCCTCCTGGATGCGCGCGCCGCCGGCGTCGTAGAGGCCGACGATCGGCGCCCGGTTGCGCAAGGCCATGTCCTGGACCTTGATCACCTTCTCGGCATGGGCCTCCGACAAGGAGCCGCCGAACACGGTGAAGTCCTTGGCGAAGACGAATACGGTGCGGCCGTTGACGGTGCCCCAGCCGGTGACCACGCCGTCGCCGGCCACCTTGGTCTTCTCCATGCCGAAATCGGTCGAGCGATGCTCGACATACATGTCGAA
This sequence comes from uncultured Alphaproteobacteria bacterium, assembly GCA_963791325.1. GTDB lineage: Bacteria > Pseudomonadota > Alphaproteobacteria > Rhizobiales > Rhizobiaceae > JBEVJK01. The sequence continues at coordinate 52,004 of CAWBRU010000019.1, read as the reverse complement.
CTCCTCGAACGAGCCGTCGTCGAGGAACACGTCGAGCCGCTCGCGCGCGGTGAGCTTGCCCTTGGCATGCTGGGCCGCGATCCGCGCCGGGCCGCCGCCGGCGCGCGCCTCGGCCCGGCGGCGCTCGAGTTCCTTGAGGACGTCCTTCATTGCCCCTCCCGCCGCGCTTCTACCATTTGCCGGTGTTGGCCATCGATGCCCACGGCTCGGCTTTCTCTTTCGCGGCGCCCTTCTGCAAAAGCTCGATCGAGATGCCGTCGGGGGTCCTGATGAAGGCCATATTGCCGTCGCGCGGCGGCCGGTTGATGGTGACGCCGCTGTCCATCAGCCGCTGGCAGGTGGCATAGATGTCGTCGACCTCGTAGGCGAGGTGGCCGAAATTGCGCCCGCCGGTATAGTCTTCGGGATCCCAGTTGTAGGTAAGCTCGACCAGCGGCGCCTTTTCGGTGATGCCGGCATGTTCGTCCGCCGGCGCGGCGAGGAAGATCAAGGTGTAGCGTCCGTCCTTGTTCTCGAAGCGGCGGACCTCCTTGAGCCCGAGCTTGCTGATGAAGAAATCGAGCGACTGGTCGATGTCGCTGATGCGGATCATCGTGTGCAGATAGCGCATCGTCTTTGCGTCCTCCGATCGTGGTCATCTCCCCGGCCTCCGAAACATAGAGCGAGGTGGCGGGAACCGGCAACCGGCAAACAAGGTTGCGCGAAGCCGAGCGCCGCAACATGTCTGTTTCGCGGCCATGTGTTGAAAAGTAGCTGGCGGCCCTTGCCTAGACCGGAAGGGCGAGTGCTATTCTCGCGCGGAAGAATCAAAGTGGCGTATTCGAGGAAAGGGTGCGTTCGCAATGGGGGATAAGGCCTCTTTCACGGGGCGCGACGCGGCGGACGAGGACGCGTTCGCCCGGCGTGACTCCGGCGATGCCACCGGCCTCATCGAAGTTGCGGGTGCCATCAAATGGTTCGATGTCGCCAAGGGCTACGGCTTCATCCTGCCCGACACGCCGGGGCTGGGCGACATCCTGCTGCACGTGACCTGCCTGCGCCGCGATGGCTTCCAGACGGCGCTCGAAGGGGCCCGGGTGGTGGCGCTGGTCAAGCAGGGCGAGCGCGGCATGCAGGCCTTCCGCGTCATCTCGATGGACAGTTCGACGGCCGTGCATCCGGCCGAGCAGCCGGTGCAGCGCACCCACGCCGCGGTCGCCCCCGAAAGCGGGCTCGAGCGCGCCTTGGTGAAGTGGTTCAACCGCACCAAGGGGTTCGGCTTTCTGACCCGCGGGGAGGGCACCGAAGACATCTTCGTGCATATGGAGACGCTGCGCCGCTACGGCGTGACCGAGCTTCGGCCAGGGCAGGTGGTGCTGGTGCGCTTCGGCCGCGGCGACAAGGGGTTGATGGCGGCCGAGATCCACCCCGACCTCGGCACGCTGCCGGTCTCGCACTGAGCCGCAGCGAACGGCTTGCCAGCCGGCGCCTCCGGCCATGACCGCGTCCTTCACCCACGCCGGCTTCGAGCTCGCCTTTGTCGATCGCGGCGCCGGCGAGCCGGTGCTGCTCATCCACGGCTTCGCCTCCAGCCATTTCGTCAACTGGGTGTCGCCCGGCTGGGTCAAGACGCTGACGGAGGCGGGCTACCGCGCGATCGCCTTCGACCACCGCGGCCACGGCCTGTCCTCCAAGAGCTACCGCCCCGAGGATTACACGCCCGATGAAATGGCCGCCGATGCGGCCGCCCTGCTCGACCATCTCGGCATCGAGGCCGCCCACGTCATGGGCTATTCGATGGGCGCCAGGGTTGCCGCCTTCCTGGCGCTCGCCGCGCCGCAGCGCGTCGCCACCTTGGTGCTCGGCGGGCTCGGCATCGGCATCGTCGAAGGCGTCGGCGACTGGGATCTGATCGCCGAGGCGCTGCTTGCCGCCGATCCGGCGGCGATCCATGACCCGCGCGCCAAGACCTTCCGGGCCTTTGCCGACCAGACCAAGAGCGACCGCCGGGCCCTGGCGGCCTGCATCGCCACCTCGCGCACGCTGCTGGCGAAAGCCGACATCGCGCGCATCACCCAGCCGACCCTGATCGCCGTCGGCAGCCGCGACGACATCGCCGGCTCGGCCGAAATGCTGGCCGGCCTGATGCCGCATGCCGAGGCCTTCGAGATCGCCGGCCGCGACCATATGCAGGCGGTCGGCGATCGCAGCTTCAAGGCCAAGGTGCTGGACTTTTTTGCCGAGCATCCGATCGCTTAGCGAACACCGGTTTTTGCGTCCGGAATTGCGGAGAAATGGCCTGAGCCGTGGCCGGCAATCCAAGAAGTGCTGAACCGCTCTAAAGATCTTCGAGCGTCAGTTCGCGGCTCATGACGATGTTGCCCGCCATCAGCCCGCAATCGACGGGCAGCGACACCCCGGTGATAGCGGCGGCGTCGTCGGACGCCAGGAAGGCCACCGCGCGGGCGATGTCGGACGGCTCGACGATCCGGCCGAGCGGGTACCACCGTTCCAGCCGCTTGAGCACATCGGGATCCTTCTTGATCCGCTCTGCCCAGATCGGCGTGCGAACCGTGCCCGGAAGCACGATGTTGACCCGCACCCCATGGCGTCCATATTCGAGCGCCAGCGAGCGCGTCATTGCGATCATCCCCGCTTTGGCGGCGCTGTAGGCTGGGTCGCCGAGAGCGGCCAGGGCGTTGACGGAGCCGATAGTGACGATGGCGCCGGCGCCCTTTTTGACCATCGCCGGCAGCACCGCATGGACGCAGTTGAACGTGCCGTTGAGATTGCTGTCGACGTCGCTGCGCCAGCCCTCCGGATCGGTCCGGGCAATGGTCGGATGGCGAGCCACGCCGGCATTGTTGACGAGGATGTCGACATCGCCCTGGCTTGCGGTGAGCCGGGCGAAGCACGCCGCCACCGCCTCAGAATCGCCGATGTCTGCCACCGCTGCGACGACGGCAATGTCGGCTGCGGCAAGCTGCGCGGCGAAATCATGCACGGCATCGCTGCGATCGAGGACGATCAGCCGCGCGCCCGAGCGGCCGAAGAGCCAGCTGAGCGCCTGTCCGATGCCGCCTGCGGCACCGGTGATGGCCACGACCTTTCCAGCAAATGTCACCCGGCGCTCTCCATGATCTCCGTGCCCTCTCCCGAGCCGCCCGGTCAGCCCTTCAGCGCGCCCTCGAGCAGGCCCTTGAAGAACAGCTTCTGGGCGAAGGTGAAGGCCAATATTCCTGGGGCGACGACGATCACATAAACGGCGGCAAGGTTCGGCCAGGCCCATTGGCCCTGGCCACCCTGGGCGGCGGCCAGCACCACCGGCATCGTCCGCTTGGCTTCGTCGTCGATCAAGGTGACGCCCAGAAGATACTCGCCCCAGGCGGCGACGAAATTGACGATGAAGATGACGACCAGGCCGTTGCGCACCATCGGCAGGCCGACTTCCCACAGCGTGCGCAAATGGCCGGCGCCGTCGATCTTGGCCGATTCGATGATCTCGTGCGGCACCAGCTGGAACATGCTGCGCATGATCAGGATGCTGATCACCAGCTGCAGCGTCACATAGGGCAGGATCAGGCCGCTGGTGTGATTGATGAGACCGAGCCAGGACTGCGTTTCGTAGACGCTGATCAGCGACACGACCCGGACCGGAAAATAGAGCGACACCAAAAAGATGGTCAGCACGACGCCTGCGCCGCGCGGCCGCATGTGAACCAGCGCATAGCCGGCCAGCACGGCGCAGACCGTGGTGACCAGCACCGTCGCCGCCGTGACGTAGATGCTGTTGAACAGGTTGACCGGCAGCGTAGCGATGCGTTCGAACACGTAGGCGTAGTGGCCGAAGTCGAACTTGCGTGGCCAGAAGTCGCCCCGCATCGCGTCGGGAAGCGACTTGATCGACATCATCAGCACCCAGGCAAGCGGCAGGAGGATGATCAGGTTGAAGAAGTTGATGATGATGTGGCCGACCAGCGGGCTCCAGGCGCGCGCATCGCCGGGCAGGTCCGCAGTCCTGGTCCGGAACGCAAGTTCCTCTTCATCCGCCGCCATCTTGCCTCATCCTCTCGGTCGGAACGCGCGCAGCAGCATCGCCATCACGATCATCATGGCCACCGCCCCGATCATGCCGATCGCCGAGGCATAGCCCTGCCGCCAGAGGCCGAGCTTGAACGCTTGATCGTACATATAGATCGTCCAGGTGTAGGTCGGCGAGGCACGGTTGAAGCCGCCGAAGATCAGATATTCGTCGATCACCGCCATCGCGGTGCCGAAGCGCAGCACGATCAGGATCATCATGATCGGCGCCAGCTGCGGCCGCGTGACATGCCAGAACACCTGCCATTCGTTCGCGCCGTCGATGCGGGCGGCATCGTGCAGATCCTTCGGGATCGCCGCCAGCCCGGCGAGGAAGAAGATCGTGTGGTAGCCCAGGCCCCACCACACCTCCATGATCGCGATCGAGGGCAGCGTCAGCGCCGTTCCGCCCAGCCATTGCGGCGCGTTCTGCAAGGAGAACAGGCCGAGCGTGTCGACCAGGAAGTGATTGATGGGTCCGCTCTGGTAATTGTACATCCATTTCCACAGCACGAAGATCAGGGTGCTCGGAATGACGGCGGGGATGAGCAGGATGACCCGGTAGACGGTGGCCGTCAGCGGGCTGCGAGACGCGGTCGATGAGCAGCGCCAGGATGAGCGGCAGGATGATCGTTCCGGGCAGGAACATGATGGTGAACAGCGCTGCCCGCCAGAGGCTCGTCCACATCAGTGGATCGGCGAGTGCCGTAGTGTAGTTCTCGAACCAGATCCAGCGTGCCGGCTCGTCGGAGAGGAACTGGAAATCGGTGAAGCTCAGCCACAGGACGCGGATGATCGGCCAGACCTGATAACCGATGAAGAACAGCAGCGCCGGAGCGAGAAACAGCCAGTCCACCGCGCCCAGCCGCCATCGCCCGGCCGCACGCTCCGACGCGCTCGCTTCAAAGTTTTGTTCGCGGGACGCGGCTGCTTCCGCCATAGGTCGTTCCAGTCAAGCGCAGGGCCGCGGGGACAATCGCCGAAGGAAAGCAGCGCGCAAGCTGCCGGCGCCGAGGTCTCAAGGTCGGGCCACGGCGGTTCACCCGCCATGGCCCCCGATGGTCGATCAGCCCTTCTTCACCTCTGCGGCGACGGCGTCCGAGACCTTCTGCATCGCGGCCTTCGGATCGGCTTCCTCGCCCTTGAGGTAGGCTTCCCAGATCGGCTTGCCGATGACGAATTGCTGCAGGCCGAACAGATTGTTCTTGATGGCCTTGGCCTTGTCGAGCTGGCCGCGGACCAGGCCGACGAACGGCGGCATCCAGTCCGGCTTGCTGGAATCCCATTCGGCATAGATCGACTTATAGGGCGGCAGCTGGCCCGGATGACCGCTCTTGGTGCCGACGATGGAGTCCTTCCAGATCTGCTGGTCGTAGGTCAGCGCCTTGATGTATTCGGCCGCCTTCTCCTTGTTCTGGCCATACTTGAGAAGCGCGCAGCCGGTCGTCCAGAACACGGTCGAGCCTTCGCCGTTCTTGAACTTCGGCAGCGGCCCGAGGTGCAGCAGCTTGGGATCGTCCCAGGTCGCCGCCATGCGCAGCGGCGCGTTGAAATATTTGAAGTAGAGACCGACCCGCTGAGTGGCAAACGCGATCTCGTCGGGGGTGCCGTTGACGCCGGCGTCGGAGCCGCCTTCGAGCAGGATGTCGGGGTTGGCGAGCGCCATGACCTGCTTCATCAGCTTCAGCGCCTCGATGGCGGGCTCGCTGGTGAAGTCGAACAGGCCTTCAGGCGTGTAGACATTGGTGCTCATGCTGTGCGCGACCGGGGCGAGCGAGCGCCAGCCATGCGAATTGAAGGTGGCACCCCACGGGGCCGCCTTGGAATCCACGACCTTCTGGGCGCTGGCCAGGAAGTCATCCCAGGTCGCGGGTGCCTGGTCGGGCAGGCCTGCCTGCGTCGTCAGGCCGGAATGCCAGCCGGATCCGGTGACGTCGAGCAGGAACGGCCAGCTGTAGAGCTTGCCGTCGATGCTGCATTCCTCGCGAATCGAGGGCAGGATGTCGTCGATCACTTCCTTCGGGATGTAGTTGTCCCAGGGCTCGATCACCCCGGCCTTGATGAACGCCGACATTTCCACGAACGGGGTCTGGCCGACATACACGTCCCAGGTGCTGGTACCCTTTTTGGCCTCGGCCACGAAGCGCTCGATGCCAAAACCCTCGACCGGGGCGATCTGGTAGTTGATGCCGGGAAATTTCTCGTTGACCGCGGCGATGCCGGGATGAAGGTCCTGAATCCACTGATAGAAGGTCGGCGTCAGCGGACGGTCGTCGGCGAATGCCGGGCCGATCCCGTTCTTGGCCACCGAGGCCACGCCTGCCAATCCCAGGCCGGTGACGAGGCTGCGGGTCAGAAACTCGCGCCGATCCATCGCACCGCGGCGAAGCCCGCGCAGCGCTGCCTGATAGGCGATTTCCTCTTGCTCGTTCCTTGCAGACATATTGCCCTCCTCCTGATTTTTGAGCCTGCTCACGATTTGCCGCGTCGCCAAGCTGGGCAACGGTCCGCCGTCGTCGAAACCGTACGGATTGACAAATTGCAGCACAACCCTAACAGGCCTATCTTTCTCCGGCAAGAACGGCCGGGGGCCGCACTGAGGGGTTGGGATGAGCGTGCTCGATCGCTTCCGGCTGGACGGCAAGCGGCTCTTGATTACAGGCGGAAGCCGCGGTTTCGGCCGTGAGATCGCCCTCGCGGCTGCAGAGGCCGGTGCCGATGTCGTGCTCGTGGCGCGCGATGCCGAAGCCCTGGCCAAAACCGCTGCCGAGGTCGAAGAGCGCGGACGGCGCGCCTGGACGATCGTTGCGGATGTCGGGCGGCCCGAGGACTGCGAGGCGATGTGCAGGCAAGCGCTTGCCGAGCACGCGCCGGTCGACATCCTGGTCAACAATGTCGGCGGGCGCCGGGCCGACGTGGCCGTCGAAAGCGCCGATATCGCCGATTGGCAGCGCTATCTCGACCTCAACCTCACGCACTGCTTCATCTGCACCAAGCTGATCGGCGGCGCGATGCTGGAGCGGGGGGAGGGGCGGGTGATCAACATCGCCTCGATCAGCGCATTCATTGCCAATCGCGGCATCGGCGGGCGCCATTATGAGGCGGCGAAAGCGGCCGTGCTCCACTTTACCCGCGCCGTCGCTGCCGACTGGGCGCCGCGCGGGGTCACCGTCAACGCCATCTGCCCGGGACTGTTCATGACCGAGCCGAACCGGGCTTGGGCGGCGAAGAACCCCGAGGTGATCGACACCTTCGTCGGCGCGATCCCGATGGGCCGCGCCGGCGACCCGCGCGAGATCGGGCCACTGGCCGTCTACCTGGCCTCGCCGGCGTCGAGCTATGTCACCGGCGCGGCGTTCGTCATCGACGGCGGCTACACGCTCTGGTGAGGCCCGCGGCCCCCGGCCGGCGCGGCCGTCGCTCTACAGCACCTTGCCCCGCGCCGCCACGTCGTAGAAGGTTTCGACGCGACCCTGCCGCGCGGCATAGATCCGGTCGTAGAGGTTGGTGACCACGCAAGCGTGGTTGGGGATCACCGTCACGGTCTCGCCGATCCGCGGCGTCTGCGCACCTTCGGGCACCCGGACATGCCCATGCTCCTCGCTCAGCCCGTAGATCTGCCATTGCGGATGCTCGACGATGCGGCCGTGGCCCTCCAGCCCGAGCAGGTCGGACGACAGGCTCTTCGAGCCGGCGTCGATGACGCAGCGGTCGGGCGCGGCGTGCGACACGACCCGCGCATGAACCCTGAGCGCGCAGTCTTCCCAGCCGCCGAACCGGTGGGTCTCGACATGGTAGCGGTCGCTGTAGATGTAGGTGCCCGGGCGATGCTCGGTCGCCACCTCGACCCGATGGGCGCTGTAGAGATCGGGCGAGCCGCCGGTGCTGACCGTCTCGGCCGAGAGGTCGGCCCGGTTGAGGAGATCCACGGCCTCGGTCAGCCAGGCATTGGTCTTTTCCACGCCGCCCTTCGGCGGGTAGGTCATCAGGCCGCGCAGCACCAGCCCCGGCGCCCTGTCGATCGCCTGAGCCAGCGCCACCGCCTCGGCCGGCGTGGTCACCCCGCAGCGCAGCGCGCCGGTGTCGCATTCGACCAGCACCGGCAGCGTCAGTCCGGCGCGCGACATTGCCGTGGAGAGGCCGTCGACCACCACCTCCGAGTCGGCCACCACCTGCAGGTCGGTCCGGCGGGCGAGCGCCACCAGGCGGTCGAGCTTGGCCTGGCCGAGAATGTTGTAGGTCAGCAGGATGTCGGTGATGCCGGCGTCTGCCATCACCTCGGCCTCGCCGATCTTCTGGCAGTTCACGCCCTTGGCGCCCAACCGGAGCTGGAGATGGGCGAACTCCGGGATTTTGTGGGTTTTGATGTGCGGCCGCAGCCTGAGCTTGTGGCGGTCGAGATAGGCTTGGCAGCGCCGCAGATTGTTCTCCATGACGTCGAGATCGACCACCGCCGCGGGGGTGTCGAGGTCCTGGACCAGCATTGCAATTCTCCTTCGTTCGTCCAACTTGCGGCTGCTCAGCGCGACTGGTCGCGGCCCGACAGGGGCAGCATGCCGAGAATCAGGCAGCCGAGGATGACGCTGCGCCAGCCTTCCGAGGCATTGACCACGGTGATCAGCGCCGTCATCGTCACCAGCAGCACCGCGCCGGCGATGGTGCCGAGATAGCTGCCGCGGCCGCCGAGGATGGAGGTTCCGCCGAGCACGACGGCCGCGATCGACGACAGCAGATAGGGATCGCCGATGCCGACATAGCCCTGCCCGTTCATCGACAGGAGCAGAAGCCCCGCAAGGCCGGCGCACAAGCCCGAAATGACATAGGTGAGCACGGTCAGCCGCCGGATCGGAACGCCGGAAAGCTTGCTCACCACCGGATTGGTGCCGATCGCGAAAATCAGCGCGCCGCTGCGCGTGCCGTGCAGCCAGTAGAGGCAGACTGCCGCAACCGCCAGCCAGAGCAGAATGCTGGCCGAGATCGTCAGCAGATGCGCCGAGCCGAGCCACTCCAGCGTGGCGTTGGTGACCGAGATGGCGCTGCCGCCGGCAATCAGCACGAGCAGGCCCTGGAGGATCGTCGCCATCGCGAGCGTCATGATCAGCGGCGGCAGGCCGAGAAAGCCGATGCCGAACCCGTTCACCGCGCCGATGCCGCCGGCAACCAGCAGCGACAGCGCGATCGCGCCGAGGCCGGAAGTGTCGGCATCGAAGGACAGGATCGGCAGGACGATGGCTGCGACGGTGATGATTGCGCTGACCGACAGGTCGATGCCGCCGCCGATCACCGCAATCGTCTGGCCGATGCCGACCAGGCCGATGACTGCGGCAAGCTCGACGATGTAGCGCAGATGCGGATAGACGCCAAAGCCTTTAATCAAGAGCGAGGCCGCGATCCATAGGACAGCGACGACCGCATAGGCGACCAGCGATCGCCCATAGACTGCCGAGAAGCGGCGCAGGCTCGAGCTCATGACGCCCGCCGCCACGCATTGCGGACCAGCGGCAGCGCGACCGTGACGACGATGATCAGGCCCTGGACGACATATTGGGCCACAAGCGGCAGGCGCAGGAAGAACATGACGCTGATCAGGATGCTCATCAACAGGCTGCCGGCGAGCGCGCCGCGCATCGTGCCCTGGCCGCCGAGGAAGCTGACCCCGCCGAGCACGGCGGCGGAGATCGCCGTCAGCGTCAGCGGCTCGCCGATCAACGGATCGCCCGAGCCGGTCTTGGCCGCCATATAGAGGCCGGTGAATGCCTGCAGGATGCCGCTGACGATATAGGCGCACAGCCGCGCCGCCGTGACGCTGACGCCGGACCGGTAGGCGCCTTCGGCATTGTCGCCGATGGCGATGAGGCCGACGCCGAGCGGGGTCGCCTGGTAGGCCTTCCAGAGGATCACCAAGAGGACGAGCAGGATGGCCGCGGTCGGGTGGGTGCCGGCAAGAAAGTCCGACAGCGAAGGCGGGACATAGCCGCCGGGCCGCGGCAAGATGAGCAGGGCGACGCCGCGCAGCACGAAGGACAGCGCCAGGGTCACGATGATCGCCGGGTAGCGTCCGATCGCGACGAACGCGCCGACGATCGCGCCGACCCCGCCGCCCAGCGCCAGCATCGCCAGGACGCCGCCGAAGATGCCGAGCGGGCCGTCCATGGTCGAGGCGGCGACCACCGAACCCAGGCTGACCATCGGGCCGACGGAAAGATCGATGCCGCCGGTCAGCATGACGATGGTCTGCGCCGCCGCGACCATCGCCGTCGGAAACCAGCCCTGGACGAATTTCGACGACGTGCCGAAGGAGAAAATGCCGGGAAACAGGACCGCATAGAGGATGGCGAACAGCGCAAGCACCAGAAACAGCGCTCCGAGCCCGTCATTGCGGCGCCACTGGATGCGCCAATAGAGCCGTGCGCCGGCGCCCATCAGGCCGCTTCCCCGTGCGCCCGGGAACGCACCCCCATGGCGGCGGCGACGATCGCTTCCTCGGTCGCCTCGCCGTGCGCCAGCGTGGCCGCCACGCGGCCTTTGTGGAAGACCATCACCCGGTCGCAGAGATGGATGAGTTCCGGCGTGTCGGTGCTGAGCAGGACCACCGCCTTGCCCTCGGCGGCCATTTCCTGGAGCGCGACATAGATCTCGCGCTTGGTGCCGACGTCGACCCCGCGGGTGGGATCGTTGAGCAGAAACACCGCCGGCTGGAGCGGCAGCCATTTCGACAGCGCAACTTTCTGCTGATTGCCGCCGGAAAGCGCCTGCACGGGCCGCTGCCGGTCTCCCCTGATGCTCAGCCGGTCGGCCAGGCGGCGGGTGAGGGCCGCTTCCTCGGCGAAGCGGCGACGCCTGCCGCTGTCGCGCGCAAACAGCGCCAGCAGCAGATTGAAGTTGACCGAATGGGGAAGCAGCAGGCCGTCCCGGCGCCGGTCGGCGGGGACATAGGCGACCCCGGCGGCATTGGCGTCGGCAACCCTTGCGAACGGGACGGTGCCCGACGGTCGCCCGCCGGTCGCCACCCGAAATTCATCCGCGGCGGCCGGGATGGCGCCGTAAAGGCCCATCATGAAATCTTCCTGGCCGTGACCCACGAGGCCGCCGATACCGAGGATCTCGCCGCGGCGCAGCTCGAAATCGACCCCGTGAGCAGCCGGCGTGCGGAAATTCCGCGCCGACAGCACGCGCTCCTCGGTCGCCCGTGAGAGAAAGGGCGGGAACAGGTTCTGCGGGTCGCGCCCGACCATCAGGCGCACCAAGCCGTCGGGGTCGAGCCCTGCCAGCGGACGGTCTGCGGTCACCGCACCGTCTTTCAGCACCGTCACATAGTCGCAGAAGTCGAGAATCTCGTTCAAGCGATGCGAGATGTAGAGGATCGCCACACCTTCGTCGCGCAGTTCGCGGATGAGCCGCACCAGCATGGTGACGTCGGGCGCGGCCAGCGAGGACGTCGGCTCGTCGAAGATGACGACGCGCGGCTTGGTGAACAGGGCCTTGGCGATCTCGACCACTTGGCGCCGCCCGAGCGGCAGCCGGCCGACGGGTGTATCGGGCACTTCGGTCAGCCCGAGCTTGGCCGCGATCGGTTCGATCGCACGCGCCAGATCGCCGTAATCGATCAGTGGGCCGCGTTGCCGATAGGCGCCGAGGCCGATGTTCTCGGCGATCGAGAGGTGCGCGGCAAGGCTGAGCTCCTGCTGGACGACCGCCACCCCATGCCGATGTGCCGCGCCGGGCGTCAGCGCCGAAATCGGCGTTCCGTCGATCAGCACCGTGCCTTTGTCGGGCACCAGGGTGCCCGACAAGAGGTTGATCAGCGTCGACTTGCCGGCGCCGTTTTCGCCGAGCAGCGCGTGGATGCGCCCGGCTTGCAGCGAAATCGACACATCGCGCAGCACCGGATTGCCGAAGAAGCCCTTCGAGACGTTGCGCGCGCCGAGAACCTCCCGAGGCTCAGCCATCTTCGCGGCCGCGCTGATGCTCGCTCACGCTTGCCGCGATGTCACTTCTTCAGGCTGGCGGCGATCAGCTCGTCGAACAGCTTGGTGTCGTAGGGCGAGTAGATATAGCCGTCGGCCGCGAAGTCCTTCGCCCGGGCGAGATAGCTGTCGAGGTTGCTCTCGTCGATGATCGGCAGCGGCACGTTGATGTAGGCGGGGATATCCTTGCCCTGCAGCGCCTCGACCGCGGCGTAGACGGCCAAGGCGGCAAGCCAGTTCGGCTGCTGCGTTCCCCAGGCGGTGAGCTTCTTTTCCTTCCACATTTCCAGGAACGGCCGATAGTTCTCGCCGGTCATCGGCACCAGCTCGCGCCCCTGCTTCTCGAATGCGGTCACCGCACCCGCCGACAATGCCCCGCCTTGGCTCCAGACGCCGTTGATCTCGGGGTTGCTGAACAGAAGATTGGTGACCGCCTCCTGGGCCGGCGCGGCATTGTAGGCGGTGTTGGTCTCGGCCAGGATCTTGATGTCGGGATTGGCCTTGAACACCGGCTCGGCACCCTTGCGGCGGTCATCGCTCACCGAAACGCCGGCCGGGCCATTGAGCACGAGGATGTTGCCCTTGCCGTTGAGCTGCTTGACCAGCCATTCCGCCGCGAGCTTGCCCCACTCGTTCTGATCGGTGTCGATCTTGGTGGTCAGGTCCTTGGTGTCGACGAGGCTGTCGAAATTGGCGACCGCAATGCCCTTGGCGCAGGCGTCGGCAATGACCCGATCGAGGGCGGTGGCGGAGCCCGCATCGACGATGATGGCGTCGAGCTTGGCATCGATCATCGACTGGATCTGCTGGATCTGGGTATTGGCATTGCCCTGCGCGTCGGTGATCGTCAGGCTGTCGACCAGCCCCTGCTTCTTCAGCGCGTCGGCCATGTCCTGAATGGTGCCGGTGGTCTCCTTCATCCACGTCGGAATCGAATAGATGTTGGCCCAGCCGAGCTTGTAGGGAGGCTTGTGCTCACCCTGGATGCAGTGCGCAGCCGCCAGCGCGGAGCCGGCGCTCGCTGCGAGCGCCACCCCGACTGCAACAGCGATTCCCGTCAAACGTGCCTTGTCCATGTCGTCCTCCCATTGTGCGAGTCGCGCAAGACGGCGCTTGCTGCGGCGGTGCCATCACAGAACCGCCCCGTGTCTCCCTCAGGCGATGTTCCGTTGCGGATGGTCAGCGGAGAATAGCGGGATCGGGCGGCGCGCTGTCAAGCGCCCGTGAACTTGACATCTGCCGGCCCGATCCGCTTCGCTGGCCGGACGGACTACGTGCCGGCGGAACGCACCGAGGGAGGCTTGCAGCAGATGCACCGGTCAATGTGGACATACGCTTGGGATCTTCTCGATCTCGGCTACGACAGCGTGCTTGGCGAGCTGCGCGGCCGCGCGGGACTGACCAGCATCAGCCTGGCAAGCTCCTACCATGCCGGCCGCTTCCTCCAGCCCCGCAGCCCGAAGCGCAAGGCCTATTTTCCCGAAGACGGCACCATCTACTTCCGGCCGACCGCTTCGCGCTGGGAGGGCTTGGCGATCCAGCCCAAGGTTGCGGATCTGATCGCGGACGGCGGCGACGTCCTCGGCGAACTCGTCCGGCGGCGCGATGCCGGCGGCCTGAGTGTCTGCTGCTGGACCGTGTGCCTGCACAACACCCGGCTCGGCATGCTCCATCCCGGCGCGGTGACCCGCAACGCCTTCGGCGACCCGAACTATTACAATCTCTGCCCGTCGAATCCGGATGCCCGCGCCTATGTCGCAACGTTGGTCGCCGATCTGACCCACTCCTATAGGCCTGACGTGGTCGAGCTCGAGAGCCCGTCCTTCATGGGTTTCGCACATGAATTTCATCACGAGAAGGACGGTGTCGGCCTCACCGCGGAGGACGATTTCGCGCTGTCGCTCTGCTTTTGCGAATCATGCCGGGCGCGCGCAGCCAAGGCCGGGGTCGATACGGAGGCGGCGCGCAAGATCGTCGCGCAATGGATTATCGAAGCGTGCGAGCGGGAGACGCCGCAGCCGCGCTTCCCCGACTTTCCGGCAGGCCGGCTCGACACGTTCAAGCCGTTTCCGGCGCTGCACGAGTTTCTGCACTGGCGCAGCGAGCCGGTGACCAGTCTGATCGCCGAGATCACGGCGCGGGCGCATCCTGCAAGCCGGGTGGTGCTCATCGACCTGGCGGAAGGCTGGCTGGGCGGCTGCGATCTCCCCGCCGTCGGCAAGGTCTGCGACGGCGCCCTCCTGTGCGTCTATGCGCTCGGGCCGGAGGAGGCGGCCGCCGTCATCCGGCAAGGGCTCGAGGCGCTCGGGGCGGAAAAATTCCTCGGCGCCGGATTCCGGCTGTTCAACGGCGAGGTCGGCGGCGCCGAAGGCCTGACCGCGCGGGTTGCCGCCTGCGTCGAAGCCGGAGCCAACGCCCTCAACTTCTATAATTACGGGCTCATTCCGGCCAAGCGGCTCGACTGGATCGGTCAAGCCGTCGCCGGCAGCTGAGTCCTGGTTGCGCTTCTCTACGGCCGAGGCGCGGAGGAGGGCGGTGAGTCCGCCGCTTGTTGGCGGGCATGAAGGGCGGTGGTCAGCGCAGCCATCCGGTCGAGCACATGGTCAAGGATCGCCTGTCCTTTGGCGGCGGTGGCCGCGCTCGGGTCGCCCAGCACCGGGCTGTCGGAAAATTCGCTCCAGCGGTAGGCCACCTCGCCGAAATCATCCGGAAAGGCCGGATAGTTCTCGGCCGCCCGGTCGGCCCGCACGGCCTCCGGCGCGAGGTGAAGCATGAACGAGGTCTCGATTTCGCACGCATGCATGAAAGCGGGGTGCGCCGCCGGGCGCTCGCGCAGCTGCGCCACGATCTCCGTCATGCCGGGATAGGTGAACACGGCCAGGACCATGGCCTCGTCCTTCAAGGCGCGCTGCGCCTGGCGCAGCGCCGCGACATTGCCGAGATGCGTGTTGACCGCCGCGACCGTCCGGATGCCTTTGGCCTTCGCCGCGCGGGCGAGCTCGACGACGATCCGGGTGACGGTCTCGTTGCTCAGCGAAAACGAGCCGGGCGCGTCGGCCAGCGACCATACCTGGCCGAAGGGCAGGAGCGGCAGCGCAAGCACCGGCACCCGGCCGGCCAGGCGCTGCGCCAGAAGCTCCGCCAGCCGCTGGGCGAGCAGGTTGTCGGTGCCGGCGGGCAGATGGTCGCCATGCGATTCGACCGCTCCGACAGGCAACAGCGCCACCGGCCGCCGGGCAAGCAGCGCTTTCAGCTCGTCGTCATAGAGGTACTCGAGCGCGCGGTCGGGGGACAACATGGCCTCAATGAGCGAAGGCGAAAGCGCGTTGCGGGTTGTCGACCATGAAGGTGCGGATCAGCTTATTGCCGTCGAACCCGGCTTCGCCCGCCTCCTCTTTGAAGCGCGGGACCCAGCTTGCCAGGATGTAGTCGAGGCCGAGGCCGCCCTCGCCGTAGTTCTTGTACATGGTGCGCCGGGCGATGTCGCCGCCGAGGAGGATCTGCCGCTCGTAGCCGTTGGCCACCAGTTTCAGAATGCAGTCGATCAGCACCGACTCCGGATGGTATTTGATGCGGCTCATCCCGTCGAAGCACAGGAAGCAGCCGCTGTCGGCCGCCTTGCGATGCACCCAGGGGTCGGGGTTGCGGTCGACATGGGCAATGGTCAACCGCGTGGGGTCGACGCCTTCGCGCTTGACGATCGCCAGCTGCTCGAGGATCAGCGTGCCGAGCTCGGTGTGGCTGTGCAGCGGCGCCGCGGTCTCCTTATGGGCATCGAGCACGGCCAGCATCACCTTGCCGTCAGCCTCGCCGATGGTGTTGTAGCCGGTGCCGAACTTGGCCACGCCGCCCCTGAGGTCGGTGCCGTCCATCCCCTCGGTGAGCTCCGCCACGACATGGTCGCGCAGCTCGGCGCGGCTTTTGGCGGCGATCCAGTCTCGGAAGGTGACATCGGTGCCGGGCATCGGCGCAGGCCATAGGATGGCCTTGTTGAAGCCGGCGGTGGCGATGATGCGAATGCCGGTGCGCTCGGCGATGGTGCGCAGCGCGACGGGATCGCGGCCATAGTCGAATGCGGTGGCGTCATAGACCGCCTGGCCGCCGGCCGCCTTGAACAGCTCGACGTCCTTGATGGTCGCCTCGACGTCGTCGATCAAAAGGTCGGTCTCGCCCTTCTGCTTCCACAGCGGCGGGACGCAGTAGAGGTGATCGTGCGCGTAGGTGACGCCGAGATCCGCCGGCGCGATGTCGCCCGTGACGGTGCGGATAAAGCTCATTCGTTGTCATCTCCAATGCGGACGAAAGAACCGCGGCGCGCTGATGCGGGTTTGCGCGCTAGGACGGCGGATTCCAGGCACCGGCCGGCACCGCGTAGGGATCGGGCGTCCTCACCGGCTTGCCGTTGGCCGTGGTGGGAGCCGTGCTGGTACAGCCGGTGGCCGCCAGCGCTGTGATCATGATGACCGCCGCGACGATGCGCATATCTAACCCTCCTGTCCCCGATGGCGCCGAACGCGCCCTGCCGTGATGGTAGGGGCGAACGCAGCGGCCGTCGAGCGTCAGCCGCCGGTCTCGCCGCCGGAACCCTCCCGCACCCAAACCAGCATCTCGCCTGGGTCGCGATTGTCCCAGGCGAAATAGGGCACCGCGGTCAGCCGCACCGTCTCCTTGACGGGCGGCTCGGCCCGGTAGAGCACATCCGCCCAGCCGGCCGGCGCCTCTGCCTGGCCGGAGGCGCTGAGGGTCACCACGCCGCCCAGCAGATTGGGCGCCTCGGCCGCCTCTATCGCGGCGTCCCGGGCCAGGCTGAAGCGTTCGAGCCCGGCGGCATTGTCGGTCGCCTCGACGCAGTAGATCAGCGGCCCACGCCGGAGCGCCACGCGGCCGACGGTCTGCCGCACCTTCGGGTTGGCATAGAGCCGCTCCGCAGGAAGCGGCAGGTCGAGCGCGAGCGCATCTCCGGCCTGCCAGCGGCGGGTGATTGCCGCATAGCCGTCGCGGATGCTGCCCGCGAGATCGACGGCTGCGCCGTTGAGGGACAGAAGGGCGCCGTCGGCCCAAGCCGGAATGCGCAGATGGAGGGTGAACTCGGCCGGGCGTTCAGGTTCGATGCCGATCGCGACCTTGCCATCCCACGGGTAGCGGCTTTGCTGGACGAGGCGCACAGGCGTTTGGCCGATGTCGAAGCGGGCGATGCTGTCGCCATAGAGGTGGACGGCGAGCGCGTCGTCCGCAAGGCCGTAGAAATAGCTGCCGATCGAGGCGACCAGCCGGCCGATATTGGGCGGACAGCACGGGCAGCGATGCCAGATCCAGCGGTGATGGCCCCCCCGGCTCTCCAGCGGGTTCTCGTAGAAGAACAGGGCGCCGTCGAGCGACAGACCCGAGATCGCGCCGTTGTAGAGCGCCCGCTCCATCACGTCGGCGTACCGCGTGTCGGGCCCCATGCCGAGCATGCGGTTCGCCCAGAACACGAGGCCGACGGCGGCGCAGGTCTCGGCATAGGCGCTCTCATTGGGCAGGTCGTAGTCGCTGGTGAAACCCTCATTGTCGGCCGACGGACCAAGCCCGCCGGTGACATAGAGGCGCTTGCTCACCAGGTCGTCCCACAGGCGGTCGAGCGCGGTCCTCAGGTCGGCATCGCCATATTCGGTGGCGATATCGGCCATGCCGGAATAGAGATACATGGCGCGCACGGCATGGCCGACGACCTTGTCCTGTTCGCGGACCGGCTTGTGCGACTGGTTGTACTCGTACGTCTTGAAATGGAAATCCTTGGGGTCGGCGCCGCGCGCCCGCGCTTCCGCGTCGAAGAAATGCGGCTGCTGGCCGCGCTGGTCGATGAAGTACCTCGCCAGCTCCAGATATTTCCGTTCGCCGGTCGCGCGGCCGAGCTTGACCAGCGCCAGCTCGATCTCCTCATGCCCACAATAGCCCTTGGTCTTGCCCGGTTCGGGGCCCAGCACCGAGGCGATATGGTCGGCATAGCGGCACAAGACGTCGAGCAGCTTGCGCTTGCCGGTCGCCTGGTAGTAGGCGACGGCGCCTTCGATCAGGTGGCCGGCGCAGTAAAGCTCGTGGCAGTCGCGCAGATTGGTCCAGCGCTTGCCGGGCTCGACCCGCTGGTACCAACTCGACAGATAGCCGTCCGGTTCCTGCAGCTTGGCGTACATGTCGATGACGGCGTCGATCTTCGCCTCGAGCTCCGGATTGGCGCGGCGAAACAGCGAATAGGCGGCGGTCTCGATGGTCTTGCCGAGATCGGAGTCCCAAAACATCTGCGTGGTGACCGTTCGGGCGGTGAAGCCGTCATTGACGTGGAACGGAATGCGGACCCCGGGCGGCTCGCGGTCCGGATCGATCTGGTCGAGCATGCCGGCCGCCACGCAGCGCTCGTAGAGGATATCGGCCGTGCGGGCAGCAACGGCATCGACGCGGTCGCCCCAGAACCCGCCCACATCGACATTCGGGACAGGCAGCGGACGAAAGGCGCGGGCAGGCGGGGCTGATGCGGTCGGTTGCGAAGCGGCCATGGGCGGGGTCCTTTCGAGGCGGTTGGGTCATTTGACGGCGCCGGCCATCAGGCCGCGGATGTAGAAGCGCTGCAAAAGCAGAAACAGGATCAGGCACGGGATCATCATCACGGTGACGCCGGCCTGCACCGCGCCCCAGTCGATCGCGCCGAACCGTCCGGATTGCAGCGCCGTCATCATGATCGGCAGGGTGAATTTCGACTGGTCGGTCATCAGCACCAGCGCGGCCAGGAACTCGTTCCAGGCGCCGAGAAAGGCAAACAACGCAATCGTCACGATGCCGGGCCAGACCAGCGGCAGCATGATCCGGGTGAGCATGGCGGTGTTGTTGGCCCCGTCCATGCGAGCCGCCTCCTCGATCTCGCGCGGCACGGCGTCGAAGGCGTTGCGCATCATGAAGATCGAGAACGGCAGCTGCAGCGTGACATAGACGCAGACCAGCCCGGTCAGGGTATTGTGCAGCCCGATCTTGGTCAGCACCAGGAAGATCGGCGTCAGGATCGATTGGAACGGGATCATGATCGTCGACAGGATGACCACGAACAGCACGTTCTTGAGTGGAAAGCGAAAGCGCGAGAAGCCGTATCCGGCAAGCACGCTGACCAGGACCGACAGCACGACCGTCATCGTGGCGACGTAGATGCTGTTGCGCGCCGGCAGCCACAGCCCGTCGCCGAAGGTGTTCAGGGTGGCGTAGTTCTCGACCGAGAAGCCGGTTGTCGGCCAGGGCGGCAGCGGCGGCTGACGTGCCTCCTGGGACGGCTTGAACGTCGACAGCACCGTCCAGGCTATCGGCGCCAGGAAGACGGCGGCTATCATGAGGCCGGTCGCATGCTCGGCAAGACCGAGGCCGAGGCGGCTCTGCCGGGACCGCGCCTGCGCCATCAGTCGACCCCCTCCGGCTGCCTGAGCAGCCACAGCTGGATCAGGCTGAGCGCCACCAGGATCACCAGCAGCACCATCGACAGCGCCGCACCGTAGCCGAGCTTGAACGACACGAAGGACTGGTTGAAGATCCAGTAGACCGCGGTGAGCGTCTGGTTGCGCGGACCGCCGCGCAGGATGATGTAGAATTGGTCGAAGGCCAAAATCGAGCCGGCGACCGACAGGATCAAAGCCAGCGCGATGGTCCGCCGCATCAGCGGCAGGGTGATGTGCCACATCCGCTTCAGCGGATGGGCGCCGTCGATGATCGCCGCCTCCTGCAGCTCGGTCGGGATCGACTGCAGCCCGGTCATCAGGATGATCATGGTGAAGCCGGCGACCTTCCAGACGACCATAGCGATGATCGACCAGAACGCCGGCTGGAAGGTGGCGAGCAGATTGACCTTCTTGTCGGTCAGGCCAAGCGCGAAGGCTGCGGGGCTGAACAGGCCGGAATCGACGTTGAGCAGCCACGACCAGAGCAGGCTGGCCGAGGCGAAGCCGACGACCACCGGCATGAAGAAGGCCGTGCGATAGACCCCGGTCAGCTGCCGCGGCCGCTCGATGAACAGCGCCAGCGGGAACGCGACGGCGAAGATCGCGATGGTGACCACCACCGTGTAGAGACCGGTGAAGCGCAGCGCCCGCCAGAAGCGGGTGTCGCGCAGGATCGCGGCATAGTTGTCGAGCCCGATGAAGCTATGCGCGCCCATCAGCGGCCAGTTGTGCAGGGACATCCACGCCGTCATCGCCAGCGGCACGACGAAGAACACGAACACCAGCGCGACCGCCGGCGCCACATAGAGGAGGCCGATCCACTGGCTGCGGCCGGCTCCGACCAGCTTGCGCCGCCGGCGGAGGGGTGATGTCGCGAGCGCCGTCATCGCTGTCCTGCCGTTGCGAAAAACCTCCGGCCGCCGGCCGGATCAGCGCGGCGGGCGGCCGGAGAAGCAGTCATTTCTGCGGTGCGGCGTCGATGATCGACTGCATTGTCTCCTGGGCATTGGCGATGGCGCCGTCGACATCGTCGCCGAAGAACACCTCGCCGATCATCTGCGTCCACGGACCGTTGGCCGAGTTGATCAGATCGTTGAACACGACGGAGTAGGGCGTGCGTCCTTTGGCCATGGCCTCCGCCGCGACCTGGTAGCGCGGGTCGAGGTCTTTGAGCGCCTCCTTGGCGATGTCGCCGCGCACCGGCAGGCTGCCATATTTGGCCAAGATCGTCTGGCCCTCCAGGGAGTAGGCGAAGTCGAGGAACTCCTTGACCACGTCGATCTTCTTGGTGCCCTTGGTGACGACGAAATTGTCGCCGCCGGCGAACGAGGACCAACTGCCATCCTTGCCCGGCAGGAAGGTGATGCCGTAGTCGATGTCGGGGTACTGGGTGTTGAGGGCGCCGATGGCGAACGCGCCCGACGGCGTGATGCCGATATTGCCGCCGGCAAAGGCGGCGAAGAAGTTCGACCCGGTATCGGTCTGGGCGCCTTCCGGCACCAGCCCCTTCTTGACCATCGAGCGGTAGAGGTCGATCGCCCCGCGCAGCTGCGGGCTGTCGAGGGTCGCCTTCGAGCCGTCCTCGGTGAGAATGTCTCCGCCCGAAGCCCAGATCAGCGGGGTGAAGGTGAAGATGTTGCAGCCGCCGCAATTGCCGGAGAAGTAGAAGCCCTTGATGTCGCCGCCGAGGGCATTGACCTTCTCGGCATCGGCTTCGATCTCGGCCCAGTTGGTCGGGCCTTTCTCCGGATCGAGACCGGCCTGCTTGAACAGCTTCTTGTTCCAGATCAGCACCGAGCTGTCGGCCGAGAACGGCAGACCGTAGATGCGGCCCTTATACGTGCCGGTTTTGACATGCGCCGGCGACAGGCTGTTGAAATAGGGCAAGGATTTGGCCCAGTCGGTGATGTCTTCGAGCTGGCCCGCGGCGGAGAAGGCAGGCGTGTAGATCAGATCGAGCGAAAGCGCGTCGGGCGCGGTTCCGCCGGCTGCCGCGGCGCCATATTTGGGGATGATCTCGGCATTGGGGATGATGTCGAGCTTGATCTGGTTCTCATGGCTCTTGTTGAACGCATCGACGATGCGCGGCATGAAGTTCGAGCCGTCGGCGCGCACCCAGATATTGGCGGTTTCGGCCGCGGCCGCCGGCCAGCCGGCACTGAGCGCGGCCGCCGCAATGGCAATGCCGGCAATCACTGTCCTCATCGTCTTCTCCTCCTCAATCGGCCGGCCGCGGGTCGACGGCGCGGCATCCTCTTCAGCCGCCCGAAGGTCGGCCGCATGACTGACGGGCCACGAGCCGGCACGGCAGCTTCCTGATGCCCGGCTCGGCCGGCTCGCCGCCAACCAGCGCAAGCAGCGCCAGTCCGGCCTCCCGGCCGAGATCGGCGAGATTCATGTCCACCGACGTCAGCGGCGGGCGGGTCGCCTCCGCCACGATCTCCCAATTGTCGAAGCCGATCACCGCAACGTCGTCGGGGACGGCGAGGCCGCGCTCGCGCAGCGCATCGACGACGCCGCGGGCGATCTGATCGTTGCCGCAGAACACGGCATCGGGCAGCGGTCCCGCGGCTTCGAAGAGTTGCGCCACGGCCGCGTGCCCCCAGGCCTCCGACCAGGCGCCGAGCAGCGGCGTCCTGACCGGCAGGGCGTGCTCGGCGAGCACGGCGCGATAGGCCTCGGCGCGAGCATGGACGACAGCGAAGCTCGGCGGGCCGCTGACATGGGCTATGCGTTGCCGGCCGGCTCGGCACAGATGCTCGACGGCAAGCCGCGCGCCGCCCTCGTCGTCCGAGACAAAGGCGATCGCCGCGGGGTCCGGCTGGGTAAAGGCATAGATCGCGGGGATGCCGAGATTGGAAAGATCGACAGGCAGCCGCCGGTCGATGCGCTTGCCGGTGGCAATGATGCCATCCACCCGCTTGTCGAGCATCGCCTCGACATGCAGCTGGCCCCGACGCGGGTCGTCCTCGACGTTGCACAGAAACACCGAGACGCCGTTGTCAACGAGCGCTTCGGAGATGCCCGACATGAGCGGCAGGGAGAACCGGCCATAGGTATCGTTGGTGAGCAGGCCGACGGTGAAGCTCCGCTGGCGCAGCAGGCTTTGCGCCAAGCCATTGGGGCGGAAGCCCAAGCGCCGGGCCGTCTGCCGTACCCGCTCGCGGGTCTCCACGGTCATTCGTCCGGTGTCGTTCAGCGCCTTCGAGGCGGTCGCCACGCTCACCCCGGCGGCGGACGCGACTTCCCGCAGCGTCACCGGCCTGGCGAAAGCGCGACCTTGCTCGGCCTGCAGGACCATCCGCGGGCAGCTCCGAGGTCCGGGGCCGGATAACTCCCGCCCTTGAGAAAACCTTTTCTCAACCTACGACGGCCTCGGCCCAAGCGCAAGGCACAACCATCGCACATCTGCAGGAGGCCCTTGACAGGCAACCAGGAAGTTGCCTATTAATACGCAACCAAATGGTTGCTTATCTGAGATGAACGATGACGCCGTATTCCGCGCCTTGGCCGACGCCGGCCGCCGGCAGCTGCTCGACCGTCTCCATGGGCGGGACGGGCAGACGCTCGCCGATCTCAGCGGCGGGCTCGGCATGTCGCGGCAGGGCGTGGCCAAGCATCTCGCCGTCCTGGAAGCCGCCAATCTCGTCTCCAGCCGGCGGCGTGGCCGCGAGAAGCTCCATTTCATCAATCCTGTGCCGATCAACGACATTGCCGAGCGCTGGATCGGCAAATTCGAACGCCCCCGCCTCGATGCATTATCCGACCTCAAAAGGACCCTCGAAGGAGACCACCGATGACCGATGCCGGCAAAAGTGAGTTCGTCTACGTCACCTATATCCGCACCACGCCGGAGAAGCTGTGGCAGGCGCTGACCACCGCACAGTTCATGGAACAGTACTGGCTGGGCGTGCATGCCGAGGCCGATTGGAAGACCGGCGGCGCGTGGAAGCTGATCCTGCCGGACGGACGGGTCGGCGATACCGGGGAGATCCTCGCCTGCGAGGCGCCGAAGCACCTGAAGATCCGCTGGCGCAACGAGTTCGTCCCGGAGCTGAAGGCGGAAGGCTGGTCGCTGTGCACCATGGACCTCGAGCCCGCCCACGACGCCGTCAAGCTGACCATCACCCACACCGCCGACAAGCCGGGTTCCAAGCTCATCCAGGCCGTCTCCGGCGGCTGGCCGCAGATCCTCTCCAACCTGAAATCGCTGCTCGAGACGGGCGCCGTGGTGCTGTCCAAGCGGGCGGCCGCAGCCTGACCGGTCAGCGCCGGGCCGGCTCCGCCGTCGAGCCGGCCCGGATCTCCTGCCGAAGCCAGGTGACGAAAGCCCGGGCCGGTGGGCCGAGGTCCGCAAACCGCGGCGCCACCAGCCAATAGGCGCCGTAGGGCAGCGACAGCGCAAACGGCGCGACGAGCCGGCCGGCGGCAATGTCGGCGCCGTTGAGTACGTCGTCGCCCAGCACCACGCCATGGCCGAGCAAAGCCGCCTGGCTGGCGAGTGAGGCGTCCGGATAGACCGGGCCATGGCGCGCGGCGATGTCGCCGACGCCGGCGGCACGCAGCCAATGAGCCCAACCGTCGCGGTTTTCCTCGTGCAGCAGGGTATAGGCGGCAAGCGCGGCGGGCTCGGCAAGCGGCGGACCGGCGGCCAGCAGCGCCGGCGAGATCAGCGGCATGGCAACGATGTCGGTCAAATGCTCGGCCTCCAGCCGCGGCCACGACCGGAGGTGCAGGCTGTGGCGAATGCCGAGCGCCATGTCGGAACCGCGAAACTCGACGACGCGGCTGTCGTCGTCGAGCACCAGGTCGACCTCGGGAAACGCCGCCCGGAACCGGTCGAGCCGGGGCACCAGCCAGGCGCCGGCGAAGGCCGGCTCGACCGTTATCTTCAAGCTGTTGGCCGGCGACTGCCCGCTCACCTCGCTCAGCCGCCGGTCGATCGCGTCGAAGCTGGTGGTGAGCTCACCCAACAGCGCGCGGCCGGCATCGGTCAGCCGCACACGCCGATGCAGGCGCTCGAACAGCGCCGTTCCGAGCAGCGTCTCGAGCTCGCGGATCTGCCGGCTGATGGCTGCCTGCGACACCAGCAGCTCTTCGGCCGCGCGGCCGAAGCTCAGGTGTCGCCCGGCGGCTTCGAAGCTGCGCAGTGCCGTGAGCGGCAGTCGGCCTCGCTTCATTCCGATAACCTCAAGTCATCGCAAATCGAAAATATGCTCGTTTGAAGCGGTTGGCCAGCCGCGCTCTAATCGCCGGGTTGAAGCAAGGAGACGAACCGTGTTTGGCCATTTCGAGATTCTTCAGGACGTGCTGCGCATCGTCACCTTCAGCCCGCACGGAGGGCAAACAATTGAACGCCGGCCGGGCGCGGAGCCGCCCATCCGCCTCCGCCCGGCCGATCGCCCCGGCTCCTGCCGCCGCCGCTGATCGTCTGCGCCGAGGCGCTTGTCGTCGGCTGTGTCGAGGCGCATCTAAGGCCGATGCAGGATGATGACCAGCACGGGCCGGGCTGCAGCCGAGTTCACAGCCGCCGCCGCAATTTCGGCGGCGCCTGGCCGGCAACGCCGGGCCGGCTTGCCGGCACGGGATTGATCCGGGTCTACCAGCTGACGCTCTCGGGCTTCGTCGGCAACCATTGCCGGCACCTGCCGACCTGTTCCGAATACGGCTACGAGGCGATCGCCCGGCACGGCCTCTGGCCGGGCGGCTGGCTGGCGCTCTTCCGGGTCCTGCGCTGCGGGCCCGGCGGCAGCCATGGCTTCGACCCGGTGCCCGAGCGGCTCGGGCCCGGTCTTGCCCGGCTCGCGCCATGGCGGCTCTGGCAAGCCGGGCGAAGCCGGGCAGGCTGAGCTTGGCAGAGCGGCAGGCTTTACGGCGCAGCCGGCTGGCGCTACATGCGGGCGCCGCGCCTTGCCGCGCGACAGACACCACCCGCGCTCGTTAGCGGGACTGGATAGGAGAGCCTGCCATGCCCGATGTTTCCCTCACATTTCCCGACGGTTCCGTGCGCCAGGTCGATCAGTCGACCACCGGCGCCGCGCTGGCGCGCGGGATCTCGACCTCGCTCGCCAAGAAGGCCGTCGCCTATGCCCATGACGGGATGCTGCGCGACCTCGCCGACCCGGTCGGCAGCGCCGGCAAGATCGAGATCATCACCCGCGACGATCCTCGGGCGCTGGAGCTGATCCGCCATGACGCTGCCCATGTGCTTGCCGAGGCGGTGCAGGAGCTTTGGCCGGGCACCCAGGTCACCATCGGGCCGGTGATCGACAACGGCTTCTACTACGATTTTGCCCGCAACGAGCCGTTCACGCCGGAGGATTTTCCGGTGATCGAGACGAAGATGCGCGAGATCATCGCCCGCAACCGGCCCTTCACCAAGGAGGTCTGGCCGCGGGAGCGCGCCCGTCAGGTCTTCCGCGATAAGGGCGAGGCCTACAAGGTCGAGCTGATCGACGCCATCCCGGCGGACCAGGAGCTCAAGATCTACGCCCAGGGTGACTGGTTCGACCTCTGCCGCGGCCCGCACATGGCCTCGACCGGACAGATCGGCAACGCCTTCAAGCTGATGAAGGTCGCCGGCGCCTATTGGCGCGGCGACAGCAACAATCCGATGCTCACCCGCATCTACGGTACCGCCTGGGCCGACCAAACGGAGCTCGACGCCTATCTGACCCTGCTCGAGGAGGCCGAGCGGCGCGATCATCGGCGGCTCGGCCGCGAGATGGACCTCTTCCACTTCCAGGAGGATGGCCCGGGCGTGGTCTTCTGGCACGCCAAGGGCTGGAAGATGTTCCAGAACCTGGTCAGCTACATGCGCCGCCGGCTCGACGAGCATGCCTATCAGGAGGTCAACGCGCCGCAGGTGCTCGACAAGTCGCTGTGGGAGACCTCCGGCCACTGGGGCTGGTACAAGGAAAACATGTTCAAGGTGCAGGTGGCGGCCGACGATCTCGACGACGACCGCGTTTTCGCGCTGAAGCCGATGAACTGTCCAGGCCACGTCCAGATCTTCAAGCACGGCCTGAAATCATACCGCGATCTGCCTATCAGGCTTGCAGAATTTGGCGCCGTTCACCGCTACGAGCCGTCCGGCGCGCTGCATGGGCTGATGCGGGTGCGCGGCTTTACCCAGGACGATGCGCACATCTTCTGCACCGAGGAGCAGCTGGCTGAGGAATGCCTGAAGATCAACGACCTGATCCTCACCACCTACGCTGATTTCGGCTTCGAGGAGATCACGCTGAAGCTCGCCACCCGGCCCGACAAACGCGTCGGCACCGACGCGATGTGGGACCATGCCGAGGAGGTCCTGACCCGCATCCTGGGCAAGATCGCGGCACAGTCCGGCAATCGCATCAAGACCGGCATCAATCCGGGCGAGGGGACGTTCTACGGCCCGAAATTCGAATATGTGCTGCGCGACGCGATCGGCCGCGAGTGGCAGTGCGGCACCACTCAGGTCGATTTCAATCTGCCGGAGCGGTTCGGCACGTTCTATATCGGCAGCGACTCGGAAAAGCGCCAGCCGGTCATGGTCCACCGGGCGATCTGCGGCTCGATGGAGCGGTTTCTCGGCATCCTGATCGAGAACTATGCCGGGCACTTCCCGCTGTGGTTTGCGCCGCTGCAGGTCGTGGTGGCGACGATCACGTCCGATGCGGACGGCTACGCCGCGCAGGTCGCCGCGGCGCTCAAGGCCGCCGGCCTGTCGGTCGCGGCCGACCTGCGCAACGAGAAGATCAACTACAAGGTGCGCGAGCACAGCCTGACCAAGGTGCCGGTCATCCTGGTCTGCGGGCGGCGCGAGGCCGAGGAGGGCACGGTCAATCTGCGCCGGCTCGGCACGCGTGACCAGCAGTCGCTGCCGCTCTCCGAGGCGGTCGCCAGGCTGGCCGACGAAGCGCTGCCGCCCGACTTGCGCCGCGCCCGGCAGGCCGCCTGACGCAGCCGTCGGTTCTGTTTGCGGGGTGGGGCCCGATTGGGCCCTGCCGTCATCAGCGCTTTCCGGCTTCGGCCGGTTCGAGCGGCGGCTTCGCCGCCGGCCGCAGCATCTTCCAGTGCTTGTAGAAGATCGAGTTGATCTTTTCTGCCGCGACAGCGACGCCGGCGACCAGCGCGGAAAGCAGGCGCGGGAACGGCGTCGGCCGGATGATGTCCATGAATACGCAGTAGCGGCGCGCGTCGTATTCGTTGACCGAGCGGTGGATCAGCGTGTCGTCGAAAATGAACAGCGGGTCGTCGTGCCAATAGTGCCGGCGGTTGCCGCATTCGATGAAGATGGCATCCGACCGCACCGGCGACAGATTGTAGAGCACCCGGAGCGTCAGCCTGAGCGGCCCGTAATGGAACGACGTCGCCTCGCGCCCCGAGAACACGGAGACGGCGATGGTGCGCACATAGGTGAACGGCCGCTTGAACTCACCGATGCTGTGGTCGTTCTCCTTGCCGTACCACTTGAACACATACATGCCGCGCCGCCCGGCTTCGAACACCCGGTCGACGTCGCCGATGATTTCGGCCTTGCGGGCTTTAAAGGTGTCGAGCACCGTCTCGACTTCGCTGCGCCATGCCGGCGGCAGATCTTCGAGCCTGTAGATCCCGGGGTTGCGGTAGGAGAAGAGGTCGATCAGCAGGTTGAACGGCGACAGCAGCCAAGTCGGGATGCCATTGCCGAGAAAGTAGCGCTCGAACACCATCGCGTCGCGTCGCGTGTTGCGCAGCACGTCGATCAGCCCCGTGCACAGATAAAACGCCGTAAGCAGCGGCACCGTGTAGAGGAGCGCCGCCAGCGCCAGCACGGCCAACACCGCCTTGCGGGCAAACTTCCGAGCTTGTTTCATCAGAATACCTGAGTGCTGAACGTGGAATCGCCCATCTCTCATCGGCAGGCGCCAAGCCTCTCCGAGTCGTCGGAGATTAGAGGATCGGGGGTTGAAAGTCACGGTTTACGCCACGGGACATGGCGGTCCGCAAATACCCTCTCAGTCTATAAGATTAGTAGAATTTTCTTTGAGAGCGCGATTTGGCCCCGATACGCTGCGTGACATCGGCCGCCGAACTGCGATGCCGTCCAGCCTCGAGCCGCCGGCGCATCCGGATCAAACCCGCCTACGAGCAGGGAGGACTTCCCGCAATGAGAACCTTGATACGCAGCCTGGCCAAGCTGGCGCTTGCCGGATCGATCGCAATGGCCACCGTCGCCGCCGGCCACGCCGAGGACAAGGTCGTCCGCATCGGCTTCCAGAAATACGGCACGCTGATCCTTCTGAAGACCAAGGGCCTGCTCGAGGAAAAGCTCAAGCCCAGGGCTACACGGTCGAGTGGACGGAGTTCCCGGCCGGTCCGCAGCTGCTCGAGGCGCTCAATGTCGGTTCGATCGATTTCGGCACGACCGGCGAGGCGCCGCCGATCTTCGCGCAGGCCGCCGGAGCGCCGCTCGTCTATGTCGGCTACGAGCCGCCCGCACCCGAGGCAGAGGCGATCCTGGTGCCCAAGGACAGTCCGCTGAAGAGCGTCGCCGACCTCAAGGGCAAGAACGTCGCGCTGAACAAGGGCTCGAACGTCCACTATCTTCTGGTCAAGGCCCTGGAAAAGGCGGGCGTCGCCTATTCCGACGTGCAAGTCTCGTTCCTGCCGCCGGCCGATGCCCGGGCTGCGTTCGAGAAGGGCGCGGTCGACGCCTGGGTGATCTGGGAGCCGTTCCTGTCGGCGGCCGAGGTAGCGACCGGAGCGCGCCAGCTCGCCAACGGCAACGGTCTGGTCGACAACCACGAATTCTATCTCGCCTCGCGCGACTTCCTCGACACGCGCATCCCGACGTGGTCGACACCATCATCGGCTCGCTCGACGAGATCGACACCTGGATCAACGGCAAACAGCGACGACGTCGCCGAGCAGTTCGCGCCGGCGCTCGGCATTCCCGAGGATGTGCTCAAGATCGCCGTCGCAGCGCCAGCAATATGGCGTGAAGCCGATCTCGCCGGATGTCGTCGCCGCGCAGCAGAAGATCGCCGACGTGTTCTTGCAAGCTCGGCCTGATCCCGCACCGCGATCCAGATTGCCGAAGCCGTGAAGAAGCCGCAGTCGTGAGCACCGCCGAGCCTCGTCCCCGAACGCGTCAATGTGCTGTGGTTTCTGCCGACCCATGGGGACGGCAGGTATCTCGGCACGGCAGTCGGCGGCCGCGCCACCGACCTGCCCTATCTCAGGCAGATCGCGCAGGCCGCCGATCAGCTCGGCTACTACGGCGTGCTGTTGCCGACCGGAAGGAGCTGCGAGGATTCCTGGATCGTCGCCTCGGCGATGCTGACCTCGACCGAGCGGCTGCAGTTTCCTGGTGGCGGTCAGGCCAGGGCTGCAGCCGCCGACGGTTGCCGCGCGCATGACCGCGACGCTCGACCGTCTGTCGGGCGGGCGCCTGCTGATCAACGTCGTGACCGGCGGCGACCCGGTCGAGAACAAGGGCGACGGCATTTTCTTCAGCCATGCCGACCGCTACGAGATCACCCGCGAATTCCTGCACGCCTACAAGGCGCTGCTCGCCGGCGAGACGGTCGACGACGGCAGGCAAGCACATTCGCCTCGAAGGCGGGCAGCTGCTGTTCCCGCCGGTGCAGGCGCCGCATCCGCCGCTCTATTTCGGCGGGTCGTCCGAGGAAGGGATCGACGTCGCTGCCGAGACCGTCGACAAGTACCTGACCTGGGGCGAGCCGCCGGCGCTGGTCGCCGAGAAGATCGCCAAGGTCAAGCGCGGCCGCCGCGCAAGCACGGGCCGCACGCTGAGCTTCGGCATCCGGCTGCACGTCATCGTGCGCGAAACGTCGGAAGAAGCATGGGCGGCGGCCGACCGGCTGATCGCGCATCTCGACGATGAGACGATCGCCAAGGCGCAGAGCGTGTTCGCGCGCATGGATTCGGTCGGGCAGAGCCGGATGAGCGCGCTGCATGGCGGCCGGCGCGACAAGCTCGTCGTCAGCCCGAACCTGTGGGCGGGCGTCGGGCTGGTGCGCGGCGGCGCCGGAACCGCGCTCGTCGGTTCGCCCGAGGAGGTCGCGGCCCGGATGGAGGAGTACCGGTCGATCGGCATCGACACGTTCATCCTGTCCGGCTACCCGCATCTCGAGGAAGCCTATCGCTTCGCCGAGCTCGTCTTCCCGCTGCTGCCGCTAGGCCATGCGCCGGAGCGGACAGACGCTTTCGGTCAACACCGGCCCGTTCGGCGAGACGATTGCCAACGAGATCCGGCCGGCCGCGAGAAAGGCATCCTGACCATGGCGGGCCGGATCGCAGCTTCCAGGGCCGGTGCGGCTACAGCGCTCGCTGCTGGCGTCCTGGGCGCTGCCGATCGCTCTGGTGCTCGTCTGGGAGATCGCCTCGCGCAGCGGGCTGGCTGTCGACCCGCCTGCTGCCGGCGCCGAGCGCGGTCGCCGTCGCCTTCTGGGAGAACCTCCGCAACGGCACGCTGCTCACCCATGCCGCGATCTCGACCGAACGGGCGCTGAAGGGCCTGGTCATCGGCGGCGGCATCGGCTTCGTGCTCGGCATTCTCGCGGGCATCTCGCGACCGGTCGAGACGGTGTTCGACTCCTCCATGCAGATGCTGCGCAACGTGCCGCATCTCGCCATCATCCCGCTCGTCATCCTGTGGTTCGGGATCGGCGAGGAGGCGAAGATTTTCCTGGTGGCGATCGGCACCGCCTTTCCGCTCTACCTCAACACCTTCCACGGCATCCGCACCGTCGATCGCCAGGCTGATCGAGATGGCGCGGGTCTACGGGCTCGGCCGCTTCGCCCTGTTCCGGCGCGTGATCCTGCCCGGCGCGTTGCCGTCGATCCTGGTCGGGACTGCGCTTCTCGCTCGGGATCATGTGGCTCACCTTGATCGTCGCCGAGACGATCTCCGCCTCGTCGGGCATCGGCTACATGACGATGAACGCGCGCGAATTCCTGCAGACCGACATCGTCGTGCTCGGCATCATCGTCTACGCGCTGCTCGGCAAGCTCGCCGACGCGATCACCCGGCTGATCGAGAAGCGGGCGCTGGCCTGGCACCCAGCCTACCAAGCGTCGCCGGCAGGCGAAGTCACCGCGTGAGAGAAGCTGCGACTGCACGGCGCCTGCGCTGAACGGCGAAGCGATTGCGGAGTTGGTTGCCGCTCCGGCGGATCCCGCGACGGTCCGCGAGCCCTGGCCACGCCAAACGCGCCGAGCGGATGCCGGTCGGCGCAGGCCGTGCTGATCGGCAGCTGTCGAAATCGTTCGGCGCGCGGACAGGTGCTGTCCGATATCGGGCTGACGATCCCGGCCGGGCAGCTGCTGGCGATCGTCGGGCGCTCCGGCTGCGGCAAGTCCACGCTGCTGCGCCTGATCGCCGGGCTCGACCGGCCGAGCGAGCGGCACGATCTCGATCGGCGGCGCTCGCCGGTGCAGTCGCTGCAGCCGAACGTGCGGCTGCTGTTCCAGGACGCGCAGGCTGCTTCCCTGGCAGCGCGTGCTCGGCAATGTCGGCATCGCGCGCAGCCCGAAGGCTGGCGCGAGACCGCCGCGGCAGCGCTGGCCGATGTCGGGCTTGCCGACCGGGCCAATGACTGGCCTGCGGTGCTGTCCGGCGGTCAGAGCCAGCGTGTCGCCCTGGCCCGTGCCCTGGTGAGCCGGCCCGGCGTGCTGCTGCTCGACGAGCCGTTCGGCGCGCTCGACGCGCTGACGCGCATGGAGATGCACCGCCTGCTCGAGCGCATCTGGCGCGAGCACGGCTTCACCGACAGTCCTCATCACCCACGACGTCGCAGAGGCAGTGGCGCTCGCCGATCGGGTGATCGTGATCCGCGACGGCGGCATCGCGCTCGACATGCCGGTCGATCTTCCGCGGCCGCGGCGCGAGGCCGCCGACACTTCGGCCGTCGCCCTGCAGGCGCGCATCCTCGACGAGGTCTGACGGCGTGGCCATACGGAAGCGCCGGAGACGGTTTGTTTCAGCTGGCGGCGCAAATCGGAATCTCATTCCTGGGTAATGTCTACCAAATTAGTAGATATTGGATCCCGGCCAATGCGGCACCTTCGCGCCGGCTTGGCAGGGAAACAAGGATCAAACGCGATGCGCACATTGCTTGCCGCCCTTGCAGGTCTGACCCTGGCGACACTCTCCCTGGCGGCACATGCCGCCGATGAGAAAAAGGTCGTCATCGCCTATCAGACCGGCGCCGTTCCATACTTCGTTGGCATCGCCAATGGCGACATCGCCAAAAAGACCGGTTGGGACATCGAATTCCGACGGTTCAATTCCGGGGCCGACATCTTCGCGGCCATTGCCTCCGGAGACGTGCAGATCGGCGACGTCGGATCGAGCCCCTTCGCCGCTGCGGTGAGCCGGGGCATCGACGTCAAGGCGTTCTACATCTCCTTCGTCGCCGGCGACGGCGAAGCCTTGGTGGTCCGCCCCGACATCAACTCGCCGGCCGACCTCAAGGGCAAGAAGCTTGCCGCCGCGCCCGTCTCGACCGACCACTACCAATTGCTCGCCGTCCTCAAGCAGGAGGGCATCGGCGAGAGCGAAACGCAGGTGATTGCCATTCCTCAGCCCGAAATCGTGGCCGCCTGGAAGCGAGGCGACATCGACGGTGCCTTCGTCTGGGATCCCGCGCTCGCGGAATTGAAGAAGGACGGCAAGGTTCTGTTGACCTCCGGCCAAGTGGCCGAGCGCGGAGCGCCGACCTTCAGCGCCTTGGTCGCGACCGGCGAATTCGCCAAGGCGCATCCCGAATTCGTCAGCCAGTACACGCGGCTGGTGGACGGCTACTTCGAGTCCTACGGCCAGGACAAGTCCGCTTGGGGGCCTCACTCCGACAACGCCAAGCTGATCGCCAAGCTGCAGGGCGGTACCCCCGCCGAGAATGCCGAGCAGCTCAAGTCGACGATCGTGGTTCCGCTGGACGAGCAAACCTCCGAAAAGTGGCTGGGAGGCGGAGAGAAGAGCGGCGTTGCCAAGATCCTCACGGACACTGCCGCTTTCCTCAAAGATCAGCACAAGATCACGGCCGTCAAGGACGGCTACGCCGAGTTCGTCGATCCGCAATTCGCCGAAGCCGCAAAGTCGCTTTCAAACTGATCCGCGCTTGAGCGCGGGCGTGGACCGTCGATCGATCACGGTCCACGCGGTCACGGAAAGCAGGGGGATCCGATGCTGCAAGTGTCCGATGCCACGGTTGCCTACCCGACCTCCGACGGCAAGTTCGTCCAGGCGCTCGATCGCGTTTCGTTGGACATGCCGCCCAACTCCATCGTCGTTGCGGTCGGCGCGTCAGGCTGCGGAAAGTCGACGCTGCTCAACGCGATCGCAGGGTTTCTGCCGCTTACCCACGGGTCGATCAAGCTCGACGGCTGCGCGATCTCGGGTCCCGGCGGGGACCGGGGCGTGGTCTTTCAAAAGGACACGCTGCTGCCCTGGCTGAGCGTTCTGGACAATGTCGCGCTGGGGCTGAAGTACCGCGGTGTTGCCAGGCGGGAGCGGCGGGAACGGGCCCGCGATCTGCTTCGGCAGGTCGGGCTCGCCGGGTTCGAGGACAAGCCGCCCTACGAACTCTCGGGCGGCATGCGCCAGCGCGTCGGCATTGCCCGGGCGCTTGCCACCGACCCGAAGATCCTGCTCATGGACGAGCCTTTCGGCGCCCTCGACAGCCTGACCCGCGAGACCATGCAGCAGCTCTTGGCGTCGCTGTGGGCCGATACCGGCAAGCAGGTTCTGTTTATCACCCACTCGATCGAGGAAGCCTTGCTGCTGGGCACCAAGATCCTCGTGATGTCGCCGCGGCCGGGACGGATCATCGCACGATTCGACTGCGACTATGTGCGCAGCTTCGCCAGCAACGCCGATATCGGCCCGATCGTCTCCGAACGGCGCTTCGTCGAGCTGCGCGAGGAAATCCGCGCGCTCATCCATCGCACCCCCGGTCAGCAAGGCGGATACCTGCAATGAGCCTTTCAGCCGAATTGCCGCTTGAACTTGCCCCGACGGTCAGCAGCGCGCCGAGCCGTGCTTCGAAGTCGGCGACACAAGGCACCGTGCTGATCAGCCTCGTCACGCTGGCGGTCCTGGTCGCGCTGTGGTTCGCGGCCACTCACTTCGGCTGGGCCTCGCCGCTGTTTCTGCCGTCGCCGGCCGAGGTCGCCCTGCAGTTTCAGGCCGTGGCCAGGGACGGCTACGCCGAAGGCACCTTGCTCACCCATCTCGGTTCCAGCCTGGGGCGGATCGGCCTGGCGCTCGCCATCGCCATTCTCGTCGGCATCCCGCTCGGCCTGGCCATGGGCCTCAACAGGTGGATGCGAGGCGTCTTGACGGTGCCGATCGACCTCTACTGGGGATTGCCGCCGCTCGCCTACCTGCCGCTGCTCATCATCTGGCTCGGCATCGGGGAGAGCTCGAAGGTCCTGCTTCTGACCCTTGCCACCTTTGCGCCGATCTGTTTTTCGGCCCAGGCCGGAGTCCGCTCCGTTCCGAGCGAGCGCATCAACGCCGCACTTTCGCTGGGCGGGACCCGCCGGCAGATCTTCACAAGCATCGTGCTGCCCTCGGCGTTGCCGGAAATCCTCACCGGAATCCGCATCGCCATCGGTGCGGGCCTGTCGACCCTGGTGGCGGCCGAGTTGATCGCTGCGCGCTCCGGGCTCGGTTACATGATCATGTCCGCGGCGAACTTCCTGGCCACCGATGTCGTGTTCGTCGGGCTGATCGTGATTGCGGCTCTGGCCTTCGCTCTATCGTCGGGCATGCGATGGCTCGAGCGTCGGCTGGTTCCCTGGAAGGGCAAACTCTAGCAGCGCGAAGGGCGAGTTCCCATGACTAGTCTCGCCGAGCAGCGTCCCGGGCTTCGCATCGAGGCTTGCGGAGGCGGTTCTTCTAGTCTGAGGGAAGCAAGGCGCTTGCCAGTCCCTTGCACTGTGCGCGGATGTCGGGAATGGCCTCGATTTCGAAGAAGGTGCCGCGGGTGAGGGGACCGACGGCAAACAGGCGTTGCGAGACCTCGCCACCGCGACCGATCACATGGCATCCGGGTGTCACGTCGAGACCGATACCGAGCGGGTCGGGACGGCCGAGACCGCCCGCGATCAGCGCACGCACCACCGGGTTGGAGCTTTCGGCGACATTCTTGGCGATCCCGGTGCAGCCGTAGACGCGCGCCACCGAGAGCCGCTCCTGCGCATGGCTGGCGCGATGGAGGATCTCGGCGTCGTAGTGGCCGTCATCACGGCCGATGCGATCGACGCGGCCGGCCACCAGCCGCAGCCGGCCGGTCGCGAGCGCGGCAGTGACCCGCGCGTGGATCTCCGGCGCCATGCGATGGCGGTGGATGTCCCACCAGGCCTTGGTCAGCTCGAGAAAGCGTCGCTTCGAGGAGGCGGTCCAGTTCTGCCAGATCAACTGGTTGTAGGGTCTCAGTCCATCGACCGCGTCCCGCCAATTGCCACCCTCGGCTTCTGTCGAGCGAACGAAATCTCGGAACCAGTGGACGAAGTAGTGGAGGCTGGTCCCGAGCGGGATATCGGCCACGTCCAGACGGAATGGATGCCCGACGCGGTGCGGCATCGGCAAAAGCCCGCGCCGCGACAGCGCAATCACCTCGCCGCGATGGCCGCGATGGTCGAGGGTGAGCAGGGCGTCGACCATCGACAGGCCGGTGCCCAGGATCAGCACGCGGGCATCTGGATCGAGAAAGCCGTCGGCAGCCGAACCGATGCGCATGGCTGGCGCGAGTTCTGCAGCGGGCTGCTCGCTGTGGCCGGTGGCGAGGACGCAGATCTGGCCGACGGCGCTTAGCCCATCGGCCAAACGCGCCTCGACGCCGGCGAGCGTTTCGCTCAGGCCGACGATCTCGCCGGAGAGGACCGTGAGGCCGCGGCCGCGCAGCTCTTGCGACAAATCGTTCAGATACCGGCCATAGAGGTAACGCGGCGCATAGAAGGGTGCGCCATGCGGATCGGCCAAGC
The DNA here is from genome assembly GCA_963791325.1 of uncultured Alphaproteobacteria bacterium. GTDB lineage: Bacteria > Pseudomonadota > Alphaproteobacteria > Rhizobiales > Rhizobiaceae > JBEVJK01. Next base: position 15,541 of record CAWBRU010000019.1, on the reverse strand, counting down.
TCCGCGCCTCCAGCCAATCGACGAAATGCCGCGGCTCGTCGGCGAGAGCGCTCATGCCGAATGCGCCGACGTTGAGCACGTGCTCGGGCAACGGCGTCGAATAGGCGATCCCCTGGCCGAGAACCGGGCGCCTCTCGATGACGGTGACCCGCGGCGGCGGGTCGTGCCGCATGAGATGCGCGGCAAGGATGATGCCGCTGGCGCCGCCGCCAACGACCACGATCGAGGCAGGGAAGGTGCCGCTCAAGCGGAAGGCCTTCGGCCGGGATCCGACATCCTCAGGCTGCGCTCGCAGCGAGCTTGACCGATCTGGCAGCCACCGGCCGCTGTCGGCTCCGGAGCAACAAGGCAAGCTGGGCGCTGGCCTGCTCGATCCGGTCGAGGAGGGCGGGATCCGCAGGCATTCCGTCGGCGAACTCGCCGTCGCTGGCATAGACCGACGTCGGCACGGTAAGCGCCGAGAAGAAGCCGAAGAGGGGCCGCATCTGGTGCTCGACGACCAGTCCGTGCCGGTGGCCGCCGCCCGTTGCGCCGATCAGCACCGGCTTGTTGAGCAGGCTCTCCGGCGTCACGAAATCGAACAGGTGCTTGAATAGGCCGGTGTAGGAGCCCTTGTAGACCGGTGAGACGGCAATGACCGCATCGGCCTGCTCGACCGCCTCGACGGCTTGCAGCGGCCCTTCCGAAAGCTCGGACCGGACGAACGCTGCGCCAAGCCCCGGGCCGATGTCGATCAGATCGTAAACGGTCAGGCGCGCGTCGAGACGGTTCAGCGTCGCCGCCGCGATCGCCTCCGCCAACGAACGCGAGCGCGAGGGGCGACGAACGCTGCCGGCGATGGCGACGAGGTGCGGTCGGGGATCGGTCACGGCAGTCTCCATGGCGTTTCCACAAGGATAGTGGAGCTTTGCCTGAACGCTGGAACGATCATGCCAATTTTGGCCCCTGGCGGAGCATCGGGTTGCTTCTCTAGGCGTCGAACGGCCTTGCGCTTGCCATCGCCGGGTCCCGCCGCTCGAGACATGCCCGACCGGGGCGGCCAAGGGCCCACCTTGAAGGTCGAGGCAAGCAGCGGCGGTTCGTCCGCGCTGCCACTCCTCGCGCGGCGGACGCGGCAGCAGCCGCAGGTGCCGGCCAGCGCCGACCCGCTATTCCACTAAGTTTATAGACTAGAACGTGTTTGTCCCCGCGGCGACGAAAACAGTCCGCAGTTTCCTCTCCCGGCCCGTCCGGCGGGTGGCAATTTCTTTCTCCGGCCGCGCCTCCATGCCAGCCTTTTCGGAACAATTGAGAGGGTTGATTTGGCCGTGGCAGAAGATCTTCCAAAGCATCTCCCGGTTCTCGATTTTTCGCACTTTGCGGCCGTTCCGGCCCGGAGTTCGACGTTTCTGGCCGAGCTCAGGCAGGTCGCGAGCACGGTGGGCTTCTTCTATCTCGAGGGTCATGGGATCGACCAAGGCTTGATCGATTCCGTGCTCGCGGTCTCCCGTCGCTTCTTTGCCCTGCCGGACGCTGACAAGCTCGCCATCGAAATGGTGAACTCGCCGCATTTCCGCGGCTACAACCGCGCCGGACAGGAGCTGACCCGCGGCCAGCGCGACTGGCGCGAGCAGGTCGACATCGGACCGGAGCGCGAAGCGCTGCCATTCGGCGACGCGAGCTGCCGGCGTGGACGCGCCTGCAGGGCCCGAACCAATGGCCCGGCGCGCTGCCGGAACTCAAGCCGACACTGCTCGCGCTGGCAGTCCGAGCTCAACGGCACTGGCCGGACGGCTGCTGCGCGCTTTCGCCGCTGGCGCTCGAGCAGGACGAGAACGTCTTCGAGCCGATCTACCGGGGGAGCCGCAATCAGCTCATCAAGATCATTCGCTACCCGGGCCGCGAGGCGACCGAAAGCGACCAGGGCGTCGGCGCCCACAAGGACAGCGGGCTTCCTCACCCTTCTGCTCCAGGAGAGCCAGAAGGGCCTCGAGGTCGAGACCGAAGACCGGCTGGATCGAGGCCGAGCCGAGGCCGGGGACGCTTCGTCGTCAACATCGGCGAGATCCTCGAAATGGCCTCCGACGGCTATCTCCGGGCGACGGTGCACCGCGTGGTGACGCCGCCGGCCGGCACGCGACCGACTGTCGGTCGCGTTCTTCCTCGGCGCGCAATTCGACGCCGATGTGCCGCTCCTCGACCTTACCGGCCGGAGCTCAAGGCCGAAGCGCGCGGAGTGACCCGCGATCCCGCACAATCCGCTGTTCCGCAAGGTCGGCCAGAACGCCCTCAAGAGCCGGCTGCGCTCGCATCCCGACGTGGCCCAGCGCCATCACGCCGACCTGCTGGCACAGCGCAGGGCCGCGCGAGCCAGCCCTGTCGCCTGCAGCTTGAGGAGACTCGCCATGACGCTCGAACATCTCGCGCCCGAGACGCTGGCCCTGCATGGCGGCAGCTAGCGCGCCGATCCGGCGACCGGCGCCGTCGCGGTGCCGATCTACCAGACGACGTCCTACCAGTTCCAGGACACCGACGCACGCCGACCGGCTGTTCGCGCTGGACGAGATCGGCCACATCTACACCCGCGTCTCGAATCCGACCCAGGACGCCTTCGAGACGCGCATCGCTGCGCTCGAGGGCGGCGCGGCCGCGCTGGCGTTGTCATCGGGCCAGGCGGCCTCGGCCTATTCGGTGCTCAACCTCGCCGGGGCCGGCGACAACATCGTCTCGTCGACCGACCTCTATGGCGGCACCTGGGCGCTGTTCGCCGCGACGCTGAAGCATTTCGGCGTCGAAGTCCGCTTCGTCGATCCGGCGACCCGGAGAATTTCCGGCGCGCCACCGACGAGCGGACCCGCGCCTACTACGCGGAGATCGCTGCCCAATCCGAAGCTGCACGTCTTCCCGATCAGGGAGGTCGCCGACATCGGCCGCTCGCTCGGCGTGCCGCTGATCGTCGACAACACCGCAGCTCCGCTGATCATCCGGCCGCTCGACCACGGTGCGGCGGTCGTCGTCTATTCCGCCACCAAGTATATCGGCGGCCATGGCACGTCGATCGGCGGCGCTCATCATCGACGGCGGCAATTTCCCCTGGGAGAGCATGCCGAGCGCTTCCCGACGCTCAACCAGCCGGACCGAGCTATCACGGCAAGATCTGGATGGAGGCCGCCAAGCCGCTCGGCCCGATCGCCTATGTCCTGCGCATCCGACCGTGCTGCTGCGCGACGTCGGCGCGGCGATCAGCCCGTTCAACGCCTTCCAGTTCCTGCAGGGTCTGGAGACGCTGCCGCTGCGCATCCGCCAGCACAACGAGAACGCGATCAAGGTCGCCGAATTCCTGCGCGGCCATCCCAAGGTGGCCGACGTCATCTTCCCGCGCTTCCAGGCGGGCGAGGACAAGCGCCGCGCCGACGCCTATTTCAAGAACGGCGGCTATGGCGCGCTGGTCGGCTTCGAGCTGAAGGACGGCGGCGAGGCCGGCCGGTCGCTTCATCGACGCGCTGCAAGCTCCTCTACCACGTCGCCAATATCGGCGACGCGCGCTCGCTCGCCATCCATCCGTCGACGACGACGCATTCGCAACTGTCGCCCGAGGAGCAGCTCGCGACCGGCGTGACGCCCGGCTATGTGCGGCTGTCGATCGGCATCGAGCATCCCGACGACATCATCCGACGATCTTGCGCAGGCGCTCGACCAGGCGGTCGACGTGCCGTCGCTGCAGGCGGCGGAGCCTCAGCCCGCCTGATCATCGCACGCGTGACGGAGAACGAAAGTGAGCCTCCCGCATTTGAATGACGACAGCCCCGAAACCGGGCGCCATTTCGCGCCGCAAGATGCTGCGCGCCGCCGGCGCGCTCGGCGTCGGCGCGGCGGCGGCCGGCTGGCTGGCCGGGCCGACGAGCTATGCCATCGCCGGCAACCCGACCAAGATCCGGCTCTCCTGGACGGAGTTCGCCGCCTGCCACTCGCCGGTCGCCTTTGCGCGTGGCCAAGGGCATCTACGCGAAGCACGATCTCGACGTCGAACTGTTCTACCAGGGCGCCAGCGGCCAGACGCTGATCCAGTCGATCGCCACCAACAAGACCGACGCCGGCGCCGGCCTGCTCGACGACTGGGTCAAGCCGCTCGAGCAGGGCCTCGACGTCAAGCTGTTCGTCGGCTCGCATGGCGGCTGCACAGCGGCTGCTGGCGTCGAAGGCCTCGGGCGTCAACGACGCTCGAAGGCCTCAAGGGCAAGACGATCGTCTCCTACGATGTCGCCAGCCCGCCCAAGCACTCCTTCCAGGTGGCGCTGGCCAAGGCCGGGCTCGATCCCGAGCGCGACGTGACCTGGACGAACGTGCCGTTCGATCTCGTCGGCGAAACGGTGGCGCGCGGCGACGCCGACGCTCTCGGCGCATCTCGATCCCTGGGCCTACTCGCTCAAGAAGAAGTTCGACCTCATCGAGATCGCCAACACCCAGACCGGCGTCTTCGAGGGCCATATCTGCTGCGTGCTCGGCGTCAATCGAGCTTCCTCGACGCCAACAAGGATGCGCTGCGCCGGCTGGCCGAGGCGAATATCGAGATTCACGAATACACCGCCAACCATCCCGACGAGGTGGCGAAGTGGTTTGTCGAGAACCTCAACCCGGGCTTTCCGGTCGCCGACATCAACGAGCAGGTCGTCGTCCTGGGTGCTGCACAACCATCCGATCGGCAAGCAGCTCGAAGAGCAGGTGAAGCATCGCCGCCGACGATCTGACGCTGATCAAGGTGCTCGATCCGACGACCGATCCCGCCGAGCTCGCGGAGCGCGTCACGGTCGACATCCTCGCCTGAGGCTCGGCGGGATGAGCAGCTTGCGTGCGCGCCGACAGCGCTGGCGGATCGCTGCGGCGGCGTCCCGCCAGATCTGGTGGCAGGGCCTTGCCGCCGCGGCGACCTGGGCGCGGCGGCGGTGGTCACCGTCGGCTGCCCGACGTCGTTCCGTGGGGCAGCCGCGATCTCTTCGCCGCGCTGCTGGCCGTCGCGGCGCTGCTGCTGCTGGCGCCTGGCATTCCTTGCCGACCGCCTGCGGCGCGGTCCGGCCGACGGCCTGGTCCACTACGGCCCCTGGCTCATCGCGATCGGCGTCTGGCTGGCGCTCTGGGAACTTGTCACCGCCAAGCTCGGCTGGCTGCCGAAGCCGTTCTTCTCGCCGCCGCATGGCCTGCTCCACGTCTATGTCGTCGACTGGCAGCGGCTGCTGATCTGCATCGCCTATACTGCGACTGTGGTCGATCGGCTTTTCGGCAGGCATCATCGTCGGGTTCTGCGGCGGCGTGGCGCTCGGCTGGTCGAAGTCGTTCGCCTATTGGGGCATGCCGCTGCTCAAGCTGATCGGACCGGTGCCGGCAAGCGCCTGGATCCCGGCGACGTTCTTCCTGTTTCCGACCACCTTCCAGGCCAGCATCTTCATCGTCGCGCTGGCCTCCGGGATTCCGGTCGCCATCCTCACGGCGTCCGGCGTTCACGGCGTCAACCGCTCCTTCTACGACGTCGCGCGAACGCTCGGCGCCGACAACCGCTATCTCGTGCTGCGCATCGCCATTCCGGCGGCGCTGCCGCACGTCTTCGTCGGCCTGTTCATGGGCCTCTACTATTCGTTCGCCGTCCTGGTCGTGGCCGAGATGCTCGGCGCCAAATACGGGCTCGGCTGGTACCTCCAGTTCCAGACCGCCTATTCCGCCTACGCCAACGTCTACGCGACGCTGATCATCATGGCGCTGCTGTGCTCGGGACTGGTCAAGCTGCTGTTCGTGGTCCGCGACCGGCTGCTCGCCTGGCAGAAGGGTGTGGTCGAATGGTAGCGGCCGCGCCTGTCTTCGTGCCCGCTATAGCCGGGGTGGCGCTCGAGTTCCGCGGCGTCTCACATCAATACGAGCTCGGCGGGCAGGAGCTGGCGGTGCTGGCGGGGATCGATCTTGCGATCGCGCCGGGCGAGTTCGTCGCCCTGCTCGGCCCGTCCGGCTGCGGCAAGTCCACCTTGCTGCGCTTGGCGGCGGGGCTGGAGCGGCCAAGCCGGGGCGAGGTCCTCGCCGATCCGGGCGGGTCGAGCGGCCGGATCCGTCGCGCATGCTGGTCTTCCAGGATCCGACGCTGTTTCCCTGGCGACCGTTCGCGACAATGTCGCCGTCGGCCCGCAGGCCCGGCATATCCTGGCGAGCAGCCAGCAGCGGATCGACGACGCATTGCACCTGGTCGGGCTCGAGGTTTCGCCACGGCCTTTCCGCACCAGCTTTCCGGCGGCATGGCGCAGCGCGCCGCGCTCGCCCGCGCCCTGGTCAACGACCCCGGACTGCTGCTTCTCGACGAGCCGCTCGGCCGGCTCGAACTCGCTGACGCGGCTCTCCATGCAGCAGGAGTTGATCGGGCTGTGGCGGAAGACCCGCTACACGGTCCTGCTCGTCACCCATGACGTCGAGGAAGCATTGCTTTTGTGCCAGCGGGTGATCGTGCTGTCGGAGCGGCCGGCGCGCATCCGTTCCGAGATCGACGTCGATCTGCCTTACCCGCGCCGGCGCGACGATCCGCGGATCGTGTCGCTGCGCCGGCAAATCCTGAACACCATGGGATTCGGCGGATGAATGAGAGGGTCGGGGGCCCCGTACTGCTGCGCGCCGCCGCGGGCGCCGGGCTTGCACTGGTCGGCATAGCGGTCGCCTGGTGGGCTGTGGTCTATGCGCAGGTGATCGGCACTACCGGGATCACGGCCGAAAGTACGCTGAGCTGCCTGCTCTACACGTCCGATCGCTGCTCGCTCGCCATGGCGCTTTGCGGCAAAGCGCATTTCCTCGGGATCAAGCGCTATTCCGAGACTGTTCTCTGGGTTGGCGCGGCGGTCAGCGCGCTGGCCTTGCTCCTCGACCAGCGCGCGCGACGCGGTCTCCGGGGCTGATGCCGTTCTCAAGCCGCAGCTGAATCGAGCAGATCGGCATAGTGGCGCTGCGCCACGTCCGGGTGGGAGCGGAGACGGCTCTTCAGCACATTGGTGCCGACATTGCGGAACAGCGGATTGGCCGGATCGCTCGCCGGGCCGCGCGCCTCGGCGGCAAGCTTGGGCGGCAGCTCGAGCAGCGGCACCTCCGCATCCAGCCTGGCACCGAAGAAGAACGGAATGGAATAGCGTTCCGCCCCGACACGCGGGGTGACAACCCGATGCACCGTGGCGCGCAAATAGCCGTTGGACGCGAGCTCCAGCAATTCGCCGATGTTGACCACGAAGGTATCGGGGATCGGGTCCGCCTCGATCCAGCTGCCGTCGTAGTCGATCTGAAGCCCTTTGTTCTCGTCCTGCAGCAGAAGCGTCAAAAAGCCGCCATCCTTGTGCGCCCCGACACCCTGATCGCCGATGGTGCCGTGGCGGCCGGGATAGCGAACGATCTTCATGCGATGGTTGGGCGTGTCGCCGTAGATTGGCGCGAAGGCGTCGCGCGGCTGCTCGAGCGCAAGCGCAAACGCCTCGAGCAGGCGGATCGCAACAGCCGTCACTTTGGCCTGCCAGGACAGCACGATGGGCCGCAAGCTGGGCAGGCTTGCCGGCCATTGATTGGGCCCCTGCAGACGGGTCCAGGCGGGCAGACCAGGCGTTTGCGGAATTGTCCGGCGCTCCACGCCGAAGTCGAGCTGCTCGCGCCAATCCGCTGCACCCGCGGTGCGCTCGCCGCCGAGCCGGGTATAACCCCGGAACTGAGGCGAGTTCACCATCGCGATCGCCTGCTTCTCGGCAGGTGGAAGCGTGAAGAAGAGCTTCGCCTCGGCGAACAGTTCGTCGACCTCGCCGGGGCCGATGCCGTGGCCGGAGAGATAGAAGAAGCCCATGTCGCGTGCGGCCGAGCGCAGGTCCTGCAGAAAATCCTGCCGTTCGCGCGCGTCGGCGTCGAAGCGGCTGAGGTCGAGGATGGGTAGAATCCGTGCCATGGCCGATCGTCCTTTCGCTTTCCCGGTCCGCCGGTCGAAGCTCGCATGGCGCCGCCGGCCGGGGAAGGCATAGAGCACCGAAAGACCAGCCTCGGCGAGGCCGGCCAACTCAACATGCGGCCGGCGGCCGAACAATTTTGCTGATCGGTCGGCTGCGATGGTCGAACCGGGCAGCCAGGGCGATCGCCGCCCGGTTGAATCAGAGCGCACAGCGCAACACGGTCATCTGATTAAATCAATTGACAATATCTCTGCATATGAGCAAGGGTGTGTGCTGCATATGAATGGGCAACATTCCGGCAGAGGCAGGGTTTTGGGCTAGGCTGTGATCCGGCTTCGTCGCGTGCTGACCTGTTGCCGGAACAACAGGGCGGGTTAGCAGCGATGAATGGGTATTCAAGAAAATCGGCCGGCTGGGGTGTCGGCTTGCGTGCAACTCTGGCGATCTCGGCCGGATTGGTCGGCGGCGTCATCTTATTCGGCACCGATCCGTCCTACGCGGGATCGAAGCGGGCGCTGCATGGCGGCACAGCGCGATGCGTCGATGTGCATCGCAGCGGTTTCGTCAACTGTCCACCGACGGTCACCTCGAGCATTGTCAGCACCAGGCGACACCGCCGGGGCGACGGTGGAAGCGTATACAATTCCTGGACAGGTGGCGATTTTGGCGGCCGCGGCGGCCACCAACATGGCGGCTGGAGCAGCTCTCACCGCGGTGGCCATGATCAAAACGGACATGATCACGACGCCAGCCAAGATCACAACGGCCATGGCGGCCCCGGGAACGGCGGCTGGAGCGGCTCTCACCACGGCGGCCGTGACCACGGGCATGGCGGTTGGGGCGGCTCTCACCACGGCAGCCATGACCACAACGGCCACGGTAGCGGCAACCGCCAGGGCGACGGCGGCCAAGGTCACGACGGCTATGGCGGCCATGGGAACGGCGCCTGGAGCGGCTCTCACCACGACGGCCATGACCATGACGGACAGGGTCACGGCAGCCATGACCACAACGGCCACGGTAGCGGCAATCACCAGGGCAACGGCGGCCAAGGTCACGACGGCTATGGCGACCATGGGAACGGCGGTTGGGGCGGCTCTCAGCACGGCGGCCATGACCACAACGACCATGGTGGCGGCGATCACCAGGGCAACGGCGGCCAAGGTCACAACGGCTCCGGCGGCCACGGGAACGGCGGCGAGGGCGGCTCTCAACACGGCGGCCATGACCGTAACGGACAGGGTCACGACGGCGGCCAGAATGGCCAGGGGGAAGACAGTGGCGGCGATCACCAGGGCAATGGCGGCCAAGGTCACAACGGCTCCGGCGGCCACGAGAACGGCGGCGAGGGCGGCTCTCAACACGGCGGCCATGACCAGCAAGGCGACGATCACAACGGCAGCCAGAATGGCCAGGGCGAAGACAGCGGCGGCGATCATCAGGGCGACGGCGGCCAAGATAACGACGGCTCCGGCGCCCAGCATGGCCATGGCGGGCCCAACCACGACGGCAATGACCAGCAAGGCAACGGTCACGACGGCAGCCAGAATGGCCAGGGCGAGGACAGCGGCGACGATCATCAGGGCAACGGCGGCCAAGATCAGGACGGCTCCAGCGGCCAGCATGGCGGTGACGGCGGCGAAAATCACGACGGCGATGGCAGCCACGGCCATGGCGGCCATCATGGCCACGGGGGGTAGGCGCTCGGCAGGCCAGACCTCCTGATCCCTCCGGCGTCTCAGGGCGATCGATCGCAGCGGAGCGTGTGTCTCCGCTGCGGCGGTTGCGGACGCGGCCCGGCATCGCCGTCCGGCTCGCCTTGACCGTCCGATCGCCTTCCAGCGCCGGCTGTCCGGGCGGGCGGCCGATGGCGTGCTCGATCCGAAATGCCGATCCGGTGGTTCTGTTCGGCGTGCGGGCGGCATAGGCTGTCGCGGCAAACGAGGAGCAGAACCATGCGGAAGCGTGAAGCCGTCCGGAGGCGAGGGGCCTGCCCCCGTCTTCCCCTCCAACGCCGGCGGAAAGGTTGCCGCGCAGCTTGGTCGGCGACGAACCGCCGCTCCACAGGGGCGCGGCGACATCGCCAGGCGAACGCGACATGAAGATCATGCTGATCGGTGCCGGGGGGTTCGGCAAAGAGCATCTGGCGGCTTTGGCGGAAATCGGTTCGCTCAGCCTCGCCGTCGCCGAAATGCGCGAAGACACGCTTGACGAGGTGCGGTCGAGGTTTGCTCTGGCCGACTGGGACCCGCGATGCCGGCGCTCTGGCCGATCGCTTCCGCCCGGACGGCGCGATCGTCGCCGCGCCGGCTGCCGCCAATGGCGCTTTGGCCGAGATAATGCTGCGCCGTGACATTCCGGTGCTGGTCGAAAAGCCGGTGGCACCCGATGCGGCCGCCATGCGCCGGCTTTGCGCGGTGGCTGCGCAGAGCGCGGCGTTTCTCCAGCCCGGACACATCCTGCGCTTCTCGGCGGCGCACCGGGCGATGGCCGCGACGCTTGCCTCGGGCGAGCTCGGCGAGCTGCTCCATGTCGAATCCAGGCGCTGCCGCGACGCCGATCATGCCCGGCGCTACGCCGCCACGGATCCGGTGCTGATGACGATGATCCACGACATCGATCTCGCGCTCTGGCTGGACAGGGGCGGACGGGCGATTTCGGCGGTCGCCTCGCGGCACCCGGCCAACACCTTTCGCTCGCTGACCTCGGCGCGCATCGAGAGCTCGACCGGGGTGACCTGGCATGTCGCAACGGCGTGGCTGCATACGGGCGCGCAGTGTCCGCCCGACCGTGTTGAGATCGTCGGCTCGAAGGGCAGCGCCGAACTCGTCGTCGGCAGCCATCTGGAGGTCTTCGCGGGGCCGGGGCGGCGGATCGCCGATGATCCCGCCGCCGACCCGCTGCGCGCGGAACTCGACTGCTTTCTGGCGGGCGTGCGGTCGGGCGCGTCGACGGCTCCAGTGACCCCGCAGGACGCGCTTAACGGCCTGATCGCAGCGGAGATGGTGCTTCAGGCCATGGCCCGCGCCTGATCGCCAACGCCGGATCTTCTGTCTTCGGCCGGCGTCCGAGTGTTCCGGTCAAACTTCGGCTTGACCAGCTTGCGCTCGGCTCGCCGGACGGACTATCACCGAAAGCTTGGGGACAGGTGCGGCGGCCCACATCCGGCTGCCGGCTTGAGATCGACACTTTCCTTCCGGTGGTCTGATGTCCGCGGTGATGAAGCGACTGGCTCTTGCTTGCTCCCTCACCGCCGGCGTTCTGCTGCAAGCCGCTCCCGGTTCGGCTGTTGCGGCGCCCCGCTGCGACGTGACCGGCGGTGCCCGGGCCGACGCGCTGTGGCGGGTGGTCGCGGGCTGCGTGGCGGGCAAGACCGACGGCACCTTGGCGCCGCCTTGCCTGCAGCTTCATCAAGGCGGGCGCGGCGTTGCGGGCGTCCTCGTCCTCAAGGATCACAGCCCCAGGAAGCCGTTCGAATATCTGCTCATTCCGACGGTCCCCGTCGACGGCATCGAGAGCGCCGGGCTGCGTGCGCCGGCCGCGCCCAACTATTTCGATCTGGCCTGGAAAGCGCGCGCCTTCCTTTTGCGCAGCCCGCTCCTGCGCCGGCCGCTCGAGCCGAGCTGGGTGGTGCTCGCCCTCAACTCGGAATGCAACAGATCGCAGAACCAGCTGCACATCCACATCGGCTGTCTTTGGCCGGCGGTGGCCGAAACCCTGCACGGCCTGCGCCGGTCGGAGGGAAGCTGGGCCGAGGTCGACTTTCGCCATGCCTCGGCACATCCCTACTTCGTGACCTGGATAAGGGATCTCGCGGCCGTCAACGTCGTCGCCAAGGTCGCGGCAGACTTCCACGTGCCGCAATCCGAGATGGGCCTGGAAACGATCGTCGTTGCCGGCGCGGCCGACGGCTTTTTCCTGTTGCGGGCCGATATGGAACAGGATGCGAGCGCCGATGGCGAGGAGCTGATCGATCCGAGCTGCCGCATCGCCCGCAGGACGTTTCCCGGCCCTTAAGCGTTGGCGACACCGACGAACAGCCCGTTGATGTCGAAGCGGCAGCGAAATTTCTGCGGCGCCTTTGCCTCGCGGCTGACGAGCCCCTCGACCACCGTGCTGCCGTCGGGCTGAGCGGCGGGCTCCGACATCTGGATCCCATCCCAGACCCCGTAATGGGACGAGGCTTCGGCCTGGCAGTAGGCGACCCGCGCGCGCGGGGAGATGGCGACGGCAGCGTTGGCTGGCGGCTCGGCGGGCGGAGTATGCCGCGGCGCGGCATCCGAATGGCACCCGGCGACCGCGGCGAGCAGGGACAGGCTGATCAGGGTTTCACGGCTCACGCGCAGCTGTCCTCCCGGCTTGGCGCCTGCCGGACCACCGGAACAGGCGCAGGAAACGTGGAAACGGTTCTTCCGGCCGGACCAGGCGAACAAGCAGGCAGCCGGGGTGAAACGCCGGTTCGCGAAAGGGCGATCGGCATCTAGAGATGCGGGTTGCGCCTGCGATAGCGGGCAATCAGCGCTGCGTTCACCTCGCCGGCGCCCGGCATGTTGGCGCTGAGATAGATCGGTGCGTCCGTGCCCGACGCCTGCAGCCGCGCCGCGGCTTCGGCAAGCACGGCATTCAACAAAGCGGCGCCGATCGACGTCGACACCGGCCCGACCTTGAGCGAGCTCCCCGGCACGCTGGCGATCGCGTCGCCGGCCGGGGCACCGTTGTCGAGCACGATGTCGGCCACCTCGGCGAGCCGCTTGCGCCCTTTGGCGGCCTCCCTGGAATAAGCGTCGGAGGTGATGGCAATCACGGCTGCGCCGCGTGCCTTGCCGATCTCGGCCGCCTCGACCGGGGCGGCGTTGACGCCGCTGTTGGAGACCACGACGAGCACGTCGTCGGGGCCGATCGGATAGCGGGCGAAGATCGGGGCGACCAGCCCCGCCATCCGTTCGAAAACGGTCCCGGCAACGGCGCCCTCATGCACCATCGTCGGCGCCGCCAGGATCGGCACGGTGAGCGCCAGGCCGCCGGCACGGTAGTGGGCTTCTTCCGCCAGCGTGTGGCTGTGGCCGGTGCCGAAGATATAGACCAGGCCGTCGGCGCGGGCCGTCCGTTCGACCGCGTCGGCCGCTGCGGCGATCGCCGGCCGATTGGCCGCGAAGAGCCGCGCCATGCGCTCGGCAAGCTCGGTCAGATAGGCGGAGGCGGTCGGCGTATCGGTCATGTTCTTCGGTCGGCATTGGCGCGGGCCGTTGGGTTTTCCACGCTGGCGAGGCTGCCGTCAACGGCTTCGCACCAGCTTCTCGCTGAAACCGCGGAAACGAGCGAAGGCGCCATCCCACTCGGCGCGGCATTGAGGCTCGGGTACATACCTGCGCTCGTTGCGTCGGACGGCCAGGGAGGCGGTGCGGATGTCCGGATACCAGCCGATGGCGGTGCCGGCGAGCAATGCCGCGCCGCGGGCGCCGAACTCGCTCGCGGCCGGCACGACGACGGCGCGGCCGAGCGCATCGGCGATCATCTGCGGCCACAGGCCGCTCCGCGCGCCGCCGCCGGTCAAGATGAGATCGCCGTGCATCTCGGGCAGGTTGCCGGCGAGGTCGCGGATCGCCAGCGCCACGCCTTCATAAACGGCCCGCATCATCGCTGCCCGGCCGTGGCGCGGGGTCAATCCGACGAAGCCGGCGCGGGCGTGGGGATCGACGACGGGCGCAATGATGCCGCTCTCGCTGAGGTAGGGCAGGAAAACGACGCCGCCGCTGCCGATCGGCTGGGCGGCGGCCAGCGCCTCGGCGGCAGAGAAACGGGCGGCATCGGGGGCTTCCTCGCCAAGGATGGTGCGGATCGCCCAGTCGAGGTTGAGCGTGCCGGCGACATTGACCATGGCGCGGAACCAGGCCGTGCCCGGCAAGGTGAACAGGAGGCCGAGATCGGGCGGCGAAAACACCGGCCGGTCGGCCACAACCCCGACGATGCAGGTGGTGCCGAGCACGGCAAGCGCGGCGCCGTCCGCCAGCGCGCCGGCCCCGGTGATGTTTGCCGGCACATCGCCGGCCCCGACCGCCACCGGGGTGCCGGGCCTCAAGCCGGTGTGCCGTGCGGCGTGCGCCGTCACCTCGCCGGCGAGGCTTTCCGAATCGGCCACCGGGGGCAGCTTGGCTGCGACCGCGTCGAGGCCGAACAGCGAAAGCATCGCCGCGCTGCGGCCGCGCCCCCTGGCATCCCCCGGCGCCACCGCCGCCTCGGTCCGGTCGGCCGCCGCCCTGCCGGTGAGGCGCATGCGCAGATAGTCCTTGTAGCTGAAGCAGAAGGCGGCACGCTCCAGGGTCTGCGGCTCGTTCGCCTGCAGCCAGGCGAGCAGCGGCAGGGTGCAGCCCTGCTGCATGACGCAGCCATCGGCCGCAAAGATGCGGCGGAAGAAGTCGGGATCCGCCCCGACGCGCGCATCGAGCATCGCCTGGGTGCGGCTGTCCTCCCAGATGATGCCGGGGCGCAGCGCCCGGCCCTCGGCATCGACCAGCCAGGCGCCGACCATCGCCGCCGACAGGCCGACAGCCGCAAGGTCGCTGCCATCTGCGCCGGCCCGCGCCAGCGCCGCGCGCACGGCACGGCACATGGCGGCCCAGGCGGCCTCCGGATCGGTCTCGCACCAGCCGGGTCGGGGGCGGTCAAGCGCGATCCGCTCGCGGGCGCTGGCGACCTCGTTGCTGGCGCGGTCGAAGATCGCGGCTTTGGTGAGCGATGAACCGGCATCGATTCCAAGCAGATACCGGCTCATGAACGGGGGTCCAGGCGACGTGGCGAAGCGGTGACCATAGCATCGGCCGCCCGCCTGGCAACCGCGGCCCTCCGCCTGCGGAACTCAACCTAAGTTCTGCGGGTTCGGGAGAAATGCGCCGGTTCGTGAGAAGCTTCCGCATGGCTGACAACACCGTCTCCGATTTCATCCGGCAGCATCTCCTCGACTGGGGGTGCGGCGCGTGTTCCGCCACCCCGGCGACGGCATCGGCGGACTGATTGCCGCGCGCGCCAGGCCATGCTGGTCGGCGCCGGGGCGACATGGTCACCGACCTCAACGTGCCGCCGATGCCGTCGCACCTTACCTTCCAGCAGACCCGCAACTTCATGGGCGCGCTGGCCAAGGGCGACCCGGAAGCCGGTGCCGCGATCCTGCAGACGGCACGCGAACTGGTCGGCTCGATCCTGCCCGACAAGGATGGCGGGCTGAGCGCCGCCTTTTCCAGCTCAGGCCCCAAAGCAATTCCAGGAAAGCGGCAACGGTTTTTCTCTCCGGAATTGCGAAAGAACAAAGGCTTAGAGCAGAGCATCGATTCAAAGAAGCGGTGATCCGCCCCAGGGGCGCAGGACCTCGTCGAACAGTGCCTGCCATTGCGGGATCACCACCGTGGCGCTGTAGGTCCGCACGACATGGCGCTTGAGCGCTGCGCCCAGCCGCCGGCGCAGATCCGGATCGGCTGCCAGGCGCGCAATGGCGGCGGCGACCGCGCGGGGATCCTCATGCGGCACCACCAGGCCGCTCGTTTCGGCTTCGACCTGCTGCAGCGCTCCCGGGTCGGGCGTGACGATCACCGGCAGCGCGGCGGCGCCGGCTTCCGCGATCA
>CAWBRU010000018.1:0-397014 GCA_963791325.1 uncultured Alphaproteobacteria bacterium | reverse complement strand
TGTTGCATCTGGCCGACCGACATCAGTTCACCGACCTGGCACCCGCATTGACCGACAAGGACAGAGGTCACTTCCTCTCCGCAGTGTTCTATATCGCCAGTGACATACAAGCTGAGATGAAGCGCTTTCATTTCCCGCATCGCTTCTCACTGAGACTAGAAGACGACGCTCGACGTGCAAGAAATGGCAAAGTCGCTGGTCATAAGCCGCCTACAGGTCGTGAATACAAACTGGCGGCCCGGGGGCCCTTCATCCTTGGGCCGCGTTTCTCACTTGCCGATTTCTACCTGAGTTTCTGGATTGCATATCTAGACAAGGAAGGCGTGTGCCAGCGCTATCCCGCTGTCGCCAAGCTCTACGACCTAGTTCAATCCCGACCAATCGCTGCGTCTTACCTGCGAAAAACTGAACGCATGGCGGCAGATTATGCTGAGATGCTCAAGCAGAGGCCCGGAGGTGTCATAGCCTAGGGTTGGGGTGGATCCTGCCTCGTTCACCTGTCCGTTACGTTTCGGCTTGGGTCGGAGACGGTGATGTACCGTGCCTGCGCGTCCCCGAACCCGCTCTGGACGACAGGAACCTACCGTCGTCTTAGGCCCAGAGCAGTCTGCCAGGAAAACCCCGAATGTCCGGTTGGCGCCGCAAAACGACGTTAAGGCGATCATTCGTAATTCTTGTAAGCAGACGTTGTCGGAGAAAATCCGCAGTTGCGGTTGCGCCGGGGCATCAGACGTTCGAAACCAGCTTTGCCAATCGCTTGAGCACGGACTGCGCTTCAGCATCAATTTCGCGAACGATGTCTGCCGCCGGCTGAATCGTCTTCACGAGCCCGACGCCCTGGCCAGCCCACATTGGCAAAGCCTCGATGTCACCTTCGATGTCGACGACTGGAGCAACCGGTGCGTAGCGCCTGATCTTGCCTCTTGAAGCGGAAACGGCGACAACGTCGCTCTCACCGGGCCTAGCCCCTACTGGCGGACGTCCGGCAGCCTCCCATGCTTCCACTGTCTTGTTGCGCAGCACGCGCGCGGGCGCGTCGTTCCAAGGGCCGCCATCAAACAGATTCTCGAGATAGATCGTGTCGGTCTCCGATGCGGCCAGCAATCGTTCGCGGTAGTGTGCATGGAAGTTGGCCTCGGCACTGGCAAGGAACCGGGTGCCGATCCAGACACCAGCCGCGCCAAGGGCGAGGGCAGCGGCCATCCCCCGGCCATCGGCAATTCCACCTGCCGCAATCACCGGAACAGGGGCGACCGCATCCACAACGGCCGGCACCAGGGCCATGGTCGCGACTGTTCCCCAGACGTGACCGCCCGCTTCCCAGCCTTGAGCGACGACCACATCGACCCCGCAGTCTACGGCAATTCGGGCCTCTTCGGCCGAGCGAACGGTCTGCATCACGATCGCTCCGCCTGCCTTGGCCCGTGGCGCTAGTTTCGACGGATCGCCCCAGAACATGGAGACGATCCGAACGCCTTCACCGAGGCAGGCATCCAAGCGTGCGCCGGCATCAAGATCCAGCCTTAGGTTGATGGCAAAAGGCTTTGACGTCAGCGAGTTCATTTCGCGAATTCTGAGCCGCAGCACATCGATCTCTGCGAGCCAGAGCGCGATCGTGCCAAGGCCGCCGGCCTCGCTGACGGCGGCAGCGAGACGTGGCCCCGCCGGAGCGCCGACCGGCGCGATGATCGGAGCAAGGATAATCGGCACCTCGATGCCAAGCTGGTGGCAGAGCGGAGTTCTCATGGCGCTTTGTCTCGTTGCATGACCCGCCAACGCTCCTCGCCTTTGCTGACCAGCCTAGCACTGCCCACCTAACGCCGACATGTCAGTTGGTGACCAAGAGCGTCTGCCACCGACGCCGACTTGTGTCCGCGCTGACGCTAGCGTCAGCTTTGCGCCCGGTTTGGCTGTAGAAGCCACCCTGGCCAAATCCTAGAAGCAGACATTGGCGACGAGCACGCTTCATTTTTCAGTTGCGCCCATAAGCTAAGTCAAGTTCGCTACGACGGCGCCATGACCCCTGCGCGCGGTTCCTGGGGAAGCCCCCCCTTCAGCGGAAGCGGCTGGTCACCGAGCATCACCCTGACCACCACTTCCCGCGCATTGGCGGGATCCAGCGAGTGCTTTGCGATGAGCTCACTGCAGTCTGCGACGATCTGATCGGCGTCTTGCATGAGTTTGAGCTGCTTGTAGCGATCGTGTCGGTGCAACCCCATGCTTTCGCCCACCACTTCAAGGATATTTATGATGCGGAAGGGCCAGTCTCGCTCATGCGCGCACAATTCGCGATGATCGGAGTGATATATCGCAACAAGTGCATCGATACCTGCATGGCGCGCAGCTTCGAGTTCCATAAGCTGCAATTCGCGTCTGAACTTTGGTAGGGCGCCAACATTCACGCTCTGCAAACCGACCGCCGGCTGATGGAGATCCACCAGTTCGATGCCGGGGATCATCTTCAGGATCTCAGCGGCGGCTTCTACCACTCCGGGCACGCCTGGGTGCCTGTGCAGCGCGACCCGCATGTCAACCCGGCTCCGCATCTGCGGCTTGAGCTGTGCCAGCCGGTCACCGAGAAAGCGCATGAACGGATGCATCTCGAATGGCCGCGAACCACGTTGTCGCTCGGCCGTGGGCAAAATCGTTCCCGTGTACTGGACGTAGCACATTGGGCACCAGGCGATCACCTGCCCCGAGTTCGAGTGAGACATTTTCTCCATGCTGCTTAAGCCCAAACGACCGGCCATCTCGACGTCGCCGGACTTGAGCTGGAGGATGCCGCAACAGTGGCTCGGTCCGCCCATCACCTGGTAGCTGACACCTAGGGCATCCATGATGTCGAGGGCGAGCAAGGCGATGTGCGGGGTCTTGAGCACGTTGCAGCCGGTGTAGAACACGAAGTCCGGCGCCTCGAGGGGGGCGCTCACCGAGGCCGATTTTTGACCCAGTCGTTCGAGCGCGTCTGGCTCGAGTTGCAGGCGGGAAAGCACCGTCACTCCGCGACTGCCTTCGCGGTATTTCTCCACGCCCTGTCGACGTCGTTCGGCATGCTCTTTCTCCGATCTCGCCATGCCAAGCCGTGCTATGGAGAGCAAGAAGCGCGGATTGACGCCATAGTCGCAGGCCTTGATGCAGGCCCCGCTCTGCATGCACGACTGCGCCCATCTGCGCGACGCTTCCGGGCCATGGCCGCCGCTTATCAGTTCAACGATGCCGCTGATGGTTTCTTCGGAGTTTGCATCCGCGATGCCGGCCGGCTCGAGGCTCGGACAAACCTCGACGCACTTCCCGCAGCGAGTGCAGGCGTGGAGCATTTCTTCGACATATTCACCCAGAGCTGTCTCGAAAGGGATGTCGTTCATCCGCTTCATGACCAACTCCCGGTCAGCTGAGGGATCAATTGCGGGCCAATTTTAAGCCTCAAACGCCCGTGTGTATACGGGGGACTAAAAGACTATCAAGGGCTCCTGATCTGACGCTCCGATTGCATCATCTGATTGCCAGAAGCTGCGCGTCCGCGCCCTCGGCCCACCGCTGACTCGCGCTCGCCCGCGAAACGAACGGTAGCTTTGCGCCACATGTCGGTCGTAAAGGCGAGACTTCAATTGCGGACAAGCGGACATAGACGTGACCACGCTCAAGACCGCCGAGTGCGCCAGTTGTCGGCCTTGTTTCAATGTCCCTCTAGAAAGACGTAGTTCTCCCAGCTGCGCATGCGCAGCAGAATACGCCGAAGCAGGGCGACGTGGTGCCAGTAGTGCGTAAGTATCGCAATTTGCGCCGTCGCACCGAGCGGGATCTGGTACCCCTTCGTGCTGTCCACAACCTCGATTTCGGCTAGAGCGCGGGCATCATCTGCCTGCAGATTGAAGTCCTGGAGAGTTCCTGTTGCCTGCAGTTGGCCGGCGGCAATGGCGTCCAGCACGCGCACGACCTTGCCCTTGAAGATTCTTCCGGCACCGCCGTGAACGCAATCTCGGCGTCATCGCCAGCCAGAACGCGTTGCAGCGAGTTCTGCTGGAAGGCTCCGATCAGCTTTTCGTCGCCGCTGCCCCTGTTGATGAACACCATCACCGGACGCAGGGGAGCCGGAACCACGTACATGCCCGGCCGGAGCGCGACCTGGGTAACGAAGCCGGTGCTCGGCGCTCGCACGGTGGTCTGATCGAGATCGAACTCAGCATCACTGAGCTGCGCTTGAAGCTGAGCCACTGAGGTGTTGACGCCTCCGATCTGGCTGGAATAAGCGAGCCGGGCCCGTTCCTCGGCGGCATGGGCTCCTGCGAGCGACTGTGTCGCGGTGTCGACGTTGCGCTGGAAGGTGTCGAGCGCGGCTTTGGCGATGACCTTCTTCTGGAACAGCTGTTCCTGCCTATCGAAGTTCTCCTGAGCAAACTGAAGTTGCGCCTCTAGGCGGTGCGTCTCGGCCGCGGCCTGATCCAATGTTGCTCTCAGCTGCTCGACGTTCTGCTGCGCTTCGGCCAGCATTGCCTTCCTCTGGTCCACCGCATACTGAAATGGCTTCGGATCGATGCGGAACAGCACATTCCCTTCTTTCAAGGGCGTATTGGCCTCGACTGGCACGTCGGTCACTCGTCCCCTCACGCCAGCCAGGATGGGAGTTGCCGCATAGTAGATGCGCGCCTGCGCAGTGAACGGATGATTGTAGTTCATCACCAGGAGGAGTAGCGAAATGCCAATGATGCCTCCGAGAGCTGCCGTTGACAGCGACCACTGGTTGACCGGGATGCGAAAAATCTTGAAGACCGCGTAGCAGAACGCCACGTAAATCAGGATGAGTAGCAGTTCCATTAGCGCTCCCCTGTTCCTGACGGCTTTAGCACTTCCGGTACCGCATTGCCTGCCATCGTCTCCGCTGGCGGGCTCACCTGTTGTTCAAGTCGCGCCAGGCGTGCGCGAAGGTCCGCAATCTCCTCGTTCAAGGGCTCGGTTGCCGAGCTTTGTGCGAAACCCCAGCCACGTTCCGGTCGATATGCCATCGCCCAGATCCAAAGGAACGGCCACAACACGTGAAGCGTGAACAGGCTGACCCAGCCGGCTGCGTGAATGGCATCCTGATGGGGATGGTGTCGCGACTTGGCGATCCGGTAAGGAATGTCGTGGATCGCGATGATGCCGTAGAACAGGACAACCACTACGAAAACGAGGACGCCCAGCGCGAAGTAGTTCAGGAAGGGATCGTCCACGTTCTCCAACCTTCGCTGCTCAACCGCGTGAGGCGGGGAGCGATAACCTGCTAACGGCCGTCATTCCGATCTTGGTTAGTGATAAGGGGAACTTGGCAGCTTAGTCGCGATCCACGGGCCGTACTCGTAGCTTCGCGTAGCATCGGGTATGAAGTGAACTGCGCCAAGAGCGATCTCTTATCTCGAAATCACGATCAACCATCGAACCGAATGGCCTTGATAAGTTGACCCTGTTTCGCCCGATTGTCAGCACTCGCGTTCCGCGCCCCTGAAGCTGACGGTCGGCTTTCGGCCCGAATGCGACAATAGACGATCGAACGGCAAATTTGGCTGTGGCTCCTTGACCTACAGCTTCGTGCGAGACTGGCCGACTGCTCGGCATGCGCTCGCGCGTCAGCAAAGGCCGGTCCCCAGCGACATACGCGCCGCCAGAAGTACCGGACTCAGGCCCAGCGCGGCTCAGCCAAATTCCCAGCGACGCCGGCGGCTGCGAGTGAATAGCTGCCGCGTCTCGGTTAGCGCGAGTTCGAGAGCGGCGTTGTTTTCGGCCGTGCCGCATAGCAGCGCCGGCACCAAGCCAGGGCCTTCGAGCGTCAGCCTGAGCAAAACTCTGCCGAACGCCTACTCGTCCGCGATCCCGGCCTCCTTGAGCCGGCCGATTTCCTGATAGACGGCCGTCGCGATCGTTTGTTCGGCCGTCATGTCGGCAAGCAACCAGGTGAACTGGCGCAGCGCCTCTGGCTTGCGTAGGAGCTCGCCGTTTTCAGCAATCGCCTCGGGCGTCTGCTGCTTCCGCGACGGCGCCTTGGTGGTACCGTGCTGCTCAACCATGGACGATCTCTCTTCAACGCCAGCCGCTCAACGTACGCCGCTGTGGCTCCCTCGGCCAGAGTAGGCCTGCAGCGGAACAAGCATTAGAGGGCTCGTATGACAAGCGGCTTGGGTGGACGCGAAAATTTCCTACAAGAGAAATTCGCGGCGATTTCCTCGACCCGAGACCTGGGTAAGCGCCCTCATGCCTCGCGTCCATTGGCCGGACCGGATGGTTACCTATCACAGACTGGGGGGCCGGGATTGAGGTTCCTCCACACCCTTCAGCTTCTTGCGCCGTAACGGGGCAGCCCTAGCCTCATTGCAGGTTGGACCATTTGCCGGATCGGCTCGGGCATAGCCTAAAGCAGCACAGGCAGCTTGGCGTCGGTGCCCGGCGGGCCCGGTCCACCACATCGGCGCCGCCCGAGTGCAGTCGCTTGGTATCTCCCCGCCGAACTGCTTCTCGTCGGCCGGATTGATGAAGATCAGCGGCTCGGGCGAACCGTCGCGGCGGATCCAGACGTGAAAGCAGAGTTCACTCCCGACCCAGGAGACCGCATAGCCGGGATCAATCGACGGGTAGTGCTTGAACTCGACGCCCTTTACTTAGCAACTTCCCATATTTGGCGCTCAGCTCGTGCCCGCTTCTGCTCGATCTCCTAGGGCCAGCCTCCTCGAACGATATAGCCGGTGTGGAGCTCGCTGGCGCTGACCAATGCGGAGTTGGAGATTAGGCTGCACCCTGGTCGCCGTTCACGTCGCAGGCATCGGAGGTTCACGCTGGCTTCGGTCAGACAACGAAGAGTTAGAATACCTCCTCGAAAATGGAAAAAGCTCACCGGAACCTCGCGGTACGATGACTGGACGCATTTCGACATCATCAGTTGTCGTGCGAGCGGATCCAAGCGCCGCCGCGTGAATTGTAAGCAGTGGACGGTAAGCGTGGCGTCCAACCTGCCTCCCGTCCCGGTCGCGGCGCGGACCGCTCTCAAGGCAGCACGCCCGCCGCGACCGCCTCGATTGGAGAGCCGCGATGGCAGCGAAGTTAAGCGTCGGCGACGACGCCACCCTCCACGGCGTCGTCCGCTTGGTTGGCTGGGCTGGCGATGGCACCGTGACGATTGAGCTGGAGGCCACCGGCCAGCGCCTGACGGTCAGAGCCAACTCCCGCTTCATGGATCTCGCCGGCCGAGCCCAGAAGCCGGCGGCGGTGAAGAAGCCGGCGCGGCGCAAGCCGCTGTTCTACGAGGCGGAGTGATGCACCTGGTCTCGGCCATCGTCGCCGGACTTTTGCTGGTTGTGTTCCTGTTGAGTGCTGGCCTCCTCTACTTGCTCCAGCTGCCGCCGATGGACCCGGTCATCTTCGGTGCCGTGTTCTTAGGGCTCCTGCTCGCAAACCTGCTGCTGGTCGTATGGCGGGCCCGATGATGGCCGAGCAACAGCTCCAATATCGCTGGGATTCTACGTGGGGCGCCAATAAGCAGAACCATTACTCAGCCTGGGATGTCGATCTCAAGATAGGTCGCATCTATCAAGCTACGGGCGCGCCACCGGACAGCGTTTGGTTCTGGGCGATGACAGCGCTGATCAAGGAGGTGGGCACCCCGCGCGTGGTGCAAGGCAGCGAACGCGGCGTTGCAGGCACGCGTGAGGCAGCCAGCCACAAGGTCGAGCAGGAGTATCGGAAGCTGCGCGCACAAGCCGTGAGCATGGGGTTTATGCTCAAGGAGCCACCGCTCTGAACATATGGCTCGGATAGTAGGGGAGACGGCAATGAAGCGCTTCGTGAAAGACAGTGGCCTGACCATCGCGCTAACGGCCATGTTCTTGTTGAGCCTGTTCGTGATGGTGCTGACTGGGCGTGCCTCATTCAATCAGGAGCTTACTCAGCACGGAGCCCGACCAATCGGGTTGCTCGCTTACTTGGTGACCGGCGAGTTCTGGTCTGCGCTGTTCGAGAACTGGGAAAGCGAGTTCTTGCAGATGTCGATCTATGTCATTCTCACGGCGATCCTGTTCCAGAGAGGGTCGTCGGAGTCCCGCGATCCCGACTCGCCCGACAGGCCGAACGACGAAATCCCATCCAAACTTCGTCACCGCCATCCCTTGTTGGCTTGGCTATATGCCTACTCGCTCGGATTGGCGCTCGCGCTGCTTTTTCTTATCTCGATCGCATTGCACTGGTGGGGCAGCTTCAAAGCAGCTAACGCTGATGGGGTGCTGCACGGCGGGAGCCCCCAGTCTGCTGCGAGCTACCTGTTTGACGCCCAGGTCTGGTTCGAATCCTTCCAGAACTGGCAGTCCGAGTTTCTCTCCACTGCCGTCCTGGTGGTCCTTTCGATTTTTTTGCGCCACAAGGGATCGCCGGAATCGAAGCCGATAAGCGCGTCCAACTCTGACACGGGTTCATCCTAGTCCCCGTAGCTGAGGCTCCCCTTCAGCAGTTCTTATCAGGCAGCATCGTTGAGCCGTGATTATGCGAGGGGGATAGCATTGTTTGATGCCTTCCAGCTCTCCCGGCTTGTCGTCGAGATCCGAAATACCCGGCTAGCCGGCCCTTGGTGTGCGGTCAGAGGCGTGTGATCGCACCGCTCGCCTTTGGCCTCAGCACCGGCCTGAAGCGCCGCCTGAGACAGCCGCAAAGACGGATGCCAACTAAGCCAGTCGGTCCCCCAAGGGGTCGCTGGCCAAAGAGCCACTGGGAACACTCGAAGACAACGTTCCCGGTGTGCGCGCCGTTCGAGCGTACGTCGAGAAAAGGTGTTCTGGCGCCGCCAGGACAGATGGATGTCAGATCTCCGGCGATGAGCTAATCTCCGATCGGTTGTGCGATGTTCCAGGTTGCGAGGAGAGGATCATGCGCCAGCTCCCCCGCCGCCCCTAGTAGCCTGGGCGATCCTGGCAATCGCCGCCGCGATCGTGGCGGAGAACTATCTCGTCCGGCTTATGCAATGAGCTGAGAACAGGATGGCAAGCGATGAGCAAGCAATTGCGGCAAGACGACTTCGAGGCGGCGCTTGAGTCGCTGATCGAGGAGTTCTCGACAAACCGTCTTCTCGACTGATCGCGGCTCTGGAGAAGGCGATCTGGAACCTCAAAATGAAATCCAGGTTCATGGACAAAGTCTGCAACTCGACCTGCTTGCGCTTCAGGCCTCAGTGATTTGCCATCAGCCAGGTTTGCAGGTTGCCGAGTCCAACGGCCAGTCATCTCGCTCCTGCATCGGGCGCAGGTTCCTCGGTCGCGATCGCATCGAGAGTTCGACCGCTTCGCTCAGCACTTTTGTCGGCGTGTTCGATGCTGATCTCGATCGGTCCGGCTTCCATCTCGCCGAAGGGAGAGGCGAACGCGATCTCAGCGGCATCACGGCCGATTCCTATGCGCACCAGGCCGTCAAGATTTGCCTGTCGTGTAGCGTCGAACAACCACCAGCGACCATTTAGATAAGACTCAAATACGGCGTGGAAGTCGCTCGGCTCAAGACCGTAGGCGTAGCAGCTCACAAATCGGGCAGGGATGCCGAGCGCCCGACAAAAGGAAATGCCGAGATGCGCGAAGTCTCGGCAGACACCAGCCCGTAGCAAAAGGCTCTCGTCGGCGGTGGTCTGCTCGTCCGATGAGCCAGGGCGGTATTCGAGGTTGTCGTAGATCCAATTGCAGATGGCCACAACACGCGAATAGCCTCTCTCGAGTTGTCCGAACTCTCGCTGGGCGAAGTCAGAAAGGCGGTCCGACGAGACGTAGCGCGATGGCAACAGGAAGGGCATGATGTCGAGGGGAAGATTGCCAACATCGACTTCGCTGATTTCGGCCGGATCGGCCCGGAATTCATCAAGCGTGAGCTCTCCTTGGTAGTGGATATCGAGAGGGCCTGACCCCGCGGTGATGCCAAAGTAGCGGTTCAAAGTGGCTGGAGCTTCATAGCTCCGAACGGCGTACTTAGGCTCGATCGCGAGGCTCTCTATCAGATCGTGGTGTCGTCTCAGCTTTGCCACTTCAAGATTGAAGACAAAGGCCGTTGGGCTCTTGATCGCGTAGGAGAGCTTGCAGCCGAGACGATAGCGAACGGTCATCGTCAGACCCTACGCAGGTCGGAAACGCGGATTATCCCGTGTTGGCTGTGCAATGTAAGGGTAAAGTCTTTCGCCTGTGACTGGCTGATCCCGTTGATGATATAATCTGCCGTGTCATAGATCGAGAGTCGGCCGGCGTCGTCAATTACCAGGCGTCCCGCAGATCGGAAGATAGCATAGCGAAGATTGTCTTGCCCCCCAACAGAGGACGGTTGGCCGAGTTCGGCAGGCCACCAACTGCCGGCCAATTTGGAGGACGCATGATAGCTGACATCGGGCTCAATTCGTGCGTCACTCGGGCGAGTGCGAACGTACTCGGAGAGATCGGCGGCCAGCGCCTCTACTTTGGCTCGAAGGCGATCGTTGAACATGTCCCCGATCATTGTCATGCCGCGCGACCACTGACCCATGCCGCCCAGTTCAGGATGGTTGAACTGGGCCATAGCGCCACCGCTTTGGCGCAGGGAGAGGAGTATCGCTCGAGCCGCCTCCTCGGAAATAGAGTGTCGCAGAGCACACTTTGCAACAGCTTCATCGTCGTCTGCTGGCAACATCTAGTCTCCTGTTGCAAACGCTCGATCCCTCCGGGGCGCTATTTGAATCCGGTACTGTTCCAGGCCAGCACGATCGGTGACGCCGAGCTCCCTGGCCCACCGAGGGATTGCACCTCGCCCTGAGTACTCCTCACCGTTCGGGCCGCGGAACTGTGCCGGAACAGATTTGCCTGCATTGATAGGGCGCAGCGCTGCGGCCCCTGAGCCATCGCGCGAACTCCTTGGGCCTCTGCGAGAGGTTGGGGCTCTGTCACTGACGCCTAGCTTGTCGAGCTCGGCTTGGAGTTCCTTGACACGCTTACCGCGGATGGCGCCCATCCTCTTGTTAGCAGCCGAAATGAGCGCATTGAGCTGGTCGAACGTGTAACCAGAAAGGTCGGGTAGTCTGGGCATTGTTGATATCGTTTCCTACTGTTTGCAAAAAGACCTGCGATCGGGGCCGGTGCGCGCATCTTTGAGAAGGTCTGGACTCCGCAACAGCTGCCTGACTACGTTCTATGTTCGGCCCAGATCAAGGCCATCATTTGGCTGATGCTAAATTCGTTGTGAGGCGAAACGCCACGTTTCGGCACCCTATAGCAGGGAGTTGTTTCATGTCTGACGTCGTGCGCTTCAGTCTGCGAAGACAAGCAGTAAATCACGTCGCGGTTTCGGTGTCCGATATGAAGCGCTTAAGCTGTCGTTGCTGGCCAAGTTCACCCTGAGGATCCTTGCGATAGCATCAGGCAGATCTCAAGCGAGAGGCTGGCGAAATTTGGCGCGAGTTCTTTCAGGGGATCTACTGAAGGCTGAAGGTGGCGGCAAGACCTCATCCGCAAGCTGCGAACGGCAAATCGCGAGGCGCTTGTCATCGTCGGGCACCATCCACCTCAACTTCAGGGCCCGGCCCGTAAGACATTAGCCGCTCGCGGGAACACCCTTGCCAGGGCTCAGTTTTGGGCCTGTGCCAAGGACCAATGTCTATCACGAAGGGCTCGCTTCCAATGAACGCCAAATCCTCATCCGAATCCGATAAGGGCCAACCCAAGCAGCAGCAGGAGCCGCCCGGTCGCACCGATGCGATGCAGCCCCGACCGGACCACGGCGAAGACAGTTACCGCGGCTCGGAGAAATTGAAAGATAAAGTCGCGATTATAACAGGCGGCGATTCTGGGATCGGCCGCGCTGTGGCCATCGCCTTTGCCCGCGAAGGTGCCGACGTAGTGATCGCCTACCTCAGCGAAGACGACGACGCCGAGGACACCGCACGTTGGGTCGAAAAAGCTGGCCGCCGGGCGGTGCTGATCCGCGGTGACATCTCCGAGGAAGCGCATTGCCGCAGCATTGTCGAGCGAACGGTCCACGATTTTGGGCACATCGACATCCTGGTGAACAATGCTGCGCATCAGATGACCTTCGATGATCTCAGCGAGATCACCACGGAAGAGTGGGATCTCACGTTCCGCACGAATATCTACAGCCAGTTCTACTTGGCTAAGGCTGCCGTTCCGCATATGTCGGCGGGGAGTTCGATCATCAACACCACGTCGATCCAGTCGGACAAGCCATCACCGCAGCTGCTTGCCTATGCGGCAACGAAAGGCGCGGTCTCCAACTTCACAGCGGGCTTGGCACAGATGCTTGGCAGCAAAGGAATTCGTGTCAACGCAGTCGCGCCTGGGCCGATCTGGACACCGCTTATCCCCTCGACGATGCCGGAGGACAAGGTTACTAGCTTCGGCAGCGATACGCCCCTTGGTCGCGCTGGCCAGCCAGCTGAACTCGCTGGCGCCTATGTCCTGCTAGCTTCTTCCGAAGGGAGCTATATTAGCGGAGCCATCGTGCCCGTAACCGGAGGAAGACCGCTGCTCTAAACCTGCCGCGGTGTCGCCAGCAAATTCTCAGGCGGTCAGGTGAGACTCGGCAGGATCCGGCCCCAAAACAAAGCCCGGGCTCAGCGCCCGGGCAACTGAATGCTCGATTGGATATCAGACAGATCCGCCCGTCCGGCGCTCAACCTCCTCGTCCTCGCTGTTCTCTTCGACATCACCATCGTCGATCTCTTCAACGTTGACCTCTTCTTCGACTGCATCAGCCGAGTCGTCGTCTTCGTCGAGATCAGGGTCAGGCTCGTCGGCATCGCGTGGATCGGCCAGGTCTGGCGGCAGGCCTGGCGTCGGCATGGCAGGGTTCAGATCGTCGGCATCAGGTTTCGGCATGGCTGGGCTCCTTCGGCTTGGATCCATTCCAATCGCCGGAAATATCGTATGTTCCTAGCATCGCTCGAAAGTTTCATCGCCACGAGGTCGGCCGAGCGCGCCTGCGACCACCTCAGTCGACCCCTGAGTGGCGGCAGAGGAGAGATTGCTCGGCGAATTGTTCCAGGCAGCCTATCAAAATCTACAGCGAGAAGACGAGATCGAATGATCTACGAATGAACTGCCCCCCATTTCGACCGGCCACCCGGCATAAGCAGAAAGGCTCAAGCACAGGCTTGAGGATAGGCTTATGTCCGAGGAGTATCAGCGCATTGAGGTGATCACAGGCGTCGCCCGGCGTCGGCATTGGTCGACGGAAGCAAAGCTGCGGATCATCGAGGAGAGTTTCGAACCGGGCGAGACGGTGTCTTCGGTCGCCCGGCGCAATGGCGTGGCGCCCAATCTTCTCTACCGATGGCGCCGGCTGTTGAGCGAGGGAGGTACGGCAGCTGTGGATTCGGACGAACCCGTGGTCGGCAGTTCGGAACTCCGGCGTCTTCAGGAGCGGGTGCGCGAACTGGAACGCCTGCTTGGCCGCAAGACCATGGAGAACGAGATCCTCCGGGAAGCGCTCGCCAAGTCGCAAGCAAAAAAACTGACCTTGCGGCCGCTCTCGCTTGCGAAGGGAGGTTTGCGGTGAAGCGGATCGCCGAGGTGCTCGGCGTCTCACGTTCCAACCTCGCTGATCGGCACAACCGAGGGACCAGGCCCCGGGGCGCTTACCGCAAGGCCGATGACGAAGACTTGCTGCCGCTCATCCGCCGCTTCGTCGACGAGCGGCCGACATATGGCTACCGCCGCATCACGGCGCTGGTGAACCGGGAACTAGCCCGGACTGGACGGCCCATTGTCAACCGCAAACGGGTGCACCGGATTATGCAGCAGGCCGCGCTGCTCCTGGAGCGCCATACTGGCCGACGCGAGCGGCGCGTTCATGACGGCAAGGTGATGGTCATGCGCTCAAACCTGCGCTGGTGCTCCGATGGCCTGGAGTTCGCCTGCTGGAACGGCGAGATCATTCGCATGGCCTTCATCATCGACGCCTTCGACCGGGAGATCGTCGCCTGGACCGCCGTGAGCCGGGTTGGCATCAGCGGCTCGGACATCCGTGACATGATGCTCGAAGCCGTCGAGAAGCGCTTCGGCTCCGTAAGAGCTCCACACCCGGTCGAGCATCTGTCCGACAATGGAAGCCCATATACCGCCAAGGAAACGCGCGACTTTGCCGCCGCCCTGAACCTCGTCCCTTGCTTCACGCCGGTGAAGAGCCCCGAGTCCAACGGAATGTCCGAAGCCTTCGTGAAGACCTTCAAGCGCGATTACCTGCGCATATCCCCCTTGCCGGATGCGCCTTCCGTGCTACGGCAGATCGCCGGATGGATCGACGACTATAACGAAATCCATCCTCATTCAGCGCTCCGCATGCGCTCCCCAAGGGAGTTCATCCGAGCCCAAACCCAGTAGTCGGGTGTCCGGTGAAACGGGGGGCACTACAACGAACCATAAAGATGAGCGCGTGTGAGACCCACGCCATCGTTGGGCGTGTTAAGCCTCCGGTAACCACAATTGTTCAGCATCCTTCCGCGATGGCTGGTGAGTCAGTTGATGTTGGACGAACTATCGATGTTGAGGACGCTGCGGTTGCTGACGTCGGTCTAGTCTTCTTCGTGGCCTCCGATGGGCTGGCCCAGGGCAGGAAGGAGTTTGGCCCCAGCCAGCTCACGGCTGAGTCGATCAACAATGCGCGTCTTGAGAACGTGCCGGTTTCGTTGGCTCCAAAGACCGATTTGGTCGATCCGATCGCAACCAGCAGCACATTCAAAGTCGATGCGCCCGTGCAGCCGAGCAGCTTCCTGACTCCTTCGATTGTTTCATCAACCGTGATGCCGTCAGCCCCGATCGCGCGTCTTCAGATCCTCCTCGACAGAGCTGGAGCATCACCGGGCGTCATTGACGGCCTTGATGGCACCAATGTTCGCAACGCTGTCTCGGCACTCGAGTTGATGCGCGGCCTGCCCGTGGACGGCAGAGTTGGGCCGCAGGTGATCGCTGCTCTCGACGACACACACTCGGTCATTGGCACCTACATGGTTGGTCTCCAGGACACTTCACGCATAGTCGCCAATCTCCCACGTGACTACGCGGAGATGGCATCTCTCGACTACCTTGGCTACACCACAGTCGGCGAAGCTGTGGCCGAGCGATTTCACATGGATGTCGACTTCTTGCGCGCGCTCAATCCAAAGGCAGCATTCAAGTCGGGAGAAACGATCCTCGTAGCGGACATCGGCGGCAGAAGATCAGGCAAGGCTGTACGAGTGGACGTGTCGAAGAAGCGGGGCCAAGTGGAAGTCTATGATCGCGAAGGCAAGGTGATTGCCGCCTACCCGGCCACAGTCGGGAGCCAGTCCAATCCCTCGCCCTCCGGCATCCACGTCATCAAAACGGTCGTTAAAAACCCAACCTACACTTACGATCCCAAGCTCAATTTCAAGCAGGGCAACAACGACAAGGTGCTCACCCTGCCACCTGGTCCGAACAATCCCGTTGGAACAGTCTGGATCGATCTTTCAGAGCCAACTTTTGGTATTCACGGTACCCCGGAGCCGGCTCGGATCGACAAGTCTGGCTCACACGGTTGCGTACGATTGACTAACTGGGATGCGCAAGAACTGGCGGGCTTGGTAACCAGGGGTGTGCCGGTGCGCTTTCTCTCGAACTAGGCGGGCTTAAGAGAGGCATGATCTTCAAACTGTGGCCCCTTCTTAAGGACGCTGTGCTAGGCTTCATCAACGACGAGGCCTTGAGCCGAGGGGCAGCAATGGCGTTTTTCGCCGTCACATCGCTGGCTCCGATCGTATTGATCATTGTTGCAATTGCCGGACTGGTTTTTGGCCGAGAAGCCGCCCAGCACGCATTGGCGGGTCAGCTGAACACCATCATGGGCCAACAAAGCGCCGATTTCATCCAATCAGCTACCGCCAATGCCGCCAATCAGACATCTGGGACTTGGGCTGCGGTAGTCGGCCTTGTCACCCTCTTGTTGACCGCATCGGGTGTGTTCGGTGAAATGCAATCGGCGCTTAATGTAATCTGGAAGGCCGAGCCGAAGCCGGTCTCAGTAGGGGCCCTGGTCCGCGCACGTGCCATCAGTCTTGGTCTTGTCGCGGCACTGGGCTTTCTCCTTATTGCATCGCTGGCCATCAGCGCAGCGCTCTCAGCATTTGGACAGTTTCTCAATGCGCATTTGCCGTTCGCGGATCTGATCCTGCTCATCATCAACGAATTGATCGCATTGACGCTTGTCGCTCTATTGTTTTCGGCCATCTACAAGGTTCTTCCCGACCGGCGGCTGAGTTGGCGTGATGTCGGGGTCGGCGCAATTGTCACGGCGCTGCTGTTTACCGCTGGGAAGTCGCTCATAGGCTGGTACCTCGGCTCGAGTGCGGTGGCGTCTTCATACGGCGCGGCGAGCGCGCTGCTCGTCACTCTGCTTTGGGTCTACTACTCATCATTGATCTTTCTGTTTGGCGCCGAGATTACCCGCGCCTACTCGATCCGTCACGGTACGCACCGCCGAGATGCCGCAGAACTCTCGGCAGAAGACTAAGCGGTGCCGTACGGTTCGAAGGCAAAGAGATGCATGCTGCGCCAGGCAAATCCTGACTGGAACCGGCGATACGAGTGAAGCCGGTCGAAGTGCCTGCTCCACCGAACGTGATATGGCCTTTTCTCGTCTGCGAAATTCCGCCAGCGGCCAACAAGGCGCGCAAGATGATGGCCGTGGGCATTAAATACTCGCAGCCAAGATCATTGCTCATTACACCAAACGTGAATGACCCAATTCGAGGCTACTGTCGCTTAAGCAGCTCCCTCAACTCTACTCGCCCTCACGCAGGGACTTTCGCGCCGCGTCTAAAGCTGATCCGGCAACCTCTGACAGGCGGTCCGCGACGGTGGGACCCTCGCTGTTCGGTAGCAGACCCTTGTCCGCGGCTGTTTCCTGGGCGGCTTCAACTGCTTGCCCGGCCGCATCTTTCACCTTGTCGATGCCCACTTTTAGGCCGGCCTCCCCAGTCTCGCGCAATGTTTCGCCGATGGGACCGAGCGTTCGGTCCTCGATGCGCGTGCCGGGCAGCATGGCCCCAAGCGCGGTGCCGAAGGCTAAGCCCATAGCGGCAAGCAGCAGCGGATCCTGATTCGTTACGGTCCCGGCGACCGCTCGCAGAGAGTCTTGGGCTTGACCCACTCCCGGCAAATCTGCGACCGCCCCACCAATTTTTTGGGACATCGACGACGCAGCCTCACCTGCACTAGCAGCCCAACCTCCCGCCCCACCCGACGTACCGGAGGTTGCGCCAGGGCCAGGATTCGTCGACGGTCGCGAACTGCCATGATATGCCTGGCGGTCGTTGTTGCCGGAGGACGAGCCGAATATGGCCCATGCCACGCCTACTCCGATCAGGACCAACGGCATTGGATTGGCTTGGGCCTGACGGCGAACGCCAGACAGAAGGCTAGATCCGACACCGCTCACGCTGGTCATCACCTCGTCGACGAGATGGCCCGCCGACATCTTCTCGCGCAGGCTTTCTGCCGTATCAACGACCTGGGACCGAATGCTTTCAGCCTGGTGCTCGAGATCTTCAGTCGATTGATCGCTCATTTGATCTGTTCCTTTGCTGCGCGCAGATCCTCTGAGACCTGAGCCTCGGTTCGTGTCGGGTTAAGAGTTGAGGGCGAAAGCTTAGCCATGCCGGTACGCATCAGCACGGCACCAATGGCGGCGACAACGAGGCCTACAAGGAGGGAAGCCCATCCGGCGGTGAGACCAAACCTGACCAATACTATGATAAGCGCCTGCAGCAGGATCAATAGAGCAGCGAAGAAACACAGCGCGCCCGCCAGGATCTCCACACTCGCCCGGCCAACTTGGGCCAACTTGTCGGAAAGTTCTGCTCGTAGGAGCCGGACTTCCGTCTGGACGAGCCGTGAGCTTTGCTGGGCTAGATCTACCAGCAGCTCGGGCAAGGAACGGCCGTCGTCGGCCGGCGTCATGATCTATCCTTCCACTGCGCTCCGGAGTTGGTAGCGGGCGAGCTTCGCATAAGACGCCCTATCGCGATCCCAGCTAGCATGGCCCCTCCGACAAGAATTGCAGGATGGGAACGACCGTAGCTACGCAGATCGTCTACCACATGGGCGATCGGTTTGTTGGACAGCGATCCGGCCAAATCGCGCAGTACTCCGGCTGCGCTCTGCATCAGCTCGGCAGTTCGAGTAGAATTCTTTGTCGGCAAAGGCGCGGCTCGCCTCGTCTGCGGTGTCCGCGTAAGCGGTTATGCCCTCGGCCAATCGCCTTTGCAGCGTGGTGACTTGCTCAGCGGTCGCCTCCTGCGCATCGGCTCCCAAGTCGGCCACCTTTGATTTGATCTGCAGACCCGCCTCCTGGATCTTCTGACCAGCAGAATTAGCCTCTGGCCGCAGAGATTCGTTGGACGATTGATCGTAAACTGTCCTATCACTGCGGCCGCTCTTGTCCGATGCCATCTCAATCCTCCGTTGACTTCTTGCAGAGCGTTGGATCGACCGTCGACGGCCAGCTTAGAGCTGCTCTTCTCTTACTAAGCTCCAACTGGCTCTAAACCTCTATGTTCCCAAACAATGCAATCCATCTTACAAGTTGCGCATCGTCGGCCTAAATCTCTGGTGGATCGCCGAGCTCAAATGCTCGCTTGACGAGCATCTGTCGCACCGGTCCGGCAAGTGCCCTGCGACGGGATAGTCACTCGCACGACGTGCTTGAGGGATTAGGAAAATTTAGTCAGGCCTGCCTTCACTAGCGGCATAGCCTCCGCTCCGCCTTGAGCCCAAGACGGTCGGTCACTCCAAGATCCTTCGCCCACCTGGGGATGGCGCCGCGACCTAACACCCCTCGCCACCAGGCCCAAGACCGAGCCGATCGGCCAGCCAAAGTGGCACCATTCAATTGGTAATCTTACGTGGCTGATCAGAGGCAACACTGCACGCTCGAATGACTCCCTACACCTCCCTCGGCTGAAGTTCCTTGATGCGCTTTTCCCGCATACCGATCGTTGCGCAGGCTTTTGCCCTTGTCTTTCTGCTTGATGCGCAAGGCGCGGGCTTAAAAACCGGACCGCATTCAATGACGCTGTCGACATTCGCCCCCGCTGCCCCCGTCCATCCCTCGGATCGCTCATGCAGTTGACAATCCGCGATTTATTAAAGAGCCTACAGGCAACGGTGGACGTGCGATTGCATCACCATCGAGGTGCCCCGGCCGGAGTGGGACAGAGTACTCTTAAGCCATCCCGTGAAAGGACCAAGCGGGTTCAATGCTGGAGCTTGGCTGGTCTGCTGATCGGTGGCTTCTGAGAACCGATCTTCGACCCGCGTTGCGAGCGGTGGGGGAACACTTCTTCAAATCGGGCAGTTGTCTCGAAAGCCGTCCACGTATGGGGAGGATCAGGTGGTCATCGTCACCGGAATTTTCGACACGTCGGCTCAGGCGAGAGCAAGCGGTCAACGCATTGGGCGATGCTGGCTTCAACTGGGATGACATCAGCTTGGTATCTGTGCGATTGAGGATGGGTCGGACAGGCAAACGCACGTTTAGCGCTATCTTGAACCGCTTATGGAGCGATCGAGAATGGTGAGATCGATCCATCCTTTCTGATCACTCACCGGATCGGGCTTGAACAGGGACCGGAGGCCTACAAAACTTTCCGCGACAAGAAGGACGGGTGCATCAAAGTGGTGATCAACCCGCATTCATCACCTCGACTGGCTTCATCCAGACGAGCTTTCGAAGCAGCCGCGGACCAGCAACTGCAGTGGCGACGAGTTGCGTGGATGCCTTTCGGCCCCGAAACGTTGCCAAAGCCCGTCTTCGCGGAGACACCCGATCGCGCCTACGGGCATTTGCTGGCAGAATGATCGGTGATCCCAGACGCACGGCGCCAATCCATCCGGCAGAAGTGCGACTTCACGCCCGCCGCTCTTGCTGGAGCCAAAAAGATGAGTGAGAGGGTCGAATACGGTCATTGCTTTTGCGGCCGCATCCAAGCGACTGCCACTGGCGAGCCGTTCTGGATTTGCTCTGACCACGATGACGATTGCCGGCGAGCGATTGGCAGTCCGCTGACGGTCTGGGTAGGCTACAGACCGCACCAGGTTGCTTTCACGGCAGACAGCCCAAAATCGTTCTCGCGCACGCCGGGCGTAGTCAGAACCTTCTGCGGGGACTGCGGCACCTCGATCGGGTACACAGATTTAGGCTTGCCGGGAGAGCTCTACCTGGGAGTGGGCTTCATGGATCACCCGGAACGGTTTCCGCCTCAGGCTCATGCCTACTGGAGCATGAGACTGCCATGGGTCGAGTTTGCGGATGACTTGCCTCGGGTCGGAGGAGTGACACGGCCGCGCGATCCGGCATTTGGGAATCCTGCGGACAGGTAGATCGCGCTTAATTCCCGTCAGTGGGTCCGTACCGGCGGGTGGCCGCCTATTGGGATGGCGTAGCAGAGGTACCTGCCGGGCTATTGGGCGCGCAGTCGCTCCCGCCAGTGTGTTACCCGCCTGATGCACTGTGGCCGCTGCCGAACCTGCACTGAATGTTCTTCTTGTCAGCGGACTTGCTTGGCCGGGCCGCCAGCCGCCAAAGGTGGGCAAGCCCGTGAACCGCAGCGGTCCGAGAGGGGCTGGGCGAGCGCGATGAGACTGAGCATCCGCCCCGGCTTGGTGGGCGTCAATGGCCGCCCGAGAACCAGCGCAGTAAGCGACGATTATGTGGGCGGGAGGGGTGCTGGAGGGGCCCAACGGGCATCAACATTAACGCTTCGCTCGCGATTGCCGCGCATCGTGACTTCAAGGCACCCACCAGGAGGGGAAGGGGGCATTTGGTGGCTGGCGGCGCGTTTTTCGCGTGGTTCGGTCAGTTCGTTCTGACGACCGGGACGGCGCTGGCTCTGCTCGGTGGGCTGGCCTACCTGTGCCGAGATATCATCCGGACGTACTTCACTGCCAGGATCGAGAAGGCGATCCAGCACGATTTCGACGTCAGGCTTGCGAAGGTCGAGGCGGAGCTGAAAGACAGGAGCGCCCAACTTTCGGCTCTTCGCGACGGCGCGCTCTCTGGCATCCGTTTGGTCTTTGGGCGTGGGGAATGGCGCGCCGATCGATCAGAAACGTCAGGGGACCATCTCCGCCATCACGAGATGGTAGGCAAGCATGCCGATAAGCAGGCCGATTAGGACGATGAACACGCGGTCGGACGGCGGCGGTGGCCACCCGCGTTTTCGCTTGTTGAGCGGCGTCGGCATCACCCCGCTACCGGCAGACGCGGCCGAGACCCTTGCAATGGCGCTCGACCTTCTCGATCAGCGCGTCAAACTCCTGGCCCGCAAACTCGGTCTGTAGCCAGCGTGCCATCGCATTGCTGTCGACCTCGGATCGTTGGCAGCAGCGTTTCCAGGGCAGTCCGGATCGCCAAGCTGATGCGCTGCTCGACGTCGCTACCGTCATCGTTTGCGGCCATAGTGAACTCCTTTGACCGGCTGCCCTAGCTTCCAACCTTGCGCCTTTGCCGCCGCGATCCGCGTGACCATGGCGTCGTATTGGCGCTCGACCTCGTGGCAGGTGTCGTCGCGCGTCTCGGCGGAGCCGGCGACCGAGCCTGACCACTCTACAGCGGCGTTCATCGCCCAGTACCAGCCGCCCCCGCTGACGCTGTTCAGCCGATGGACGCAGCCGATCTTCACCGCGCCATCGAAGGCGGTGTAGTCCTCCGCCACGTCGGCCCAGGTCCGCGCCCAGCGATATTTGAACTGCCGCTGCCGCTCGATCACCAGTGGGATCCTTTTCGAGGCCAGAGAAGCACCAGATTGACGGTGACCGAGACAAGCACGCTCAAAGCGAGCGAGGTGGGCCATGAAACCCGGAATGAAATGAGCAGAAAAAGCGTCAGCGCAAACACCGCCAGGAGCATCACGGCGACAATGGCGGCGATGCAACCCACAGCTCTGCGCCTTTAGTCGGGCACGTCGAACAGCGCGCCCTTGCGCCGCGCTGGCTTCTTCGCTGGCGCCGGCTGCTCCGCCTTAGCGACGATGACATAGGCGTCAGCGACGGTGATCGGGTAGTCGAAGCCTTCGAGCCGCACCGTGACGCGGCGCTGGCCGTACTCCTCAGGGTGAACCCGCGACACGGTGCCGGTCATCACGATCTCGTCACCTTTGCTGAGCTTCGCTGGCATCAAACGCTCGGCCCCTGAGCAGGATCTGAGAGCGGCTCCCAGTCGTCGAGATCGCGATTAGATGAGCCAACGATCCATTCTTTTTGCGGACCGTTCTCGACGAACAACCGCTCCGCCGCCTCGTTGATGGCGCTAGCGCCGGCATCGTCATCCACCTCGATGTCAAACTGGTAGTGGACGACCTCGCTCATCTTGATCCGCACCTTCACCCGGTCACCTCCTGCTTGGTGAGGGCGGTCGCGGCGCCGCGTGCTGCCTTGAGAGAAGTCCCGCGCCGCGACCGGGACGGCAAGGCGAATGGTAGGGACGCCACCGTCCACCTCTACAATTCGCCCGGATGGACTTTGATCCGCTCCGTTTGACAACCGATGCGAATATCCCCCTCAATTCAGCCTGCCGAGAGGCTAAGTGTGTCGAAGAGTGCGTCGAAGTTGGGGTTTGGGCGGCTTCGTTCGGGAGACTGGTCGGCAGGCTTCATCTCAATAAACTACTGATATTACGGCTTTTTTGGAGACCGGCATGTTCATCCCGCTTCATGACGCCAACAGCCTGAAGCACATCAAGATGCATGATGTGACGTGCTCGTCGCCCGGGCCAGCGCCCCAAATAGCAACTGCTCGGCGCTGGGCAATTTGTCGTTCAACGGCGCCCGGTAATAGCCCCGCCGCGCCAGACGGCTTCGAATCAAGCACTCCATCCCGGCCAAGTCGTATCGACCATAGCCTCGCCGCCGCATTGGTAGTCGTTGACGAACCGCCCGCTAGCCTTGTCTCTGCATCGCCATATCAGCTGGTAGTTCTGGTTGTAGAACTGATCCCACGCGACGCCATAACCGCCGCTGTAGTATCCGCCGCCGCCGTATCCGCTATTAGCGGCGGCGATGCCTCCGGCAGCTGCGGCGGTGGCAATGGCTATCGTGGTGGCAGTGGAGTCGTCTGAAGAGATAAGTCGCTGGCATTTCTCCACCGAGGCTCCGCGCTTGACTAGGATCTGGGCGACACGATTTCGATAGCTCTGATCTGTTGTCGAACTCCAGACCCTGCAGAGCTTCAAGGTGCTCTCATCGTGCGGATCCTTCATTGAATAAGTGGAGGTTGTGCTAGTGCAGCCTGCGGCCAGGAGTGCGACACAGACGGCTGTTGGAGCGATTTTCATTTCATACCTTTCAAAAATGTGCCGATCGAACTGCCGACCGGGCTCTGTCATTCAAACATCGAGGCATTTGGTTGTGCAGACTTCCGGCCCAGAGCCAGCGCTCTACCGGCAAGTCTAGAAAGTTCGCTTGCTATCTGCGGAACAGTTCCCCGCGATAGTCGTCACCGTCGATCGTCACGATCGGCCGGCGACCGTCGACTACAGTGATACGTACGTCGGGGCGGTAGGCGTAGTGGAAGTGATATGTCCGACACTGGAAAAGCAGACCGTTGTCCAGTTGGTAGACCTTGTCGTAGTCACATCCCTCGAATTCGTCGGAAACCTTGGTTCTGAACACTTGGCCATCGTGAAGGTAGCCCTCCACCCGCTCGTTGCCGATCATCAGGACCTGTCTGCCCTCGGCGATCACACGCGGACTGAGCTCGAGCGAAAGCTCCATGGACTGGCACTCCAGGATGCCGCCACCAACCAGCGGGTAAAGCTTCCCGTAGTCACAGCCGTCGAACTCGCCGTCGATTTGGTACTGGTCGACGGCGTAGGCCGGGAGGAGGCCGATCCACCCAGTCGATACCAACGCGTAGAACAACACCGCGACGAACTGCCTAGCTCCTTCCCGAAGCGGGATCATGTGTTTCATCCTGACGCGCTTTCCCAACCAATGCGGCCGATGAGGCAAATCGCGTGCCAGGCGAGCGCAGCGTGCACCATTCATATGAGAGGAGGTCTGCGAGCATCCTGGCGGGTCTGCCGGCCGATGCTCGTAACAGGCCTGACATTGATATGGCTTTCCTGGGTGGACAGCAGATCGGGTTGGGAAGCGCCAAACGGCTCAGAAGCGAAAGTCGTGTCCCTGTCGTGTCCCATACGCTGGCGCTTCGCCGCCAAGAAGGAGCTAAGTGCTGGTGCCGCTTGTCAGACTCGAACTGACGACCCCATCATTGCGAATGATGTGGTTGGTGACCAGCCGCCAGCGAGAATTTTGGTAAGAACCAACTTTAGGGCTGGACTGGCCCGGGGTGTCAGACGCGAGTAGCCGCCGGGTTGCAGATTACGAGACGTCCTTGCCGTTCCCAACAGGAGAAGATGTACGTCGGTGCGTCACTGCCAGGATACCACCACCGGAGCTTACAGATGACGCCTGGTCGTGGGTGGGTGCGTCGATGGGGTCTAGGAAGTGGTCGTTGCCTCAGACCAGCCTGTCGTGCGGGGTACGCTGTGACCGATGTTCACGGCATCGATTGTTTTCACGCCTTGCGAACCGAGCGGGAAGCGTGCTCGACGCATTCGCTGCTACAAGCCTGTCCTAGTCTACCGATCACCGCACCGGAGGGCGAACTGTGAACATACCCATGCAAATGCCGTTTCATCCGACATGGCAGGACATCGCCCTACGCCTGCTCATGACCGTTGTTGCCGGGGCTTTGATCGGGCTTGACAGGGAGTTGCGCGGGCATGCGGCCGGGTTTCGGACGACCATCCTGGTCGGGCTTGCGGCATGTGTGGCGATGGTCGAAGCCAACCTCCTGCTTTCGCTCAGCGGCAAAGCGGCCGACTCTTTCGGCGCCGCTGACGTGCTCCGCCTTCCGTTGGGCATCCTCACGGGTGTCGGGTTCATCGGCGGCGGCGCGATTTTGAAGCGAGGCAGGCTGGTCGTCGGGGTGACCACAGCCGCAACCTTGTGGATGGTCACGGTCATCGGTTTGTGCTTTGGAGCAGGCCTCTGGCCGCTTGGTATCGCCGCAACGGCCATTGCGGTTCTCGCCTTGGGTGGGCTGAAGTGGTTCGATAGGCGGATTCCGCGCGAACAGCGAGCGATGCTGACGATCGAGGCAAAAGCCTCCGAAATGGACTGGCCGGATCTCGACAGTCTTGTTCGAACGCATGGATACAGAGCTAAATTCGTCTCGCAGCATGTCGCGGAAGACGGTGGCATAAGATCGCGATTTGAGATCACCTGGAAGCAAAAAGAGATCGAAGGGAAGCCGCCTTCCGCACTTCTTGCTCTGCTGAGCAGCCGATATTTCGTTCGATCGCTCGAGGTCGTGGAACTCTAACTATCTCCCCTGCCACCGGTCCGATCGCTGCGGAATGCTTTCATGCCGCGCTTCAGATTCTTGCGTGCCGCCGCTGCATCCATCCACCCTTCGAATTTGATGGTCTTGCCGGTGCCGAGAATCGACACCTCGAAGAATTGTTCGATCTCCTGCCTTAGATGCTCGGGTACGTGATCGGCGACCGCCGGCTCATCAGGGGCATCTTCCTTATGCGGGCTGAAGACATACCGATCGTTGCGCAGGCTTTTGCCCTTGTCTTTCTGCTTGATGCGCAAGGCGCCAAGCAGGTCGCATCTGATAACCACTCCCGGATGGGTCGCCGCTTGGTGGATGACCAATCCATCCAGCGGGTCGCCATCCTCACCGAGCGTGGATGGAATGAAGCCCCAATCGTAGGGATAGACGCTGCCCACAGGAAGGGGCCTGGCATACTCGAAGACATGGGCCTTCGGCTGATAGGCCAGCTTGGCGGCCGCACCTCTGGGTGTCTCGACCACCACGCGAATCTGGCCCTTCGTTATGGTCGGCAATTTTACGAGATTCATGACTTCGTTCCTCTCTTTCATCGAGATCATCAATTCAGCGTCCGGCCTACCGTTCCGAATCCCCGGTCGGTTTCAGTCGAATGAGAGTGCGGGGTTCTGGCGATCGTAGTAAAGGATGAGATCAAGCCTGAAGTAACTGACCTGGATCTCGCCGACTTGATGAGGACGACTCAGTGGTGAAGCGGGATGCGGTCCAGGTTTTTAAGCCCGCGTCTGTACGCTCTAGAGGCCAGGCCCAAGCGGGTTCAATGCTGGAGCTTGGCTGGTCCTTTCACGGGATGGCTTAGAGATCTGTCCCACTCCGGCCGGGGCACCTCGATGGTGATGCAGACTCACGTCCACCGCCGAGACCATGATTGCGCCCGGCTCCGAGATTGCCTGTAGGCTCTTTAATAAATCGCGGATTGCCTGCCGAACATCTTCCTCATTGACTATGGTCTTAACCCCTTTTCCCTGAATTTCCGCTTGGCGGCGGCTTTGAGAGGCACATCGTCACGCCTCCTGGTGTTCGAGTTTGGCCGCGTTTCACTCCGCTGTCCTTCATCGTGAAACCTACGGCGAAGGGTTGCGGCGAGGCGGCTATCTAGTAACGGTTACCGATCTTGGCCCACCATATTCAATGACGCTGTCGACATCCTTGATGATGAGGGCACGGTCGATCTCGAGGAGCGGTCAACTGCATGGCGGTCCGAGGGATGGACAGGGGGCAGCGGGGGCGTCACGGCTACTCAGAAGAGCACGCTTACGGAAACTCCAGGTGCTGGCCTGATGGGTGGCGACGCGCAGGTCGGCCAGCAGAAGGGAACCCTGCAGCCCGGCGAGTTGGAGATCGACACCAACAAAGAGGCTATCCCGATTGTCGAGGAACGTTTGCGCGTTGGCAAACGCGACACCAACCTAGGACGTGTGCGAGTGCGCTCTTACCTGGTCGAGGAGCCCGCTGAAGAACAAGTTACTTTGCGCCAAGAACGTGTGAGAGTGGAGCGTCGACCTGTTGACAAGGAACTCACGGGAAGAGAGGACGCATTCCACGAAGAAGCGGTGGTCTCCAAAGAAGCTCGGGTGACGGAAGAGATCACGCTGCGCAAGGAAGCGGAAGGGCGAACGGAGACCGTGTCGGACACTGTACGTCACACCGAAGTTGAGGTGGAGGACGAACGAGGCGCCCGGCAACGGTTGGCTGGAACGGGCAATGGGACGGGGCCCGCAGAGTAAGAGTGGACTTATGCTTGCTAAGCGGCACCTCAAGAACCAAATTTGAGCCTGGTCTTTACCCGCCGCAATCGAACCTCCGATTGCGGCGGACTCCCGTGCAAGCAGCCAACAGCGGACAAAGTCCCTTACTAAATCAACCCAGTGCCTCTTCGTTGACCAGATCATCGGCCAAGGTCGTCAGCTTATTGTCGGTCGCAGATTCCGCATCGACTTCGAACCAGCTACAAAATGACTTGGCGGCGCTGATCGGGGCACCCGGGCTCACGCCTCTAACCTTAGCCGCCTTGTGCTCCTTACACGTGTGCTGGTCTATGCCACAAATCGACCTGTGGGCTTCCGTCCGCGCGGTCCGATTTGCCCTCTGTCGGTCAGCTTGAGACGGTCTGCCCAAGCCTGTTCCGAATTCCATTCGCGTGTGCCCGGGAAAGAACGTGATCGGCAATGTAACGGGCCTCCACTCGGAGAACGAGCGTAGAGCTAGTACCGATCAACCTGTCCACGAACGCGCTCTCATCGCTTAGTTCCCGGCCGGCTTCCGCCTGCAGGGATTTCGGGACTGAGCACTTCTTCCCATCGCCCCAGCAGCATGTTGGCGCCGGCACGGATTGCGTCTTGGTACCAGCGCGGATCGAGTTGGCTAGCCGCTGCCAATGAGCCGCATGCCAGGTGTGAGTTCACTTTCAAGATGGGCCGCGAAGGGCCGGTCGAGCTTACTTGGCGTGGACGATCTGACCCCGCTTGGTCCCGCACAGAGCAGGAACCATCGCCGAA
Source organism: uncultured Alphaproteobacteria bacterium (assembly GCA_963791325.1). Lineage (GTDB taxonomy): Bacteria > Pseudomonadota > Alphaproteobacteria > Rhizobiales > Rhizobiaceae > JBEVJK01. The sequence continues at coordinate 369,113 of CAWBRU010000018.1, read as the reverse complement.
TGCCAGCGTTTCTTCGTTTGCGTCGTACAAACCTGGTAGCTGTCTATACACCTCGTTCACGGAAAGGCGGTCGACATGACAAAGCCCGCTCGAGTGAGCAAGACTAATTCTGGTAAACCGGATCCGGATATCGTCAGCTTCATTCCCGCGCTGCGCGCTTTCGCCAGAACGTTCTGCCGTGACAGCACCAATGCCGACGATCTGGTGCAGGAGACACTGACCAAGGCGATTGCCGCGATCGACCGGTTCGAGCCGGGGACCAACATGAAGTCCTGGCTGTTTACGATCATGCGCAACACCTTCTACACCCGCATCAAGGCGTATACCCGCGAGGCTCCGGGCCTGCTCGACTGCGTCTCGGGCATGCCGATCACGCCGGCGCCGCAGGAGTGGTCGATCCGCGCGCGGGAGCTGCATCAGGCGATCCAGAGGCTGCCCGATCAGCAGCGCGACGTGCTGATCCTGATCGGCGTGATGGGCATCAGCTACGAAGACACCGCGAGCATCTGCGGCTGCGCCATGGGGACCGTGAAAAGCCGGCTCAACCGGGCCCGGCAGAAGATCCTGGAGGATCTTGGCGAGGGATCACCGCAATCGCTGGTCGAAACGTCACTGCAGCTCGGCCTCGGGGCCGGATCCGCGGCATCCGAGCGCCAACGGTAACGTCAGCTCGGATTTCGCCGACGGCGCTGCTCGACCAAGGCTTCCTGCAGCTGGATCGCGAGCGAAAGCAGCCGGTCCGGCACCGTCTCGTCTCCGATCGCATCGAGCAGCCGGTGGAGCTGCTTCTCGGCCGAGTCGGTCTCGGACCCGAGAGTCGAAAACGTGGGGAGCTGCGGGACATCCTGGGCCATGACTTCTGCCTATAACAAATGTTAACAGGCAAGAGAAGTCAGGCTCTCTCGGCGGCACGGAAGGGGTGACGAGGAGCAGATGGAGCTCAATCGAACTCGCGCAGCAGCTCGGCTTCACGCTCCAGCAGTGCCGCGACATCTTCCTTGGCCATATGCGTCAGCATCAAGCTGACACAGCATTCAAGGTAGGTGAGCGATGAGCGGCGCAAGAAATGAGCGGTTTCCTGTTCAGCCAGACGGTCCAGATCGGTCGGCGTCTTCTTCATTGTCGGGGCTCGCGAGATCAACCTTCGCGGCTCCAACCGGCAGGAGGGGCCACATGTTCCTGCCTCGGGCCTGCCAAGCCTTATTTCGGCTTCGGCTGCTCCGGCTGGCTTGTCTGCTGGTCACCCCCGGTGCCGGTTTCGGGCGTGGGATCGCGGTCGCCGGTCTGCTTTTCCACCGTCCCTTGCATCGCAGGCGTCGCGTTCTTCACGCCTTGCTGCCGATCGGCGCTGGAGGCGTCGGTCTTTTCATCGCTGCTGTTGCTGCAGCCCGCCGCGCCGCACATGGCTGCCGCAACGAGAAGGGAAAGAGCCATCCGCCGCATGGAAGTCTCCTGTTGTGATCCGGTCGGGACGGGATGGGGAACGGGCCAAGGCGGGCTTTTGATCCAGGCTTTGCCGGAACGGATCAAAGCCTCGGTCGTTCTCCCGCGAACCGGCGTCGAGCCAAGGAGGCGAGGCGCCCGAAATGCTTGGAGCACGACGATGAGCGAAGCCAGGACCACCACCGACCACACGACCATCCGCAAGTGGGCTGAGGGACGCGACGGTAAGCCGGCACGGGTCAAGACCGGCGGCGAGGGCGGCATCCTGCGCATCGACTTCGGGGAAAAGGAGCCGCATCTCGAGGCAATCAGCTGGGAACAGTTCTTCGAGGTCTTCGACGAGAACGAGCTGGCCTTTCTCAATCAGGACAAGACCAGCAGCGGCGACACCAGCCGGTTCAACAAGTTCGTCAACCGCAGCGGGGAGTGATGGACATCCTTCGTATCTCCTGTTGGTTAGCTTATCCTGCTTGAGGAGCTCACGCGAGCTGGCTGCAGCGTGCTCCCGATCGCGCTGCAACCCGCGACCATCCTCAGGTGACCCTCTTCAGCTGGCCTTGGAGGCCGACCATGCCTGGGCGCAATGCCTGACGCATGGCCTTTATGGCCCGCACCGGTCTGCCGCCAAGGCGGAAGTGGGGCGCTGATGCGCATTGCCCAGGTCTCGCCGCTCTATGAAGCCGTTCCGCCGCGTCTTTATGGTCGCACCGAGCGGGTGGTTTCCTATCTGACCGAGGAACTGGTTGGGCTCGGGCACGAGGTCAGCCTGTTCTCCAGCGCGGATGCGGTGACCAGCGCCAAGCTCATCCACCGTTCGACACCCCTCCGGTAGGCTTCACACTGTCCTTAGGCGTTGAGAAGCCGGTCGTGTCCACGGGGCACTTGGCATGGGAGGTCCCCGTCAACGCAACAAGCGTCGCCAAATCATTGTGAACTGCGCCAACTGGACCATTGGACTTCAACCGTGTCACATATGCGACGAACCCTGGTGGGTCACACCGGCAGCGAAAATGCGATCCACGTCTCACTCATTTCCAGTCCCTGGCTCCGCCATCTTCCGATGCTGCTCGGCAAGCATTCCGGACGGCGTCACATTGGCGATGGCCGACTGAATCTTGTTCTTCATTCCTGACACGATGTCTCCGTCCCCGCGCATCATGGCGTCGAACCCGGTCTTGGCAACGTCTGCAGGATCGTCTTTTTCGGCTTGACCCACCTTGGTGTCGAGCATGTCAGCGCGTTCGAAAAATTCGGTCTCGGTCGCGCCAGGCATCAGGCAGGTGACGGTAACTTCGCTATCCTTCAATTCATTGCGGAGCGCGAAAGAGAAGCTGTTTAAGAATGCATTGCTTCCGTTGTAAACTGCCTGAAAACTTCCAGGCATGAATCCGGCGATTGACCCGGTGTTAAGTATTCGGCCGCTGTTCTGATCTCTCATCTTTTGGCCAACACGGTGAATGAGATAAATAGTGCCCGTAATATTTGTATCGACAACCTTGCGGACCTGTTCGAAGTTTTGGTCAAGGAATGCATGCCCGAGCCCGCGGCCGGCGTTGGCTATTAGCGCCGAGACCGGCCGCCCATCGGTGGAAACAGTCTCGAGCAGTTTATCGACACCCAAGATTGTAGACAAATCAGTTTCGACCGCTTGCACCTGGCAGCCAAAACCGCGCAGGTTAATTGCAGCGTCCTCAATCTCAGCCTCGTCGGCGGCAATGATCAGATCAAAGTCGTTTTCCGCCGCAACTTTGGCAAGTTCGTACCCGATTCCGCTCGATGCTCCGGTGACAACAGCCAATGAACGGGACACGGTTGCCATGGATCCGCCTCCTTACGGCTTTAGAACAACCTTGATACAGCCCTCGCTCTTCTCGTTGAAAGTCTTATAAAGGTTTGGACCGTCTTCTAACGCCGCTCGATGGGTGACAACGAAAGATGGATCGATCTCGCCCTTCTCGATGTGGTCAAGCAGAATTGGGAGGTAATGCTGTACAGGTGTCTGTGCCATGCGGAAGGTCAGGCCACGGTTGATGGCCGACCCCATCGGAATCTTGTCGAGAAACCCGCCATAGATCCCGACTATCGATACCGTGCCGAAGTTGCGGCAGCAGTGAATTGCTTGCCGTAGCACGTGCGGGCGATCTGTTCCCATGAACGTCGCGACCTTGACCCGATCCAACAGCGCGTAAAAACTCGACGTTGCCATCGGCTCGGTTCCAACCGCGTCGATGCAGGCGTCTGCGCCGCGGCCCTTCGTCAATTCCTGGATGCGATCAAAAACATCTTCATCAAGGAAATTCACGATGATGGCTCCGGCGTCGCCCGCCATCGCCAACCTCTCCGGAACCGCGTCTATAGCAACCACTCGTTCCGCTCCCAGCAAGAAGGCGCTTCGGATAGCCATTTGGCCAACTGGCCCGCATCCCCATATCGCGATCGTGTCTCCGGGCTGGATGTTGCAGAAATCTGCCGCCATGTAGCCGGTCGGGAAAATGTCAGACAGGAAGAGCACCTGCTCATCCGTGAGGTGCTCGGGAACCTTCAAGGGTCCGACATCAGCAAACGGCACACGTAAGAATTCGGCTTGTCCACCACTGTAGCCACCAAGCAGGTGCGAATATCCAAACAGACCGGCTGGGGAGTGACCCCAGAGTTGCTCAGCCTTCTTTGACGACGGATTGGACCGTTCACAGCCAGAGAATTGGCCTCTCTTGCAGAAAAAGCATTCACCACAGGAGATCGTGAAGGGAACGACTACGCGGTCGCCGACCTTGAGGTTGGTTACCCCCGCGCCAATCTCCATCACTTCGCCCATGTTCTCGTGGCCAAGCACGTCGCCACTATGCATATCGGGAATGACGCCGTTGTAGAGATGGAGATCCGAGCCACAAATGGCACAGGCTGTGACTTTGATGACCGCATCACGCGGATCTTCAATTTTCGGATCCGGAACGCTTTCGCACCGGATGTCGTGCTTCCCGTGCCATGTCAGTGCGCGCATGTCTCGTCCCGGTCAAATTGACTTGCTCACCTCCGAACCGCATTCCGGGTCGCTTGTTCCCGGACTGATCGACCAACGATGGATTGAGCCTGCTCTCGAGAATTGAACCGCTCGCGACTGATCCGTAGAAGGACCAGAACTCATCGTAGTGTGGTAGCGTCGCCAAACTTTGCTCTTCTGCGATGGGATGGGATCAGGCCATCGGCTACTCATTCGAGCCGCCGAAAAATGAATTGGATTCAGGTACCTACCAGACTTGGAGGCCGGCGGGTGACCGTCGCGCTTGGCGTTGCCAATGCTACGGCGGTGCTCGACCGCTTCAAAAATCCATTCGAGATGAAACAGGGCGGTGTTCAAAACTTGTGCGGCAGCATAGAGCCGTCCGCAAGGCGCGAGATCAATATGCCCCAAAGGAGGCAGACCTCGACGGTCGCGCGCTCGTGCGGCAGCTCAGGAAGGGGGCAACAAGAGCTGTCGCCGGAGGGTGATGAAGGCATTCCGCGCCCGGCCTTTTTTCCGCCAAGTGTGAACAATTTGATTGGACCCAAGTTGGGGTGGATGAAGCGCGACGAGGAACAGCGACTCTCCATCGCCATCCGCGGTCTGCTCGAGCAGGTGCCACCCGATCAGCCGGTGAGGAAGGTCGCGGTTCTCAAGGAGCTCGGGCCAAAATTCGACCGAATCTCGATTGAGGAGCTGACTGACGCGCTCGCCCGACATTGCAGTGCCTTGGGCCGTAGGCTCAGCAACGAGAGGGACAAAAGCGCCGACATCAAGCGATCCGTCCGACGGAACTCCTCAGATCCCAGGCGCTGATTCCAGAGTTGCGGAAGGCCATAGCGCGAGAACGTGCGTGCCACGTGCCAGCAGGCCCCCGTGCAATGCTGCACCCGAGGTCACCGTCTATTCGAGGAGAAGTGGAAATCGCCTCTCCATCGGAATTGCGGAAAAACAAAGACGTGGAACGGGTCAGCGATCGAACAGACGCTGAACCGATCTAGCGCAGCGTCTTCAGATGATCGAGATGCAGCTCGACCACCGGCGCGGTCTTGGCGGCATGCGCCTTCAGCGCCGCGCCGCTGCCATCCTTGGCATAGGCGGTGAACAAGGCCAGCGCCTGCTGATGAGCGGCGCGCTGCTCGGTGATGTATTTGTTGTCGAATGCGCCGCCGGAGAGCTTTTCCAAGCGATCGATGTTCTTGACGTCCTTGGACACCATCTGCCGTGGGACGGCGACGCCGTCCTGCTCTGCCGCCGCTTTCAGGCCAGCGGTCGCGGCGGTGTGATCCTTGATCATCATCTCGGCGAACTGCTTGACCGAGGTGCTGCTCGATTTCTTCAGCGCCATCTTGCTGGATTCGATCTCGAACATGTCGGAACTGCCGGCAGCGGCGGCGAAATCTTGCGGCGTCATCATCGCGCCATAGGCGACGGCCGCGGGAACCGTCGCCAGGACAGCTGCGAGAACGGCGGAGCGAACCCTATTCATTTTCAAGTCTCCTGCGGATTGACAGACATGGGTGGTTCACCGCCCGAACCCGAGGTGAACTTTTTTGTTCCGGCGCCGCTAGTCTCCCTCAGCCACCCAACCGGCACGCAAAACCAGAGCGGCACGAAACACTTCGCCGCCTTCGGCGCGGACGCCGACGACGAATTCCCGCTCGTCGACATCGGCCAGTGCATTGCGGGCAATGTCGGGAGGTTGGGCGATGGCTGCGCGGCGCATCGCCTCGCGATCGACGAAATCGAGGCCTTCGGTGTCCTTCGATTCGGCCGGCCTCTGAAGTTGATCTTCACCCTCTGGCCAGCGCGGCGATTAACCGCTCCGCTCGGTCCTGCTTCAAGATCCGTCGCGCGCGGGGTGGTCACTGACAAAGCCCAGGGTTCCAAATGCCCTGAGAGCCTTGATCGCCGAGATAGGCGCCGAGGCCGTCGTCCCTTTAACCCCGACCCGCAAGTGACCGATCCCTCCGGCTTCGAGGCTACAAGGCGCGCAACACCATCGGCTGACGCTTCAACAGGCTTAGGCACTTCCGACGGATCGCGACGCGCTTTGACCGCCGTGCCGTCCACTTCCTCAGCTTGCTGCAAATCGCCGCCGCAATGCTGTCGATGCGCTGGTTCGATCCAGCCTAGGCTGACCTCGGCGTGTCGGTTCTGGCGGCAGCATCGCGCCTCGGGGAATGCAAAAGTTGGTCCGCCGACTGTTCCATTCCCCGGGCCTTGAGGCACGCATCAGATGAATTCTGCCGATGCTCCCGATTTGCGAACACCCGCGAGGTTCGCGCTTGCAGGCGCGGGAACCAGAATGCCGCGCCGCTGTGCAAAGCAAGCCAGGATGCCACGAACGGTGGCGGCATCGACCGCCCCCTCGACAGCGGATCGGCACGCCCTCAGGGCAATGTCATATGAGGCGTCTGGATAGCTAGGCGGATTGTCCAGCAAGACGCGGTAGGCGCCTGATACGCTATCAACCCTATGCGGGTAGCCTAGGCCGATTAGCAACCAGAGCGGCTCATCGAAACTGTCGCGCATGAATGTCCTCCAATAGTCATGCGTGAGTTGAGTAGGGTGCGCACGTCGGAGTTGTGGGCCCGCCTTCGTGATTCAAGCGGCCGACTTGCTTTCGATCGTCTTGGAAGCTGAATTCTTGGCATTCGCGCCGATCGAAATGCGACGCGGTTTCATCTCCTCAGGAATTTCTTTCTTGAGGTCGATGACCAGCAAGCCATTGTCTAGATTGGCCCGGGTCACGGTGACGTGGTCCGCGAGTTCAAAGCGACGGTTGAAGGGGCGCAGAGCTAGCCCTTGATGCAGGTACTGCACGTCTTCGTCACGGCCGCGATTGCCCGTCACAACAAGCAGGTTCGGCTCGTGCGTGATCGTCAAGTCACTGTCTCCGAAGCCTGCCACCGCAAGGGTGATGCGATAGCTGTCATCGGCTACTTTGGCGATGTCGTAAGGGGGCCAGTTGTCACCGTTCTGGGGACTGGCGTTCTCAAGCAAGTTGAAGATCCGGTCAAAGCCGATGCTGGACCGGTAGAAGGGTGAGAAGTCCACATTGGTTCTCATAGCTACATCCTCCTTGGAGCAACATAGACACGAGAGGCGCCAAGAAGCTTGGCGCTCCCTGACAGCCGACCTCGATGAGCGTCGGCGCGATTGACTTGGGAGCGGCCTCCGAGGTGATCAAGGGGGCCGCGCGATTTTTTTCGTGACAGCGTCCCCGGATGTCATCACCCGCGACTATGTCGGACCTTGGGTTGCACAAGAGCATCCCCTTGCAGCCGCTGGATGTGCAGGCGCAAACCGGTCTGAACGTTGCAGCCGGCCTGACCCGTTTCCAGCTTCGTAGCCCATCCAGCCCATCCCAGGAGCCGTAGGGGTTCGGTCCGAGCTGTAGCCCTGGTCGGCGAGCACGAGCGCATCGAGGATGTTCTGCGTTGCGTCATGAGCAATGAGGTGGCTGGCGCCAGGCAAATGCGGGTCGCCCGTGTGCTCTGGAGCCATCTGGGTCGCACCGCTGTCAGAGCAGCCCAAACCATATGTAGGTTGCTATGAGGCAACCACCACAGCGGCGACGAGCGCTTGCAACAGATATCGCGTCAAATCGCAGCCCTCTTCGCGGACAAGCTTTTTTGACGTCGACTAGGCCGCCGTTTCGCTGCAATCCAGAAGGCGCGGCAGCCATCCCTGACTCGAGACAAGGGGCGGGGTGCTGGGTCGGCCGAGGCGGCTACGGCCGCCAGGGGTCAATCGGCGTACTGCCAGCTCCTTCGTCAGCGCGGCTCGGAACCACTACCCCGCAGAGTATTCCGTGCGGCTTCCACTGCCGTATCCGCGACATTGGTAAGACGCTCAGCTACAGTGGGACCGTCACCTGTCGGTAGAAGGCCGCTCTCCTCTGCTTTCTGTTCGGCTGCGTCGACTGCGCTGCCGGCCACCTCCTTGACCTTCTCCAGCCCCGCCTCGAGCTGGGCCTCGCCGGCCTGGCGCAGCGACTTGCCCACCCCCCCGAACGTTTCGTCTTCGAGCCGCGTGCCTGGAAGCATGGCCCCTAGCGCGGTTCCGAAGGCGAGTCCGAGGGCGGCGAGCAGCAGCGGATCCTGATCCGAAACTGTGTCGGCAATGGCTTGCACTGATCGCTGCGCCTGTCTGGCTCCGGGTAGATCCTCGACCGCCTTGCCGACACGATCCGACGCCGAAGCAGCTGCTTGCCCAACTCCGGAGGCCCAGCGGCCAGCCGTGGCGGTAAGCCCGCCCGAACTCTGATCATTGCCGGCCGTAGGTCTGCCGCGATAATCGCCATTGCGAGATCCGCTGCTCCCAAACGAAGACCACCGCGGTGCCGGCCCGAACATCGCCCACGCCAGACCAACTCCGATCAGGGCAAACGGAACGGGATTTGATCGGATCTGGCGGCCGAGGCTGGACAGAGCGCCAGTTGCCGCCGAGACAGTCTCGTTAGACATTAGATCATCCACGAGGTGTCCTCCCGTCATTTTCTCGCGCAGGCTCTCTGCCGTGTCCACGACTTGTGAGCGGATGTCTTCTGCCTTTTGCTCGAGGCCACTCATCGATTGATCGCTCATGTGACTTGGTCCTTCGCTGCGCGCAGATCTTGGGAGAGTTGTGCCTCCGTCCGCGTCGGGGATAAATTTGATGGGGTGAGCTGAGCGGTACCTCTACGGATCAGCACGGCACCGAGAACGGCAACCACGATCCCGACCAGCAAGGAGGCCCAGTCGGCACTCAGGCCGAGCCTCGTCAGGGCGACAACAAGCGCCTGAAGCAGGATAATGAGCGCCGCGAACAAACAAAGCGCGCCAGCCAGCACCTCCACGCTGGCTGTCCCGGCTTGAGCCACCTTCTCCGAAACCTCCGCCCGGAGCAATTGGAGCTCTGTCTGAATGAGCGCAGACCCTTGCTGTGTCAGGTCGGCCAAGAGCGTCGACAGCGACCTGCTGTCACTGTCGGGCGTCATAATTCGCCTCCGGCCAAGCCTGGGGTTTCGCCGGCCGACGGCTCAGAGTTAAAGGCTCTACGGGTATTGATCGGAGAAGACCGCTGGTCACCATTGCGGCTCGACTGTGATTCGGCCGGAGCACTGCGCATCAGACGCCCAAAAGCCATTCCGGCGAGCATGGCGCCACCTACGAGAATAGCCGGATGGGCGCGGCCATAACTGCGCACATCTTCGACGACATCGGCGATCGGCTTCTCGGATAGCGATCCGGCCAGATCTCGAAGGGCCACCGCCCCCTCCTGCAGCAGCCGAGCCGCCCTTGCGGATTGCTTGTCCGCGAAGACTCTCCCAGCACTCTCAACGGAGTCGGCGAAGCCATTGATGCTGTCTGCTGCACGTTTCTGCAGGGAGCCAGCGCGCTTGAAAGCCGCTTGCTGCACATCGGCCCCGAGTTCGGCCACTGTGGACTGGACTTGGCCGGTGGCGCCGTGCAGTGCATCGCCCGCAGCGCGTGCCTCGCGTCCAATGGTCTGGTTGAGAGATGATTGCTCTTCGGCCGATGATAAGTTATCGGCGCTGGAGCCCTTCTTGTCACTCTTAGACGTTGCCATTTGTTGCTCGCTTCCTAGTGGATCCCGAGGAATGACAGAACGGCGAGTACAACAACGATCAGCCCGATTAGATAGATGACGCTGTTCATGCCTGTGCCCTCGGCAATCCTCGTTGATGCTGGTAGGCCCTAACCGTCAAAACCGGTCCATGTTCCGCTTGTCAGTTGGGCGCACGTGATTTGCGTTCACCCCGCATCTCCTGTGAGTCATCGCAAATCCGTGAGTTCGGCCCGACAAGCGTCCGCAAAATCGCGCAGGATATCACGAGCGGCGTCGCTCGAGTTGTGCGGCTTCAAACCAGAGGGAGGCGCCGCATATGTCTCGACAATGCCGTCCAGCACGGCTTCGGCAGCATAGATCGTAGCTGGCTTTGCAAACAGGCGAAGCTTGTTGATGGTGGCATACATTGGAACCAGCTTGGCGGGGTCATCCAGCCGTTCCTGGATCATTCCGTCGGCATAGGTTTTTGATGCCTGGTCGATGAACTCGCCGAAGAGGCGCTCGCGTCGCGAAGCTTCCTGGTTTCGTCGCTGCGTTTGATCCTGATGGTGCTGGGTTAGCCAGGTGGTTGCCACGGATGCCAGAGCGCCGATGGCGGAGCCGGCCAACGCCGAGACAGCCGAAAGTGTCGCCGGGTTCATTGCGTGTTCCTCGATCTTTCCGATCTGTGCATGTGTTCGCGGGGGCGCCTTGGGCAGCTAACCAACTACTCGCTCCGAGCATGGGAACGAGGCAACGGTCACTAGTCCACGCCGGAAACGCGCCTGCTTAATGATCCTGACGCCAGATCAGTGATCGCTTCGGCAACAAGACGGCGCGTGAGCGCTATTTGACCAGGTACGCACATCTCTTATCGGCGCAGTCGCGGGTAGTCTCAGCTCTGATCCGAAGAAGATGGTGGCATGGGCGTCAACAGCGCGGTCGAGGACAGACGTCATTTCCGGCATGGCTGCTCGCCCTTCAATGCTGGAGTGCGAGATTTGGAAACGCCGGCACCTCGACCTTCAATCTTGCTTCGTGCTTCTCACGGATGCCGTTGACGGCGACGTAGAGAGCCGGGAGGAAAACCAGGGTCAGCACCGTCGCGACGGCGAGCCCGCCGACGATGGCATAGGCCATCGGCCCCCAGAACACGTCGTGCATGATCGGGATCATGCCGAGGATCGCGGCGGCTGCTGTCAGCATGATTGGCCGAAACCTGTGAGTTGTCGGCGTCAATCACAGCTTTCCAGGGCTCGACACCTTGCGCTCGCTCGTGCTCGATCTGGTCGACCAGGATCACCGAGTTGCGGATGATCATGCCGGCCAGCGCAACGATCCCGAGCGTCGCGATGAAGCCCATTGGGGTGTGTGTCGTGAGCAGCGCGGCGGCGACCCCGATGAGGCCCAGCGGCGCCACACTGATCACCATGGCGAGCCGGCGGAAGCTTCCAAGCTGCACCATCAGCACCGTCAGCATCAGGGTGATCATGATCGGAAACTGGGCGAGCAGAGCAGCGTTGCTCTGGGCGCTCTTTTCGACCGTGCCGCCGGTTTCGAGCAGCGTGCCGGCCGGCAGGGACTTGCGAAGCTCCTCGAGCGCGCCGGCCACGCGCTTCTGAACTGAGGCAGGCTGGATTCCAGGCAGCGGCTCGGCCTGGACGGTGATGGTGGGCAGGCGACCACGGCGCCAGACATAGCCCTCATCGAGCTCGTAGTTGAACGCAACGAGTTCGCGCAGCGGCACCGAGGCACCGGTGGGGGTCGTGATCTGGAGGTTGCGTAAGGCTTCAAGACTTTTCCGCTCATCGCTCTCGGCGCGCGCGACCACGTCGACGAGGTAGATCGAGTCACGGATCTGCGTAACGGTCGAACCGGTGATCACACGATTGAGCGTCTGGGCAAGCTGTTCGGAGCTCAGGCCGGCCTGGCGCACCCGGTCCTGGTCGACGACGATGCGCAGCGCCTTGTTCTTCTCGGCCCAATCGTAGTTGACGTTGTGCACGAGGCCGGAGTCCCTGAGGATCTGTGCCACCTGCTCGGCATATTGCCGGGCGTCGTCGGTCGTTGGGGCACTGACGCGGTACTGCACGGGCCAGCCGACGGGGGGCCCGAGCTCCAGCCGCGAGATGCGGGCGGTCACGTCCGGGAAGCTGTCGGCGAACAGCGCCTCCAGCTTTGCCTGGACCCGGTCACGCGCTTCGAGGTCCTTGGCGACGACCACGGTCTCGGCCATGAAGTCGTTGTCGAGCTGCACGTCGAGAGGCAGGTAGAAGCGGATGGCACCGCCGCCGACATAGGAGGAGAAGCGGGCGATGTCGGGATCGCCAGCAAGGGTCTTCTCCAGCCGCTCCGTTTCCGCTTCGGTCGCGGCGATCGAGGCGTTCTTGGGCAGGGTCATGGTCACCAGGAGCTCCGGCCGGTTGGACGCCGGGAAGAACTGCTGCTGGACGAAGCCCATGCCGTAGAGGGAGGCGCCGAAGGCAACAACTGCTGCGCCGATGGTGATCCAGCGGTGCCGCATGGCGACGCCGAGGAGGGTTCCGAAAGCGCGCATGAAGCGGCCCGGCTCGTCGGTCGCGTGGGTCTTCTTTATCCGCGACGGCAAGATGGAGAGACCGATCACCGGCGCGAAGATCACGGCCACGAACCATGACGCAACCAGCGCCACGGCGATGACCACAAACAGGGAAAAGCAGTATTGCCCGGTATTGTTGTCGGCGAAGCCGATCGGCAGGAAGCCGAGAATCGTGATCAGCGTTCCCGTCAGCATGGGGATGGCGGTGGAGGTGAAGGCGAAGGTGGCCGCCTTGATCTTCTCCATGCCCTCCTCGATCTTGGAGATCATCATCTCGATGGTGATCATGGCGTCGTCGACGAGCAGCCCGAGCGCGATGATCAGGGCGCCGAGGGAGATGCGCTGCAGGCTGATGCCCAGCGCCTCCATGACCACGAAGACGATGGCCAGCACCAGCGGGATGGACAGGGCAACAACGAGCCCGGCCCTGAAGCCCAGGCTGAGGAAACTGACCGCCAGCACGATAGCGATGGCTTCGCACAGCGCCTTGGTGAACTCGCCGATGGCTTCGCGCACGACCTCCGGCTGGTCCGACACCAGATTGAGCTCGATGCCGATGGGGAACTGCTGCTTCAGCCTTTCGGCCGCCTGATGCAGGCCCTTGCCGAAATCGAGATTGTTGCCACCGGCGCGCATGTTGACGCCGATGCCGATCGCCGGCTTGCCGTTGACTCGGAACATCTTGGTCGGCGGGTCGCTGTAGCCGCGCTGGACCTCGGCGATGTCGGTCAACTTGTAGAAGTGACCGTCGACCCACAGGTTAAGGTTGGCGACCCCCTCTGCTGACAGCAGGGAACCTGTGACATCGACCAACATGTTCTCGTGCGCGGTGTTGATCATCCCTGAGGGAACCACGGCATTCTGCCGAGCGATCGCCGCCAGCACATCGTCGAGGCTGAGCTTGAGATTGGCGAGCTTCTGCGGTGAAAAGTTCAGATAGACCTTCTCGTCCTGGTCGCCGTAGATCTCGACCTTGCCGACATCTGGTGCGCGCAGGAACTCGGCCCGCGCGGTCTCGGCAAAGTCGCGAGCCTGGCGCGCGGTGAAGCCGTCAAAGGTAATGCCGTAGATGATGCCGAAGACATCGCCGAACTCGTCGTTGAAGAAGGGCCCGACGACGCCTTGCGGAAGCGTCGCCCTGATGTCGCTGACCTTCTTGCGAACCTGGTACCAGATGCCGTCGAGGTCGCGCTTGGGCGTCGATTCCTTGAGGTAGACGAAAATCGTCGCCTGTCCAGGCTTGGTGTAGCTCTTGATGTAGTCGAGGTTCGGGGTCTCCTCGAGCTTCTTTTCGAGCCGGTCCGTCACTTGGGTCAGCGTGTCGGCCGCGGTGGCGCCCGGCCAGTTTGCCTGGACCACCATGGTCTGCACGGTGAAATCGGGATCTTCCTGGCGGCCGAGCCGTTCATAGGCGCTCACGCCGCCGATGACGCAGATCAGCATCAGAAAGACGACCAGGGCGCGGTTGTGGACGGCCCATTCGGAAAGATTGAAGCGTGTCATCACTCGACCTCCGTCTCCGGCTTGACCAGCTGGCCGTCAGCCAGTGAATTGACCCCGGCGATCACGACCTTCTCGCCGGCCGACAATCCGTGGCTCACCATGACGAAGTCCCCGTCGAATTTGGCGAGCTGGACCTGGCGGCGCTCGACCTTGTCGTCCTTGCCGACCACCCAGACCTGCGGCTTTTCTCCTGACTGCAGCAGCGCGCCCGGAGGAAGGATCGCCGCCTCCTCGCCTTCGGTTTCGACGCGGCCGACCACGACTGATCCGAGGCGCATCTCCACAGGCGGCGAAGGCAGCGCCACCTTGACCTGGGTGGTGCCGGTCGTGTGGTCGGCTTCGGGCGAGATCTCGCGGATCGTGCCGGTAACGGCGATGTCGGAGCGGCCTTGAAGCGAGACGCTCACCGCCATTCCGAGCCTTGCCTGGGGAATGTCGTCGCCGGCGACAGCGAAGATCGCCTCGCGGGCGTCGTTCCGCGAGATCTCGACCACCATCTGGCCCGGGACCACGACCTGCCCCGGATCGGCTCCGGTCGCGGTCACGATACCGTCGTCGGGCGCCTCGAGCTGGGTGTAGCCGAGCTGGTTTTGGGCGATGCGGAGGTTGGCTTGGGTTGCCTGGACCGCTGCCTGGGTGCTCTGCAACGCTTTTAGCGCATCATCATACTGGGAGTGTGTGGCGAAGCCCTTCTCGAGCAGGATGCGAAAGCGTTGCTCCTGGGCCGCTGCCTGGGTCAGCGCCGCCTGGGCTGGCCGCGAGGTCGGCCGCCGCGGCGGACACCTTGTTCCGGTAGTCGATAGCGCTGAGCTCGGCGAGCTTCTGGCCTTTCCTGACGATGGCGCCGACGTCGACATCGCGGGAGACGACGCGGCCGCCGACTTCGAAGCCGACCTCGCTGACATAGCGCGACCCGATGCGGCCGGCACCCTGCGCCACGAGGGTGAGCTTGTGCGGGCTGACGACGGTGATCCGCGCCGGGCGCGGCGCTGACGGTTTGGCAGTTCCTTCTTCGGAACAGCCCGAAAGACAAAGGCACGCGACGCAGGCAGAAAGGAACAGACCGAGGGACAGGCGCATGGAAGCCTCCGTTGAGACGGTGGAGTCGATGAGATCAGTGTTTTGCGAGCGCAGTGCCGGCCCGACCCGGTTGATTCTCAGCCGCGACATCGAAGCGAGTTCATGCGCTCAACTTTCGAATTGACTAATACGTCAAATCGACTATGCAGTCAATATGAGATTTGCGAAACGATGCAATGCTGAAAGGATATGACAGATGGCGAGGATTGATCTGGCGCGCAGGGCTGAGATCGGACGTGAAAAACGGGAACGCACGCGCGGGTTGATCGTCGACGCAGGGGCGATGCTGCTGGCGCAGAGACATCGCGAGGCCCTTACGGTGGATGCCGTGGTCGAAGCTGCAGACGTCGCCAAAGGCACGTTCTACTATCACTTCCAGAGCATCGATGAATTGGCTGCAGCCGTAGGCGAGAAGCTGGGGGAGAGCTTTGACGCCGTACTAACGCCTGCGCGGCTCGCGATCCAAAATCCGGTCGAACGCCTTTCCTTCGCCTTTCTGCAGTTTTTGGAAAAGGCGATCTCAGACCCTAACTGGGCACTGCTGGTCCTTCAAAGCTCTCAGTCACCAACGGAGTTCGCGCGAGCTATTCGGACCAACCTCAAGGCGGATATCTTGGAGGCGATTGCGCAGGATCGCGTGAGCATTCAAGACCCGGAGCTAGCGGTCGACATCGTGATCGGAATATGGCTGCAGGTGACCCGAGGCATCCTTGACCGAGGTGCGCAACCCGAGTTGACACGGCAGGCTGTCAAGGCCGTGCGTCGCGCGCTTGGGGTTTCCCTGTCCGAGGCGGGCGCGCTGTAGTAATTTTCGCTAGTGGTTGAAAGCCTCCGCCTATTTATGCTGCCACCGTCTCACTATCGTGAGAGGGCTCGCTGGGCGCTTGATCACATGGGGTTGGACTATCGAGAAGAGCGCCGGGATAGCTCGAGTGAGGGGGCGCGGCCTCCGGATAGGTTTGTGACAAAAGATAGGTGTCGCCCCGGCCCCGTGGCTATGTTGTAGCATTCTCAAAAAGCTCGCCTGTAGCTCGCTCTGAGGATAAGCGCCGGCTTGCTGCCTGACCCATCTGCTGCCAGAAAGGCGCAGGGTTGCCGTCCGGGATCTGCCGCCTACAATCCCGTCGTTTCGTTCAGCGAACTCATCAAAGTGTTAGGTGGCGTTAATCATACTCCAGGCGGTGAAGTCATCGCCAAGTATGCTGCCAGGTGGTTAGTAAGATCGCGTGCGTCGTCACCCGCGCCGTCGATGAGTGCCGATTTGCGGCGCCGCAGAAACGGCATCCCCATCAGGTACATGCCCGGCTGTTCAACCACCCCGCCATCGTGACGGACCATTGCTTTTCGATCGAAGATCGGTAATTCCAGCCAGGAATAGTCCGGCCGGTAGCCGGTCGCCCAAATTATGGTTTTGATGGCACCCCTGACAAGGTCCAGACCGAGGGCGGGACTGTGCTCGACACGGGTCGGCGCAAGGCGATGAGGCGGGTCGACCAAACCGTCATAGCCGTTTGTACGTGCCCAGTCGTCTATAAGATCGAGCAGCCGTCCCATCTTGAGGTCGGAAAGCGCGCACATGTTGCGCAATGAGCCGGCGAACTGCGCCTTGCCATCTTCGGTGATGCCGGCGAGGCGCCCGACGAGCCGGACACCGAGGTCGGTAAGCAGGTTGAGGTCGAGGGTGGTCCGGTTGGGCGTGCCGGCAAGCTGGAGCGAAGGAACCCGTCGCGCCCGGGTAATGTCCTCCACTTGGTCGTAGCGCTCGTCGTGCACGCCAGTGACGTCCATCCACCAGTGCAGGTCCTTGCCGCGATAGACGCGAGGAGCACGGATGTGTTCGCCGACCGAAAGAATCACCTGGCGCCCTGAACGCTGCAGCTCTTGCGCGATCTGCGTGCCGCTCGACGAGGCGCCCACCACCAATACACCGCCGTCGGCAACTTGAGCCGGGTTGCGATAGGACTGCGCTGTCAGCATCGCGACGGATCGCGGCACGCGGTCCGCAAATGCTGGCAGGCGCGCGACGTTGCATGCGCCGGATGCCAGCACAACGGTCCTGCAGCGCCAGTCGCCGCTGTCCGTTCGAACGCGATACCCATCACCCTCGCTACGAACAGAGGTCACCGTTGTGTGGGTCCTGACCGGAGCGGAGATCCTCCTGGCGTAGTTGCTGATGAGGCCGATCACCTCCGGCAGCGTCCGATAGCCATCGGGATTGTCGCCATCATAACTGAAGCCGGGCAACCGGCTCTGCCAATTCGGCGTGAGCAGCCGCAGTGAATCCCATCGTTCGGTGCGCCAGCTGTTGGCCACCTCTCCGCGCTCTAGGATCACATGGTCGGTCGAAAGATCGGCAAGGCACCGGCTCATCGCGAGACCTGCATGCCCCGCGCCGATTATCACGGTGGTGATGTCGTTGCCGCGCGCCCTCATGCAGGAAGTCTGGAGAACCTAGGGCTCTTAGTTCACGACCACTGTGACGTTCGTCGGATTGGTGACAATGTCATAGACCGCCGATCGTTTCTGCGACTGCGCCACGAGGGCCTCGATGTCCTCACGCTTGGCGTCCGCATCGATGTCATAGCTCACCCTGATGCCACTGAAGCCGTTTCGGACATCGCCGTCGATGCCGAGAATCCCATAGAGGTCCATGTCGCCTTCAACGGTCGCCTTCACCGATTTCAGCTGGATGTTCCGGTTCTGCGCCACGGCGGCGATCCCGGCGGTTAGGCAACTCGCCAGCCCAACCAGCACGTATTCAACGGGCGTCGCGCCCTGATCCAGAGAAGCGAAGACCTCCGGATGATCGGCATCGAACGTGAAAGTAGTCTTGCGGTGCTGGTCCTGGCCCAGACCGTAGAAGCTTTCAACGGTCGAGTGGCTATGGGTGCCGTCCTTCCATTCGCAAGCGGCACGCCACTTGAATTGCGCGGCCTCGGGCGCAGCAGTGAGCGCTTCACGTGCGGCGAGCAGAGCTTCAACGTTGACGCCGTTGTCGGCCGGTACTTCGGAAGCCATCAATAATCCTCCCTGCTTTACTAGGCGTGATGGTATGGGCGGTGGAGCGTCCCTTCAAGCTGTTTTCCAACGAGCTGTTGTCTTGAATTTGAGTTCTGTGCCCTGAGCAAAGGCCCGCGTGTTGGGAAGCATATGCCCGGCATTCTCGGGATTGCGCATAGCCTCGCGGCGAGCGGCCGTGTGTTCCGCGACGCGGTCTTCGTCGGGTTCCGCAACCAGATCGGCGCCCTTTGTGGGTGCGCCTCAGCTGCTAACTGACGAAGCGGCCGGGTCTTACCGGTCAAGCGAGCGGGCCGATCAGCGGACAACCGCATGCGTGTCAGGAACATCCTTCGCCGGCGTTCAATGCGGACATCCAGGTCCGCTTCTCTATTCGATTTGTCCCTACACAGCCCTTCCTTCTACATGCCCTCAGGCCTTCTACATGCCCTCAGGGTTTTACACCCCACTGATTTTATTGAGTAAATCCGGTGCGCCAGGCACACGTTTTACACCCAAGTCTTTGAAATCACTGGCGAAGTAGGTGCCTTCCAAGCTGAATATGCGGGTTCGATTCCCGCTACCCGCTCCAAGCTGTTTCAATGACTTAACGCTAGAAAATTGTTTGTGTGCAAACTGTTCCTACAGTGCTTTCTACACCACTACGTTCTCATTTCGGCCTCGTTCAGTCGCTTTATGCGGTCTTTGAGGGCGGCTTCACGTGATACGTACCGACGGATGATCTTTCGTACCGAGTTCCTCTTCCCAGCCCATCACCTCCGCAATCTCACGCTCCGTCAGCCCGGCCACGTAGAACTTGGTCGCGGCTGTCCCGCGCAAATCGTGGAAGTGCAGGTTGTCGCCCTCCGGCCACGCTCTCGCCTTGGCCTTCTCGAACATCGCGGCCCAGCCACCCCGCAAGGGCGCTTGACGGCTATTGGTCATCACCAAGGTAGAGCGCTTCGGTAGAGCCGCCACGATTTCACGTATTGCACCGTAGAGTGGCACAATCGCCTCTCGCTTTCCGCCGCTCCTATCGGTCGGGATCACGATGGCGTGATCGCCGACATGCGACCACGAGAGCCGGAACAGTTCGCGCGCGCGCAGCCCTGTGTGGGCCGCCAGGTCAACGGCGTGCCCGATCTCCTTGGTGCAGTGCTTTTTCAGCTGCTCGATGTCGGCGTCCGTCCAGATGATTTCCGAGCGCTCGCTGGAGTAGAGCCGCTTGATGCCCTCGCAGGCGTTGTGGTGGAGCACGCCCATGGGATCGACGCCATGGGCCAGGATTCGCGAAAGCACCTGCATGCCATAGTCGGCCGTCCGCGGCTTGTCGGCCCACTGGCCGCGCCACTTGCGGATAGCCGGCCGCATGCGTTCGAGGTTGTTGAAGTGCTCGATATCGAGTTTGGCGAAGTAGTCCGAAACGCGATCGAGCCAGGGCGACCAATTGCGGCGCGTCGACTTCGCAAGATCCTGAAAATCTCTGGCTCGATCCTCTATAGGATCATAGTAGCCTTCGCTCTAAATGCGTCCCGGCTTGGCTTACAGGCGTCCGACCTTAACTTGATCACGGCGGTGCCGGTGGCGGCCGCCCTCGTTCTGCCACGCTTCCGGCGAAGCCTCAGATCGAAATACATGGGTCCGGTGCAGTCGTGATTGAGCGGCGTGACGTGTGGGTGACCTTCAATCGTGGCACCCCGATCCAATCAACGGCGCTGAGCGGCTGCACGCTTCAGGTGCCGGATGCTCAATTCCTGACCGTGATCGGCACCAATGGCGCGGGAAAGAGTACGGTCCTCAATGTCATCGCAGGCGATGTCAGAGCCGACAAAGGTGCGATCCTCGTCGGCGAAAGGGAGGTCACTCGCTGGCCTCCACAACGGCGTGCCGCTCTGATTGGGCGGGTATTTCAGGATCCCGTCGTAGGCAGTTGCGCGGATCTAACAATTGAGGAAAATCTTTCACTTGCCTCGACCAGAGGCAAACGACGAGGCTTCGCTCTGGCGGTCGATCGGCGCCGACGTGAACGCTTCCGCGACCAGTTGCGGGTGCTTGCACTTGGGCTGGAGAACCGACTTCAGGACCGGGTCGGACTGCTGTCGGGAGGGCAACGGCAGGCCGTCAACCTCCTGATGGCAACGCTTAGTCCCATGAAGGTGTTGCTGCTCGACGAGCACACCGCAGCCCTCGACCCCAAGACCGCGGAGTTCGTCCTCGATCTGACAAGCCGCGTGGTTACGGATTTTCGTCTAACAACGATCATGGTCACCCACTCGATGCGCCACGCGCTCGATCTTGGCGACCGAACCGTGATGATGCACGAAGGCAAGGTGGTGGCCGACATCTCGGGCGACGCTCGTCGCAGGCTCGATGTCGCAGACCTGCTGCTTTATTTTTCCAAGCACCGCGATCAAGCGATCATCGACAATCTTGCGCTTGGTTGAAATGAGTTTTCAGGGGAGGCGGCCGTGCCGAGATACGTTTGTGTCCAGGAGTTCGTGATACCCGCCGAGCACGGCGGCGCATGCCGGGTGAACAAAGGGCAGATCCTGCGAATCCACCAGATCGGGGGACAGCAGGCGGCAGATTGCGCCTTCTTCAACGCAGACGATGCCAAGGAGCAGTTCCACGTCGGACAGTCCTGGGCGCTGAACGTCATGCTGGGCCTAGGGACGGCGCGAGCTCCGGCGCAGCTGTTCTCGAAGCCGCCGCGAGAGAACCTCATGCTGACGATCCTCGAAGATACGGCCAAGGAGCACTTCGGCAACTGTGCTGGCCGCTGCAGCACCAAACTGTTGGCCGCTCGCGACAAACGGACAGGCGTGAGAAGCTGCCAGGAGAACTTGGCCGAGGCTCTTGCTCCATTCGGCATCGACGGCGACGACATCGGCGATGTGTTCAACGCGTTCATGAACGTCGATTTCCATAACGATGGCGGCTTCACCATCAAGGTTCCCAACAACAAGGCCTCCGATTACTTGGACTTGCGGGCCGAGATGAACATCATCGCCGCGGTGTCTGCGTGCCCCAATCGTACCGGTCCGGTGAACAATTTCGCAACCAAGCCTCTCGGAATAAAAGTCTTCGATGTCGTTCCTGATTAAAATCGCCCGGGATTGTGGGCGCCATGCGTGACGGCGTGGTCATCTAGACCGTCATCAACCTCATGATCTTCGACGGTCAGACAAGGGACCCTATCCAGCAAGCCGTGCCAGACGCGCTGGTCGCATTCATGGCTGCGATAGCGGAAGGCTTGAGCGGTTGGCTCCAAAGAACCTCAGCAGGCCGGAATTGCCGCCGCAAAGGCCAAGGGCCGGACTCATCGAGGTCGGAAGCCTAGCTTCGATCGGAGGCAGCTAGAACCGGTAACGAAGATGCTCTCCGAAGGGCCAGGGGCATCTGCTATCGCAAGGTCACCGGCCTCTCACGTCAGGCTGTGCGGCGTATCCGTGTTGGTCCAGTCGAGGCCGAGCGGACGCTTCAAGTCTGGGGCCCATGTGGCCGCAGCAACCGTGCCGGCAAAGTCCAGTCTTTCGGTGATCAGGCGAAGATCTGACGTCTTGTCGTGCCGAAACCGGGAGGAAGACACTTACAAGATGTCTCTCCGACGACCACTAGGTCGGATCATGCAAGTGCCTTCATTTTTGGACCGCATGAACCGCCCCTCTTCGTTGGCTCTAGCCGCTGGCGCGAAGGCCCTAAATCCAAACGGCGATTTGGCACGTAATAAGATGGTGCGAACTCCGATATTTTAGAGAGCCGACCATGCCGACACCGACGAAGTCCGACCGACCCACTCAGGTTGAGACTAGAGCCGGCCGTATTGCATGGGTCACAGGTGCCGGTTCCGGTATCGGTCGGGCTCTGGCGCTTCGCCTCGCCCGTGATGGATGGAATGTCGCGGTGAGCGCGCGGACTCTTCAGGACCTGGAGACGCTCGCTGCCGAACTCCCGGATCGTATCCATCCATTTCGGCTGGACGTAACGAATGCGGACGCCGTTCTGAGCGCGGTCGCCCATATCGAGCATCGCCTGGGGCCGATCGATCTCGCGGTGCTCAATGCCGGGACCTATCGCCGAGACGCTGCCGACCGGTTCGAGGTTGCCGCGTTTCGCGCCACCGTCGATGTCAATCTAATGGGGAGCGTCCATTGCCTCGCCGCGCTCTTGCCGCGGATGCTGGAGCGCCGGGCGGGGCATGTCGCCGTCGTTGCGTCCGTGGTTGGGTATGTGGGTCTGCCGGGTGCGGTTGCCTACGGCGCGACGAAGGCTGCCCTCATCAACATGTGCGAAGCACTCTATCCCCAACTCGCCGTCCGCAACGTGCGTCTGAGTGTCGTCAATCCCGGCTTCGTCGATACGCTACTCACGCAGAAGAACGACTTTCCGATGCCGTTCCTGATTTCGACCGAGGAAGCGGTCGATCACATCATCGCAGGATTGAAGTCCAGGCGCTTCGAGATTGCCTTCCCCTGGAAGATGGTGCTGTCGCTGAAACTGCTCGCCCTCTTGCCGGCACCGCTGCTTTTCGCCCTAACCCGACGGATGTTGCGCTGACGTAGCCTCCATTTGGCTATTCCGCGCGCTGCAGAAGAAACTGTCCGACGTCGATCTTGCCGGTGCGAAAACCGACAGCGCAATATTGCAGATAGTAGTGCCACATCCGCTTGAACCGCGAGTCGAAGCCCTGCACCTCGATCTGATGCCATGCCGCCAGGAAGGCCCGGTCCCAGATCAACAGCGTCTTCTCGTAGTCACGGCCAAAGAATTCCGAACCGACGAGGTCGAGCTTTGACGCCGATGCCGCCGCCGCGAAGGCGGCTTGCGAGGGCAGCATGCCCCCGGGGAAGATGTAGGTCTGGATGAAGTCGGCGTTGCGGCGGTAGTCATCGAAGCTGGCTTCCGCGATGGTGATGACCTGCAGCATGGCCTGTCCGCCGGGTTTCAGCAGCGTGTGTACGGCATCGAAGTAGGTCGGCCAGTTTTCCTCGCCGACCGCCTCGAACATCTCGATCGAGACGATCTTGTCAAACTGGCCCGTACAATCGCGATAGTCCTGGAGCCGGATCTCGACTTGGTCGGCGAGCCCCGCCGCTGCGATCCGGTCGCTGGCGAATTTCGCCTGCTGTTGGGAGAGGGTCAGGCAGGTGATCCGGCACCCGATTTCGCGCGCCGCGAATTCCGCGAATCCACCCCAGCCGCAGCCAATCTCCAGTACATCGTCGTCCGCGCCGAGGCCGAGTTCGCGCGCGACGCGCGCATATTTCTCCCCCTGCGCCTCGGCGAGCTGCTGCTCGGGGTGGGTGAAGATCGCCGACGAGTAGGTCATCGTCTCGTCGAGCCACTGGCGGTAGAAATCGTTGCCGAGATCATAGTGGAACGCGATATTGCGCTTGCTGCCGGCGCGCGTGTTGGCGCGGCGACAATGGCGGAGATAGGCCAGCATGCTGGCAAGGCCTGGTGCGTCGAGCAGCGAATGCAGCGCCTGCTCGTTGACAACGCCGAGTTCGAGAAGGGCGCCGAGATCGGCGGTGTCCCAGTCGCGCTCGATATAGCCGCGCGCCAGGCCGAGACCGCCGCCCGTGGCGATCCGCCAAAGCAGCCTGCCGCTATGCACAGTCATGCTGGCTGTCGGGCCGGGCGAGGCGCCTTGGACGGTCTGGCTGGTGCCGTCGGGGAACTGCACCGTCAGTTGCCCCGCGACGATCCGCTCAGCCCAGCCGCCGAGGACACGCGACCAGAGCGGCGTGAAGAGGCCGTTCGGGACCGCTTTTACGTCAACGTGGCTCATGGGTTCTGGCATCCTCGAAGCGGGGCGTGACGATGGTGCTGGCAACGGGCTGGGCTGCGACCCGATGACGATGAACGGGAACGCCCTTTCGCCAAAGGCGCAGGGCTTCCCAGTGAATTCCGGCCATGACCTTCAGGGTCATCAGCGGGTAGCGCGTGAGGGCGCCGAGCAGCGCGCGGTCGGTCATCGGCTGGCGCCTGCCGGCGAAGGAGGCGACGAGCAACGGACCTTCCTCGTCCGACTCCTCGATCCGCACCAAGATGGTTTCGTCAGGGGGTTCGATATGGAAGCGATAGAAGCATTCCATCGGCAGAAAGGGCGAGACGTAGAGTTCCTTGGCGCAGCCGTGCCGGATCGCGCCGGACCGGTCGCCCGAGACGGCGATGACATAGGTGTGGCGTTCGCCGAAGGTGTTGCAGACCTCATAGAGAATGGCGCGCAGCGTGCCGTTAGGCGCGTAGCAGAAATAGACGGTGAGCGGATTGAACACATAGCCGAGGATGCGCGGATAGCAGAGCACGCGGAGGCTCATGCCGGCCTCATGGCACCCGGCCTCCCGCAGCCGGGTCTCGATCCAGGCGCGCAACCCTCCGCTGCCGCCATCGCCATGGTCCTTGTCCCAGAAGCTCAGCACGGCGCGACGATTATGGCCGAACAGCCTCGAAGTCGCGCTGATCGCCGGCAGTTCGTCGAGATCGAGCAGCAGCGAGAAGACGCGGTAATGAAGCTTGTGCCGGCGTGGTCTGAGCCGCGCATGCATCACATCGCCGAGGAACAGGGCGGTTTGACCGCTCATTCGGCGGCCTCGCTTCGGGGTGCCAGCGTGATGCGCCCGGATTCGTCGCGGACGTTCCACGGGCGGCGCACGTCGGTGAGATCTTCGGCAGCGGCAAGGGCCGCTTGCAGGCCGTCCTCATGGAAGCCGAAACCGAAATAGGCGCCGCAGAACCATGTGTTGCGTTGGCCCTGCAGCCGCCAGAGCTGCTTCTGCGCCGCGAGCGCCGGCTGGTCGAACAGCGGATGGGTGTACTGGAAGCTGTCGATCCTCTTGGCTGGGTCGATTTGCCGGGTTGGGTTGAGCGTCACGAACAGCGGATGGCGGTGGTCGAGGTTTTGCAGGCGGTTCATCCAGTAGGTAACACAGAGCGGCTGGGCGTCATCGCTCCTGCTCTCGCCGATGTAATTCCAGCTCGACCAGACGCGCCGGCGCCGCGGCATCAGTTTCTCGTCCGAATGAAGGACGGCGAGATTGTCGGTGTAGCGAAACGCGCCAAGTATCGATGTCTCCTGCGCATCGGCGTCGCCGAGGATGCGCAACGCTTGGTCGGCATGTGTGGCAATGACGACATCCGTGAAGCTGTCCGTATGGCCCGAGGCATCGGTGATCATGACGCGGCCTCCCTCTCGCGTGATCCGTGCGACCGGCGTGTTGAGGCGGATCGCATCAGCGAACTCCCTACTCAGGCGCTGGACGTATTCGCGGCTGCCGCCCTGGACGGTTCGCCATTTCGGCCGGTCGACGAGGTTCAGCAGGCCATGGCTGGCGAAGAACCGGATAAAGGCGAGCAGCGGATAGGCACGCATATCGCGCGCGGTCGTTGACCAGATCGCAGCACCCATCGGCAGCAGGTGGTCTTCGATGAACGCTGGCGCGTAATCGTTGCGGTCGAGATAGTCACCCAAGGTCAGCCCGTGGAGCTCCGTGCACTGCAATACGTCGGGAGCCTCGCGATAAAAGCGCAGGATATCCCGCATCATGCGCCAGAAGCGAGGCCGCACGACATTGCCGCGCTGGGCCATAAACCCATTCAGGCCGGAGCCGGAATATTCGAGCTCGCCGCCATCCAGAGACGCCGAGAACGACATCTCGGAGGCAGCTGTTTCGACGCCGAGCTCGTTGAACAGGGCGACGAGGTTCGGGTAATTGCGTTCATTGTAGACGATGAAGCCGGTATCGACGGGAATGGGGCCGTTGGCGGTCGAAAGCTCAACCGTGTTGGAGTGACCGCCGAGCCTGGACTCGCTCTCATAGAGCGTGACTCGCATCTGACCGGCTGAGAAGCCAAGTGGCGGACAGGCCGGAGATTCCCGAACCGACCACAGCGACGCTGCGCTCGGTGTCAGCATGCTTGCCCTTGGCGTCCATTCGCACGTTCTATCCTTCCTCGCCGATGCCGTTTCTGCCAGTGATACGGAGCAGAAGTGGTTCTGGATCGATCGGCAGCGAAAAACGCGCGCCGATGATCCGTTCGCGGTCCGGCCGCGTAGAAGCCTGCATGAACGCGCTCATTTCCATCCCCGCATCAGCGTGGCAAAAACAGTGCATGGCCGCGGTGCCGTGGCGCCGCGCCGAGCTACTTGTTCGCAGGTTGGGAATGGTTGAGATGCACCGGCCGGCAGAAGACGACGCGAAGCAGAACATGGCGGAACTGCTTGTCGCGATTGGCGCACGACGCGATGTCGAAGCGTTCGAGGTGCTGTTTCGGCATTTTGCGCCCCGCGTGAAGGCCTACATGGGGCGATTGGCCGGCGACAGCCAGGCGGCCGAGGAGCTGATGCAGGAAACCATGATCGCGGTCTGGAACAAGGCGGATCGCTTCGATCCGGCCAAGGGCGCAGTGTCGACCTGGATCTTCACCATCGCCCGCAATCTGCGCATCGACGCATTCCGACGTGACAAGCGCCCGGATTTCGATCCAAACGATCCAGCCTTTGTGCAGGACGATGTCGCTCCCGCGGACGAGGCCTTCGACGCCCAAGAGGCGTCCGCCCAATTGCATCAGGCGATAGCTGCGCTGCCGCAAGAGCAGGTGGCGCTCCTGAAGCTCGCCTACTTCGAGGACAATTCGCACAGCGCTATCGCTGCCAGCCTCAACCTGCCGCTCGGAACGGTCAAGTCGCGTCTGCGCCTCGCATTTGCCAAACTGCGCGCCGCGCTCGATCGGAACGGAGAAGCGACGTGACCATCCGCCATCATCTGAGCGATGATCTTCTGATCAGCTACGCCGCCGGCAGTCTCGCGGAAGGCTGGAGCCTGGCCGTCGCCACCCATCTGGCGCTTTGCCCCGCCTGCCGGAAAAGACTGGCCGTGGCCGAGGGCATAGGGGGCGAATTGCTCGAGGCGGCTCAACTCCCTGTCGAAGCGGACTCATCCTGGGAGGCCGTGCGGCGCCGTATCGCCCAGCCCACTCCGACGCAGCGCGAGATACCACGCGCGGGTCCGGCTGCCCGTCGCGATGATGGGCTGCCCGAGCCGTTGCGCTCCTACCTCGGTGGCGATTTCGAGACGCTGCGCTGGCGCCCGCTCGGTCGCGGCGCTTCCCAGATCCGCATTCGGACGGCGGACAGCGAGACACAGGTTCGACTGTTGAGGATTCCAGCCGGCAAGCCGGTGCCCGAGCATGGCCATGGCGGCCGCGAACTGACGCTCGTGCTGTCCGGCAGCTTCGTCGATGGCACGGACCTGTTCGCGCGTGGCGATATCGAGGACGCGGATGCGAGCCTTACGCACCAGCCGACCGCGACGCCAGCAGAGGATTGCATCTGCCTTGCCGTCACCGACGCGCCGCTGCGCTTCCGAAGTTGGTTCGTTCGCGCCATTCAGCCCATTCTGGGCATCTGAGCCAAGCCGAAAGAGCCATTATGTTGAACTTCGCCATTGCCTATGCGGGCACCGCGCTGGTGTTCTTCGGGCTCGATTTCGTCTGGCTCACCAATATGGCGTCAGGCTTCTACCGCAGCCGGATCGGCGAGTTGTTGCTGGCCCAGCCCAAACTGGGTGTCGCCGGGCTCTTCTATCTCGTCTATGTCGCCGGCTTGGTCCATTTCGCCGTCCTGCCGGCCATGCACGCCGGAAGCTGGGTCACGGCGCTGATGAAAGGCGCGCTGCTTGGGCTGGTCGCCTATGGTACCTATGATATGAGCAATCTTTCGACCTTGAAGAACTGGTCGGTCTCCGTCACCATCGTCGACATGGCTTGGGGCGTGGCCCTCAGTGCGGTCGCCGCCACATGTGGCTATCTCGTTACGACATGGATAGCGACGCGAGGCGGGGGCTGATCAAACGGCGCTCGGGCTCCGAGCGGCGGCCGGGTGTTCTCAAAAACTGACTAGCTGCGCCTGTCCTCGCGCTTTGAGATAGATATCAGGCAAGCTGATTGTTGCTACAGCCTCATTGATCTTTGCTTGACAAATCTCGGCCCACATGGAGCAATTTTCTACATCTAAAACATTCAAAGTGAACGAGAAGCTTGAGCCTTCCGAGCTGACTATGCGGGTTCGATTCCCGCTACCCGCTCCAAGACCCATGTGCCTCGCAGCACTTTTTGTCGACGGCAGGCGAGCTTTCCGGCAGCCGGAACTGACCGCCCGCCGCCGTTTGCGTTAGGGTTCCCTAGCGGCGGCGGGCGCCGAGCCGGCCCTCCATGAAGTTGACACTCGCGTGACCGGCCCGACCATTGGATGGCGCCGGGCGGCTCCAGGTTCCCGGAAATCTTTCGGCTCGGCAGGCTGCCGGGACGGCTTGTCCCGGGACGGAGGAGCAGGGCGGTTGTCGCGCGCCCCGCCGATCCCTATATCCGGCGCTTCACCGATCGATCGGCGCACGTTCCAGCCCCGGCCTTGCGGGCCGCGCGGTGGCGAAAGGGCTTGTCTTTTCAGACCGCAATCGCTAATCGCCGCCCATCGATCGCAGCTCCTACCAGATCGCAGGAAAGACCGAGGACATGGCCAAGGGAAAATTCGAGCGCACGAAGCCGCATGTGAACATTGGGACGATTGGTCATGTTGATCATGGCAAGACGTCGCTGACGGCGGCGATCACCAAGTATTTTGGTGAGTACAAGGCCTATGATCAGATTGATGCTGCGCCGGAGGAGAAGGCGCGTGGGATCACCATTTCGACGGCGCATGTGGAGTATGAGACCGACAAGCGGCATTATGCGCATGTCGACTGTCCGGGGCATGCCGATTACGTCAAGAACATGATCACCGGGGCGGCGCAGATGGATGGTGCGATCCTGGTGGTTTCGGCGGCCGACGGTCCGATGCCGCAGACGCGCGAGCACATTTTGCTGGCCCGTCAGGTCGGTGTTCCGGCGATTGTGGTGTTTTTGAACAAGGTCGACCAGGTCGACGATGCCGAGCTTCTGGAATTGGTCGAGCTCGAGGTGCGCGAGCTGTTGTCGAAATACGAGTTTCCGGGCGACGACATTCCGATCGTCAAGGGCTCGGCCCTGGCGGCGCTGGAGGACAGCGACAAGGAGATCGGCGAGAATGCGGTGCGCCAGCTGATGGCGGCAGTGGATGATTACATCCCGACGCCGGAGCGGCCGATCGACAAGCCGTTTTTGATGCCGATCGAGGATGTGTTTTCGATCTCGGGCCGCGGCACGGTGGTGACCGGCCGGGTCGAGCGCGGGGTGGTCAAGGTCGGCGAGGAGCTGGAGATCGTCGGCATCCGGCCGACGACCAAGACGACCTGCACCGGGGTTGAGATGTTCCGCAAGCTTCTCGACCAGGGCCAGGCGGGCGACAATATCGGGGCGCTGCTGCGCGGCGTCGACCGCGACGGGGTCGAGCGCGGCCAGGTTCTGGCCAAGCCGGGCACGGTCAAGCCGCACAAGAAGTTCACCGCCGAGGCCTATATCCTGACCAAGGAGGAGGGCGGCCGGCACACGCCGTTCTTCACCAATTACCGGCCGCAATTTTACTTCCGCACCACCGACGTCACCGGCATCGTCGAGTTGCCGGAAGGCACCGAGATGGTGATGCCGGGCGACAATGTGACGGTCAATGTCGAGCTGATCGTGCCGATCGCCATGGAGGAGAAGCTGCGCTTCGCCATCCGCGAAGGCGGCCGCACCGTCGGCGCCGGCATCGTCGCCTCCATCCTCGAATAGGCGAAAAGAGCAGGAACCGTGCCGGCCGGGAGACTATCCCCGGCCGAGCCGCATGCCCTTTACAGGGCCTGCGGAAAAATCTAGGAAGCGCGTGCTGCGCGGCAGGCGTGACGGCGCGCTAGGGGTATAGCTCAGTTGGTAGAGCGGCGGTCTCCAAAACCGCAGGTCGCGGGTTCGAGCCCTGCTGCCCCTGCCAGGCACACGTCGAGAGCCCCCGTTGCCGGACGGCCGAGACGCACCGTTCCGGAGCCGCGGCAACCCGGTTTTTTGGCCCTTGCGCTGGCCGGAAATCGGTCTTATGTAGAGCGAACAGACACGCGGCGCGTGGAGCTGGGAACCCAGCTTTACGCGCCTGAACTGCGTGCCCGGAACCAGGCAGCCGATTCGGTGGTCGTTTCCGGCTTCGCACGGGGAGCACGGGCAGGGGTCATCCCGGTACTGCGGCCGGGGACAACAGCTCCCACTCGCAGCAGACAACAAGGGGCCCTTCGAGAGGCTCCGCAACAGAGCGGCACATGGCGTCACGAACCACAAATCCATTCACCTTCCTTCAGCAGGTGAGGGCAGAAACCGCGAAAGTCACCTGGCCGTCGCGGCGCGAGACCCTGATCTCGACGGCGATGGTGCTGGCCTTCGCCTTCCTGGCCGCCCTGTTCTTCTTCGCCGCCGATCAGCTGATGGCGTACGCTGTCGAGATCCTGCTCGGCATCGGGCGATAGACCGCAACTACGGAGCATCCGAGATGACTGCGCGGTGGTACATCGTCCACGCCTATTCCAATTTCGAGAAGAAAGTGGCCGAGGACATCGAGAACAAGGCCAAACAGAAGGGCTTGTCCGACAAGATCGAGCAGATCGTGGTGCCGACCGAGAAGGTCGTGGAGGTGCGCCGCGGCCGCAAGGTGGACGCCGAGCGGAAGTTCTTCCCCGGCTATGTTCTGGTCCGGGCCAACCTCACCGACGCCGTCTTCTCTTTGATTAAGAACACCCCGAAAGTCACTGGTTTCCTTGGTGATTCAAAGCCTGTGCCGATTTCCGACAAGGAGGCCGAACAGATCCTCCACCAGGTCCAGGAAGGGGTCGAGCGGCCGAAGCCCTCGGTGACCTTCGAGATCGGCGAGCAGGTCCGCGTCTCCGATGGTCCGTTCGCCTCCTTCAACGGCTTCGTCCAGGAGGTCGATGAGGAGCGCGCCAGGCTCAAGGTCGAGGTGTCGATCTTCGGCCGCGCCGTGCCGGTCGAACTGGGTTTCGGCGAGGTCGAGAAGGGCTGAGCCGAAGATTGCTGCCGGCCAGGCCGGCAGCGTCGATGGCCGTCGCCGATGGTGCTCGGCGGCCATCGGCAGCGCAGGGTGGAAGGCGAGGGCGGCTCAGCCAGCTCGACCCGGACCGCACCACCGAACTCCAACCGCCGGCCGAGGCCGCCGGCACGAGTAGAGAGACATCGAGATGGCTAAGAAGATTGCAGGCCAGCTCAAGCTGCAGGTAGCCGCGGGTTCGGCGACGCCGTCGCCCCCGATCGGCCCTGCGCTTGGTCAGCGTGGCATCAACATCATGGAGTTCTGCAAGGCGTTCAACGCGCAGACCCAGGAAATGGAAAAGGGCTCGCCGGTCCCGGTGGTGATCACCTACTACCAGGACAAGTCGTTCACCTTCGTCATGAAGACGCCGCCGGTGAGCTACTTCCTGAAGAAGGCCGCCAATGTGAAGTCCGGCTCGAAGGAGCCGGGCAAGGCGCGCGCCGGCCAGGTCAGCCGGGCGAAGGTGCGCGAGATCGCCGAGGCCAAGATGAAGGACCTGAACGCCAACGACGTCGAGGCGGCGATGCGCATGGTCGAGGGCTCGGCCCGGTCGATGGGCCTCGAGGTGGTGGGTTAAGACGATGGCAAAGATTGCAAAGCGCGTGAACAAGTCGCGCGAAGGGATCGACCGCAGCAAGGCCTATGCCCTCGACCAGGCGATCAAGATGCTCAAGGAGCGCGCCAGCGCCAAGTTCGACGAGACCGTCGAGGTGGCGATCAATCTCGGCGTCGACCCGCGCCATGCCGACCAGATGGTGCGCGGCGTGGTCAACCTGCCGAACGGCACCGGGCGCAGCGTGCGCGTCGCCGTCTTCGCCCGCAACGAAAAGGCCGAGGAGGCGCGCGCCGCCGGGGCCGACATCGTCGGCGCGGAGGACCTGGTCGAGACCGTGCAGAAGGGCGAGATCAATTTCGACCGCTGCATCGCCACCCCCGACATGATGCCGCTTGTCGGCCGGCTGGGCAAGGTGCTCGGGCCGCGCGGCATGATGCCCAACCCGAAGGTCGGCACCGTCACCGCCGACGTCGCCGCCGCCGTCAAGGCGTCCAAGGGCGGCGCGGTCGAGTTCCGGGTCGAGAAGGCCGGCATCGTTCACGCCGGCGTCGGCAAGGCCTCGTTCGAGGCCAAGGCGATCGAGGAGAATGTGCGCGCCTTCGCCGATGCGGTGATCCGCGCCAAGCCGTCGGGCGCCAAGGGCAACTACGTCAAGAAGGTGTCGGTGACCACGACCATGGGCCCCGGCCTCAAGGTCGACGTCGCGACCCTTTCGGCATCCTGATCGGATGCCTCGGGATCTCGCGCGAAGGCGTTGATCCTGCAAGCGAATTCCCGACCCGGTCCATCGGGTCTGGAAGCCGGCTTCCGGAAACGGCGGCCGGCATCCTGTCCGAGATTGCAGGCGGCCCCGGCCTTAATCCCTGAAGGGCCTGCATGAGACGGGTGAAGACCCGACACGGAAGAGCCGGTCAAGGGCTGTTCCGCGAGAGGTTCGAACCGTGATTGCCTTTTGTCTGCGCGCCGGCTCGCCGGCGTGGCGAAAGGGGACAGGATCCTCGAGCGCCGATCGGGCGTCCCTGCGAGGGGCCGCTCGCCCGGCAAAAGGCAACCGGCAGCAGACCGTTCCTCGGGACGGTGGGCTGCCAACTGGAGACAGGCAGTGGACAGAGCGGAAAAACGCGAACTTGTCACGGACCTCAACCAGGCGTTCCAGAACGCCGGGTCGGTGGTCGTGGCCCACTATGCCGGCATCACCGTGGCGCAAATGAACGACCTGAGGTCGAAGATGCGCGCCGCCGGTGGCACCGTCAAAGTCGCGAAGAACCGTCTCGCCCGGATCGCTCTTCAGGGTACGGACTCCGAGCGCATGCAGGTTCTGTTCAAGGGACAGACCCTGATCGCCTACTCGGACGATCCGGTTGCGGCGCCGAAGGTGGCGTCCGATTTCGCCAAGGGGAATGACAGGCTTGTCATTCTCGGCGGCGCGATGGGCGCGACCTCGCTCGATGCCGAAGGTGTGAAGGCACTCGCCACCATGCCCTCGCTCGACGAATTGCGCGCCAAGATCGTCGGCATGATCACCACGCCGGCAACCCGGATCGCCCAGGTCGTCAACGCCCCGGCTGCTCAGCTGGCGCGCGTGTTCGGCGCCTATGCCCGCAAGGACGAAACGGCGTGAGGCCGTTCCTCGCCATCCAAACCACGTGTTCGAACTTTTTGAAAGGAAATGAAAATGGCTGATCTGGCAAAGATCGTTGAAGACCTGTCGAGCCTCACCGTGCTCGAAGCGGCCGAGCTGTCGAAGCTGCTCGAGGAGAAGTGGGGCGTGTCGGCGGCTGCCCCGGTGGCCGTCGCCGCTGCCGGCGGCGGCGCTGCCGCGGCCGCTGCCCCGGCCGAGGAGAAGACCGAGTTCGACGTCATCCTGATGGAGGCGGGCGCCCAGAAGATCAACGTGATCAAGGAAGTGCGCGCCATCACCGGGCTCGGCCTCAAGGAGGCCAAGGACCTCGTCGAAGGCGCGCCGAAGCCGGTCAAGGAAGCCGTCGCCAAGGCCGACGCCGAGAAGATCAAGACCCAGCTCGAAGGGGCTGGTGCCAAGGTCGAGCTGAAGTAAGCGTCAAGCGCGTGCCCGGCGGCCGGCAGCGGCCGGTCGCCGGGCAAGCGCTGTTGCGAGTGTTCGAAAACCTCTTTCCTGAGGGCCGTTTGCGGCCTTCCGGAAACAGGTTTTCTCCCGTTTTTGGCGCTTGCCGATCACGGGTCGACATCGATGGCAGTGCCTGCCGCGGCGGCGGGCGACAATCAGCAAGGTGCGCTTCCCCCGCAGGGCGCAGCTTGGACAAAGGCAGCAAGGAGCGACGATGGCCCAGACCCAGACTTTCAACGGCCGCAGACGCGTAAGGAAATTCTTCGGCAAGATCCCCGAAGTGGCGGAGATGCCGAACCTGATCGAGGTCCAGAAGGCCTCCTACGACCAGTTCCTGATGGTCGAAGAGCCGACCGGCGGCCGGCCCGACGAGGGCCTGCAGGCGGTGTTCAAGTCGGTGTTCCCGATCTCCGACTTCTCCGGCACCTCGATGCTGGAATTCGTCAAATACGAGTTCGAGGCGCCGAAGTTCGACGTCGACGAGTGCCGGCAGCGCGACCTGACCTACGCCGCGCCGCTCAAGGTGACGCTGCGCCTGATCGTCTTCGATCTCGACGAGGACACCGGGGCCAAGTCGATCAAGGACATCAAGGAGCAGGACGTCTATATGGGCGACATGCCGCTGATGACGTCCAACGGCACCTTCATCATCAACGGCACCGAGCGCGTCATCGTCAGCCAGATGCACCGCTCGCCGGGCGTCTTCTTCGACCACGACAAGGGCAAGTCGCATTCCTCGGGCAAGCTGCTGTTCGCGGCGCGGGTGATCCCCTACCGCGGCTCCTGGCTCGACATCGAGTTCGATTCCAAGGACGTCGTCCACGCGCGCATCGACCGGCGCCGGAAGATCCCGGTGACGTCGCTCTTGATGGCGCTCGGCATGGACGGCGAGGAGATCCTGTCGACCTTCTACAACAAGATCACCTACAAGCGTGCCGGCGACCATTGGCGCATTCCGTTCAACGTCGAGCGCTTCCGCGGCCTGAAGGCAGTCACCGATCTGGTCGATGCCGACAGCGGCGAGGTTGTCGTCGAAGCCGGCAAGAAGATCACCGCCCGGCAGGCCAAGCAGCTTGCCGAAAAGGGGCTGAAGGCGATCAAGGCGACCGAGGACGATCTGTTCGGCAGCTACCTCGCCGAAGATATCGTCAACTTCCAGACCGGCGAGATCTACCTCGAGGCCGGCGACGAGATCGACGAGAAGACGCTCAAGGTGCTGCTGTCGACCGGCGAGGACGAGATCGAGATCCTCGACATCGACCATGTCAATGTCGGCGCCTATATCCGCAACACGCTGGCGGTCGACAAGAACGAGAGCCGCCAGGACGCGCTGTTCGACATCTACCGGGTGATGCGCCCGGGCGAGCCGCCGACGCTGGAGACGGCCGAGGCGATGTTCAACTCGCTGTTCTTCGACCCCGAGCGCTACGACCTGTCGGCCGTCGGCCGCGTCAAGATGAACATGCGGCTCGAGCTCGACGCCGCCGACACCGTGCGCGTCTTGCGCAAGGAGGACATCCTGGCCGTCGTCAAGACGCTGGTCGAGCTGCGCGACGGGAAGGGCGAGATCGACGATATCGACAATCTCGGCAACCGCCGGGTGCGCTCGGTCGGCGAACTGATGGAGAACCAGTATCGGGTCGGGCTGCTGCGCATGGAGCGGGCGATCAAGGAGCGGATGTCCTCGATCGAGATCGACACGGTGATGCCGCAGGACCTGATCAACGCCAAACCGGCGGCCGCCGCCGTGCGCGAGTTCTTCGGCTCCTCGCAGCTGTCGCAATTCATGGACCAGACCAATCCGCTCTCCGAGATCACCCACAAGCGCCGCCTGTCGGCGCTCGGACCGGGCGGTCTTACCCGCGAGCGTGCCGGCTTCGAGGTGCGCGACGTGCACGTCACCCACTACGGCCGCATCTGCCCGATCGAGACCCCGGAGGGGCCGAATATCGGGCTGATCAACAGCCTGGCGACGTTCGCGCGGGTCAACAAATACGGCTTCATCGAGAGCCCGTACCGCAAGATCGTCGACGGCAAGGTGAGCTATGACGTGGTCTATCTGTCGGCGATGGAGGAGGCCAAGCACTACGTTGCCCAGGCCAACGCCGAGCTCGACAAATCAGGCCAATTCACCGAGGAATTCGTCATCTGCCGGCATGCCGGCGAGGTGATGATGGCGCCGCGCGAGAACGTCGACCTGATGGACGTGTCGCCCAAGCAGATGGTGTCGGTTGCCGCGGCGCTGATCCCGTTCCTGGAGAACGACGACGCCAACAGGGCCCTGATGGGCTCCAACATGCAGCGCCAGGCGGTGCCCCTGGTGCGTGCCGAGGCGCCGTTTGTCGGCACCGGCATGGAGCCGATCGTGGCTCGCGATTCCGGCGCTGCGATCGCGGCCCGCCGCACCGGCGTGGTCGACCAGGTCGATGCCACGCGTATCGTCATCCGGGCGACCGAAGACCTCGATCCCTCGAAGTCGGGCGTCGACATCTACCGGCTGATGAAGTTCCAGCGTTCCAACCAGAACACCTGCATCAACCAGCGTCCGCTGGTGAAGGTGGGCGACCGCATCGAAAAGGGCGACATCATCGCCGACGGCCCGTCGACCGATCTTGGCGATCTGGCGCTCGGCCGCAACGTGCTCGTCGCGTTCATGCCGTGGAACGGCTACAACTACGAGGACTTCATCCTGCTCTCCGAGCGGATCGTGGCCGACGACGTCTTCACCTCGATCCACATCGAGGAGTTCGAGGTGATGGCGCGCGACACCAAGCTCGGACCGGAGGAGATCACCCGCGACATCCCGAACGTCTCGGAGGAGGCGCTGAAGAACCTCGACGAGGCAGGCATCGTCTATATCGGCGCCGAGGTCCAGCCGGGCGACATCCTGGTCGGCAAGATCACCCCCAAGGGCGAGAGCCCGATGACGCCCGAGGAGAAGCTGCTCAGGGCGATCTTCGGCGAAAAAGCCTCGGATGTGCGCGACACCTCGATGCGCATGCCGCCCGGCACCTTCGGCACGGTGGTCGAAGTGCGCGTCTTCAACCGCCACGGCGTCGAGAAGGACGAGCGGGCGATGGCGATCGAGCGCGAGGAGATCGAGCGGCTCGCCAAGGACCGCGACGACGAGCAGGCGATTCTCGACCGCAACGTCTACAGCCGTCTTTCCGACGTGCTGGTCGGCAAGGAAGCGATCGCCGGCCCGAAGGGCTTCAAGAAGGGCGGCAAGCTGTCGAAGGACGTGCTCGACGACTATCCGCGCTCGCAATGGTGGCAGTTCGCCGTCGACAATGAGAAGCTGCAGAGCGAGCTCGAAGCGCTGCGCGGCCAGTACGACGATTCCAAGAAGGCGCTCGAGCAGCGTTTCATGGACAAGGTCGAGAAGGTGCAGCGCGGCGACGAGATGCCGCCCGGCGTCATGAAGATGGTCAAGGTGTTCGTCGCGGTGAAGCGCAAGATGCAGCCCGGCGACAAGATGGCCGGCCGCCACGGCAACAAGGGCGTGGTCTCGCGCATCGTCCCGGTCGAGGACATGCCGTTCCTCGAGGACGGCACCCATGTCGATATCGTGCTCAATCCGCTCGGCGTGCCGTCGCGCATGAATGTCGGGCAGATCCTCGAGACGCATCTCGGCTGGGCCTGCGCCGGCATGGGCCGCCAGATCGGCGAGCTGATCGAGGCCTACCGGGACAGCGGCGACATCAAGCCGCTGCGCAAGACGCTGGAAGAGCTGATCCCGGCCAACGACCGCAACGAGCCGGTCCGCAGCTACGACGACGATTTCGTCGTCCGGCTGGCCGACCAGATGAAGCGCGGCGTGTCGATCGCCACGCCGGTCTTCGACGGCGCGCACGAGGTCAACATCAACGACATGCTGGAGCGGGCGGGCCTCCACACCAGCGGTCAGTCGACGCTCTACGACGGACGCACCGGCGAGGCTTTCGATCGCAAAGTCACGGTCGGCTACATATATATGCTGAAGCTGCACCACCTGGTGGACGACAAGATCCACGCGCGCTCGATCGGCCCCTACAGCCTGGTCACCCAGCAGCCGCTGGGCGGCAAGGCGCAGTTCGGCGGCCAGCGGTTCGGTGAGATGGAGGTGTGGGCGCTCGAGGCCTATGGCGCCGCCTATACGCTGCAGGAGATGCTGACGGTGAAGTCCGACGATGTCGCCGGCCGCACCAAGGTCTACGAGGCGATCGTCCGCGGCGACGACACCTTCGAGGCCGGTATCCCCGAGAGCTTCAACGTGCTCGTCAAGGAGATGCGTTCGCTCGGCCTCAACGTCGAGCTCGAGAACACCAAGGTCGAGGAGACCCCGCACCGCCTGCCCGACGCGGCGGAATAGCATCGCGGCCGCTGCCCGCCCGGCGACGGGTACAGGCAGCGGCAGAGACCCGCGCGTTCCGACCGGCGCGCGGACCATTGCTTCGCCGGATCCGGCTGCGCTGCTGCGGCCGATCCGGGTTCCTTCGAAGGCTCCAGTCGGCCTTCGCCAGAATTGTGAATGGGCCTCTCCGAGAGGTCCGCAAAGGAGAACGGCATGAACCAAGAGGTCATGAATTTCTTCAATCCCCAGGCGCCGGCGCAGGTGTTCGATTCGATCCGGATCTCGCTCGCCAGCCCGGAGAAAATCCTGTCCTGGTCGTTCGGCGAGATCAAGAAGCCGGAGACCATCAACTACCGGACGTTCAAGCCCGAGCGCGACGGGCTGTTCTGCGCGCGCATCTTCGGCCCGATCAAGGACTATGAGTGCTTGTGCGGCAAGTACAAGCGGATGAAGTACAAGGGCGTCATCTGCGAGAAGTGCGGCGTCGAGGTGACGCTGTCCAGGGTGCGGCGCGAGCGCATGGGCCACATCGAGCTCGCCGCGCCGGTCGCCCATATCTGGTTCCTGAAGTCGCTGCCTTCACGCATCGGCACGCTGCTCGATATGACCTTGAAGGACATCGAGCGCGTCCTCTACTTCGAGAACTACATCGTCACCGAACCCGGCCTCACCTCGCTGAAGGAGAACCAGCTCCTCTCCGAGGAGGAGTACATGATCGCCGTCGACGAGTTCGGCGAGGATTTCTTCACCGCCATGATCGGCGCCGAGGCGATCCACGATCTGCTTGCCGGGATGGACCTCGAGAAGATTGCCGGCGACCTGCGCTCCGAGCTTGCCTCGACGACGTCGGAGCTCAAGCAGAAGAAGCTGTTGAAGCGGCTCAAGGTGGTCGAGAACTTCATGGAATCCGGCAACCGGCCGGAGTGGATGATCATGAAGATCGTCCCGGTGATCCCGCCGGATTTGCGCCCGCTGGTGCCGCTCGACGGCGGCCGCTTCGCAACCTCCGACTTGAACGACCTCTACCGCCGCGTCATCAACCGCAACAACCGCCTGAAGCGGCTGATCGAGCTCAGGGCGCCCGGCATCATCATCCGCAACGAGAAGCGGATGCTGCAGGAGGCCGTCGACGCGCTGTTCGACAACGGCCGCCGCGGCCGCGTCATCACCGGCGCCAACAAGCGGCCGCTGAAGTCGCTCTCCGACATGCTCAAAGGCAAGCAGGGCCGCTTCCGGCAGAACCTGCTCGGCAAGCGCGTCGACTATTCCGGCCGCTCGGTGATCGTCACCGGCCCGGAGCTCAAGCTGCACCAATGCGGCTTGCCCAAGAAGATGGCGCTCGAGCTGTTCAAGCCGTTCATCTATGCGCGGCTGGACGCCAAGGGCTACTCCTCCACCGTCAAGCAGGCGAAGAAGCTGGTGGAGAAGGAGAAGCCCGAAGTCTGGGACATTCTCGACGAGGTGATCCGCGAGCATCCGGTGCTGCTCAACCGCGCGCCGACGCTGCACCGCCTCGGCATCCAGGCCTTCGAGCCGATCTTGATCGAGGGCAAGGCGATCCAGCTCCACCCGCTGGTGTGCACGGCCTTCAACGCCGACTTCGACGGCGACCAGATGGCGGTGCATGTGCCGCTGTCGCTGGAAGCGCAGCTCGAAGCCCGCGTGCTGATGATGTCGACAAACAACATCCTGCATCCGGCCTCGGGCGCGCCGATCATCGTGCCGTCCCAGGACATGGTGCTCGGGCTCTATTACCTGTCGATCGTCAACCAGAACGAGCCGGGCGAGGGCATGGTGTTTGCCGATATGGGCGAGCTGCAGCATGC
This sequence comes from uncultured Alphaproteobacteria bacterium, assembly GCA_963791325.1. Taxonomy (GTDB): domain Bacteria; phylum Pseudomonadota; class Alphaproteobacteria; order Rhizobiales; family Rhizobiaceae; genus JBEVJK01. The sequence goes on along the minus strand of CAWBRU010000018.1, from coordinate 329,166 downwards.
GCTGGAGACCAAGGCGGTCACCCTGCACGCCAAGATCAAGGGCCGCTTCCGCACCGTCGACGCCGACGGCAAGCCGGTGTCGCATATCTATGACACCACGCCCGGCCGGATGATCATCGGCGAGCTGTTGCCGAAGAACCCGAACGTGCCGTTCGACACCGCCAACCAGGAGATGACCAAGAAGAACATCTCCAAGATGATCGACACCGTCTATCGCCACTGCGGCCAGAAGGAGACCGTGATCTTCTGCGACCGCATCATGGCGCTCGGCTTCAGCCATGCCTGCCGCGCCGGCATTTCGTTCGGCAAGGACGACATGCTGATCCCGGTCGCCAAGGAGAAGCTGGTCGCCGACACCGAGGCGCTCGCCAAGGAGTACGAGCAGCAGTACAATGACGGCCTGATCACCCAGGGCGAGAAGTACAACAAGGTCGTCGACGCCTGGGCGAAATGCTCGGAGCGCGTCGCCGACGAGATGATGGGCCGCATCAAGGCGGTGGAGTTCGACGACAGCGGCCGCCAGAAGCCGATGAACTCGATCTACATGATGTCGCATTCCGGCGCCCGCGGCTCGCCGACCCAGATGCGCCAGCTGGCCGGCATGCGCGGGCTGATGGCCAAGCCCTCGGGCGAGATCATCGAGACGCCGATCATCTCCAACTTCAAGGAAGGCCTGACCGTCCTCGAGTACTTCAACTCGACCCACGGGGCGCGCAAGGGCCTCGCCGACACCGCCCTTAAGACGGCCAATTCCGGCTATCTGACTCGGCGCCTGGTCGACGTCGCCCAGGACTGCATCGTCACCTCGGCCGACTGCGGCACCGAGCATGGCCTGACCATGCAGCCGATCGTCGATGCCGGCCAGGTGGTGGCCTCGCTCGGCCAGCGCGTGCTGGGCCGCACCGCACTCGACCCGATCGTCCATCCGACAACCGGCGAGACCATCGTCGAAGCCGGACGGCTGATCGACGAGCGCGACGTCGATGCGATCGAGAAGGCCGGCATCCAGTCGGTGCGCATCCGCTCGGCCCTCACCTGCGAGGTGAGGACGGGGGTCTGCGCCGTCTGCTACGGCCGCGATCTGGCCCGCGGTACGCCGGTCAATATCGGCGAGGCGGTCGGCGTCATTGCCGCCCAGTCGATCGGCGAACCCGGCACGCAGCTCACCATGCGTACCTTCCACATGGGCGGCACGGCGCAGGTCGTCGATCAGTCCTTCCTGGAAGCCTCCTACGAGGGCACGGTGGCGCTGCGCAACCGCAACGTGGTGCGCAATTCCGACGGTCACCTCGTGGTGATGGGCCGCAACATGGCGATCCTGATCCTCGACGAGGCCGGCAAGGAACGGGCGACCCACCGGGTCACCTACGGCTCGCGCATCTATGTCGACGACGGCGACAAGGTGAAGCGTGGCCAGCGCATCGCCGAGTGGGACCCGTATACGCGTCCGATCATGACGGAAATCGAAGGCAAGGTCGCCTTCGAGGACCTCGTCGACGGCATCTCGGTTCAGGAGACGGCGGACGAATCGACGGGCATCACCAAGCGCGAGGTCATCGACTGGCGCTCGACCCCGCGCGGCAACGACCTGAAGCCGGCGATCACGGTGCTCGATGCCAAGGGCAAGGTCGGCAAGCTGTCGAAGGGCGGCGATGCCCGCTTCATGCTGTCGGTCGAGGCGATCCTGTCGGTCGAGCCCGGCGCCCATGTCAGGCCGGGCGACGTGCTTGCCCGTATCCCGATGGAAAGCGCCAAGACCAAGGACATCACCGGCGGTCTGCCGCGGGTGGCGGAGCTGTTCGAGGCGCGGCGGCCGAAGGACCATGCCATCATCGCCGAGATCGACGGCACCATCCGCTTCGGCCGCGACTACAAGAACAAGCGCCGCATCATCATCGAGCCGCATGACAGCGAGCTGGAGCCGGTCGAGTACCTGATCCCGAAGGGCAAGCCGTTCCATCTGCAGGACGGCGACGCGATCGAGAAGGGCGACTACATCCTCGACGGCAACCCGGCACCGCACGACATCCTGGCGATCAAGGGCGTGGAGGCGCTTGCGTCCTACCTCGTCAACGAGATCCAGGAGGTCTACCGGCTGCAGGGCGTGCTGATCAACGACAAGCACATTGAGGTGATCGTGCGCCAGATGCTGCAGAAGGTGGAGATCACCGAGCAGGGCGACTCGACCTACATTCCGGGAGACCATGTCGACGTGATCGAGCTGGAAGAGGTCAACGAGCGGCTGGTCGAGGACGGCAAAAAGCCGGCTTTCGGTGAGCCGGTGCTGCTCGGCATCACCAAGGCTTCGCTGCAGACGCCGTCGTTCATCTCGGCCGCGTCGTTCCAGGAGACGACCCGGGTGCTGACCGAGGCGGCGGTGGCGGGCAAGACCGACATGCTTCAGGGCCTCAAGGAAAACGTCATCGTCGGACGGCTGATCCCGGCCGGCACCGGCGGCACGATGAGCCAGATCCGGCGCATCGCCACGGCTCGCGACGAGCTGATCCTCGACGAGCGGCGCAAGGCCGCGGCCGTCGAGGTCGCCGACCCGATGCTGACCGATATGTCGAATGCCGCGGCGCAGTAGCGCCGTCACGACCACTCTTCAACACCAAGGCCGCCGGGGCATGCCGGCGGCCTTTTTTGTTTCAAGCTGTTGAGCTTAAGCGGCTTTCTTAACTTTGGCCTCGCCCGGGTTGACCTTGCGGAAGCCGATCGAGGCCCGGTTCCAGATGTTGATGGTGCCGATCAGCAGCGTCAGATGGACGAGCTCGACCGGCGAAAACTCACTCGCGGCCAAGTCGTAGTCGGCATCCGGCGCGTGGGTCTCAGCGATCAGTGTCAACGCCTCGGTCCAGGCCAATGCGGCGCGCTCGCGCGGTGTGTAGAGCGTCGATTCCTGCCAGGCATTGAGCAGGTAGAGCCGCTCCTCGCTCTCGCCCGCCGCCCGGGCGTCGGCGCTGTGCATGAACAGGCAAAAGGCGCAGCCGTTGATCTGCGAGGCCCGCATCTTGACCAGATGAATGAGGCTTTCCTCGAGCCCCGAGCCGGCGATCTGCGCCTCGAGCTGGCGCAGCGGCTTCAATGCCTCCGGGGCTACAGCCAACGGATCGATGCGATGATGAGACATGTCGGTTCCTTTCTTTCCACCCGCCTCACCCATGACGAGCAGGCGCTGCCCGATGTGACAGTGGGCGGCAAAGAAAGTGGGCCGGCAAGGCGGCTCAGGGCGCAGCGTTCAGCGCGGCCCGTATCTTCTCGGCATTGGCGTGCAGCACCTCGGGCTTTTCCATCACCCCGGTGTGCGGGCGCAGCGCGATCCCGGCGAAGCGCGGGATGATGTGGACGTGGAGGTGAAAGACGACCTGGCCGCCGGCCTCTTCGTTGAACTGCTGCACCGTGACCCCGTCGGCATTGAACGCCGGGATCAGCGCGCGGGCGACCTTCTGGGTGGTCGCCATGACGGCGGCCAGGCTGACGCCCTCGACATCGAACAGATTGCGGGCGGGCTTCTTCGGCAGCACCAGGCAATGGCCGTCGCCGCGCGGCATGATGTCCATGATGGCCAGCGTCGCCTGGTCCTCGTAGATCTTCTCGGCCGGCAGCTCGCCGCGCAGGATCTTGGCGAAGACGTTGCTGTCGTCGTAGCGCGCGTCGTTGCTCATTCGGCCTGTCTTTCCCGGATCTGTGCCCAAGGCATAGTTCGGCTAGCCGGCTGCGGCCGTCAACCCGGCGGCGGGCCTTTGCGGAACGGCCCGTGCTCCTCGAGATAGGCGCCGGCATGCGTGACTTCGCGGCGCTCGCGCACCAGATAGTCGGCGATCGCGCTGCGCAGCCCGGCATGGGCGATGTAGTGGGCGGAGTGCATCGTGATCGGCATATAGCCGCGGGCCAGCTTGTGCTCCCCTTGGGCACCGGCCTCGACGACCCTCAGCTTGCGGGCGATCGCGAAGTCGATCGCCTGGTGATAGCAGACCTCGAAGTGCAGGAACGGGTGGTCCTCGATGCAGCCCCAATTGCGGCCATAGAGGGCGTCCGAGCCGATGAAATTGATCGCGCCGGCAATGTAGCGGCCGGCGCGCTTGGCCATCACCAGGAGCACATCCTCGGCCATGGTCTGGCCGACCAGCGAGAAGAACTTGCGGTTGAGATAGGGCCGGCCCCATTTGCGTCCGCCGGTGTCCATATAGAAGGCGAAGAACGCGTCCCAGGCGGCCTCGGTGAGGTCCTTGCCGGTCAGCCAATCGACCGTGATCCCGGCAGAGAGCGCTTCACGTCGCTCGCGCTTCAGCGCCTTGCGCTTGCGTGAGGCAAGGGTGCCGAGAAAGTCGTCGTAAGAGGCATAGCCGTCATTGATGAAATGGAACTGCTGGTCGGTGCGGTCGAGATAGCCCGCCTGGCGCAACGCGTCCATGTCCGCGTCGGCCGAGAAAGTGACATGCGCCGAAGAAACGTCGAGCCGCTCGGTCACCGCTTTCAGTCCTTCGGCCAGCATGCTGCGGATCGCCACGGGTCGGGCGCTGTCGCGGCGCGGCAGCAGCCGCGGACCGGTCACCGGCGTGAACGGGATCGACGCCTGCAGCTTGGGATAATAGCGGCCGCCGGCACGCTCGAACGCATCCGCCCAGCCATGGTCGAAGACATATTCGCCCTGACTGTGCGACTTGAGATAGCAGGGCACGGCGCCGATCAGCCGGCCATCGGCCGACTCCAGGCGCAAATGGTTGCCCTGCCAGCCGGTGCGGCCGACGGCGCAGCCGGAGTTCTCCAGCGCGCTCAGAAAATCGTAGGACAGGAACGGATTGTAGCCGGACCGGTCATCGCCGCGGCGGGTTCCCGAGAGTTGGTCCCATTCGCTGCGGCTGAAGGCGCCGATGCTCGCGGCAAGGCGGATGGCTGAGGCGCCATCCGCCGGATCCGCGCCGCCTTCGGTCTCGGTCGTCATGCTCTCTAGATATTTTCCCTGGCAGCGGATGCAAGCCCCGCCCCGGTGCGCAGCCCGCCTCTCACGCAGTTGTCAGCGGCGTTGGCTCAAATCCTTCGAAGGTGATCTGATCCGCCAGCGCAGGAGACCGCGCCGCCTCTTCCGGGGTACGGATCGTCCACGAGATAACCGGCATCTTCAGCCGCTCGCGCACGAAGCTGGTGAAGCCGTTGGGCATGTCGAACAGGCCGTAGGAGACGAACGACAGTCCGTGCGCCAGCATCGAGAAGTGGGCTTCGAGCTCATGGTCGCGAGCGCCGCAGGCGGTCAGGCCGGTCGGCAGGTCGCCGGCGTGAGCCGGGAACTGGCGCACCAGCCAATGGTCGAAGGACATGATCGCAGCCCTGCCGCCATAGGCGCGCAGCATCTCGCAGACACGCTGCACCAGGCCCTCGTCGCGGCCCGGAATGCCCTTGAGCTCGACGACCAGCGGCACCCGGCCGTGGACCAGATCGAGCATTTCCTTGAGCGTCGGCACATGCTCGTCGGTGCCGCCGATCCTGAGCGAGGCGAGCTCGCGTGCCGTGCGCTGCCAGACGAGCCCGCCAGTACCGACCACCCGTTCCAGCCCATGATCGTGGAAGATCACCGGCACTCCGTCGCTGGAAAGCTGGACATCGCACTCGATGGCATAGCCGCGCGCTGCGGCCGCAGCGAAGGCGGCAAGCGTGTTCTCCCAACGCTCATGGTTGAGGTCGTGGAAGCCGCGGTGGGCGATCGGCCGCTCGGTCAGCCAGGCGATGTCGGTCATGACGGTCCCCCTTCGCTTTGCTATTCGACCTCGAAGATCGCTTCGACCTCGACGGCGGCTCCGAGCGGCAGGGCGGCCGTGCCGACCGCCGAGCGGGCATGCTTGCCCCGCTCGCCGAGCACTTGGACGAGCAAGTCGGAGGCGCCATTGGCGACGAGATGCTGTTCGCTGAAGCCCGGGGCCGAGGCGACGAAGGCGGTGATCTTGACGAGCCGGCGGATCTTCTCGAGGTCGCCGAGGGCGGCTTTGGCTTGCGCCAGGATATTGACGGCGCAGAGCCGCGCACCGCGCTGGCCGGAGGCGACGTCGACATCGTCGCCGAGCAGCCCGGCCACCGCCAGCTTGCCGTTTTCGAGCGGCAGCTGGCCGGCGGTGAAGAGCAGTGCGCCGGTTCTGGCGAACGGCACATAATTGGCTGCCGGCGCTGCGGCCGCCGGCAGCACCACGCCCAATTCCCTCAACCGCGCCTCGATCGTCTCTGCCATGGCCGCCTCCTCCGCGTCAGGCCCGCTGCCGGGCCGAGGCCGCGAGCCTGCTAAATTTGCCTCGCTTCCGCCACGACTTTTTTTATTGTAGGCGACTCTTTCCCCATGGGTCGCGCCCGCCAATTGGAGTGGTTCCTTGAGACGTTTGAGCAGCCTGATTGCCGCCACTGCCGCCGCGCCCGCTTTGCTTGCGGCGCTTCCCGCCGCGGCGGTGCCTCTCCTGGCGCCGCACCGCGCCGTCTATGACCTGGCGCTCGACAAAGCCTCCGACAAGTCGGGCATCACCGGGCTGTCGGGGCGCATGGTCTACGAGTTCAACGGCTCGCCCTGCGAGGGCTATACGGTGACGTTCCGCTTCGTCACCCGCATCGACACAGGCGAGAATTCGCGACTCACCGACCAGCAGACCACCACTTTCGAGGAGGGCGACGGAAAGTCCTTCAGCTTCGTCACCAAGTCCTTCGTCGACCAGAACCTCGACAAGGAGGTCAAAGGCACCGCCAAGCTCGGCGCCAACGGATTGGTGGTCGACATCGAGCGCCCGCAGCAGCAGCTGCTCGACCTGGCGCCCACCCGCTTCCCGACCCAGCATCTGCTCGAGCTGATCGAGAAGGCGGAGAAGGGCCAAACCTTCTACGAGACCAATCTGTTCGACGGCTCCGAGGATGCCGATCGGGTGATGACCACCACCGTCGTCATCGGCAAGAAGGAGACGGCCCAGAAGTCCGACCCCGAGCTTCCCGCGCTTGCGCAGGGCCTCGACAAGGACGCCTACTGGCCGGTCGACATCGCTTATTTCGACGAGTTGGACAAGGGCGGCGAAGAAACGCCGGAATACCGCATCAGCTTCAAGATGCACGAGAACGGCCTGACCCGCGATCTCGAGATGGACTACGGCGACTTCTCGATGAAGGGCAAGCTGGTCAGCCTGTCGCTGTTCGACAAGCCGAAGGCCTGCAAGAAGTAGGCGGCAGGGCGTGGCCGTCTATGTCGACGATGCGCTGTGGCGCTGGGTCGGCAAGCGCTGGTGCCATATGCTTGCGGACGAGGAGGCGGAGTTGCACCGTTTCGCCGCGCGCCTCGGCATCCACCGGCTGATCTATCAGGGGCCGCCGAAGACCACCGCGCCGCATTACGACCTGACCGCCTATGAACGGCAGCGGGCGCTGGCGCTGGGCGCGGTCGCCTGCAGCCGCGAAGAGATCGTCCACGTGTTCCGCAGAGTGCGGGTGAGGGAGGGCAAGCTCGCAGCTGCGGCTCCGGCCCGCCGCAGCGTCGCGGTCCGCTGATCGGGGGTCCGGCAGCCCAGCCCGTCAAGGCCGGACCGGCGGCTTGCATTTGCCGCGCTCAGCCTCTATATGCGCCGGCATTCCACACACGGACTTTGGTTTCCGGCCGGGAGAAATCCGGCGGCGACCTCCGGTGGCGAGAGAGGGCCCGTCCGGCCCCACCTCGTCGATGTCCGTGGAGGCCAACCGGAAAGGAACTTGACATGGCTCTGCCTGAATTCAGCATGCGCCAGCTCTTGGAAGCTGGCGTTCACTTCGGTCACCAGACGCATCGCTGGAACCCCAAGATGGCGCCCTACATCTATGGCGCCCGCAACAACATTCACGTCATCGACCTGTCGCAGACCGTGCCCCTGCTGCACCAGGCGCTGAAGCAGGTGTCCGACACCGTCGCCAAGGGTGGCCGCGTGCTGTTCGTCGGCACCAAGCGCCAGGCGTCCGAGATCGTCGCCGACGCGGCCCAGCGCTCGGCCCAGTATTACGTCAACTCGCGCTGGCTCGGCGGCATGCTCACCAATTGGAAGACGATCTCCAATTCGATCCAGCGGCTGCGCAAGCTCGACGAGATGCTCACCGGCGAGCAGCAGGGCTTCACCAAGAAGGAGCGGCTCAACCTCGACCGCGAGCGCGAGAAGCTCGACAAGGCGCTGGGCGGCATCAAGGACATGGGCTCCACCCCCGACCTGATGTTCGTCATCGACACCAACAAGGAAGCGATCGCGATCCAAGAGGCCAAGCGGCTCAGCATTCCGGTGGTCGCGGTGATCGATTCCAACTGCGATCCCGACAAGATCGATTTTCCGATCCCGGGCAATGACGACGCTCAGCGTGCGATTGCACTCTATTGCGATCTGATCGCCAAGGCGGCCATCGACGGCATTGCGCGTCAGCAAGGGGCGCTGGGCGTCGATGTCGGCGCCGCTGTCGAGACTCCGGTCGAGCCGGCCCTCGAGGCCGCACCGGCCGGCGACCAGCCCAGCGCCGGCGCCTGAGGTCGCGGCCGGACGGCCGGCCGCGATTGCGAGGCTTCCCCGACCTGGCGGCCGCGGCCTGCGCGGCCGCGGCACCACCCGGCGAAGGGTGCCTTGAAGACATCGAACCAGACGAGGCGGATATGACGATCACGGCGGCACAAGTGAAAGAACTGCGCGAGCTGAGCGGCGCCGGCATGATGGACTGCAAGGCTGCGCTGGCCGCGACCGACGGCGACATGGACTCCGCCGTCGACTGGCTGCGCAAGAAGGGCATCGCCAAGGCCGACAAGAAGGCCAGCCGCACCGCCGCGGAAGGGCTGATCGGGGTCGACAGCGGCGGCCGGGAGGCGGCGATCGTGGAGGTGAACTCCGAGACCGACTTCGTCGCCCGCAACGAGGCGTTCCAGACGATCGTGCGCAATGTGGCAAAGGTCGCGCTGGTCCATGGCGACACCGAAGCGGTCGCTGCCGCCCGCTACCCCGGTTCCGACAAGTCGGTGACCGAGACCATCAAGGATGCTGTCGGCACCATCGGGGAGAACCTCGGCTTCCGCCGCTCTGCCAAGCTCGCGGTCGGCGAGGGAGCGGTGGCCACCTATACGCACAACACCGTCGCCGACGGACTCGGCAAGCTCGGCGTGCTGGTGGCGCTGCAGACGGCGGGCGACGCGGAGGCAGCCCGCGTTTTCGCCCGCCAAGTGGCCATGCATGTGGCGGCGACCAATCCGCTGGCGCTGACCGCCGAAGAGGTCGACCCGGCCGCGGTCGAGCGCGAGCGCGCGATCTTTACCGACCAGGCACGCCAATCGGGTAAGCCCGATGCGATCATCGAGAAGATGGTCGAGGGCCGCCTGCGCAAGTTCTACGAGGAGGTCGTGCTGCTGAAGCAGGCCTTCGTCATCAACCCGGACGTGACGGTCGAGCAGGCGCTGAAGGAGGCGGAAAAGACGATCGGCGCACCGGCGAAGATCGCCGGCTTCGCTCGCTACGCGCTCGGCGAGGGTATCGACCGTGAGACGACCGACTTCGCCGCGGAAGTCGCGGCGGCCGTCAAGAAGTAGGCGCGCCGCGATTTTCCTGCGGCGTCGGGCGCGGCCTGAAGCCTTGCGTGACATCGTGGTGGCCTTCGTGTAGGCAGCGACTCCAACTGCTGACGGCATCCGGCGGCGTCCAAGCCTGCCGGATGAGGGTCGACGAGGACTTCGATGACAATCAAACCGCTCTACCGGCGCGTGCTGCTCAAGGCGTCGGGCGAGGCGCTGATGGGCGAGCAGGGGTTCGGCATCGACGTGTCGGTCGTCGACGGCATTGCCGCCGATATCGCCGAGGCCCGCGAGCTTGGCGTCGAGGTCGGCGTGGTGATCGGCGGCGGCAACATCTTCCGCGGCCTGGCCGTCGCCTCCAAGGGAGGCGACCGGGTCACGGGCGACCACATGGGCATGCTCGCCACCGTCATCAATTCCCTGGCGCTGCGCACCTCGCTGGTCAAGATCGGCGTCGATTCGGTCGTGCTTTCGGCGATCGCCATGCCCGAGATCTGCGAGAGCTTTTCGCAGCGCCAGGCGACCGCCTACATGAACGAAGGCCGCGTGGTGATCTTTGCCGGCGGCACCGGCAATCCGTTCTTCACCACCGACTCCGCCGCTGCGCTGCGCGCCGCCGAGATCGGCGCCGATGCGCTGTTCAAGGGCACCCAGGTCGATGGCGTCTACTCGGCCGATCCCAAGAAGGACCCGCGCGCCGTGCGCTATGAGCGGATCAGCCACAAGGACGTACTGACCAGGGGGCTGATGATCATGGACACCGCCGCGATCGCCCTTGCGCGGGAAAACCACATCCCGATAATCGTCTATTCCATCCACGAGCGTGGCGGTTTCGGCGCCATTCTGCGGGGCGGCGGCCACTCGACCACGGTGGCGGACGACGAACCGTTGCGTTGAGCGCGGAGTTGGAAGACGGGCAGCAAGGAGAAGGACGATGACGGACGGCGTTGATTTCAAGGACCTGCAAAGACGCATGGACGGGGCCATCGCCGCCTTCAAGCACGACATCGCCTCGCTGCGCACCGGCCGCGCCTCGAGCAATCTGCTCGATCCGATCCAGGTGCCGGCCTACGGCAGCACCATGCCGATCAACCAGGTGGCGACGGTCTCCGTGCCAGAGCCGCGGATGATCTCGGTGTCGGTGTGGGACAAGCAGATGGTCGGCGCCGTCGACCGTGCCATCCGCGAATCCAATCTCGGCTTCAACCCGATCGTCGACGGCACCACCTTGCGCATCCCGCTCCCTGAGCTCAACGAGCAGCGCCGCAAGGAGCTGGTCAAGATCGCCCACACCTATGCCGAGAACGCGCGGGTGGCCGCCCGCCATGTCAGGCGGGACGGCATGGATCATCTGAAGCGGGCCGAGAAGGATCACGCAATCAGCGAGGACGACCATAGGTCGCAGTCCGACCGCGTCCAGAAGATCACCGACGAGACGATTTCCACGATCGACAGCTTGCTAACCGAGAAAGAAGCCGAGATCATGCAGGTCTAGGCTCGGAGCACCTCCCGCGCCAGGAACACAATTCGGATGCCGACGCCCGCACATGTGGCGATCATCATGGACGGCAACGGTCGCTGGGCGAAGGCGCGCGGCCTGCCGCGGCTTGCCGGTCACCGGGCAGGCGTCGAGGCGCTGCGCAAGACCGTCCGTACGGCCGGCGAGACCGGCATTGCCTGGCTCACTGTCTACGCCTTCTCCTCCGAGAACTGGTCACGGCCGAAATCCGAGATCAGCGACTTGATGGGGCTGCTCAAGCTGTTCATCCGGCGCGACCTTGCCGAGCTTCATCAAAGCGGCGTCAAGGTGAGAGTTATCGGCGATCGCAGCAACTTGGAAAGCGACATTAAAGTTTTGCTTGAAGAGGCCGAGACGCTGACGGCCGGCAACAGCGCAATGAACCTGATCATCGCTTTCAACTATGGCGGGCGTGACGAGATCGTCCGCGCCGCCCGCAAGGTGGCCGAGGCGGCTGCCGCCGGCACCCTCGACCCGCGCACGCTCGACCTCGCCGGCTTTGCCGCCTACCTCGATACCGCCGAGATCCCCGATCCCGACCTGGTCATCCGCACCAGCGGCGAGATGCGGCTGTCGAATTTCCTGCTCTGGCAGGCCGCCTATAGCGAGCTGGTGTTCCTGTCCTGCTACTGGCCGGATTTCTCGCCCGACCATTTCGCCGAGGCGCTGGCGACCTTCGCTGCCCGCGAGCGCCGCTTCGGCGGCGTTCCGGCCCACGGCGTCGCCTCATGAGCGGCAATGCGGAGGCACCGCCGCGCCAACTGACCAACCTCCAGCTGCGCGTCATCTCGGCCGTTCTGCTCGGCGTCGGCGTGCTTGCCGTCACCCTGCTCGACGGCATCGTTTTCCGGCTGCTGGCGGCGGCGATCGCGGTCGCCATCTTCTACGAATGGAGCCGGATGGTGCGTCCGCGCGTCGGCCGGGGTCTCGGGCTGCTGCCGGATATTCTCGTTTTGGCATTCGCGGCCGTGCTTGTGGGCGGATCGGCAACACCCCTGCTTCTGGCCGCCGCGGGCGGGTTCGCTGCGCTCTGCGCGGCGGCCGCGCTGTGGCGCCGCCGCGGCGCCTGGGAATCGGCCGGCCTTGCCTATGCGATGCTTTCCGGCCTCGCTTTGGCGCTCGTCAGGGACAGCGATCAGTCCGGCTTGCTTGCTACCCTGTTTCTGTTCGCGGTGGTGTGGGCGACCGACATCTTCGCCTATTTCGTCGGCCGGGCCGTCGGCGGGGCGAAGCTGGCGCCGGCGATCTCGCCCGGCAAGACCTGGAGCGGAGCGCTTGGCGGCGCCGTCGGCGGGGTGGTCGCCGGGCTGATCGTGGCGCTGGCCAGCGGCACCGGCGCCGGCATCGGCGTGTTGGCTGCGGCGGTGGTGCTGTCGGTCGTGTCGCAGGCGGGAGACCTGTTTGAGTCGTGGGTGAAGCGCCGCAACGGCGTCAAGGATTTCAGCCGCATCATCCCCGGTCATGGCGGCGTCATGGATCGCGTCGACGGGCTCGTCGCGGCGGCCATCGCGCTCTGGCTGATCGGCTGGATGGGCGGCAGCGTGGAGCATCCGGCTCACACGCTTTTCGGCGGATAGGCCGATGGCGAGCGCGGGCGCCATGATGGCGCCACGGAGTTGTCTTTGTTGATGCGCCTGTTCGGGTAGGCGCCGCTGTCGGCGACGGGATTGCGTCGCGGCGGGGCCGATCCGGGGCGAGTTCGATGCGGCTGGCGCCGCGAGCTGAGGGCGGCTCTTGACCGATTTTTGGGCACATGCGTTTGGTTCGGACAGCCTGCTGGTCGGCACGCTGATCCCGTTCCTGTTCGTGCTGACGGTGGTCGTTTTCGTCCACGAAATGGGTCACTATCTGGTCGGGCGCTGGTGCGGCATCGGCGTTACCGCCTTTTCGATCGGCTTCGGCCCCGAGCTGGTCGGCTTCACAGATCGGCATGGGACGCGCTGGAAGCTTTCGGCGGTCCCGCTCGGCGGCTACGTCAAATTCGTCGGCGATCTCAATGCCACCAGCACGCCGGACCCCGAGGAGCTCGCGCGGCTGAGCGCCGGCGACCGCGCGGTGGCCTTCTACACCCAGCCGGTGTGGAAGCGGGCGGCCACCGTATTTGCCGGGCCGCTGTTCAACTTCCTGCTCACCATCGCGGTGTTCGCCGTGTTTTTCGCCGTCTACGGCCGGGTGGTCACCGAACCCACCGTGACCGAGGTGCGCCCTGACAGCCCGGCAGCCGTCGCCGGTTTCCAGCCCGGGGACCGCTTCGTCAGCGTCGACGGCAATTCGGTGTCGAGCTTCGCGGACGTGCAGCGCTATGTCTCCGGCCGCACCGGCGATCCGCTGATCTTCGTCATGAAGCGCGACGGCCGCGAGGTTGAGCTCAAGGCCACTCCGGAGACGACCGAGCAGAAGGATGCGCTGGGCAACACCGTCAGGGTCGGGGTCATCGGCGTCGTCAACAATCCGCAGCTCGGCCAGCCCAAAGTGGTGCGCTACAGCATTCCGGGCGCCATCGGCCAGGGCGTGCTCGAGACCGGCCATAGCCTGGAGCGGACCTGGACGTTTCTCAAGCGGTTCGCGCTGGGGCGGGAGGACAAGTGCCAGCTCGGCGGGCCGGTCAAGATCGCCGACATGGCCGGCCGAGCGGCCAAGCTCGGCTTCGAATGGCTGGTTCAGCTGGTGGCCGCCCTGTCGCTCGGCATCGGCTTCCTCAACCTGCTGCCGATCCCGCCGCTCGACGGCGGCCATCTGGCGTTCTACGGTCTGGAGGCGCTGATCGGGCGCCCGGTGTCGGAGCGGGCCATGGAGATGGTCTACCGGGTCGGCTTCCTGATGGTGATCGGGTTCATGGGGTTCGTGTTCTGGAACGATTTGTTCGGTTGCTAAAATGATGAAGAATTTCAGCACTTGCCGGGTTTGGATTGAGAGCTTGTTTACCAAGCTGGGCGATAGGCGTGACCCGAATGTCACGCCTTCGGCTTTAGTAAATGCAAATTAACCAGAAGCCTTGCGTGTAGGGAAAATCCGGCTAATAGGGTATGGCTAGGCATGCCGCGACGTCCGGATTTCTCGCCGTGGGGACTACGAGAAACAAGGGTTTTGAGAGCCATATGAAGGCAACTTCGAGTTTTAAGAACGCCGTGTCAGCGGCGGCTCTCTCGGCGGCTTTGGTGGTGCCTGGTGCACTCGCCGGCCAGCTGGTTGCCGTCCAGAGTGCGTATGCCGCCGTCGTCAGCAGCATCGATGTCCGGGGCAATCAGCGCGTCGACGACAACACCATTCGCGAATATCTCGGCATCACCCCGGGCAAGAGCTTCTCGCCCGCCGATATCGACCAGGCCGTCAAGCGGCTGTTTGCGACCGGGATGTTCTCCGATGTGCGCATCAACCAGGTCGGCTCGACCCTGGTGGTGCAGGTCGACGAGCACTCGATCGTCAACCAGGTGCTGTTTCAGGGCAACAAGAAGATCAAGGACGCCCAGCTCTCGGGCGTGGTCCAGCTTAAGCCGCGCAGCGCGTTTTCCAATGCGGCGATGGATGCCGACGCCGAGGCGATCCGCGAAGCCTACAAGCGGGTAGGCCGCGACGATGCCACCGTCACCACCCAGGTGATGGATCTCGGCCAGGGCCGGGTGAACGTCGTCTACAGCATCAACGAGGGCGGCCGCACCAAGATCGCGGCCATCAACTTCGTCGGCAACCACGCCTATAGCGGCCGCCGTCTGTCGGAGGTGATCTCGACCAAGCGGTCCAGCGTGTTTTCCGTGCTGATGCGCGACGACATCTACGACGAGACCAAGCTGAAGGCCGACGAGGAAGCGCTGCGGCGCTTCTATTTCAACCACGGCTATGCCGATTTCCAGGTCGTCTCCTCGACGGCCAATCTTGACCCCTCGACCAACGCCTACACGCTGACGGTCACGGTCGATGAGGGCCAGCGCTACACGTTCGGCGACATCAACGTCGAGAGCACGATCTCCGGCGTCGACCCGAATTCGCTGCGCTCTCTGGTGCAGACCCGCACCGGCCAAGTCTACAGCGCCAAGGAGGTCGAGGACAGCATCATCGCGCTCACCGAGCACGTGGCCGGTCTCGGCTATGCCTTTGCCCAGGTCACGCCGCGCGGCGACCGCAACTTCGAGAACCACTCGATCGCCGTCACCTATACGATCGATCAGGGCCCGCGCACCTATGTCGAGCGCATCGAGATTCGCGGCAATGCGCGGACACGCGACTATGTCATCCGCCGCGAGTTCGATGTCAGCGAAGGTGACGCCTTCAATCAGGTTCTCATCCAACGCGCCAAGCGGCGGCTCGAAAAGCTTCAATACTTCGACAATGTCGAGATCTCGACCGCCCCGGGCTCGCAGCCTGACGAAGTCGTGTTGATCGTCGACGTCACCGAGAAGTCGACCGGCGAACTGTCGATGGGCGCCGGCTACACGACCGGCGGCGAGACCGCCGGACCGCAGGTCGAGGGCTCGCTCACCGAGCGCAACTTCCTCGGCCGCGGCCAGTATATCCGCTTCGGCGCCGGTGGCGGCCAGAACTCGCGCGACTTCGTGCTGTCCTTCACGGAGCCCTATTTCCTCGGCCGGCGCATTTCTGCGGGCTTCGACATCTTCAAGTCGACCCGCACTTACGACGAGTACGACAGCAACACCATCGGCGGCTCGATTCGCTTCGGCCTGCCGATCACCGAGACGATTTCGACGTCGCTTGCCTACAACCTGTCGCAAGAGAAGTACGAACTGGATTCGAACTGCAACCTCGTCGACGGCGTGGTGACCAATCCGGGCAGCTGCAACGTCTCGCAGGCCATCGTCGACGGCGTCGAGAACAGCCCGTGGATCAAGTCCTCGGTCAGCGGCACCATCCTCTACAACAATATCGACGACATGAAGAACCCGCATGCGGGCCTCTATGCGTCGTTCACGACCGAAGTGGCCGGGCTCGGCGGCGATGCGCATTTCGTCAAGTTCACCACCCGCGGCACCTACTACCATACGCTCTCGGAGGAGTTCGACATCGTCGGCCTCTTGACCGGCGGTGCCGGCTATATCGACAACACCGCCGAGAACGAGCTGCGCGTCTTCGACCAGTTCAAGAATTCAGATCGGATGATCCGCGGCTTCGAATACAACGGCATCGGCCCGTACGACCCGGTGAGCGGCGATCACCTCGGCGGCACGACCTATTTCCACGCTTCGGCCGAGGCTCAGTTCCCGATGCCGCTCATTCCCGAGAATTTCGGGCTCAAGGGCGCCCTCTTTGCCGACGCCGCCACACTCTACGGCAGCGGCATCGAACTCGACCCGCCGGTGCAAGGCGTCTCGGGATTGTGGCGCGCCTCGGTCGGCGCCGGTCTGATCTGGTCCTCGCCGTTCGGACCGCTGCGGGTTGACTACGCCGTGCCTGTCCTCAAGCAGGAGAATGACCAGGTGCAGAACTTCAATTTCGGCATCTCGACCCGTTTCTAGGCAGCGAGTACCCTGCTTCCGGGCACCCCCGGCCCGGAACAAAAGGTTCAAATGACAGACCCGGTCTTTTTTGTGCCAGCTCGTCGGTATTCCGCCGCTGAGATTGCATCACTGACCGGCGCCCAATTGCTCGATCCGGCCACGGCGGCGGTCGAGGTCAGCGGCATCGCATCGGCGACCTCGGGGGGCGAGGGCATGCTGATCTTTGTCGAGGGGCAGAAGAACGCCAACCTGCTCAAGGGACAGCGGGCGGCAGCCGTGCTGTGCACCGAGGACGCCGTCAAGAAGGTGCCGAAAGGCATTGCCATCCTGGTCACGCCGCGGCCGCAGCAGGCGTTCGCTTTGGTGGGCCGACTGCTCCACCCCGCCGCCGCCATCCCCAAATCGCTGACCGGCCAGACCGGCATTTCGCCCAAGGCCTATCTCGCGCCCGGCGCGGTGGTCGAGGACGGCGCCACTATCGAGGCCGGCGCATCGATCGGTCCGGGGGCGGCGGTGGGCAGCGGCACGGTCGTCGCGCCGAATGCCGTTGTCGGGACGGACACCCAGATCGGCCGCGACTGCTTCATCGGGCCCAACGTCTCGGTGCAATACGCCCTGATCGGCAACCGGGTGGTGATCCATGGCGGCGCCCAGGTCGGCCAGGACGGCTTCGGCTTCGTCGGCGGGGCCAAAGGGCCGGAGCGGATCCCGCAGATCGGCCGGGTCGTGATCCAGGACGACGTCGAGATCGGCGCCAACACTACCATCGATCGCGGCGCCATGAGCGATACGGTGATCGGGGAGGGCACCAAGATCGACAATCTGGTCCAGATCGCCCACAATGTACGCATCGGGCGCGGCTGCATCATCGCCGGCCATTGCGGCCTGTCGGGCTCGGTCACGCTTGGCGACTTCGTCATGCTCGGCGGTCGCGTCGGCATCGCCGACCATATCTCGATCGGATCGTTCGCTCAGGTTGCCGCGTCGTCCGGCCTGATGCACGACATCCCTCAAGGCGAGCGTTGGGCAGGTTCGCCGGCGCGCCCGATTCGCGAGTTCTTCCGCGAGGTGGCGGCGATCAGGGGGCTGTCCAAACCCAAGAGGGGCGAACCGCATGGCTGACAATGCCGAGACCGTTCTGGAGGCGGTCGACATCCTGCAGCTGATGAAGCTTCTCCCGCACCGGTACCCTTTCCTGCTGGTTGATCGGGTGATCGACATCGACGGCGACAATTCGGCCGTCGGCATCAAGAACGTGACGGTCAACGAGCCGCATTTCCAAGGCCATTTCCCAGATCAGCCGGTCATGCCGGGCGTGCTGATCATCGAAGCGATGGCGCAGACCGCAGGGGTCATCTGCCTGCGCGAAACCGGCTCCGACAAGCCGTCGCTGGTTTATTTCATGACCATCGACAACGCCAAGTTCCGCCGCCCGGTGATGCCGGGTGACCGGCTCGAACTGCATGTCAGGAAGATCAAGCGGCGCGGCAATATCTGGCGCTTCGCCTGCGAGGGCATCGTCGACGGCACCAAGGCGGCCGAAGCCGAGATCTCGGCGATGATCTCGCCCAAGCCGGCGAGCTGACAGCCGCGATGGAGACGCTGATCCACCCGATGACCGTCGTCGAGGCCGGTGCCGAGCTTGGTACCGGGGTGCGGATCGGCCCGTTCTGCCACATCGGCGCCGAAGCCGTGATCGGCGACGGGGTGGAGCTTGTCGGTCACGTCACCGTTCTGGGGGCGACCACGATCGGCGCAGGCTGCAAGGTCTTCCCTCAGGCCGTGCTCGGGGCGCCGCCGCAGAACGCCAGACACAAGGGCGGGCGCACCACGCTCCGCATCGGCCGGAACTGCACCATCCGCGAGGCGGTCACCATCCACACCGGCTCCGATATCAGCCGCGGCGAAACCGTCGTCGGCGACAACGGCACGTTCCTCGCCTACACCCATATCGCCCATGACTGTGTGATCGGCACCAATGCGACCTTCGCCAATGCCGCCACGCTCGCCGGCCATTGCGACATCGGCGATCACGTCAATATCGGCGGGCTGACGGCGCTGCATCAGTTCGTGCGGATCGGCGACGGTGCCTTCGTGGCCGGCTGTTCGGCCGTGCTCGGCGACGTCATCCCCTACGGCATGGTAGCGGGCAATCGCGCCGAGCTGCGTGGGCTGAACATCATCGGCATGAAGCGTTCGGGACGGTCGCGGGCGGAAATCCACGCCGTGCGCAAGGCTTATCGGATGATCTTCGACCGCAGCCAGCCGCTCGCTCAGAACCTCGCCCGCGCCAGGCTCGAATTCGCCGAGTTCGAGCTGGTCGGCAAGATCATCGATTTCATGGAGGAGCGCGGCAAACGCCAGTTCACCCTTCCAGCCGCCGGCCCGCTCAGCGATGACGGTGCGGATGACGAGGACTGACGGCGCACTCATTCAGCCCAGCAAAGGTCACCGGATCGCCCTGATCGCGGGCAGCGGCCGTTTGCCGGTCGAGGTCGCCGAAGGGCTGGAGCGCGCCGGCACGCCGCCTTTGGTGATCGCCATCGATGGCGAGACCCACTTGCCGGGCGCTTACGACCGCCTCGAGCAGGTCAAGCTGCCGATCGAAGCCTTCAGCGAGCTGTTGCCGCTGCTCAAGCGGCAGCGCATCACGCATGTGGTGATGGCGGGCGGGGTGTCGCGTCGGCCGCCATTGCGACGCATCCGCTGGAGCGTCCAGCTGCTGCGGCTTCTGCCGCGCGTCATCGCCGCCCTCGCCAGCGGCGACAACGGCCTGCTCAGCGCGATCGTCGGCCACCTCGAGGCCAACGGGATCCGCGTCGTCGGCGCCCATCAGATCCTGCCGGACCTGCTCGCCCAAGCCGGGCCGATGACCAGGCGCCGGCCCGATGCCGCCGGCCGCCGTGACCTGAAAGCCGCTGCGGGCGCGGCGCTGGCAATCGGCCGGCTCGATATCGGCCAGGCGGCGGTTGCGATCGGCGGCCGCGTCGTGGCGGTCGAAGGCATCGAGGGCACCGACGGCCTGCTCGACCGGGTCAAGGATCTGCGCGGCCATGGCCGCATCGCCGGCATCGGCGGCGGTGCGCTGGTCAAGTGCGCCAAACCGGGCCAGGAATTGCGGGCCGACTTGCCGACCATCGGGCCGCTCACCATCGAGCGCGTCCACGCCGCGGGGCTTGCCGGCATCGGTGTCGAGGCGGGCCAGGCTTTCGTGCTCGAATTCGCGCAGACCATGGCGCGTGCCGATGCGCTCGGCGTGTTCGTGGTCGGGCTCACCGAGCTCGGAAGCCCATGAATAGCGAGCGGCCCTTGCGGCTGGCGATCGTCGCGGGCGAGGAGTCCGGCGACTTGCTCGGCGCAGACCTCGTCCGAGCCTTGGCTTCGGCCAGCGGCCGCAGCGTCGAATTGATCGGCGTCGGCGGCCGCCACCTGCAGGCGCTCGGCCTCGACACGCTGTTCGACCCCTCCAGCATCGCCATCATGGGCGCCTCAGCCGTGGTCCGCGACCTGCCGCGCCTGCTTGCCCGGATCGGCACTGCGGCCCGGGCGGTAGTGGCTGGCAAGCCGGACTGCCTGGTCACCATCGACAGCCCCGATTTCAACCTGCGCGTCGCCAAGAGGGTGCGCCAGGCGGCCCCGGGGATCCCGATCGTGCACTATGTCTGCCCCAGTGTCTGGGCGTGGCGGCCGGAGCGCGCGGCGAAGATGCGGCCGGACGTCGACCGGGTGCTCTGCATCCTGCCGTTCGAGGTCGATACACTTGCCCGGCTTGGCGGCCCGCCCGGGGTCTATGTCGGCCATCGGCTGACATCGGACCCCGGCATCGTGCATGCCGCCCGGGTCCAATCCGAGCGGAAGAAGCCCGGGTCGCAGGACGAAAAGACGGTGCTGCTGCTGCCGGGATCGCGGCGCAGCGAGGTCAACGGGCTGGCGCCGGCGTTCGGCAACGCGGCGGCGCTGCTCACCGAGCGCGGCCACCGGCTGCGGCTGATCGTGCCGACCGTGCCCGGCGTTGCCGACCTGGTCGAAAAGGCGGTGGCGCAATGGTCGCAGCAGCCCGAAATCGTCATCGACCAGGCACGCAAATGGCAGGCCTTCGGCGAGGCCGACGCAGCGCTTGCGGCCTCGGGCACGGTATCGCTGGAGCTAGCCCTCTGCCGGGTGCCGCTGGTTGCCTGCTACCGGACCGACCCGCTGATGCGGATGTTCATGAGCCTGATCACCACCTGGACGGGCTCCCTGCCCAACCTCATCGCCGACCGTGCGGTGGTGCCGGAGTTCTATGACCGGTTCATCAGGCCAGGCATGCTGGCGCGCCTGCTCGAGCAGCTGATGATCCCCGACAGCGACGCGCGGCGCCTGCAGCTCAATGGCTTCACCGAGGTCAAGAAACGGATGGTCACGGCGCGGCGTCCGGGCGCGGCGGCGGCCGACGCCGTGCTCGAGACGATTGCCGAGGCGCGTGCACGCTGACGCCCGGCAAGGCTGCCGAGCGCCGCCGGCGGGTTCCGGATTGGTCCTAAAGCGGATCACCCTTTCTTTCTTGGAATTGGTGCTCCCCTCTAAGTCTTGGTTTTTTCCGCAATTCCGGACGGAAAACCGTTTCCACTTTTCCTGGAATTGCTGCCCTACCGCTTGGCGATCGGCACGTAATCGCGCTCGGTGGCGCCGGTGTAGAGCTGGCGTGGCCGGCCGATCTTCTGGTGCGGATCCTCGATCATCTCCTTCCACTGCGCGATCCAGCCGACCGTGCGCGCCACGGCGAAGAGCACGGTAAACATGGCTGTGGGAAAGCCGAGCGCCTTCAAGGTGATGCCGGAGTAGAAGTCGATATTGGGATAGAGCTTCTTTTCGATGAAGTAGTCGTCCGTCAGCGCGATCTTTTCCAGTTCCATGGCTACGTCGAGCATCGGGTCGTCCTTGATTCCGAGCTCACCCAGCACTTCATGCGTGGTCTTCTGCATGATCTTGGCGCGTGGATCATAATTCTTGTAAACTCGGTGGCCGAAGCCCATTAGCCGGAACGGATCGTTGCGATCCTTGGCGCGGTCGATGAATTCAGGGATGCGGTCGACCGTGCCGATCTCGCCCAGCATGTTGAGCGCCGCCTCGTTGGCGCCGCCATGGGCCGGGCCCCAAAGGCAGGCGATGCCGGCCGCGATGCAGGCGAACGGGTTGGCGCCCGAAGATCCGGCGAGCCTGACCGTCGAAGTCGATGCATTCTGCTCGTGATCGGCATGCAGAATGAAGATGCGCTCCATGGCGCGGGCGAGCACCGGATTGACCTTGTACTCTTCGCACGGCACAGCGAAGCACATGTGCAGGAAATTGGCGGCGAAGTTGAGCTCGTTCTTCGGATAGATGAAGGGCTGGCCGATGTAATACTTGAACGCCATGGCCGCTATCGTCGGCATCTTGGCGATCATCCGGATCGAAGCGACCATGCGCTGATGCGGGTCGGAAATGTCGGTGGAATCGTGATAGAAGGCCGACAGCGCCCCGACCACGCCGCACATCACCGCCATCGGATGGGCGTCGCGGCGGAAACCGGTGAAGAACCGGGACATCTGCTCGTGGATCATCGTGTGGCGGGTGACGCGATAGTCGAAATCCTCCTTCTGCGCCTTGGTCGGCAGTTCGCCGTAGAGCAGCAGATAGCAGACCTCGAGGAAATCACCGTGCTCGGCGAGTTGGTCGATGGGATAGCCGCGGTGCAGCAAAATGCCTTCGTCGCCGTCGATGAAGGTGATCTGCGATTCACAGGCGGCCGTCGAGGTGAAGCCGGGGTCGTAGGTGAAGGCACCCGTATCGCGATAGAGCGCGCCGATGTCGATGACGTCCGGCCCGACCGTGCCCTTCAAAACCTGAAACTCGTGGGTTTTGCCGCCATATTCCAGTTTCGCCGTCGAATCACTCATCGAAGAACTCCTTGCAATCTGATCTGTCAGCGTCCCGAAGCCGCTCAATCGAAACCCAAGCCGTTTGCGCGCACGCACTTTGCCCCGCGCACGCTCTTCATGCCTGCCATATTAGCCCATAGCTACGGATGTTGCACCGCAACAGAGCGATTTACAATGCCAATGTCGAAGGCTTGGTCAAGGCCGGCCAAGCCTAATCGATTTGATCTTCGATGCGCGCCAGGCTCTCCTCGCGGCCAAGCACGGCAAGCACGTCGAAAACCCCGGGCGAGGTGCTGCGTCCGGTGAGCGCGGCGCGCAAGGGCTGCGCAACCGCGCCGAGCTTCAGGCTGCTCGCGAGCGGCCACCTCTCGGATCGCCCCCTCTGTCGCATGAGCCGTCCAGTCCTGAACCGGCGCAAGCGCATTTCTGGCATGGCGCAGGACCGCTTTCGCCTCGGGGGTCAATAGTGCCGCGGCTCTTTCGTCCAAAACAAGCGGCCGCTCGGCAAACAAAAAGCGTGCCCCGTCAGCGAGTTCGACAAGTGTCTTCGCGCGTTCCTTCAGCCCCGGCATGGCGGCAAGAAGCTGTCCTTTGCGGTGGCTGTCGAGCCCAGCGGAAATATCGCCGCCATTCGGGAGATGGGGCAGCGTGGCCAGCAATGTGTCGAACAGGTCCTGGTCGCTCATCTGCCGCATATGGACGCCGTTGAGCGCCTCGAGCTTCTGGAAGTCGAAGCGCGCGGCACCCTTGTTGACGTCGTCGATATCGAACCAGCGGATCATGTCGTCCAGGGCCATCACCTCGTCGTCGCCATGGCTCCAGCCGAGCCGCGCCAGATAGTTGCGCAGCGCGGACGGCAGGTAGCCCATGGCCCGGTACGCTTCGACGCCCAACGCCCCGTGCCGCTTGGACAGCTTGGCGCCGTCCGCACCGTGGATCAGCGGGATATGGGCCATCACTGGCACCGGCCATCCCATCGCCGCGTAAATCAGCGTCTGCCGCGCCGCGTTGGTGAGGTGGTCGTCGCCGCGAATGATATGGGTCACGCCCATGTCGTGATCGTCGACGACCACGGCGTGCATATAGGTCGGCGTGCCATCGGAGCGCAGGATGATGAAATCGTCGAGATCCTTGTTCGGGAAGCGAATCTCGCCCTGCACACGGTCGTGCACCACCGTCTCGCCGGTTTGCGGGGCCTTGATGCGGATGGCGCCGGGCACGCCGGGCGGCGCCTCTGAAGGGGCACGGTCGCGCCATCTGCCATCGTAGCGCGGCGGCCTGCCTTCGGCCCGCGCGGCCTCGCGCATGGCGGCGAGCTCCTCCGGCGTGGCGTAGCAATAGTAGGCCTTGCCGGCGCGCACGAGCTCCTCCGCGACCTCGCGGTGCCGCGGCGCGCGGGCGAATTGAGAAAGCGGTGAGCCCTCCCAATAGAGCCCGAGCCAGCTCAGCCCGTCGAGGATCGCCTCGGTGGCCGCCTCCGTCGAGCGTTCGCGGTCGGTGTCCTCGATGCGCAACAGCATGGTGCCGCCGGTGTGGCGGGCATAGAGCCAGTTGAACAGCGCCGTGCGCGCGCCGCCGATGTGCAGATAGCCGGTCGGCGAGGGAGCAAAACGCGTGACGACGGTGTCGGCCATCGAGGAAGACTTTCGTGAGATCGGCACTGATCGCGGCCACTGAGGGGCTGGCGGCAGCTGGAAAATCGGTGGGGTTGATGTAGCATAGGGCGACCGGGGTGCAAGGGGTCGGGGCCATGGCGGGGAGGCCGGGTACGGCTGGCGCCGCCGAGCAGGCGTCGACCGAGCAGCTGCTGTTTTCGGTATCGCTGGCGCAGGCCTTTGCCGAGCCGGGCAAGCTGCCTGTTCCGCTCGCGCCGGCGCCCGTGACCGCACGGAATCTTCACCGCTCTCCGGCGGCGGTCGACCTATTTCGCCAGCGTCCCCTGGCGCGCGGCCCGGTCGGGTGGCTGGCCACGGCAATGGCCGACGAGGCCGACCGCGGCACGGCGTTTCTCTTTGCCCCGATCGCCATCGGCATCGGCATCCTGGTCTATTTCGAGGCGGCTGCCGAGCCCAGCCTGCTGGTGCTGGCGGCCGCCACGCTGATCGGCGCGACAGCTGCCCTTGCGCTGCGTCGGCTGCGCTTTCTCTCGCTGCCGGCGGCGGCGGTCTGCCTGATCGGCTTCGGCGCCTCGCTTGCTCATTTCGAGACCTGGCGGCGCGCCGGTGCCGTGCTCGGCAGCGAGGTGACGACCCGGATCACGGGCCGCATCGAGGCGGTGGAGCAGCTTGCCTCCGGGCGCATCCGGCTCACTCTGAGGCTTCTGTCCAGCGCACATCCCGCGCTCTCCCATCCGCCGGACCGGGTGCGGGTGTCGACCCGCGCGCTGCCTGCGGCGGCCGAGCCCGGCAGCGTGGTCGGCGGCCTCGTGCATTTGCGCCCGCCGACCGGACCGGTGCGTCCGGGCTCGTTCGACTTTGCCTTCGACAGTTTCTTCGAAGGCCTTGGTGCGACGGGATTTTTCCTCGGCCCGCCGCAGCTGGAACCGGAGCCGGAAACGGGCGCCGAACAATCCTGGCTGTGGCGGCTCGATGCGGCAGCAGAAAGGGTTCGCGACGCGATGGCCGGCCGGATCCGCGCGCGGATCGGCGGTGTCGAGGGAGAAATCGCCGCCGCGCTGGTGGTCGGCGTGCGCGCCGGCATCCCGGAGGACGTCAACGAGGCGCTCCGGCGCACCGGCCTTGCGCATGTACTGTCGATTTCCGGCCTGCATATGGCGCTGGTGGCAGCGACGGTCATGGGGGCCATCCGGTTCGGCCTCGCGCTGCTGCCCGGCGTGGCGGCGCGCTGGCCGGTCAAGAAGTTCGCTGCCGGCGGCGCGCTTCTCGCCCTTGCCGTCTACCTGGCCGTTTCCGGCTATGCCGTGGCGGCCGAGCGCAGCTTCATCATGCTCGCCATCATGCTGGTCGCGGTGATCTTCGACCGTGCGGCACTGACTTTGCGCAACGTTGCGCTCGCGGCTCTGGCGGTCGAGGCGTGGACGCCGCACGAGGTGGTCGGCCCGAGCTTTCAGATGTCGTTCGCCGCCACCGTGGCGTTGGTCGGTGCCTATGGCTGGGTGACACGGCGCACCGCGCACGGCGGCCCCGCGGGAGCGGTCCGCGGGCTGCCGGCGCGGCTGCTGTCGGCGACTGCCCGGCACGGCATCGGCCTGGCGCTGACGTCGCTGGTTGCCGGGGCCGCGACAGCCGTCTACGGCATCTACCACTTCGGCCGGGTGGCGCCGCTCAGCCTGCCGACCAATCTGGTGGCGATGCCGGTGGTTTCGGCGCTGGTGATGCCAGCCGCCGTCGTGGCCGTTGCCTTGATGCCGCTCGGCTGGGACGGTCCGGCGCTGGATGCGATGGGCAAGGGGCTTGCGTGGATGACCGGCGTCGCCGAGTGGTTCTCCGCCCGCTCGCCGCTCGACGGGGCAGGGGTTGCCCCGGTGGGTGCGGTGCTTTCGATTACCGCCGCGCTGCTTTTCGCCACATTGTTCAGCGGCCGGCTGCGCTGGTTGGCCGTGCCGCTCGCCGCGGCGGGCCTGGCCGGCTTTGCCTTGCGCGCCGCGCCCGACGTGCTGGTCGCCGAGGATGGCCGGCTGGTGGCCTTCGCATTGCCCGACCACAGCCTGGCCGTGAGCCGGACCCGTCCTTCGGCGTTTCTCGTCAAGGATTGGCAGCGGGCCTTGCTGACCGACCGCATCGTCAGGCCCGGGAACGGCCTTGCCGGTCCAAACCCGGAGGCCGCCGATCCCATGCCGGACGACACCGGCTTCCGGTGCGAGGCCGGGCTGTGCATGGCCCGCCATCTTGGCTTCGGCATCGCCACTGCCGCGACGCAAGAAGCCGCCGCGCAGGCCTGCGGCCCTGCCGATCTGCTGGTCGTGTCCGAACCCGCGGCCGGGCGGCCGTGCAGCGGCCGCGAGGTGGTCGTGATCACCGCCCGCGACCTCGCACGCCATGGCAGCGCGGCGATTACCCTGCGGCAAGGTTCGGTGCCGCGGATCGGCGTGCGCTTCGCCATCGCCGAGCCGTTCCGGCCCTGGCATCTCTATCGCCAGTTCTCGCGCGCCGCCCGCGGCCTGGCGGCGCGACCGCAGCCAAAGGACCTTGCCCGTGGCGGCGCCGATGCCTCCCGATCCCCGGCAAGCGCCGAAGACGACGACGACTGAAGGTCGGGCGGATTGCCCGCCTGCAGCGCCCGGCTTCAGTAGCGGCGGATGAGGCCGACGAGGCGGCCCTGGACCTTGACCCGATCGGGCCCGAAGATGCGCGTCTCATAGGCCGGATTGGCGGCTTCCAAGGCGATCGAGGCGCCCTTGCGCCTAAACCGCTTGAGCGTTGCCTCTTCGTCGTCGACCAGCGCCACCACGATCTCGCCCGGGCTCGCCGTATCGGCGTTGCGGATGATCACCGTGTCGCCGTCCAGAATGCCGGCGTCGATCATCGAATCACCCTTCACCTCGAGCGCATAGTGCTCGCCGCCGGCGATCATCTCGGGCGGCACCAACACCGTGTGGGTCTGATGCTGGATGGCGTCGATGGGCACCCCGGCCGCGATCCGGCCCATCACCGGCACGGAAACGCCGGCCGGCCCCTCGTCATTGCTGGCGACCGGCTTGCGGGCGCCGTCTGGCCCCCGTTTGCCAAGGCTGCCCTCGATGACGCTGGGCGAGAATTTGCGCGACGGATTGAGGCCCGGCGCAATCGACTCGGGCAGCCGCAGCACTTCGAGCGCGCGGGCCCGGTTGGGCAGGCGGCGGATGAAGCCGCGCTCCTCCAGCGCGGTGATCAGCCGGTGAATGCCCGACTTGGAGGCGAGATCGAGCGCCTCCTTCATCTCGTCGAACGAAGGCGGGATGCCGGCTTCCTTCAGCCGCTCATGGATGAACATCAGCAGTTCGTGTTGCTTGCGCGTCAGCATCTCCGTCCCCTCGGAATCAGACCAAAAACAAAACCAGAACAAAACACTATCTGTTCCAGTTGTGTTCCGCAACCATTTAAAGTTTGATGAATGGCGGGACACTGAAATTATCTGCCGCTGGGCGAGGGGGCGCACGCCGAGGGCCACGGGCAGGCGGATCCGGCCTAGATCGACCGTATCTGCGTCGTTCCGAAACACCTCGTTTAGGCCGAATTGCACTCTCGCAAGGTCTGCCGGCACAAGCGGGACCGCCGGAGACCCGGCAGGTCCGCCAACATGCGATTTCGCTCAATGGCCTGACAATCGTTGATCCGCTCCGACGGCTCCTTCTCCCTCATCGAGGTGCCTTCCAGCCACTCCCAGTTTGAATTCCCACAGGGCGCAACCAGAGCGTTCATAGCTCTCATCAAGTGCAAGCTGTGATTTGTTGATCAATGATTGATCATTTGACTAGATCCAAAGATCTGGTCATATGACAAACATCGCTCGTGAGTAAGACTGTTGTTTGGGCGAAGAGCCTCCGTCGGCGGTGCCTCTGTCAAGGCACAGCCGCACAACGGAACAGTTGTTTGGTGGAAGAGGGGCAATCCGTGGGGAAAATGAGAGTGGGGGCAGGCGCGTTCAGAGGACGGCGCCGGTCGCAGGGGGCCAAAGGCGCGGCAATCGATCGGGCATCGCCGACAGATGGATGGGCGGCGCCCGTGCAACGCGGAATGCGCGCAGGGCTGGCCATGAGCGACGGCCCCGCCTCTGCTCGGATCCAAGCGAATGTCGGCAGTCTGCTCGCAGCCCTGCGGCTGCCGGCGGCCATTGCACAGCCCGTGGCGTATCGCGCCCGCCGCCGGTCCAGCCGCAAAGCCTGGTATTTGAGCACGGTCGCTTGTGTGGCGGCGCTGTGCACGGTGGCGGCTCAGGCGGCCGGCCAGGGCACGCTGATCTACGTCCCCAACGCCGACGACAATACGGCGTCGGTCATCGACAGCGCCACTAACGCCACGGTCGCCACCATCCCCATCGGAGACGGCACGTTCCCGTTGAGCGTTGCGGTCAGCGGCGACCAATCGCGGGTCTGGATAGCGACCGAAGTCGGCGTCTTCGCCATCAACACCGCCACCAATTCGGTGACGCAGTGGACCACCGTGGAACCGGGCGATGAGGTTCCGAAAAGCGTCGCCGTTACCCCGGATGGCCGCACGCTCTACGTGTCCTACGACAGCGGCGTCGTGCCGATCGACACGCATTCCGCGGAGATCGGCGCGACCATCCAAATGGATGGGTCGGGCAACATCGTCATCTCGCCCGACGGCAAGACCGCCTATGTCAGCAGCCGGGCCACCGGCATCGTCACCCCCGTCGATTTGGTGTCGGGCGAGGCCAAAACCCCAATCGAGGTCGGGGGTGCCGACTATGCGGCCTTCGGCCTTTCGATCTCGCCCGACGGCAAGACGGTGGTTGCCTCGAGCGTCCACAATCTCGACGCCCGAGGCTATGTCTATTCCATCGACACGGCGACCGGTAGCACGACGTCGTTCTTTCTTGGGGACAACACCGCCCCGCGCGGCTCGGCGGTGTCGCAGGACGGCCGGACCCGATATGTGGCGCTTCTCGGAGATAGCTCCGTGCTGATGATCGAGGGGTCGGTCGGGTACCGGATTGAGATCGATGGCGGCGGCGGGTCGCCGACGGGTGTCGCCCTTTCGCCTGACGGCAAGACGCTCTACGTGAGCAATGCCTCAAACGACACGGTTACGCCCATCGATCTTGCGACCCGCACCGCCGGCCCGGACATTCCCGTCGGTGCCCAGCCGTACGACCTCGGCGCCTGCTCCAACGGCAATGCCATGCTGGCCAGCGGCTTGGTTTTCGTCGCCAACACAGGAGGCGCGTTGCGCTGCACGATGACGTCGGCCCAAGGCGGGGTACCGGGGCCGATATTGACCGGCGGCACGCTGCAGCTCGCCGGACCGCAGATCACCAGCGACCTGCCGATCCGCCTCGACACCGACAGCACCATCGACACCCGCGCCAACAATGCGACGCTCTTGGGTCCGATCAGCGGTGGCGGCGGCCTCACCAAGATCGGCAGCGGCATCCTCACGGTCGCCGGCCAAGGCACATATAGCGGGCCGACCGATGTGCAGGCCGGAACGCTCAAGGCCGGCATTGCCGGCGCGTTGCCAATCACCACCGCCGTCACCATCGCCGACCAGGCCGTGCTCGACCTCGATGGGTATTCGCAGGACATCGGCTCGCTCGCCGGCGCCGGCTCGGTAAGGCTCGGCGACGCCCTGCTTACGCTTGGCGAGGATAACTCGAGCACGACCTATTCCGGCATCATCTCCGGCGCCGGCATGCTGCTCAAGGAGGGCGCCGGCAGCTTCACGCTGAAAGGCGCCAACACTTATTCGGGCGGGACGGTAGTCGGATTCGGTACGCTGGCGGTGACCGATGCCGGCACCATCGGCACCGGCACGCTGTCGCTGCTCGACGGCACCGAGCTTGACCTCACCGGGTCGGCAGGATTTGCCAATGCGGTGCTGGTTTCGGGAAGCCCCAGCATCGATGTCGGCAGCGGCCTTGCGACGCTGTCGGGACCGATCACCGACATGGACGAGTCGTTTCCGGCCGGCGGCCTCACCAAGACCGGTGCCGGCACGCTCAGGCTCTCCGGCCTTGACACCTATACCGGGGCGACCACGGTGGCGGCTGGAACGCTCACGGCCGGCGGCGACTATGTCTTCTCCAGAGCCAGCGCCTATACGGTCGATGCCGGCGCGGTGCTCGACCTCAACCATTATGTCGAATGGATCGGCTCGCTCGCCGGCGCCGGCTCGGTCATCACCGGCGACAACCTTCTGACCGGCTTGGACAACACCAGCACGACCTTCTCCGGTATCATCTCCGGCTCCGGCTCCCTGACCAAGATGGGCAGCGGCACCTTCACACTGTCGGGCGCCAACAGCTATTCCGGCAAGACCGTGGTCACGGAGGGCACGCTGGCGGTCACCGGTGACGGCACCATCGGCACCGGCACGCTGTCGCTGTTGGGCGGCAGCACCCTTGACCTCACCGGCTCAGGCGGCCTTGCCAACGCGATGCTGACCGCCGGCCAGACCAAAATCAACATCAATACCGGCCTCGCCACGCTGTCCGGCCCGATCGCCGACGGGTATGTCTTCGAGCCGGTCGGCGGCCTCACCAAGCTCGGTGCCGGCACGCTCAGGCTCTCCGGCCTTGACACCTATACCGGGGCGACCACGGTGGCGGCTGGAACGCTCACGGCCGGCGGCGACTATGTCTTCTCCGGCCGAAGCGCCTTCTCCGTCGCGGCCGGCGCGGTGCTCGACCTCAACGGCTTCGCCGAGCAGATCGGCTCGCTGTCGGGCGCCGGTCAGGTGATCGCCAGCGGCGATCTCACCACCGGTTCGGACAACACCAGCACCACCTTCTCCGGCGTCATCTCCGGAGACGGCGGGCTGACCAAGGCCGGCAGCGGCACTTTCACCGTGACCGGCGCCAGCACCTATACCGGCCTGACCGAGGTCGCCGACGGCACCTTGCAGG
Organism: uncultured Alphaproteobacteria bacterium; assembly: GCA_963791325.1. GTDB lineage: Bacteria > Pseudomonadota > Alphaproteobacteria > Rhizobiales > Rhizobiaceae > JBEVJK01. The sequence continues at coordinate 298,245 of CAWBRU010000018.1, read as the reverse complement.
TCGACGGCGCCATCGGCCCCGTCATCGTCGACAGCGGTGCCGCACTCGGCGGCAAGGGCAGCATCGGCGGCCCCGTCGAGATCGACGACGGCGGCCATCTCCTGGGCACCCAAGGGCAGACCCTGCACACCGGCTCTCTCGGCCTCAGCGAGGATGCGCAGGTCGATGTCGGCCTGAGCGCCCCCGGCGGCGGCGCCCTCTTCGACGTCGCCGGCGACCTCACCCTCGACGGCGTGCTCAATGTCGAGAGCATCGGCGGCGTCGGCGTCTACCGGCTGTTCGACTACAGCGGCAGCTTGGCCGACAACGGCATGACCATCGGCGCCGCCCCGGTGTCCGGCCTCCTGGTGCAGACGGCGGTCGCCGACGAGGTCAATCTGGTCAATGCCGGCGGCGAGACGCTCACCTTCTGGGACGGCGGCCTGCCCGCCAACCACGACAACGACAGGGTCGACGGCGGCGATGGCGCCTGGACCCTGGCCGACGACAATTGGACCGACGTCAACGGCGCCGTCAATTCGGCCTATGAGCCGAGCTTCGCCATCTTCCAGGCCGCGCCCGGCGTGGTCACCGTCGACGACAGCGGCGGCGCCGTCGCCGTCACCGGCATGCAGTTCACCGTCGACGGCTACCGCATCGACGGCGACCCGCTCACCCTGAGCGGCCCGCAATCGGTCATCCGGGTCGGCGACGGCAGCTCGGACGGCGCCGACGTCACCGCCACCATCGCCGTCGACCTCACCGGCGCCGCCACGCTGGTCAAGGACGATCTCGGCACCCTGGTGCTCTCCGGCACCGACACCTATACCGGCGGCACCGTGATTGCCGGCGGCACGCTTCAGATCGGCGACGGCGGCACCACCGGCTCGGTCGTCGGTGACATCGCCGACGACGCCGCGCTCACCTTCGACCGCAGCGACAGCTTCACCTATGCCGGCGTCATCTCCGGCACCGGCGCACTCACCAAGCAGGGCGCCGGCACGCTGACGCTCTCCGGCGACAGCCCGTTCACCGGCATCACCACGATCAGCGGCGGCACGCTCAAGATCGGCGACGGCGGCACCACGGGCAGCCTCGCCGGCGACATCGTCGACGATGCCGCGCTCATCTTCGAGCGCAGCGATGCGCTGACCTATGCCGGCGTCATCTCCGGCACCGGCGAACTCAGCAAGCAGGGCGCCGGCACGCTGACGCTCTCCGGCGACAGCCCGCTCTCCGGTCCGACCACGGTCGGCGCCGGCACCCTGGTGGTCGACGGCTCGCTGGCCCATTCGCCGTTCACCATCCAGTCCGGCGCCACGCTGGCCGGCGGCGGCACCGTCGGCGACCTCACCGTCGATGCCGGCGGCACCGTCGCGCCCGGCCTGGTGACGCCCATCACCACGCTGTCGGTCGCCGGCGATGTCAGCTTCGCCTCCGGCTCGACCCTGGCCGTCACCGTCCTGCCCGACGGCCGCAGCGACCGCCTGGCCGCCACCGGCACCATCACGCTCGGCGGCAGCACCCTTGCCGTCACCGCCGGCGCCGGCAAGTTCAATCCGACGACCCACGCCACCATCCTGACCGCCGGCGGCGGCGTCACCGGCAGCTTCGGCAACGTCACCTCCAACCTCGCCTTCCTGACGCCGTCGCTCGCCTATGGCGCCGGCGGCATCACCCTCGGCTTCACCCAGACCGCCGAGCTCGCCAGCGCCGGCAACAACCGCAACCAGCGGGCCGTCGCCGACGCCCTTCAGGCGCTCGGCAGCGCAAGCCCGCTCTACGATGCGGTGATCGGCCAGGATGCCGGCGGCGCCCGCCAGGCCTTCAACGCGCTCTCGGGCGAGGCGCATGCCAGCGCGATCACCGCCGGCCTGAGCGACCAGCGTCTGATCCGCGACGCCATCCTCGACCGCCTGAGCCGGCCGGCCGCCGCGCCCGCCGCCGGGCAGACGATGGCGCTCGCCGGCCGGCACGGCTTCGGCGCCGCGGCCGAAGCTCCCGACGACACGCTCGGCTTCTGGAGCCAAGCCATCGGCGACACCGGCACCAACCGCGGTGACGCCGAGGTGGCCGCCCTCTCCCATCAGACCGCCGGCGTGATCTTCGGCGGCGATGTCGGCGGCCTCGACGTCCCCGGCGGCACCGCCCGCCTGGGGGCTGCCGGCGGCTATCTCCACGACAATTTCGACGTCGACGAGCGCGCCTCTTCGGGCCGTGTCGACAGCGTCTTTGCCGCGCTTTACGGCAGTGCCGCCTATGGTCCCGTCCAGCTCTCCGCCGGGGCTGCCTACAGCCGCAACACCACCCGGCTCGACCGCCGGATCGTCTTCCCGGGCTTCGGCGAGGCGGCCGCTTCCGAGGGCCACGGCACCACCGCACAGGCGTTCGGCGAGGCCGGCTATCGCTTCGACCTCGCCGCCCCGGCGCTCGGCGGCCTGCCGCTCGGCCACGCCTGGCTCCAGCCGTTCGTCGGCGGGGCCGTCGTCCACCTCCATCAGGACGGCTTCGGCGAAGACGGCGGCCTCGCCGCGCTCTCCGCGCTGGCGGCCAGCCAGGACGTCGCCACCACCACGCTCGGCCTGCGCGCCGAAGCCGCGCTCACCGGCGCCCTGCCGCTCACCGCCCGCACCATGCTCGGCTGGCGCCATGCCTATGGCGATGCCGCCCCGACCGCCGCGCTCGCCTTCCAGGGCGGCAGTCCGTTCACCGTCGAGGGCGCGGCGGGCAACCGCGATGCCTTCGTCGCCGAAGCCAGCCTCGACTATGCGCTGACCACCAACGCCGCGATCGGTGTCGCCTATGCCGGACAGTTCGGCAGGACAGCCACCGACAATACCTTCTCGGCCTTCCTCAAGGTCCAGTTCTAAACCCACCACAACAAGCCCGGCCGAAGCATTCCAGCCTCGGCCGGGGTTTTTATGCGCCTGGGAAGCCCAAACTGTTAAATCCGCACCACGACCTGGAGCAATTCCAGGAAAAGTGGAAACTGCTTCCATCTGGAATTAAGGAGAAACAAGGATTTAGAGGGGAGCACCAACCATGGGACGGGGATTGGAGTTGTTGATGCTAGGGTGGACGGCGGCGTCCGCACCGCCTCGCGCATGTCCGTCGAAAACCGGATGACGTCAAATCGTTGCGGACGGTAGAGCGAAGGCCGTCAGCGCAGCATCAGCAGGCGGCAGGCCGCGCCCGCCGGGGCGGCCGGCGCGAAGGGCTCGCGCACGATCAACGCATTGGCGCTTGCAAGCGTATTCAGCATCGAGGAATCCTGCACCGGGAACGGGGTCGCGACCCATTGGCCGGCGTCTCGGGTGGCCTTGGCGCGCACATAGTCGCGGCGCAGATCGTTGGCGTCCATCGCCGCGCCCAGCACTCCGTCGGCGAGCGGCGGCGCGTAGTCGCGTCCGGCCAGCCGGCTGATCAGCGGCTTGAGAAACAAATGCGTGCAGACAAGGCTGGCAACCGGATTGCCGGGCAGCCCGACCACCCGCGTCGGGCCGAGGCGTCCGAACATCAGCGGCTTGCCGGGGCGCATCGCGATCTTCCAGAAATCGAGCGTCATGCCGATCTCGGTGAGCACCGCGTGAACGAGGTCGTGATCGCCGACCGAAGCGCCGCCGAGCGTGACGATGACCTCGGCGCCGCCCGCCCGCGCACGCTGCACGGCCGCCGCGATCGCCTGCCGGCTGTCGGGCACGATGCCGAGGTCGAGGATCACCGCGCCGCTCGCCCGCAGCAGCGCGGCTACACCATAGCCGTTGGACGCAACGATCTGGTCAGGTCCCGGCGTGCTGCCCGGCGCCACCAGCTCGTCGCCGGTGGCGATCAGGGCGACCCGCGGCGCCTTGACAACCGGCAGCTCGGCGTGATTGCCGGCGGCCGCCAGCGACAGCGCTGCGGCATCGAGCTCCCGCCCTGGCTCGAGGAGCACGTCGCCGGCATAAAAGTCGAGCCCGGCGCGGCGGATATGGCGGCCGGCGGCAACCGTTTCCGTCGCAACGATGACGCCCGCCGCGAGCGGCCGCGCATTCTCCTGGATCAAAATGGTGTCGGCACCGTCCGGCACCGGCGCGCCGGTGAAGATGCGAACGGCCTCGCCGGAGCCGAGCCTGCCGGCGAAACGGCGGCCGGCGGCGGCTTCGCCGATGACCTTCAGCGTCGCGGGGAGGGCAGCGACGTCCGCTGCCCGAACGGCATAGCCGTCCATCGCCGAGGCGTCGAACGGCGGCTGGGTACGTCCGGCGACCACCGGCCCGGCAAGCACCCGTCCGGCCGCCTCGGCCAGCGCCACTTGCTCGGACGCTCCCGGACCGGCGCCGTCCAACAGACGCGCCAGGGCCTCGTCCACGGCAAGCAGTGCCATTTTCTTCAGACCTCGCCGGCCTGCGGGCCGCCGCGCTCCCAGTCGCCCGAGGCGCCCCCGGATTTTTGAAGCAGCCGGATGCCGGTCACCGTCATGCCGCGATCGACCGCCTTGGCCATGTCGTAGATGGTCAGGCAGGCGACGGCGGCAGCAGTCAGCGCCTCCATCTCGACGCCGGTCGGGCCGGTGACCTCGGCCGTCGCCGTCACCCTGAGCCCGGGCACGGCCGCGTCGGGCTCGATCTCGACGGCGACCTTGGTCAGCAGCAGCGGATGGCAGAGCGGGATCAGCTCGTGCGTCTTCTTGGCGGCCATGATCCCGGCGATGCGCGCCGCGCCAAGCACATCGCCCTTGCGGGCATCGCCGGCCAGGATCGTTTGCAGCGTCGCCGGACGCATCACCACCGTGCCCTCGGCACGGGCCCGCCGGCGGGTGAGCGGCTTGTCCGCGACATCGACCATGCGCGCTTCACCGGCCTCGCCGAGATGGGTGAGCGTTGCGGACTTGGCCATGCCGTCAATCGGCCTCCGTGTGCGGCGGACCTTCGAGCAAAGCGCGCGTGGCCGCCCCGACATCGGCCTGGCGCATCAGGCTCTCGCCGACCAGAAAGGTGCCGATGCCGGCGCGCAGCAGCCGCCGGCAATCGTCATGCGTGAAGATGCCGCTCTCGCTCACCAGCAGCCGGTCGCGCGGCACCATGCCGGCCAGCCGTTCGGAGGTGCGCAGGCTGACCTCGAAGGTGCCGAGGTTGCGGTTGTTGATGCCGATCAGCTTGGAGCTGAGCTTCAGTGCCCGCTCCATCTCGGCCTCGTCGTGCACTTCGACCAGGACGTCCATGCCGAGCTCGAACGCGGTCTGCTCGAGCCGCAGGGCATCGCTGTCGCCGAGGCTCGCCATGATCAAAAGAATGGCGTCGGCCCCCCACAGCCGCGCCTCGTGCACCTGGTAGGGCTCCAGCATGAAATCCTTGCGCAGCACCGGCAGCGAGACGGCCGCGCGCGCCCAGGTGAGGAACTCCGGCGCGCCCTGGAAGGAGGGCCCGTCGGTGAGCACCGACAGGCAGGCCGCGCCGCCGCCGGCATAGGACCGCGCCAGGGCAGGCGGATCGAACTCCTCGCGGATCAGTCCGCGCGAGGGGCTCGCCTTCTTGATCTCGGCGATCAATGCGAATGCGCCGGTGGCGCGGCGCGCCTTGAGCGCCGTCAGGAAACCGCGCGGCTTCTCGACTTCGCCGAGCATCGAGACGACCTCGCGAAGCGGCAGACGTCGCTTGGCCTCGGCAACCTCGACGCGCTTGTAGGCTTCGATGCGCCGCAGGATGTCAGCCATCGGCGGCCCCGTTCGAGACGCTGACCAGGCGTGCCAGCACGGCCTCGGCCGCGCCCTGGTCGATGGCCTCCGCCGCGGCACGGATGCCGGCTTCGAGCGACGCCGCCGCCCCGGCCACCACCAGCGCCCCGCCGGCATTCATCAGCACGGTGTCACGATAGGCGCCGGGCTCTCCGGCCAGCACCGCGCGCAGCGCGCGGGCATTGTAGGCGGCGTCGCCGCCGCGCAGCCTGTCCTTGCCGTATCGGTGAAGGCCGAGCGCCTCGGGCGTGATGGAGAAGCTGCGGACCTCTCCTTCGGCCAGCTCCGCGACCTGGGTCTCGCCGGTCGCGGTGATCTCGTCATAGCCGTCGCCATGCACCACCCAGGCCCGCTCGGTGCCGAGCGCCTTGAGCGTCTCCGCGAGCGGCCTCACCCATTCGGGCGCGAACACCCCGACCAGCTGGCGGCGCACGCCCGCCGGATTGGAGAGCGGGCCGAGCAGGTTGAAGACGGTGCGCGTGCCGAGTTCGACGCGCGTCGGACCGACATACTTCATCGCCGGATGATGCGCCGGAGCGAACATGAAGCCGACGCCGGCGTCGCGGATGCAGGTGGCGATGAGGTCGGGCGCCAGGTCTATCTTGACGCCGAGCGCGGTCAGCACATCGGCCGCTCCGGTCTGCGAGGACAGCCCGCGGTTGCCGTGCTTGGCCACCGGGATGCCGCAGCCGGCGATGACGAAGGCGGAGGCGGTCGAGATGTTGACGCTATGGGAGCCGTCGCCGCCGGTGCCGACGATGTCGATCGCGCCTGCCGGCGCCGCGACGGTCAGCATCTTGTCGCGCATGGTGGCGACGGCGCCGGAAATCTCCTCGACCGTCTCGCCGCGCACCCGAAGGCCCATCAGAAAGGCGCCGATCTGGCTCGGCGTCGCCTCGCCCGACATGATGACGTCGAAGGCCGCACGCGCTTCCGCGAAGCTCAGCTTCTGGCCCGCGGCGACCTTGGCGATGTGGCTCTTCAGGTCGCTCATCGGAGCTAATAGGCCAGCGCCCGGTCGATCGCTGCCTGGTCGACGCTGACCGGATATTCGCCCTGCAGCCGCGCCACGAGCTGTTCGAGCAGGTCGTTGGACATGCCGCTCCCGAAGCTGCGCTTGGCATCGTCCGGCACCGAGTCCGGGCCGGCGCCCACCGGCTCGTCGGCTTCGGTCACCTTGAACACGATCTGCGACTGGTCGTCGGGGGCAGCCACGGTGCCCGAGCCGCCTTGCGGAACCGAGAACACCGCTGCAATGCCGGACTTGCCGATGTCGCTGTCGTCGGCCTCCCGCTTCAATCCGCGCTTGGTCTGCTTGTCGAGCTTGAGCTCGGCAGCGATCTTGTCGAGCGGCGTGCCGTCCTTGACCTGCTTCTCCACGTCGGCGGCCTTGCCGGCGAGCCGCGACTTGGTCTCGGCCGCCTTCCAGTCGGCAACCACCTTGTCGTGGACCTCATCGAGCGTGCGGTCGCGGGCCGGCGTGATCGCGCCCACCTCGTAGAACAGGAACCCGTCCGGACTGAGGTTGAGCGCCGGGTTCTCGGCATTGACCTCCGTGTCGAAAGCGCTGCGCAGCAGTTCCTGCGAGTCCGGCAGGTCGTTGACGACGCTGCCGTCCGGCCTGCGGGCGGAGCGATCGATGGCATCGATGGTGACCATCTTGAGCTTGAGCCGGTCGGCCGCCTCCTTCATCGAATCACCGCCGGCGCGGGCATCCTCATATTTGTCGTGCACGTCGAGCAGCATCCGGTTGGCCTCGCCGAGCGCCAGATCCTTGCGGATCTCGTCCTTGACCTCGTCGAACGGCCGCAAATGCTCGGGCGTGACGGCTGTCACCCTGACCAGCACCGGGCCAAATCCACCGGCGACGACCTCGCTCACCTCACCGGACTTCAGCTTGAACGCGGCATCGGCGACGGCCGGATCCGGGATCTTGTCCTTGGTCAGCGTGCCGAGCTGGACATCGGCCAGGGTCTTGCCTTCGCCCTGGACGATGTTCTCGAAGCTCGAGCCGCTGCGGATCGAGTCGCGAGCGGCCTTGGCTGCGTCCGGCGACTTGAACACGATCTGCTCGACGGTGCGCGTTTCCGGCGTCGCGTACTTGCTCTTGTTCTTGTCGTAGTCGGCCTTGACCTGGTCATCGCCGATCGACGTCGCATCGGCGATGTCGTCCGGCGACAGCTTCACGTAGCTGAGCTTGCGGAATTCAGGCGCGGCGTAATTCTTCTTCTCGCCGTCGAACCATTTGGCGAGCACGTCCGCCGCTGGATCCCCGACGGGCTGAACGAGGGCCGGGGCAAGCACGATGTAGTCGGCGGTACGGTCCTCGCCGCGGTAGAGCGCCACCGCCTTCAGAAACACGTCCGGAACCTTGAGCCCATCGGAGACCGCCTCGATGATCTGCTGGCGGATCGCGGCTTGGCCGCGGCTCTTCAGGTAATCCTCCGGCCGCATCCCCACCTGGCGCAGGACATAGTCGAACTGCTGCCGGTTGAACTGCCCGTCCGGGCCGTGAAAGGCAGGATCTTCACGGGTCAGCGTCGCCAGCTCGTCCTTCGACAGGCCGAGGCGCATCGCCCGCGCCTGTTCGTCGAGCACGGCGCCGGCCAAGAGCTGCGACAGCACCTGCTGGTCGACCCCGAAGGTGCGCGCCTGGTCGCGCGTGAGGCGCTGGCCGAGCTGCTGCGACATCACCGAAAGCTGCCGGTCGTAAGCCAGCCTGAATTCGTTCGGCGAAACCTGGGTGCCGCCTGCGGTGAGAACGTACTGGCCGGCACCAAAGCCTTGGTGAAGCTGGCCGGAGATGCCCCAGACCGCGAAGCTGACGACCAGCAGCGACAACAGGCCCTTGGCCACCCAGGTACCCGCCGCGGAGCGCAGAAGACTAAGCATTTCAACCCACACCTGTTGGGGCCGCCGGGCGGCGTCCCTCGCCGAGGAGGCAATAGCCTCCTTGAAGCCCGGTGTCGATTGCTTTGTGGGCCGATTTTGGTAGGAGAACCGGGCACGTCGGCAATCGGGAGAGCGGCATGACGCCGGGGATTAGACCACTGGTCGCAGGCAACTGGAAGATGCACGGCACCGGCGCATCCCTGCCCGAAATCGACGCCGTCTCGCGCGGCGCTGCCGGCGAAATCGCGGCCCGGGTCGACACGCTGCTCTGTCTGCCGGCGACGCTGATCTGGCGGGCCGCCGAGATCCTGCGCCAGGGGTCGGTGCAAGCCGGCGGCGAAGATTGCCATCCCGCGCCGAGCGGGGCCCATACCGGCGACATCTCCGCCGAGATGCTGAGGGACGCCGGCGCCAGCTATGTGATCGTCGGCCATTCCGAGCGGCGCGTCGATCACGGCGAAAGCGATGGCCTGGTGCGCGCCAAGGCCGAGGCGGCGCTGCGGGCCGGGCTGACGGCGATCATCTGCATCGGCGAAACCGGCGACCAGCGCGCCGCCGGCCGGACGCTCGACGTGCTCACCCGGCAGATCGCCGGCTCGGTGCCGGCGGCTGCGGCCGCCGGCGACACGGTGATCGCATACGAGCCGGTGTGGGCGATCGGCACCGGCCTGACGCCGACCGTCGACGACGTCGCCGCAGCGCATGCCCATATCCGCCGATGCCTGGGTCGGGCTCTCGGCGCCGAGGCCGAGCGCATCCGCCTGCTCTATGGCGGCTCGTGCAAGCCGGCGAACGCCGGCGAGCTGCTCGCGGTCGACCATGTCGACGGCGCGCTGGTCGGCGGTGCCAGCCTGAAGGCAGCCGATTTCCTGGCGATCGCCGGCGCTTATCTCGGCTTCGGCTGAACCGGCCGAGGGCCGTGGCGGGCCTTGGCCGCCCGGATCTCGGCATGTGGGCTTGGAAATGCCATCAAGAGCGTGTATCTCAGCCGACTTCAAAATCGGCGCCGCGTTCGACGCGTGCGCGAACGAACCGGATCCTCGACATGCAAACCGTCCTCATCGTCATTCATCTGATGGTCGTGCTCGCCCTGGTCGGGGTCGTCTTGCTGCAGCGCTCCGAAGGCGGCGGCCTCGGCATCGGCGGCGGTTCCGGGTTCATGACGGCGCGCGGTGCGGCCAACGCGCTGACGCGCACCACGGGTATCCTGGCGATGGCGTTCTTCGCCACCTCGCTGGCGCTGTCGATCCTCGCCCGCTACGGCGAGCGGCCGACCGACATCCTCGATCGGGCGCCGCCGCCGGCCGCCGGCCAGCAGCAGCCCGGGACAGCGCCTGCGGGCACCGGCAAGGGCGTGCTCGATCAGCTTGGCGGTGCCAAGGCGCCGGCCACCCCGGCGCCGCCGCGCTCCTCCGATGCCGCTGCGCCGGGGGAGCCGGCCAAGCCGGCAGGTCCGCAGGTGCCGAGCGGGCAGTGATGGTCTGAAGCCGCGTTGGCGGATGTTCTCAGACCCGGCCTGAAAGCGCAGAGCTCTCCGAGAGTTCACGAAAACTTTACCTTCGAGCGGCCGGCTAAGTGTTGTGGTTTGGACACACAAGCCGAGCAATACTTGTCGGGGAGCCTCAAACAGGCCTCGAGAACAGCCTGCGTTGCTTGAGAATATTCCAGGCTATCGCTTATAAGCGATCCGGGGCGATCCGGACTGTGGCGCGCGCTTCCCCGCGCCCGGGCAGGGGGACTGCCCTCTCAAATCGTCTCGGGTTAGAAACCATGATCCTTCGCAGCCTCGCTCTTCTCAGCATCGGCGCCATGCTGGCGCTCGGCGTTCCGTCCCTGGCGGCGGCTCAGTCGACCGACACCACCGCAACCGCCACCAGCACCGTGCCGGTCAAGCCGAAGCCGAAGAAGGCGTCGGCCAAGACCACGGCCAAACCGAAATCCGCCAGCGCGAGCGCCAAGGCCAGGCGCCCGGTGGCCAAGCCGGCGAGCCAGGCCAAGGCTCCCCAGCCGCAGCGGACCGGGCTGTTCGCCGCGCTGTTCGGCGGCAGCGACCGGACTGCCGTCGGCGCTCAGCCCAAGACGGTGAGCGCCAGCGCGGCCGGCGCACCACAGCGGGTGTTGGCCCGCAAGCCCTTGCCGGGACTGGCGGCACCGCTGGCCGTCGCCGCCGCCCAGCCGCTCCCGGTCCAGCAGATGGCATTGACGCCGCAGGGCAACCAGGGCGAGCTGCGCAGCGAGCGCACCTTGCCGCGGTCCGGCTTCTTCGGCGCCCTGTTCGGCGACGACCAGGTGATGCTGCCCGAGACGCGTGCCCTCGACGCCGCGCTCGCCGACCGCGACGCCCGCAAGAACTTCAAGGTGCGGCCGGACTTCGAGCCGCAGAGCGTCTCCTTCACCGGCTATAGCCCGGGGACGATCGTCATCGACACCTCGCAGCGTCGCCTCTACCTCGTCGAGACGCCGTTCACGGCTCGGCGCTACGCGATCGCGGTCGGCCGCGAGGGTCTTGAGTTCAAGGGCCGCGCCGCCGTCGGCGACAAGCAGGAATGGCCGCGCTGGATCCCGACCAAGGACATGCAGGAGCGTGAACCGAGAAAATACGGCCAGTACAAGGACGGCATGGCCGGCGGGCCGGACAACCCGCTCGGCGCGCGGGCGATCTACCTCTATCAGGGCAAGTCGGACACCCATGTGCGCATCCATGGCACCAACCAGCCCGAGTCGATCGGCACCAATGCCTCCAACGGCTGCTTCCGCATGGTCAACGACCACGTCAAGGACCTCTACAGCCGGGTGAGGATCGGCACCCCCGTCGTCGTTCTCTGACGTTCGTTCGAAAAACCGCAGGAAGGCCGGCTCTGCCGGCCTTTTTGCTGCGCCCGGCGCGGGTGCAAAGTTGGGGAGGGGCGATTTTTCACTGGCGGAATCGGCCCCGCCGCGCTAAGCCCTGACTCCCATGGCGCGATATGTCTTCATTACAGGCGGCGTGGTTTCTTCCCTCGGAAAAGGCATCGCGGCAGCGGCTCTCGGCGCGCTTCTGCAGGCGCGCGGCTACCGGGTGCGCATCCGCAAGCTCGACCCCTATCTCAACGTCGACCCCGGCACCATGTCGCCCTACCAGCATGGCGAGGTGTTCGTCACCGACGACGGCGCCGAGACCGATCTCGATCTCGGCCACTACGAACGCTTCACCGGCCGTTCCGCCAACCAGGAAGACAACATCACCACCGGCCGCATCTACAAGAACATCATCGAGAAGGAGCGGCGCGGCGACTATCTCGGCGCCACCGTGCAGGTGATTCCGCACGTCACCGACGAGATCAAGGCCTTCATCACCGGCGGCAACGAGGAATATGATTTCGTGCTCTGCGAGATCGGCGGCACGGTCGGCGATATCGAGGCGATGCCGTTCCTGGAAGCGATCCGCCAGCTCGGCAACGACCTGCCGCGCGGCCAGGCGGTCTATGTGCACCTCACACTGATGCCCTATATCCCGGCCGCCGGCGAGGTCAAGACCAAGCCGACCCAGCATTCGGTCAAGGAGCTGCGCTCGATCGGCATTGCGCCGGACATCCTCTTGGTCAGGGCCGACCGGCCGATCCCCGCCGATGAGCGCCGCAAGCTGTCGCTGTTCTGCAACGTGCGGGAATTGGCAGTGATCCAGGCACTCGACGTCGCCCACATCTACGATGTGCCGATGGCCTATCACGCCGAAGGGCTGGACGGCGAGGTGCTCGCCGCGTTCGGCATCGACCCGGCGCCGAAGCCGCGCATGGAACGCTGGCAGGAGGTGTCGGACCGCATCCACAATCCGGAAGGCGAGGTGACGATTGCGGTCGTCGGCAAGTACACCGGCCTCAAGGATGCCTACAAGTCGCTGACCGAGGCGCTGTCGCATGGCGGCATGGCCAACAAGGTGCGGGTCAAGCTCGACTGGATCGAATCGGAGATCTTCGAGAAGGAAGACCCGGTGCCGTTCCTGGAAAAGGTGCATGGCATTCTGGTGCCTGGCGGATTCGGCGAACGTGGTTCGGAAGGCAAGATCCTTGCCGCCAAATTCGCGCGCGAGCGGCGCGTGCCCTATTTCGGCATCTGCTTCGGCATGCAGATGGCCTGCATCGAGGCTGCCCGCTCACTGGCCGGGGTGCCGGAAGCCTCGTCCACCGAGTTCGGCCCGACCGAGGAGCCAGTCGTCGGACTGATGACGGAATGGCTGAAGGGCAACATGCTGGAAAAGCGGCTGGCGGCCGGCGACCTCGGCGGCACCATGCGGCTCGGCGCCTACGAGGCGCGCCTGGCGCCCGACTCCAAGATCGCCGGGATCTACGGCGACACCCAGATTTCGGAACGGCATCGCCACCGCTACGAGGTCAATATCGACTACAAGGATCGGCTGGAGGCGTGCGGCCTTCTGTTCGCCGGCATGTCGCCGGACGGCATCCTGCCCGAGACGATCGAATATCCCGACCATCCCTGGTTCATCGGCGTCCAGTACCACCCGGAGCTGAAGTCGCGGCCGTTCGAACCGCATCCGCTGTTTGCGAGCTTCATCGGCGCGGCGGTCGAGCAGTCGCGCCTGGTCTGAGCCGGGCCGCTGTGCGGCTATGCCGTGGGCGGCTCCGGGCGGAGCGCATTGGCCGGAACTTTGACGGGTGCCTTTGCCGCCGGCGTGACGAGACCGCGGCGGGCTGCGGCCGGCAACGGGATCCGAGCGGCAAACCGGCGCGCCAATTCAGCCGAAGCGGTCCGGTTGGGATGCAGCTCGTCGTGCCAGTTGCCGGCGCAGGCGCCGCGGCAATCGACCAGGATGACGCGGCCGCCACTGCCCTGGGCCACGCCCTTGAGCACCTCGTAGAAGCTGTCGATCATCAGCTTGACGATGTCCTTGGCGAGCTGCGAGGTCGGCTGGTAGCCGCGCTCGGCAAGCGGCTTGCCCAGCCATTGGCCGCCGGTCCGCGGGATGGCATGGTCATAGCCGTGGATCAAAAGCTTGGTCCGGCTGGTCCAGGCCTTGGTTTGCGCGGCAATTTGCCGGTAGCCGGCGGCGACGGTGGCGAGCTTCGCCTGAAAGGCCGGCATGTCGATGCACGCGGCGGGGGTGACCGGAGCGGCAACCCCGGCCCTCGGGCGCAGGAAATTCTTGAACGATTGGCCGCCGATGAAATCGTTGCCGCCGCCCGAGAACACGAAAAACGGAAACGAATTCGATTTCAGCGGCTGCTCATATTGCTTGGCGTTCTTGATGTCCTCGAACTCGTCGCCCGGCCAGCCGATATTGTGGACGTAGTAGCCCGCCCGCATGTCGAGTGAATCGACCAATGTCGGCGGATAGCCGGAGATCGGCCAGACGATATTGATCCAGGAATCGCCCTCCGCCAGCACCCGCACTTCGCTCACCGCGGGAAAGCGCGAGCGTGCCTGGAAGGCGCGGCGCACCAGCACGTCCTCGACCTGGCGGCGGGTGCGCACCCCGGCGCGCGGCTGCGGCTTGACCTTGAAGACGAGCGCCCGCTTGGGATCCTTCTGCAGCGAGACCACCTGTGCGGCGGCCGCCTTGCCGGCGCGTGCAGATTGCTTGGCCATCGTCGCCCCCTTCAAGGAAACTGGAGCGTAAGGCAATTACACCATCAGATGTTCTCAAGAAAGTAGTAAGATCAGGTAAGAGCTTCGTACACCGCGCTCGCACCGGAGGCGGATTCTACTTGGCCCAACAGGTTAGGGATCTTTTCGAGGCCTGAACCGGACATGAAATATCCTCCCAGGCGGGAGGATTTTTCTCGAAGCGGAACGCTGGTCAGGCGCGGGCGACACGCTGGCGGCTGCCCAGCGCGGCCTGTCGCAGCACGTAGTAGATCGCGCCGGCAATGCCGACCCCGAAGAACCAGCCGTAGACGCCCCACCAGCTGGGCAGCCAGTTGGTCAGATTGGGCAGGATCGAGGAGAACAGCGCGCCGATGGCTGCGGCGATGAAGGCGTTGACATGCCAGCCGTTCTGGAAGCGGAACTCGCCATCCTCGCGGTAGAGTGCTGCGACGTCGAGCTCGCCTTTGCGGATCAGGTAGTAATCGACCATCATCACGCCGAAGATCGGGCCCATGGTCGCACCGATGACGCCGACGAAGGACGCTGCGCTGCCCTCCCATGGCGCAAACGGATAGAGCACCAGCGCGATCAGCGCCGCGATGTAGCCGCCCTTCTTGAAGTCGATCTGCCGGGGGAAGACATTGGAGAAGTCGAACGCCGGCGAGACGAAGTTGGCGACCACGTTGATGCCGAGCGTCGCGACGGCGAAGGTCAGCGCCGCGACGAGTGCCAGGAACCAATTGTCGAACTTGGCCGAGATCTGGTCGGGGTGCAGCAGCACCTCGTGATAGACGTCGAAGGCCGCGATCGTGGTGACACCGGCGACCAGCGAGAACAGGATGAGGTTGATCGGCAGGCCCCAGATGTTGCCCTTGCGCAAGGCCGCCTCGTCGGGCGCATAGCGGGCGAAGTCGCAGAAGTTGAGGTAGAGGGCGGAGAAGTAGGTGACCCAGATGGCGGCCACCGCAAACAGCGCTGTCCACGAGCCCGGTGCGCCCGGCACGCCCGCATCCTTGGTCTTCTCGAGCAGCACGTCCATCGGGATGTCGCTGGTGAAGGCGAACGTCCCCGATTTGACGCAGAGATAGATCGCCAGGATCAGCATCATGACCCAGACCGCCGGGCCGGCCCAATCCTGGAAGCGGCGCACGGTTTCCATGCCGCGCTGGATGATCAGGAGCTGCAGCACCCAGATGACGATGAAGCAGATCACCTCGAGGCCGCTGTGGCCCAGGAAATGCACGTTCTGATGGAAATCGGCGAAGCTGCCGGAGCGGATCAGCAGCGCCACGATGGCCCCCGACGCCGCCGCTGTCTGCGCCCCATACCAGAAGCAGGCGACGACCGCCCGCACCAGGGCCGGGACGTTGGCGCCCCAGATGCCGAACGAGGCTCGGGCCAGGACCGGGTAGGGCACGCCGGTGCGCACCCCGGCATAGCCGATCAGGTTCATCAGCACGTAGATGATCAGCGAACCGATGCCGATCGCGATGACAAAGTTGACGAATCCGCCGCAGAACAGAAACAGGCTCGCGGCCAGGTAGTAGCCCCATAGGCTGTGGACGTCGGAAGTCCACACGTTGAAAATGCTGAATGCCCCCCAGTTGCGGACCGTCGCCGGCGCAAGGTCGTCGTTGTAGAGGTCCGGCGAGGCGCCGGGAATTGTCATTCCGGTCGTCGTCATTGCGGTGTCCCTTCCGTACGCCCTCGTCCCCCGGGGGACGTCAACCCCAGGTTATGCCTTCCCCTGGGGAATGGATAGCGATCGATTTGCGGGCTGCACATGGAAAGACTTTCAATCGGAAGCCCGGTTATCGGCGGGCCGGCGTTGACGGCCGGCCGGCAGCCGGCGCCGGGCAGAGCCGACAGGCTTGCGCCTGCAGCCGGATTGCGGCACATGCCGGGCATGGCACGGCCGCTCGATCATCTGGTCATGCCGGTCGCCGACCTGGCTAAGGCGCGCGCCCGGCTGACCGCGCTCGGCTTTCTCGTGGCCCCTGACGGGCTGCATCCCTTCGGCACCGCAAATTGCTGCGTCTATTTCGCCGACGGCACGTTCCTCGAGCCGTTGGCGGTCGCCGATCTTGCGCGCTATCGCGAGGCCCTTGCAGACGGCAACGTCTTTGTCGGGCGTGACCATCGGTTCCGGCAGGCGCAGAGCGCCGACGGCATCTCGGCGTTCGCCTTTACCTCCGACGATGCCGCTGCCGACCACGCCCGCTTCGTGGCCGCTGGGCTGTCGGCCGGCCCGCAGCTCGAATTCGCCCGGCCGTTCGTCGAGCCGGACGGCCGGCAGGCCATGGCCGGCTTCCGGCTGGCGTTCGCGGCGCTGCCCGAGGCCGGCGACATCTTCGCCTTTTCCTGCGAGCGCGTCCGGCTGCCGCAGGTCGACCGGGAGGCGCTCACCCGCCATCCCAATGGGGTCATCGGGCTGACCGAGATCGTCATCAGCGCCGCCGTGCCGGCCCGCCCGGGGGCGCTGATTGCGGCGGCATCGGCCAGCGAGCCGGTTGCCGTCCAAGACGGTTTGAGCTTTGCCCCCGGCCACGGCGCCATCCTGGTGCTCGACCCGACCGCCGCGCAAGAGGCGTCCGGTGCCACCGCCCCCGCCCCGGCAGAGGCTGCGGTCGCGGCGATCGGCTTTCGGGTGGGCAGCATCAGCCGGCTGGAATTGCTGCTCGCCGGGGCCGGAATCCCGGCCAAGCGCACCGGACCCGCATTGACCGTCGCGGCCGCGCCCGGGCAGGGGGCCGCCTTCCTGTTCGAGGCCGAAAGATGAGCAAACCCGCCGTGAGCAAGCCGGACGCCGAGGTCACCGCGGGCGCCGTCGTCTTCGGCAACCGGCTGCCGCTTCGGCTGATCGCCGGGCCGTGCCAGCTCGAGTCCCGCCAGCACGCCTTCGATATGGCCGGCGCGCTTCAGGAACTGTGCGCGTCCCTCGACATCGGCCTGGTCTACAAGACGAGCTTCGACAAAGCCAACCGTACCTCGCTCGGCGGCGCCCGCGGGGCCGGGCTGGAGGCGGCGCTGCCGATCTTTGCCGAGCTCAGGACGGCGCTGGCGCTGCCGATCCTCACCGACGTGCACAGCGAGGCGCAATGCGCCTTGGTGGCGCCGCATGTCGACATCCTGCAGATCCCCGCATTCCTGTCGCGACAGACCGATCTGCTCGTCGCCGCGGCTGAGACCGGCAAGGTGGTCAACGTCAAGAAGGGCCAGTTCCTTGCTCCCTGGGACATGAAGAACGTCGTCGCCAAGCTGACCGGTTCCGGCAATTCGCGGGTGCTGCTCACCGAGCGCGGCGTCTCGTTCGGCTACAACACCCTGGTCTCCGACATGCGGGCTCTGCCGATCATGGCTGAGCTCGGCGCCCCGGTGATCTTCGACGCCACCCATTCGGTGCAGCAGCCCGGCGGGCAGGGCGGCTCGACCGGCGGCGAGCGCCGCTTCGTCGAGACGCTCGCCCGGGCGGCCGTCGCCGTCGGGGTGGCGGGCGTGTTCATCGAAACCCACCAGGACCCCGACCACGCCCCATCCGACGGCCCCAACATGGTTCCGCTCACGGCCATGCGGCCGCTGCTGGAACGGCTGATGGCGCTCGATCGGGTCGCCAAGGGCCCGTCCGGCTGAGGAACCTTCGCTTCGGCTTCTCATTCTCCTGCTATCGCAAACGCGAACACGAGGAGCGTCAGAGATGACCACGCAAACGGGGCACACCGATGCCATTGCCGCATCACGGGTGATCGGCACGGAAGTTTACAACACCAGCGGCGAAAACATCGGCACGATCGAAGACGTGATGCTGGAAAAAACCTCGAATGGCATCATGTTCGCCGTGATCGGCTTCGGCGGCTTTCTCGGCATCGGCGAAAAGTATCATGCCATTCCCTGGTCGGTCCTCGACTACGACAAGGCCCGTGGCGGCTACACCGTGCCGTTCACCAAGGAACAGCTCGAAGCGGCGCCGGCCTATTCCATCAATGAGCTGACCGGCGATGACGGGCGCCGGGCGCGCGACGCTTCGTTCCAGTATTACAAGGTCGATCCCTATTGGTGAGCGGCGCCCGCCTGCTGACTGCGGACGGCCCCTTCGGGGGCCGTTTTCGTGATCGCCAAGGCTTTCGCATCCTGGCAAGCGGCGCACCTCCGGGGTAGGCTGGGTGCCGGCCGCGCGGAGCGCCCGGTCCGTTCGGGGCCTGATCTGATGTCGAAGTTCCGGTCGACGGTGAAGCAGGCCAGCTGATTGCCGCCGGAAGAGAAATGGTGCCTGCGCCATTGCCTTGGCGCAGGCGAATTGGCTATGAGATCGGCGCCTCATTCAACCGCTTGCGCTCGAGGGAGCAGCCCGCCATGACCGCCATCATCGACATCGCCGGCCGTGAGATCCTCGACAGCCGCGGCAATCCGACCGTCGAAGTCGATGTCACGCTCGAGGACGGTTCGCTCGGCCGGGCCGCCGTGCCGTCGGGAGCCTCGACCGGCGCCCACGAGGCCGTCGAGCTGCGCGACGGCGGCGCCCGTTTCCTCGGCAAGGGCGTCGAGCGCGCCGTCGAGGCCGTCAATGGCGAGATCTTCGAAGCCGTCGGCGGGATGGAGGCGGAGGAGCAGATCCTGGTCGACCAGACCATGATCGAGCTCGACGGCACCCCGAACAAGAGCCGGCTCGGCGCCAATGCCATTCTCGGCGTCTCGCTCGCTGTGGCCAAGGCCGCCGCCCAGGCCGCCGGATTGCCGCTCTTCCGCTATGTCGGCGGCACCAATGCGCGGCTGTTGCCGGTGCCGATGATGAACATCATCAACGGCGGCGTCCACGCCGACAACCCGATCGACTTCCAGGAATTCATGATCATGCCGGTCGGGGCGTCGAGCTTGCGTGAGGCGGTGCGCTGGGGTGCCGAGATCTTCCACACGCTGAAGAAGGGCCTCAAGGAGGCCGGCCACAACACCAATGTCGGCGACGAGGGCGGCTTCGCGCCCAATCTGAAAAGCGCGCAGGCCGCCCTCGACTTCATCATGGGCTCGATCGAGAAGGCTGGCTACAAACCGGGCGAGCAAGTGGCGCTGGCTCTGGATTGCGCAGCGACCGAGTTCTTCAGGGACGGCAGCTACGTCTATGAGGGCGAGCGCAAGACGCGTGATCCGAAGGCGCAGGCCAAATATCTGGCAAAGCTCGCCGCCGACTATCCGATCATCTCGATCGAGGACGGCATGGCAGAGGACGATTGGGACGGCTGGAAGGCGCTGACCGAGCTCGCCGGGCGTACCGTGCAGCTGGTCGGCGACGATCTCTTCGTCACCAACTCTGCCCGGCTGCGCGACGGCATCCGCATGGGCGTGGCCAACTCCATCCTGGTCAAGGTCAATCAGATCGGCTCGCTCACGGAGACGCTCGACGCGGTCGAGACGGCGCACAAGGCCAACTACACCGCGGTGATGTCGCACCGGTCCGGCGAAACCGAGGACGCCACCATCGCCGACTTGGCGGTCGCCACCAATTGCGGACAGATCAAGACCGGGTCGCTCGCCCGCTCCGACCGGCTCGCCAAATACAACCAGCTGATTCGCCTCGAAGAGGCGCTGGGCAAGCAGGCCCGCTATGCGGGCGCCGCGATCTTGAAGAAATAGCCGGCGACCGGCGGGGCGGCTGGTCCCTGTAACCCGCCGTTAATCTGAATTGGCGACAAGCTGGGGGATCCCGGAGGTGTCGTCATGTGGACCCGGCAACACAAGCAGCGCAACACCGGCCGCCTGATCGTGCCGGCGATCTCGGCGGTGTTTCTCGCCTATTTCGGCTTCCATGCCTATCATGGCGAATTTGGAATCTATTCCAAATATCGTTTCGAGGCGCAGCGGGCCGGCCTCGAAGAGGATCTGGCGGCGGTCAAGGCCGAGCGCGTGGCGCTCGAGCAGCGGGTGCAGCTGCTGCACGACGGCACGCTGGAGAAGGACATGCTGGACGAGCAGGCGAGGCGTGCCCTCAACCTGTCTCATGCCGACGAGATCACCATCATGCGGGACGCCGGCAACCAGCCTTAACCGGGAACCGGTTAAGGACCAACTTCATTTGCGATTTGAGTGACTTAACTGCATAGCAGCCATGTTCTTTTCCGCATGGCTCTTGCCGATCTCGCGTGCTAGCCTCCCTCTGTCCAGCCAAAGGGCGCACGCTTTCCGTGTGGCCCGAATGTCCGCCAAGAGACAGCCAGCAGGGAGTGATCGATGCCGACTGCCGTCAAGAAGGCGCCGCCCAAGGCCAAGGCCGAGAGCAAGGGACAGGGCGCGCTGACCGCGCCGCCGCCCGCCGAGTTCGAGCGGGCGGACGAGCTTGCCGCCTATCGCGGCATGCTGCTCATCCGCCGGTTCGAGGAAAAGGCCGGCCAGCTCTATGGCATGGGCTTCATCGGCGGCTTCTGCCACCTCTATATCGGCCAGGAGGCGGTCGTCACCGGCATGAAGATGGCGCTGATCGACAACGACCAGATGATCACCGCCTACCGCGACCATGGCCACATGCTGGCGATGGACATGTCGCCGCGCGGGGTGATGGCCGAGCTCACCGGGCGCCGCGGCGGCTATTCGCGCGGCAAGGGCGGCTCGATGCACATGTTCTCCAAGGACAGGCATTTCTACGGCGGCCACGGCATCGTCGGCGCCCAGGTCTCGCTCGGCACCGGGCTCGCCTTCGCCAATCGCTACCGCGGCAACAACAACGTCTCGATCACCTATTTCGGCGACGGTGCGGCCAATCAGGGCCAGGTCTATGAGAGCTTCAACATGGCGGCGCTGTGGAAGCTGCCGGTGGTCTATGTGATCGAGAACAATCGCTATGCCATGGGCACCTCGGTCTCGCGTTCTTCGGCCGAAACCGACTTTTCCCAGCGCGGGGTGTCGTTCCGCATTCCCGGTGTCTCGGTGGACGGCATGGATGTGCGGGCGGTGAAGTCGGCCGGCGATATGGCCACGGAATGGTGCCGGGCCGGCAACGGCCCGATCATCCTGGAGATGCAGACCTATCGCTACCGCGGCCACTCGATGTCCGATCCGGCCAAGTACCGCAGCAAGGAAGAAGTGCAGAAGATGCGCTCCGAGCACGACCCGATCGAGCAGGTGAAGGCGCGGCTCATCGACAAGAAATGGGCGAGCGAGGACGATTTGAAGGGCATCGACAAGGAGGTGCGGGACGTCGTCGCCGACGCCGCCGATTTCGCGCAGACCGACCCGGAGCCGGATCCGTCCGAGCTGTGGACCGACGTGGTTCGCTGAAGGGGGGCGCGACAATGCCGATCGAAATCCTGATGCCTGCGCTCTCGCCGACGATGGAAGAGGGCAATCTGGCGAAGTGGCTGAAGAACGAAGGCGACAAGGTGGTCGCCGGCGACGTCATCGCCGAGATCGAGACCGACAAGGCGACGATGGAGGTCGAGGCGGTCGACGAGGGCACCTTGGGCAAGATCCTGGTTGCCGCCGGAACCGAAGGGGTCAAGGTCAACACCCCGATCGCGGTGCTGCTCGGCGACGGCGAAAGCGCCGACGCGGTTGCCCAAGCCAAGCCGGCAGCCCCGCCGAAGCCGCCGGAGGCAAAGGCCGAAGCCGCTCAGCCCAGGGCGGATAAAGCGGATGCCGCGGCGCCGCCGGCGCAGAAGGCGCCCGCAGCACCGGCCGCTCCCGTGAGACAGCCGGCCGCCGATCCGGACATCCCGGCCGGCACCGAGATGGTGTCGACCACGGTGCGTGAGGCGCTGCGCGACGCGATGGCCGAGGAGATGCGGCGTGACAAGGACGTCTTCGTGATGGGCGAGGAGGTCGCCGAGTACCAGGGCGCCTACAAGATCACCCAGGGCCTGCTGCAGGAGTTCGGGCCGCAGCGCGTCGTCGACACGCCGATCACCGAGCACGGCTTCGCCGGGGTCGGCGTCGGCGCGGCGATGGCCGGGCTGAAGCCGATCGTCGAGTTCATGACCTTCAACTTCGCCATGCAGGCGATCGACCAGATCATCAACTCCGCCGCCAAGACGCTCTATATGTCGGGCGGCCAGATGGGCGCGCCGATCGTCTTCCGCGGCCCGAACGGGGCCGCCGCCCGGGTCGCTGCGCAGCATAGCCAGGACTACGCCGCCTGGTACGGCGCCATTCCCGGCCTGAGGGTGATCGTCCCCTATTCGGCCGCCGACGCCAAGGGCCTGCTCAAGGCGGCGATCCGCGACCCGAACCCGGTGATTTTCCTGGAGAACGAGATCCTCTACGGCCACAGCTTCGATGTCCCCAGGCTCGACGATTTCGTGCTGCCGATCGGCAAGGCGCGCCTCGTCAAGCCCGGCAAGGACGTCACCATCGTCTCGTTCGGCATCGGCATGACCTATGCGATCAAAGCGGAGGCCGAGCTGGCCGCCCTCGGCATCGATGCCGAGCTGATCGATCTCAGGACCATCCGGCCGATGGACCTCGACACCGTGGTGGAATCGGTCAAGCGGACCAACCGCCTGGTCACCATCGAGGAAGGCTTTCCGCAGTCATCGGTCGGCGATTTCATCGCCAATCAGGTGTCGCAGCGCGCCTTCGACCATCTCGATGCGCCGGTGATCACGATCGCGGGCAAGGATGTGCCGATGCCCTACGCCGCCAATCTCGAGAAACTCGCGCTGCCCAATGTGGCGGAGGTGATCGCGGCGGTGAAGGCCGTCACCTATCGCGGCTAGGGAGGGGACCAATGCCCGTCAACATCACCATGCCGGCGCTGTCGCCGACGATGGAGGAAGGCAATCTCGCCAAATGGCTGGTCAAGCCGGGGGACAAGGTTGCCCCCGGCGACGTCATCGCCGAGATCGAGACCGACAAGGCGACGATGGAGGTCGAGGCCGTCGATGAGGGCACGGTGGCGCGGATCGTCGTCCCCGAAGGCACCGAGGGCGTCAAGGTCAATGCCCTGATCGCGGTGCTCGCCGTCGAAGGCGAAGACGTCGACGAGGCCGGTGAAGGCGTCGGCGAGGAAGAGCCGCAGGCGCAGAAGGGCAGGCAGACGCAGCCCGCGCCGGCCGCAGCCCCGGCTGTCCCGCCGGCTGAAGCAAAAGCGGCGCCTGCGCCGGCCGCAGCGCCGCCGGCGGTTGAAGCAGCTGCCGCGCCGGCCAGCCGCAGCAATGGCGCCGGCCGCGTGTTCGCCTCTCCGCTCGCCCGCCGGATCGCCCGCGAGGCCGGCATCGACGTTGCCGCGGTGTCCGGCTCGGGCCCGCACGGCCGCATCGTCAAGGCCGACATCGAAGCGGCCATCGCCGGCGGTGGGGCCAAACCTGCCGCGCCGGCCAAGACTGCACCTCCCGCCGCCGCTCCGCCAGCGGCGCCGGCCGCGCCGCGGCCGATGGCCGACGACCAGGTGCTGAAACTGTTTGCGCAAGGCTCTTACGAGCTGGTGCCGCATGACGGCATGCGCAAGACCATCGCCCGCCGGCTGGTCGAGGCCAAGAGCACTATCCCCCACTTCTACCTGACGCTCGACTGCGAGCTCGATGCATTGCTCAAGCTGCGCGCCGAGCTCAACGCCGCCGCTCCGGTGACGAAAACCGACAAGGGCGAGGTGCCGGCCTACAAGCTGTCGGTCAACGATCTCGTCATCAAGGCGCTGGCGCTGGCGCTGCGCGACGTGCCGGATGCCAATGTGTCGTGGACCGAGTCCAACATGGTCCGGCACAAGACCGTCGACGTCGGGGTGGCCGTGTCGATTCCCGGCGGCCTGATCACCCCGATCATTCGCCGCGCCGACGAGAAGACGCTGTCGGTGATCTCCAACGAGATGAAGGATCTGGCGGCGCGGGCGCGCGGCCGCAAGCTCAAGCCTGAGGAATATCAGGGCGGCACCACCGCGGTCTCCAATCTCGGCATGTTCGGGGTCAAGGATTTCGCTGCGGTGATCAATCCGCCCCACGCCACCATCCTGGCGGTCGGCGCCGGCGAGGCACGGCCGGTCGTGCGCGGCGGCGAGGTCAAGATCGCCACCGTGATGTCGGTGACCCTGTCGACCGATCACCGCGCCGTCGACGGGGCCCTGGGTGCGGAGCTGCTCAGCGCGTTCAGGCGCCGCATCGAGAACCCGATGGGCATGCTGGTCTAGGCGATGGGGATAGGCCGATGAAGACGGTGCTTTGCTACGGCGATTCGCTCACCTGGGGCTACGATGCCGGCTCGCTGTCGCGCCATGCCTATGAGGACCGCTGGCCGAGCGCGCTCGAGGCGGCGCTCGGGCCGGGGGTGCGGGTGATTCCGGAAGGGCTGAACGGGCGCACCACCGCCTATGACGACCATCTGGCCGATGCCGACCGCAACGGCGCCAGGCTGCTGCCGACGCTGCTCGCCACCCACGCGCCGATCGACCTCGTCGTTATCCTGCTCGGCACCAACGACATGAAGCCGTTCATCTGCGGCAGCGCCCTCGGCGCCAAGCAAGGCATGGAGCGGCTGGCCGGCATCGTGCGCGGGATCGTCTATCCGCTCGATATGCCGCCGCCCTTGGTGCTTCTGGTGGCGCCGCCGCCGATCTGCGAGACCGACGACGTCGAGTTCACCGAAATGTTTGCCGGCAGCATCCCGGAATCGCAGAAGCTCGCGCCCTTTTATGCCGCGCTTGCGGACCAGGTCGGCTGCGGCTTCTTCGACGCCGGGACGGTGGCCAAGACCACGCCGCTCGACGGCATCCATCTCGACGCTGCCAATACCCGCGCCGTCGGCGAGGCTTTGGCCCCGGTCGTGCGCGTCATGCTCGAGCTCTGACCCGGCGAGGTTTTTCGACGATGGCCGACAACTACGACGTGATCATCATCGGCTCTGGTCCGGGCGGCTACGTTGCGGCCATCCGTGCCGCCCAGCTCGGGCTGAAGACGGCGGTGGTCGAGCGCGAGCACCTCGCCGGGATCTGCTCCAATTGGGGCTGCATTCCGACCAAGGCGCTGCTGCGCACCGCCGAGATCTTTCACTATGCCGAGCACGCCAAGGCCTACGGACTGAAGATCGAGGGCAAGGTGTCTGCCGATCTCAAGGCGATCGTCGACCGCTCGCGGGCAATCGCCCAGCGGATGAACGGCGGCGTCGGCTTTCTGATGAAGAAGAACAAGATCGACGTCATCTGGGGCGAGGCGCGGCTCACCAAGGCCAACGAGATCGTGGTCGCCAAGACCGGCAAGAAGCCGATGGAGCCGCAGGCGCCGTTGCCCAAGAACACCAAGGGCGAGGGCACCTACACGGCCAAGCACATCATCGTCGCCACCGGGGCGCGGCCGCGGGTGCTGCCCGGCATCGAGCCGGACGGCAAGCTGATCTGGACCTATTTCGAGGCGATGGTGCCGCCCGAAATGCCGAAGTCGCTGCTGGTCATGGGCTCCGGTGCGATCGGCATCGAGTTCGCCTCGTTCTACCGGACGATGGGCGCCGAGGTCACCGTGGTCGAGCTGTTGCCGCAGATCCTGCCGGCGGAAGATGCCGAGATCGCCGCCTTCGCCAGGAAGCAGTTCGAAAAGCAGGGCATCCGCATCCTGGTCGATGCCAAGGTGACCAAGGTCGACAAGACCGGCGGCGGCGTCACGGCGCATATCGAGATGAAGGGCGGCAAGACCGAGACGATCGGCGCGGACCGGCTGATCTCGGCCGTCGGCGTTCAGGGCAATGTCGAAAACCTTGGGCTGGAGGCGCTCGGCGTCAAGGTCGAGCGCGGCATCATCCAGGTCGATCCCTATTGCCGCACCAGCGTGCCTGGCGTCTATGCCATCGGCGACGTCGCCGGGCCGCCGATGCTGGCCCACAAGGCCGAGCACGAGGCGGTGATCTGCGTCGAGAAGATCGCCGGGCTGGAAGGGGTTCACCCGATGGACCGCACGATGATCCCGGGCTGCACCTATTGCTCGCCGCAGATCGCCTCCGTCGGCCTGACCGAGGCGCGGGCCAAGGAGGGCGGCCGCGAGATCCGGGTCGGCCGCTTCCCGTTCGTCGCCAACGGCAAGGCGATCGCGCTGGGCGAGGATCAGGGGCTGGTCAAGACCATCTTCGACAAGCAGTCCGGCCAACTGCTCGGCGCGCATCTGGTCGGCGCCGAGGTCACCGAGCTGATCCAGGGTTTTGTCGTGGCAATGAACCTCGAGACCACCGAGGAGGAGCTGATGCACACCATCTTCCCGCATCCGACCCTGTCGGAAACGATGAAGGAAAGCGTGCTCGACGCGTTCGGCCGCGTGCTCAATGCCTGAGCCGATGGCGGGGAGGGCCTTCTTCGGGCGCCCGATCTGACTTATATCGGGGCAGGATCATCCTGGAGCGGACGATGAACGAGACCGTCGGAATCATGGGCATGCCCGGGGTCGGCTTTTTCGGCATGCTGATCATCGGCTTTCTGGCCGGCTACATCGCCAAGCGGGCCACCGACCAGCGGCACGGGCTGTTCACCAGCATTCTGGTGGGCATCGCCGGTTCGTTCGTCGGCGGCACGCTGGCCGGCATGCTCGGCCTGCACTATCACGGCTTCCTCGGCAACCTGATCGTCGCGGCCGCCGGAGCGATCCTCATCCTGTGGGTCTTCGGACGCACCAGCGCCCGCGCCTGAGCCGAGGTCCAGTCCAGATGGTTACGCTGCTCGACACCGTCTCCCGGCCACGCCATCCGGAAAAGGCGCATCGTCCCGACCAGGCCGTGCTCAAGAAGCCGGACTGGATCCGCGTGCGCGCGCCGGGCTCCGCCGGCTACGCCGAGACCCGCGAGATCGTCAAGTCGCATGGCCTGGTCACCGTCTGCGAGGAGGCGGGCTGCCCCAATATCGGCGAATGCTGGGAAAAGAAGCACGCCACCTTCATGATCATGGGCGAGATCTGCACCCGCGCCTGCGCGTTCTGCAACGTCGCCACCGGCATCCCCGCCGCGCTCGATGGCGGCGAGCCGGAGAGCGTGGCGAGTGCGGTGGCCAAGATGGGCCTCTCCCACGTCGTCATCACCTCGGTCGACCGCGACGACCTTGCGGACGGCGGCGCCCGGCATTTCGCCGACGTCATCTTAGCCATCCGCCGGCGCACGCCGGCGACCACGATCGAGATTCTGACGCCCGACTTCCTACGCAAGGAGGGCGCGCTCGAGATCGTGGTCGCGGCGCGGCCCGACGTTTTCAACCACAATCTCGAGACGGTGCCGTCCAACTACCTGACGGTGCGGCCCGGTGCCCGCTATTTTCACTCGATCCGGCTCCTGCAGCGGGTCAAGGAGCTCGATCCGTCGATCTTTACCAAATCCGGCATCATGGTCGGGCTTGGCGAGGAGCGTAACGAGGTGCTGCAGCTGATGGACGATTTGCGCACCGCCCAGGTCGACTTCCTCACCATCGGCCAGTATCTGCAGCCGACCAGGAAGCACCACCCGGTGGTTCGGTTCGTGCCGCCGGACGAGTTCAAGGCCTACGAGACGATCGGCCGTACCAAGGGCTTTCTTCTGGTGGCGGCGAGCCCGCTGACGCGCTCCTCGCACCACGCCGGCGAGGACTTCGCCCGGCTGAAGGCAGCGCGGCAGGCGCAGCTCGCCCGCGGCGGCTGACGGCGCTCCATGCCGCAATTCGACACGGTCAAGCGCGTCAGCCACCCGCCCGATGAGATGTTCGCCCTGGTCGCGGACGTCGAGCGCTATCCCGAATTCGTGCCGCTGTGCGAGCGCCTCTCGGTCCGGTCGCGCAAGGAGCGCGACGGCCGCGCCGTCCTGGTCGCCGACATGACCGTCGGCTACAAGGCGATCCGCGAGACCTTCACCAGCCAGGTGCATCTGAAGCCCGACGAGATGGCGATCGACGTCAGCTACCTCGACGGACCCTTCCGTTATCTCAGCAATCGCTGGCGGTTCGAGCCGGCCGGCAACGGCTGCGACGTCCACTTCCATATCGACTACGAGTTCAAGAGCCGCATCCTGGGGGCGATGATGGGCGCCATGTTCGATCGCGCCTTCCGCATGTTCACCAACGCCTTCGAGAAGCGTGCCGATGTCGTCTACGGCCGGCCGCAGCAGAGCGCGGCGACGCGGGCCTAATCTAGGGCGGAAGCACCGCTCTAAGTCTTCTTTTCCGCAATTCCGGCCGGAGAACCGGCTTCCACTTCTCCTGGAACTACGGTTGACTGCCGGCTGTCTCCAGCGCGGCCAGTCCGATCTGCAGAGCGGCAGCCACGCTCTCACGGCGGATGAAGTCGCGGCCGCGGTTGTCGAACAGCCGCCGCTCGGCGACGGCGGCACGGCCGGTGATCGCAACCCCGAACCAGACCAAGCCGACCGGCTTGTCGGCCGAGCCCCCGTCCGGGCCGGCGATCCCGGTCACCGCCAGCGCGATGCCGGCGGGTGAGCGCTCGAGCGCCCCGGCCGCCATCTCCAGCACCGTCTCGCGCGACACCGCACCATGGACGCCAAGCGTTGCTTCGGCGACGCCGAGCATGTCCATCTTGGCCGCGTTGGAATAGGTGACGAAGCCGCGGTCGACAACCGCCGAGGATCCCGGAATGTCGGTCAGCAGCGCGGCAATCATGCCGCCGGTGCAGGATTCGGCAGTTGCCGCGGTGATCCGCCGGGCTCGGCAGGCCGCAAGAAAGGCCTTGGCGAGGTCGCCATGGACGCTCATTGGGGGACCTCGCCGGGGTAGATCACCGAGGCCGTGGCGATCGCGGCGATGCCCTCGCCGCGGCCGACGAAGCCAAGCTTCTCGTTGGTGGTGGCCTTGACCGAGACCCGGTCGGCGGCGACGCCGAGCATCTCGGCCAGAGCCGCCGTCATCGCCGGGCGGAACGGCCCGATGCGCGGCGCCTCGCAGATCAGCGTCACGTCTGCATTGGCGATCCGGCCGCCCCGGGCGCGGACAATGTCCACCGCATGAGCGACGAAGCGGCGCGATGCGGCGCCCTTCCATTCGGGGTCGGAGGGCGGAAAATGGGTGCCGATATCGCCGGCACCGCAGGTGGCCAGCAGCGCGTCGGTCAGGGCATGCAGCGCGACATCGGCATCGGAATGGCCGGCCAGCCGCCTGTCGTGCGGGATGGCGACGCCGCACAGGATCACGGCGTCGCCCGGCTCGAAGGCGTGGACGTCATAGCCGTTGCCGGTCCGCACGTCGGGAAAGGCCGTGCCGCGCGACAGCCGCTCGTCGGCCATAGCCAGATCCCGCGCCCAGGTGAGCTTCACATTGTCGGGCGAGCCGGCGACCACCGCGACCGCCAAGCCGGACCATTCGGCGATGGCCGCATCGTCGGTGAAATCGTCGCGGCCGGCGGCGTGCGCCCGTTCATGCGCCGCGCAGATCGCCGGGTAGGCGAAGGCCTGGGGGGTCTGCGCAGCATAAAGCCCATGACGCGACACCGTGCCGGCGACCACCCCGTCCTCCTTGGCTTTCTTCAGCGTGTCGGAGACCGGCAGCGCCGGGATCACGCCGCGGTCGGCCGCGACGGCGCCGAGCACCCGCGTCAGCAGGTCGCCGTCGACGAAGGGGCGCACGCCGTCGTGGATCAGAACGACGTCGGGCCGCTCGGCGCCGAGGGCGAGCAAAGCCAGCCGCGTCGATTCCTGCCGGGTCGCTCCGCCGATCACCGGGCGCACCCCCGGCTGGTCGCCGACGCAGGCCCGGTAGAGCGCTTCGTCGTCGCGATGGATGGCGACGACAATCGGCCCGATCGCCGGCTCTGCGCGGAACGCGGCGATGGTGCGCGCCAAGACGGTACGGCCGCCGATCGCCCGGTACTGCTTGGGTCCGTGCGGGGCGTGGCCGGCGCGCTCGCCGCGGCCTGCCGCCACGATCACCACTGCGACCATCGAACCCGTTTGCCTTTCCATACCCGCACCGATAATGAGGCGAGAGGATCAACGCTAGCGGTAAATCGCTGCCGGTGTGCAGCCGCACGGCCGACACCTGCGACACCACGGCGCGCCCCCTTTCCTCATTCTCGGCTGTTGCAGTAATCGTTAAAACTGTAGGCATTAGGCAGTTGGTGCAGCTGCCCGGTTTTTGTGCATGATTTCTCTCAGCGAGCTCGGCACGCCGTTGTCGATCGGGGCCCTTGCGATTCGCAACCGTGTGTTCCTAGCACCTCTGTCCGGCATCACGGACGAGGCGTTTCGGGCCCGAGCCCACGCCCATGGTGCCGGCCTCGTCGTCACCGAGATGGTGGCGAGCGGCGAATTGGCAAAGGGCCGCCGCAATTCTTCGCGACGGCTGCGGCGGCCGGCCGTCGAAGTCCACGTCGTGCAGCTCGCCGGACGCGAGCCGGCGGCGATGGCGGAAGCGGCGCGGATCGCGGCCGGCGAGGGCGCCGACCTGATCGACATCAACATGGGCTGTCCGGCCAAGAAAGTGATCGGCGGCTACGCCGGGTCGGCCTTGATGCGCGAGCCCGACCATGCGCTCAACCTGATCGAGGCCGTGGTCGGCGCGGTTCAGCTGCCGGTTTCGGTCAAGATGCGGCTCGGCTGGGACGCGGACGCTCTCAATGCCCCGATGATCGCGCGCCGGGCCGAACAGGCGGGGGTGCGGATGGTCACCGTGCACGGCCGCACCCGCTGCCAGCTCTATCACGGCAAGGCCGATTGGCGCGCCATCCGCCGGGTCAAGGACGCGGTCTCGATCCCAGTCGTGGCCAATGGCGACATCGTCGGCAGAGAAGACGCGGCGGCAGCGCTTACCCAGTCCGGAGCCGACGCGGTGATGATCGGCCGGGCCGCCTGTGGCGCGCCCTGGGCTCCGGCGCTGCTCGCGGCCGCATGCGGTGGCGCTCCGGCTGCCGCCGTGCCGCGGGGCCAAGACGCGCTGTTCGAGTATATCGCCGGGCACTACGCCGCGATGCTCTCCCTCTACGGCACCGAAGCGGGCCTGCGCCAGGCGCGCAAGCACCTCGGCTGGTACCTCGACCGGCATGCCCCGGCCGTGCCTGCCGCGGCGCGGCTGGCGGTGCTGACGGCGACCGAGCCGGCAGCCGTGCTGGCGGCGTTCCAGACGGCGCTGGCTGCCGCCGACCCTACTCCGGCGGCGAGGCAGGCGGCATGAATTTCAGCTCGTCGCCGTCGGCACCGGCGCCCGATCCCGCCCAGATCGTGCTCAACACCATCCGTCATCCGGTGATCATGGTCGCCCCGGACGGCGCCATCACCTTCGCCAATGCCGACGCGGAAGATTTCTTCCGCGCTTCCGCTGCGGTGCTCGGCCGCAGCAGCCTGGCGAAATTCGTCCCGTTCGGCAGCCCGCTGTTGACGCTGGTGGAGCAGGTCCGCGAGCGCAAGGCTCCGGTCAACGAGTATCGCGTCGACATCTCGTCCCCCCGGCTGGGCATCGACAAGCTGGTCGACATCTACGTCGCGCCGGTGCCGGAGCTGCCCGGCGCGGTGGTGATCATGCTGCAGGAGCGGTCGATGGCTGACAAGATCGACCGGCAGATGACGCATCGCGGCGCCGCACGTTCGGTCACCGGGTTGGCGGCGATGCTTGCGCATGAGATCAAGAACCCGCTGTCGGGGATCCGCGGCGCCGCGCAGCTGCTGGAAACCGCCGTTTCCGACGAGGACCGGGCGCTCACCCGGCTGATCACCGACGAGACCGACCGTATCGTCTCGCTGGTCGACCGGATGGAGGTGTTTTCCGACGAGCGCCCGATCGACCGCTATCCGGTCAACATCCATATCGTGCTCGACCACGTCAAAGCCATCGCCAGAAACGGTTTTGCCCGGTCGGTCAAGATCGTCGAGGACTACGATCCGTCGCTGCCGCCGGTGTTTGCCAATCGCGACCAGCTGATCCAGGTGTTCCTCAATCTGGTCAAGAACGCCGCCGAAGCGATCAATGGCGATGGAGCCGGCGAGATCACGCTGTCCACCGCCTTCCGTCCGGGCATCCGGGTTTCCGTGCCGGGAACATCCGACCGGGTTTCGCTGCCGCTCGAATTCTGCGTGCGGGACAACGGACCCGGCGTTTCCGACGACATCCTGCCGATCCTGTTCGACCCGTTCATCACCACCAAGCCGAACGGCTCGGGCCTCGGCCTGGCGCTGGTGGCCAAGATCGTCGGCGAGCATGGCGGCGTCATCGAATGCGATTCGACGCCGCGCGGCACCTCCTTCCGCATCCTGCTGCCGGCCTGGAAAGAGGCCGCCGCGGCCGCCGCGAGAGCCGAGCGATGAACGCCCGCGGCAACATTCTGGTCGCCGACGACGATGCCGCGATCCGCACCGTGCTCAACCAGGCGCTGTCCCGCTCCGGCCACGACGTCAGGGTGACCTCCAATGCCGCTACGCTGTGGCGGTGGGTGGCGGCAGGCGAGGGCGATCTCGTCATCACCGACGTGGTGATGCCGGACGAGAATGCCTTCGACATGCTGCCGCGCATCAAGAAGGCCCGGCCCGAGCTGCCGGTCATCGTGATGAGTGCGCAAAACACCTTCATGACCGCGATCCGGGCCTCCGAGACCGGCGCTTACGAGTACCTGCCCAAGCCGTTCGACCTCACCGAACTGCTCAACATCGTCAACCGGGCGCTGGCCGAGCCGAAGCGGCCGGTGGTCGAGCCCAAGAGCGACGACAATCCCGAAACGATGCCGCTCGTCGGCCGCTCAGGGGCCATGCAGGACATCTACCGCATGCTCGCGCGGATGATGCAGACCGACCTGACGGTGATGATTTCCGGCGAATCCGGCACCGGCAAGGAACTGGTCGCGCGCGCCTTGCACGAATACGGCCGGCGACGCAGCGGACCGTTCGTCGCCATCAACATGGCCGCGATCCCGCGAGACCTGATCGAATCGGAGCTGTTCGGCCACGAGAAAGGCGCCTTCACGGGCGCCCAGAACCGCTCGACAGGGCGCTTCGAGCAGGCCGAAGGCGGCACCCTGTTCCTCGACGAGATCGGCGACATGCCGATGGAGGCGCAGACCCGGCTGCTGCGCGTGCTGCAGCAGGGCGAGTACACGACCGTCGGCGGCCGCACGCCGATCAAGACCGATGTGCGCATCGTCGCGGCCACCAATAAAGACCTGAGAACCCTTATCAATCAAGGGCTTTTCAGGGAAGATCTCTTCTATCGCTTGAACGTCGTGCCGCTGCGTCTGCCGGCCTTGAGCGAGCGCGCCGAGGACATTCCGGACCTCGTCCGCCATTTCTTCAAGCAGGCCGAGCAGGAAGGCCTGTCGGTCAAGCGCATTTCGGCCGGCGGCATCGAACTGATGAAGCGCTATCCCTGGCCGGGCAATGTGCGCGAACTCGAAAACCTGGTCCGGCGGCTCGCCGCCCTCTACCCGCAGGACGAGATCTCGGCCGAGATCATCGACCAGGAGCTCAGAACGGGCGAGGCGCCGCCGCCTTCGGGCGGCGCCGCGCTGCCCGACGATCTGTCGATCGGCCAAGCCGTCGAGCATTATCTGCAGCGCTATTTCGGCGGATTCAAAGGCGAGCTGCCGCCGCCCGGGCTTTATCAGCGACTGCTCGCCGAGGTCGAATATCCGCTGATCCTGGCCTCGATGACGGCCACTCGCGGCAACCAGATCAAGGCGGCCGAGCTGCTCGGCGTCAACCGCAACACGCTGCGCAAGAAGATCCGCGAGCTGGGCGTCAACGTCTATCGTGGGACGAAGCCGCTCTGATCGCGTCGGAGAATTAATCTCGTCCAGCTTTTGTTGCAGAATTGCCACATTGCGTTGCATACATGCAACGCGATGATATGACCCCACGTTGCGATGACGACCGACGCCCAGGCGGCACCTCGCCCCTTGCTCCCCAAACCGACCACGACCGATGGCCGCCGCTTGCTGGCCCGGCTCGGCATTCTGTCGATCGCCGGGTCGCTTCTGGTCGCGGCGCTCTCCTTCGTCGTGCTGCTGGGCGGGGTCGAGCCCTATATCACCCCCGACGAGCGCACCACCTCGATCGTCATCGGCATCAATGCGGTCTTCGTCCTTCTGCTCGCCGTCCTGATCTGGCGGGAGACGCACCGGATCTGGGCGGCACGCCGGCACGGCAAGGCGGCCTCGCGGCTGCATGTGCGCATCGTGGCGATGTTCACCTTGGTCGCGGCGATCCCGGCGATCCTGGTCGCCGTGGTCGCCTCGATCACGCTCGACGTCGGCCTCGACCGCTGGTTCGAGCTGCGCACCAAGGCGATCGTCAGCTCCTCGATGTCGATTGCCGAAGCCTACGTCCAGGAGAACGGCCGCAACCTGCAGGGCACCACCCTGTCGATGGCCTACACGCTCGACCAGGCCCGCTCGCTCTACAATCTCGACCGGACCGGCTTCGGCGAGCTGATGACCCAGCAGGCGATCGGCCGGGCGCTGGCGCACGCGGTCCTGGTGCGCAGCGACGGTTCGGTGATCATGGCCGCGCAGACCAATCCGGGCTTCGAGATGCCGATCATCCCGGAAGAATGGATCCGGCCGGTGACGGTCGACGAGCCGGTGCTGATCAGGCCGGTGACCCGCAACATCGCCGGTGCCATCGTCAAGCTGCGGCAGATCCCCGATGCCTACCTGGTGACGGTGCGCCTGGTCGACCCCGAGGTGATCAAGGCCAGCCTGATCATGCGGGCCAATTCGGATGAGTACCGGGGGCTCGAAGCGACGCGGCCGCGCACCCAGATCGCGTTTGCCCTGCTCTATCTCGGCCTCACCTTGATCATCATCCTGGCCGCGATCTGGACCGGCATCGCGGTCGCCGACCGCCTGGTGAGGCCGATCCGGCAGCTGATCGGCGCCGCCGGCGAGGTCTCGACCGGCAACCTCAACGTCGCGGTTCCGGTGCGCATCTCCGACGGCGATGTCGGCTCGCTCGCCGACACCTTCAACAAGATGATTCTCGAGCTCAAATCGCAGCGCAACGAGCTGGTCCGGGCCAAGGACCTGATCGACGAGCGCCGGCGCTTCTCCGAGGCGGTGCTGGCCGGGGTGACCGCCGGCGTCATCGGTGTCGATTTCGGCCGGGGTGGTGACGATCGTCAACCGCTCGGCCCAGACCATGCTGGCGCTCAGGGCCGAGCAGGCCGTCGGCCAAAAGCTATCGACGCTTTTGCCGCATGTCGGGCAGGTGCTGGAAGTCGGCCGCAAATCGGAACGGCCGGTCCACCGCGAGCAGGTCACCTTCTACCGCGCCGGTGCTGAACGCACGTTCAATGTGCAGATCACGGTCGAGGGCGGCACCGGCAACGACGACAAGTCCTATGTCGTCACCGTCGACGACATCACCGACCTGGTCGAGGCGCAACGCTCTTCCGCCTGGGCCGATGTCGCCCGCCGCATCGCCCACGAGATCAAGAACCCGCTGACCCCCATCCAGCTGTCGGCCGAGCGGATCCGCCGCCGCTACGGCAAGGTGATCACCGACGACCGCGAGGTCTTCGACCAGTGCACCGACACCATCATCCGGCAGGTCGAGGATATCGGCCGCATGGTCGATGAGTTCTCGGCATTCGCCCGCATGCCCAAGCCCGACATGGGCTCGATGGACTTGCGCGAGGCCCTGCGCGAGGCCTCCTTCCTGATCGAGGTCAGCCGCGCCGACATCGCCTTCGAGCGCGATTTCGGCATTGATCCGCTGATGGGCACCTTCGACAGCCGGCTGATGGGGCAGGCGTTCGGCAACGTCATCAAGAATGCCGCCGAGGCCATCGAGGCGTCCGAACGGGATCCGGGCGAAGCGGGTGTCATCCGCATCGTCGCCCGGCGCACCGGCGACGTCATCCGGGTCGACGTGCTCGACAACGGCAAGGGGCTGCCGCGCGAGCACCGCCAGCGGCTGCTCGAGCCCTATACGACGACGCGCGAGAAGGGCACCGGGCTCGGCCTGGCGATCGTCAAGAAGATCGTCGAGGACCATGGCGGCCGGCTCGAGCTGCACGACGCGCCGGATGATTTCTTCAGCGGCCGCGGCGCCATGATCACCATCATTCTCCCGGCAGCGACCGCGAGCCGCGCCGAGTTGCCGGCTTCCGAACGCAAAGAAACCGAAAAGGTCGGCAATGGCTTCTGACATCCTGATCGTCGACGACGAAGAAGATATCCGCGAGCTCGTCGCCGGAATCCTGAGCGACGAAGGTCACGAGACGCGCACCGCCCACGACAGCGACAGCGCTCTGGCGACGATCTCCGACCGTGTGCCGCGGCTGGTCTTTCTCGACATCTGGCTGCAGGGCAGCCGGCTGGACGGGCTTGCCCTGCTCGACCAGATCAAGGCGATGCACCCGACTTTGCCGGTGGTGATGATCTCCGGCCACGGAACCATCGAGACCGCCGTGTCGGCGATCCGCCGCGGCGCCTACGATTTCATCGAGAAGCCGTTCAAGGCCGACCGGCTGATCCTGGTGGCGGAACGGGCGCTAGAGACCTCCAAGCTCAGGCGCGAGGTCTCCGATCTCAAGCAGCGCAGCGGCGAGAGTTTCGACCTGATCGGCATGTCGGCGGCAATGAACCAGCTGCGGCAGACGATCGAGCGGGTCGCCCCGACCAACAGCCGGGTGATGATCATCGGGCCGTCGGGCTCCGGCAAGGAGCTGGTGGCGCGCGCCATCCATGCGCTGTCGGCGCGCAAGACCGGTCCGTTCGTCACCTTGAACGCCGCCACGATCACGCCCGAACGCATGGAGATCGAGCTCTTCGGCACCGAATCCAACGGCGGCGAGCGCAAGGTGGGCGCGCTCGAGGAAGCGCATCGCGGCATCCTCTATCTCGACGAGATCGCCGACATGCCGCGCGAGACCCAGAGCAAGATCCTGCGCGTGCTGGTCGACCAGCAATTCGAGCGGGTCGGCGGCACCAAGCGGGTCAAGGTCGACGTGCGCATCATCTCCTCGACCGCGCAGAACCTCGAGGCGATGATCGCCGAGGGCCGGTTCCGGGAAGATCTCTATCACCGCTTGGCGGTGGTCCCGGTGATGGTGCCGGCGCTCGCCGAGCGGCGCGAGGACATCCCCTTTCTGGTCGATCATTTCATGCGCCAGATCGCCCGCCAGGCGGGCATCAAGCCGCGCCGCATCGGCGACGATGCGCTGGCGGTGCTGCAGGCCCACAATTGGCCCGGCAATGTGCGCCAGCTGCGCAACAACATCGAGCGGCTGATGATCCTGGTGCGCAGCGAGGATGTCGAGGCGCCGATCAGCGCCGACCTGCTGCCGGCCGAGATCGGCGACGTGATGCCACGGGCTCCCAACCAGTCGGACCAGCACATCATGGCGCTGCCGCTGCGCGAAGCACGCGAAATGTTCGAGAAGGAATATCTGCTCGCCCAGATCAACCGGTTCGGCGGCAACATCTCGCGCACCGCCGAATTCATCGGCATGGAGCGTTCGGCGCTGCACCGCAAGCTGAAATCGCTCGGGGTCTGAGCGGTGCCGGCGCTCCGCCGGCCCACGCAGGGGAGAACACCATTGCCGCGCATCGCCTTCGTCAACGGCCGCTATCTGCCGCACCACCACGCCGCGGTCCACATC
Organism: uncultured Alphaproteobacteria bacterium; assembly: GCA_963791325.1. Classification (GTDB taxonomy): domain Bacteria; phylum Pseudomonadota; class Alphaproteobacteria; order Rhizobiales; family Rhizobiaceae; genus JBEVJK01. The sequence goes on along the minus strand of CAWBRU010000018.1, from coordinate 260,638 downwards.
GAGGACCGCGGCTACCAGCTCGCCGACGGCGTCTACGAGGTCTGCGAGGTGGCGATGGGCTTCATCGTCGACATGACGCGCCATCTCGACCGGCTCGACCGTTCGCTCGGCGAACTGCGCATCGCCTGGCCGATGCACCGCCGGGCACTGGTCGTGGTGATGCGCGAGGTGATCCGCCGCAACCGCGTCGTCAACGGGCTCGTCTATCTGCAGGTGACCCGCGGCGTGGCGGCGCGCGATCATGTCTTTCCGGCGCCGGGAACGGTGCCGTCGCTGGTGGTCACCGCCAAGCGCATCGACCCGGCGGTGAACACCAGGCGGGCCGAGACGGGCCTCAAGGTGATCACGGTGCCCGAGAACCGCTGGCAGCGGGTCGACATCAAGTCGACCGGGCTATTGCCCAATGTGCTCGCCCGCCAGCAGGCCAAGGAGGCCGGCGCCCACGAGGCCTGGTTCGTCGACGCCGACGGAACCGTCAAGGAGGGCGCGGCGACCAATGCCTGGATCGTCACCGCCGATGGCCGGCTGGTCACCCGCCCGGCCAATTCGGGGATCCTGCGCGGCGTCACCCGGACGACGATTTTCGACGTCGCCAAGGGCCTCGATCTGGCGATCGAGGAGCGCAGTTTCACGGTCGACGAGGCCAAGGCGGCACGCGAGGCTTTCGTCACCGGAGCTTCGACCGTGGTCATGCCGGTGGTCGAAATCGATGGGGTTCCGGTGGCCAACGGCCACCCCGGCACAGTGGCGCTCTCGCTGCGTGCCGCGTTTTTCTCCGTTGCGGAAAAAATTCAAGCCTGATAGGGACTTGCCTCCACATTTTGGCTTGATTGCGAGGCCCCGCCGAACGCCCTAGGACCGGTCGCCTTTGCTGCTTGACATCACTGGATTAATTTGGCGCACTGGACTTATTGCCCAGGGGATCGGCGAAAGAAAAATAGAAATGGCTGAACGATCGCAAAACCTGCAGGACCTGTTTCTGAACTCGGTCCGCAAAAGCAAAAATCCGCTGACGATCTTCCTCATCAACGGCGTCAAGCTGACCGGAGTGGTCACTTCCTTCGACAATTTCTGCGTGCTCCTCCGGCGGGATGGGCATTCGCAGCTCGTCTATAAGCACGCCATCTCCACGATCATGCCGAGCCAGCCGGTGCAGATGTTCGACGGCGAGGAAAGCAGCCGGGAAACCTAGCTTTGTCATCTGCAGGCGGGGCCGGCAGCCGGCCGAGCGGCACGGGGCGAGGCGCCTCCGCCAACGGTCAGGCCGCGCCGGGCAGCAGCGGGCGTGCCGTGGTCATCGTTCCGGTGCTCACCCGCGAGCGCGGCGAGGAGGGCGGCGCAAGCAGCCGCTCGCGGCGGCTGCGCGCGCCAGAGGCACGCTTCGAGGAGGCGGTCGGCCTTGCCCGCGCCATCGCGCTCGACCCGGTCCATGCTGCCATCGTCCCCGTCGCCGAGCCGCGTCCGGCCACCCTGATCGGCGCCGGCAAGCTCGAGGAGCTCGCGGCAATCGTCAAGGACGCACAGGCCGAGCTGGTCGTCGTCGACCATCCTCTGACCCCGGTGCAGCAGCGCAATCTGGAGAAGGCGCTCAATGCCAAGGTTCTCGACCGGACCGGGCTCATCCTGGAGATCTTTGGCGAGCGGGCGCGCACCAAGGAAGGCACCCTGCAGGTCGATCTCGCCCATCTCAACTACCAGAAGGGCCGGCTGGTTCGCAGCTGGACCCACCTCGAGCGGCAGCGCGGCGGCGCCGGCTTTCTCGGCGGTCCCGGCGAGACCCAGATCGAAGCCGACCGGCGCATGCTCCAGGACAAGATCGTCCGGCTGAAGCGCGAGTTGGAGACCGTGCGGCGGACGCGTGAGCTGCACCGCGCCAAGCGGCGCAAGGTGCCGTTTCCGGTGGTCGCCATCGTCGGCTACACCAATGCCGGCAAGTCGACGCTGTTCAACCGGCTGACCGGCGCCGGCGTGGTCGCCGAGGACATGCTGTTCGCCACGCTCGATCCGACCTTGCGACGTGTCCGGCTGCCGCACGGCACGCCGATCATCCTGTCCGACACCGTCGGCTTCATCTCCGACCTTCCCACCCATCTGATCGCCGCCTTTCGGGCGACGCTGGAAGAGGTGGTCGAGGCTGATCTGATCATCCATCTGCGCGACATCTCCGACCCCGACAGCGCCGCGCAGGCCGAAGATGTGGCCCATATCCTCACCGACCTCGGCATCGATGCCGGCGATTGGCACCGGATCGTCGAGGTCTGGAACAAGGTCGACCGCCTCGACGAGGCGGCGAGGAGCCGCCTCCTGGATGCCGAGGGGGCGCGTCAACAAACCCCGCCGATCGCCATCTCGGCCGTCACCGGGGAGGGCATCGCCGCTCTGGTCGAGCTGATCGAGGCGCGCTTGGCCGGCGAATTGGAAACCGTCGACGTCAACCTCCCGGCCGCAGAGCTGGCGCAGCTCGATTGGCTCTACCGCAACGGCGAAGTCATCCGCCGGGCCGACCGCGAGGACGGCGGGGTGTCGCTGGCGCTCAGGATGACGGCGGCGGCGCGATCCGACATGGAAACCAGATTGCACAGAAGGAACAAGGGATTACAGCAGTGATTGCGGCATTGATTGAGCCTAGCGCCCCGGCTGATGTCGCGATCGGATCTTCAAACAAACCCCTTCATTTTATGTGGTTGGATAGGTTTCCTAAACGATAGCTTGAGCTCAGGACTTTTGCGGAGGCTCGGTGGCTTTGGCCTGTTGCCACAGCTCCTCCATGTCGGCGAGGGACGCCTCACCGAGCGAGCGGCCGGCTTGGGCCAGCCGGCGTTCGACGAATCCGAACCGGCGCCGGAACTTGGCGTTGGTGCCGTTGAGCGCCGTTTCCGCGTCGATCTTCCAGTGTCTCCCGAGATTGACCACCGCGAACAGCAGATCGCCGAACTCGTCGGCGAGGGCGGCACGGTCGGCGCTCGCCGCAGCCTCCTTCAGTTCCGTGATTTCCTCGGCGATCTTGTCGAGCACAGGGGCAGCGCTCGGCCAGTCGAAGCCGACCTCCGCCGCCTTGTCCTGGAGCTTCAGCGCCCGTGACAGCGCCGGCACCGCCACCGGGACGCCGTCGAGCCAGCCGTCGCCATGGTCTTCGGCGGGCAGGCCGCGCGCGGTGCGCGCGGCGCGGCGCTCGGCCTTCTCGCCGGCCTTGACAGCATCCCAAAAGCCCTTGGCCATCCCCGCCGCCCGGGCCTGCGCGTCGCCGAAGACGTGCGGATGGCGGCGGATCATCTTGGCGGTGATCGCCTCGACGACGGCGCCGAAATCGAACACGCCTTGCTCTTCGGCCATGCGGGCGTGATAGACGACTTGCAGCAACAGATCGCCCAATTCATCGCGCAGATCGACGAGGTCGCGCCGGGCGATCGCATCGGCCACCTCGTAGGCTTCTTCCAGCGTATAGGGTGCGATGGTCTCGAAATTCTGCTCCAGGTCCCAGGGGCAACCGGTTCCCGGTGCCCGCAGGGCAGCCATGATTTCGAGCAGACGGCGGATGTCGCGTGACGGGGTCATGGCGCCCACGCTAGCGCCTGCGGACGGGTCCGCCCACGCTGTTGACCGGTTGTCCACAGCCGCCGGAGCGCTCTGCGCCCGCGCGTGAGGTTGCAGCCGCCGGATCGGCGGCGCATCCTCGCAGACGGCGTCCGGGCCGGGTCGCGGCCCGGCCGGCCGATGTCGAGGAGAACCAGGCCATGGAGCGGGTGACGGGCGGCTGCCTGTGCGGCAGCGTGCGGCTGGTGGCGGAGGGACGACCGTACCGGGTCGGGATCTGTCACTGTCTGGATTGCCGCAAGCATCACGGAGCGCTGTTCGAAGCCGCCGCCGTGTTTCCTGAGGAGGCGGTGACCGTGGAAGGCGAAACGCGCGACTATGCAGGGCGGTTCTTCTGTCCTCGCTGCGGCTCGTCGGTGTTCGGGCGGACCGCGGACGAGATCGAGGTCAACCTCGGATCGCTGGATGCCCCAAACCAGCTGGTGCCGACCTACGAAAGCTGGATCGTCCGCCGCGAGTCCTGGCTGCCGCCGTTTCCGTTCGCCAGGCGTTACGAACGCGATCGGGACCCGACAAGCCGCAGCGAAGGGTAGGCAGGGAAACGTCGGGAAGACGCCGGTCGCGGACGACCAGCGGACGACACATAATCGCATAAGATAGATTATGGAACTAGCGTAGAGACCGCCGACAGGCGATCGCACCGCATCAGTCATTGGCTTCCGGCGGCAGGAACTCCACGTCGTGCTCGGCCGAAACCCTGACCACCTCGCCGACATCGCTCATCTCGTGCAGGCGCTCGAACAGCGCCTCGAGCTTGCCGGCCGGAGAAACCCAGAACAGCGCCCGCGTCGGCTGGTCGGACTTGTTGAAATAGCCGTGTGGGACGCCGCGCGGCATGCGCACCAGATCGCCGGCCTTGGCCTTGAGCCAGCTGCCGTCGAGCTTCAGATCGAGTTCGCCCTCCTGGACCAGGATGAACTCGTCCTGGGTGGGATGAATGTGGACGGGCACGAACTGTCCGGGCGCGCTGTTGGTCTCGAACGCAAAACTCGAGCCGCACGACGCCTTGGGGAAATAGAGCTGCCCGAGAATATTCCAGCGCTTGTCCGCATGACCGGTCCCGCTGCGGGTAATGCCCTTGTCGAGCGCCTTGGTCATCTCTGTTCCTCCCAAACCATGTTGCGGCAGATCGTCGGCGCCGAGCTTAGCGCGGCGCCGGGCATTGTCACTCTGCGACCGCGGCGATCGTCGCGTCAGCTGCCGTAACCAACGCCTTCGGATCGGCGGCAAAGACGGCGTCGTGGGCTCCGGCCGCCGCCCAGACGCGATCGAAGTCGAGCAGCCGCCGGTCGGCAAAGGCCCGGATCGGTCCGAGATGGCCGATTGGCGCCACCCCGCCGATGGCAAAGCCGGTCGCTTCGCGCACCTTGCGCGGATCGGCGCGGCGCAGCGCTTCGCCGGCCAGCGCCGCGGCCTTGGCGAGGTCGAGCCGGTTGGAGCCCGACAGCAGAAAAAGATAGAGCCGGCCGCTCGCGCCGCCTTCGAACACCAGCGACTTGACGATCTGGTCGACGGTGGTGCCGCATTCGCGCGCAGCTTCCTCTGCCGTGCGGGTCGATCCCGCCATGCGCTGCACCTCGATGGGCAGTCCCGCGGCCGCGGCCGCACCCATAACGCGCTCGATGCTTCCCATGAAGATCTCTGGCTAACTTATTGAAGAATAATCGAGTTCGATGATCATCCCGTCATATGCGGGAAGGACATTGGCAGGAGTTTCCTCGACCACTGTCGCATAGTCGAGCGGCACATGCATGTGGGTCAAGACGGCGCTCTGCGGCCTGAGCCTTGCAATCCAGTCGAGCGCCTGGCCGAGCGAGAAATGGCTGGGATGCGTCCGGTATTGCAGGGCATCGATCACCAGGACCTCGAGCCCGTCCAGCGCCGCGGCGGTCGGCGCCGGAAAATCGCTGACGTCGGGACAATAGGCCAGGCCGCCAATGCGAAAACCAAGCGAGATGATGTCGCCGTGGATCTGCGGCAGCGGCACCAGGGTGAGGGGACCCCCCTCGCCTTCGACCACGACCGGCGTGCCGTGGTCGATTGTATGGGCGGTCACGATCGGCGGGTAGGAACTGCCGGGCGGCGTCTCGAAGCAGTAGTTGAACCCTTCCCGCAGCCGGCGCAGCGTCGGCTGGTCGGCAAAAATGTCGATCAGGCGGCGCTCTTCCAGGACGTAGCTGCGCAGATCGTCGATGCCGTGAATGTGGTCGGCATGAGCATGCGTGTAGACCACCGCGTCAAGCCGGCGGACGTCGGCGGCCAGCATTTGCTGGCGGAAGTCGGGGCCGGTGTCGATCACCACCCGGGTGGTGCCGCCGTCCGCAGCGATGCGCTCGGCCATCGCCGCCGCGCGGGTGCGCCGGTTCTTGGCATTGGCCGGATCGCAGGCGCCCCAATCGCCGGTGATGCGCGGGGTTCCCGGCGAGGAGCCGCAGCCGAGGATGGTGAAGCGCAGCTTGTCGTTCACCGGCTCAGGCACCGGCTGCCGCCGGAGCCGGCATTTTGGTGAACAGGCGGAAGGCGTTTTCGGTGGTCAGCCGGGCAATCTCGGCCGCCGGCACGCCGAGGACATCGGCCAGCACCGCCGCGGTCTCGACCACATAGGCCGGTTCGTTGCGCTTGCCGCGATAGGGCTGCGGAGCCAGGAACGGGGCGTCGGTTTCGATCAGGAGGCGCTCGCGGGGCATCTCGCGGGCGATGTCGCGCAGCTCCTCGGAGCGCTTGAAGGTGAGAATGCCGGAAAAGGAGATGTAGCCGCCCAGCCGCACCCCGGTCCGGGCGAGCTCCGCGCCCGAGGCGAAGCAGTGCAGGATGAACGGAAACGGCCCGTTCCCCGTCTCCTCCTCCAGGATCGCGGCGATATCCCGGTCGGCGTCGCGTGCATGGATGACCAGCGGCAGGCCGGTCTGACGCGCCGCGGCAATGTGGGTGCGGAAGCCTGCCGCCTGCAGGTTGCGCGGCGAACGGTCGTAATAGTAGTCGAGGCCTGCCTCGCCGATGGCAACCACCTTGGGATGCGCGGCGAGGTCGATCAGCATCTCGGCGGTGACGTCGGTTTCCTCGCCGGCATTGTGCGGGTGGGTGCCGACGGAGCAATAGACCTCGCTGTAGGCCTCGGCGATCGCCAGCACCCCGGGAAAACGGCGAACCCGGGTCGAGATCGTCACCAGGCGGCCGACCCCGGCCAGCCGGGCGCGTTCGACCACGGCGTCGCGCTCGGCCACGAAGTCGGGAAAATCGAGATGGCAATGGCTGTCGACAAGCATTGCGTCAGGCGCTTTCGGCTTCCTCGACATAGCGCGGAAACACCGGCTCGGGCGCCGGCAGCGCGGTTCCCGGCGCCAATCCGGCGGAGTCGGCCAGATCGGCAAAGCTGCGCCTGTCCGGGGCCACGGCGAGCAGATCGAGCAACTTGGCGGAGGCCTGCGGCATGAACGGCTGGCAGAGCAGCGCCGCCCGGCGCAGCGTCTCAGCGGTGGTGTAGAGCACGGTTGCCATGCGCACCGGATCGGACTTTCTGAGCGCCCATGGCTCCTGGCCGGCGAAGTAGCGGTTGGCGTCGGCCACGACCGCGAAGATCGCCGCCAGGGCGGTGTGGATCCCCTGCTCGGCCATCGCCCTGCGGGCCGTTTCCAGCGCCCGCTCGGCCTCGGCCAGAATCGCCCGGTCGGCTGGCGTAAGCGGCCCAGGCTCGGGCACCCTGCCCGCGCAGTTCTTGGCGATCATCGACAGCGAGCGCTGCGCCAGATTGCCGAGATCGTTGGCGAGATCGGCGTTGATGCGGTTGACGATCGCCTCATGGCCATAGCTTCCGTCCTGGCCGAACGGCACTTCGCGCAGGAAGAAGTAGCGGACCTGATCGAGGCCGAAGGCGTCGATCAAGGCGAAGGGGTCGACGACATTGCCGACCGACTTCGACATCTTCTCGCCGCGGTTGAACAGGAATCCATGCGCAAACACGCGCTGCGGCAGCGCTACGCCGGCCGACATCAGGAACGCTGGCCAATAGACCGCGTGGAAGCGGACGATATCCTTGCCGATGATGTGGGTCGCCGGCCAGTAGCTCCAGCGCGGCGCATCGCGGTCGGGATAACCGGCCGCGGTGATGTAGTTGGTGAGCGCGTCGACCCAGACATACATCACGTGCTTGGGGTCGCCGGGCACCGGCACGCCCCAGTCGAAGGTGGTGCGCGAGATCGACAGGTCCTTCAAGCCCGAACGGACGAAGCTGATCACCTCGTTGCGCCGCTCGGCGGGCATGACGAAATCGGGCTGCCGCTCGTAGAGCTCGAGCAGCCTGTCCTGGTAGGCCGACAGGCGGAAGAAGTAGGACTCCTCCTCGTTCCACTCGACCGGCGAGCCCAGCGGCTCGCGCCGGATCCCGTCGTCGCCCAGCGTGGTCTCCTTCTCGTCGAAATAGGCCTCCTGGCGCACGGAATACCAGCCGCTGTAGCGGTCGAGATAGATGTCGCCATTTGCGGCCATCGCCTCCCAGATCGCCTGGCAGGCGCGCCGGTGCCGCGGCTCGGTGGTGCGGATGAAGTCGTCGTTGGAGCCGCCCAGCGCCGCAATCAGCGTGCGAAAGACCGCGGAGTTGCGGTCGGCCAGCTCGATCGCCGGAATGCCCTCCTGGTCGGCAGTCTGCTGCATCTTCAGCCCGTGCTCGTCGGTGCCCGACAGGAAGAACACGTCGCGGCCGTCGAGACGCTGGAAGCGGGCCAGCGCGTCGGTGGCGATCACCGTATAGGCATGGCCGATATGCGGCTTGCCGTTCGGATAGAAGATCGGAGTGGTAATATAAAACTTCTCGCGCGCCATCGCAGACCTGGAAGAAGGGCTTTTTGTAGAGTGCGGCTGAGATAGCGCATCGGAACAGCGAATGCCATCCCGCGGGCGGCGGCGGCCCGATCAGGCCTGCGCGGCCCGGTGGAGCGCCTCGACCAGGCCGATCACGTGCTGCTTCTTGTCGAGATTGTAGGTCCGCGCCTCTTCCGTCCGCTTCAGCGCCTCGGCCCAGAAGGCCGACAGCCGGCCGGCACGGGCCAAGTCCCCTGCCCGCGCCGCATGCGCCGCCGTCCTGGCGGCACTGTCCTGAACCGCGGCGTTGAAGATATCGAACTGAACGGTTCGGTCACGTTGCGACAGGGCGTCGGCGAGGCGGTGACAGCCGGCGATGTCGAAATTCGCGGCCGCGGCCAGGCGTTCGACGGCCTCGGTGATCTCCAGCCCGCCATAATGGGTGAAGAGCACTGCCGCACGCGGACTGCCGGCCGCCCGGGCAAGCAGCGCCGGAGCGCTGTCGCCGGGCAGCGGCACCTCAAGTGCCGCCAGCACGTCCGCCACCTCGGCATCGGCAAGCGGCTTCAGCAGCACCGTTTGGCAGCGGGAGCGGATGGTCGGCAGGAGCCGCCCGGAAACATGGCTGATCAGCACGAACAGGGTGCGCGCCGGGGGCTCCTCCAGGTTCTTCAACAGCGCATTGGCGGCATTGACGTTCATGTCCTCGGCCGGATCGACGATCACCACCCGGTAGCCGCCGTCATGGGCGGTCAGCGACAGAAGGCGGGCGATGCGGCGAATCTCTTCGACCGTGATCACCGACTTGAACCCGCTGCCGCTGTCGTTGGCTCGCCGGCTGAGATGAAGGACGCCGGGGTGTGCCCCCATCGCCACTTGCCGGAATATGGAGCTTGCCGGATCCGGAGGCTCGAGCTGCGCCGGAGCGCGCCGGGCCTCGGGATGGCGGATAAGGTGATGGGCGAGGTGGAACGCCAGCGTGGCCTTGCCGATGCCGAGCGGTCCGCAGAGGAGCAGCGCGTGCGGCAGCTTGCCGGCGCGATAGGCGCCCGCCAGCATCGCTGCGGCAGCGGCATGGCCGACGAGCTTCGGGTTCTCGGCTGGGTCGGGCACCCCGTCGATGGCGTCGTAGGCATCGGGCGCCAGCCGCTCGAGGATCATGACGGCACCGCCACCGGCTCGCCGGCGATCCCCGCTTGCGCCAACAGCGGCCCGACCGCCGCGCGGACGCGTTCCTCAACCACGGCGGCTGCCGGCGAAGCATCGATGACGATGCAGCGTTGAGGCTCGGCGCGGGCAATCGCCAGATAGGCTTCGCGGCGGCGGCGGTGCAGGTCGACCGCCTCCCGCTCGAAGCGGTCGGCGGCCTGGCTTGCGCGCCGTGCGGCGGCACGGCTCAGCCCCTCGGCCGGGTCAAGGTCGAAGATCAGGGTGAGAGCCGGCATCGTGCCGTCGATCGCGACCCGCTCCAGCGCTGCCAGGAGCGATGGCTCGAGGTCGCCGGCCGTCCCCTGATAGACGCGGCTGGAATCGAGGAAGCGGTCGCACAGCACCACCGCCCCGCGGGCGATCGCCGGCCGGATCACTTGGGCGACGTGATCGGCCCGTGCTGCGGCAAACAGCATCGCCTCCATGCCGGGGCCGAACGGTTGGGCGGCGCCGGACAGCAGCACATGGCGAACGGCCTCGGCGCCGGCCGACCCGCCGGGCTCGCGGGTGACGACGACCTCGGCGCCGCGGCCGCGCAGCAGCTCGGCCAGGCGGGCGATCTGCGTCGACTTCCCGGCGCCCTCCCCGCCCTCGAAGGTGATGAAGATCCCGCGCTTCGCCAAACCCGAACTCTTTGCTGTTGCCCGGCGGCCGCCGGCGGTCCGCGGCCGGCCGCCCTGGTCCGCTGCCGGCCGCTCTTTGCTGGAGATAGGCATTGCCGGCTATCTCATCCAGCCGACCAGCAGCTCACCGACCGCATCGATGGCGCGGCGATGCAGCGAGCCGACCGCGACGGCCTCGGCGCTGAACAGCGGCACTTCGAGCGTCGGCGCCTCGCCGATCCACACCTTCAGCGTGCCGACCCGGGCTCCCGGCGTAACCGGCGCCGTCAGCGGCCCCTGATAGATGATCCGCGCGACGAGGCGCTCCTTGTTGCCGGCCGGCACCAGGAGCTCGACCGGCCCGGCGGCCTTGAGCGGGACATGCGAGGCTGACCCGCCATAGACCTGGGCCTCGCCGACGACTTCGTCCTTGCCGAACAGCACCGTCCGCCGGAACCCGTTGAGCCCGAATTCGAGCAGCCGGCGGGCCTCCTCGGCGCGTTCCTTCTCGCTCGCCAGTCCGCCCATCGCGGCAAACAGCCGCCGGCCGTCCTGCGCGAGCGATCCAACGATCGCATAGCCCGAGCCCTCGGTGAAGCCGATGCCCATGCCGTCCGCGCCGATGCCCATGGTGAGCAGCGGATTGCGGTTGCGCTGCGTGATCTTGTTCCAGGTGAAGTCGGGCTGGGCATAGAGGCCGTAGAATTGCGGATAGTTGCGCCAGATCGAAAGGCCGAGCGCGGCGAGGTCGCGGACCGTCACCGCCTGGCCGGGCGCCGGCAGCCCGGTTGCGTTGCTGAAGGTCGACCGGCTGAGGCCGAGCTGACGGGCGCGCGCATTCATCAGCGCCGCAAAGCCTTGTTCGGATCCGGCCATGCCCTCCGCCAGCACCATGCAGCCGTCATTGGCCTGCTGAACGATGACGCCCTGAAGCAGGTCGCTCACCTTGATCTGCGAGTTGAGCGCCGCGAACATGGTCGAGGTGCGCGACGGCGCGCCGCCCTTGCGCCAGGCGTTCTCACTGACCTTGAAGGTGGTGTCCGGGGCAAGCCGCCCGTCCTTAAGCGCGTTGAACACCACCTCCATGGTCATCAGCTTGGCGAGCGAGGCCGGCGGGATCGGCCTGTCGGCATCCTTGCTGAACAGCACGGTGCCGGTCTCGGCATCGATCATGAACGCCTGAGCGGCCTTGGTCTCGAACGCGGCGGCGGGGGCCGGCCCGCCAAGCAGGACAAGAGCTGCGCTGATGAGCACCCGCAACACGGCGGGGATCAGAGATGTCGGACGCGATTCAATCGCGGACGGTGATGGCGTCCGGGGCGCCATGGGCCCATGCTGTCTCAAGCAGGCCGTCGACGTCAAGCCGGCCGTCCGGATAGACATCGACGACGTACCAAAGGCGGCCGCCTTCGGCAGCCGGCGTCAGCATCGCCCGCCCCTGCTTGCTGAGCGCCGCGACCAGCCGCTCGGCTTCGGCCCGCGAGGCGAATGTGCCGGCAGCCACATAGGCGCCGCCGGCCGCCGCCGGCTCAGCGTGTTCGAACGCCGCAAAGGGCGAGCCTGCGGCCGGCTGTCCGGGTTCGGCATAGGACATCGTGGGAAGCGTCATCTGCACGTGCGCGGTCTCGACGCCGACGGCCGGCCGTTCCGGCGCGATCGGCCCGGTCGCAGGCAGCTCGACCGGGCTGCCGGTCGGCGCCGCCGCGCCCGCCGCAACGGGCGGCTGGGCGCTGCCGCGCATCGCTCCCGGGAAGGCGCCGCTGCGTGGTCCCGCGACGCCCGCCCGCGGCGTTGATCCGTTCATCGCCACCATGACCCCGGTCGGCAAGCCGTCCGACGGGTCGGGAACCCGGTTGCCGGGATGGTAGGAGGCCAGCAGGAACTGGTCGTCATGGCCGTCGAGCGGGGCGCGGCCGATATATTCGACCTGCACTTTGGCGGTGCCGCTGTTGGCGCAATCGAGCAGCTGGGCCGCGCGCTGCGACAGATCGATGATCCGTCCCTCCGCGTAGGGACCACGGTCGTTGACACGGACGATCACCGAGCTGCCGTTGCTAGTGTTGGTGACCCGGGCATAGCTGGGCAGCGGCATGGTCGGGTGCGCCGCCGTCAGGTGGGTCATGTCGTAGACCTCGCCATTTGCGGTGAGGCGGCCGTGGAAGGCGCCGCCGTACCAGGACGCAGCGCCGATCTTTTTGTAGTGCTTATCTTCCTTGGGATAGTACCATTTGCCGGCGACCATGTAGGGCTTGCCGAGCTGGTCGCGTCCGCCGCCGCGCGGCACCCGGGTGCGCGCATTCCACACCAGCGGGCTCGCCTTGCCGTAGATCGATTCGGGGAAGTATTCCTTGCCATGGGTGTTGACCATGGAGCTGGTCGACGACGACGTGCATGCGGCGAGGCCGAGGCAGGCAGCCGAAAGCATGGCCAAAGAAGATGCGCGATGAAGACGCCGACGCGTCGCTGCCGTCATACCCGCTCGGTCCCCGATGAACGTCTCACGGCTGCCCCTCGCCTTCTCCGATGATCCCGGGCGAGCGGCGTCACGTGGTCTTCCCGCGCCAAGCCCCGATCTCCTATCGTGCGCAGGAATAGATTGCGACGGTATTAAGCGATTATGGCCGGAAACCGGCGGAAATGTGGCAAAGCGCGGCACAGGATGGGCCGGGCGGGAGCTACCGACGAGCATGGTTAACGGCACCGAGGGGAACGATTGACAAGCGGCGGCGTTGGCGCCGTCGCGACAACCGGCTATGGGGGCGCGATGCTGCTGGTCAAGACTTATGTGGGGCCGAGTGCGGTCGAAGGCGTTGGGGTGTTTGCGGCCGAGCCGGTCGCGCCCGGCGCCGTGATCTGGCGGTTCGACCCGCGCTTCGATCTGTTGATCTCGGAGGCGGTCTACCGCGGGGCCGATCCCGTACTGCAGGCATTGCTCGAGCGCCACGCCTATCCGAGCCCCGGCCGGCCCGGCTTGCTGGTGTTCGAGGCCGACAACGGCCGTTTCATGAACCATGCCGACGACCCCAACACGGATTTCTCCGGCGACAGCTGCGGCGTGGCCAGCCGCGCGATTGCCGTGGGCGAGGAGATCACCTGCAACTACCGCGAGTTCCACGAGGATTTCGAGCTGTTGCCTGGACCGGCGGAGGCGCCTTCGGCGGCGGGAGATGATTGACGGACCGAAGCCGGCGGCGCTAAAGCCTCGACCGCGCGCGTGACTGCGCCCGCGCGGGATGGGTGGCCGAGTGGTTGAAGGCTCCAGTCTTGAAAACTGGCGTAGGGGCAACTCTACCGTGGGTTCGAATCCCACCCCATCCGCGGCGCAAACAGGGGTTCGATACCCCTTGGGCGTGCCAGCATTTCTGTGACTTCCAACGAAATATGTCGAATATCCGCCTGGGAGAATGCCGGCATTCACGCCGGAAACACGGGTTCACTTCCGTTTGAACGTGGCAAGGGGCAGGACAGCGATCCGGACGCCGCCCTCGTCCGACAAGACAAGCTTCTCCATTGTGTCCAGCCGCTTCGGTAGCGTCATCACCCGGCAACCGCCGGCGGATGACACTTGATCCAGTGCTGCGCGATGTCGATGCGGCGTGCCACCCAAACCGCATCCTTCTCGCTGATATAATCCAAGAAGCGCGCGAGCGACTGTATCCGTCCTGGGCGACCTAGAATGCGGCTGTGCATGGCGACTGACATCATCTTCGGTCGCTCGGCACCCTCGTCATAGAGGCAATCGAAGGAGTCGCGCAGGTAGTTGAAGAACTGGTCGCCGCAGCTAAAGCTGCCGGTGGTCGTCTGGAATTTCATGTCGGTGACGTCCGATGTGTACGGCACCACCAGGTGAGGTCGGCCATGCTCCGCCGTCCAGTAGGGCAGATCATCGGCATAGGAGTCGGCGTCGTAGAGAAAGCCGGCCTCAATGCAGAGCTTGCGCGAGGCTGCGCTCAGCCGGCCGGCGTAGAAGCCCAGCGGCCGTTCTCCAATCACGGCCTCATGAGCTTCTATCGCGCGCCGGATATGTGCCCGCTCCACCTCCTCGGGCACGTTCTGGTAGTTGATCCAGCGCCATCCATGGGTCGCAATCTCGTGCCCTGCGTCGCGCATGGCCCGCGCCACGGCAGGCGTCCGCTCGATGGCCATGCCGACCGCGAAGCAGGTGAACGGCATCCGGTATTTCTCGAACAGCCTCAGAATACGCCAGAAGCCGGCGCGCGCGCCATACTCATAGAACGATTCCACGATCAGGTTTCGCTGTCCCTCGAGCGGCTGCGCGATGGTTTCCGACAGGTGCGCCTCAGAATGCGTGTCGCCGTGCAGGATCGAGTTTTCCCCGCCCTCTTCGACATTGAGAACAAACTGCACAGCAATGCGGGCATCATTCGGCCATCTGGCGTGCGGCGGATTGGCCCCGTAGCCTTCGAGATCGCGAGGGTAAGCAGCTGGGGGCATCGTCGGGCCTTCTTTGCGCATGACTTTTGCCTAGTTGCCCGACTTACCGGCAGAGACCGGGCATCGACTGTCCGGATCGGCGCTCACCCAGTCGCGATAGGCGCCTAGCTGTTGCTCGAGCGGGCGCGGCTTCCAGCCGAGCGCACCGATGCGGGCCGTGTCGTAAGCGTTGTAGCGTGCCGTACGATTGGACGGATCGAGATCCACTTCGGCCTGCGGCAAAGCCACCGTCTCGACTGTGAAGGCCGGCTCGACACGCCTGAACGCGTCGAACAGCGCGCCGACGGCGACGTGCCGGCCGGCAGCAATGTTGTAGACGTCGTGCGAAAGGTCGCCGGCAAGGAGCAATCGGTTGAGCGCCGAAGCGACGTCTTCGGCGCTGGTCAGGTCGATGGGCGCGAGGTGGCTTCGTGCGGTCACTCGCAAGGGACGGCGCTCGAGCGCTGCGCGCATCATCTTGTAGGGCAACGACATGCCGCTTCTCGCGCCGGTCGCCCGCTCCATGGGTCCGAACACATCGGCCAGTCGGACACGCACGGTGCCGAGCGAGAAGAGCTCGCGGTAGCGCCTGACGAAAAGCTCTGCTGCGAACTTACTGACGGCGTAGAGTTCGGGCGGATCGAACGGCCCGTCTTCCGGCTGCGAACCCAGCGGCGAACTAGGCGAAGGCGCGCCGTAGACCCCGCCGGTGCTGACATGGACGAACCGCTCCAGTCGCGGCAACCCACGCGCCCAGTCGAGCAGGTTGACCGTGCCCATGATGTTGACTTCGGCATAGATCGACGGCTGCTCCACCTCCAGCCTGGGCTGATGGGTCACCGCCGCGCCATGAACCACGTGGGTGGGATCGAAGTCCTGGCCGAGGTCGCGCAACTGGCGCGGATCTCTCACATCGGCGAAACCGAAGGCGACGCGGCTACCAAACGCGGCGAGGAACTGCTCGGCCAGAGTATCACCTTCGTAGATGTCGACAATCAACACCTGCGCCGCCGGGTTGGAGGCCAGAAGTGCGTGCGCGACGTTGCTCATGACGAAGCCGGCGCCGCCGGTGACGATGATGCGGGGCGACGCGTCGCCGCGCAGCTCGCCAGTCATCGCCCGGCACCGGAACGACGCGTCTCCGCGGCGAGGCGAGCTTCCCACCCGTCCATGCGGTATGCCCTGAAGGTCGTCACCGCCGCGTCGAGGAGCGATCGCCGGCGCTCGGGGTCGCGATCCATGAGCCGCAAGGCGATCGCCTCGTCGAAGTCGACGATGGCACGCTGCGGCCGCTGGGACGGGCTGAAGCTTTCGCGGGCACGCGCAAAATGGTCCGACGCTGCGTCGAAATCCCCGGTCAGGGCCGCCATCCGGGCGACGGTCTGCAGCAGCGACGTGTTGGTCCAGTCGCCGACGCCTGCTGCCAGGAGATCGCTGGCATGCGCGCGGAACTGCGGCGCGTAGCTGGCGTTCAGCATGTCCCAAATGGCATGCGAGGCGCGCCCGACGGCGCCGTTGAAAGCCCAGTCGCGCGGTTCGAGATGCGGCAGGATCGAGGCCAGCTCGTCCAGGTAAACGCATGCATCGTCGAACCGTCCCAGCCGCGCATAAGCCTGGGCCGCCATCGCCGCCTCGACGATATGGACCGGGCTGCCGCCGCTTTCGTGCATGGCGACGGCCCGCGCCCAGTGTTCGGCGACAGCCAGCCAATCGCCGTCGCGGTACCAGGCGAAGTTGGATTCCATGGAGATCTCGGGGTAGAGATCGCCGCCGCTCTTGGTGCCCGCATGCTCATAAATCAGGTAATCGGGCCCCAGCCGATTGACGGTCTCGCGCGCGCGGCTGCGCGTCCGCTCCGCTTCGTCGAGTTGCCCATCGGCGAGCTGCGCCATCGTCAGACGCACCTGCGCCTTGGCCAGCTCCTCGATGGCCCCTCGCCCCTGGTGCAGGGCCACTTGCTCTTCAAGCAACCGGCAGGCTTCGGCGAACGCGCCGTGCCGGTACATCAGCGTCTCTGCCGCCACCGAAAGGCCGCGGCTTCGCGCGCTCTCATTGCGCCAGGCCCGGATCCGCGGGATCAGCGCCTCGATCTCCTCCTTCGGCCACCAGTCATAGACCACCAAGGTTCGCGCATAGTCGCCTTCGTCGCCGAGCGTCCTCAGGATCCGGACCGCCTCGGCGTCCGCGCCGATCCAGCGACCGACCTTCACGCGCCCGTCGGCGATCTCTTCGAGCCGTGGAGGGTCGAGCATGCGCAGCCGCGCCCAGACAAGCCTGTCGGCGGGCAGTTCGGCCGGGCCGGCACTGCCGTCGATCAGCTGGCCGACGGCATCACGCGCAGCGCCGGCCTCCATGACGGCGCGCGCAAAACCGGCGATCTGCACCGGCGTCTTAGCCGGGCCGAGAGCGCGCCAGTCGGCGATCCGCTCCGCGAGCTGATCGTCGACGCCCGCCTCCGCAGCGACCAGGATCAGGTCTTCAAGGATGGCTTCGCTGCGGCCGGCAGGCGATGCGGCGAGCGCCTGGGAAAGGCAAGACGCCGCGTGTTCCGGTGCACCGACCCGCTTGGCCCAGGTGGCCTCAGCCAGCCAGTCCGCCGCGCTGCGGCCAGCCTCATAGGGGATCGCGCCGGTCATCGGCCCGGCGACGAGGCGCTTCAGGACAGCTCGTTGATCCTCCCGGCCGGAAGCGCCTTGCGGCAAGCGCGACAGGACTGTGACGCGCAGGTCGGGAAGGAACGGCCACAGGAACAGAAGAAGCCTGAGCGAGGGCCGATCCATCGAGTCGAGTGCCGGGAGCAAGACGACGAACGGCTGCCGGCGCCCAGCCTCTTCAAGCAGCGCGCGACACGCATCGAACAGTCGGTAGCGCGCCTGGTATGAGGGCAGCTCGGCAAGCCGCCCGGCGTCGGCGTCGATCGACGCGAGCTCTGCAAGTGCCGATTGCTGGATCTCCGTCAGCGACGGCAGCGCCTCTGCGAGCGTCTCCAATGCTGGCTTCCAAGCCGCATAGGGACGGCCCTGCCTCGAGCGGTCCGACCTGACCACGCGCAGCTTGTCCTGGGCCCGCAAAGCATCGGCCAAGTCCGCTTCATCGACCGCCGCATAGAGGAGCTGTCCGCCACCGCGTTCCAGCGATGCTGCCAACCAATCGGGGCGGCCGCCCGCAGATGGCGGCCTTGTCTCGATGTCGATCATGAAGCCTTCCACAGGGCGTTGTTCATGCATGAGAAAGGAAGAGTGCTTGGCAGGCGAAGTCCAATATTTTGCATCTATGGCACCCATAGGAAACGACTATAGTAACAGGTCTTCCGATAGGTTATTGCAAACGCTAAGCTCTCGCCGAGTTCAGGCAGAGATCTGCCTCAGCCAATTCTTCGAAGCGCGATTTTGTCGTTCGACGGCTGGTTTAACGGCGGATCTGGTGAAGCCCGCCTTGGGCGGATAAGGGCGAAATGTATTTCCTGAACGAGCTGTTCGACCGCTACACTCTGCCTGCGAGCCAATGGATCCAGGAAGCCGTAACCTGGCTCGTCATCCATCTCAGACCTTTGTTCATTGCAATCAGGCAGCCGATCGCCATCTGCCTTGATGCGCTTGATCATTTTTTGAGGGCCACACCTGCCGTCCTCTTCCTCGTCCTGCTGGGCCTGATCGCCTGGTCCACGGGCGGCCGCCGGCTCGCCGGTTGGGTGGTGGCGGGATTTCTGCTCATCGGCTTCCTCGGTCTGTGGGACATGGCGATGACGACGGTCGCCATGATGCTCACCTCGGTGATATTCTGCATCCTTGTCGGGCTGCCGCTCGGCGTACTCGCCGCCCGCAGCGACCGCTTCGAGCACGCGATCCGTCCCGTCCTCGACGCCATGCAGACCGCGCCCACTTTCGTCTATCTGGTTCCGATCGTCATGCTGTTCGGCATCGGCAACGTGCCGGCCGTTCTGGCGACCATCGTCGTCGCGCTGCCGCCGATGATCCGGCTGACCAGTCTCGGCATACGCGAGGTCGATCCCAACGTGGTCGAAGCCGGCAATGCCTTTGGCTGTACCCGATTCCAGGTGCTGCGGGAGATCCAGGTGCCGCTGGCGATGCCGACGATCGCCGCCGGCATCAACCAGGCGCTGATGCTGTCGCTCAGCATGGTCGTGATCGCCGCCCTGATCGGCGCCGGCGGGCTCGGGCTCAGCGTCTATTCCGGCATCAACCGGCTGGACGTGGGCATGGCGACGACGGCCGGTGTCGCGATCGTGGTGATTGCCATCTCAGTCGACAGGATCGGCCGCGCACTCTCTGAGGCACAACACAGAAATCGGGCAGATAACACAAAGGGGAACTGACATGTACCATCTACGCGAGTTTGCGCAGGCAAGCCTTCTTGGGGCGTCGCTGCTGGCGGGAAGCCTGGGCACGGTGACTGCGAGCCGGGCCGAGGATGCCCCGAACGGCGGGAAGCCGGTGGTGACCTGTACATCGACTTCCATCGAGGGGCTGTTCCATCAGCTGATCCCGATCCTCGGCCTGCGCGAGCTGGGCTACACCGTCGACATGCCGAAAACCCTGTCCGTCCCCCTGGTCCACCAGTCGGTCGCAACCGGCGACTGCGCTTTCGCGGTCGACGAATGGGTTCCGCTGCACAACTCCTTCTATGAGCAGATCGCCGGCCAGACCAAGCGCCTCGGCCCGACCATCACCGGCGCGGCACAGGGCTATCTGGTCGACAAGGCGACGGCGGACAAGTACGGCATCAAGAGCCTCGAGCAGTTCAAGGATCCGAAAGTCGCAGCGCTGTTCGACAGCAACGGCAACGGCAAGGCCGATCTCGCCGGCGCCAACCCCGGCTGGGGCGCCGAGAAGGTCATCAATTTCGAGCTCGACAAGATCGGCCTGCACGACACGATCGACCACAACCAGGGCGAATATTCGGTGCTTATCGCGGACACCCTGGCGAAGTTCAAACGCGGCGAGCCGGTGTTTTTCTACACCTGGACCCCCAACTGGACGATCGCCGAGATGAAGGCGGGCGAGCAGACGGTCTGGCTGAGCGTCGATCCCGCATCCTGCCCGCCCGAACAGAATTGCGGCAGCTCGACCACCGGCTTTCCGCTGAACGACATCTATATCCTGGCCAATTCCGACTTCCTCGCGGCCAATCCGGGCGCGGAAAAGTTCCTCGCCAGCGTGCGCATTCCGCTCGATGACATCAACGCGGAAAACCTGCTGATCCAGCACGGCGAGTCCAAGGAGGCGGACGTCGTTCGCCATGCCGAGGAGTGGGTCAAGGCGCACCGGGCGGAGTTCGATGCCTGGCTGAAGGCGGCCAAATGAGTTGACGGGGCAGACCGCCAAGCAAGGATCGGCCGCCTGTGCGGCCGGTCCCTCCATGCCACGCTCAGACGGACGTTCTCGCGATGACGGAAACAAGCTTCACCGGTTCCACCTTTCCGGCGGTTGACGACCTCGGGCGGGCCGCCAAGCTCAGGCTGGCGAGCGACGGCGAGCGCGCGCGTCGCCTCGCGCGCCTGCGGGCGATGATGGAGGCAGAAGGGTTTGCCGCGCTGGTGGTGGCCGGCAAGGGCGACCTGCGCTACCGGGGCCGGGTGCTCTACACGTCCGATGTGTTCCAATTCACCGCCAATTCGTTCGTCGTGGTGCTGCCCAGCGGTCCCCCGGTGTTCATCACCACGCCCGTGGTCGGGCTCGGCCAGGCCAGACGGACGGCCTGGGCCGAAGATTTCCGCGCCAGCCCGAGGCCGGGCGAAGAGGTGGCGCGCGTGCTCGCCGACTATGGCGTGGCGCCCGGCCGGATCGGCGTCGTCGGCCTGTCCGACGCGATCTCGGCCGCCCATCTCGACGAGCTCACGCACGCCGCTTCCGCCTTCGAGACGGCCGACGCGACCGCCGCCTTCGAGGAGGTCCGGCGCGTCAAGAGCGACGAGGAGCTGGCCAGTCTCAGGCACGTCTCCGCCGTGTTCCGCAAGATCTTTCAGGCGATGGAGGCGGAGATCCGTCCGGGCGTGCAGGAGGCCGACATTGCCGGCGCGGCATCCCGGCTGGCCAAGCTGCACGGCTGCCGCGACGTCAAGGTCGCCATGGCGACGACGCCGTTCACCGCGGTGAGCTACGGCTCTAACAAACGAATCGAGCGGGACTGCCAGTTCATGCTGTGGATCGAGACGCCCGGCCCGGCGGGCTACTGGCTCGAGCTCAGGCGCAGCTACAGCTTCGGTCCGCCCTCGCCCGAGCTGCAAGGGTTCTGGACGCTGGTGCAGGAGATCTGGGCCGAGGCATTGCCGGTGATCCGGCCAGGTGCGACCGGAGCGGATGTGCTCGCCGTCGTCGAGCGCAGGATCGCCGGCCAGCGCATCGGGCTTAGCCCGTCCAACTACAGCCTGCACGGCATCGGCGCGGACGCGATCGAGGGCATGTGGGCGCCAGGTAACGACAAGCCGCTGCTCGCCGGCGAGGTGGTGTCCTTCCATCCCTCGCTCACCTTCGACGATCCGGGCATGGCAGAGCGCCTCAGCTTCATCGGCATGACAGACAACGTTCTCGTCACGCCGCAAGGCGGCGTGCGGCTGACCTATCAGACAGATGAGCTCAGGATCCTGTGATATGCTGAAACGAGCCGCCGCAGCCCGGCGCACGGCGAACCCCCCGGAATAAGGCATCGATGGTCTACGAACCGGTGAGGGACCTGATCGGCTACGGCAACGCTCCGCCGGATCCCGCGTGGCCCGGCGGGGCACGATTGGCCTTGAACCTCGTCGTCAACTACGAGGAAGGGGCGGAGTACAGCATCGGCGAGGGCGACGGGTTGTCCGAAACCATCCTGTCGGACATCGGCGTCGCACCGGCGGTTCCCGGCGTGCGCAACCGCAACATCGAATCGCAATACGAATATGGCTCGCGCGTCGGCGTCTGGCGTCTGCTTGCGGCGTTCCAAAAGGTCGGGATCGTCCCGACATTCTACGTGGTCGGCCGGGCGCTCGAGCTCAATCCAGAGGTGGGCCCGGCGATCAGGAAGCTCGGCAGCGACGTGGTCTGCCACGGCTGGCGCTGGATCGACTATGAAGGGGTGAGCGAGGCGGAAGAGCGCGCCCAGATTGCCCGCACCGTGACCACCATTGAACGCCTGGCGGGGCTGAGGCCGCTCGGCTGGTACACGGGGCGGCCGAGCCTCAACACGCGCCGGCTGGTGGTCGAGCACGGCGGCTTTCTGTTCGATTGCGACGACTACAACGACGATCTGCCCTATTTCGTGCAGGTCGAAGGCAAGGATCATCTGGTCGTGCCGCACAGCTTCGATTGCAACGACAGCCGGTTCTCGCGCGGGTCGGGGCTCGAAACAGGGTCGCAATTCCATGAGTACCTCGCCGACGCGGTTGCCTTTCTGCTCGCAGAGGGCGAGCGCACCCCGCGCCTGATGACAGTCTCCCTGCACTGCAGGCTTGCCGCACGTCCGGGCCGGATGACCGGCCTCCTGCGCTTCCTGGAAAGCGTGCGTGCAGATAAGCGCATCTGGATCTGTCGGCGCTCCGACCTGGCAAGGCACTGGCTGGAGCGGTTCGGCAGATGACCGAGGCACTGGCGAACCGGACGACGGCGGCACGCGATCCGCTGCTCATCGTCGAGGGCGTGTCGAAGCTCTACGGGGGCGACGAGGCTGCGGCGGCCAAGGCGCTCGCCAACGGCGCCGCGCGCGAGGACGTCCACAGCCGCTTCGGCGCTTTCGCTGCCGTCGCGGACGTCTCGTTCGCCGTCGAGCCCGGCGAGATCTTCGTCATCATGGGGCTGTCCGGATCCGGCAAGTCGACCCTGCTGCGCTGCTTGAACCGGCTGATCGAACCGTCGGCCGGCCAGATCCGGTTCCAGGGTGAGGAGATCACCAGCCTTGCGGAGGCTCGGCTGCGTACACTGCGTCTCTCCAAGATCTCGATGGTATTCCAGCATTTCGCGCTGCTGCCGCACCGCACGGTGATCGAAAATGTCGGTTTCGGCCTCAAAATGCGCGGCATGGCAAGGAAAGAGCGAGACCAGATCGCGGAGCGGCTGATCGAACAGGTCGGGCTCAGCGGCTGGGAGCAGCGCTATCCGCATAATCTGAGCGGCGGGATGAAGCAGCGGGTCGGCCTAGCCCGCAGCCTGGCGGTCGATCCGGACCTGCTCTTGATGGACGAGGCGTTCAGCGCGCTCGATCCGGTGATCCGGCGCGACATGCAGCAGGAACTGCTCCGGCTGCAGCAGAAGCTCGCCAAGACCATCATCTTCATCACCCACGATATCCAGGAAGCCCTGCTGCTCGGCGATCGGATCGCCATGATGAAGGATGGCCGCATCGTGCAGATCGGGTCGCCGGCCGATCTGATCCTGCGTCCCGCCACGCCGTTCGTCGCCGACTTCACCCGCGACGCGGACAGGGGACGGCTGCTGCGGGCGAGAGACATCATGGCGGCAAGCGAAGCCGAAGGCGCATCCGAAGAACGCAAACGCCTTCATCTCGTCTCGGGCGCCGTTCGCGTCGGCCAGGTCAAGGCCGCACCAGCCGCAGGCCAGCTTTCGGTCGGTCACGATCAGAAGCTGGCAAGCCTCCTGGAATGTTGCCGGTCGGCGGCGCCGATCATGGTCCTCGGCGACGACGGGTCCATCGTCGGCACGTTGGACCGTGAGCGTTTGCTGGCCGTCCTCGCACCGCCGCAGAAATGACGCCGGCCAATTCGCGGAGAGAGACCAGCATGGGATTGTTGCAAGGCAAAGTGGCGATCGTGACGGGCGGGAGTTCGGGGATCGGTCGGGCGATCGCCCGCGCATTCGCCGCCGAAGGGGCGGCCGTCGTGGTCGCCGACACCCGTACCGATCCGCTCGAGGGCGGCGCGCCGACCGCCGATCTCGTCGCTGAGCAGGGCGGCATCGGCATTGCGATACCGACCGATGTCGCCGACTGGGATGCGGTCGACCGGCTGGTCGGCCGGACGGTCGATCGCTTCGGGCGGCTTGACGTGCTCGTCAACAATGCCGCGGTCTACACGTCGACCAACCTGGTCGAGACCACGCCGCAGGACTGGCACAAGGTGCTGTCGGTCAACGTCACCGGCGCCTTCTTCTGCGCCAAGCGGGCGGTGATCGAGATGCACCGCCAGGATCCGATCGACAGCGTGCGCGGCCGCATCATCAACATCGCCTCGCAGCACGGCATGATCGCCTGTCCCGGCGACTTCCCCTATTCGGTCAGCAAGGGTGCGATCATCCAGATGACGCGCCAGATCGCGGTCGATCACGCCGCCGACCAGATCGTCTGCAACGCGATCGCGCCCGGCAAGATCCTCACCGGCAAGCCCGGCATCGCCAATGATCCGGCCGCCCTGACCTATTCTCGCAGCCGGACGCCGTGGCCGCGCCTCGGCGAGCCGGCCGACGTTGCCGGCGCGGCCGTGTTCCTGGCCAGCCGGCTTGCCAGCTACGTCACCGGCACCAGCATCATGGTCGACGGCGGCTGGATGGCCGGCTGAGCGGCTCCGGCTCCTGCCGGAAATGCTCGATGATGTGCGCCATGACCAGGCGGCTTGCACGCGTTAGAAAGCGTGCCTCCGAATGGCAGATGACGACGCGCTGCGCGGGAATCGGATCGGAAATCGGGATGCAAACGATCGGCTGGCCGTCATAGCTCATGTCCGAAGCCGGGCGAGTGACCGAGATCGAAATGCCGAAGCCGTGGGCAACCATGCCGCGCAGCATCTCGAGGCTAGGGGCATAGGCGACGACCTTCGGGATGCGGCCTGTGATCGAGAACAGCCCGAGCTGGTATTCCTTACTTTCAGGCCAGTCGATCAGCACGTAGTCCTCGTCGACAATGTCGGCCAGCGATACTGATTTGCGCTTAGCCAAAGGATGCATAGGCGCTGCTATAACGAACGGCGTGACCCGGCCGATTGTGGTCGAAGGGACGTCTTCCCAAACCCCGGTGTCATAGGTCAGAACAAGGTTGAGGTCGCCCGACAGCAAGGCTTCATGCAAGGCTGGCTGACGCAGAATATCGTAGCGGACGCTCACGTTTGGAAAGGCTAGCTTGAGGCTGCGCAGCAGCCCCGGCAGATGAAGTGACGCCAACGGGTCGAAGCAGCCGACAGAGACCTGGCCTGACGGCTCGCTGTTGGTCAGGGCGCCCTCGGCACCGATATCGTCCACGAGAGCCAGGATGTGGCGTGCCTGATCGAAAACTTGTCGCCCCTCCGGGGTCAGCCGAACACCGAAGCGGTTGTGGCGAGTGAATAGCGAATAACCGAGGACATGTTCGATCTGGCCGATAGCAGAGGATATGGAGGGCTGCGACACGTTGAGATGGCGTGCGGCCTCGCTCAGGCTGCCGAAACTGCCGGTGGCGACGAAATACGAAAGCTGCGAAAGCGTGAAGCGATGCATTCGGGCCTGCGATAGAGGGCGATGTCGCCCCATTGCTGGCCCGATCACTGCTGGCCGTCAATATGGCCGGCAAGGCCGGCGACCAGCATAGCTCTTCGTTTCTCCTTATCGTGGTCTCTATCTTCCTGGGCAGACTTCGCGTCTCGGTTCACGGGCTCCGGCGGTCGCAGCGCGAGCAGTTGCCAGCCCAAGATCGCATCAAGCTCATATCTCCATCACCCGATCAGCCGGCAATTCCCGTCCGTGTGTTTATTTGTAGCTTGCAATTAAAGGACGCGCTGTTATGATTGCAACTAACAATTATTCCCCATCGCATCGAATCTTTGGTGGAAGTCGTATTCAGGGAGGAACGAATGCGCAAAATCCGTCGTCATCTGTCTGTTTTCGCTGGGGCCGCGCTGGCCGCCATCACGATTGCCGGGGCCGCAGCCGCGGCCGATGACACCATCAACATTACGCTGATCACCAAAGATCCGGACAACCATTTCTGGACCGCGATGGTCGAAGGAGCGCAGAAGGCTGCCAAAGAGCAGAATGCCGCGATCACGGTGGCAGCGGGACGCGATCAGACCGACGCCGACGGCCAGATCCAGGCGATCGAGTACGCAGTCCAGCGCGGCGACAACGGTATCCTGATCGCCAACAATGGCCCAGCGGTCAACGCGGCGATTCAAAAGGCACGTGATGCCGGCCTCTACGTTCTGGCGCTCGACACGCCCACCGACCCGACTAACCTCGTCGATGCCACCTTCGCTTCCGACAATTTCCAGGCGGGCGAACTTATCGGTAAGTGGGCGGCGGGAGCGCTTGGAGGCAAGAAAGCGACCATCGCACTGCTCGATTTGTTCGCCGACAAGATCGTCACCATCGACTATCAGCGCGACCAAGGGTTCTTGAAGGGCATGGGCATCGACCTCAAGGACGAGAAGAAGAACGGCGACGAGGCCAAGACGGGCTCCTATTCGGGCGGCGAGTACGAAATCGTCTGCAACCAGGCGACCAACGGCGCCGAGGACGGCGGCCGCACCGCGATGGAGAACTGCCTGTCGCTCAACCCCGCCATCAACGTCGTGTTCAGCGCCAACGAGACTTCGGGCGTCGGTGCCGTCCAGGCCCTCAAGGCCGCCGGCGTAAAGGATGCACTGGTGGTGTCGATCGATGGCAGTTGCCGCGGCGTAAAGGCGGTGGCCGACGGTGATTTCGGCGCGGTTGCGCAGCAATACCCGAGCGCCATGGGCCAGCTGGGCGTTGAGGCGATCGTCAATCACCTGCGGAACAAGGTCGACCCGAAGCCGACCGAGGGCCTCGACTTCATCAACACCGGCATCACGCTGGTGGCCGACAAGGCAGCCAAGGGCGTCGACGCAATCGACTCCAAGAAGGGCACCGACCTCTGCTGGTGACGGGTCAAGCCTGCTGAGGCTCTAACGATGGCCCTTCAAAGGTCCCAATCGATGACCGCCGCCGAAGCCTTTCGGCAGCGGTCATTGACCCCCATGCAGCGGCTGCAGAGGCTGCTGCATAGGCATCCTGAGATCAGTCCACTCATCGTGCTCCTGGTCACCGGCATAGCCTTTGCGCTTATCAGCCCGCGCTTTCTGCAGCCATCCAACCTATCGCTCATCCTCCAGCAGGTAGCTATTGTCGGCTCCTTGGCCGTCGGCCAGACGCTGATCATCCTCACGGCCGGCATCGATTTGTCGGTCGGTGCGATCATGATCCTGGCGACAATGGTGATGGGCTCTGCCGTCGCCCAATTCGGCGTGCCCGGCTGGCTGGCGCTCGGTATCGGCTTGCTGGTCGGCGCGGGCGCCGGATTGATCAACGGCATCCTGGTCGCCCGAGTCCGGCTGCCACCCTTCATCGTCACCCTCGGCACGCTCAACGTGTTCACGGCGGTGTCGCTGCTGATGAGCGGCGGGCGGTCGATTCCCGGCGCTTCCCTGGGAGGCGTGCTCACCTTCACCGATGTCTCCTTCCCGATCGGACCGTTCCAGATGACCATGGGTGCACTGCTCGTCATCGCCATGTATCTGGTGGGCGGCGTGGTGCTGTCGCAGACCGCCTGGGGACGCCACGTCTATGCTGTCGGCGACGACGCCGCCGCCGCACGGCTCGCCGGAGTCGAGGTGCGCAAGATTTTGATCAGCGTCTACACCGTCGCCGGCATCATCTTCGCGCTCAGCGCCTGGGTGCTGATCGGTCGCGTAGGTGCCGCGACGCCCAACTCGGCGGTCGACGCCAACCTCGACTCGATCACCGCCGTGGTCATCGGCGGCACGAGCCTGTTCGGCGGCCGCGGCGGCCTGCTCGGCACCTTCATCGGCGCCATCACCGTCGGCGTGTTCCGCAACGGGCTGGCGCTCGCCCGCGTGGATGTCCTCTATCAGACGCTTGCCATCGGCCTGCTGATCATCGCCGCCGTTTCGCTCGACCAGTGGATCCGCAAGGTCAGGACGCGCAAATGAGCCCGTCTGCCGCGAGCAGCGCGCCGCACCCGGTGCTTTCGGCCCGTGGCCTGGTCAAGACCTTCGGGCCGGTCGTCGCGCTCGACGGCGTCGATCTCGACCTTTATGCGGGCGAGATCCTGGCGGTGATCGGCGACAACGGGGCCGGCAAATCGACTCTGATCAAGTGCCTGACAGGTGCCGAGACACCCGACGTCGGTGAAATCCAGGTCGAGGGCGTTCAGGTCGCTTTCCGGCGGCCTCAGGACGCGCGCCTTGCAGGCATCGAAACAGTCTATCAAACGCTGTCCTTATCGCCGGCGCTCGACATCGCCACCAACCTCTTCCTCGGCCGTGAAAGGGTGCGGCCGGACTTCCTCGGCCGCTGGCTGCGCTTCCTTGACAAACGCGGCATGCGCCGCGAGGCCGAGGAGAAGGTCGCCGCGCTCGGTATCCATACCATCCAGGACATCAACCAGGTCGTCGAAACGCTGTCTGGCGGCCAGCGTCAGGCCGTCGCAGTTGCGCGCGCCGTGGCCTTCGGGAGTAAGGTCGTGGTGCTCGACGAGCCGACGGCGGCACTCGGCGTCCGCGAATCCGCCCAAGTGCTGGAGATTGTCGGACAGCTGCGGGCACGCGGGCTTGGCGTCATCTTGATCAGCCACAACATGCCGCATGTGTTCGAGATCGCCGACCGGATTCACGTCCAGCGACTCGGCCGATGCGCCGGCGTGATCACGCCCCGATCGCACACCATGCAGGAGGCCGTTGCGGTAATGACAGGCGCGCTTTCGGTCGCGGAGGCCTGAGGATGGTGAAGCGGCGCAAGGTCATCCTCGACACCGACCCGGCGATCGGCATTCCCGGCACCGATGCCGACGACCCGCTGGCGTTGATGCTGGCGCTGAAGGACCCGCGCTTGGAGCTGCTCGGCGTCACGACCGTATTCGGCAACTGCCCGCCCGACCTCGGCGCGCGCTGTGCCAGCGCGGTGCTCAAGGCGGCCAAGCGCGGCGATGTGCCTGTTGCGATCGGTATGGCCACCCGGATGGGCGGCGATCTCCCACAGTTGCTCAAGGACGCCTATGCCGGCGCGCGCGGGCGACCGGGTCGCCTTCCCCTGCCCGATGCCGCGGTCTCCCATATCGGCATGCACGCAGTCGATTTCCTGATCGAGACGGTGCGCGCCAACCCCGGCGAAGTGACGATTATCGCCATCGGCCCGCAGACCAACCTGGCCCTGGCGCTCATTCAACAGCCGGAGCTGCGCCAGGAAATCGCCTCTGTGGTGTTCATGGGCGGCGGGCTCGGTCTCGATTCCCGCTACGGTCGCGGCAACATTACTCCTGTGGCCGAGTGCAACATCTGGTTCGATCCGCAGGCGGCCGACATCGTCTTCCGCTCGGGCCTCGACCTCACCATGGTGAGCCTTGACGTGACCAACCCGACCATGGGCGTCGTCTTGCCCGAGGCACGGATCCGTGCCGTCGAGCGTGACCAGGCGCCACTGGCGTCGATCTTCACTGAGGTCTGCACCACCTATCTCGATGCACCGATGTTCGATTGGGCAGACGGCTGCGTGCTCTACGATCCGTTGGCGGTGGCGATTGCCGCGGACCCCAGCATAGCCAGCTTCGAGGACATGGCCATCGGCGTGGAAACCAGCGGCCGGCTGAGTATCGGCCAAACGGTGCCGCTGCGCGAGGAGCCATCCAACATGCGCGTTTGCGTTAAGGTGGACGGCGCGAAGACCGTCGACGACATCGTCGCTACCATCCTCGCTCCCTGAGCCGACGACCAGCTGCGGGCCGCAAGAGGATGTATCACGAAGAGAAAGGCCTCTCCCTCGACGGTGTGCAATCCTTCAACCGCAGCGTGATTCTGGCGGTAATCCACCGTCTCGGCGTATGCTCCCGTAAGGAGATCAGCCGGCGCACCGGGCTCGACCAGGCGACAGTCACACGGGCGCTGAAGCCGCTGATTGAGAACCAAGTGGTCGAAGAGATCGGCACCAGCGCCAGCGGCAACCGCGGTCGCCGGTCGATCAACCTACGGCTGAGTGGACGGCGGTTCCGCGTCATTGCTGTTCGCTTGAAGCGGCTTAGCTTCGCCGTCGGGCTCTTCGACCTGCTCGGCGAAGAGGTAAAATCGGTCGACGTGCCGATCCCGCAGGTACAGCGGCCGCAAGAAACCTTCGACCAAATCACTCGGCTGATAAACGACTACAGCGACCATGCCGGAGGTCAAATTCTTGGGATCGGGGTTGCTCTTCCCGGACCCTTCTTGCAGAGCGACGAGCGCATTATCCTGATGACGGAATCGCCCCAGTGGCAGGCTTTCGACTTCGTCCATGAGCTCAGGCTGCGCTACCCGGCAATGCCGCTTTTCGCCAGCCACGACGCCAAGGTGGCGGCACTCGCCGTCTGGCGCGAAACGGCGATCGAGCTCGGTGCCAAGGTCATGCTTTACGTTATGCTTGGCCAGGGCGTTGGATCCGCGATCGTCATCAACGGCCAGGTATTCCAGGGCAGCCACGGCTTCGCCGGCGAGCTCGGCCACACCTCAATCGACATGCACGGGCCGTTGTGCAAATGCGGCAATCGCGGCTGCTTGGAGCTCTACACGTCAACCTTGGCGCTACAACGCAAAGTGCGCGAAGCTGTGCGCGAGGGCCGGTGCACCACCGCGCTTTCGGAACAGGCATCGTTCGAAGAGGTCGTAGCGGCCTACCAGAACAACGACCCGCTCGCAGTGGTGGAGATCGAGACCCTCGCGGAACACCTGGCACAAAGCCTGGTCAGCTGCATTAACTTCATCAATCCCGACCTAATCGTGCTTGGCGAGGCTGCCGTCGGTTTCGGCGACCGCTTTCTTCGGATTGTTCAGGCCAAGCTCAGGGAGATGGTCCTGCCCAGCATCCTCGGCCAAATCTCTGTGCGTATGTACGGCGTCGAAGGCGACATCGCCATGATCGGCAGCTGCCTGAGCGTATTCCAGGAGACTCTATTGTCCAAGCAGAGGTTGGCGCATGTCTAGCCGGCCACGGCTGCCGGGGCCGCTTCGTCACCGTCGTAGCCGGACGGCCGATCTCAGCTTGGCGCGCCCTGGCCGATATCCGACGCGAACTTGACTCTCCACCAACCGAGGACCGACGATGATCACTTATCGACGACCGACGCGCGCGGCAGCAGCCGGAGACCCGATCCCATATTTCAGCGGCGGCAAAACGCACCTCTTCTACCTGTCCTCTCCGAGCGGGACGATCGATTATCCCGAGCGCGTGCGCACGACCTGGCAGCATGTGGCGACCGCCGATTTTCTGAGCTGGGAGCAGCTTGCTCCGGCGCTTGAGCCGGGGGCCGTCGGGGCGTTTGACGGTGGCGGCATTTGGACCGGATCGGTGGTCAAGAAGGATGAAACCGACTACCTCTTTTACACCGGCCATCACGTCGGCGCAGCACATCCGCAGACCATCTGCCTGGCCACGAGCCGGGACCTTGTGCATTTCGATCGGAGAAGTGGCCCACTGATCGAGCCCGCGGCCGGTTTCGAGCCCATCGACTGGCGCGACCCTTACGTCTTCTTCAATGAGGACGAGGGTCTGTGGTGGATGTTGATCGCCGCGCGTCTCGATCATGGACCGAAATGGCGGCGCGGCGCCATCGCACTGGCCACCTCCAGCGATCTCGTGAACTGGCAGGTTGAAGCCGAACCGCTCTACGTACCGGGCACCACGTTCTGCCCCGAATGCCCAGAGCTGTGGCAGATGAACGGCCGTTGGTATCTCGTCTTCTCGCGTTTCTCCGAAGAGGTAGGCACCATCTATCGAGTCGCCGATTCGCCACGCGGTCCGTTCCGGGTGCCGGCGCGGGAGGACCTCGGCGGCCGTCGCTGGTATGCGGCCAAATCGGCTCCCCAGCCCGATGGGAGCCGAGTGTTTTTCGGCTGGCTTCATGACTTCGTCACCGAAGGCGACAGGCCGCGATGGCTGTGGGGTGGCGATTTCGCCGCGCCGAGGGTGGTGACCGCTGATCCATCGGGCGATCTCAAGGTGACGCTGCACCCCGCGGTGGCCAGCTGGTTTGCCGAGGCCGAGAACGATCGCATTGCTTTGGCTGGCGTTGGCGGCGAGGCGCATAGCGCGCTCGGGCCGGTCTTGCCGGCTACAGCTAGGGTGACGGCAGAATTCAGCCTGCCGCAGTCGCCTGCAGCCTTGGGACTCGCCCTGGTTGACAACCCCGATCTCGAAGGCTGGTTCGTTACCATCAACCGCAAACGGGGCTTGGTCTCTCTCTCCCAGGAGCCGCGCCCGCTCGACGATTTTTGGGCGGATCTAACCGGCAGACCCGGCGCGTATCGGGAAATCGACGGGCCGATTGTCGCCCAAGCGACGATCGATGGCGACCGCGACAGCCATCGCGTGACCGTCTTACTCGACGGCGAGGTCTTGGAGGTCTATGTCGATGACGAGGTCGCGCTCACTCATCGTGTTGGCCGCGCCAGGCCGTTACGCCCAGTGGCCTTCGTGGTTGACGGTGATACGGAGGTGGTGCTCGGGGTGTCGAAACCGCTCAGCACGTAATACCACGTTGCTGCGCCTCGAGCTGACTTGTGGCTGAGGAGCCGATCGAACCAGCAGCTTGTAGGTCAGCCCCGGTGCGGGATTGCCGTTGTTGGGAAGGTAGAGACAGCTTACAGCAAGCCCGTCCACCTCGGCCTCGATGTGGCGCCTGTGAGTGTCGTACCGCCGTCGTGGCTCGCGGGTTGCAGCATTGGCGTTAGAGCAGAGCTGATGCAACCGCCCAGAGGCTTGCTGCGAGGGCAGTAAGGCTTGGCACGAGGACGGCCGCCCCCGCGAAAATCGCGAGGGCCGCAACCCAGTCGAAAGCTCTGTCTCCTGCTTGGTTCATGTCACGCTCCAGGTCGTCTGGTTGTCGGCTGGGCGGCCTCTATCCCGCTGGGGCTCGCAGCCCGGTGAAGCTCGTCCTGGAGGGGACCTTCACTGGCATCGGCCAGCAGCACTCTCTCCGCTGCGCCGTCGAGGTCGTCATATTGGCCGCTACGCATCGACCAGATGAACGCAAGAAGTCCTCCGAAACCCATGCCAAGTGCGATTGGCACAAGCCAGGCCAGATAGCTCATATCGTCCTCGCCTCGCCGATGCGAACCGGACGCGTTGGACTTCCTGAAACAGCTTTCTTGCCAGGGATGCGCATCGCATTTCCGACAACCAGAATAGACGAGGAAGACATGGCGATTGCAGCCAGGAGTGGTGTGACGTAACCGAGCACCGCGAGCGGTAGGGCGACAAGATTGTAGGCGACAGCAAGCCCGAAGTTCTGTCGGATCAGTCGCATTGC
This sequence comes from uncultured Alphaproteobacteria bacterium, assembly GCA_963791325.1. Lineage (GTDB taxonomy): Bacteria > Pseudomonadota > Alphaproteobacteria > Rhizobiales > Rhizobiaceae > JBEVJK01. Next base: position 227,780 of record CAWBRU010000018.1, on the reverse strand, counting down.
TACGCGTGAAATGTCCACGGCCTGGGGAACGGCAGCCAAGCTCGCACCCAGGAAGACTAGGTCGGCCTCGTTGCGGCCTATATCGGTGGCGGACGCGGGTGCCATCGAGACGTGCGCAGTCGCCAGAGCCGGGGTGTCGTTCAATCCGTCACCGACCATCAGCACGTGACGACCCTCGCTCTCGAGCTCTGTCAAGCGCTCGACCTTCCTTGCTGGGGTTGCTCCGCCGCAAAAGTCGGCGACTCCCAATGCCGATGCGACCTCGGCCACAACGCCGGGGTCGTCTCCGGAGAGGATCTCGCATTGCAATCCAAAGCCAGCCAGATCTCGGAGTGCGGCTCCGGCCTCGGGGCGCAGCTCGTCCTCGATCACGAAGCTTCCTGCAGCAATTCCATCCCTGGAAAGCCAGGTCCGCCCGCCATCTCCCGACTCGCATGCGGGCCCCAATGCCCAGCTCCTTCGACCCAAGCGGTACTTACTTCCGCCCAAACGAGCCTCGAGTCCAAACCCCGGCACCTCTCGAAATGCGTCGACCTCTTCCCCTGCCGGGCCCAGTGCGGCGATGGCGCGAGCGACGGGATGCCGAGAAGGCCGCGCCAGGGCTGTTGCCGCAGCCAGGTCAGACGGATTCACATCCACCTGAACCACACGGGCGGCCCCCGTGGTGAGCGTCCCGGTCTTGTCGAACACCGCGACATCGGCCTCGGCCATGCGCTCGAGCGCGCTTCCATCCTTGAGGCTTATTCCCAATTCGAACAGCCGCCGCGCCGCCATGACCTGTACCATCGGCACGGCCAGACCCAAGGCGCATGGGCAGGTGATGATGAGCACCGAAATGGCCACCGTGATTGCCCGGTGGGTATCGCCGGTGGCGAGCAACCACCCGGCGAACGTGGCCAGGGCCAGCGAGTGGATCACCGGCGAATAGAGCGCTGCGGCTCGATCCGCGATGTTCCGGTAGCGGGCCCGACCGTCTTGCGCAGCTTGCATCAGCCGCAGCATGTCGCTGAAGAATGAATGCTTTGCCCGCTTGGTTGCCCGGATGGTGAGCGAGCCATCGACATTCAGGGTGCCAGACAGCAAAGCGGTGCCCGGTTGCGCGAGGTAATGCGAAGACTTACCCGTGACCATGGACAGATCGAGTGCGCCACGCCCTGAGATGACGGTGGCGTCAACGGGAATCCGCTCGCCGGGAGAGACGAGGATCAGGTCACCGGCCTCGATCTCCGCCAATGGTCGGAAGTCTCGGTCGCCGTCAGATCCGATGACTATCGCCCCTCGCGGCATCATGCGGGCGAGGCCGGTAACGGCGCTTCTTGCCTTCCGCCGCATCGCATAGTCGAGCGTGCGCCCGGCCAGCAGGAAGAAGATCAGCGAGGTTACGGCGTCGAAGTAGGCGCGCGGGCCACCCGCAAGCGTGTCGAAAACGCTCAGTCCCAGCGCGCACAGAATTCCGACCGAGATCGGCAGGTCCATATTGGCACGCCGATTGATGAGGGATCGCCAGGCAGAGACAAAGAACAACCGACCGGAGTAGAAAACTGCCGGGCACGCAATCAGTGCCGAGAGCCAATGGAATGTGCTTCGGGTCGCCGGGTCCGCGCCGGACCAGATGGAAACCGACAGAAGCATGATGTTCATGGCCGCGAAGCCGGCGACCGCAGTTGCGCGGAGAAGCTCGGCCATCTCCGGGTCCGTGTTCCGGTCGTCCGCATCCGCGAGAAATGCCGGATAGCCGATTCCGCTTAGCACCTCCACGAGCGGTGGAGCGCTTCCCACGGCGCGCCACTTCACCGAGACCCGATGCGCGGTCAGATTCACGCGGGCATGGAGCACGCCATCGAGTTGCTGCAGAGTGCCCTCCACGAGGGCGATGCAGTCAGCGCAACGTACCCGGGGCACGGTGAGATCGGTCTGGAAGACACTGTCGCCGAGGTCACGGCTGGCAAGCGCAAGCTCCCGCGCCGGCAGCAAGGCCGCTGGAGCCAGCTGGATGCCGGCCATTGCCGCCTCTGCGCAGCAGCTCATCGGTCGGCTTCCGGATGTGTGGCAGCTCTGTAGGCGTGCCACGTTGCATGGCCGAGCAGCGGGAATATGAGGATCATGCCGACGAGACCGGTGAGCACGCAGACTGCAAACAAGACCAGCAGCATCGCGCCCCACGCAAGCATTGGCAGCAGGTTGTTCCAGACCAGCTTCATGCTTGTCCCCATAGCCGTCAGCGCATCGGTGCGCTGGTCGAGGAGCATCGGCACCGAGAAGACGCTGATGGCGAACGCAAATGCTGCAAATAGGCCACCAATCGCCGCGCCGACGATGAGCATGACCCAACCGTAGGCCGAGCCAAGCAGCAGGCCGACGATGTGATCGAGACCGGGAAAGGGCGTCAATCCGAAGAAAAGGGCATAGAGAAGCACGGCGGCGCGCGCCCATAGAAGACCCAGCATGCAGAGCAGCAGACCCGTGAAAAAGACTTGCGCGCCGGCGCGTGGGCGCACCAGCAGCATGGAGGCAAGACCGATGTGATGCCCCGCCTCAATGGCCCGGCTTTTTTCGTAGAGGCCGAGAGCCAGGAACGGTGCTACGATCATGAAGCCGGCCAAGGCGGGAAACAGGATGTAGTCTCGTCCGAATGCCACGAGGGTCCACACGAAGGCAGCCGAGAGAAGGAACACGACCGCACCGTAGGCCAGACTGGAAACGGGACCGTTCCAGAAATCGCGCCAGCCGGCCGCGAGCCAGCTTAGCCCCTCAAGAAGCCTCCAACTCACGCTGGAGCCTCGGATCTCGCGTTTCGCCGATGCCCGACGTTGCGCTGAGGAGCCAATACGAATTTTCGGTCTCGCCCATCGATACCTCCTCAGCAAGCTGGGCTTGCAGCCCGATAGCGCTGCTCTCCGACAAGTCCCCCGGAGTGCGCGGCGCACCCTGGATGCGATTGGACGGCCACGTAGAGGAGGTGCAGGTTCGCGCCTGCCACAAGAATAAATCCGGCAGGAACCAGCAGCCAGAGCAAGGCAGTTCTGCGTCGGCTCGCTCTCGAGTCTCTCACGGTCGATGCGTCCCGAGATCGTGGACAAAAAGTGCCAACGTCCGGATCTCTGCATTGCTTAGCCGCTCGTCCCAGGTCGGCATATGGCCCTCCCTTCCCCCGTGCACGGTGGTGATGATGATGTCCAGGTCGCCACCATAGATCCAGCGATCGTCGGTCAGATTCGGGGCGCCAACATCACGGTTGCCCCTTGCGTCTTCACCGTGACAGGCGACGCACGTCGTGGCGAATACCTTGCGTCCTGCCTCGATGCGATCGATGTTCTGCGGGGTCGAGAACTCCGGGTGCGACAGCGAATAGACATAGGCCGCAACGTTCTGAACCTGGTTGCGGTCCAGCACCTCGTCGCGCCCGAACGCGGGCATTTGACCGATGCGGCTCTCCGGATGCGGGCTATTCACGCCGACCCGCATGGTTTGCTCGATCAGTTGCGGGCTTCCGCCCCACAACCAGTCATCGTCGGTCAGATTGGGGTAGTTTGCTCTTCCTTGGCCCTCTCGGCCGTGACAGGCTGCGCAATTGTCGCCGAACAGCTGCCGACCGCTGCTGCGCACCTTCTGCATCAATGCTTCATCCGCGAGGATTTTATCGTAATCCTCAGTCTCGATGCGCTTCACCCAGTCCGATCGCGCCGCCTGTGCTTCAACGACACGCGCCTCCACGGTCCGTTTCTGGTCATCTCCAAGAAGCCCGCGCGTGTAGCTGGTTCCAAGCGGCCAGGCCGGAACGAGGAACCACCACACGAGGGCCCAGAGATGGGTGACGATCAAAAACATCAGCACGCCGCGCGGAACCGGCGTGTCCAGTTCCTTGATGCCGTTCCACTCATGACCGGTGGTCTCACGGCCGGTGACGGGATCGCGCTCGCTCACTTCCATGGCTTGTCGTCCCGGTCGAGGACACTGTGCTTTGCGCGATCGAAGCGCTTCCGGTTGGAAGGCCAAAATGTGTAAATCAGCACCCCGCAAGCCAGGGCTATCAGGTAGAACAGTCCCCAACTCTTGGAGAAGAAGACCAGTGAGCTATGATCAAGATCCATCTGGATAAGCCTCGGCTCAACTGGTCGGGTCAGGGTTCTTTTCGGGAGCGGCCGTATTTTGGTATGCCGCCCCGGTCAGTCGCCCCAGAACTTGGAGATACGCAACCAGCGCGTCCATCTCCGTGACGCGGGAGGTGACGCCGTCGAAGCCGCTGACCTGCGTCTCCTTGCCGTATCGCTCCACCACGCCCGAGGCAAAATCGGAATCGGGAGTTGCCTGCCCGTAGGCGTCCCGAGCCGCATTGTCGATCATCTCCTGCGTATAGGGAACGCCAAGCTCGCGTTGCACGTCGAGGTGACGCGACAGATCGTCCGTCTTGAGTGTGTTGCGAGCCAGCCACCCGTAGGCAGGCATGTTCGACTCAGGAACCACATCGCGTGGATTGGTGAGATGGGCAACCTGCCAGAAATCGGAGTACTTGCCGCCGATGCGCGCCAGATCCGGACCCGTCCGCTTGGATCCCCAGAGCATCGGCCGATCGTATTGGGACTCAGCCGCCAGCGAGTAAGGACCGTAGCGTTCCACCTCGTCGCGCAGCGTGCGGATCATTTGACTGTGGCAGGCGTAGCATCCCTCGCGGATGTAAATGTTACGGCCGGCGAGCTCAAGCGGCGTGTACAGCCGCATGTCCGGAACCTTCTCGACAGTTTCGGGAATGGTGAACAGAGGCGCGATCTCCACAATGCCTCCGACACTCGCCGCCGCGATGACAGCAAGCACAAATCCGATGGCGGATCGTTCCAGCCTGCGATGGAAAATCTCCGGCATTGCCTTACTCTCCCGGCACTGCAGAGCGGATGATAGGCTCGTCCTCAACTACTCTCGTCGCGTGCGGAAGGGTGCGGACGGTGAGCCAGATATTGATGCAGCCGACGATCGTGCCGATCAGAAAAAGCAGCCCCCCGAATGCCCGCGCGATGTAGTATGGATACATGGCGACAAGGGTATCGACGAACGAGTAGGCCAGCGTGCCTTCCTCGGTATAGGTCCGCCACATCAGACCTTGAATGATACCGGAGTTCCACATCGCGAAGACGTAGATCAAGGTGCCAGAAATCGCCAGCCAGAAGTGGATCTCGACCAGCATCGGCGAATACATGTGTTGTCTCTTCCAGAGCGTCGGGACAAGCGTATAGAGCGCGCCGAAAGTGATGAGCGCCACCCAACCGAGAGCGCCGGCATGAACATGCCCGACAGTCCAATCCGTATAGTGAGACAAGGCATTGACGGGGCGGATGGCGAGGAACGAACCCTCGAACGTGGCGAGGCCGTAGAAGATCACGGCCGCCACCATGAATCGCAACGTGGCATCATCCCGGACCTTGTGCCAAGCGCCGTTGAGCGTGAGCAGCGCATTGCCTGCCGATGCCCAAGAAGGGACCAGAAGCATCACCGAGAATGTCATTCCAAGCGTTTGAACCCATTGCGGCAGAGCGGTGTAGTGGAGATGATGAGAGCCCGCCCACATGTAGAAGAAGGTGATGCCCCAAAAACTCAGGATCGACAGCCGATAGGAAAAGATCGGCCGCTGCGCCCTGACAGGCAGGTAGTAATAGAGCATGCCGAGAAATCCGGCGGTCAGGAAAAACGCCACGGCATTGTGACCATACCACCACTGCACCATGGCATCTTGAACGCCCGGCCAGATCGTATAGCTCTTGGCCTCGCCCCAGGATACCGGGATGGCAAGGTTGTTGACGATGTGAAGGATGGCAACGACCAGGATGAACGCCATGAAGTACCAATTGGCAACGTAGATGTGTGGCTCCTTGCGGCGCGCAAGCGTGCGAATGAACAGCACAAAATAGGTCACCCATACGATGACCAGCCACAGATCCGCATACCATTCCGCTTCGGCGTACTCCTTCGATTGCGTGATCCCGATCAGATAGCCGGACACCGCCAATACGCAGAATAGATTGTAGCCGAAAAGGACGAACCAGGGCGTGACCTGACCCGCAAGCCGTGCGCGAGAGGTCCGTTGCACGACGTGGAAGGACGTCGCCAGCAGGGCGTTGCCGCCGAACCCGAAGATAACGCCCGTAGTATGGGTGGGGCGTAGACGTCCGAAGCCCGACCACGCGGCGTCGAAGGCGAGACTTGGCCACGCCAACTGCGCCGCGACCCAGACGCCCATAAACATGCCGAAGACCGCCCACGCCATCGACAGCACGATTCCCACCTTGATCGGGTCGTCATAATAGGCGCTCGCTCGATCCTCGGTTGGCTCAGGCTCATATATCGACGACAGCACGAGAAAGAGTATCGCGCCGGCAAACAGGATCACGATCACGCCTTGAACGCCCATCGGATCGGCTTTGCCCAGTACCGCCATCGTTACTCCCGCGACGACCACTAGAAATGCTATGACCGCAGCATTCACACGCTCAGGAGACGTAAGCTGACGAATCATTGCCTGCCTTCCACGCTATTAACGCCGACCGCAAAATGCTGGTTTGAAGAAACGACCACTTTCCCGACCCAATTGCAAGGATTGCGATGCGAGCCCGCGCTCAACCATAACTCTTGGCAACCAGCACCGCATCGCCGGGAAGTCTGGATCGGTTCGCAAGAGATCAACCGACTGCGCGCCGACCCGTCATCCGCTCGGTACGGCATTATACCGGCACTTGCGCCTACCCTTCATCGTTCTCGGGTCGGTCAGCACGCAGTGTTGGGGCTAGAAATCACCTGAACAGGAACAAAATAGCGGTAAGCTTCTTTCGTAGGTCGAGGTGTTGACCATTTCACAAGGAGAACCAGATCATGCACAAATGTCTCACAGCCATCACCTTCGTCGCGCTCGCCGCGTCCGTTGTTCCCGGTGCGGCGGCTCAGAAGAAGGCGAACGCCGTGCTCGGCGTGCTCGATTGCTCGGTTGAATCCGGCACGGGCCTTATCATCACCTCGCAAAAGAACCTTAGATGCGTCTTCACGTCTGCGAACAAGAAAGCCCCGCCTGAAACGTATGTGGGGGTGATCAAGAAGTTCGGTCTCGACGTCGGCAGGACGACAAGGGCACTGTTGCGTTGGCGGGTGCTTGCGCCAACCGGTAACGCCTCTGCACCGGGTGTGTTGGCGGGCGATTATACAGGCGTTAGTGCCGAAGCAACGGTGGTCGTTGGCGGCGGGGCCAACCTTCTGGTTGGAGGCTTGCACAAGAGCATCACCTTGCAGCCGCTCAGCGTTCAGGCGCAGACGGGTCTGAATGTTGCAGCTGGCGTCACCCGCTTCGAACTTCGCACTCCATCTTAGCGGCTCCATGCTTCGGCCCAGAAGTGAGCGGGTTCGGACGCAGTTCCAGCAGCGGTGGGCCAACCAGGCTCCGTGGAAAGGCCGGGGGTGATCGTTAGGTTGAGGGACAAGGGCCGCCCTGGTGGAGGAGTTCTTGCCGTAAGGTGAGTGCAAGGCTGCCAGGCGGCCATCAGCTTGCGGCGTTTCTCAAGCGCGCCGGCCCGTCGGTAAGCCAGTTCGGTCGAGTCACCCACTCGGTGAGCCAGAGCCTGTTCTGCCACTTCACGCAAAAAGGTGGTCAGGTCGCCGGCCCAGTCGCGGAATGCCGATCGCAACCCGTGAGGGGCGAACTGACCGGCCTTCATGCGCTTCAACAGCTGAGCGAATACCACGTTGGAAAGCGGCTTCCCCTCGACGAACCGCGGATGGGGTGCCCGTGAGAAGGTCGTTCGTTCCGTGCCAGCCTTCCTCCAGCGCGCACCATCCGGGAACCTGCAAGGTTCCCCAAAGGACAATATCGCCGAGCACCGGAGCGGCTAAGATGCCGGCCGAGTTGTGCGAACGGCCGCCGCGGCCCGATGGGAGCCTTGCCATGCGAATGCAAACCAGATCGGCCGCCGTCGGAAGCCTGCTGGCGCTGCTGGCGCTGCCTGCGCTTGCCGACGACAAGCCGAAGATCGGCACGCTGATCTGCGACGTGTCGAAGGGCATCGGCATGATCATCATGGAAAAGCAAAAACTGTCCTGCGTGTTCACCAACGACCAGACGAAGGCGACCGAAACCTACACCGGCTCGATCGACGAGTTCGGGGTGGCGCTCGGCGAGGTCAAGGAAGGCCGCCTGGTGTGGGGGGTGCTCGCCGCCGACAGCGGCCCGCCGGCGGGCTTCCTCGCCGGCAAATATGCGGGCCTCGGTGCGGACGCCTCCTTCGGCGTGGGCGCCGGCGCCAACGTGCTGGCCGGCGGCAGCCAGAATGCGGTGTCGCTGCAGCCGATCTCGGTCGAGGGCGAGACCGGCATCAACATCGCCGGCGGCATCACCACCTTGACGCTCACGGCCGGCCCCTAGGACCTGACCGGCGAGCCGCCGCTCCCTCAAAGGACAATCTCGCAGCGATGCCGCCAACTTCGCCGCGCGAACGGACATGACGTCTCGGATCGACAACACTCTATGCGAGAGGGCATCATCGTTAACGAGGAGGTTCAGCCATGTTTACCAAAAACGTCGCACGTCTCGTTGTGGTCGCCGGCGGTCTCTGCGCAGCAGGCGGTGCATTCGCGCAGGACGCCGCCGGCACGCCGAACGTTGCGCTGAAGAAAACCATCGGTGCGGTCACGCCGACAGGGCCCGTCCCGTCGCTGTTCGTCGTCAATTCGGCGGGAGCCAAGCTGGACGGCGGCAAGTTGACGATGACCGACGTCGCGGCGAACTCCATCGTCTTTGCCGATCGTCCGGTGCGGGCGGCGGGTCACGTAACTACCGAGCAGTTCGTCATGCAGTGGGACGAAGATAAGGGCAGCTTTGCCAAGAATCCGCCCAATGCCACCATCTCCGTCCTCGGCGGCGACGGCTCCAAGGTCGAGGACGCAGTGGTGACGCTGAGGTCGCCGAAGATCGAGGCCGGCAACCTGACGTTCGACGTCTCGGTGCTGGAAGGAAGCCTGAGCGGCGGCAGCGGACCCGCGGCGCTGTTCATCGACCCCGGCCTGTTCAACTACTGGCATGCGCCCGCCTATCATGGCTCGTGGTATGCCCGCCCGAGCGACCTCAACGATCCGGGCCTGTATTATAACCCCAACGCCATCGGTTGTTCCTCTCCCCAGGCGCAGTCGGCAGGCTATTGCTGACGCTGGAATGCAGCTCGGGGATGAGTTCACCGATCGTGGCCGCACCCGGATGAGCGCGGCCCGATCGGCGGGAGGCCTTACGGTTTGTGGACCGTCCCGATGAGCGGCGTTCTCACCGGGGCTGCGACGCCGTAGATGACGACAACGCCCTGGCCGCCGCCCTTGGTCGAAATCGGTTCGGGCGGGTTCTTGGCGACGACCGCATCAAGGTCGTTCCAGTTGTTCGCCGCCCAAACATTGCCGGCAGGATCGATGCGGACATCGGTGATCATCTGGATAGCCCCACTCTGAAAGACGTGGATGACGTCGCCCGTCTTTGTTCCCGTTGTATGACTTTTCGGATCGACGCCGGCCATCAAGCCCACGCCGCGGCCCCAGAAGTTGCCGAACCAGACGTCGTCGGTACCGTCGATCGAGACACCCCAGGGCACGCTGACGACGCCGTCGCCATAGCCTTTGGGGGCGGATTGTGTGCCATCGGGCGCAATCATGTTGATCACCCCGGTCTTCAGCTTGGGGTTTTCCTCCAGGACCGTCAGCACGTGCTTCAAGGCGATCTCGAACTGCACCATGATCGGCACGCCATCCGGGATCTTTACGCCGGGGAAATCCGGGAACTCATTGCTGGCCGCCCAGAGATTGCCCTTCGAATCGAGCGCCACGCCGCGAACGCTGCCGCCGACCGTGAAGCTCTCGATTTTCGACGGGTCCTCGGCGGAGAACCGGACGACCGTGTTGGACTGCGAGTTGCTCACCCACACCCGGTTCCGAGGGTCGATCGCCACACCGAACGGAGACTTCAGACCAGGTACCTCGACGACGCGCCCGTCCTTCACGCGACCGCCGGGAAATTGAAGCAGGCGGTTGCGCGTGCCGTCGGCCATCCAGACGTCGCCGTTCTCGGCGAAGCCGCTTCCCATCACACCGCCGAGCTGGCCTGCCATCGGGAAGTCACTCTCCCGACCGATGGGCTTTCCCTTCTGATCCATGACCAGGATCGTCCCGTTGAGGCCGCCGATCCAGACCTTGTCCTTCGACACCCCGGTGCCCCAGCCCACGCCGTCAAGTCCCATGCCGGTAAACCCGGTAATCGGCGGCGACAGCGCGGTGCCGTCGGGAGCGTATTTTGCCGTCCCGCCGCCGAGGTTGGTGGCGACGCCGGATTGCGAGCCCGGCATCCAGTTGACGCCGTTCCACACGTTGCCGTCGGCGTCGATCGACAGCTTGCCGGCGGCGAGCGCGCCGCCGCCGTCGAACCAGAGCGACAGCGCAAAGTCGGGCGGTCCTTCGAAGAGATAGGGCAGCAAGGGCGCCGGCCGGCGGGCGCCGGGCTTCGGCTCCGGATAGGCTCTGTCGAACAAGCCGAAGAGTGCCGTGGTATTGACCCAAGAACGGCGGGCAATGCCGGCCATGGCCTGCAGCGTATCCTGCGGTGCTGCGGCGCCGTCCTCTGTCGCAGCCTTCAGGAAATCGGCTCCCCATGTGTCATTGGCCGAGGTCGAAAACGCGGCGATCAGATCTCCCAGGGTGTTCAGCTTTGCGAGCGTCGTCGTCTGAGAGCTGTTGAGCGGGTCGAGCAGCACCTTGCCCCACGTGCCGGTCGCAGGATCGACGAGGTTCGGCACGTTGCCCGCCGCAATGCGAAGGCCGACCTCGTTGCCGCTGAGCGCCGCAGCGTCGATGAACTGTGCGCTGGTGAATACCGAGGCGATCGTGGTCAGTTCGTTGATCACAACGGCTGACGGCGTCTTCTCACCGAGAACCGGGAGCAGCGCGATCGCACCACCAGGACCGGACCGTGCGGTCAGGTAATAGATGCCACTTCCGGCTTTCTCCGGAATTTTGGCCATCTTGAAGCTGCCGGTGCTGCCGGTTGAGGCTTCCACGAGCCGAGCAGGCGCCGATTTGCCGGCGGTGCGCCACAGCGTCACCTTCGAACCCGCAACCGGCTTCCTGGCCAACTCCACATGGCCGAGAAGATCGCGTGCAAGGCTCATCTCCGGCAGCGCAGACACGGCAAGGACCAACGTTGCAGCGCCGATCCAATTTATCCTGGTCATCTCGACTCCTCCTGACGACGATAGCAGGCACCCGCAACGGAGCGGGTCGGGTCCTAGAGGCGGCGCCGGGCGCGCCTGCGGGTGAACTGAATGAACCGGTCGGTCGCATTCGGTCCGTCGTGTGGCACGAGGGCAAGTTGTGACCCGTTCAGATTGGGATCCAAAGACGGTCGCCAGGATTAAAGCGTAAGGAGGAACGCGGACCGGCGATATTGTCCTTTGAGGAATCTTGAAATACCGGCCTTCGCGAGTGGGCGCCTGTCGCTGATCAGTCTGGGCGGCCTCCTCGGCTCTTGCTCCCGCCATTGGGCTGCAGCAAGCTTTCCCGCTGTTCTGGTTCTTGAAGCGGATGTTTGATACATTCTCCAGAAGCAAGGAAATCGACGATGAGCAGCTTCGAAAGCGACCAGTTCAGAATGGCGCGCAGAAACAAGCTACTCGGCATGTGGGCTGCGCAGAAACTGGGACTTTTCGACGAGGGCGCCGAGATCTACTCCGACGATCTCGCGAAAAGCGCTCTCAATTTTGCACAAAGCGATGTGCTGGGCAAAGTCAGCAGCGACTTCAAACTTGCTGGCATAGTCTGTTCGGACGACGACATTCGGCGGGTCATGACCGAATTCTGGCTCCAAGCGGCAAGACGCGGGCAAACGGGCGGAGGAAATGCCAGCGACGCTGCAGTTGTGCAAATCGCGCGAAATTTTATGCCGAAGTAGTCTGGCTAACCACTTGTTTGGTGTAGTCGGGGCGGAGCATTCGTTTCAATCGCCAGGGTCCTCGACCAGATCCCAGCTCTCGTCGGGGTCGAAGCTTTTGATCCCGGCGGCAAGCTTGGCGGTATTCGGGCCGAAGTCCTTCTGGTAGACGGTGCCGTGCTGGTTGACGACAAACGTCATCACCCCGGTTCGATCGTAGATGAAAGGGGTGGCGATCACCCCGAACCCGGCGATCATGTTGCCGTTGATCATGTAGCTGTAGGCGCCGCCGGCAACATGGGACCCCTGTCGCGTCAGAACGCGATAGCGGTAGCCGAAATAGCCGTCTTTGGCCGCCGTGGCCAGCTCGGCTTCGCTCAACCCAGGGCCGATCGGGCTATCCGGTACGCCGTCGCCCGGTTGCCAGTAGAGGCCGTCATATTTGCCGGGCGAGCTGATCAGCTTCTCGGCATATTCGTCGACACCGTCCTGGTCCCAGTCCGTGGCGCGGTAGCGCTCCTGGGCTTCGACGATCTGCCTCAGGTTTGCGATGGTGGTGAGCTCGTTCTCGCCGATCCGCCGGTTGATCACCTCCTCGAGGCCGAGCACTGTCGCGAACGACCATTTGCCGCCCTTGCGGATCGCTGGGAACGGGAATGGCCAGAGCTGGTCGCCGAGCAGCAGCATCACCCGGTCGGGGTCGAGCTGTTTGACGCCGATCGACTTGGCGGCCTCCGCCTGAATTTCCGGCAGCGATTGTGCCACCTCATCCGATTTCTCGACCCGGTTGGGCGAAAGCCCGAGCAGAGTAGCCAGCTTTGCCTTGTCACCTTCGGCCAACACGGACCGGAACCGCTTCACCAATTCATCGGTCGAATCGAATGAGGGCGCAGAGGATCCCAGGAAGTCTCGGAACTCCCCAAGGTCCGCTGGAGGCACATCCTTCGCTGACGCCGGCGCTCCCAAAAGCAACAGGGCGGCAGCGCCGAGCGACGCTTGGGCAAGCCTGTACATCATCTGAACAACCCTGCTTTCCGGCGTTGTCCTGGAGCAGCCCGTCATCGACGCCCTCCCCGACCGCCGCCGCGACCGCCACCGCGTGGCATTCCGCCGCCCCCACGCCCACCTCCCCGGCTTACGCTGCCGCCGCGCGGACCGCCGCCCCGGCTAACGCTGCCGCCCCGCGGACCGCCGCCGCAACTCACCGCGCCCCGCGAGGAGTGGTTGGCCGTCGCTCGGCCCGGTCTAGGATTGCCGATCGCCGAAGGCTGGCGCGGCCGATTGTCGATCCGTGCGGCCGCCTTCGGCCCTGACGCGCGCTTCTGCGCGACCTGCTTGGCGGCCGGTCTCTGTCCAGCCTTGGCGGCCGGCCTCTGGCCGGCTCCGACGGCAGGCCTCTGCGAAGGCCCGGCCGCTCTCAGCTGATCGCTCACCCGCTTGGCGTCCGGCCGCCTGGACCCAGGCGCCGGCAGCTTTGCACCCGGGCGCTGCTTCAGCCCCTCGGAAACACTTTTGCGGATATCCTTGCCCTTCAGGTCACCTGCCCTGACCTGCCGGTCGATCGGGCCGCGCGCCGCAAGGTTCTCCCGGCCGCGCCGGGCGATGTTGTTGAAGTCCTTGCTCTGCAGGTTCTGCTTGAGCTTGGCGCGGTCGATATTTGCGTTCTTCAGGTCGAGCTTCGACCGGTCGACGTTGCGCAGATCCAGATTCTTCAGTCTGTCGACATCGATCTTGTCGATATCGATCTTGTTGAAGTCGATGTTAGCCCGATCTCCAAGGTCGACATCGATATCGAGGTCACCGCCCCAGGTGCCCCAATTGTCCCAGTCGACGATTGCGGCGAAGGCCGCGCCGGTCGCCAACGCGGCCCAATAGGGCGCGGTCGGATAGTAATAGGACGGATAGGCGTCGTAGACGATCGGTTCGCTCGGCATGACGTAGTTCGGCTGGGTGAGCATCTCCGGCGGGTAGGTCGGGACGTAGACCGTTTTCGGATCGGCCGAGGTAATGACGATATTGTCGCCCTCGTTTTTCACTTGGACTTTTTCGGTGGGCTTGAGGATGTCTTTCGCCACCGCCTCGTCCCGAAGCTGTTGGATAGCAACCAGGAGATCTTTCTGCTGGTTGACGGCGGCATCGCCGAGCTGCTGCGTCCAGTCGAGGTCGTCGTTCATCATCTCGAGCACTTTGGGGTAATTGAGCAGCGAGATGATGCTGCCGTCCCACTTGTCATCCGGTTCGAGATCCTTGTTCTTGGCCTTCTCGTCGAGGAAGCGGGCGGCCTGCACGACCTGGAGCGGATAGATCGAGGCTGCGATGACCAGCGCGACGAGGTCGTCCGGGTAGAGTGCGATCGGCGCGGCGAGGACCTGCAATTCCTCCGCCGTGAGCGGTTGAGCCTTCTCCGCCTGCCCGGCCGCCGCTGCCGGCACCTCCTGGGCCTTGGCAATCGGAGACTGCGCCGCCAGCATCAGGGCAAGCACAATCGCCAACGCAGGAGCTTTACCGAACATGGGCTCACCCTCTCCCCTGCTGGTCAGCGTAGAACGCGGCCGCGAAACGCGCGTGTAACTTCGCGTAGCCTCGGGCGTGGCGGGAGCCCGCCGGGCTACTAAAAAAGCGGTCCACTCGTCGGTACAGGTTAGGTGGTGTCGCGCATCCATGCATCGAGCAGCCTGTAAGCCACGGCCAAGACCGTCGGTCCGATGAAGATGCCGAGCACACCGAAGGCGATCAGGCCACCGACAACGCCGGCGAGGATCAGCAAAAGCGGCAGGTCGACGCCGCGCTTGATCAGCAGCGGCCGAATGAACTGGTCGACCGTCGTCGCGACCAGGGTGAATAGAAGAAGCACGGTGGCCGGCCCCGTAGTCCCAGAGTAGTAAAGCCAGATCACCGCTGGAACCAAGACCAGGGCGGGACCTACCTGGATCAGACAGAGCACGAACATCACGGCGGTCAGCAGCGCGGCATAGGGGAAACCGACCGCCCGCAATCCGATGCCGCCGACGATGCTCTGAGCCAGCGCGGTGACCACCACGCCCAGCGCCACACCCCGTATGGCCTGGGCGGCGAGATAGACGGCGCGTTCGCCGCGGTCGCCAGCCAGTCGGCGGCCGAAGCGAAGCGCCGTCGCGCCGGCCGTCTCACCGCCCGCGTAGAGGATGGCCGCGATCGCGCTGGTCAGCAGAAACTGCACGAACATCAGCCCGAGGCTGCCGGCCGCAGAGACGAACCAATGGGCAAGCGATCCGGTGTAAGGCACGAGTTTTGCGGCGAACTCCTCGACGCCGGCTTGCCGCACCGTTTCCCAGGCGCCCGCTGCCGCGGTGCCGACGATCGGGATGGCCACCAGCCAAGTCGGCGTGGACGGCAGGCGCATCGAAAGAAGCCGCTGAGCCAGCCTGGCGACTGCGTCGATATTGGACACCACGGTGCTGATCGCCAGCCACAGCGGCACCAGGAGCAGAAGCAGCAGGGCGAGCGTCATGACCATGACGGCCACCCATCGGCGATTTCCGCTATGACGCTGAACCCAGAGCATCAGCGGCCAAGTGGCAAGAACCAGCGTTGTCGCCCACAAGATCGCCGGCAGGAACGGGCGCAGAACCACGAAGCCGACAAGCATCAGCCCCGAGATGAACATCACCGTGAGCGTGATGCGACCGAGATCCTGGGCTGGCGCTTTCATCAGCTCGACCCTCCCCTTCGACATGCACGTCGAGCCGTGATCCCTCATGACGAGGAACATAGGTTCGCCAGTTTCAACTTCGGACCCGTCGGGAGCTAGGCCGAGCAGGCACGGCTCGCCTTAAATCGAGGCTCTATACACGCGATACGCAGCCCACTTTGGTTCCCTACCCAGAGACTACGCGATGCTACGCGCCTGACGGCAAGACCCCATCTAAGCTGCCCCCGACGTGAACCCCCCGCTCGCGCGAGAGATCGAGCGGGCGCAGAGGGAGATGGGTTGACCATGGGTGCGACGGTCACGCTCGGATTTCTCGGTCTTTCTTTGGCGACCGGCTGGATGCTGGTTTCCCCGGCCGCCGCCATCGAGCAGGCCATTGAGCCCGGCGCGTCCGGCGTCCAGGAAGAGACCGCTCCCGCGCCGGAAGCCGGAACGGCCATCGGACAGCGGCAGCCTTCCTTCCCGTTCGACGTCGCTTTCGGCGTCGCCTTCACCACGAACTACATTTCTCGCGGCATCACCAACTCCGGTGACCATCCCGCCGTCCAGGGCTACATCGAGCCCAGCCTGGGTCCGCTCTACGTCAATGTCTGGTCTTCCAATGTCGACTTCGGAGAGGACTTCGAGGGCGCCGAGATCGACACGGCGGTCGGTGTGCGGCCGGAATTTGGGCCGCTGTCGTTCGACCTCGGCTACGTCCACTACTTCTACGCCCCCAAGGACGTCAGCCCCGACTATGGCGAGCTGTTCGCCAAGGCCGACTACAACTTCAACGACAGGTTCACCCTCGGTGCGCGGGTCTTCTTTGCTCCGGACTACAACCAGAGCGGACAGACCGCGACGTTCGTCGCAGGCGGCATCAAGGTGCCGCTGCCGCATGATTTCTCGGTCTATGCCGGCATCGGCTACCAGTTCTTCGAAGATCCCGAAGCCTTCGAGCAGCTCGCCTGGACGGCCGGTGTTTCCTACAGCTGGAAGTCGCTGACCTTCGACGTTCGCTACTGGGATACCGACCTCAACGACGACGAATGCGTGGTGCGGAGCGGCTTCTCCAATGGCTGCAACGCGCGGGTCGTGGCCACCGTGTCGCTGGATACCGCCTGGTCGAGCCTGAAGGAGCATTTTGGCCGCTGAGCCGGTCCTGCGGCGGCTCCCGGCCACCTTGTTCGACGGACACTGAGACGGGCTGAAGACGATGCCAAAGAAATTCCCGACCGCCTTCACGATCCTGTTCCTGCTGATCGTCGTCGTCGCGGCCCTGACCTGGATCATCCCCGCCGGCCAATACGACCGGGCGCTCAACCCTGCGCTCGGCAAGGAAGCTCCTGTTCCGGGGACATTCCACTACGTCGAGTCCGCGCCCCAAGGACTGCGCGCCGTGCTGATGGCACCGATTGCCGGGCTCTACGACCCTGCCACCAACATGGCGAACGCCGTCGACGTGGCCGTGTTCGTGCTGGTGATCGGCGGTTTCCTGGCCGTGGTCACCCGCACCGGTGCCATCGATGCCGGCATCGGCTGGCTGCTCAATGCACTGCGCGGCCGCGAGATCTGGATGATCCCGATCCTGATGACGGCCTTTGCCGCCGGCGGCACCAGCTACGGCATGGCGGAGGAGAGCCTCGCTTTCTACGCCATCGTGCTGCCGGTCTTCATCCGGGCCGGCTACAACTCGCTGACCGGTGTTGCGGTGATCATGCTCGGCGCCGGTATCGGTACGCTCGGCTCGACCTTCAATGCCTTCGCCACCGTGATCGCCTCCAATGCGGCCGGCGTCCCGTTCACCAGCGGCCTCTTGCTGCGTGTCTTCATCCTGCTCGTCTGCCTCGCCGCCGGCATTCTCTACGTCATGCGCTATGCGGCGCGGGTGAAGGTCAACCCCGACCTATCGGTGGTGGCGGCGCAGCGCGAAGACAACATCGCGCACTTCCTGAAAGGCGCCGCGGCCGGCGCGCCGCTGCCTGACTTCACCCGCGTGCGCGGCATCATCCTTGCCCTGTTCGGCCTCACCTTCGCGATGATGCTCTATGGCGTCATCGCGCTCGGCTGGTGGATGGGCCAGATGTCGGCCCTGTTCCTCGGCATGTCGATCCTGACCTGGTTCGTCGGAAAGTTCTCGTTCGAGACCAACCTCGACGAGGAAACCTTCGTCGGCACCTTCGTCAACGGCGCCCGCGACCTTCTCGGGGTGGCGCTGATCATCGGCGTAGCCCGCGGCATCGTGGTGGTCATGGATGCCGGCAAGATTACCGACACCATCCTAAACGCGCTGGCGCATTGGCTGGCCGGATTGGGCAATGTCGTCTTCGTCAACACGATGCTACTGTTCCAGACGCTCTTGTCCTTCCTGGTTCCCTCGTCTTCCGGGCTGGCGGTGCTCACCATGCCCATCCTCGCACCGCTCTCCGACTTCGCCGGCGTGCACCGCGAGCTGACCGTCACGGCGTATCAATCCGCCAATGGCTGGGTGAACCTGTTCAACCCGACCTTCGCGGTGGTCATGGGCGGGCTGGCGATCGGGCGCATTTCTTACGACCGCTGGCTGCGCTTCGTCTGGGTTCTCCTGGCCATCCTGGCCGTCATCGTCATCGCCTCGCTGAGTGGCGCGTCGCTGATCCTGGACACCTCCGCCGGCGCTCTCCCGGCATCCACCGGCGCGGCGGGGTAAGGCCATGCTGCAGGAAGCTGTGCTCCCCGCCCGAGAGGACGCGCGACAGAACGCTCTCGGGCTCACCGCGTGCACGGCGCTGGTGGTCGGCAACATGATCGGCTCGGGCATCTTCCTGCTGCCGGCGTCGCTCGCTGCCTTCGGTCCGATCTCGCTGGCCGGCTGGGTGCTGACTTCGCTCGGTGCGCTGGTCCTGGCGGTGATCTTCGGCCGCCTGTCGCGCCTGGTGATGAAGACGGGCGGTCCCTATGCCTATACCGAAGCCGGCTATGGCGACTTCGCCGGCTTCATCATCGCCTGGGGCTATTGGATCGCACTGTGGACCGGAAACGCCGGCGTTGCGGTCGCGCTGGCCGGCTACGTCGGCTTTTTGGTCCCAGCCGTCGCGGTTTCGCCCGCTCTCAGCCTGGCTGTGGCCCTCGCTGCCATCTGGATACTCACGCTGGTCAATGTCCGCGGCGTCGCCGAGGCAGGTTTTGTCCAGATCGTCACCACCGTGCTGAAGCTGGTGCCGCTCGTGCTGATCGGCACCATCGGCCTTTTATGGATCGATCCGGCAAACTACACGCCCGTCAACACCGGCGGCACGTCCAACCTTTCCGCCGTCTCGGCTTCGGCCGCACTCACGCTGTGGGCCTATCTCGGCCTGGAATCCGCGACGGTGCCGGCCGGCGAGGTGGTCGAGCCGGAGAAGACGATTCCGCGGGCGACCATCATCGGCGTCCTCATCGCCGCAGCAGTCTACATCGCCGTGACGACGGTCGCGATCGGCGTCGTTCCCTCGGCCGACCTCGCCAGGTCGTCCGCACCGCTTGCCGATGTCTCCAAGACGATGTGGGGACCGCTGGGCGGAACGCTGGTCGCATTCGGCGCGGTGATCTCGACCTTCGGCACGTTGAACGGCTTCACGCTGCTCACCGGCCAGGTGCCCTACGGCGCCGCGCTGGACCATGTCTTTCCGGACTGGCTGGCGCGGCTCTCCCGCTTCGGCACGCCGGCCAACGCGCTCATCTTCTCCAACCTGCTCGCCTCGCTGCTGGTGATCATGAACTTCTCCCAAGGGCTGGTCGGTGCCTTCAACACCATCATCCTGCTCGCGGTCATGTCGAGCCTTCTGCCCTACGCGCTCTGCTCGCTGGCCGAACTGATGATCCTGGCGCGGCGCGGCCGGAGCGAAGCAGGGCGCGACCTCCCCAAGGTGGCCGTCCTGGGTGCGGTCGGCTTCCTCTACGCAGCGCTCGCCATCTACGGGGCAGGCGCCGAGACCGTATTCCTCGGCTTCCTGCTCATTCTCGCGGGTATCCCCATCCACGTCTGGCTGAAGGCGCAGCGCGCTCGCATCGGCGCCGCTGGCGGGCTTTCGCACAACTGAGGGAGATTTCGACCATGCAGTTCGGCGTCCATTCCGAGATCGGCAAGCTCAAGAAAGTGATGGTGTCGCGGCCCTCGCTCGCCCATGCGCGGCTGACGCCCGGCAACTGCCACGACCTTCTCTTCGACGACGTGATCTGGGTGCAGAAGGCGCGCTCCGACCACGCCGATTTCGTGCTCAGGATGAAGGACCGGGATATCGACGTCTATGACATCCAGGACCTGCTCGGCCAGGTGTTCGAGACCTCGCCCGAAGGGCGGGCCTTCGTCCTCGACCGCCGCATCAACGACAACTATGTCGGGCCGACCTTTGCCAAGCTGCTCCGGCCGTGGCTCGACGAGCTTGAAGGGCCCCTCCTGGCGCGGCACCTGCTGGGCGGCATCGTGCTCGAGGACCTGCCGGCCGGCATGATCACCCCGCTGATGCGCGATGTGCTCTCGTCCAATGAGTTCATCTTGCGCCCGGTGCCCAACGCGCTCTTTCAGCGCGACCCGTCCTGCTGGATCTACAACGGCCTCACGCTCAACCCGATGTTCTGGCCGGCCCGTAAGCCGGAGACGCTCTATCAGCGCGCGGTCTACAAATTCCACCCGCTGTTCACCAAGAACGAGTTCGAGATCTGGTGGGGCGACGGCGACGAGGATTGGGGCAATACCAGCATGGAAGGCGGCGACGTCATGCCGATCGGCAACGGCGTCGTCCTGATCGGCATGGGCGAGCGCACCACGCGCCAGGCGGTCAACCAGGTGGCGGACCGGCTGTTTGCCAAGAAAGCTGCCGAGCGGGTCATCGCCTGCGTCATGCCGAAGTCGCGCGCTGCCATGCACCTCGACACCGTGTTCTCCTGCCTCGACCACGACAAGGTGACTGCGTTCCGCGAGGTCGTCGACCAGATCGCCTGCTTCTCGCTGCGCCCCGACGGCAATGGCGGCATCGAGATCCGCAAGGAGGGCCGGCCTCTCTTCGACGTCTACAAGGAGGCGCTGGGGCTCGCCGACCTGCTGGTCATCGGCACCGGCGGCAACGGCTTCGAGCAGGAGCGCGAGCAATGGGACGACGGCAACAACGTCGTCGCGCTCGAGCCGGGCGTGGTGGTCGGCTACGACCGCAACATCCACACCAACACACTGCTTCGCCGCGCCGGCGTCGAAGTCATCACCATCGGCAGCCAGGAACTGGGACGCGGCCGCGGCGGCGGCCACTGCATGACCTGCCCCATCCTGCGCGATCCGGCCTACTGATCAACCAAAGCACTTCGGGAGGACTGTCATGGCTTTCAATCTCAAGGGCCGCAGCTATCTCAAGATCACCGACTTCACCCAGCGCGAGATGCTCTATTTGCTCGATCTGTCGCGGGATCTGAAGCGGGCCAAATACGCCCGCTCCGAGCAGCCGGCGCTGGCCGGGCGCGAGATCTGCCTGATCTTCGAAAAGACCTCGACCCGGACGCGCTGCGCCTTCGAGGTCGCGGCCTACGACCAGGGGGCGCACATCACCTATCTCGACCCGAGCGGCAGCCAGATCGGCCACAAGGAATCGATGAAGGACACCGCCCGCGTGCTTGGCCGCATGTTCGACGCCATCGAATTCCGCGGCGCCGGCCAGGGCATGGTCGAGGAGCTGGCACAATACGCCGGCGTGCCGGTGTATAATGGCCTCACCGACGACTGGCATCCGACCCAGATGCTGGCCGACATGCTTACCATGGTCGAGCACGCCGACAAGCCGCGCACCCAGATCAGCTATGCCTTCCTCGGCGACGCCCGCAACAACATGGGCAATTCGCTGCTGGTCATGGGCGCGATCATGGGCTGCGACGTGCGCATGGTGGCGCCGAAGGAGAACCAGCCCCACGAGGAGGTGCAGGAGATGGCGCGCCGGCACGCAGCCGAGACCGGCGCCCGCATCCTGATCACCGACGATATCGATGCAGGCGTGAAGGGCGTCGATTTCGTCCACACCGACGTGTGGGTGTCGATGGGCGAAGCCAAGGAGGTGTGGGAGAGCCGCATCAAGCTGCTCAAGCCCTATCAGGTCAACAAGGCGCTGATGCAGAAGACCGGCAACCCCAACGTCAAGTTCATGCACTGCCTGCCCGCCTTCCACAACACCGAGACCAAGATCGGCAAAGAGATGGCGGAAAAATTCGGGATCACCGAGATGGAGGTCACCGAAGAAGTGTTCGAGAGCCCAGCGAACATCGCCTTCGAGCAGGCCGAAAACCGCATGCACACGATCAAGGCGATCCTGGTCGCCACCTTGGGGAACTGAGCCATGGGACGCGTCGTCGTCGCCCTCGGGGGCAATGCGCTGCTCAAGCGCGGCGAGGAGATGACCGCCGAGAACCAGCGCCGCAACGCCAGGCTCGCGGCCGAGATGCTGGCGCCGCTCTGCCTGGAGCACGAGACGGTGATCACCCACGGCAACGGCCCCCAGGTGGGGCTGCTTGCGCTGCAGGAGCTGGCCTATGAGGGCGAGGACTATCCTTTGGACGTGCTCGGGGCCGAGACGGTCGGCATGATCGGCTACATGATCGAGCAGGAACTGGGCAACATCCTGCCGTTCGAGAAGCCGATCGCTACGCTGTTGACAATGGTCGAAGTCGATCCGCACGACCCCGCCTTCCGCGACCCGACCAAATTCATCGGCAAGGTCTACACGGAAGAGGAGGCCCGCAACGAGGCGGCCGACAAGGGCTGGCAAGTCAAGCCGGACGGCAAGCACTGGCGCCGCGTCGTGCCCTCGCCGCTCCCCAAGCGCATCTTCCAGCTCCGGCCGATCGAGTGGCTGCTGGACAAGGGCACGGTGGTGATCGCCGCCGGCGGCGGCGGTATTCCCACCATGTACGAGCCGGGGAAGGAACGCCATCTGGTCGGTGTCGAATGCGTCATCGACAAGGACCGGGCCTCGGCCCTCCTGGCCAAGGAGATCGGCGCCGACTTCTTCGTCGTCGCCACCGATGCCGACGCCGTCTATCTCGATTGGGGCAAGCCGGAACAGAGGGCGATCCGCTCGGCAACGCCGGACTCGCTCGATCAGTTCGAGTTTCCCGCCGGATCGATGGGGCCCAAGGTCGAGGCAGCCCAGGACTTTGCGCGCGCGACCGGAAAGCGCGCCGTTATCTGCGCGCTGCCGGATGTGCCGGCTGCGGTGCGTGGCGAGAAGGGAACGACGGTGGATATGGCGACCGGCGAAATGCGGTTCGGGTGAGGTTCGCGCGAACGTTTCGCGTCTGTTCGGAGATTTTGAGATGAAGCACTTTCTTCCGGTTGTGCTGCCGATTGCATTGATCGGGTCGCTCAGTCATGGGCTGGCTTCGGAGGTCGATATGTCCAAGCTGACCTGCAAGGACGTCGGTGCGATGTCGGCCTCCAAGGCTGTTGCGGTCGCCATGTGGATGAACGGCTATGTTCATGGCAAGCAAGGAAACCCCAAGGTCGACGGCGACAAGGCTGAAGCCAATGCAGCGAAAGTTGCTGCCTACTGTAGGAAGAATGCCCATGCCACGCTGGCGACGGCGGTGGAGGCGCTCGCCAATCAGCAATAGCCCTTACCCGACTGCAGCGGCAGCAGGGAACGGCGGCGAAGCCAATGTAGGCTGAAGATTCATGGCCGTTGTCTTGGCTGGAGAGTGAAGAGCGGATGACAAACGACCTTACCCTGTTTGCCGAACTGATTGGCGCAGTGATGGTCGTCGCGATGCTGGCGACCTTCTTGTGGCTGTTGCTGGGCGGTCGCCGTTGAAGTTGCGGACCCGGATAGCAAGCCAACGACCCTTTCCTCCCCAGCATGATCCGGGAGGACAGCAGGACATCAAGACCCGGGCCTCACCGGAAACGGCCCGCCCGGGAAGCAAGCGATAGCAGCTCCCGCCGGTGGCAAAGGCCGGGAACGCGACTGTGACACTCTGAGATGCCTCTGGAGGAGCATGGTTTGGAAGATGAGCGACGGCGTAACCGTTGCATGTCAGCTGATGCCGGAGCTCGCCACGCGGATAAGAGTGACGGCATTGCAGAATGATTCATTTGTCGATCTGTGTGATGATCTTTTAGAGGCTCAGCGGGCGCTGGAAAGGGTAACGCTCTTGCCGGAGGCGGTGAGGAAGCAACGTCTGGCGGAATGCGAACGCTGGATCGTCGGTCTGTGCGATGAGGTCAGGTCCGCGATCGGCCGCCGTATGGCGGCGCGTCCGCCGCGCCGTTGACCGAGATACCCAATCCAGCCGGTTGGGGCCGACGGTCTCGGCAACCCCTTCATGATTGCTGCAAGATGAGACAAATCATTGCGACGGGTGTATTATCGGTCGGGTGAGGTCGCGTTCCAGTGACCGGCCGGATTCGCCCGGCAGCCAGTGTGGCGTGACCGCTCCGCAGTTGGGAGAAAGGGCATGACTGGCTTTCATGTTATTGCGGGCTCGACCGAAACGCTCGTTCACCCGCCAGTTCGCAGGATCGGAGTTTCCGACCTGGTCGATGCTTTGCACCTCGGCTTCAGCGATTTTTGGGAAAAGCCGTCACATTATGTGTTCCTGTGCCTGATCTATCCGCTGGTCGGAGTCGTGCTGGCGACCTGGACATCCGGCAACAACGCCTTGCCGCTGCTCTTCCCACTGATGTCGGGCTTCGCTCTGATCGGCCCGTTCGCGGCCCTCGGGCTCTATGAGATCAGCCGGCGCCGCGAGGCAGGGCTCGATACGTCCTGGTGGCACGCGCTCGAGGTGCGTCAATCGCCGGCCATTCCCTCGATCATCGCCGTCGGCCTGTTTCTCCTGGCGATCTTCGTTGTCTGGCTGCTAGCCGCCCAGGCGGTCTATATGTGGTGCTTCGGGCCCAACCCGCCGGCCTCGCTTGGCAGTTTCGTGACCGACGTGCTCACCACCTCGCGCGGTTGGACGCTGATCATCGTCGGCAACCTGGTCGGCCTGATCTTCGCCATCGTGGTGCTGGCGACCACGGTGATCGCTTTCCCGATCCTGCTCGACCGCGACATCGGCGCCTATGACGCCATGTACACTTCGGTTCGTGCCCTGCTCACCAATCCGATCCCGATGCTCGTATGGGGGCTGATCGTTGCCGCGCTCCTGGTGATCGGATCGATCCCGCTGTTTGCCGGGCTGGCGGTCGTCATCCCGATTCTCGGCCACGCGACCTGGCACCTCTACCGCAAGGTCATCGCTGCTTCGACGGGCCCTGCCCGGCGCGAACTCGGCAATTGACGTCGTGCCCAACGGCCGGCGGGCGACTTGACTGCGCCGCTATAGGCCGCGCGGCGCAGCCCTGCGACCGGCCGAACGGCGCTTATTGCGGGCCGAAGAAGGTCAGCCGCGTCACCAGCGTGTAATCCGATTCCAAGACCATCATCGCCACGAACACGAGCACGAGGATCGGCGGCACGATGATGGCGTAGGCCAGCGCCAGCCGCTCCCATGCCATGTGCATGAATATCGCCACGATCAGGCCGGCCTTCAGCATCATGAAGGTCAGGATCAACGCCCAGCGCAATAGACCCTGCACACCGAAATAATCGACCATGTAGGAGCAGGCGCTGAGCACGAACAGCCAGGCCCAAACAACCAAGTAAAGCCGGATCGGATGCTGCTGGCCCTTTGCGTGGCCCTCGGCGGCGTGGGGAATTGCTGTTGCCGGTGCAGTCGCTTCAGCCATGACCGTCCTCACCACAGATAAAAGAAAGCGAAGATGAACACCCAGACGAGGTCGACGAAGTGCCAGTAGAGGCCCATGATCTCGACGCATTCGTAGTGGCCGCGCCGGCTGGTGAAGAAGCCTCGGGCGCCGCGGTCATAATCGCCGCGCAACACCTTGCGGGCGATGATCAGCAGGAAAATCACGCCGATCGTGACGTGGGTGCCGTGAAAGCCGGTGATCATGAAGAAGCTCGAGCCGAACTGCGCCGCACCCCACGGATTGGCCCACGGCCGCACGCCCTCGGTGATGAGCTTGGTCCATTCGAAGGCCTGCATGCCGACGAAGGTGGCGCCGAGCAAGGCGGTCATCGCCATCAAGGTCGCCGTCTTGCGGCGGTCCCGCCGGTAGCCGAAGTTGACCGCCATCGCCATCGTGCCGCTGCTCGAGATCAGCACGAACGTCATGATGGCGATCAGGATGAGCGGGATTTCGGTGCCGCCGATCGTGAGCGCAAACACCTCGCTCGGATTGGGCCAGGGCACCCGCGTCGACATCCGCGCAGTCATGTAGGACAGAAGAAAGCATCCGAAGATGAAGGTATCGGAGAGCAAGAAGATCCACATCATCGCCTTGCCCCAGGAGACGTTCTTGAACGCCCTCTGGTCGGAAGCCCAGTCTGTTGCGACGCCGGCCAGTCCGTCCGGCAGAGCTGTCGTCGCGGGGATGGAGATGGCGGCTTCGCTCATGATGCCTGAGATCCTCAGCTTATCAGTTGGCGGCAAATGTCGAGGAATTTCCCGGCAAAGCCGGCAAAGACGGCGAAAAGGCAGAGCCAAACGGCAAACAGGAAGTGCCAGTAGAGCCCACAGAGATCGACGCCTTGAACGACGGCTGCGGCATCATCCGTCAGCCAAGCGCGCCGCGTGACGCGCGCCAGCCCGACCAGCCCGCCCGCAATGTGCAGGCCGTGCAGCCCGGTGATCACATAGAAGAAGCTGTTCGCCGGATTTCCGGCAATCAGATAGCCGTCCGTCTTAAGCGCGTTCCAGACTGCAAGCTGGCCGCCGAGAAAGGCGAACGCGGTGGCCGCCGCGGTGGCGAGACCGAGCCGCACGGTAACGATCTCGCCGCGCCTGGCGGCCACCAGCGCCACGTGCAAGGCAACGCTCGATAAAAACAGGACCGCCGTGTTCGCCCATAATAGCCGCGGCATCGGCAACGGCCGCCAGTCCGTCACCCCCATGCGCATGATGTAGGCCGACATGAGCAGCGAGAACAACGCGCCGACCACGGCCAGAAAGACACCGAGCCCGATCTTGGCGGCCGGCATTGCGCTCTGCTCGGCGGGAATGAAATCCCCGTCGCAATTCGCCTCCAACCACGGCTTGGCCATGAGCCGCTGGCGCGACAGCCACCAGCCGGCGATCCCGGCGATCAGCGCCATGAAGACGAGGATGATGCTCATCGCCGCTCCCGGGTCGGCCCGAAGCGACCGGGTTCGTTCTGCGGAAGGAAATCCTGCTTGGCGCCGGGCACGCTGTAGTCGTAGGCCCAGCGATAGACGACCGGCAGGTCTTTGCCCCAGTTGCCATGCGGTGGCGGCGTGGTCGGGGTCTGCCACTCGAGCGTGGTTGCGCGCCAGGGATTCCCGCCCGCCTCGCGGCCGTGCCGGATCGACCACAGCAGGTTGAACAGAAAGACGAGCTGAGCGAAGCCGACGATGAAGGCCATCACCGAAATGAAGGCGTTGAGCTGGTGGGCCGATTGCGAGATGAGCCCCATATCGCCGAGCTCGTTGTAGCGGCGCGGCACCCCCATCAGCCCGAGATAATGCATCGGGAAAAAGATCAGATAGGCACCGAGGAACGTGACCCAGAAGTGAAACTGGCCGAGGCGTTCATCGAGCATGCGGCCGGTGATCTTCGGATACCAGTGATAGATGGCGCCGAAGATGACGAGGATCGGCGCCACCCCCATCACCATGTGGAAGTGGGCGACCACGAACATGGTGTCCGACAGCGGCACGTCGACCACGACATTGCCAAGAAAAAGGCCCGTCAGCCCGCCATTGACGAAGGTGACGATGAAGGCCAGCGCGAACAGCATCGGCAGGGTCAGATGAATGTCGGCTCGCCAGAGGGTGAGCACCCAATTGTAGACTTTGATCGCTGTCGGGATGGCGATGATCAGCGTCGTGGTGGCGAAGAAGAAGCCGAAATAGGGGTGCATGCCGCTGACATACATGTGATGGGCCCAGACCACGAACGACAGCGCGCCGATGCCGACGATCGCCCACACCATCATCCGGTAGCCGAAGATATTCTTGCGCGCGTGCGTGGCGATCAGGTCGGAGACGATGCCGAAGGCCGGCAGCGCCACGATGTAGACCTCAGGGTGGCCGAAAAACCAGAACAGGTGCTGGAACAGGATCGGGCTGCCGCCATTGCTGTCGCGCAGCTCGCCCATATCGACGACCGCCGGCATGAAGAAGCTGGTGCCGAGAAGCCGGTCGAACAGAAGCATGACGCAGGCGACGAACAGCGCCGGGAATGCGAGCAGCGCCATGACCGTGGCGGTAAAAATCCCCCATACCGTCAGCGGCATGCGCATCAAGGTCATGCCGCGGGTGCGCCCCTGCAGCACCGTGACGACATAGTTGAGACCGCCCATGGTGAAGCCGATGATGAAAAGGATGAGCGACGACAGCATCAGGATGATGCCCCAGTCGGCACCGCCGGGCGTGCCTTGCAGGATCGCTTGCGGCGGGTAGAGCGTCCAGCCCGCGCCGGTCGGCCCGCCGGGAGCGAAGAAGCTGGTGACAAGGACCAGCACCGCGAGCAGATAGATCCAATAGCTCAGCATGTTGACATAGGGAAAGACCATGTCGCGCGCGCCGACCATCAGCGGGATCAGGTAGTTGCCGAAGCCGCCGAGGAACAGCGCGGTGAGCAGGTAGATCACCATGATCATCCCGTGCATGGTGATGAACTGGTAGTATGCCTCGGTGGTGATGAAGTCGAAGGTGCCGGGGAAGCCGAGCTGCAGGCGCATCAGCCACGACAGGACCAGGGCGACGAAGCCGATGGCGATCGCAGTGCCGCCATACTGGATGGCGATGACCTTGGCGTCCTGCGAGAATACGTAGGTCGTCCACCAGCTATGCGGATGATAGAGCTCGACGTCCGGCACTTCCGCGGGCGGGACCGCTTCAATCGAACCAGGCGTGACATCGACCATTGCGGGTCTCCTTGGCGCTTGTGCGTTCAGCGAGCCGCCGTTCGGGCAAGCGGCGCTGCGGCGCTCGTTCGGTCGAGGGTGGCCGGCGCTGCCGACCCGGTTTTCTCCGCCGCGGTGAGTTGGGCGAAGGTCTGCTGGGCGTCGAGCCAGGCGAGGTAGTCCGCGTCGCCGTCGACCACGACGCTTCCGCGCATCTCCGAATGTCCCTGCCCGCAGAGCTCGGCGCACAGCACCTCGAAGGTGCCCGTGCGGGTCGGGGTGAACCAGAAATAGGTCACCGAGCCGGGGATCATGTCCATCTTGGCCCGGAATTCCGGCACGTAGAAATCATGCAGCACATCGATGGAGCGCAGCAGGACCCTGACGGGCTTGGCGATCGGCAGGTGCAGGTCCGCAGCTTCGACGATGATGTCGTCCTGCCCGTTGGGGTCGGTCGGATTGAGGCCGAGCGGGTTGTCCGACGACACGTCACGGGTGTCGGACAGCCCGAGCTTGCCGTCCTTTCCGGGAAGCCGGAAGCTCCACTGCCATTGCTGGCCGACGATCTCCACCTCGGTGGCGTCCTTGGGGACGGTGACGAACTGGTGCCACACGACGAGGCCCGGCGCGAGCATCGCCGCAACCCCCACGCCGGTGACCACGGTCAGCCACCATTCGAGCCGCTTGTTCTCCGGTTCGTAGGCGGCCTGGTTGCCCTGGCGGTGGCGGAACCGAAAGACGCAATAGGCCATGAACAGAACCACGGCGGCGAACACCACGCCGGTGATCCAGAAGGTGATGATGATGGTGTTGTCGATGTAACGCCAGTTCGAGGCGATCGGCGTCCACCACCACGGGCTGAGGAAGTGGAACGTCACCGAACCGACGATCAACAGCACCAGGATGATCGCGACTGCCATTGCTGCCTGCTTCTCGACCGGGCGGCGCCCCATGCGACGCCGTCGCTCTGAAGGAAAGGATCGCTCGCGAAAGGCGCGGCTCTACGATCTCCAGCGGCCGCGAGCCCGCGCGCCGCACATGGCGCCGGACCGTGCGGCAATGCTCTCCGCTCCGGCCAAGGTCGGCCGGGAACGCCGGGATGAATTGTCGGTGGCCGGCCCCGCGGACGCGCCCCGTATCAGCTTGCGGGGGCGCGAAGGCCGACCACCAGCAGCTTTGGAGATCCCTTGCCGAAGCGACGGCGGCCTTGGCGCAGCCGGATTCGAGGCGCGCAAATCGCTGGGGTCCAGGGCGCGTTCAGGCGCGGGGAACCGTGGTATGCTTTCGACGGCGGCCGGTCTTTGACCTGCCATGTCGGCGGACTCCTCCCGTTGCCTTATTGCGGTAACGGATTACAGCCCGGCCTGGGGGATGGCGCTGGCCAATACCCAAGTCTTGCAGCAGGGGTATGATCCCATCGCCCGCCGGGCTTGTCAAACGGCCGGTTGCCGCCAAGCCGCTGACTTGGTGCGACATTTTGACGAGATCTGCATCTGCGGGGCGGCCAGGTAACGGACTTTGCCTCCACCGGAAGGTCGGCAAAACCGCAACACTCATCGCTCACCGCTTTATCGGCAGGCGTTGAAAGGACGGGCGTCGATCATCGCGCGATTGGAACGGTTCTACCGGTTCAGGTTTTGCGCGCTATTGCGAGACTTGGGACGCCGCCGATATCAGTTCCTCACGGTTCGGCGCGCCGAACATATACTTTCCGCCTTCCGGAACTTCGGTGAAACTCCAGCGGACGATGCCTTGCCGGTCCAGCAGGAATTGACCGACGAGTTGGCCGTGCCCCGCAGCAAGCATCTGCTGGTCCGATTCGGTTATCTCGTAACCGTCTTTCTTGTTCAGGATCTCGCCCGCCTCGAGCGGATCGACCGGGGACGGAAGCTCGCCTGGAACATCCACGCGCATGTTCAGCACCATCTCTGTCGAAACCTTGTAAGGCCATACCGTCTCGGTTTCCGTGAATTCGAGATTGGGAAGCCCGAAGGCCCGGTGCGACGTGCGTTGAGGGTCGGCTGCAGCGAGCAGATTGGGCATCGGATGATAGCGGAAATAGAGACGGGCGCGATCGATCGGCGTGTTGACCACCGTCAGGCTTTCCACGCCCATTTCGCGCAACGTCGGATCGAGCAGCGCTTGGGCGGCGATATGCCGCCGGCAAAAGGCGCAATGCAGGCCTCTGAACAAGCCGACCAGCACGGGTCTTTGCCCCCGAAAGTCGTCGATGGCGATCTTCCCGTCGCGGGTTATCGCATCCAGTACGACGTTCGGGGCCCTATCGCCCGGCTGCAGGGGATGCAGTTCGGTGGCCTCGGTCATGCCCAACCTCCTCGCCTCAGTCGAGAAACGGCAGCACCACGAGCGCCTCAGGGTTGAGCCCGTGCCGGGCGCAAACATCCTGCGCCAAGGAAAAGTAACGCTCAGCCTCGCCCAGATTATCGAGATCGAGATTGACCGTAGCCAGGCCATCATAGCACGAAAACAGCAATTGCGGTTCGCTCGTTTCGCGCGCCACTTCGAGCGCCTCGTCATAGAAACCAAGCGCCAAAGCCGGCTGGCTGTGGCACTGATGGATCTGTCCGAGCACGATCAGCGGCACCGGCAGATGCTCGCGCTGGCCGAGCGCACGGTCGATTTCTATCGCTTTTTCGGCCGCCGGCACGCCCTCGGACGGGCAGCGGTCGGTAAATGTGCAGCAGGCGACCGCCAGATTGGTCAGGAGGCGAGCCTGGAAACCCAGGTCGCCGATACGCCGCGACACGGCAAGGCCGCGCCGGCAAACGTCCATCGCCTGCGCCGGGTTGATGGTCGTATAGAGCACGCCGAGATTGGTGTAGCCGCGGCAAGCCGCGCCGGCCAGGCCGGCGGCTTCCGCCACCTCGATGCTTCGCTCTACCTCCTGGACAGCCTCGCGGCCTCGCCCGAGCCGTGCCAGCGCCACGCCCCTGGTATTCAAAGCTTCGGCGATCGCCAGCGCTGTGTCCCGCACCACCTCAGGTGCATGCTCCCCCGTCAGCGCACGCGTGCAGTCAAGTGCCTTCTCGGCCCATTCCGCAGCGCGGGCGTGATCGCCGGTGCGGAAGGCTAGACGGCCCCGCTCCTGCCAGAGATGTGCCTGCTCTATCGGCGCATCCGCCCCGTTGAGCAGCGAAGCGGCCTCAGCGTAGCGCGATTCCGCATTGTCGCGCCTGCCGGCGTCCCAGAACAGCCGGCCGATCTTGCGGAGGATCCGGGCCGAAGCGACGCGGTCGCCCGCTTCGCGATACCCCTTGAGAACCTTGTCGTAGTTCTCATGAGCGATCTCGCGGCGACCGGTCGGGCCATAGAGATCGGCGATCCGCTCGCCCAGTTCCAGCCTGAGCGGCGCTCGATCGATGTCGGCCAAAGCCGCCAGCGCCTGCTCGTAGAAGCGAAGCGCGTCATCATTGGCGTAAATCAGTCGTGCCCGGTCGCCGGCCTCCCGAAGGTAGCGCGCTCCCTTTTCGCGCCACGCGCTGAGACCGAAATGATGGCCAAGCACGGTCAGATCCTCAAGCCGTTCAGGATTTTCGCCGACCAGGCCTTCGACGGCGACAGCGATCTTCCCGTGCAGGTCGCTGCGCCGCTGGTGGAGCAAATTCTGATAAATCACGTCCTGCAACAGCGTTTGCGTAAATCTGTAGCCCCGCGAAGAGACCAAGCCGGCTCCGGCAACTTCCTCGATGATTTCTGCATCGCACAGCAGTTCGAGACCCGCTTCCAGTCTGATGGGATCGGCAGTCACCAGCTTGAGCAGGGCCTCGTCAAAGCGCGGCCCGATAACCGCGGCCTCCTGGGCGAGACGGCGGATGTCTTGCGGCAGCCGGTCGACCCGGGTGAGCAACATCGCCTGAATGGTGGCCGGAATACCGGGTGCGGCCTGCCCCGCCGCGACCCGCCAGTGCTGTCCGTCCTGCGTCACCACGCCGAGTTCGATCAGGCCGCGCACGACCTCCTCGATGAACAGCGGGTTGCCGCCGGCGCGGTCGAGGATCTGATCGCGCAGGCCCTGCGCGGACTTCGCCCAGCCTTCGCCGAACAAGGCTTCCAGCAGCCTGCGGCCGTTTTCAATGCCGAGCGGGGACAGTCTGAGCGCGGTGCGGCTTATCCGGGATGAATCCAGTTGGTCGTTTTCCATCGCCGGGCGATGGGTGATGAGCAGCATCAGCCGCATGCGGTCCAGCCGGTCCATGACGAAGCGAAGCGCTTCGAGCGATACGGCATCGGCCCAATGCAGGTCTTCGACGACAATCAGCAGTGGAGACAAGCTCAAACGCCGCTCTATGATGGTGCGGACGGCGTGAAGGATTTGCCGCCGAAGCTGCTCGGGCTCGACATGCCGCAAGCTGGCGTCGGGGTCGCCCAAGCCGAGCACGTGATAGAGCAGCGGAATGAGCTCTGCTGCCTCCTCGCTTTGAAGCCGAAGCTCGGCCAGCAGAGCGGCAAGTTTTTCCCGCATTTCGAGCGGAGGGTCGTTCAGCATTATTCCAGCAGCGCTGCGCACGACGGCTCCGATCGCGCCATAGGACTGCTCCCCCAAAGGCGAACAGACGGCCTGCCGCACCGCGACATTTTGAAAGCGCTCCTCGCAGCCGATCCGCGCGACGAATTCGTTCACCAGCCGCGACTTGCCGATTCCGGCCTCGCCGACGAGACGGACAAGCTGTGCAGAGCCGCTGCACGCCAGCTCCAGGCTCGCGAGCATGCTTTGCAGTTCCGTGTCGCGGCCGATCAGGGGCGTGCTGAGGCCGAGCGCTTCCAGCCCTCGCGCCGGGCGCGGCGCGGCAAGCGGCTCGCCCAGCCGATGAACCAAGACGCTGCCGGCCTTGCCCCGCAGCGCGACATCACCCAGCGACTCGTAAGAAAAGGCGTGCCGCGTGAGCTTATACGTCAGCGGACCGACCAGGATCTCGCCCGGAGCGGCCAGCGATTGCAGCCGCTGCGCTGTGTTCACCGTGTCGCCGGTCACCGAATAGGATTTCGCGGTGCCGACCCCCAATCCACCGGTAACGACGGTGCCCGTATTGATGCCGATGTGAAGCACCAATGGAGGACCGCCACCGCTGGACTTTTCGCCAAGACGCATCGTGCGTCCGATCATTTCGAGTGCGGCACGCAGCGCGCGTTCCGGATCGTCCTCATGAGCGACCGGCGCGCCGAACAGAGCCAGCAGCGCATCGCCGATGAACTTGTCGACGAAACCGCCGAAGCTGTGGACGGCCGCGGTCAACTCCCCGAAAAGCTCGTTCTGCAGTGCCTGCATGATCTCAGGGTCAAGCCGCTCGCTGAGCGCGGTGAACCCGCTGAGATCGGCGAACAATACCGTCACAGTCCTGCGGTCCGGGTCTGTGGCAGCCGTCGACGGCGGCGTGTTCGAAGCCCCCGCATCAAGCCGGCTCGGCGGCGTTGCGGCGGTGGCTTTTGCCTTGGTGCTTGCACCGCATCTCGGGCAGAAGGCGAAGTCCGGCGCGCAGAGAAAGCCGCAGCTGGAGCAGCCTGCAGGCTGGCGCGCGCCGCACTTCGGGCAGAAAGCGAAGCCGCTTTCGATCTTGAAGCCACAATCTGCGCAGTCCATCGAGCAAGACCTCGCCGGCCGCAGAAGCACCGTGCCTAATTCCCTCCAGCGGTCCTTCACCAGGGTGAACCGATAGCGGCCAGCCCGCAAGCGGCTGCGCGCCTTCGAGGCGGTCAGATGCCGCCTTGGTAGGCCCGGATCTGCGCGAGGAGGTCGGTGTAGTCGCTGCAGGTCGTGCCGCAGCGTTTCTCGATCTCGGCGAGCTGCGCCTTGGCCGCCGCGAGATCACCGATCTGAAGCAGCGCCTCGCCAAGGTATTCGCGCACCGGCGTGTAGCTCGGATCGTTGAGAATGGCCTCGTGGTAATAGCCGATGCCCACATTCACGCGGCCTTCTCGGCGGTGCGAATAGCCGAGCATGTTGAGAATGCGCGCATCCGTCTTGTCGGCGGCCAGAGTGAGAATCGTGATGGCCTCGTCATAGCGTCCCGCAAGCGCCAGATCGCGGCCCGTCTCGAAAATGCTGTTGTCGTCGAGTTCGCCTTGCTGCTGTGCGACGCATTTCCTCTTGATCTTGTTCCAGACCATGGCCCGCTTGCAGTTCGGGATCTGTTTCTGGCTGCTGGAACTGCTGCCGCCGGCACTCCCGGCAGAGCCTCCCGTGGAGCCGCTGCCGCCGCCACCCATGCCGCCTCCGCCGGAAGATCCTCCGCTCGAGGAACCGCCGCCGCTCGCCGACAGAGCGGGTGCAATTGCCAATTGTGCCGCAACGAGCACGCATCCAAGGAAAAGTCCCGTTTTTGAGCGCATCGAATTCTCCTCCCATGGGGCCTTGAAGACGAACGTATCGAGGCAGCGATCTATTCCATGCAGAATTGAGAAAGGCAGACAGAAAAGTGCGGAAAGCCGAATTGAGCCGCCCTCACCTTCGAAACAATTGAAACATTGGCGGCGGTTGTCAGAAAAATTCGTGAAACCGCAAGGGCGTAACACAAGCTGGTCAATCCGTCGCCGACAGCCGGATTGAATGAAGCGCTCCGCCGACTGCTTTCGACGGTCGGCCGATACTCCAATGCCTTTCCTGCCCGAAAACCGAGAGATCAAAAAAATGGACAAGTCGATTACACCGCTGGACTTTCCCAGGCGTCTTCGTTCCCAACTCATTGACGAGCATCACGAAGTCCTATGACGAGGCGCGCGCGCTTTACAACGCTATGATCGACAAGCGCCCTCGCTGGATCGTCCCCTGCGCAACCGTCGAGGATGTGGTCGCAGCCGTAGGGTATGCGCGGGTCAAGAACCTTCTCCTCGCCATCCGCGGCGGCGGCCACAGCGGTCCGGGCTTCGGCAGCTGCGACGGCGGCATGGTCATCGACCTGTCACCGATGAAGGCGATCGCCATCGACAGCGCGGCGCGAACGGTGCGGGTCGAGGCGGGCTGCACTCAGGGCGAGGTCGACCGCGCTGCCGGCGCCCTCGGTCTTGCCGTGCCGGCCGGGCTGGTGAGCAGCACCGGGATTGCCGGGCTGACATTGGGCGGCGGCACCGGCCACCTGACCCGCCAGTACGGCCTCACGATCGACAATCTGATCGCGGCCGAGGTCGTTCTTGCCGACGGCAGTGTCGTGACTGCGAGCCATGACGAACATGCAGACCTGTTTTGGGCTCTGCGCGGCGGCGGGGGCAACTTCGGGGTCGTCACCGGCTTCACGTTCCAGGCGCATCCGGTAAGCGATGTCTATGCCGGACCGATCTTCTACGACGTCGCTCACACGTCCCAAATCTTGCAGTGGTACCGCGACTTCCTGCCGGGCGCGCCGCGCCAGCTCGGCATGTTTTTCGGCATCAAGACGGTGCCGTCCTGCGATCCATTCCCACGTGAGATCTGGGGCAGGCGTATCTGCGCGTTGATCAGCTGCTACAACGGCGCCGAGGAGGATGGCATCCGGGCGATGCTGCCGGCGCGCAGTAAGCTTCCCGCACCGCTGATGGACGGGATGATGCAGATGCCGTTCGCCAGCCTGCAGGCGCTTTTCGATCCGCTGCTGCCCAAGGGCCTTCAGTGGCGCTGGAAAGGCGACTACGTCGACGAGCTGTCCGACGCGGCCATCGCGCTTCACGCCGAGCACGGCTCCAAGACACCCAGTGAGCTCTCGCTGATGCACCTCTACCCCATCGACGGCGCGGTTCAGGACGTGGCTCCGGAGGCCACCGCCTGGGGCGCGCGGCGGGCTCGCTGGTCGATGGTGATCGCCGGCATCGATCCTGACCCGGCGAAGGCGCCGGAGCTTGAGCGCTGGGCCGACGACTACTGGACGGCGCTGCACGGCCACAACGGTCATGGCGGCGCTTATGTCAACTTCATGATGGATGATGAGGGCGCGGCACGGGTGCGCGCCGCATACGGCCCGAACTACGAGCGGCTCGTGGCGGTGAAGCGCACATACGATCCGCTGAACCTGTTCCGGGTCAACCACAACATCGAGCCCTAGACGGCAGGTGGCGTGCCTTTCGCGTCCGCTCAGAATTCGATGCCGAGCTTGACCTGCAGCTGCTGGCGGTCGTGGCCGACGAGGTCGAGATTGTCGTCGTCGTCCGGCCGGCAACCTCGCAGGCATAGGCCGCCTTGAAGTAGGCGTGCTCGAAGATCTTGGTGTCGAAGCTCGGGCCGATAGAGGGCATTGCCGTCGGAAGCGCTGAGGCCGATGCATGGGCCGGCAGCGCGCCCGCCGGCTAGTACCAGGCGAGCGCCGCCCCTGCCGCGTGCACGCCCATTCGTCTCCAAGTGAGCATTGGTGTCGTCCTCTCCTTGCTCGTCCCCGTCGACGGTGCCGCACTGTGGCCCCGGCCGCTTCGGCGATGGTGTTACGCTTTACTTGACGGTGATCGTCCCCTTCATGCCGCGGCCTTCGAGGTCGGGCACCGACCAGGTGTAGAGGCCGGGGCGGATGGTGTTGAAGTTGATGCTGATGGTGCCGGGCTTGTCGAACTCCAGCCAAGCCGGGGCGCCGTTCATGTGCACCTCGAGATCGTCGATGACGATCTGATTGACCCAGGTGTCACGGAAGAGGTCGGTCTTGAACTTGTATTCGAAGCCGGCCGCAGAGGTGATCTTCCAGCGATAGGCCTGTCCGGCGATCAGCTTGAAGTCCTTCTGGCTGACGTCGAAATTGCTGTCCTTGGAGCCGAGGATCAGCTCCGGCAGCAGCTTGGTGCCGCGCGTCGGCTTCTCGGCCGCGCCCGCCTTGGCCGCCGGTGCTGCGCCAGCATCGTCGTCATCATCGTCGGCGAGCACCGGCTGCGCTGCGACCAGCGCAGCCAAGACGGCAAGGGCAAGGATCGAATGTTTTCGCATCGGTTTATCCTTTGTTGGCGGGAGAATCGAGTCAGGCGACCCGACGACTCCCCCATGGCAGGCCGCCGACAGTGACGGATTGGCCTGGAATCGACCAGCACATTGGTCCGCCAGGTTCTGCGGATCCCGATCGACGCTGCGCAGCAGCGCGACCGGGTGAGCCGCGTCCGCCGCGATGATCTGACAGCTGGCCAGCGCCAAGTCGGGCTTGAAGAACGCCGGGGTTTCGGCTTATCGCTTCCGGGCCCTCCTTTTCTTGAGTCCTCCCGCAGTGAGAAACGGCGTTCCTTTGGCGCTTCTGGCCTATGCGATCTATGCATGGGGCGATGGCCTCATCAAAGGTCTTGGCGGCACGCTGACCGTCTTCGAGATCGGCTTCTTCAACATCCTGTTTTCCGGGCTCTTCCTGCTCCTGGTGAAGCCGGGCGGCGAGGATTGGAGAAATTTTTGGAGGATGGCTCATCCGCTCAGGGTCAATGCCCGCGCCGCGCTCGGCATGGCCGCCGGCACACTGAGCATCTACGCGTTTACCTCGATCCCGCTGGCCGAGGTGTACGCATTGCTTTTCCTGGCGCCGATGTTCGTAACGCTGTTGTCGATCGTCATTCTTCATGAGCGTGTCGGCAAATGGCGCTGGCTGGCCGTCTTCGCGGGCTTTGCCGGTGTGCTGATGGTGGTTCAGCCGGGGGCGCGCGCGCTCGAACTTGGGCACCTGTCGGCCATCGGTTCGGCCCTCTGCGGCGCGCTCTCGATCATTTTGATGCGCTCGCTTGCGGCCGAACGTCAAACCGCCGTGCTCGGAACGCTGGTTGCCTATGGCCTGTTGTTCAACGGCGTCGCCGCTGCAGCTACGGCGTTTGCCCTGCCGTCCTGGCCGCTGCTCGGCGTGCTCGTGTTGACCGGTGCATGCACAGCCGCAGCGAATTGCCTTCAATTCCAGGCAACGCGGGTCAGCCCCGCCAGCCACATCGCACCCGCCCACTACTCGCAGATGATCTGGGCGGTGCTGATCGGCGCGATCTTCTACAACGAACATCCGGACGCAGTGTCGATCATCGGGCTTGCAGTGATCGCTGCCGCCGGCCTGCTGACCTTGTTCCGCGAACAAGCACGACTTGGCTATATCCGCTGGAACAGAATGACGCGCGGACGGCTGTAGAGACACCGCAGATCGTCCCCTCGTACGGAAGCAATCGGAAAATCGCTGCGCCTGTCAGCCGGCCAATGAACCGCCGTCGACATTGATCGACTCCCCAGTAATCCAGCTCGATCCTTCGGAGATCAGAAAGAGGATGGCATCGACGGCGTCGGCGACGGTCCCGACCCGCTGCAGCGGAAACGACGCGGCGCCGCGGGCGACGACCTCCGCCGCATCGACGCCATAGCCGAGCTCGATCTTCTGGGCGATCACGGTCCGGCCCATCGACGTCTCGGCGATGGTTGCGGGGCAAACCGCGTTGACCCGGACGCCGCTTGCGGCCACCTCAGTGGCCACCGCCTGGGTCAGCCCGACGACCGCGAATTTCGATGCGCAATAGGCGCCGAGGAGCGGAAAGCCGCGCTTGCCGGCGTCCGAGGCGACGTTGACGATCCGCCCCTGTCCGGATGCCTTGAGATGCGGCATGGCTTGCCGCATCACCAGGAAGGTGCCGCGCAGATTGACGCTCAGGATTGTGTCCCACTCCGTCGTCGAGATGTCCTCGAGCGCACGAAACTGGAACACGCCGGCACAGTTGACCAGCGTATCCAGGGTGCCCAGCGCTTCAACCGCATGCGCGACCCCCTCGGCGACTGCGCTCTCGCTGGTCACGTCCATCGGAATGGCGACCAAATCCGCCCTGTCTTGGGCCGACATGCCGGCGATGGCCTGGGTCAGATCGGCGACGGCGACGGCCGCCCCGAGCTCACGCAGCCGCCGCGCCGTGCCGAGACCGATGCCGCTGGCGCCGCCCGTCACCAGCGCCCGGCGGCCCGGCGTGACAGCGAAAAGCTCGGCCATTTTTATGTCTCCTGTTCAGCTCCGGACCGTCATCGCACCGCGTTCGAAGGGGGCCCGCATGCAGGAGGCGCGCGGGATGAACCGTGTCGGCAGTATTTCTATGCAGGCGGTCGGATCCATCTCGGGGAGGCCGTGACCGAGCCGGCGCATCGCCAACCTCGCCGCGGCGGCGCCGATCGCATGAAGGTTGCGGTCGACCACGGCGATCGGCGGATGATAGAGCTCGGCAAGAAGAATGTCGTCCCAGCCCACCAGGGCCATGTCGCGGCCGACCACCAAGCCGGACTTGTCGATCGCGCGCAGCGCCCCGACCAGAAGCGACACGCCGCAGGCGACGATTGCAGTCGGCGGTGCGGGTCCGTCGAGCAGACGTGCGATCTCCGCCTCGGCGGCATCGGCCCGGTGCTCGGTGAAGAGCGGAAGGGCGTCGTTCTCCAGGCCGTGCCGGTGCATGGCCTCGACCAGCCCGGCCAGGCGTTCGCGCCCGGAGCGCCGCGACAGGGCGCCGGCGAGCACGGCAATCCGTCGGTGGCCGAGCGCGTCGAGATGGCGGATGGCGTCGGCCATGCCGCCGCGATGGTCTGCCGAGACCGCGTCGACAGGCAGCTTGGTCTGCAGCTCGCTTTCCACCGCGACGATCGGGCCGTCGAACTCGGCCAGAGCGGTAAGCAGCCCGTCGTCGTCCTCGCTCGACGGCGAAACCAGGATGCAGTCGACGCGGCGGCTGTTGAGCGAGCGGACATTGGCGGCATCGGTCGCCGGGTCGTGGCTGGAGCTCATCACCAGAAGGGCGTAGCCGGCCGGTCTCAGCACGTCCTCGGCACCGGCAACGATCTCGGCGGAAAACGGGTTGGACAGCTCCGAGGTGACGAAGCCGATCAGCTTGGTCGCCCCGCGCCGCAAGCTTTGGGCGACGTAGTTGGGCTGATAGCCAAGCTCCGACGCGGCACTCAGCACACGCTCGCGCATCGCCGGCATGACTTCGCCGCGCCCGGAAAACACCTTTGAGACCGTCGAGATCGCGACTCCGGCGCGTTGCGCCACATCGCGAATGCCGATGCGTCTCGGGCTGGGACCGCTGAGAGATTTGCCGCGCACGCTCTTGACTTGCTCCACCTTCCTTGTCGCGCCTGCCGGCGACCCCGCAAGCACTCTGTTGACAGCGCCGCAACCTCCACATACCGTACCTTTATCGCTTGCGAAACGTTTTTTCAGGGCTACGAACCGTTTCGTGAGCAATTTCGAGGGAGGCTGTCCAATGAACATCCGTGGAAATGCTGCAGCGGCAGCCGTCCTTGCCGCAGCGGTTTCGCTTGCGTCCCCGGGTCTCGCCGAGACCTTCACCCCGCGGCCTGCGAGCGGCATCAAGGGCGCCTTGTTGCCCACCGAGCGGAGCCTATGGACCTACGATAAGGCAAGCGGCGCCTATGCGGCGGCGGCCGGCGACGCCTCGAAGCCCTATCAGCCGAATCTGAGGAAGCCTGCCAAGCCCCTCACCTTCGCCTTCGCCGAAGGCTGGGCGGCGATTCCGTTCTCCGTCTCGATCCACAAGGGCATCTACAAGATCGCCGATGATCTCGGCATCAAGATCATCTACTGCGACCAAGAGTTCAAAGCCGAAAAGGCGGTCACCTGCGCCGAACAGCTGTCGCAGCAGAAGCCGGACTTCGCGATCGTCTCCAACTGGCAGTCCGGCGCTGCCGAAGCGATCATGAAGATCTACAACGAGGCCAAGATCCCGGTCGTCAACATCGACGTATGGCACCCGAATGCCATCTTCTTCGGCGCCGACAACTACATTTCGGGCGAGATCGGCGGCAAGGCCGCCGGCGAATATGCCAAAGGGCTCGGCAAATGTGGCGACATCACCCTCCTCAACGGCGTCAATCCCGGCGAAGGTGACGCCGCCAACCAGCGGATCGCCGGCTTCGTCGACGGCGTACAGGAGATCTGCGGAGCCCTGCCGGCCGACCGCATCAAATCGGAGATCTTCGACGCCGGCACGACGGAGCAAGCGCTCACCAAGACCACCGACTGGCTGACCGCCAATCCGAGCGCTGGTTTCGTCCTCGGCACATCGATCGACGATGCGCGCTCCGCAGGCATCTCCAAGGCGCTGGCGCAGAACGGCCGCGATGGCGCTGCCGTCGGCCTCGGCTGCGACGAGATCGGCGTCGCATCGACCAAGGAGGGCGACCCGCAGACGACCAAGTTCCTGGGCTGCGTCGCCTATTTTCCGGAAAAGTATCCCGACTACGTGATGTCGATCGGCCTCGACGTTCTCGATGGAGTGGCAGTGCCGGACGAGGTGCATATCGAGCACAAATTCCTCGACAAAGCGACGGTCGGATCGGTCTATCCCTGATCGACGGCCGCCGGACCGATGTCGGAAGCGCTTCTGGAACTGCACGGGGTGTCGAAGACTTTCGGCCCCGTGACCGCGCTCAGCCATGTCGATCTCACGATCGGCAAGGCCGAGGCGGTCGGCCTCATCGGCGACAACGGGGCCGGCAAGTCGACGCTGGTGAAGATCCTCTCGGGCCTCTTTCCGCCGACGACGGGAACCATCCGCTTCGACGGGCTGGAGGTGGCCTTCGGCAGTCCCTTCGACGCCCGCGCCGTCGGCATCGAGATGATCTACCAGGACCTCGCTCTATGCGGAGACCTCGACATTGCCGCCAATGTCTTCCTCGGCCGCGAACGCCGCCGCCGGTTCGGGCCCATTCGCCTGCTCGATCGGCGGGCGATGCAGGAGGAGGCGCGGCGGGTGATGCAGGAGCTCGGCGTCGATATCGCGCCCGACCGCATCGTCGGCTCTCTGTCGGGCGGCCAGCGCCAGCTCGTCGCGGTGGCGCGGGCTTTGCAATTCCGGCCCCGCCTGCTGCTTTTGGACGAGCCGACCGCCGCTCTATCGGCCGAGAAGATCAGGGTGCTGATGGGCCTGATCGAGCAGTTGAAGGCGCGCGGCGTGTCCATTCTGATGATCTCGCATCGCTTCACCGACATTCTGCATGTCTGCGACCGGATCGTGGTCGTGCGCCAGGGCCAGATTGCCGGCGCGTTGGCGCCGCACGCCCAGTCCCCCGAACGGACCATGGCGGCCATGCACGCGCTGATGACCGGCGATGCGCTCGGGGCCCCGGCATGAGCGGCGCGATCGCCCGGTTGACGGCATTCGGCCGCAGCAAGGTCGAGGGGCTGCCCGCCCGCAGCGGCAGTCGATCCGACGCGCCGCTCGGATTGCTCGCCATCCTGATGCTGCTCGCCATCCTGCTGACCTTCGTGTCGCCCTACTTCCTGACCACGACCAATCTGCTCAACATCGGCAAGGGCGCGGCGGTGGTCGGCATCCTCGCAGTTGGCGAGACGATCGTCATCATCGCCGGCGGCTTCGACCTGTCGGTCGGCTCGACGATGGCAGCTGCCGGGATGACCGCCGGCTATATGGTGAACCAGGGCGTGCCGCTGGCGCTCGCCTTCCTCGCGGCTCTCCTCATCGGGCTCGCGGTCGGCGTCCTCAACGGCGTCATCATCAGCAAGGCGCGGATCAATCCGCTGATCGCGACGCTGGCGACGCTGTCGATCGTGCGCGGGCTGAGCTACGTCATCTCCGGCGGCCGCGAGCTGGTGATCTCGGCTCCGCGGTTCCTCGGCTTCGGCGTCGGCAGCCTCCTCGGCATCCCCTATATCGTCTGGCTGCTCATCGTGATCTTCATCGTGTTCGCCTGGGCGATGCCGCGCACCCTGTTCGGCCGCTATGCCTATGCCATCGGGTCGAGCGCTATGGCCGCGCAGCGCGCCGGCGTTCCGGTGGCGCGCTGGCGTATCGCCCATTACGCCACCTGCGGCGTGCTGTCGGCGGTGGCCGGACTGGTGTTCGTCGCCCGCACCGGGAACGCCCAGCCGAGCGCCGGCCTCGGCATCGAGCTCGACGTGATCACCGCCGTGATCCTCGGCGGCACCAGCCTGAACGGCGGCCGCGGCCGGCTTGCCGGCACCTTCATCGGCCTTATCCTGCTCGGCATGATCGGCAACGGCCTGATCCTGATCGGCGTGCCGGCGTTCTGGCACCAGGTCGTCAAGGGCTGTGTCCTGCTTGTCGCCGTGCTCTACGACGAACTTTCGCGCCATCGGGGAGCCGAAGCATGAGCGCCAAGATCGGGGTGATCGGTTGCGGCTGGTGGGCCACCCGCGCCCACATGCCGGCGCTCAAGGCCAATCCCGATGCGACCATTGCCGGGATCGCCGACCCGAACCGGCAGAACCGCGAACGCGCCGCCGAGCGTTTCGGTGTGCCGCCGAACCGGGTCTTCACCAGCGCCGAGGCCCTGTTTGCAGGCGTCGAGCTCGACGCGGCGATCGTGGCTGTGCCGCACGCGACGCACGCCGAACTGGCGCGCAGCGTCCTCGACAGGCGCCTTCATCTCCTTCTCGAGAAGCCGATGACGATCAATCCCGCAGATGCCCGCGGACTGGCGGCCTTGGCCGAGCGCCGCGAGGTCGAGCTGATCATCGGCTATCCCTGGCATTACAACCGGCAGGTCCTGGCGGTCCGCAATGCCGTCGCCGACGGGCGGATCGGCACCATCGAATATGTGTCGTGCCAATTTGCGTCGATCGTGCGTGAGCTTTATCGAGGCAATCCGGAGCCTTATCGCGACATCCTCGACTACGCTGTCAACCCGCCCGACCATCGCACCTATGCCGATCCGGTCATCGCCGGCGGCGGCCAGGGCCAGACCCAGGTGACCCACAGCGCGGCGCTGCTCTTTCTGT
Organism: uncultured Alphaproteobacteria bacterium; assembly: GCA_963791325.1. GTDB lineage: Bacteria > Pseudomonadota > Alphaproteobacteria > Rhizobiales > Rhizobiaceae > JBEVJK01. The sequence continues at coordinate 183,591 of CAWBRU010000018.1, read as the reverse complement.
TGACCGGCCTTAAGCCGACCGGCGTCGCCGCGCTGACGGAAACCTTCGAACTGGCGGTCGATCTGGCCGACGCCGCGGTCATCCGCTTCGCCGGCGGCGCGATTGGCTCGCTCGGCTCGACGGGTTCGGTTCTGCCCGGCCAGGAAGAGATGCTCGAATACCGCATCTTCGGCGATAAGGGCCACATCGTCTTCGACGTCAACGAGGGCGAGGCAGCGCTCTATGGTGCAGGCGGGGAGATCAGCCCGTTTCCCGGGCCCCCGGCCGAGGAGCGCTATCCGGATTGGGCGCCGGCCGACAATCTGGTCGACATCGTTCTGGGCCGCGGCACCAACGGCTCGCCCGCCTCGCTCGGGGTGCTCACTGTCGAATTCATCGATGCCATGTACCGGGCAGCCAAGGAGGGCCGCACCGTGCAGATCGGAGGGAGAGAGGCGTCATGACGGACGAGACCATCAGCAGGGTCGAAGCCTTTCCCCTGCGCTACGCAGAACCCAACAACAACGGCAAGACCCGCCACGTGACGCTGGTTCGTCTGGAAACCGCCGGCGGGGCGGTCGGCTGGGGCGAGGCCATCACCGGCAGCGAGGACGCCGCACTGGCCATGAAGGTCATCGTCGATCGCGGCTTCCGGGAGCGGCTGATCGACCGCGACGCACGCGACGTCGAGGCGATCTGGGCCGAATTCCGCGATTCGACCTATTGGTCTGGCAATGGCGGCATCGTGACGTTCGCCATCAGCGCGATCGACATGGCGCTGTGGGACCTCGCCGGACGTATTGCCGGTCTGCCGCTTCACCGGCTGCTCGGCGGCAAGCGCCGCGACCGCGTTCGGGCGGCCTCGTCGATCATCTTCGACACCGCCGATCTCGCCGGCATCGGCCGGCAGTTTGCCGATCTCAAGGCGCGCGGCTACCAGGTGTTGAAAGGCGGCTGGGGGCACGACCTGTCGATCGCCTTCGGCCGCGATGCCGCGCGTGATCTGGCGATCGTCAAGACGGTGCGTGAAGCGGTCGGCGACGATGCCGAGATCATCGTCGACGTTGCCGCCGGGTCCGGATGGACGGCCAGCCACGCCATCACCATGGCCAAAGCATTCGAGCCTTTCCGGCTCTACTGGCTCGAGGACGCCTTGCCGGAAGGCGACATCGCGGGCTGGAAACGGCTTCGCGCCGGTACCGCGACGGCGCTCTGCACCGGCGAGAAGGGGTGGACCGTCCCCGACTTTCGCCGACTGATCAACAGCGGCGCGCTCGATGTCGTGATGATCGACCCGGGACGTGCGGAAGGGGTCACCGGGACGAAAAAGGTGATCGACCTCGCCGCCGATGCCGGCATGTCGTGGAATGCCCATTCGTGGTCGAGCGCCATCAACACCGCCGCGTCGCTTCATCTGGCGGCAGCCTCACCCAATGTGCTCGTTCTCGAGCTGAAGCCCGAGCCGTCGCCGATGCAGAACGACATCGTCGACGCGCCCATCGTCATGCGCGATGGCTGGATCGCGGTCAGTGACGAGCCGGGCCTCGGGGTCACCGTCGACGAGGCGGCGGTCCGCCGCTTCGTCTTCGTTTGACGGCTCCGGCAGGGTCAGGATCGCCGCGCGGCGCCGTGGCTACGGAAATGCCGTCGGGGAGAGCAGCGTATAGGCGCCCCAACCTTGCGACAGCCCATTGCCGTTCACGGTCCGCACCCGGAAGAAGCGCTGCGCAACCTCGCCTGGCTCCACCGATTGGAAAGCGAGGTCGCGCCAGGGCACCGATGCATCGGCCTTCTTGAGCGCGAACGTCATTCCGGTGGGATGTGCAAACGGACCGGTGACGGCGTCTTTGGCTCGAAACACCCTCGTATACACCTTGTTCGTGTCCAGCCCGAGAAAGAACGACCTGTTCTTCATGCGGATGTCGACCTGGTAAAACACCTCGCACCCGGCCGGCTGGTTGGTGGCGGAGGCCACAGCCAGCAGGAACGACTGGCCATCGGGGCTCACGCCGGCCTTCAGGACCCCGACGCGCTCGGGAAGCTGAGCGTCCGCGCAGGCTTTGCTCACCGGGATCGCCAGCGCCTTGGCGGCATTCTCGACCGCCTCGTTGGGCGGCGCGGCCGGCAGAGGCGATGCATCGGGGCATCCGTCCGCACCTGTCCGTTCCAGGCTCTTCGAACCGGGACACTTGTCGCGGTCATCGGGAACGAGGTCGCCATCGGCATCGCCCTGAGCGTAGGCGTCACACAAGGCGGGTGTCTTGCGCGCCTCGCGCATTTTTCCAGTGCGGTCCTTCACGCGCGCCAGGTATTCGGCGGGAGACAAGGAGCCGGTGAGCACGGCACGCCCGAGAAAAGCGAGGTCGGCATTGCCGGCGCCGAAGAATGCAGCGCAGGCGCCTTCTATGCCGCTGCACCTGGCGAGCTCCGCCTGGAACAGCTTCTGGATGGTCTCAGCGTCGCGGCCTTCCTCCTTCCAGGTGGCGACCTTCTCCTCGGCGCGTTCGTAGCAATCGCCGCCGGCGACAGGCGGCGGCGATTTTTCGGGCCCGCAACGCACCAAGAGCCAAGCAAGCACGGCGGCCAGGGCCACCAGCAGGGCGATCAGGAGCAGGCGCTTCATTGGTAGAGGTCACCCGCCGCGACCAGCAGCGCGACGATGGCGCCCATGCCGTCTTCGTAGAGGGGTCGCACGAGCTCGGCGGCTCGGTCGGTATGGACATAAGCGTCGATGGCCTCGTTCTTGTCCACCAGGTAGCCGGTTGAAGCTGTTGCGGAGAAAGGCCAGTCGCCGTGGGTCTGCGCGTGTTCTGCCATGGCGTAGTCGTAGGTGTGCGCGGCGAGGTCGACGATGATCTGGCGGATGGGGACATCCTTGGTCCCGCCATGCGCGGTGCGCCAGGTCTCGATCACCGTCGACCACTCGAACGCGCGCCGCATGACCCGTTCGACCGCCGTACGCTGGGTGTCCGGCTGCCCGGCTTTGAAGTTCCACACCGAGTCCCAGATCAAGTCCTGCGAATCCTCGAATGGCCGGTGCCCCCACGCCGAAGTGCCGACGACGTGCATCGGCACAATGGCGTCGCCGATGGCGTGCAATGGCCAGCCGAGCATGCTCACCGGGTGGATCTGCTCGTCGCGGAAGTGAGTCCAGCCGTACCAGGCAAGGTTGTTCACAGGCTCGAACGGCGTGTGCGCTATGGTGGTGAACTGCCAATCCGCCTTGTCGCGGTGGATCGTCTTGGCCATCCCGTCGTCGGCATTGTCGGCAGTGTACTTGGCGATGCCCTGGCTCTTGTCGTAGTTGAGCGAGAGCCCCGAGGCGTCGAAATAGGCCATCAGCACGAGCTCCACCGGGTCCATCGGTTCGCCCGGCACGCCGGCCTCATCGAAAAGCTTGCCCTGGCGAGCATCGAAGTCGTTGGACGCACCGGGCTTCATATCGACGAAGTGCCAGACGCCGACCCAATCGTCGCCGCTTTGGTCGCCGACCCCGGGGATCCAGCCGTCGACCTCCTCGGTGACGTTCACATCGTCGGCGATCTTTCTCGAGTTCTTGACGCAGTCGTCGCCATCACCGAACAGCCAGTCGACGGCGCAGACGATGGGGATGAGCGCAATGGTCAGCGCGTCTTCGGTGGCTTCGTTGACGATGTCATGCACCGCTCCGAGCCCCGCCGCGCTGGTCACGCGGTACCACAGGTGCGTGTCATCGAAGGCCGAATCTGGAAAGGCCGCCCAGACCCCGAGCACTGCGCCGCCGAACTCGTTGGCCGGAACGTTGTCCAGGCTTGGCTTCCAGGTCGTGTTGACGCCGCAACCCGTCAGATCCTTGAAGTCCCAGCGAGGCGCATTCGGCACGCCATGGACGGTCGTGTTCCAGGATCCCAGCGCAGGCGTGCAGGTATCGGTTCGCGAAGAGACAAGGGGATAGAGGTCGGCAGGACGTGTCCTGTATCGACCAGGCGTGGCTGCGACGCGCCGCAGAAAACCTTGCCAATCGTCACCTCCCTCGCCGATCCGTTCTCCCCCGGTGTTCTCGACGACGACCATCATCTGCCAAGCGAGGTCGGTCATGGCCTGATGAATAGAGGGGTTGTGCGCCGCCGCCGGCGACGGGCTCAGCATCCATGCCGCCATCGCCAGAACTGCGCTACCGACAATTCTTTTCATGCGTCCCCTCTGCGCTTGGGTCTCTTTGAGACTACCAACAGAGGGTTGGGATTGTCATTCCACCTCCAAGACGCTCGCTCGGCAAATCTTCTAATAATATTAACGTTGACTAGGAGGGCTGCCGACCAATGCCGCCCGCCGATCTGTCTACTGTTCCCTGAACGCCCTGGAGAACTGATCGGTCAGCGGCTTGGAGAGATAGGAGAGCGCCGTCCGCGGCTCGGTGTGGACGAAAACCTCGACCGGCATGCCGGGAAGCAGCCTGTTGGCGCCGAGCTTCCGAAGCTCTTGCGGGGTGATCGCGATCTCGGCCAGGAAGTAGGACTGTCCGGAGGCCTTGTCGAGGGTCGCGGCAGCAGCAACATAGGCGACGCTGCCTTGCAGCTCGGGCGTGGTCCGCTGATTGAAGGCCGAAAAGCGCAGCTTGGCGTGCTGGCCCACGCTAACCTGATCGATGTCGGTGGGCGACAGCCGCGCCTCGACGGTCAGCGGGGCATTCTTCGGGACGATGGTAACCAGAGCTTCTGCCGGCGTGATCACGCCGCCGATGGTGTTGACGTCGAGCTCGTTGATCGTGCCTGAGATCGGGGCGCGGATGTCGGTGCGCGACAGCCGGTCCTTGATCGCAATGCGACGCTCGCCCAGCTCGGCGATCTTCGGCTCGAGCTCGGACAATTCGCGCTGCGCCTCGGTGCGCGCCGCCTCGTCGATGGCGATGATCTGCAGTCGGATTTCGCTGATCTTGGCGCGGGAACGCGCGATTTCTGCGTCGATCTCCGCCCGCTCGCCGGCCATGCGTGCCATGTCGCGGTCCGAAACGTGCACCTTGGAGGACTCGACCAGCCGCTTGTCGGCAAGTCCTTTCATCCTGATGTGTTCGACGGACACCAGCTCGATCTCCTTGACCTTCGATGCCCGCTGGGCTTCGAGCCCGTGGATCTCTTCGCCGAGCTGCGCGATGCCCAGCTCCAGCTGCTCCTTCTGCGAAGCACGGTTGTTGAGATTGCCCTCCAAGAGCCGGGTCTCGCCGAAGATGAGCGCGGTGAGATGATTGCCGGGCTCGGCGTCGACCTGCGCCAGCGACAGCGAAGTCGTCCCGTCGCGCTCGGCAAGCAGCCTGGCGCGGCGAACGGTCGCTTCGGCCAGCTGAGACGCGACGATGGCCAGTTCGGCCTTGGTCTGCACGTCGTCGAGCCGGATCAGCACCTGGCCCTCATCGACGAAGTCGCCCTCCTCGACGGCGATCTCGCTGATGATGCCGCCGTCGCGGTGCTGCACCGCCTTCAGGTTCTGGTCGACATCGACGGTTCCAGTGGCGATGACCGCGCCGGAAAGCTGCGCGGTGGCCGCCCAACCGCCGGCGCCCGCGACCAGAAGCACGGCCAGGATGGCGCCGGCGGCTATTCGGCCGCCCAAGCGCAACCCGCCGACGTCCTCGTCGTCCGTTTCCGGATGAACCGCCCCGCTGCCGCTCGATCTCTTGCCCATGATGTCCTTCCCCACGCCGCTGCCGGCTCAAGCCTGATTTGTCTGACCGGTGTCGACGACCAGCAGCACGCGGTCGCCGGCAATGCTGATCGACATGTCGAAAACGTCGTCCCGGTCGAAATCGACGTCGATGAAGGTCTGCCGGATGGCATCGGTGCCCTCGTGCCGGATGCGGATGGGCAAACCCTCTTCCGCCACGTCCGCGCCGTAGATGTCCTCGAAGCGGTCCTCGAGCGTATCCATGACCTTCTCGAACACCTCGTATCGGGAGACTTGGACGCGATCGCCGACCATGAAGTCGAGGATTTCGTGCACCACCTGGCCGGCCGCGCTCTCGGCCGAGGCGGCGGCAAATGCGAACACGTCTTCTCCTTCGCCGCCGGTCAGCGAGACCGGCGCTTCCGAGACCACGACGAACGTATCGTTGCCCGCCCCGCCGACAATGGCCTCGAAGCCGGCGACGTGATCGGTGCCGATTTCCAGTCCGGTGGCGGTTTGTTCGGCGAGGTCGATGTAGACGCCGGACAAGCTCGCGGAATAGTCGAGCGTATCCTGCCCGGCGCCGCCTTGATACGTAGTCGGCGACCGCATCCATGGCGGCAACGACGCGATCGTTGCCGCCCCCGCCGTCGACGGCGTCGCTGCCGGCGCCGTCCTCGACAACGTCGTCGCCTGCTCCGGTCGAGATCGTCTCAGCCGCGGAGCTGCCCGCGACGTCGTCATCGCCGGAGCCGGTGGTGACCGCCTCGAAGCCCGTCAGGGAATCGGTGCCGATCTCGGCGCCGGTGGCCGCGCCGGCGACCAGATCGACGCTGACCGAGTGGGTAAGCGCGGAATAGTCGATCAGGTCCTCGCCCTCGCCGCCGTCGTAGACGTCATGCGCCCGGTCCGGATCGCCGATCACGGTATCATCGCCGGTCCCGCCCAGGACCAGGTCCGCGCCGTCGCCGCCCGACAGAAGATCGTTGCCTGTGCCGCCTTCGAGCCGGTCGTCGCCAGCTTCCCCGAACAGCCTGTCGTCGCCCGCGCCGCCGAGAACAACGTCGTTGCCGGCGCCGCCGAACAAGAGATCGTCGCCGCCCTCCCCGTCGATCCGATCGTGCCCTTCATCGCCGAAGACGACGTCACGGCCGGCACCGCCGAAGAGCCGGTCGTTGCCCCTGCCGCCCGACACCCAGTCGTCCCCGACACCGGCCAGAACGATGTCGTCGCCGTCGCCGGCGCGCACCAGGTCGGCGCCGCTGCCGGCCACCACATGATCGTCCCCGGGGCCGGCCGCGATGGTATCGCCGCCGCCACGCGCATCGATATTGTCGTCGCCCTGCCCGCCGTCGATGTCGTCCGCACAATCCGTGCCGGCAAGCACGTCGGCGCCCGGCGTGCCGAGGATCGGCCGCGCCGCAACGACATTGAAATGCGCCGTCTGGATGGCGGAAAGCGCCCCGTCCGAAATCGCGTATGTCACCGTCACCGGGCCGGCCGATGCGGCTGCAAAGGACCAGCCGCCGGCAACTTGGGCGATTGTGCCGGATGAGACGGTGAGATTGGCGATCGACAGTCGGTCGCCGTCCGGATCGAAGGCGTTGGCCAGCAGTTCGCCGAGGCCGATGACCACGGCAGCACAGCCGAACACATCGTGCAGCGCCACCGGACCGGTGATGCGCGGCGCGCGGTTGGCCGGGTTCTCGTCATCGTCGGCCTCCTCGTCATCGCCGGGTTCGGCGTCCTGATCCTCCTCCGCACGATCTTCCGAGGCATCCCCCGGATCCGGACCGAATTGGAGGACCGGACGGGCTTCGCTTTCCGCGGCGTGCTGTTCAAGGCCCTCGCCCCTCGCGGTCGGCTCGGCCGCACGGCGCGGGGCGCCATTGTCGTTGGCCGAGGGCAGCAGTCTTTGCTGGTTCGGGTTCCGGGGCGGAACAGCCTCGACCGCGGACACCGCCGGGGCGGCAAGGACAAGCTCGGTCGGCTCGATCGCCAGGAACCGCGCGGGCTCCGACAGGTCGACGAGCCGGCTGCCGGAGCCGAAGGCCTCGGTGCCGATCAGGCCCGGCGTTTCGCCGGAAGCCGAAGCGCGAAGCAGCGGAAGAATGTCGGCGGAGGGGATTTCGGCGACCTGCGGCTGCGCCTCCGTCTCCTCGGGCGCCGCCTGCGCCGGCTCAGCCGCCGGAGCCGCTCCGCCCCAGCCCGGGAACACGCTTTTCAGGTAGAGAGCCAGGCCAGCAAGAACGCCGCCGAGGACGTAGATTTTGCGGGACGGCTTCTCCGCGGCGAAGACATAGGGGTTGGCGCCGGTGTCGGCGGCTTCGGCCTTGGTCGACTGGACGGCGATGATCATGCTGAAACCCTCCCCATCTCCGCCGGCACAGGCTGCATCATCGGTTCGGCATCGGCGGATGGCCGCGGCCTGAGAATCTCGCTCTTTGGGCCGAAACCGGTCATTCGGCCATTTTGGATCACGGCCACCTGATCGACGGCGATGAGCGCGCTCGGCCGGTGCGCCACGACGATAGCGATGCCGCCGCGCTCGGCGAATGCCCTTGATGGCGGTCGATAAGCGCCGCCTCGCCCTCGCGCGTCGAGGTTGGAATTGGGCTCGTCCATGACGACCAGGAAGGGCTTGCCGTAGAGCGCCCGTGCCAGCCCGATGCGCTGGCGCTGCCCGGCCGACAGGGCCATTCCCTGCGGCCCGAGCTGGGTCCGGTAGCCGTCCGGCAGGCGCACGATCATCTCGTGGACGCCGGCCGCCTTCGCCGCCGCGATGACGGCGCCCGGAGTCGGCATCGGGCTCGAAGCGGGCAGATGTTCTCCTCGATGGTGGCGTCCATGCAGCGCCACGTCCTGCGGCAGATAGCCGATGTTGCGGCCGAGTGTCTCCTCCGGCCAGTGGGTCAAGCTCGGCATCGTCGAGCCGGACGCGCCGCGCAGGGTCGGCCAGATGCCGGTGAGAGCCCGCACCAGCGTGGTCTTGCCGCCGCCGCTGGGGCCGATGATGCCGAGCGCCTGAGCCGGCCTTCGAGCTCGAACTCGACCTCGCTGAGACCAGCACGCGCCCGGAGGTGGGCGCCGCGACCGTGATCTTCTCCACCTTGAGCGAGCCCGTCGGATCCGGCAGCGGCATCGGCTCGATCGCCGTTCTCGAGCGCCACGACGGTCTCCGCAGCCGCTGCGCAGGCGCCGCGCGCGGCAACGACGTTCTTCCAGTTGCCGATGGCGAGATCAACGGGCGCGAGCGCCCGCGTCGAGGCCACCGAGCAGGCGATGATGGCGCCTGCCGACAGCTCGCCGATGATCGTGAGGTAGGCGCCCAGTCCGAGCACGGCCGACTGCAGCAGCATGCGCAGCACGCGCGAGAACGCGCCGAACGTGCCGGATGATGTCGTTGGTGCGTGTCTGCAGCGACAGATGCTCGGCATTGGCCGTGTTGAAGCGCCCGACGGCCCGGCCGGCAAAGCCCATCGCCTTGAGCACATCGGCGTTGCGGGCGTTGGAATCGGCGATGGCGTTGCGCTGAATGACGGCCTTGTGGGTCGACTGCGGCGAGCCGCTGGGTCATCAACTCGCTCACGATCGTGAGCACGGTGAGCACCAGCGCGCCGGCGAAGGTCAGCGCGCCGAGCCAGGGATGGAGCAGGTAGACGAAGACCAGGTAGACCGGCATCCATGGCAGGTCGAACAGCGCGATCGGGCCCTGGCTGCCGAGGAAGCCGCGCACCGTGTCGACGTCGCGCCCGCGCTCGAGCGCTTCCGCGGTGGAGAAGCCGAAACGCGGCATGTCGATCGCGACATGGTGCGCCAGCGGCGCGATGCGACGGTCGAGGCGAGCGCCCATCCGCACCAGCACCTGCGAGCGGATCGACGTCGAAGCATGCCCTGGAACAGATAGAGACCGATCGCCAGCGCCGAGAGCGCGAGCAAGCGTCGGGATCGCTGCCGCGAGGTCAGTGCCCGGTCGTAGATCTGCAGCATGTAGAAGGAGCCGGTCAGCGCCAGGATGTTGATGATGCCGGAAATGGCGAACAGGAAGACGAAGACGCCGCGAAACCCTTTCGTCAGCTGCTCGGCTCCCCGCTTCGCCCGTTTTCCGGCCTTGCTGCCGAGATCGTCATTGAAGCTCCCCCACACCCATTGTCCGTCAGCAGGACCGTTGTTTTCGACCGCGCCTGGAGGCGGACCAGCAAAGGCCTGGCCCGCCTCCTCCCTCCGTTCGCCTCAGAGGTTGAAGTCGTCGCTCGTCAGGGCGTGGTGGCCCTTGATCGACAGCTTGAACTCGGCCTGGCTCGCCGCCCTGGGTGTTGCCCTCGACGACCGTGTAGTCCTGCCCGTCATTGGTCTCATGGCTGACCCTCAGAGATGCCCAGCGCGCCGATGTCGGTTCCGTTGACCAGCGTGAAGCTGCCGTTGGCGGATCCGGCATTGATGGCCGAGAGGTCGATCTTGTCGCCGGGCTGGAAGCCGACGATGGTGTCGCCATTGGCGTCGGCGGCGGAGAGGAACCTGAAGGTGTCGTCGCCCGATCCCCCATCCATCACGTTGACCGCCCGCGAGGCGATGATGGTGTCGTCGCCCGAGCCGGTGACGACGTTCTCGATGCCCCACAGGAGTCGGTGCCCGCTCTGGCTCGACGAGGCGCTGCCGCGTCCCTCGAACCCGGTGCCGAGATCGACGGTGATGTTGGCCGTGATCGCCGCCATGTCGAGGGTGTCGCTGCCGGCAGCGCCGCCGCCGCCCGTTCGTCGCCGCAGTAGGTGTCGTTGCCGTCGCCCTGGGAGGCCACGAACAGGTCGTTGCCGGCCCCGCCCTGCGCCGTGATCGTCGCCGGCCCCGGCATCGATCAGGTCGTCTCCGTCCTGGCCGAAGATACGATCCGTTGCCGCCATCGCCGTAGAGCATGTCGGCTCCGCCACCGCCCAGAACGTCGTCGTCGCCGTCGCCGCCGAAGACGATGTCCCGGCCGCCCCCGCCGTTCAGGAAGTTGCTCCCGGCATTGCCGCGCAGCACGTCGGGGCCGTTGCCGCCGTTCTGCGTTGGCAACGCACCCTGGTGACCGTCACCATCGCTGCCGTGATCGGTCTGTCGTCATCCTGCTCATCTTCGTGCTCGTCGCCGTCGTTGCCTGGATCATCATCCACCGGCGGCTGCTGGGTGTCGCCCTGGTCATCGCCGCCGACCTGCGGACCGTTGCCGGCTGCCTTGTACCTGATCGAATGGCTGCCGTTGGTGAGCGTAGTGAAGCCGTCATCGTCGACGGAGGACGTGTAGTCGTCCATCGTTGTGCCGTCTGCGAGCTCGATCTGGTCCTGATCCCTGAGCGTGCCGATGATGGTGTCGTGACCGCCGTTCGACTTGAACACGATGCGGTGCGCCGAGCTCAGAGCCGAGATGTCGATCGTGTCGTTGCCGGCCTCGCCATCGATGGTGATGGTGTTCAGGCGCAGGCTGGTCTGGGAGAAGTCGCCGACGATGTTGAAGCTGTCGCCGCCGGCAGCCCCGCTCGCCCCCGACGGGTCGACGCTGTTGATCCGGATCTCCTCGATCTCCGACAGCTCGGCGATGATGTTGGCGTTGGTCGGGGCCGCGGTATCCGTGCTGCGGGTGATGACGATCTCCGCCGTAGCGGCAGCGATCCTGCCGCCGCCCAAGGCGATCCATGCGGCGCGCGTGTAGATGTTGAAGGTTTCCGCAGTCGCATTGCCATTGATGACGAAGGTGTCGCCAAGCGCGCCCTCCGTGCCGCCGTTGACCACGTCGCGGCCGTCGGTCGCTCCGGAGATATTGGCATTCCAGACGATGGTGTCATCGCCGTCGCCGCCGTTCACCGTATCGACGCCGAGGCTGCCCGTGGCGTTGATCACCAGATTGTCGATGTTGACGCTGTCGCCGGTCTCCAGGCTGGAGGCGACGAAGCGGATCGCGGCATTCTCGGTGAACGGACCGCTGCCGAACAAGGCCAGGTTGATGTTGCGGGTCGCGCTGTCGGTGGTGCTGTTGATCACATCGACCTGGACGAAGGTGACGCCATCCCGGGAGAAGAACACCGTGATGCTGTCATTGTCCGCTGCCCCATCGAGCCCGGTTTCGACGATCGAGTAGCTGAGCGTCGCCGCCGTGGCACCGGCCAGATCAACGTTGCGCTGGATTTGCGCGCCGTTGAAATCGGCGCCGTTTCCGCCGAGGAATTGCAGGACATTGTTGTTGCCCGCGTCGATGCGGATCTGGCCGGTGGTGACACCCCCGCTATCGCCGGTTTCGACCCAGTCGGGGCCCCAGGCGGTGGTCCCGTTGGAGTTGCCCAGGTTCGCGGCCTCGAAGTTGTCGGCAAAGTTCACTGCCGCGGCGTTCAGTCCACCGCTCAGCGTGTCGTTGCCGCCATTGCCGTTGACCGTGTCGGTCCCGGCCAGGGCATTGATGATGTCGCCGCCGGCCGTTCCGTTGAGGGTGTCGTTGCCGGCGGTCGCCCCGGCCAAGACCGTACCGGTCGCAAGGGTGAAATCGGTGATGTCGATGGCGGCGGTATTGCTGCCATTGATCTGGATCGTCCCCTGGATTGCCGAAGCCGCGCCGTTTTCCCGGATGGTGATGATGGTGTTGGCTCCGGCGGCCGACTCGAACACCCGATTTGCAAAGTTCGCCGCGGTCACCCCGAGACCGCTGAGGTCGATGCGGTCCTGGTTTGCAGGGCTGCCTCCGGCGCTGTCGAAGCTGTTGATGACGTCGTTGCCGAAGTTGGTGGTGTTGTAGACGATGGTGTTGAAGCCGGCGCCCACATCGATGGTGTCGTTTCCGGCGCCGCCGATGATGGTGTCGTTGTCGTCGCCTCCGTTCAGCGTGTCGTTGCCCTCCCCGCCATCGAGCAGGTCGTTGCCGTCGTCGCCGCTCAGCGTGTCGTTGCCGGCTGCGCCGAAAAGCTGGTTGGCGTTGGCATTGCCGTTGATGACGTTGTTGAGCGTATTGCCGCGTCCGACGACCGCTGCACCGTTGAGGTCGAGGTTCTCGAGGTTGGCGCCCAGCGTATAGTCGATGTCGGACTCGACCCGGTCGGTGCCGCCGATCGCGAGATCCGCATTGGTTTCCGTCACCACGTCGCCGGTTTCGTCGACGAAGTAGACGTCGCTGCCGTCGCCGCCGATCATGGTGTCGGCGCCGAGACCACCCTGCAGCGTGTCGTTGCCGGCGAGACCGCTCAGCGTGTCGGCAAGGTCGCCGCCGCTGATCGTGTTGGCAAGCGCGTTGCCGGTGCCGACGAACTGGTCGGCGTCGAGCCCCTCATAGGAGAGGTTCTCCACGTTGGCGAGCAGCTCCAGCGAATAGGCCGCCGCCAGTGTCTGAACGGTGTCGGTCCCGCCATTCGCCAGTTCGACGATCAGGTCTTCGAAGGTGTCATCGACATAGACGTCGTTGCCGGCACCACCCACCAGGCTGTCGATATCGTCGCCGCCGTTCAGCGTGTCGCTGCCGGTCCCGCCCACCAGGAGGTCAACGCCCAGCCCGCCGAGCAGGGTGTTGTTGCCCGTGCCGCCGAAGATCAGGTCGTTGCCAAGCCCACCCGTGATGAAATCGTCTACGCCGTTCTCACCGACGATGAAGTTGTTGGCGGTCGAGGTCGCCAGGTTGACGCCGTTTGCCTCGCTCGTGCGTTGGGCGGGATCGAGCCTGCTGATCAGGTAGTCTTCCGCCCCGAGCTGGTAGCCGTGGATGCTGGCGCCATTGAAGTTGATGCGCTCCACGCCGGTCTGGGCATTGGTGCCGGTCGAAATGGTTGGCCACCGTAATCTGCTGCGTCGTTCCGCCCGGCATCGCGTAGCTGATCACCAGATCGCCGTCCTGCGTGCCGCCGCCATTGTCGTTGGCGTCGAGCAGCGTCATCGTCCGCAGCGAAAGGCCGGTGGCCGGATCGACGACCGGAAGCCCCGTGACCGGATCGATGACTTCCGGCACCAGGATCGAGATGCGATCGGCAGCGCCTTCATTCGCCAGCTCGTTGATGATGTCGCTGCCGTCGCCGACCGCGAACGAGTAGGTGTCGTTGCCTGCGCCGCCGTTCAGGGTCTCGACGGCCGAGCCCGTGATCGTGAAGTTGTCGACGAAGAAGTTTTCGCCGGCGTCGAACGAGCCGTTGGCGACAAATCGGATCGCAGTGTGCGCGCCGATCTGCGCAGCCGTCAGCGCGGCGGAGAAGTTTCCGGTCTGATCGCCGCCGAGCGCGGTGCCGAGATTGTCCCAGGTCGTGCCGTTGAAGGCTTGGACCTGCACCGTCTCGCCCGCATCGAGATCGTCGCCTTCCCAGGCAAAGCTCACCGTGGCAGCGGTGAGGCCGCTGAGGTTGGCAGCACGTGTGATGGTCTCGCCGCCATCGATCCCGCCATCGCCCTGGAAGCGCAGCCGCCCGCCGTTGATGTTGATGTCGCCGGCCGTTGGGCTCGTCGGGGTCTCACCTCCGGATTCGACCCACCCGCCATTGAAGGTCAGGGTGCCGTTGTTGTCGGTGTAGCTCGCTGCACCGCCGAAATCGTCGATGAACGTGCCGCCGGACGTTGCCGCGTTGGGGCCTCCGACGAGGATGTCGTCGCCGGCGCCGCCATTGAGCACATCGTTGCCGCCCAGTCCCAGCATCAGGTCGGCCTCGGCCGTGCCGTTGAGCACGTCGTTGTTCGGCGTGCCGACGATGATGTTGAGCGGGTTGTTGTCCGCGAATTCGACCCGCTCGATGTTGCGCAGCCGGTCCGACCCGTCGAGGTTGAGCTCGCTCGTGTCGGTGACGATGACCTGGCCGTCCGCAGTCGCCGAGAAGGCGTAGGCCGCACGGTTGCCCTGGAACTTGGCCGTGTCGATGTCACCAGCCGTCGTGTCGATCTTGATCTCGCGGATGATCTGCAGTTGTCCCGGATTGAATCGCCTTCGAACATCCAGGCGCTGAGCGGCTTGGTGACCAGCGTTCCGCCGGTCGCCACCTCGCTGCCGGCCGCGTCGAGCCTGAGCGTGACCTGGCTGGTCATGCTCTTGATCTCCTGCGGCAGGCCGTTGACCAGCTCGAACGTCCGCTCGGCTCCCGTGGGGCCGTTCGCATTCCAGCCGGTCATGACTGCCGATGCGCACGTTGAGCCACTTGTCGCCGTCGATGATGTCGTCGCCGGCATTGCCCTGGATCAGGTCGCTGCCGTCGCCGCCGAGGATGATGTCGCCGGCATTGAAGAAGTTGACGCCGGCTGCCGAGCACGCCTTGCAGGCCGGCGATGAGCGCGATGCCCTGCGCGTCGAGGAAGCTGCCGTGATAGCCTTCGGTGCCGCCCTGCGCCGCCGGCAGGCGTTCCTCGGCCAGCGTGTTCGAGCCCGTGAGCACGTCGTTGAACCTGGTGCCCGACAGGCCTTCGATCGACTCGTATTCGTCGAGCGCGGCGTTCTGCGGAAGCGTCGGAGCCTCGTCGAAGACGATCGGGATCGACAGATCGGCGTTCACGCCGAACGTGTTGTCCTTGTAGGTCGCCCAGTCGAAGCCGGACATGCCCGCCATCTTGCCGCGGCCGGCGCTGCCGACGAAGATGTCGTCGCCGCCTTCGCCGATGAACTCGTCGAAGCCGCCGTCGCCCAGGAACACGTCGTTGCCGTCGATCTCGTCGTGCGAGAAGATCTCGTCGAAATTGTCGCCCGGCGCGCCGTCGAAGGTGCCGGTCTCGATCCAGTCGTCGCCCTCGTTGCCGAGGATGCGCTCGGCGTTCTTGTTGCCGTAGATGAAGTCGTTGCCGGTGCCGGCGAACACCTCCGAGCCCATGTCGGTGCCGAGGAAGATGAAGTCCTGGCCGTCATTGCCCATCACCAGGTCGAGGCCCGGACCGGCGTGGACCACGTCGTTGCCCTTGCCGGCCTTGATGTTGTCGTCGCCGCCGGAGTCGACGATGATGTCGTCGCCGTCGCCGGCGTTGATGATGTCGTTGCCGAAGCCGCCTTCGAGCCGGTCGTTGCCGCCGTCGCCGTAGAGCGTGTCGTCGCCGATGCCGGCGATCAGGGTGTCGTTCTGCTCGGTGCCGCCGAGCACCACGTGGTCGCCGCCGGTGTAGCGGAGATAGTTGGTGTCCGCGCCGGGCGTGGACGGATTGTTGCGGATGACGAGCTGGGTCAGGATGCCGCTGCCGACCGGGTCGGATTGGTGTCGAGATTGTCGGCGCTCTCGTCCACGTCGGTGGTGAGCGGGTCGTCGCCAGATGCCGTTCCGGCCACGTCGATCTCACGCCAGTGTCGGGATTGTACTGCTTGGTCTTGTCGACCTCGAGGATGAGGCCCGGCGTCGAGAACACGTCCGACGGCAGATGCGTCGCATCGGTGTTGCGCATGATCATCGACGGCGAAGGAGTTGTTCTCCATCTCGCCGAACAGATGCAGGCCGTCGAGGCGCTGCAGGTAGTAGAAGCGATCGCCGTTCTGCAGCTTCTCCATCTGCACCTCGAAGACGAAGTTGAAGGTCGAGCCGAGCATGCCGCCGAACGGCATGATCGCCTCGGCCAGGCCGCCGATCCACAGATCGACGTTGTTCGAGGCCGCCGAGCGAGCCGCCGGCATAGGCGCCGGTGGCGTTGAGGAAGTCGGATGCGTCGGCCGGCACGGCAAGCCCGCCGAACGACTGGCCGGAGATCAGGGTCAGCGCAGCGTCGCGCTTGCCTTCGACGTGTCGTCTGGCCGGTGATCAGGTCGTGCGTGCCGTAGGCGGCGACGAAGTTGATGATCGAGGCCTCGTGCTTGAGATGGCCGGCGAAATCGACCCAGCTCTCGTAGGGCTTGAGCAGCGCGTCCTGATTGGTGGCCTCGTAGAACTGCGCGCGCGCCTCGTTGAGCGAGGGCACGCCGGTGTCGCGGCCGCGCGCCAGGTTGATGGTCGCGAGATCGAGCGGCAGGCCGAGCAGGTTGTTGCGCAGCGCGCTGGTGACGAACTCGTCGATCTCGTTGCCCGACCTGCCGGGTCATGCCGCGGACGATGGCGCCGGCGGCGATGTCGGCGTCGACGATCGCCGCGCCGCCATTGTTCTGGAACTGCAGCGGATTGAGGAAGCCCTCGATCAGGCCGATGTGATCGTCAGCTGAAGCTCGGGTCGAAGCGGTCGATCGTCTCGGTCAGCATCGAGTGGCCGAAGCGATAGACCACATGCGCGAACTCGGCGACGATCGACGGATCGATCGTGACGTCGAACCCGTCGGGCACCAGGAACACGTTGATGTTCGGCTGGATCTTGCGGGCGAACTCCTCGAACACGAGGTGCTGGTACTGCATCTCGGTGCCGAACTTCGCCGCCTGGAACAGGCGCTCGCCGTCCCAGACGAGGCCGGCTGCCGAGGCCGGGACGGTCGCCACGTCGACCGAGAGCCATTCGTTGAGGAAGGCGACCGCCTCGGCCTGGCTCGCGCCGCCGGCGATCATCTGGGCGGCATCGCTGAGCACCACCTCCTTGGTGTGGTCGACCAGCCGGTTGTGCTCGGAGTGGAACACGTGGTGGACGGCGGTCAGGCCGATATTCTCGTTGGCGCGGCCGTCGCCGGCGATGAAGTGCGCGTCGAGCAGTTCGTTGTCGTATTGGCCGGTGGTGGCCGATTGTCCGGGATTGCCGAGGCCGATTTCGATGTCGCCGTCGGCGAGCCCGATCGGCACCGCGTTGTGCGCGATGTCGGCGAGGAAGGCGTGGCCGGTGCGGATCGCGTTGGCCGGCGACCGGAGCGGCCGAGGTGCCGGAGACGACGATGGCGTCCGCCGTGTTCGGAATGCCGTCGACCAGTCCGATCGCCGGTGACCATCTGCGGAAGCCGTTCGGGCCGCGGAATGAATTGCCGTACGGGTCGGTCGCGCAGCAGGGGCACGTTGCCGACGTCGGAGTCGGTCAGCTGGATGCCGAGCATCTCGGCTGCCTGGGCCTTGACGTCGCGCCCAGGTCGCCATGCCGCCGTTGCGCGCCCTCGATCAGCTTGCCGGTGGCGACCGGGTCGCCGGCGGCGTTCGAGCTGCGTACTGCGCGCAGGAACACCTGGTGCGAGGGATGCGAGGTGTAGGTCTGGTTCTGGTCGACGAAGGAGGTCGTGGTGTTGACCGGACGGTCGGTGTCGTCGGCCGTGCCGATGATGCCGTCTTGGCCGGGCCCGGCCGAGGGTGGCGCGGGTCAGCACCATGAAGTTGGTCGGGCTGCCCGGGACATAGAGCGGATCGTCGGGCTGCAGCGGAATGAACACGGTGCCGCTGCCGCCCTTGGCGACGAGGTCGAGGCCGTGGTCGAAGAACTGGCCGAACAGCGTGAACCAGGAGTTGAACGGTGCCGACAGACCTTCGTCGGGGGCCGCATTGGTGATCTTGACGTTGGCGCCCTCGAGCTCGATGCCGTTGGCTGAAAGCAGGTCCAGCAAAGCGTCATCGGCGAGGTCGAGCGCTGCACGTGCGGCATCGAGGGCCTGCTGGGCATCGGCTGCCGCTTGCTGCAGGGCAGCATTGCCCGGGCTCGCCGAGGCCGCGGCCGAGGCTTCGGCATAGGCCCGCTCGGCGTCGTTGACCGCGTTGAAGAGCGGCTTCAGCGGTTCGTATGCAGCCGAAATAGCGGCCGTGGCGGCCATCTGGTCTTGCGGCGCGACCAGGCCGGCGCGTTGCAGGCCGGTCAGGATCGCCGACGGATTGCCGAGCGTCTGATCGACGAGCAGGTTCGAGATCGTCCGCACGGTCGGGTCGAAGACGTCGCCCGGCCCGGCCGAACCCGGACCGTCATTGTCGGCTCCCGGCGTATAGGTGACTTCCACCAGCGCACCGCCCGGCCCACCGGGCACCATGATGCTGCGGTAGTCCGTGCCGAGGTGCTCGGGAAACTCGTTGTCGGCGGCGCCCCACTCGATCTGGCCGGGCAGCAGATGGTTGTAGGAGCCGTCGACCGTCCGCAGCCCCCAGGCGAGGTTATAGGTTGGAATCAGTGCCTGCTGGCCATTGACACCGGGACCGAACAGCGGCCTTCCGTCGGCGCCGTTGGAATTGACGTAGAGCGCGTGATCCTCCGCAATCTTGATCTGCTTGAGGATGAACTCCAGATCGGACCTGATGTAAGTGACCATTGTATTCCCTCCACCCGGGCGCCTCGCGCCGCTCTGAAAACCTGTTCCCCTGGTGTCGGAGGCAAAAGTGCTCGATTGCCGGGCAACGGAGCGCGTCATAGACTGGTGCGCGGCCGCCGGAATGCACTTTGATCTCCAACTGCGCCGTCCGGGACAATGGCCCATGGTGCGCATTCGAGAGCCAGTGTGATCGAGGTCGCGATTTGAAGTTAGATCATAAGGTCCAGTCGCCGATGGCGACTTCGGCCGGAACGGCGGGTCCGACTTTGGCCAGAGGATTGATCCGACCTTGGTCGCAGCGTTTGCGACGCAATGCTCTGGCGCGTTCTTGGCAGCGGCTAGGCCTTTCGGGCCAATTCATCGCCACGGCCGCAGCCATGCTGGTGCTGCTTATCGGCCTGGCCGGAGTGATCGAGAACCGCTGGATCCAGCAGAACCTGATCCGCAGCAATGTCGATGTCGCCGCAGTTTTCATGGAGGGCATCATCGCCCCGCAGGTCCGCCGCCTGTTGGCCGAGCCGCATCTGTCCGCGGCGCGGCTGGCCGAGATGGAGGCAGCGCTCGATCGCTCCGGGATCGACTCCCACATCCAGTCGGTAAAGGTCTGGAAGCCCGACGGTTCGATCGTCTACGCCACGCAGGACGATCTCGTCGGAAAGGTGTTCGACTCGCCCGAGCTGAAGGCTGCCGCGCTCGGCAAGACGGTGTTCACCTTCGGCAACCGCGGCGCCGACAATGACTTGCCCGGTGAGGAGAAGGGCGACGCGATCCTTGAAATCTACCTGCCGATCCACGACGAAGCCGGAAAGGTCATGGCTGTCGGCGAGTTCAACCAGGACCTGGCGACGTCGAACCGCTCCGCAATCACCACCATACGCGGCTCCTGGTTGATCCGGCTGGGATTTCTGCTGCTCGGGCTGCTGATGCTTTTCATGTTGGTCAGAACGGCCCACAACACCATCAAGCGGCAGCAGATCGGGCTCAAGCGCAACTATGTCATCGCCAGACGGCTGGCTCGGCAAAATCAGGCTCTGCGTGCTGTCGCAGACGAGACGCGGCGCAGATCAATGCAGGCCAATGAGGAGCTTCTGAGCCTCATTGGAGCCGAAATCCACGATGGTCCGATCCAGCTGCTCAGCGTCGCGATGCTCAACGCGCCAAGGCCGGATCCCGCGCTGGCCGCGTTCAGCAAGGCTCCCTTGGCCATCGATTTCAAGGCTGCCACCGCAGAAGCGATCGATCAGCTGCGCTTCATCTCGAGCGGACTGATCCTGCCGGAACTCAAAGACCTGTCGACCGAGGACACGATCCGGTTGGCGGTTGCTCGTCATGAGCGTTGGACCGGCACCGAGGTGGAGGTCGAGATCGGCACCTTGCCGAAAGTGGCACAAGGGCTCAAATCCTGCATCTACCGCATTGTCCAGGAATGTTTGAACAACGCGGCGCGCTACGCCGACGGCAAGGGCCAGCAGGTCGAGGCATTCGAACGGGACGCGGCGGTCACGGTGTCGGTCAGCGATAGGGGGCCGGGCATTCGGGACGCCGCCGACATGGATGGTCGTCCCCGCCTGGGCATTCTCGGAGCCAAGAAGCGGATCGAGGCCGCCGGGGGATCGTTTCACATCGCCAGCCGGCCGGATATCGGCACGCGGATCACCGCGGTTCTGCCGGTCGAAACGGACCGATCCGCCTCACCCTAGAGTATGATCCGGAAAGGTGGACACCGGTTTTTCCTCGCGCAAAACGCGGAACGCGTTTGTCGCGGAGATCATGCTCAATCAAAGGATGAGAGCAAGGTGGCGATTTGAAGAAGCGCCCGTTCTAGCCAGAACGCGCGAGCCGCTCTCCGCCCGCCGTCTCGCGCTTCCCGACGGGACATCGTTTCCGGTGATGCCGAAACCGCGGCAGCGATCAGTTGATCAATCCGCCGCGTGCGGATCCTTGATCCCGATACTCCTCGCCGAGCTTTTGCGCGGCGATGATCACCTCGAGCCTGTTGCGCACGTTGAGCTTCTGCATCAGCAGGGTCATATAATGCTTGACCGTCTTCTCACTGATGTTCAGCTGGTTGGCGATTTCCTTGTTGGTCCTGCCGCGCAGCAGCAGCTTGACGATCTGATCTTCTCTGATGCTGAGCTTGATGGCGCGGGCCGCGAGCTTGCGCAGCGAGGCATCGCGCAGCGCCACGATTACCTTTGTCGCGAAGCTCGGAGTGATGAACGTTTCCCCCGTCAGCACCTTGCGAATGGCGTCCGACAACTCGTCGGCCGAGCTGCCCTTCAACACATACCCGCTCACTCCCGCCTCCAGTGCACGAACCGCATAATCGACGCCTGCCGAAGCGGTGAAGGCGAGCACTTTCGTGGCCGGCGAAAATTGGGTGATCTTTGCGATCACCTCGAACGGATCTCCCGGCATGTTGAGGTCGATGACCATCACGTCCGGCCGCTGCCGCGTCGCGACGGTCAGAGCGTCTCCGGCACAGCTACCTATTCCGACCACGGCGTAGTCGGCGCGTGCCGAAAAGTTGGCGACGAGACCTTCCAACAAAACGGGATGGTCGTCCACGAACGCAACCGATGTTCTTTGCATGTCCCCCGCACGCCCGCCAATACGCGACCAACCCCGGCCAGACGCTAGATTTTGAGACACGCGATGTAAACCTTGACTTTTGCGCCGGCCGCTAAGCCCAAAGCAGGGTCAAATCATCCTAACGAGTGTAGCTTTCCGGCCGGCCCAGCCGGCAGGCTGGACGAACATCGGCATGCGCAACCAAAGCCGGAAGCGGCCTTTAACCGGCCGGAACTGCACAGGAAGGCAAAGGGCCGGAGGACGCGGGCCGACATGTCTGAAAAGGACAGCCGCCGCGGCAGCGCCGGGGAACCCAGCCGCCGCCGGACGAGCCGCGGCCCGCGCAAAGGGTGTTACTGCATCATGCGGCGGGCGTTGAGATAGCGCGTCGTCATGCGTGCCCGCTCCAACACCTCGTCGGCACTGTCGGCCAGCACGAT
This sequence comes from uncultured Alphaproteobacteria bacterium, assembly GCA_963791325.1. Classification (GTDB taxonomy): domain Bacteria; phylum Pseudomonadota; class Alphaproteobacteria; order Rhizobiales; family Rhizobiaceae; genus JBEVJK01. Next base: position 161,872 of record CAWBRU010000018.1, on the reverse strand, counting down.
CGCCCAGATGTCGCCCGGACCGCCGATCGGCAGATCCCGCGACTTCGCCTCATAGACGATCGCCTGCCAATGGCGCTCGCCCTGCAGCGGCTCGCCGACGAAGAAGTGCGTCTCGCTCGACGCCGCGCTGCTCGTCACAACCGAATGTTCCATGGTCCCAACCTTCTCCCTTGCGCGGCACCCCTGTGAGATCTCGATTGTCTCATCCCGGGTCAGCCGCCACTCATCACTCATTCCCTTTCAAGAATTGTGCCAATGCGCTCCTGAGGTCGCAGAACGGCACTCAGATGAGTGTCACAGCCGTCGCTGCAAGCGCGAGAAGGAGCGGAAGAATGAAGGCAGCGGCGCCGGACCGAAGCGCCGGATTTCCGGCTAGATCATGTAGTCGCCGCCGTTGACGTTCAAGCTGGCGCCGATGAAGTAGGAGCCTTCGTCGGACGCGAGCAAAAGAAACACCGGCGCGACTTCCTCCACTTCCCCGAACCGGCCGATCGGCAGCTCGCCGCGCTTGCGGTCGAGCCAGTCCTGCGGCAACGCATCGAGCAGCGGCGTGTTGATCGGTCCCGGATTGACACAGTTGACGGTGATCCCGTCACGGGCAACCTCATAGGCCAGCGAGCGTGTGAACCCCATGATCCCGGACTTGGCCGCCACGTAATGGACCATCGTCGGCGCACCCTTGTGGGCCAATTGCGACGACAGGTTGATGATGCGGCCCCATTTCTTCCGCTTCATCGCCGGCAGCACCTCGCGGGTGAACAGAAACGTGCCGCGCAGATGCACGGCGATCATGCGGTCCCACATCTCGGTCGCCATGCCGTCCAGCTCGGCTGTCGTGTCCATGCCGGCATTGTTGACCATGATGTCGACGTCGCCGAGCGCGCCGACCAGAGTTTTCAGCCCCGCCTTCACGTCGGTCTCGCTGCTGACGTCACCCGCCGCGGCGGCGGCTTTGCCACCCCTGCCGGCAATCTCGGCTGCGACCGAATTGGCGCCGGCTTCGTTGAGATCGAAGATGCCGACCGCCGCACCTTCGCTGGCAAAGAGCAGCGCCACGCCGCGGCCGATGCCGCTGGCGCCGCCGGTGATCACCGCTACCTTGCCGTCCAGTTTTCCCATCCTCGCCTCCTGTCTCACGGATTGACTTGCACCGGGGCAGCGGGCACGCCGACCCCCAGAATGCGCTCGGCCTCGCGCTGGAAGCGCGTGAAGCTGTCCGACTTGGGTTGCATCGCCGCCACCTCGGCGTGGCGATAGCAGCGCACGCTATGGCCGGGGCCGACCGCCTCGGACGGCGGCATCGCCGTGCGGCAGGGCTCGATGACCAAAGGACAGCGGCCGGCCAGATAGCATGCCGGGGGCAGGTTGATGGGGCTCGGGATCTCGCCCGACAGCGTGATGTCGCCGCCTGCCTTGATACGCGGATTGGGCAGCAGCACCGAGGCCAGCAGCGCCACCGAATAGGGATGGGACGGGCGCGCGAAGAGCACCGGCGACGGCCCCTGCTCGACGATCTTGCCGAGATAGAGCACCGCAATACGCTGGCTGATGTGGCGCACCGCCGACAGATCATGGCTGATGAACAGATAGGCCGTGCCGAGCTCGCGCTGGATGCGGATCAGAAGGTCGATGATCTCTGCCCGGGCGGTCGGATCGAGTGCCGAGGTCGGCTCGTCGAGCACCACCACCTGCGGCTCCGAGATCATCGCCCGTGCAACGCCGACGCGCTGCTGCAGGCCCATGCTGATCTCCGCGGGGTAGCGGGCCAGCAGCGACTCGGCCAGCCCCACCCGGCGCGCGGCGGCGCGGACTTTCCGCTCCCGGTCGGCGCGCGACACCTTCAATGCCCGCAGCGGCTCGCCGATCAGCTCGAACAGCGGCAGACGCGGGTTGAGCGATTCGGTCGGCTCCTGAAAGACGAGCTGCAGCTTGCCGCAGAGCTCGGGCGAACGCACGGTCCGGGCGCCGCCGAGCGGCGCGCCGTCAAACAGGATCCGCCCGCCGGTCGGCCGGATCAGGCCGAGCACGCAGCGCCCGATGGTGGTCTTGCCCGAGCCGGACTCTCCGACCAGCGCCAGCGTTTCGCCGCGCTCGAGGCTGAAGGAGACATCGTTGACGGCCCGCACCACCGCCTTGGAACCGACGATCGGAAAGTGCTGAACCAGCTCCTGGACTTCGAGAAGGCTCATGACCGCACCACCGGGAAGTGGCAACGCACAAAGTGACCGGACTTGCGCTCGAGCAGCGCGGGATGGTCGGTGCGGCAGCGCGCCTGCACACGCACGCAGCGGTTCTGGAACGGACAGCCAACCGGGCTGGGCTCGACGTTTTCGCGCAGCCGCTCCTCGCCGAGCCAGTAGCGGCGGAGCCGCTCGTTCTGCGCAAAGGCGGCGAGCAGCAGGATCGTATAGGGATGCTGCGGGTCGTCGAAGAACATTTGCCGCTCGGCGATTTCGACGATCTCGCCGGCATAGATGATGGCGATGCGATGGCAGTGATGGGCGGTGATGCCGATGTCGCGGGTGATGAAGATCATCGAGGCGCCGCGCTCGCTGACCAGCTTGCGGATGAGCTCCAGCACCTGCGCCTGGACGGTCACGTCGAGCCCGCTGGTGGCATCGTCGGAGATCATCAGCCGCGGCGAGCAGGCCAAGGCAATCGCGATCACCACGCGCTGCGCCATGCCGCCCGAGAGCTCGTGCGGATAGGCGCCGATCCGGCGCTCGGGATCCGGGATGCTGACCTTTTTCAAAAGGTCGAGGGTGCGCTGGCGGATGGCTCGCCTGTCGAGCTTGAGATGATGCCGCAAGACATTGCCGATCTGCTGGCCGACGGTCTGCAGCGGGTCGAGCTCGCCGCGCGGATTGGAGATGATCATCGCCATGTCACGGCCGCGGATCTGCCGGAGGTTCTCGTCGTCGAGCGTCGCCAAATCACGCCCGTCGAAAGTGATGGTGCCGCCGCTGATGCGGCCGGGCGATGGCACGAGCCGCATGATCGCGCGCGCCAGCATCGTCTTGCCCGCGCCGGATTCGCCGACGATGCCCAGCACCTCGCCCGTGCCGAGCGACAGGCTGACATGGTTCAGAGCCAGCGTTTCCGCTCCGCCGAAGTGTGGAAACGAGACCGAGACATTGTCGCAGGCCAAGAGCACGGGGGCCTTCCCGGCGGGTGTCGCAGCAGCATCGCCGGTTGCCAGATCAGCCATCAGCGCGTCCGGGGATCGATGGCGAAATAGATCAGGTCGACCACAAGATAGATGACCAGCGACAGAACCGCGGAGTAGAGAACGAAGCCGAGCACCGGGTTGAGGTCGGCATTGAGCACGCCCTGAACCGCGTACTGCCCTGCCCCGCCCCAGCTGAACACGATCTCGACCAGCACGGCGCCGCCGATCAGAAAGCCGTAGAGGACGCTGACAATGGTGATCACCGACGGCAGCGCGTTGCGCAGCGCCTTGCGAGCCACCACCTGGGGCGGCAGGCCGCACATTTCCGCATAGCGGCTGAAATCGGCATCGAGCATGGTCTGCATGGTCGATTGGGTCATCTTCAGGATCGGTGCCGCGTTGATGAAGCCGAGCGTCAGTACGGGCAGGATGAGATGCCCGGCCGCGTTCTTCAGCGCCGGCCAGTTGCCGCTGACCAGGCTGTCGATGAGCAGCGAGCCGGTGATCGTCGGCGGCGGGATCACGGTGAAGTCCATCCGCCCGAGTGGCGCCGGCACGATGCCGAGCATGGTGTAGAGCACGAAGATCAGCACCAGGGCGAACCAGAAGTCCGGCAGCGCCCCCGCGACCAGGCCGTAATAGTCGGCGATCTTGCGCAACACGCCCGTCTTGTTGCGGGCCCCTGCCACGCCGAGCGGCATGCCGATCAGCAGCGCCAGCAGCAACGACAGCGTGACCAGCTCGAGCGTTGCCGGGAAGCGCTGGGCCAGGTCGGTGGTGACCGGCATGGTCGTCTGCCATGACGAGCCGAGGTCACCGTGGAGGACGCGCCACAGATAGAGGCCGAACTGCTCGAACACCGAGCGATCGAGGCCGAGCTCGGAGCGCAGGCGCGCCAGCCCGTCGTCGGTCGCGAATGGGCCGAGCATCATCACCGCCGGATCGCCGGGGATGAGCTTGAGCAGGAGGAAGCTGACCAGCAGGATGCCGACCAGCTGCGGTCCGACGAAAATGAGGCGGCGGCCGATATAGGAAAGCATCGTCCGGGCGCCTCCTACACCCCGTCCGCGGCGGCCGAGCCTGGCCTGGCGCCGATTTGCCCGGCCAGACGCTGCCGTCGCACCGGATCGGCGAGCACCTCGACGCTCGAGCCGATCAGCGAAAAGCCGAAGATGGTGACGGCCAATGCCAGCCCGGGAAAGATCGACGGCCACCAATGTCCGGTGATGATGTTCTGGTAGCCCATGGCGATCATGCTGCCCCATTCGGGCGTCGGCGCCTCCACACCGGCGCCGATGAAGCTCAAGGCCGAGGTGAGCAGGATCGCCCATCCGACATTGACCGAGAGCTGGGCGAGCACCGGGGCGATGGCATTTGGAATGACATGGCGCATCAGGATCCGCAGATCCGAGGTGCCGGCGATATAGGCGGCTTCGACATAGCGCAGCCGCCGCACCGAAAGCACCTGGCTGCGCATCAGCCTGAGATAGATCGGGGCGTTCACGAACGCCACGGCGAGCACGATGCTGTGCAGGCTTTGGCCCATCACTGCGACCACGGCGATGGCGAACACGAAGACGGGGAAGGCCTGCAGGACATCGGAGCTGCGCATGATCAGTCCGGAGAAGAAGGTGCCGAAGCCGCGCTGGGCCTCGTAGTAGCCGGCGGCAGCGCCGAGCAGCGAACCGATCACCGCCGATAGCAGGGTACCGGCGAGCGCGATCGCCAGATCGATGCGCGGCGCGTGGATCACGCGCGAAAACACGTCGAGGCCGGTGGCATCGGTGCCCATGATGTGAGGCCAGCCGGGTGGACGAAGAAAGGCGGTCGGATTGGCTTGTTCGGGATCGAACGGCGCAATCCAAGGCGCGAAGATCGCGAGCACGATGACCGCGAGCACGATGCCGTAGCCGAGGGCGAACTGCGGCCGCGCCTTGAGTACGGCGAGGAAGAACGTCAGCTTGCGGGAGGCGGCCGCGAGGGCCGCCCCAGGTCGTTGTGGCGCATTCGGGACCGTTGCTGTCACCGGTCAGTGACCGTCAGGCCCGGCTGAAATCCTGAAAGCGGATGTTGTTCGAGGTGTAGTAAGTCCATCCTTTGAGGTCTGCCTTTCGGGCCATCGTGTAGTTGGGGTAGACCACGAACGTCCAAGGCGCCTCGTCCATGATGATCTTTTGCGCCTGCTTGGCCTTTTCGAGACGGACCTTTTCATCCGCTGTGGCCGCCATCTCGGCGAGCAGCTTGTCCACCTCGGCGTTGGCATAGTTGCTGTAGTTCACATAGCTCTTGCTGTCGAAGTAGAGCGTCAGCGAATATCCGGGATCGGGGCACCAGGGGCTGTCGACGTAGAAGATCATCGGCTGCTTGCGCTCGGTGACGAAGTTGTAGAACGAGCCGGCCGGTACCTTCTTCAGCTCGAGCTCGACCCCGATCTTGCGCAGCGCCGATTGGTAGATAATCGCGATGGGCTCCTGCACGGGATCGCCGGCGTTGTAGGCGAGCGTCGTCTTGAAGCCTTTGCCCTGGCCGCCCTTTTCGAGCAGCTGCTTGGCCTTGTCGAGGTCGTAGCTGTAGCTGTAGAAATCCGGCGAGAAGCCCGGATAGATGTTGGGCATGCAGCCATCGAGCGGATTGGCGAGGTCCTGGTAGACCGCTTTGATCACCTCCTGCTGCGGAAAGGCGAAGTTCATCGCCCGGCGGACATCGACATTGTCGAACGGCGGGATCTTGGCGTTGAGCTCGACCCAGATCATGAACGAGGCCGGTACGGTTTCCACCGCGACGGTCGGCACACTCTTCATGCTGATGATTTCCAGCGGCTGCAGATACTGGGCGATATCGACCGCACCACCCTGCAGCAGCTGAACGCGCGAGGCCGACGTCGGCACTTCCTTGAAGATCACCGTATCGATCGCCGGTTTGCCGGCATAGTAATCCGGGCGCGCCTGGAACACGGCCTGCTGGCCGCGGGTCAGCTGCTGTAGCTGGTAGGGACCAAAGCCGGCACTGTTGTTCTCAATGAACTTGCGTGCCCACGGGTCTTCCGTGCCGCCCTCGGCCTTGCACTTCACGCTGTCATAGACCGGGGTGTAGAGGTTCGTGTGGATCTTGAGCAGCAGCGGATTGGGGGATTCGACATTGAAGGAGACGACATATTTGTCCTCGACCTTGATGTCCTCCGGACGCTTGAGACCCGACACCGCGGTATAGAAGGCGCCCAGCGCGCCCAGTTCGAACGCCCGGTTCCAGGTCCAGCGCACATCCTCGGCGGTGAGCTCGTTGCCCCAATTGCTCTTGACGCCCTGGCGCAGCTTGAACACGGCGCGCTTGCCGCTCGGGTCGAGTTCCCAACTTTCCGCCAGCTTGCCGACCATGTTGACGCCGCCCGGCTTGTCGGCATGAAAGCCGATATCCTCGCGCAAGGCACTCGGCACTTTCTCGTCGGGGATCTTCACGAAGCCGAGCAGGCCGTCATAGAGCGCGGCAATGGCCTCGAACGTACCCAGGCTGACATCGAAGTTGCAGTCGAGGCTCTGCGGCGTTGCCGGAGCGGCGATCACCAGGGTCGAGCCGGCCTGGGCGAAGGCTCTGGGCATATTGATGATGCTCGGCATGACCGCGGCGGCCGCGGCTGCAGACGCGGCCTGAAGAAGGTTGCGTCGGTTGAGCTCCGGAGCTTGAAAGCGCAGGATATCTGACATGTTAGTTCCCCTTCGGCTGGGCTCGTTGGCCCGCTTATGCTTGGAATGATGTCTCTGCACCATCGATCATGCGAGGCGGTACATGAGAGTCAAATAATGGATTGCGTGACTTTGATACGGATTTCGTATCAATGGTTCTCCGCGACTTGGGAAACGTGAAACAGCCGGCGGCGGCCGTGGGCGCGTCTAAGCGTGACTTCGCGCCTTGCCTTCGTTGGCCAGGTACTGGTGAACGAAGGCGATCGCCATGCTACCCTCGCCGACCGCCGAGGCGACCCGCTTGACCGGGCTGAGGCGCACGTCGCCGCAGGCAAAGACGCCGGGCGCGCTCGTTTCCAGCAGGTAGGGATCGCGGCTGTGCGCCCAGCGTCCGGCCTTGTTGACGTCGTCGCCCGTCAAAACGTAGCCGCGCGCATCGCGCGCAATGCTCTGAGGCAGCCAGCCGGTCTCGGCATCGGCGCCGATGAAAATGAACAGGCCGCCGCAGGGGTGCCGGCTGACCACGTTGCTCGTCGCGTTGCGGATCTCGACCTCGGCCAGGTGGGTCTCGCCATGAACGGCGTGTATTTCGCACCGAAAGCGGACGTCGATATTGGATTTTGTGCGCAGCTGTTCGATCAGATAGTGGGACATGCTCTGCTCAAGGGACTGGCCGCGCACCAGCAGCGTCACCGCCCGCGCATGACTTGAGAAATGCAGTGCCGCCTGTCCGGCAGAGTTGCCCGCCCCGATCAGGAAGACGTCAAGACCATGGGTGGCGTGCGCCTCGCTGCGTGCCGCGCCATAGTAGATGCCCTTGCCGATCAGCCGGTCGAACCCTTCGAGGTCGAGCCGCCGCCACGCCACGCCCGTCGCCAGGATCAGGCTGCGCGCCGCGACCACTTCGCCGCCGTCGAGCGTCAATCCATGGCTCAGCGAATCGAGCGCGGCGACCGAGCGCGTGACCAGGATCTCAGCACCCAGGCGGCGGGCTTGCTGAAGTGCGCGGCTGGCGAGCTCGTCGCCCGAGATGCCGCTCGGAAAGCCGAGATAGTTCTCGATCCGCGACGACGTGCCGGCCTGTCCGCCGGGGCCTTCGCGCTCGACAACGATCGTGCGCAGGCCCTCGGACGCGCCGTAGACCGCAGCTGCCAGTCCGGCCGGTCCGCCGCCGACGATAGCGACATCGTAATCGACCTCCCGGGGCCCGACCTGCAGCCCAAGCCGGATGGCGAGATCGCGGACGGTGGGGCAATCGAGAACCTCACCGTCTGCCATCCTTGCCGACGGGCCGTCGGATGCCCGGCCGGCTGCAGCGACGAGCGCCTCACCGTCCGGGGTGTCCGGCAGCAGCCAGTCGAACGAGATTTGGTTGCGGGCCAGAAAGCGGCGCAGCTCGCCGCACACGGTGTCCCAGCGGTGTCCGACCAATGTGACGCGCGGCTTCGGCGGCTCGGCGGTGATGCTCTGCAGGCCGCCGATCCGCTCGCGCGCGAGCGCGCTGACCTTTTGGGCGACATCCTTCGAAATCGCGGCCAGAGCATAGTATTGCTGGACATCGATCCGCAGCACCCGCGACGGTTCCGCGGCGCGATAGCCGCCCGGAAACGGCGTGCCCAAGGCGATCGGCACCTCGCCGAAAATAGCTCCCGGGAGCCGCCAGCCGAGCGTGCGCTCGACGCCGTCGAAGGTCTTGATGACCTGAATCTTGCCTGCCAGAACCGCGTAGAGGGCGCCCTCGCCGCCCTCGTGAACAGCGAACTCTCCGGGGCTCAGCCGCAGGTCGGCGGCGGTCCGCGCCAGACGCTCCAGCTCGCCCGCCGGCAGCGTCGAAAACAACGGAATGGCTGCGAATTCCTCAACCGTCAGCATGATGATCCCTCACCGGCATCTACTTACCGGTCATTCGAGAGCTTGACCAACAAGAAACGCCGGCAGGGAGCCGGCCGGGCGAGCGCAATTGCAGAGAAAGCGGACACGGTTTTCCGTCCGGAATTACGGAAAAAAAGACTTAGAGGGAAGCACCGATTGGAAGAAGAAGAAAAGGCGATCCACTCTAGCGCGTGCGCACGGTGAGCGCGACCTCGACATTGCCGCGCACGGCACGGGAATAGGGGCAGGTCCTGTGGGCCTCGGCGACGATCGCTTCGGCCGCGGCCTGGTCGATGCCGGCGATGGTCACGATCAGTGCGGCCGTCAGGCCGAATTGTCCCTCCTGGTGCTGCCTGAGGCCGATGGTGGCCGCGACCTCGACGTCGCCATCGCCGATCTTCTTCTCGCGGCCGCGTGCGACATGAATCACGGCGCTGCCGAAGCAGCCGGCATAACCGGCCGCAAACAGCTGCTCGGGGTTGGTGCCCTCGCCTTTGCCGCCGAGCTCGCGCGGGATGGCCAGCCGCAAGGCCAGGCGGCCATCATCGCTGGTGGCCGTGCCATTGCGGCCGCCGACGGTGGCGACGGTGGTCGAATAAGAAATGCTCATCGCAAGATTCCTCCGTGCGCTGCGGTCGGCACCGCCTATGATGCAAACGGAGAAGACGCATCCAGCGTCCCATGCCCGCCGCCCGATAGGCCTATTGCTCCAGCCCCGGCGCCGTCGGGCTTGGCTCGAGGGTCTTGGGCTGCTGGGCCGCCGCCTCATAGCGGCGCAGCCGATCGAGCAGCTCGCGGTGCTTGACCGGGTCAAGTCCGCCCTGGCAGAGCCGCACGTCGCGGGCCACCGTCACCGCCTCGGTCGCTTGCTGCGGATCGCGCAAAGTGGCGCTGAAGCAGAAATCTTCGACCGTGCTGTCCATCAGCTGGCCGGTGCGGGCATAGCGGGCCTGCTGGGCTTTTTCGAGCGCCTCCCAAGCCGCCTGGCGGCCGGCATCGGCATGGCTCTCGGGCATGGTCTCGGCCGCAGCTGCACCGATCGGAAACAGGCTCGCCGCCAGCAGCGCGCGTGACAACAGGCTTCTCATACCGGCTGTTTGGCATGCCGGCAAACAGCTGGCAATGGTGGCTCAGACCCCGGCCGCCTTGCGTGCCCAGGCACCGACCAGCGGCGGCGGCATCATGCAGGCGCCGAGCGACTCGGCCTCGGCGAGCAGCCGTTCGCCGAGCGTGTCGAGATCGGCTTCCGCCGCGGTAAACACGCCGAATCGCTCGCCCATCGGCAGCAGGCTGCGCAAGGTGCCGACAAGGTAGTTGTGAACCGGCGTATCGGGGCCGCTGCCGGCAATGCCGCCGAGCGTCAGCTGCGGCTGCGGCAATCCGGCTGCGACGAAGGTGCCGGCGAGCTTGCTGCCCATGTCGGTCTCGAAGCCGGCGGCGCGAAACGTGTCCCGGAGCCAGTCGATCGAGCGCCGGAACAGCGGCCCTTCCGGCACGCTGCGCGACATCGGCATCGCCATTTCGTGGAATACCGCGAGCCCGCCGGGAACCACGAAGCCGAGCAGCCGGCGCAATGCGGCGGCCGGATCCGGCAGATACATCAGCACCAGCCTGCCGATCACCGCATCGAAAGTCCGGGCGCTGTCGAAACTGTCGAGCTCGGCCGTCCGAAACTCCACCCAGCTGCCTTTGCCGGCGTGATCGGTACGGCGCTTGGCAATCGAAACCATATCGGCCGAGCGGTCGATGCCAAGGACATGGCCGGACGGACCGACCAGATCGGCGGCCAGCAGGGAGACGTCGCCGACGCCGCAGCCGAGGTCGAGAACGCGCATACCGGGCGCGAGCCCGGCGCGGCGCAGCACGTCGGCCGTCAGCTCCTTCAGCAGCAAGGCCTGCATTTCGAGGCGCTTGAACTCGGTCTGCGAGTAGCCCAGCGCGTAGCCCTCAGCGGCCGAAGCTGCTTGCCGGCCGGCCGGCGGCCGGTCCTGCTCCGTCTTGCCCGTCATCGCTTCGACCCTCCGCTGGCGTGGTGCAAGGCCAAGCCTTGTCAAAGCACTGCCAGTCGCGCGGCACCGCGGCGTGCGGAAATCGGCATCGGACGGGGCGCACGGCTTTCCTTGACCACCACTTTATCAAGATCGACCGGGCCTTCATAGACCAGACCCCAAGCATCGAAGACCTGAACATACGGCACAGGCGCCGGGGGTGATATCACGTTTACAAGCTTTACCTGATCAGAAGTCATCTCATGTCCATTGGGGAACCTGAGCAGCTTGGCGGGCGCCTGGATCATTGCGGTCTCCCGTGTTGTATTTGATCCCAAGCCTAGCCAATTGCCCGCCGGCCAACTGTGAACTACGTCACCCAGCGGCCATTTCGCGCGGCGCCACTAAGGGTGAAGTTGAAAAAAGGGCTTTGCCCGTGCTCGATGTTGAACTAAACACCCCGTCATAAGCTCTCAAGAGCCTGCGGGTCGGGTGATGGGGTCGCAAGAACCACAAGTTGAGAGACGGGTGGCTCGCTTTGCCAAGCTGGGCCCCGAACTGTTCGACTTCCTGTTTGCCGGCTGCAAAGTCGAACGCCACACCGCGGGCCAGGATCTTTTCGTCCAGGACGATATCGCCGACCGCGTCTACGGCGTGCTCAGCGGCACCATCGAGATCTCGATTTATTCTCCTGACGGCCGCAAGCTGGTGGCCAACATGGAACTGGGACAGAGCCTGATCGGTGAGATCGGTGCGCTTGATGGGGGCTTGCGAACCGCCACCGCCAGCTGCCTGACCGACTGCGAGCTCGTTTCGGTCAGCCGCAACCGCCTGTTCGAACGCATCGAAGCCAACCCACAGTTGGCACGCGCGATGATCGAGCTGCTTTGCGCGCGCCTGCGCTGGGTAAGCGCCGAACTGGGCGACCAGGCCTTCCTCGGCATCGAGGCGCGGCTCGCCAAGCGGCTCAATTTCCTCTCCGGCTTCATGGCGGACGAGGAAGGCTGGGTGTCGATCTCGCAGTCGGAGCTCGCCGAGTTCCTCGGCGCCACCCGCGAGTTGGTCAACAAAATGCTCAACGACTGGCGCTCGCGATCGCTGATCTCGATCCGCCGCGGCGGCATCAAGGTGCGCAACCCCGGCGCGCTGCGCGAAATGGCGGTCGCCGAACACTCCTAAAGACACTGGCCGAGCAAGACGCTGGCCCAGCCGTTCCTCGGCCGATTGCCGGCCGCGCGGCCGCCCATTCCGGCTGCTTCTCTCACAGGCAGGGTAAAATCAAACGCATGTAGACTTCTGAGTGTAATCTTACTCACATACACGGCGCGAAGCCGAAGGCAATCTCTCGCTCGGGTGCATCGTAGCGCCGAACGAACAAGGCTTCGAGGTACGACATGACGACTCACCAGAGACAGACTCAATTCCAGGACGGGCGGGGCAACGGGATGGAGGGCACCGTCGCACCGCCTTGTTTCGCCGATCTCGATCAGATCGAAAATCAACGCACTTGGGACAGCACGCTGGTCGTGCTCGATCCCCGAGCCCTTGGCCGCGACTGTCTGGTCCGCAGCTTGGCCGGACAGGGGATCCGCATGGAGGTGGCTGCATTCGGCTCGATGCAGGAATGGCGCTGCGTCGAAGATCTGCACCCGCAGCTCTCGGCGATCCTGTTGAACATTGGCGGGCGGCGGATCACCGACCAGGACATGCGCGACGAACTGACCCGGATCTGTTCGGAATACAACTCGGTTCCGGTGATCCTGCTCGCCGACTGCGACGAGATCTCCCAGATCCTGAAGGCGCTCGAGTGCGGCGCCCGCGGCTATATCCCGACCACGGTCGGCATCGGCGTCTGCGTCGCGGCCATCGGTCTGGCAATCGCCGGCGGCGTGTTCGTGCCGGCCAACAGCGCGCGCGCCGTCCAACATCTCGCCGACTCCTCTCCGGCGGCGCCGCAGGACATCTCACGCATGTTCACGCCGCGCCAGGCGAGCGTGGTCGACGCCTTACGGCGCGGCAAGGCGAACAAGATCATCGCCTATGAGCTCAACCTGTGTGAGAGCACGGTCAAGGTTCACGTCCGCAACATCATGCGCAAGGTAAAGGCCACCAACCGCACCGAAGTTGCCTACCGCATCAACGACATGATGCGGCCCGACCATCAGTTCGAAAGCGCCAACTGAAAGCTATCGATCGACATCAGACTCGCTTTCAAGGCGGCTGGCCGGGGGGCCTAGCCGTCCTTTTCCTTTTTGCATTGGCCGCGGGCAAAGCCTGCTGCCTTGGCAGTCCGGCCTGGATTGGACGGCCGGGCAGCCCGTGCAGCAATGCCGGGCAGGACCGGCATGCCGCAACCCGGCCGCCGGGGCGTCGGCCTCATCCGCTGCAACGCGAGCAAACCCGTCGCTGGAATTGGAGGGCCATCGCTCAATGGGCGCGGTGATCGCGCCCCGGCGGGCGCTGGTCGGACCAAACGGAGGCATGCAAAAAGCGGCGCCGAACTGTCGGCGCCGCCTCGAGGCTGTGGAATCGGAAAGCGCGAATGTCAGCCCGGCAAGGGCAGCGCGCCGGGCGGAAGCAGGCTCCAGCGCCGGCCCGTGCTTCTCGGACGCGGCTCGCCGTCGATCAGCGGCTCGTAGCGAACCCCGGGAAAGAAGATGATTTCCGCATCAAGCGAAGTCGGCCGCTTGGCTGCCGCCGCCCGGCGGGGCTTGAGGAAGAGGATCTTGGCCATCGCTCTTCTCCTTACTGAGTGGCGAGCGCCGCATGCGCGGGCGCTTGCGGGATGGGATGGAAGCTGCACAGCGGGGTGCGCGCCGCGATACTTGTCACCAGGCCACCCGCTTGACAGAGTTGCAGCAGCCGCTGCTCTCTCAGCCTGACGCCGTTTCGCCGAGACTCCCGGCGGACAGCGTCGGCACCGCGCCGCAACTCCCTGGCGATTGATTTCACCCTCAGGCCCATCGATGCCAGAAGGCGCAGCCTTGCGATCTCCTCGTCGGTCCACCGCGTGTATCGTCTGTTGCGCATTGCATTTCCCCCGAAATGCCGTTGATCTTGCGGCGATATTGCTGCGATCCGCAGATGCGGTCTGTGACCGGTTTCACCCTCGCGGAGATCGGGAAGTGTGACCCCACTCACATACCGGGCGCGGGCGCACTTCTACAAAACGAGTTGAACTCGCGACATGAAGGGAGCGGTCATGAGTTCGACACTCGATCGAGGGCCGGGTTGGGCAAGCCGGATCGACCCTCGCTGTCATCATTTGGGGTGCATGCGATGGGGCGGCTGGCGCGTGCCGGGGAGCCGTCGGCCCGAATGGTTCTGCTGGGAACACAGGGACGAGAGCGTCTGCGCGGAGCAGCGCTGCCGGTCGCGGCACATCCCGTCGGCCTGATCATCGGCTCGCGGGTTCGAATGCCCGGCCGGCGGCGGGGGAATACGCTCAATCCGGCGATCAATCGAAACGCCTGGCGCAATCCGGGAACCGCCAAAACGGCGTTCCATCCGAAGCTGCAGGTGGACCGCAAATTGGAAGCGCCGATCCTCCGCTCCAGGTCTCGGCAGTGGCATGCCCCCTGACGCAAACCCGCCGCCCGGTGCGGAGGGCGGCGGGCACTGAGCGGACCGCATGGGGATGAGGGTGGGGCTTTGATCGCGACCCGCTCTGAAACACTCCCACCACCGGCGGGGCAGCGCTTTTACAAAAGTTAACGCCACGCGCTTTTCTGTGGACGGCGCTCAAAAAATGGCCCGGGAACCACACCGGCGTCGGGAATGTTGATGCTGCTGAGCAGGAGTGCGACGATGGCTGACGACAAGGGCAAGACCGACGGGCGGGACCGCAGCCGCATCGCGGCAGGGCAGGACTACGAGGTGCAGTACTTTGCCGAACGCTACGGCATCAGCATGGAGCAGGCGCGCGAGCTGATTCTCAAGCATGGCAACAATCGCGAGAAGCTCGAGCTCGAGGTCTCCCGGCTGAAAGGCTGATCAAGCTTCGAGCGCCCTTCCAGGCAAGTCGTAGGCTGTCGCCGGTCCTTCACGATCATTGAACGTGGTGATTGGCGGAACGGCCGATCGGCGCCCCAACCTGCTGCGACGGCTGCCGCGATCAGCCGTCGCCCAATGCGATCCGAAATGCGTCGGCCGGCATCAATCGGCGCAAGTCTCGTGCCGGGGCTCGGCCTGGGCTGCAGCCGTCTTGTCGCCCTTCTGCTGGGCGTTGACGTCCTGCTGCGAGGTTGCCAGGTTCTTGTCGCCTCCCCCTTCCCCGCTGGCCAGCGGCATCGTCTGGCCGTCCTTCTTGATGGCATTGCCGCCGGCGGAGGCCTGGTCGCCGGAGCTGGCCGGGCTCGTGGTCTCGAGCGGCGCATGCGTGCCATCCTTGGCAATGGCGTTGGTCTTGTCGCCCATCGCCGCCGTATTCTGGTCCGGACACGCGGCGAGAGAGACGCCGGCCGAAAGCGCGAGCGCCGCGCCGGACACGATCATCATTCGAAGAGCTTTCATTTGATCCTCCATGCTCGACCTATTCGAAACCCGTCCGATGGGCGATGGTTCCGCTGGTTTTTGTCGCCTTTTCGACCCATCGCGCGCCCTGGATACGGGCTTGACGGACAGCGACGGCGCACGCTACGGCGTTGCCCAGCACGGCCCTGAGAAAAGGCGACCGATGGAAGTTTTCACCGCGGCGGGTTTCTCGGCGCTGTTGCAAGTGATCGCGATCGATCTCGTCCTGGCGGGCGACAATGCGATCGTCATCGGGCTGGCCGCGGCCGGTCTGCCGTCCAGCCAGCGCCGCAAGGCCATCCTGGTGGGCATCATCGCCGCTACGGTGCTGCGCATCGGATTTGCGCTGATCACCACCCGGCTGCTGCAGATCGGCCCCATTCTTCTCATCGCCGGCGGTCTGCTGCTCCTCTGGGTCTGCTGGAAGATGTGGCGGGAGCTGCGCGTCAGTCATGAGGACGAGCTCAGCGCCACGGAAGCGCTTTCCCGGGGCGGCGCTCAGGTGGATGGGCAGGCCGATTCGCCGGCGAAGAAGACCTTCGCCCAGGCGGCTTGGCAGATCGTCATCGCCGACGTGTCGATGTCCCTCGACAATGTCCTGGCGGTGGCCGGCGCAGCCAAGGAACATCCGACGGTGCTGATCCTCGGCCTCGGCCTGTCGATCGCGCTGATGGGCTTCGCAGCCTCGTTCGTGGCGCGCCTGCTGCACCGCTACCGCTGGATCGCCTATGTCGGCCTGCTGGTGATCCTCTATGTCGCGCTGAAAATGCTGCTCGACGGCGCAGTCGACCAGTTTCCGGATCGGTTCGGCTTTCTTGGCGACTGGTTCGGCTCCGCCCCGGCCGCTCATTGACGTGCGGGCCGTGCGGGCCGCGCGGCGGCTTGCATTTCGGCGGGATTGTGCTACGGCGCCGCCTCGCGCTGGGCCTCGTAAGGAGACCGTACCCAAAATGTCCGCCCCTCGGGTGAGTTTCGTCAGCCTCGGATGCCCGAAGGCGCTGGTCGATTCGGAACGGATCATCACCCGGTTGCGGGCCGAGGGCTATGAGATTGCCCGCAACCATGACGGCGCGGATCTGGTCGTCGTCAACACCTGCGGCTTTCTGGATTCCGCGCGCGACGAGTCCCTGAGCGCCATCGGCCGGGCGCTGTCGGAAAACGGCAAGGTGATCGTTACCGGCTGCCTGGGTGCCGATCCTGACATCATCCGCGACCGGCACCCAGACGTGTTGGCGATCACCGGCCCGCAGGCTTATGAAAGCGTCATGTCGGCCGTGCACCAGGTGGCGCCGCCGTCCCACCGGCCGTACCTCGATCTGGTTCCGCCACAGGGCGTGCGGCTGACCCCCCGCCACTATGCTTATCTCAAGATATCAGAGGGTTGCAACAATCGCTGCAGCTTCTGCATTATCCCGCAGCTGCGCGGCGACCTGGTGTCGCGACCGCTGCCGGACGTCCTACGCGAGGCCGAGCGGCTGGTCAAAGCCGGCGTCAAGGAGATTCTGGTGATCTCCCAGGATACCAGCGCCTACGGCGTCGACATCAGGTACCGGCCTGCCCAATGGCGCGAGCGGACGGTCGAAAGCAGGTTCCGCGACCTTGCCCGCGAGTTGGGCGCCATGGGTGTGTGGGTGCGCCTCCATTATGTCTACCCCTATCCGCATGTCGGCGAGGTGATTCCGCTGATGGCCGAAGGCAACGTGCTGCCCTATCTCGACGTGCCGTTCCAGCATGCCGCGCCTGCGGTGCTGCGCAACATGAGCCGTCCAGCCCACAATGAGAAGACGCTCGAGCGCCTGCGCGGCTGGCGCGACATCTGTCCGGATCTGGCGGTGCGCTCGACCTTCATCGTCGGCTTTCCCGGCGAGACGGAGGCCGACTTCACGCTGCTGCTCGACTGGCTCGACGAGGCCAAGATCGACCGCGCCGGCTGCTTCAAATACGAGCCGGTGAAAGGCGCGCGCGCCAATTTGCTCGGCCTGCCCGAAGTGCCGGAAGAGGTCAAGGAGGCCCGCTGGCACCGGTTCATGGCGCACCAGCAGAAGATTTCCGCGGCGAAGCTCAGGGCCAAGGTCGGCCGGCATCTGCCGGTCATCATCGACGAGGCGACCGGCACCCAGGCAACGGGCCGCAGCAAATACGATGCGCCCGAGATCGACGGCGCCGTCCATGTCAGCGCTCGCCGGCCGCTGCGCAGCGGCGACATTGTCAGCGTCAAGATCGATCGCTCGGACGCCTACGATCTGTTCGGGAAGGCGGCCTGATCGGGTGCGCCCGGTGCCTATTTCTGCTGGAATTGCGGCAGCGGCGTCACAGTCTTGATCAGTTCCGCGTCGCGCGCCGCCACCTTCCGATAGGCAGGCCGGTCGACCACACGGCCGAGGTAGGCCGTGAAAGCCGGCCGCTCGGGCAGCACCTTGGCGATGTTCATGGTGAAGTTGATCGCGCTGCCGATTTGGGTATCGGCTGCCGTAAAGCGATCGCCTGCAGCGAAGCGGCGCTCGGACAGGATCTTCTCCAGGTAGCGCACCATATCCTCGAACAGGCCGAACGAGTAGTTGTTGCTGCCGTAGCTCAAGCCTTGCGCCTTGGCGGCGACAGCCGGATCGAGCACGGCATCGCAGTAGACCAGCATGGTCAGATAGGGCGCGCGGTCGGCAGCGTCGGCCGATGGGGCCAAGCCGGCCTCGGGAAAGGCGTCGGCAAGGTAGATGGTGATTGCTGCCCGCTCGGTAATGACGGTGCCGTCATGGACGACCGCTGGAACCTTCTTGTTGGGCTGGACGTCGCGATAGCTTTCCGGGGCACCGCCCGGCGCGCGGATGTCCAGCACCTCCATCTCGTAGGGCTGGCCGAGCTCTTCAAGCAGCCAGAAAATGCTCGAAGAGCGCGAATAGGGGGTGTGATAGAACTTGAGCATGGCGCGGGCTCTCCTCTCGGCGAGACCCCGCAAACGGCCGCTGTCAGGTCAAGACCTGCGGAGGGCCCGCGTCGCTCGCCGGCGCCTTGCTTGTCACAGGATGGACCACCAGGCAAGCGCGGACCGTCGGCGGCAGGAGCAGCCGGGACCGCCGTCGTCTGCGGCGGCCCCTGACCTGTCGGCGGGCCGCTATTGCGGCAGCTTGTCGTCGACGCCTTTGACGTAGAAATTCATGCCGAGCAGCGTCTTGTCGTCGGCGACCTGGCCGTCCTTGAGCCACTCACTGCCATCCTGCTTGGACACCGGCCCGGTGAACGGATTCCAGCCGCCGGCGATCTTCTTCTGCGTCTCCTCGGCCATCTTTTTCACGTCGTCGGGCATGTTGGTGTAGGGCGCCATCAGCACCGCCCCATCCTTGATGCCCGCCCAGGTGTCGGCCGATTTCCAGGTCCCGTCGATGGCCGCCTTGACCCGTTCGATATAATAGGGGCCCCAGTCATCGACGATCGAGGTCAGCTGCGCCTTGGGCGCAAACTTGATCATGTCCGAGGACTGGCCGAAGCCGTGCAGGCCGCGTTCCTCCGCGACCTGCAGGGCAGCAGTGGAATCGGTGTGCTGGACGACGATGTCGGCGCCCTGGTCGAACAACGCCTTGGCCGCGTCGGCCTCTTTGCCCGGATCGAACCAGGAGTTCACCCAGACGATCTTCGCCTTGAAATCCGGATTGATCGACTGGGCGCCCAGCATGAAGGAGTTGATGCCCATCACCACTTCCGGGATCGGGAAGGAGACGATGTAGCCGGCGGTGCCGCTCTTCGACATCTTGGCCGCGATCTGGCCGAGGATGTAGCGGCCCTCGTAGAAGCGCGCATTGTAGATGGCGAGGTTGTCCGACTTCTTGTACCCGGTGGCATGCTCGAATTTGACTTTCGGGAACTTCGCCGCCGCCTTGACCATCGAGTCCATGAAGCCGAACGAGGTGCCGAAGACCAGCTTGCAGCCCTGGCGGGCCAGGCGCTCGAACGCCCGATCGGCATCCGGCCCTTCGGCGACGTTCTCGAGATAGGCGGTCTCGACCTTGTCGCCGAGCGCCTTCTCGACCTGAAGCCGGCCCTGATCATGCTGATAGGAATAGCCGAAGTCGCCGATCGGGCCGACATAGACCCAGCAGGCCTTGAGCTTGTCCTGGGCCTGCGCCGAGGCGGTAAGCGCCGCCGCCATCGCAGCCGCAAGCGCGAAAGTCCATTTCTTCATTGTTTTCACCTCTGTGGTTTTCTTGGTTATCGATCGGGGACGAAAGCTTGGCCGAGCGAGGCCGGGGTGTTCATCATGGTCAAGCGACGGTTGCGTGAGATGAGCACCAGCACCAGCACGGTCGCCAGATAGGGAAGCGCGGACAAAAACTGCGTCGGCACCGATTTGAGCAGTTCCATGATCCGGTAGAGCGGACTGGGCAGGAAGGCGATGTCCGCGAGGTTGATCGCCTGGATGTGCAGCTGGGCGATGGTAATGGCGCCGAACAGGTAGGCGCCGGCCAGCACCCGCCAGGGGCGCCATGACGCAAACACCACCAGCGCCAGCGCGATCCAGCCGCGTCCCGACGTCATGTTCTCCACCCATTGCGGGGTGTAGACGAGCGACAGCTGGGCGCCGGCCAGGCCGGCACAGGCTCCGCCGAACATCACGGCGAGATAGCGCACGCCGATCACCGAGATGCCCAGCGCATGCGCCGAGCCGTGATTGTCGCCGATCGCCCGAAGTGTGAGACCGGCGCGGGTGCGGAACAGGAACCACGACACTCCCACGACCAGGATGATCGACAGGTAGAAGAGCGGGTCTTCGGCAAACAAGAGCTTGCCGACCAGCGGGATGCTGCTCAGCCCGGGAATTTCCAGGTTGGGCATGCGCACCCCCGGCTGACCGACATAGTCGACCCCTATCATGCCCGAAAAGCCGGTGCCCAGCAGCGTCAGCGCCAGGCCGGTTGCCACCTGGTTGGTGACGAGGGAGAGCGCCAGCACCCCGAAGAGCAGGGAAAACAGGGCGCCGACGATCACCGCCGCGAGCGCGCCCAGCCAAGGCGAGCCGGTCGACAGCGCGACGCCGAAGCCGGTGACGGCACCCATCAGCATCATCCCCTCGACGCCGAGGTTGAGCACCCCTGAGCGCTCGACGACCAGCTCGCCGATCGCCGCAATCAGCAATGGCGTCGAAGCTGTGACGATGGTGAGGAGGATCGCCTCAAGCGTGCCCATGCGCGGCCTCCGGGGCTTTGCCGGCGCCGGCAACGAACCGGACGCGGTAAAGGATCAGCGTGTCGCTGGCGAGCACGAAGAACAGCAAGATGCCTTGGAAGGCGCGCACCACTTTGTCGGAGAGCTGCAGCGAGGTCTGTGCCGCCTCGCCGCCGAGATAGGTGAGCGCCAGGAGCAAGCCCGAGAAAACGACGCCGATCGGGTTCAGGCGGCCGAGAAAGGCGACGATGATGGCGGTGAAGCCGTAGCCCGGCGAAATCACCGGCTGCAGCTTGCCAATCGCGCCCGACACTTCGCAGATCCCGGCAAGGCCGGCCAGCGCGCCGGACAGGATGAAGGAGAAGTACACCATGCCGCGCGCCGAAAAGCCGGCGAAACGCCCGGCCCGGGGGCTCTGGCCGAGCACCTTGACCTCAAAACCCTTGATCGTGCGCGACATCATGAACCACAAAACAAGCGCTGCCAGGATCGCGAACACGAAGCCCCAATTGGCGCGGCCGGAGTCGGGCATCAACTCGGGCAGCGTCGCTGCCGGCGAGAACTGGATCGTCTGGGGGAAGTTGAAGCCCTGCGGGTCGCGCCACGGGCCGCGCACCACCCAGTCGAGGAGGAGGTTGGCGACATAGACCAGCATCAGGCTGGTCAGGATCTCGTTGGTGTTGAAGCGGGCCTTGAGCAGGGCCGGCACGGCACCGTACGCGGCACCGCCGATCATGCCCATGATCAGCATCAGCGGCAGCACCAGGAACGACTGGAAATCGGGATAGACCACCGGCAGGATCGAGCCGACGATGGCGCCGACGACGAACTGGCCCTCGGCGCCGATGTTCCAGTTGTTGGAGGTGTAGCACACCGACAGGCCGACACCGATGAGGATCAGCGGCGCCGCCTTGATGGCGAGCTCATGCAGCTGCCAGACATCGTCGGGATTCCACAGCCCGCTGAGCGGCTGGATGAAGTAGTAGGAGAGCGCCTCGCCCGGGGGTTTGCCGAGCAGGGAGAACATGATCGCTCCGGCGACCACGGTCAGCGCCAGTGCGATGAACGGCGACAGCACGCTGAACAGCACGGAGCGCTGCGGCCGCTTGACCAGCTCGATGCGCATCAGGCCACCTCGTCCATATGGTGGTCGATGTGGCCAGGCTCGGAGCCGCCCATCAATAGCCCGATCTTCTCGAAGGTCGCCTCGGCGCGCGGCAGCGGCTTCGACAGCTCGCCATTGTGCATGACGGCGATCGAGTTGCAGATTTCGAACAGCTCATCGAGGTCCTGGCTGATCACCAGCACGGCCGCTCCGCCCCGCGCCAGTTCGATCAGCGCCTGGCGGATTTGGGCGGCGGCACCGGCGTCGACACCCCAGGTCGGCTGGTTGACGACCATCACCGCCGGCTGGCGATCCAGCTCGCGGCCGATGATGAATTTCTGCAGATTGCCGCCCGACAGCGCGGCCGCTTCCGGATCGGGCGCGCTCTTGCGGACGTCCATCTCCTGGATGACGCGCTGAGATGCGGCGCTGACGGCAGCGGAATGAACGAGGCCGACGGCGCCGAGGAAAACGCGCCGGTCGGTGCTGTAGCGCGACAGCAGCAGATTGTCCGACAGGCGCATGCGCGGGGCCGTGCCGTGGCCGAGCCGCTCTTCCGGCACGAAAGCGGCGCCGAGCATGCGCCGTCCGGTGATCGACAGCCTGCCGGCGTCCTTGCCGCGGATCCGCACCACGGCGATGCCGTCCTGCAATGCTTCGCCCGAGATCGCTTCGAAGAACTCGCCTTGGCCGTTACCGGCCACCCCGGCAATGCCGATCACCTCTCCCGCCCGCACCTCGAGGCGGATGTCGCGCAGCGGGATCGAGAACGGCGTCGCCGGCTTGCGGCTGAGCCCGGTGACCTGCAGCAGCGGAGCTGCCTTTTCCAGGCCTTCGACCGGCGGGCGCACGACCGCCTTGACCTCGGTGCCGACCATCATCCGCGCCAGCGAGGCGGCGGTTTCCTGGCGCGGGTCGCAGTGACCGACCACCTTGCCGTGCCGCAGCACGGTGGCCCGGTCGCACATCCGCTTCACCTCTTCCAGCCGGTGCGAGATGTAGAGGATCGATTTGCCCTCGCTGCGCAGACGCTCGAGCGTCTCGAACAGCTTGTCGGCCTCCTGCGGCGTCAGCACCGACGTCGGCTCATCGAGGATGATCAGCTGCGGCGTCTGCAGCAGGCAGCGGATGATCTCGATGCGCTGGCGCTCGCCGACCGACAGGTCGCCGACCAAAGCGTAGGGATCGAGCGGCAGGCCGTAGCTGTAGGAGAGTGCCTTGGCCTTGGCCGCGATGGTGCTGATCGGCGTCTTCTCGGCCAAAGAGAGCGCGATGTTCTCGGCCGCCGTCAGCGCCTCGAACAGCGAGAAATGCTGGAACACCATGCCGATGCCGAGCTTTCGGGCGACATGCGGGCTGCCGATGGTGACCGGCGTGCCGTTCCAGAGGATCTCGCCGGCATAGGGTTCGAGCGAGCCGAACAGCATCTTGACCAGTGTCGACTTGCCGGCACCGTTTTCGCCCAGCAAAGCATGGATCTCGCCCCTGGCGATCTCGAGATCGACCTGGTCGCAGGCCTTCAGCTTGCCGAAGATCTTCGTCAGCCCGCGGACCTCGAGCAGCGGCGTGCCTTCGCTTCTCTGGGTTGCTTCCACAACGCCTCCCATTGGTGAGCCGGCTTTTCTGTTCCCACCCCCATCGTAGGCGCGCAAAAGCGGCAACGCAAAGCGTAAGGCACCTTGAAAGAGCTTCAAGAAATTGTGCGGGGGGCGCGGCGCTACGGCAAGAGGATGGTGGTGCCGGTGGTGCGGCGCGCCTCCAGATCGGCATGCGCCTTTGCCGCATCGCGCAGCGAATAGGTTTGATTGACCTTGATGTCGACGGCGCCGCTCGACACCACCTCGAACAAAGCGCGTGCCGATTCGACCAATGCTTGGCGCTTGGCGTTGTAGGTGAACAGCGTCGGACGCGTGGCGTAGAGCGAACCCTTCTGCGACAGCATCTGCAGGTTGAACGGCGGAATCGGGCCCGAAGACTGGCCGAAGCTGACGAACAGGCCGAACGGTTTGAGGCAATCCAGCGAGCCGGGAAACGTGTCCTTGCCGACCGAGTTGTAGACGACGTCGCAAAGCTCCCCGCCGGTGATCCGCTTCACTTCGGCCACGAAATCCGTTTCGAGGTAGTTGATGACGTGGCCGTAGCCGTTCTCCAGCGCTAGCTCCACCTTGTCGGCCGATCCGGCGGTGCCGATGACCTCGGCTCCGAGATGCCTGGCCCATTGCCCGAGGATGAGCCCGACTCCGCCGGCTGCGGCATGGCAGAGCAAGATGTCGCCGGTTTTGACCTTGTAGGTGCGGCGCAACAGATACTCCGCGGTCATGCCCTTCAGCATCATCGCCGCTGCCTGGCTGTCGCTGATGCCGTCGGGGATCTTCACCAGCCGCTCGGCGGCGATCCGCCGCTGTTCGGCATAGGCGCCGAGATTGACCGCATAGGCGACCCGATCACCGGCCGACAATCCGCCGACCCCCTCGCCCAGCGCCTCGACCACGCCCGCGGCCTCGCCGCCGGGAATCAGCGGCAGCCCGTTCGGGGCGGGGTAGAGGCCGCTGCGGAAATAGGTATCGAGGAAATTGAGGCCGATCGCGGTATGGCGGATCAGCACCTCTCCGGGGCCGGGCTTGCCGGGATCCACGTCGGTATAGGTGAGCACCTCGGGGCCGCCATGCGTACTTACCTGGATTGCTTTCGCCATGATCAGCCTCGCCTCCGGCCGAGATTCGGGAACAACTGCATGATGGCACCGATCACGAACAGATAGGACCCGGTGACGGCGATGCCGATCTTGGTGAACAGCGACACCTCCATGGTCTCCACCAAGGCGATGCCGGCGAACAGGCACCAGGCGCAGAATACCGCGAGATTGATCTCGCGCATGCGCGCGACGCGGACCGGGTGCAGGAAATGGACCGGCACGAAAGTGAGGATGCCGGCGACGACGACGACGGCGAAGGACACCCATGGCCCCGGCTCGATGACGAACAGGGTGAAGACGATCATGTTCCAGACGACGGGAAAGCCCTTGAAGAAGTTCTCCTTCGTCTTCATGCCCGTGTCGGCGTAGTAGATGGCGCTCGACACGACGATGATCGCCGCCGACAGGAACGACAGTCCCTCGCCCATGAAGCCCCGCTGATAGAGCGCAAATGCCGGGATCAGCACATAGGTGACATAGTCGATGATGTTGTCGAGCAGTTCGCCCGACCAGGTCGGCAGGATTTCCTTGACCTCGAGCTTGCGGGCGATCGGACCGTCGATGCCGTCGACGAACAGCGCCAGACCCAGCCACCAGAACATTGCCGTCCAGCGCTCCTCGCTGGCCGCGACCAGCGAGACGAACGCCAGAAACGACCCCGAAGCGGTCAGAAGGTGAACCGAAAAGGCCCGCGCCTGCGGCCATGTGACTTTCTTCTTCGGCGTCGGCAGTCGGACCGTGATCTTGCGGGTAATCTTCCTGGGTTTCACGAACCGCGCCGATCCAGCTTGCAAGTCAAGGCCGAGCGTCCGGCAGCGTCCGAACGGCGCCGGACCCGGCCGCGGCACAGAACGAGCTCTCGCCTCATCGCCCGGTTCTGCTCGCGCATGGCTTGGTTTCCCGATTGCAGGCAAAGATTACGCGGAGCCCCGCCGACCAGACAAGGCGTATTCCCGGCCAGCGGCGATGATGGGGGCCGGCATCTTCTCCTCAAAGCGCCCTCCCTTGGCGCGAGCCGGCGTTGCTGCGGACCGCTACGCTGCCATATAGAGGAGGAAGCAGCACTTCCACGCCCGACCTTCCTCCTTTTCCAGAGGCCGCAACCGGTGAATCAGTCTCGCCTCTTCGACATTCTGGTCGCCGGCACCGGGCCGAGCGGCCTGATCGCGGCGCTCGCCTTTGCGCGAGAGAATTTTTCCGTCGCCTTGATCGGCCCTGCCCCGGATCATTCGGACCGCCGCACCACCGCGCTGATGCAGCCGGCGCTGGAGTTCCTGGGCTCGCTGGTCAGTGTTGACGCTTTGGCCGATGTCGCTGCCCCATTGCGGGTCATGCGCATCGTCGACGCGACCGGCCGGCTGATTCGCAGCCGCCCGGTCACCTTTCGGGCGAGCGAGATCGGCGAGGACCGCTTCGGCCTCAACGTGCCCAATGCGACGCTGACCGACGCGCTGGCCGACGCTGTCCGCGGCGACCGGCGCATCGATTGGCGGCAGACGATGGTTGCCGGCTGGCAGCCGGAGGCGGACGCGGTCACCGCCGAACTCGCCGACGGCGCGTCCGTGCGGGGGAGACTGGCCGTCGCCGCCGACGGCCGCAACTCCGCCGCGCGTGCCGCCGCCGGAATTGCCAACCGCCAGCGGCCCTATCGGCAGGCGGCGCTGGTGCTGTCGTTTCGGCATAGCCGGCCGCATGCGGACGTGTCGACCGAGTTCCACACCGAGACGGGGCCGTTCACCCAGGTGCCGCTGCCGGGCAACCGCTCCAGCCTGGTCTGGGTGACCAGCCCCAGCGAGGCCGAGCGCCTCGCCGCGCTCGACGACTCCGCTCTGGCGCGGCAGATCGAGCAGCGCATGCAGTCGATGCTGGGCAAGGTCGATGTCGAGCCCGGCCGGCAGGTCTACCCGCTGGCCGCCGGTCTGCCGAGCCGATTCGGCAACAACCGCATCGCGCTGGTCGGCGAAGCCGCCCATCTGGTGCCGCCGATCGGAGCCCAGGGCCTGAACCTCGGCGTCCGCGACGTCCAGGATCTGGTTGCCGTGGTGCGCGAAAACCGCGCGGATCCGGGGGGCGAGCGGGTGCTCGCCCGCTATGATTCCCGGCGCAGGCCCGACATCCTGCTGCGCAGCGGCGCGGTCGACCTGCTCAACCGCTCGCTGCTCTCGGCTGCATTTCCGGCGCAACTGGCCAGAACCGCTGCCCTTTCCGTGCTGGCCAATGCCGGCCCGGTCCGGGCGCTGTTCATGCGCGAGGGCATGCGCCCGGGCAGCGGTCTGCGTGCACTGTTTTCAGGGGTAGGACGCGAAGAGCTGCGCCGGTAGCGCCACTCCAGGGAAGATCATGCCGAAGAACATCATGCGGAAGAACGGCAGCACTCAACCGATGATGTCGTCGGCGGCTGACCGGTCCCGCGCAACCGTTTGCGGCAGCGCCGCGAACCTTGTCGCCGGGGTGCGTCAAGCTGCGTGGTTGCGTTGCCGGGCAGGCTTTGCCAAATACAGGCTGAGGTTGGCGCAGATGGATGGCATGAAGACAGCGAAGTTCCGCATCGGCCAGGTGGTTCGGCACCGCCTGTTCCCGTTCCGCGGCGTCATCTTCGATGTCGATCCGCAGTTCGCCAACACCGAGGAGTGGTACCAGGCGATTCCGGCCGAGGTGCGGCCGCGCAAGGATCAGCCGTTCTACCATCTGCTCGCCGAGAACGCCGAGACCGAATACATCGCCTACGTTTCCGAACAGAACCTGCTGGTCGACGACAGCCAGGAGCCGGTCCGCCATCCGCAGCTCGGCGAATTCTTCGAGCGCTCCGCCGACGGCAGCTTCGCCCGCCGGCGCCAGACCACGCACTGACGCGGCTTCCGACAGCCGTCCCGGCGCCGCTCGCGCGCCGAGCTAAAGCAACTCCAGGAAAAGTGAGAACGGTTTTCCGTCCGGAATTGCGGAAAAACAAAGGCTTGGAGCAGAGCACCGATTTAAGGAACCGGTGACCCGCTTTAGTCGGCGCTGGGGGTCGCCTTCGCCTTGTCCTGCTCGTCCTTGAGTTTCTTGGCGAAATCCTGGTTGTTCTTGGCGACGAAGTCCTGGAGCTTCTTCTGCCGGTCTTCCATGTCGGACTGCTGCAGCGGCGGGCCGTCATAGGCGCCCGTGAACCCCTTCAACGACACCTTGATCGGGTTCGGCTGGTTCTGGAAGTTGACCGAGGTGAGGGTCAGCTCCTGGCCCTTCTTGAAGGTGGCGACCAGCTGATCGTTGAGCGGCGCCTCGGCCACGCACCGGTCGGGAAAGCAGATCACGTAGTCGAGCTTCTGCGCCTTGCCGCCGTCGATCTGGAGGCCGATGCCGGGGGGCACCAGCCGTCCGCTCGGTACCGAGACCTGGAAGACCTTGCGGTTGACCTTGCCCTTGAGCTCGATGAGGCTGACCGCCGTCACCATCTGCCCCGTCTGGGCCATGAGGATGTTCTGGACGTTGCAGATGTCGACTTCCTGTTGCTTGGAGCAGGCCTTGAACCAGCCCTCCGGCGCCTGCGGCGGCTGCTGCTGCTGCTGTTGCGCGGCGGCCGGCGCGGCGGCGACAGCAATGAGGCCGACGATCCCGGTGGCCGTGCCGACTAGGGCTGGAATGTTCAGGCTCTTCATCGTCTGGCAATCCTTTCGACAGCAAGCGCTCCGGCTCAGCCGGAAGTTTGCCGGTGCATGTTGCCCAATTAAGGCAACAGAATGACTCTCGGCGGCCGTGTTACACTGCGCACGATCACGAATCCAGCGGCAAAGCCGGCGATTCGTGAGCGTTTGCCGGATGTCGGCCGCAAACCGGACCGGCATGCTAGGGTTGCGCCCGAATCATTGCTGCATCGCCCATGGGAGTGACCCTTCGATGAGCCGCCCCGTCCTGGTCGCGCTGGTTGCGGTCGGCATGGCAATCCTCGCGGCGGCCGCCGCCCCTGCGGCTCCCAGCCATGCCATCGCGATGCATGGCGAGCCCAGCCTGCCGGCCGACTTCGCGCATTTCCCCTACGTCAATCCCGATGCGCCGAAGGGCGGCACCGTCAACTACGCTGCGCCCGGCACATTCGACAGCGTCAACCCGTTCATCGTTCAGGGCAGCGGCGCGCGCGGCGTCCTCGACCTGGTGTTCGGCTACAACGTTTTCGACAGCCTGATGCAGCGTTCGGCCGACGAGCCGTTCACGCTCTACCCGCTGCTGGCCAAGAGCGTCGAGACCGACGATGAGCGCAGCTTCGTGGAGTTTACGCTCGACGATCGCGCCCGGTTTTCCGACGGCCGGCCGGTGACGCCCGAGGACGTGATGTTCACCCTGGACCTGCTCGGCCGCAAGGGGCTGCCGCGCTACGGCGTGACGGCGAAGAAGGTCGCCTGGATGGAGAAGGTGGGCGACCGGGGCGTCCGGTTCACCTTCAAGGAGCCAGACCGCGAGCTGCCGCTGATCCTCGGCCTGCTGCCGATACTGCCCAAGCATGCGATCGACCCCGACAGCTTCGACCGCTCGACGCTGACGCCGATGATCGGCAGCGGCCCCTACCGGCTGGCGGAGGTCAAGCCGGGCGAGAGCCTGACTTTCCGGCGCAATCCGGATTATTGGGCCAAGGATCTGCCGGCCAAGCGCGGCGTCGACAATTACGACACCATCCGCCTCACCTATTTTCGCGACGAGAACGCCATGTTCGAGGCCTTCAAGAAAGGGCTGATCGACGTTTTCCTCGAAGAAAACAGCGGCCGCTGGACGCACGACTACGACTTTCCGGCGGCGGTGCGCGGCGACGTGGTCAAGGAGGAGATCCGCACCAGGCTGCCGTCCGGCATGTTCGGCCTCGTCATGAACACCCGCAGGAAGCCGTTCGACGATCCGCGGCTGCGCGAGGCTCTGGTCAGCCTCTTCGATTTCGAATGGGTCAACCGCAATCTGCTGACCGGCGCCTATCAGCGGACCAGGAGCTTCTACGACAATTCCGAGCTGTCCTCGTTCGGGCGACCGGCGAGTGCGGGCGAGCGCAAGCTCCTCGCCCCCTTTCCCGACGCCGTCCGCGCAGAGATCCTTGCCGGCGGCTGGCAGCCGCCGTCTTCGGACGGGACGGGGCGGGACCGTCATTTCCTGAGGGCCGGTTTCGACAAGCTGAAAGCAGCGGGCTACGCGATCGACAACGGCAAGCTGGTCGGGCCGGACGGCCGCCAGCTGAGTTTCGAGATCATGCTCAAGGCCGGCGAGAACGAGCAGCTCGCAACGGCTTGGCAGCAGACGCTTTCGCGGCTCGGCATCGCGGTGTCGATCCGGTCGGTCGACGCCGCCCAGTTCCAGCAGCGGCTGACCGGCTTCGACTTCGACGTGGTGCCGTTTCTCTATGCCTCATCCTTGTCGCCGGGGGTGGAGCAGGTGGCACGCTGGGGCTCGGTGTCGCGCGATGCGCCGGGCACCTTCAACTATGCCGGCGTCGCGAACCCGGCGGTCGACGCCATGATCGACGCCGTCATCAACGCCCGCGACCAGGATGATTTCATCGACGCGGTCAGGGCTTACGACCGGGTGTTGCTCTCTGGCAGCTATACGGTGCCGCTCTATTTCAAGCCCGAGCAGTGGATCGCCCATTGGCGCCGCATCAAGCGGCCGCCTCAAACACCGCTTTACGGTTCGCAACTGCCGGCCTGGTGGTACGATCCGTCTTGAACGAGAAACAAGGAGATGGGCATGGCCGCGCCGATTCCGCTTTCGGTCGACGTCGTCTCCGACGTGGTCTGCCCCTGGTGCTACATCGGCAAGAAGCGGCTCGAAACCGCGCTCGCCGCGGTTCCCGAGGTCGCGGCCGAGGTGCGCTGGCGGCCTTTCCAGCTCGATCCGACGATCCCGCCGGGGGGGATCGACCGCCGCGAATACATGCTCGGCAAATTCGGCAGCGACGCCAGGATCAGCGAGATCCATGCGCGCATCAGGCCGCTCGGCGCTGCCGAGGGGATCACGTTCGATTTCGAGGCGATCCGGCGCGCGCCCAACACCTTGGACGCCCATCGCGTGATCCGCTGGGCCGGGTCGAGCGGCCCGACGGTCCAGAATGCCTTGGTGGAGCGGCTGTTCCGGCTGAACTTCGAAGAGGGTGCCGACCTCGGCGCGGCCGCGGTGCTGTCTGCAGCGGCGAGCCAGGCCGGCATGGATTCGGCCGTCGTCGAGGCGCTGCTGCCGACCGATACGGACCGGGAAGCCGTCCGCGCAGAGATCGAGACGGCCCAGCGCATGGGCGTCACGGGCGTGCCCTGTTTCCTGCTCGACGGCAAATATGCGGTCATGGGCGCCCAGGAGCCAAACGTCTTGGCCGACGCGCTGCGCCAGCTTGCCGCCCAGAAGGGCGCAACCGCACCGGCAGCCTCGGATCCGCGCTGACCGGCCGCTCAGGCTGCCGCTTTTTCGGCCAGCCGCGCCAGCTGGGTCATGACCACTGCGGCACCGGCCAGCCGCTTCTCCGGATTGGGCCAATCGCGGATGAACACCACGCTCTGATCCGGCCTGATCTTGGCGAGCGACCCCTGTTCGCCGATATAGCGGACCAGCCCGGCCGGATCGGCGAATTCGCGCTTGCGGAACTGGATCACCACGCCCTTCGGCCCGGCATCGAGCTTCTCGACATTGGCCTTGCGGCAAAGCGACTTGATGTAGACGATCTTCAACAGGTGCTCGACCTCTTCCGGTAACGGTCCGAAGCGGTCGATCAGCTCGGCGCCGAAGGCGTCGATGTCGGACGGCGTCTCGAGATCGCCGAGGCGGCGGTAGAGTGCCAGCCTGAGCTGCAGATCCGGCACATATTCCTCCGGGATCATCACCGCAGTGCCTACCGTGATCTGCGGTGACCAGTCGCCGCCCTGCGCCGGAGCCGTGCCGCGGATCTCGGCCACCGCTTCCTCCAGCATCTGCTGATAAAGCTCGAAGCCGACCTCCTTGATGTGGCCTGACTGCTCCTCGCCGAGCAGGTTGCCGGCGCCGCGGATGTCGAGGTCATGGCTGGCGAGCTGGAAGCCCGCGCCCAGCGTGTCGAGCGACTGCAGCACCTTGAGGCGGCGCTCGGCCGTATCGGTCAGCTTGCGGTTGGCCGGCAAGGTGAACAACGCGTAGGCCCGCACCTTCGAGCGGCCGACGCGGCCGCGCAGCTGGTAGAGCTGCGCCAGGCCGAACATGTCGGCCCGGTGCACGATCAGCGTGTTGGCAGTCGGGATGTCGAGCCCCGATTCCACGATCGAGGTCGACAGCAGAACGTCGTACTGGCCGTCGTAGAAGGCATTCATGATGTCGTCCAGCTCGCCCGGCGGCATTTGCCCGTGGGCGACCGCCACCTTCAGCTCCGGCACCTGTTCGGCGAGGAACCGCTGCACCTCCTCCAGATCGGCGATGCGCGGCACCACGTAGAAGCTCTGGCCGCCGCGATAGCGCTCGCGCAGCAGCGTCTCGCGGATCACCAGCGGGTCGAAGGGTGAGATGAAGGTCCGGACCGCCATCCGGTCGACCGGCGGCGTGGCGATCATCGACAGCTCGCGCACGCCGGTGAGCGCCAGCTGCAGCGTCCGCGGGATCGGCGTCGCCGACAAGGTCAGCACATGGACGTCCGACTTCAGCTCCTTCAGCCGCTCCTTGTGCTTGACCCCGAAGTGCTGCTCCTCATCGACGATCAGCAGCCCGAGGTTCTTGAACGAGACGGTGCTGCCGAGCAGGGCATGCGTGCCGACAGCGATATCGATCGTGCCGTCGGCGATGCCCTTCTTGGTCTCCGCGAGGTCCTTGGAGCCGACCAGCCGCGACGCCTGCCTGACCTCGACGGGCAGCCCGGTGAAGCGCTGCGAAAAGGTCTTGAAATGCTGGCGCGCCAACAATGTCGTCGGCACCACCACCGCCACCTGAAAGCCCTCCATCGCGGTGATGAAGGCGGCGCGCAGCGCCACTTCGGTCTTGCCGAAGCCGACATCGCCGCAGATCAGGCGGTCCATCGGCCGGCCGGCGCCCAGATCGTCGATCACCGCGTCGATGGCATTCTGCTGGTCGTCCGTCTCCTCATAGGGGAAGCGCGAGGCGAACTCGCCATAGCTGCCCTCCGGCGCAATCAGCGCCGGCGCGGCGTGCATCTGCCGTTCCGCCGCGATGCGGATCAGCTGCCCGGCCATTTCAAGCAGACGCCGCTTCAGCCGGGCGCGGCGGGCCTGCCAGGCGCCGCCGCCGAGCTTGTCGAGGCTGGCTTCCGCTGCATCCGAGCCGTAGCGCGACAGAAGCTCGATGTTCTCGACCGGCAGGAACAGCCGGTCGTCCCCGGCATAATGGATTTCCAGGCAGTCATGCGGCGCGCCCATCGCCTCGATCGTCTTCAGCCCGATGAAGCGGCCGATGCCGTGGTCGGCATGGACGACGATGTCGCCGGCCGCCAGGGAGGAGGCTTCGGCGATGAAATCGGCCGCCCTGCGGCGCCGTTTCGAGCGCCGCACCAGGCGGTCGCCCAGAATATCCTGCTCGGCGACCACGCAGAGCCGCTCGGTCTCGAACCCGCTTTCGAGCGGCAGCACGGTCAGGCCGACCTTGGCCGCGTCGAGCTTTTCGAGCTCGGCCAGGGTATCGACCCGGCCGGCATTGCCGAGCCCATGCTCTTCCAGGATCTGGCCGAGCCGGTCGAGCGAGCCGTCCGTCCAGGCGGCGACGATCACCCGCCGTCCGGCTGCGCGCTCCTCGCCGATATGGCCGACGGCGGCATCGAAGACGTTGACGTTCGGATCCTGGCGCTCCTCGGCAAAGCTGCGGCCCGGCCGCGCGCCGGCATGCGCCACCGGCACGGCGTCGGTCTCGGGCGCGGCGAACGGCGAAAGCTCGACCGCCACACGCTCGGCGAGCGCCCGTTCGATGTCGGCTGGCGAGAGATAAAGCAGCTCGGGCCTGGCCGGCTTGTAGGGAACGGCGTCCTTGAACGCACCCTCGGCGCCGCGCCGGCGCGCCTCGTAATAGTCGACGATCAGCTGGTGGCGCTCGGCAACCGCCTCGCGCGCCAAATGGTCGAGCACCACAGGCACGTCGGGCAGATAGTCGAACAGGCTGACCAGACCGTCATAGAAGAACGGCAGCCAGTGCTCCATGCCGGCGAAGCGGCGCCCCTCGCTCACCGCGGCGTAGAGCCCATCCTCCCGTGACGGCGCGCCGAACGCCTCGATATAGTTGCGGCGGAACCGGCTGATCGCACCCGGCTCGAGCGTCACCTCGCTCATCGGCGGCAAGCGGAACGATTTGCGCTGGCCGGTGGTGCGCTGGCTGACCACATCGAACGAGCGGACCGATTCCAGCGTGTCGCCGAAGAAATCGAGCCGCAGCGCCTCGCCGGCACCCGGCGCGAACAGGTCGAGGATGCCGCCGCGCACGGCGAATTCACCGACGTCGCGAACGGTGGCGACGCGCTCGAAGCCGGCCGTCTCCAGCCGGCCGGCCAGCACATTCATGTCGATCTGATTGCCTGAACGTGCCTGAATGGTCTGCGCCGCCACGATCTCTGCCGGCGGCACGCGTTGCACCAGCGCGTTGACCGTCGTCAGCACCACGGCCCGGTGCGGCGACTTGGCAAGCTCCTGCAGCGCCGACATCGCCGCCAGCCGCTTGGCGGCGGCATCGGCGCCGGGCGAGACGCGGTCATAGGGCAGGCAGTCCCAAGCCGGAAATTCAAGCAGCGGCAGTTCCGGCGCGGCAAAGCCGAGCGCTTCCGCAACCGCCTGCAGCCGCTGGCCGTCGCGGGCGACGAACAACAGCGGCGCGTCGGCGGCTACGGACTTCGACAGGGCCGAGAGCGCAAATGCCTCGTAGCCGTCGGCGACGCCGTCGACGAGCAGGCGGCCGGAGCGTCCGGAAGGTGTTCGGATAGGCTGAATGAGGCTCATTCGAATCGGGATCTAGTGGGGATCGGGCGGCCGACAGTCGCGAATGCGCCGGACAATCGGTGCCAACGCGGCATTCGCGACCGGGTGTTCGCCGGTCAGCCAAGGCAACAGGATGGTGTCCGGAAACGCGAGAAGCTCCTCATATCGGTCGATTTCCGCCGCGGTCAAGGCAGCGAGCGCAGCATCTGCAAACGGCCCGAGGATGAGATCGGCCTCGCGCATGCCGCGATGCCAAGAGCGAAAGCGCAGCTTGCGACGCCGCACCTCCAGCTGGTCGGTCGGATTATGTTGATCGGCCATCGCTCCCGCTTTCCAACGGGCGTGGGATATAGCGTGAAGTCCGGCCGCTGTCAGCCTTCTCAGGACCCGGCAGGCTGCCTAGATTGGCGGGGCCATGCGCCCCGCTCTGCTTGACCCGCTGTTCGTCCCGCTGACCTCTCTTGAAGGTGTCGGAGCCAAGCTGGCCGGCCTGATCGGCCGGATCGTCCCGGCCGACCTGACCGCCCGGGACGCGCGCCTGGTGGATCTCTTGCTGACGCTGCCCGGCGGGGTGATCGACCGGCGCAGCCGGCCCGGCATCGCCAACGCCCGCGCCGGCGCCATCGCCACCCTCGAACTGACCGTCGACCGTCACCGGCCGGCCCCGCCCGGCCGCCGTGCCGCGCCCCATCGCGTGTTGGCTCATGACGACACCGGCGACATCAACCTCACCTTCTTCAATGCCAGGCGCGACTGGCTGGAGCGCAGCCTGCCGGTCGGCGAGCGCGTGCTGGTCAGCGGCCGGGTCGAGATCTTCAACGGCATGGCAAGCATGGTTCATCCCGACCATATCGCGCGCGCCGGCGAGGACGCGGCGCTGCCGCTGGTCGAGCCGGTCTATCCCCTCACCGCCGGGCTCTCGGCCAAGCAGGTTCGGCGGGCCGTGGTTCAGGCCCTCAAGCGTCTGCCCGATCTGCCTGAATGGCAAGACGCGGAGATCCTGAGGCGGCAAGGCTTCGCCGCCTTCGGCGAGGCGCTTGCCCGGCTGCACAATCCCGTCGAGCCCGGCGATGCGGCGCCGGAGGCCGCCTCCTGGCGCCGGCTCGCCTATGACGAGCTGCTCGCCGGCCAGGTGTCGCTGGCGCTTGTCAGGGCGCGCACCCGCCGCCTGTCGGGCCGGCCGCTCGCCGGCGACGGCCGGCTCGCCGACAAGGTCCGGGCCGCCCTGCCCTACCGGCTGACCGCCTCGCAAGACAGCGCGCTGGCCGAGATCGAGGCCGATCTCAAAAGTTCCGACCGCATGCTCAGGCTGCTGCAGGGCGACGTCGGCTCGGGCAAGACGGCAGTGGCACTGCTTGCGATGGCGCGAGCCGCCGAGGCCGGCGGCCAGTCGGCGCTGATGGCGCCGACCGAGATCCTGGCACGCCAGCACTTTGCCACCATCGCGCCGGCCGCGGCACGCGCCGGATTGAAGGCCGCCGTCCTCACCGGCCGCGAGAAAGGCCGCGAGCGCGCCGAGCTGCTGACGGCGCTGGCTGCCGGCACGATCGACATCCTGGTCGGCACGCATGCGCTGTTTCAGGAGGCGGTCAGCTACCGCGACCTGGTGCTGGCGATCGTCGACGAGCAGCACCGCTTCGGGGTGCATCAGCGGCTCGCCATTACCGCCAAGGGCGCGGCGCCGGACATGCTGGTGATGACCGCGACGCCGATCCCGCGAACCCTGGTGCTGACCGCCTTCGGCGACATGGACGTTTCCCGCTTGACCGAGAAGCCGGCGGGCCGCCGGCCGATCCGCACGGTGACCGTGCCGCTCTCGCGCATCGACGCGCTGATCGGCCGGCTCACCGAAGCGATTGCCGAAGGCCAAAAAGTCTACTGGATCTGTCCGCTGGTGGAGGATTCGGAGGAGGTGCCGCTGATGTCGGCCGAGGAGCGACATGCCGCCCTTGCGGGAGTGTTCGCAGACCGGGTCGGATTGGTCCATGGCCGGATGAGCGGGGCCGACAAGGACGCGGCCATGCGTGCCTTCAAGAGCGACGAGACGCGGCTGCTGGTCGCCACCACCGTCATCGAGGTGGGCGTCGACGTGCCCGACGCCACCATCATCGTGATCGAGCACGCCGAGCGGTTCGGGCTGGCCCAGCTTCACCAGCTGCGCGGCCGTGTCGGGCGGGGGACGCAGCCGTCGAGCTGCGTCCTGCTCTACGCCGAGCCGCTGGGCGGGACAGCACGCGAGCGGCTGTCGGTCATGCGCGACACCGATGACGGCTTCCGCATCGCCGAGGAAGACTTGCGGCTGCGCGGCGAAGGCGAGTTGCTCGGCACGCGCCAGTCCGGCACGCCCGGCTTCCAGGTGGCCCGCATCGAGTGTCATGCCGATCTCCTGGAGACGGCCCGCGACGACGCGCGGCTGCTCTTGGCGCGTGACCCCGAGCTGGTCTCGGAACGCGGCCGAGCGATCCGGCTGCTGCTCTACATCTTCGGCCGAGACGAGGCCGTGCGCCTGCTGCGCGCCGGCTGATCGGCATCGTTCTCTTCCGCTCCCGCCGAAGTGCCCTCGGCGACAAGGACCCGGCCGGCCAGCGCCGCTTCGGCAAGCGCCTTGGTCTTGGCGCGGTATTCCGGCCCGACCAGGCCGGCCGAGATCAGAAGCTTGGCGGCGTCCTCGACGCTCATTTCGAGCGGAATGACGTCCTTTTCCGGCACGTAGAGCAGGTACCCGGTGGTGACGTTGGGGGTGATCGGGCGGAACACGGCGATCGTCTTGCCTTCGCGCTCCGACAGCGCCTCGTTGATCTCGCTGTCTTCCTGGGCGGCGATGAACACGATCGACCAGGTGCCGCGGCGCGGATACTCGAACAGCCCGACCCGGCTGAACAGCTCGGCGCGGTGTGCCAGCACGGTCTCGAAGATCTGTTTCAGGCCGCGGTAGACATTGCGCACCAGCGGCATCCGGTTCAGCAGCTTCTCGCCGTAGGAGACGATCGAGCGCCCGATGATGTTGGTGGTGATGGCGCCGATCATGGTCAGCATCACCAGCGCCACCACCAGGCCGAAGCCGGGCACCGGGAACGGCAGGTAGGTGTCCGGATTGTAGCGTACCGGAATATAGGGTTTGACCCAGGAATCCACCCAATGGATCACGGTCCAGCTGAGATAGGCGGTGATCGCGAGCGGCGCGCTGACGATCACCCCGGTCAGGAAATAATTCCTCAACCGCATCATGGTGCCGGAACCGGTAGTGGCAGATTTCAACATCGATCGACCAGAATGAGGGTAAGCGCCGCGCAAGAAACCTAATGCGACCCCGCCCTTGTTTGAATAGCGCGATGTGACGGCAGCGCGACAGCCGCAAGCTATTCCACGGTCACCGACTTGGCGAGGTTGCGCGGCTGGTCGACGTCGGTGCCCATCAACACCGCCGTATGGTAGGCGAGCAGCTGGATCGGCAAGGCATAGACCAGCGGCGTGATGATCTCCGGCACGTCGGGCAGCACGATGGTATGCAGTGTCTTCACGCTGGCCTCGGCCGCACCCCTGCGGTCGGTGATCAGGATGATCTTGCCGCCGCGCGCCGCCACCTCCTGCATGTTGGAGACGGTCTTGTCGAAAATCCGGTCGTGCGGGGCGATCACGATCACCGGCATCGTCTCGTCGATCAGTGCGATCGGACC
The DNA here is from genome assembly GCA_963791325.1 of uncultured Alphaproteobacteria bacterium. Classification (GTDB taxonomy): domain Bacteria; phylum Pseudomonadota; class Alphaproteobacteria; order Rhizobiales; family Rhizobiaceae; genus JBEVJK01. Next base: position 124,142 of record CAWBRU010000018.1, on the reverse strand, counting down.
ATGCTTCAACTCGCCGGCGGCGTAGCCCTCGGCATGGATATAGGAGATCTCCTTGAGCTTCAGCGCGCCTTCCATGGCCAGCGGATAGTTGGTGTCGCGGCCGAGATAGAGGACGTGCCTGACCTGGGCCAGCTGCTGGGCCACCTTCTCGATCTCGCCCTCCAGCCTCAGCACCTGGCTGGCATAGCGCGGCGCCTCGGAAAGCTGACGCACCAGCGCCTTCTCCTCATCGCGGCCGATGGCGCCGCGCGCTGCCGCGACCCTCAGCGCCAACGCCGCCAGCACCGACAGCTGGCAGGTGAACGCTTTGGTCGACGCCACGCCGATTTCCGGTCCGGCGAGCGTCGGCAAGGTCACGTCCGCCTCGCGGGCGATGGTCGATTCCTGGACGTTGACCACGGCGCCGATCGGCACCCCCGCTTGGCGGCAGTAGCGCAGCGAGGCGAGCGTGTCGGCGGTTTCGCCCGATTGCGAGATGAACAGCGCCGCGCTCATCTTGGAGAGCGGCATCTCGCGGTAGCGGAACTCGGAGGCGATGTCGATGTCGACGGGAAGCCGCGCGTAGCGCTCGAACCAGTATTTGCCGACCAGCCCGGCGAGATAGGCTGTCCCGCAGGCCGCGATCGCCAGGCGGTCGATGGCGACCGGGTCGAACGGCAGCTCGACCGGTTTCGAGCTGCCGGAGGTGAAGTCCAGATAGTTGGCAAGCGTGTGGGAGATCACCTCGGGCTGCTCATGGATCTCCTTCTCCATGAAATGCCGGTGATTGCCCTTGTTGACCAGGAACGATGTGCCCATCGATTGCCGGAGCGGCCGCTCGACCTTGGCACCCGCCATGTCGAAGATCTGCACCTCGCCGCGCCGCAGGACCGTCCAGTCGCCGTCTTCCAGATAGGTGATCTGGTTGGTGAACGGAGCGAGCGCAATAGCATCGGAGCCGAGGAACATCTCGCCCTCGCCGTGGCCGATGGCCAGCGGCGGGCCGTTGCGCGCGCCGACGATCAGGTCGTCGTCGCCTTCGAACATGACGGCCAGCGCAAACGCGCCCTGCAGCCGCTTCAGTGCCGCAAACGTGGCTTCGACCGGCTTTTCACCGCGTGCCATCTCGCGGGCGATCAGATGGGCGACCACCTCGGTGTCGGTCTGCGACTTGAAGCTGTAGCCGTCTTGGGCCAGTTCGTCGCGCAGTTCGGCGAAGTTCTCGATGATGCCGTTATGGACCACCGCAACGCCTTTGGAGAAATGCGGGTGCGCATTGGTCTCGTTGGGCACGCCATGGGTGGCCCAGCGGGTATGGCCGATGCCGATGTGGCCGCCGAGCGGCTCCTGGCTGAGCAGCCGCTCCAGATTGACGAGCTTCCCGGGCGCCCGGCGCCGCGCCAAGGCGCCGCCATCCAGCGTGGCGACCCCGGCCGAGTTGTAGCCGCGATATTCGAGCCGTTTCAAGGCATCGACGATCAGCGGCGCGACGCTGGCATGTCCGACTATTGCAACGATTCCACACATCTTGCCTGTCCCGACGGCGACCTCATGGGCCGGCCAATGGCATTCTGCCACAGCGCTAGCGCAATGCCGCTACAACCGAAAGGTCATTTTTTGCTCACGGAGGCCTGCCTTTGACGTAGCTGGCGGGCTCTTTCCGGCAGGTTCCGTTGCCTGGCCCGGCCGAATGCCAGCGCCTCATCGGGGACGTCCTCGGTGATCACGCTGCCCGAGGCGATGTAGGCGTCGCGGCCGATCCGCACCGGCGCCACCAGCGCCGAATTGGAGCCGACGAAGGCGCCGGGCGCGATCTCGGTGTGGAATTTGTTGATGCCGTCATAGTTGCAGGTAATTGTGCCGGCACCGATGTTGGCTTTGCTGCCCACCGTGGCATCGCCGATATAGGAGAGATGGTTGATCTTGGCGCCGGGCTCGACCACCGCTTTTTTGACTTCGCAGAAATTGCCGACCTTGCTCTTCTCACGCAGGTCTGCGCCGGGCCGCAGCCGTGCGAACGGGCCGACCTCGCAGCCGTCGCCGATCGAAGCGTGCTCGAAGTGGCAGAAGGCGCGGATCGTCGCGGCCGAGCCGACGCGCACGCCTGCGGCAAAGAAGACGTTCGGTTCGATCACCGTGTCGGCGCCCACCTCGGTGTCGTAGGCGAAGAACACCGTCTCGGGCGACAGCAGCGTCACACCGGCGAGCATCATGTCGCGGCGCCGGGCGTTCTGCCAGATCGCTTCGGCCTCGGCGAGTTCGGCCCGCGTGTTGATGCCGAGGACGCTCTCGTAGCGCGCCTCGGTGGCGGCCACCTCGAGCCCCTCGGCGCGGGCGATCCCGACAATGTCGGTCAGGTAATATTCGCCCTTGGCGTTTTCCTTGCCGATTGCCTCGAGCAGTGCCAAAGCGCGGCGGCCGTCGATCGCCATCAGCCCGGCATTGCAGAAGCCGATCGCCTGCTCCTCGAGCGAGCAGTCGTGATCCTCGCGGATGTCGATCAGCGCGCCATTGTCCTCGATCAGCCGGCCATAGCCGCTCGGATCGGGCGGCCGGAAGCCGATCACCACCACGGCCGCGCCTTCCGCCAGGCGGCGGCGCGCTGCGGCGAGATCGTCGGGGTCGACCAGCGGGGTATCGCCGAACAGCACCAGCACATCGTCGTAGCCGCCGAGGATCGCTTGGCGCGCGGCGAGCACGGCATGCGCTGTTCCCAGTCGCTCCGATTGCTCGAAGATCTTGACGCGCGGCGCCAATCCCGTCGCCGCCATGACCACTGCCTCGGCATTGCTGCCGATCACCAGCGCCAGATCGTCGCCTGCCGTTTCGGCTGCCCGCATCACATGCGCCACCATCGGCAGGCCGCCGATCTTGTGCAGCACCTTAGGTTCGCTGCTTTTCATGCGGGTGCCCTCGCCGGCGGCGAGGATGATCGACAGGCAAGTGCGCTTGGTCATCAACAGGTCCATCAGGGATTCGGGCCGCAGTCTTCTACCACCCCAGCACCGCCACTCCAATGTGGCCGCGGTGCGGCGGCCGTGCCTTTAGCCCAGGCGGCCCAGGCTTGGGAAGGCTTCGAGCAGCCAGTAGGCGGCGGATTGGACGCCGCCGGTGATGAAGAAGATGCCGGCGAGGACCAGGAGCGCGCCGATTGCCTTCTCAACACGGCCGAGGTGGACGCGAAACGAGCCGAGAAAGCGCATGAACAGACCCGAAAACAGCGCCGCGAGCAGAAACGGGATGCCGAGGCCGAGCGAATAGACCGCCAAGAGCAGCGCGCCCTCGCCGATCGTCTCGCGCCCGCCGGCCAGCGTCAGGATCGGACCAAGCACGGGGCCGATGCAGGGCGTCCACCCGAAGGCGAAGGCAAGCCCCATGACATAGGCCGCAAGCGGGCTTGCCGGCCGCCCTTCGGCCTGGAACCGCGCCTCGCGCGACAGCAGCGGGATCTTGACCAGGCCGAGAAAGTTCAGCCCCATGACGATGATCAGCAGCCCCGCCGCGATGGCGAGCGGCTCCTGCCAGGCGCGCAGCAGCCGGCCGATCGAGGAGGCGCCGGCGCCAAGCCCGATGAACACGGTCGAGAAACCCAGCACGAAGGCGACCGAGGCGCCGATCAGCGCCCGCTTGGCGGCCCGCTCCTGCGCCGCCGGCGCGGCACGGAACTCGTCGACCGAGACGCCGGCCATATAGCAAAGATAGGGCGGCACCAGCGGCAGCACGCAGGGTGACAGGAAGGAAAGCGCGCCGGCGCCGAGGGCGCCCAGTATGTCGACGTCGATGGCCATAGACTAGCGGGTGGCGCTCCAAGGCGACGCCCGGCGGGAATTGCCTGAGCAGCGGCGCCCGCCACCTCCCTCCGAGCATCGATCGCGGAGCACTCGAAACATTCGCGACGTCCCGTTCAATAAGGCTGTCTTGGTGAACAAAGACCTACCGGATTCCCTAATATTAGCGTGTTGGTATGAAATTCAGTGACGGAATGTTCAGCCGCTTAAGCGAAACTGCAGGGCCGGTCTGCGCCTGTGGTTCGCCTACGTCAATCGTTGCGCCGTGCAATGGTTCGTGATTTGCGCCCCCGACCAGCCCCGGGAAGATGTGCCGCCCAGCGACGGGCGGGTCGCGTCGAGGAGCGTTGGTGAAGGCATTCGCGTTACGGCACTTCCTGGTCGGATTAGGCATGGCCGTGAGTGCATCAGCACTGCTCGCACCAGTCAGGGCGGATGCGTTCGAACTCTTTGGAATCAAGCTGTTCGGCAAAGATGCTCAGGAAAAAAACGAGGATGTCGTCGGCGAGCCGCAGGCCTATTCGGTCGAGTTCGTCGTAACGGGCCAGGAGCACGATGTCGAGAAGGCGCTGAAGGGCGCCTCGATGCTGTGGACCGACCGCAAGAAGCCCGCGTCGGGCGCGGCGGGGCTGCTGGCCAAAGCCCGCACCGATTATCAGCGGCTGCTTGCGACCCTCTACGGGCTCGGCCGCTATGGCGGCACCATTTCTATCCTGGTCGCCGGGCGCGAGGCCGCCGGCCTGCCGCCGGATGCCGAACTGCCCGATCCCGCGGCGGTGACGGTGACGGTCAACCCGGGGCCGGTCTTCCTGTTCGACAAGGCCAGCATCATCAACCAGGCCCCGCCCCCGACCCAGCGCCGCGACCGGGTGCCGCTGCCCGCCGACGAAGGCTATGCACCCGGCGGGGTCGCGCGCTCGGGCGAGATTTTGCAGGCCGAGCAGCTGTCGGTCGAAGCGTGGCGCCAGCAGGGGCATCCGAAGGCGCGGGTGGCGAGACGGACCGTGACCGCCGACCACGACACCGACCGGGTCGAAGCGGAGATCGATATCGATCCCGAGCGCTACGCGACCTATGGTCCGGTGACGGTGCAAGGCACGGACCGCATGGACCCGGCCTTTGTCGCCTGGATGACCGGCCTAAAGCCCGGCCAGGAATACGATCCCGACGACATCAAGCGGGCCAACGACCGGCTGTCGCGGCTCGACGTCTTCCGCGCGCTGCGGATCCAGGAGGCCGACCAGATCCGTCCGGACGGCCGCCTGCCCCTCACCGTCGTCGTGCAGGAACGCCAACTGCATCGGTTCGGCATCGGGGCCGGCTTCTCGACCCTCGACGGGGCGCAATTCGAGACCTACTGGCTGCACCGCAATCTGTTCGGCCATGCCGAACGCCTCCGCTTCGACGCCAAGATCGCCGGGCTCGGCGGCGACAGCTTCAGCGCCAACGACCTGACCTATCGGGTCGGCGTGACCTTCACCCGCCCGGGAATCTACACGCCCGACACCGATTTCGTCGCCACCCTGTTCGGCGAGCGGGAGGTGCTCGACACCTACACCAAGAAGGGAATATCGGGCGGGCTCGGCTTCAACCACATGTTCTCGCAGGAGCTTTCCGGGCGGCTGTTTGCCAATGGCGAATATGCCGAGTTCGAGGACGATGTCTTCGGCACCCGCGACTTCACCACCGCGGGCCTGCTCGGCGGGCTGTTGTGGGACAATCGCAACAGCAAGGTCGATCCGACCACAGGCTATTTCGCCGAAGCCGTCGCGGAGCCGTTCTACGAATTCAACTACGGCAATACGGACGGCCGCTTCACGCTCGAAGGGCGCACCTATCTCGGCCTCGGCGAGAAGGATCCGGTGGTTCTGGCGGGGCGGGTCAAAGTCGGCACGCTGTTTGGCTCGACGATCCCCGAAACGCCGCCCGACAAGCTGTTCTTCGCCGGCGGCGGCGGCTCGGTGCGCGGCTATGCCTACCGCAGCATCGGCGTCGACCTCGGCGGCGACGAGGTGGTCGGCGGCCGCTCGCTGCTTGAAGGCTCGGCCGAACTGCGCGTCCGCGTCAGCCCGAGCATCGGCGTGGTTGCCTTCGTCGATGCCGGCTATGTCGATCCAGAATTCGTGGCCGAGCTTCAATGGCGACGTCAAGATCGGCGTCGGCGGCGGCTTGCGCTACTATACCGGACTGGGGCCGATCCGCCTCGACCTCGCGGTGCCGCTCGAGCCCCAGGAAAATGACCCGAGCGTCGCCTTTTATGTCGGAATAGGACAGGCGTTTTGATCCGCACCCTTGCCGCCCTGCTCATCCTTCTGATCGTCGGTCCCGCCCTTGCGCAGGACAGCGAAGACGCCGACCGGTCCTATTTCGTCGGCTTCGTCGAGAACCAGCTGTCGACGCCCAATCGGCAGATCCGCATCCACGATATCCAAGGCGCGCTGTCGTCCAACGCCTCCATCGGCTCGATCACCATCGCCGACCGTCAGGGCATCTGGCTGCGCATCAGCAATGCCCGCATCGTCTGGACGCGCTCGGCCCTGTTCACCGGCCGGCTGGAGATCGACACGCTGGCGGCCGACCGCATCGAGGTGATCCGCAAGCCGCTGCCCGAGGAAGGCATGCCGGCGCCCGAGACCAGCAGCTTCAAGCTGCCGGAGCTGCCTTTGTCGATCAATCTGGGCAAGCTCGAAGTGCCGCAGGTCACCTTCGGCGAGAGCGTGTTCGGCCTGAGCTCGGCGATCAGCCTCAACGGGCGGCTGAGCCTCGCCGGCGGCTCGCTCGACACCGGACTGACGATCGACCGGCTGGACGGCCCCGGCGGCGAGCTGAAGCTGGCCGCCACCTATGCCAACTCAACCGGCATTCTCAATGTCGATCTGACCTTAAACGAGCCTGCCAACGGCATCCTCGCCAATCTGATCGGCATCGAAGGCCATCCGCCCGTCGCGCTGGCGATGAAGGGTGCCGGGCCGATGTCGGCGCTTGACCTTGGGCTGACCTTCGATGTGGCCGGCAACCGGGTGCTGACCGGCACCACGGCGGTGCGCCGCGAGGCCGGCGGATATGCCTTCGACAGCAAGCTCGAAGGACCGATCGCCACCATCATTCCGGCCCAGTTCCGGGCGTTCTTCGGCACCGATACCGCGCTGACGGCCGCCGGCCTGGTCAAGGATGGCGGCGGTTTCCGCATCGACCGGCTGAACCTGAACAGTGCTGCTCTCACCATCGCCGCCGCCGCGGAGACGGCCGCGGACGGCTTCCTCCAGCGGCTGCGGCTGGAGGCCGGCATCGATAAGCCCGGAACCGAGCGGGTGGTCCTGCCGGTGCCGGGCGGCCAGACCAGCGTCGATATGGCCTCGCTGAAACTGTCCTTCGGCGAGAGCGCGGCCGCCGAATGGTCCGGCACGCTCGACGTGACCGATCTGGCGACCACGACGTTCGGGGCCGACAAGCTCGCCTTGACTCTGGGCGGCAAAGCCGAGAACCTGTCGCAGCCCACCGAACGACACATCACCTTCTCCGCCGACGGCGCGCTTTCAGGCATCGTCGCCACCCGCGCCGACGTGCAGCAGGCGCTGGGGCAACGCATCGGGCTCGATATCGAGGGCGACTGGACCGCCGGCCAGCCGGTGCGGCTCGCCAATGCCGCGATCACCGGCAACGGGCTGGCGCTGTCGCTCAAGGGCCTGATCGCTGCCCTCGGCTTCCAGGGCGATATCGTCGTCAAGGCCGACAGCATCGCACCTTTTTCGGAACTGGCCGGCCGTGATCTTGCCGGTTCCCTGGCGCTGACTGCCACAGGCAGCGTGCAGCCGCTCAGCGGCGGCTTCGACCTGACCCTCGACGGCCGCTCGAGCGGGCTTTCGCTGAGCACCCCGGCAGCCGACAACGTGCTCGCCGGCGATACCCGCATCACCGGCCGGGTCGCCCGCGGCGACATGGGCCTGCTCGCCGACAAGCTCAGGCTGGTCAACGATCAGCTCGACTTCACCGCGAACGGCACGTTCGCCACCGGCAAGGCCGATTTCGGTTTCGACCTGGCGCTCGCCGATCTTTCGCTGCTGTCCGAGCGGGCGAGCGGCCGGCTGACGGCCAAAGGCCGCGCCAAAGGCAGCGACGGGCTGATCGGGCTGAATTTCGGCGCCGAGGTCGCAGAGGGCAGTCTGGCGGGCAAGCCGCTCACCAACGGATCGCTGGGCTTTCAGGGCACGCTCCGCGACAACCAGGTCGACGGCCGGCTGACCGGCAAGGCCGAGCTCGATCGCACCCCGGTCACCCTCTCCTCGGCCATCGCCATGGGCCCCCGCGAGAAGCGGCTCAGCGAGCTGCAATTCAGTGCCGGCGAGACCCGCATCACCGGCGATGTCGCCCAAGCTGCCGACGGCCTCCTCACCGGCTCGCTGAAGCTTGCCTCGCGCGACATCTCGACCGCAGCTGCCCTTCTGCTGCGGCAAGCGTCCGGGGCCCTGACCGCCGACATTGCGCTGGCACCCGACGGCACGCGCCAGAACGCCATCGTCAAGGCGACTGCCGAGCGGCTCGTCGTCGACGCCGTGCGGGTCGGCAAGGCGACGGTCGAGGCGGCAATGGTCGACCTGTTCAAGGTGCCGGTGATCAACGGAACCGTCTCGGCAAGCGACGTTGTCGCTGGCGGCATCGATGTCGCCACGCTCGAGGCGAATGCCGCGACCAGCGGCACCACCACCGGCTTTGTCGCCGGCGCCGCTCTGAAAAACGGCACCAAGGCCGCGCTGAAGGGCGCGCTGACGCCTGTCGAAGGCGGCTACAAGGTCGGCCTGGAAAGCCTCGAGCTCAGCCAGGGCAAGCTCGCCGCGCGCCTGGTCCAGCCGACCGGCCTGACGGTCGAGGGCGACGTGGTGGCGCTCCAGCCGCTGACCCTCGACGTCGGTGGGGGGCGGGTGACCGCAGCCGGCCGGATCGCCGAACAATTGGCGCTCGACGTCACCGTCACCCAGCTGCCGCTCGCCATCGCCAACGCGATCCGGCCGGACTTGAAGCTCGGCGGCACGGTCGACGCCGACGCCAAGATCGGCGGCACGCGCCAGCGGCCGGAGGTCCGCTTCACCATGCAGGGCCGCCGGATCGCCGCCGCTGCGCTCGCCCAAGCCGGTTTGCGCACGCTCGATGTGCATGCCGAGGGCAGCTCCAGCACCAGCCGCCTCAACCTCACCGCTGCGGTCACCAGCCCCGAGGGCTTGAACGCCGCCGTTTCCGGGGCAGTGCCGCTCGACCGCGGCGATCTCGCGCTCGCCGTCACGCTGAAGGCGTTCCCGCTTGCCGTGCTCGATGCCGCGCTGCCGGGACAGGCGCTGGGCGGCAGCCTGTCGGGCTCGGCCAAGATTGCCGGCAAGCTCGCCGATCCGGCCGCGATGTTCGACCTCAAGGCTTCAGGTGTGACCGCCGCCCCGCTGGCCGCTGCCGGCGCAGCGCCACTCGACGTCACCGCCGCCGGCAGCTTCGCCAACAAGGTGCTGACGCTGTCGTCGGCGAAGGTCCGGGGTCCGCAGGGGCTGACGCTGTCGGCCAGCGGCCGCGTGCCGCTTTCGGGCGACGGGCTGGCGGTCAGCGTCAGCGGCGAGGCGCCGCTGTCGCTCGCCAACCGGCTGCTTGCCCACCGCGGCGCGCAGGCCACCGGCACCTTGAAGCTCAGCGCCGACGTCACCGGCAGCTTGGCGCGGCCCTCGGTACGCGGCATGGCCTCGACCGTCGGTGCCCAATTCGTCGATCCCGCCAGCAACACCAAACTGAGCAACATCTCGGTGATGGCCTCGCTCGACGGGCAGACGGTGACGCTGCGCAGCGCCTCTGCCGCCATCGGCTCGGGCGGCCGCATCACCGCCAGCGGCACCGTCGCCACCACCGACGGCTTTCCGGCCAATCTCAGGATCGTCCTCGACAATGCCCGTTATGCCGACGGCACTATGGTCGTGGCGACCCTCAACGGGGCGCTCTCCGTCACCGGGCGGCTGGCACGCGACCCGCTGATTGCCGGCAACATCGAGATCGCACGGGCCGAGATCACGGTTCCCGAGAACCTGGCCGGCGGGGCGGCGGCGATCGACGTGAGGCATATCGACCCGTCGGCGGCGGTGACGGCGACGCTCAAGCGCGCACGGGCCAATGACGGCACCCCGGTGCCGACCTCGCGGCCGAGCGTGGTGCGGCTCGACATCAATGTGAACGCGCCGCGCCGCATCTTCGTGCGCGGCCGCGGGCTCGACACCGAGCTCGGCGGCTCCGTTCGCCTGACCGGGCCGGTGACCGACATCCAGCCCGTCGGCGCCTTCCAGCTGATCCGTGGGCGCCTGTCGATCCTCGGCCAGCGGATCACCTTCGATGAGGGCACCGTGACCCTGGTCGGCGACCTCGACCCCTTCCTCAACTTCGTCGCCCGCTCGAGCGGCAAGGACATCACCGTCTTCATCACCGTCACCGGCCGGGTTTCCAATCCGGACGTCAAATTCTCCTCCCAGCCGGAGCTGCCGCAGGACGAGGTCCTCGCCCGGCTGATCTTCAACCGCGGCATCAACGAATTGTCGCCGATCCAGATCGCCCAGCTCGCCGCGGCCGCAGCCGAACTTGCCGGCGGTTCCGACACCTCGCTGCTTGGCAATCTGCGCGCCGCCACCGGTCTTGACGACCTCGACATCGTTACCGACAGCGAGGGCAACGCGGCCGTGCGCGCCGGCCGCTACGTCTCGGACAATGTCTATCTGGGCGTCGAGGCCGGCGCCAAGGGCGAGACCAAGGGCACGGTCAACCTCGACATCACCGAGAACCTCAAGGCGCGAGGCGCGGTCGGCACCCAGGATTCCAGCATCGGCATCTTCTACGAGAAGGACTATTGAGGCCGCGGCCGGATCCGGCCGTGCGCCGCGCTCACTTGCCGAACAGGAAGTAGCTGACGGCGACGCCCGCCCCCGGCTGGCCGTTCACCTCGTCGCGGATCTTGGGCAGCACCTCGGTCGCGAGCTGCGGCTCGCCGAAGTCGGCGGCCTTGATGTCGCCCTGGCTGGCCACCGCAACGATCAGGTGCGGCGCGGGCTCGGCGTTCTCCTGGTCGTCGAGCGGGATCAGCTTGATGCTGAATGTGGCGCTGCCGTCCGCTTCCTTTTTCAACAGGTCAGCGAGGTTGTAGACGATGCCGTCCTTGCCGATGAGCAGCAGGCTGAGATTGCCGCCGGCCGCGGCGGGCGTGAGCTTGCCGCGCAGCGAATCGCCCGCCTTCAGCCGATCGGTGGAAAGCTCCAGCGCCGGCGCCTTGGCGGCTGCGGCTGCGGTGGCCTTCAAGAAATCGGCGACCGCGCACTGGTCGTGGGCGATGACATGCGCCTGGACGGCCGACCCCGTCCCCGCCGACGTCCGCAGCGCCTGGCGAAGCTTGTCGAACGGTGCACCGGACGTCGCATAGCCGTCGATTGCCGCGCCCTGGTCCGCGCCTTCGCGCAGTGCGACGAAACACGGGCCCCCGTCGAAGGCGGTGAGCCAGGCGGCGCTGCCGACCGACGGTTCGGGCGGGGCCGGCGTCGCCTCGCTTTTCGCCGGCTTGGCGGTGTCGATGGCCGCCGGGGCCTTCGCCGCTTCGGCTCCGCCGGCGGGCGCAGGTGGAGCAATGCTCGGCTTGGCCGGCGGCAACGCCGCAGGTGCCGGCGCGGCCTGGGGCTTCACCGCCTTGGCAGGAGGAGCGGCCGTGCCATTCGCGGCGGTATGCTGCGGCTGGTTCGGCGCCGCCGGCTGCGCCGGCGGTTTAGCCGGCACGGCGGCGGGCGCAGCGGCCTTCGTGGCGGCTTCTTCCACCGGGGTGCGATTGAACACCCCGCCATAGTAAGCTCCGGCGGTGGCGAGCAAGGCGACGACCAGGACCGCGGCTCCGGCCATCGCGCCGGACCGCCGGCCGCTGCGGCCGGAGGCAGCCGGCGTTTCGGCAGCGCCGGGCCGGCCGGCAAGATCGCGGATCGGACGCAGCGACCGGCCGTGCAGCGATCCACCCGTCCCCCTGCCGCTTGGCGGCAGCACCCCCGGCCTTCCTGCAGCCCCGAGGGTCGTCGTGTCCGGCGCCGGCCGGAACGGGCCCTGCGTCCGCTCGTCGATCGGCGCCGCCAAGGTCGCCGGCGGCAGCGAGCGGCTCGAATTGGCGCGCAGCCAGTCGACGATTTCGGCTGCGCTTTGCGGACGATCCTTGGGATCCGGCTCCAGCATTGCCTCGAGCAGCGGGGTCAGCTCCGGGTCGGGATCGATGCCGGCGAGTTCGGGGCGGCTGCGGCGCTTCTCGATCACCTCGACGGGCGAGCCGTTCATGTCGAGCGGAGCGCCGCGCAAGGCACCGGCGATCACCAGTCCGAGGCTGTAGATGTCGGAGCGCTCGGTGACCTCGCCGCCGAACAGGCCAAGCTGCTCGGGCGAGACGAAATTGTATTTTCCGGCGAAATTGCCCCCGATCAGGGTGCCGCCGCCGACATGGGCGGAGCGGGCAATGCCGAAATCGATGATCTTGGTCTTGTCGACATTGCCGCCGGGAAGGATGACATTGTCCGGCGACAGGTCGCGGTGGATGATGCCTGCCTCATGGGCCAACGAGAGGCCCGAAGCCACCCGGGCCAGCAGCCGATGGCCCTCGCGCACCGTGATCGTCGGGCCCTTGCGCATGCGCTCGCCCAGCGACTGGCCATCGACATATTCCATCGCCAGATAAGGCCGGTTGATCGTCGGGTCGATGGTGAACACATGATAGCGCACGATGGCATCGTGCGAGAGATGGTTGAGGATCGAGGCCTCTTTGCGAAACAGCGCCAGGATCGCCTGATCGCGGGCGAATTCGCTGAGCACCACCTTGATCGCGACGGGGTCGCCCGTCTGGATGTTGTGGCCGCGATAGACCTCGCCCATGCCGCCGGTCGCAATCAGCGCGTCGATCTCGTAGATCCCGTTGAGCTGCATGCCTTTGGCGACGCTGTGGTCGTGCATCAGGCGTGTCTTGTCGTCGTCCTCCATCACCAGGGGTTCCTGTGACGGGGGGGCACCGGAAGGCCGGGCAGAGAGCGCAATATCGTCCTCGTCAGAGGCGACCGACGATTGGCACCGCAAGCTCGAAGCGATCTCGATGAGCGCATGATGCTTTACTAGCACGAGATTTGATGGCTGAACCCAACTTTCTCATGGACTAAACCTAAGAGAGAAGCCCAGGGAAGCGTCTGAGCTCTTTGTTGCTTCACCCTGGTCGAGTTCTGCAAGTATGTGTTGTCATTGATCTGGCGGCCGCGATGCCGGCGCGCCTTTGAGTTCAGCAAAGTCGCCTTGCCGGCCAGGCTAGCCAATCCCTTTCCTTCCGCGCATATGTTAAAACGCCAGCCGCGCCACTCTCGCCGCACAGGCCGGCGCGGATTGCGGGCAAGGTGCGCGGCCCAGGGTTGAGACTTATAAATCGGCCGATGTTCGACGTCGACAGTCATGGTGCAACCCACACAGGTCGCATCCGCGCGCTCAACGAGGACCGCTACTATCTGGACGTGGCGAGCGGCGTGTTCGCGGTCGCCGACGGGATGGGCGGCCACGATGCCGGAGAGGTCGCCAGCTCCAGCATCGTCGATCAGCTCCGGGCGATCGGCATCCAGTCGTCCGCCGGCGACCTCAAGGCCCGGTTCGAGAACTGCGTCGCCTCGGCCAACCGTAAAATCCGCCAGATTGCGGCGGAGCGCAATGCCGACGTCATCGGCTCGACCCTTGCCGCCCTGCTCGCCTTCGAGCGCCGATATGCCTGTCTGTGGGCTGGCGACAGCCGCGTCTATCGGTTGCGGCAGGATGAGTTCATGCAGCTGTCGCGCGACCACACAGAGGTGCAGGACCTGCTCGACCGCGGCCTGATCAACGCCGAGGAGGCGGCGACCTGGCCGCGGCGCAACGTCATCACGCGGGCCATCGGCACGCTCGAGGAGCCGCTGCTCGACTTCACCTATGGCGAGATCCGGGCCGGCGACAAGTTCCTGCTCTGCAGCGACGGCCTGACGACCCATGTCGAGAATCTCGAAATCGGCGAAATCCTGCAGCGCTTCGGCGTCCGCGAGGCCTGTCAGGCCCTGGTCGAGCTGGCGCTCGAGCGCGGCGGCAGCGACAATGTGACGGTGGTGGCGGTCGCCTTCCGCACGCCCGCCGTCGAGCCGCAGGACAAGGATCCGTCCGCTCCGGCAGGCAAGTCGCGCGCCTGAGCGGCGGCCGACCCTGTCCCCTTCCGGCAAGCGGAAGCAGCGGCCATCAGAGCCGTCCGACGAAGCTGATCTCATCTGAGCGCCTTTGCCCGCATCACCGCCCATCTGAGCGGCGGTGCTGGGTAGATCTGCCCATGGCGCGGCCCGGCCGAAAATCGCACCATAAGCCCGGCTGCATCGTGTCACCCTGCGTGCAGCCCAGCTCGGCGGGCGAGAGAAATCCCTGAATTCTCTCCTCAGGCAACAGCCCGCCGAGCGCCCGCCTTTTTCCGCGCGGCATCGCGAAACTGCCTTGATCGCAACCTCGTATACTTCTGAGCTGATTCGATTTGGGTTGCGGGGGCTCGTGAAGTGATCCGCGAATGCCCGGCCGGCTGGACACGCCCCTTTATCCAGCCGGTTTATTCTTTTCCCCTGCCGGAGCTTGCGACGCCTCGGATTCAGAGCGCTCGTTCCGAGCATCTGAGGCCCCTGACAACGTCGTTGCCGGCCACCCGGCCCGTCGCTAGGATGGCGCCAGCAGCGGCCCGCCAGGCCTGACACAACGCGCCGAACGGCCGACAAAGGGGAACTACGCCGATGAACTTCGAAGCAATCGCCTGCCGGTCCCGAACCCTTCTCGCCGGCGCCGCTTTGGCCTGTCTGGTCTTAGCCGGGGCCCCGGCATTCGCCGAGACGCCGGCCGACACGCTGGTTCAGGCGCTGGCGATCGACGATATCATCACCATCGATCCGGGCGAGGCGTTCGAGATTTCAGCACCGGCGAGATCACCGGCAATACCTACGACATGCTTGTGCGGCTCGACATCAACGACACCACCAAGGTGGTCGGCGGCATCGCCGACAGCTGGACGGTCTCCGATGATGGCCTGACCTACACCTTCAAGCTCAAGCCGGGCCTGAAATTCGCCTCCGGCAATCCGATCACCGCAGAGGACGTCGCCTTCTCGTTCGAGCGCGCCGTCAAGCTCAACAAGAGCCCGGCCTTCATCCTCCAGCAATTCGGCCTGACCGGCGACAATGTCACGGAAAAGGCCAAGGCGGCCGACGATTCCACCTTCGTCTTCACCGTCGACAAGGCCTATGCGCCGAGCTTCGTGCTCAACTGCCTGACCGCGACCGTCGCCTCGGTGGTCGACAGCAAGCTGGTCAAGGAACATGTCGCAGCGGTGACGCCGACCGACGACTACAAATACGACAACGATTTCGGCAACGACTGGCTGAAGACCAACTATGCCGGGTCCGGTCCGTTCAAGACTGCGGGAATGGCGCGCCAACGAGGCGGTCGTTCTTGAGCGCAACGACAACTATTACGGTCACAAGGCCAAGCCCTTGCCCGCGTCGTCTATCGCCACGTCAAGGAAAGCGCCGACCCAGCGCCTGATGCTGGAGAAGGGCGACATCGACATCGCCCGCAATCTCGAGCCGGGCGATCTCGACGCCATCTCGCACAACGCCGATCTGACCACCACCAGCGCGCCGAAAGGCACCGTCTACTACATCAGCCTGAACCAGAAGAACGAGAAGCTGGCCAAGCCGGAGGTGCGCGAAGCGTTCAAATATCTGGTCGACTACGACGCGATCGGCTCGACCATCATCAAGGGCATCGGCGAGATCCATCAGACCTTCCTGCCGAAGGGCATTCTGGGCGCCAGCGACGACAATCCGTTACAAGCTCGACGTCGCCAAGGCCAAGGAGCTGCTGGCCAAGGCCGGGCTCGCGGACGGCTTCGACGTCACGATGGACGTGCGCAACAATCAGCCCGTCACCGGGCTCGCCGAGTCGATCCAGCAGACCGCCGCCCAGGCCGGCATCAAGATCGAGATCATTCCCGGCGACGGCAAGCAGACGCTGACCAAGTATCGCGCCCGCAATCATGACATCTATATCGGCCAGTGGGGCGTCGACTATTGGGATCCGAATTCCAATGCCGAGACCTTCACCTCCAACCCGAACAACGCCGACGATTCGCAGAACAAGACGCTGGCCTGGCGCAATGCCTGGGACGTTCCGGAGCTGACCGCAGAAGACCAAGGCAGCACTGCTCGAGCGCGACGACGACAAGCGCGCCGCGATCTACAAGGAGCTGCAGAAGACGGTGCTCGAGGAGAGCCCGTTCGTACTCATCTTCCAGCAGACCGAAGTCGCGGGGCTGCGCAAGACGTCGAGCGGCTACAAGCTCGGACCGACATTCGACACCAATTTCCTGGGCCCCGTGACGAAGAACTGACCGCAGGGCGCGGGTTCGGTGGGCCGGCTTGACCGCTGCCGCAAACCGCCGAAGCTTGGCCCGCCGACGCCCCTTACGGATCGCCTGGGCACTGGCGAGCTTTGTCGGGCTGGTGCTCGTCACCTATCTCGGCCTGCTCGCGGTCACCTTCTTCATCGGCCGGGTGATCCCGGTCGATCCGGTGCTGGCCATCGTCGGCGACCGAGCGCCGGCCAGCGTGGTCGGCCCAGGCGCGCGAGGAATACGGGCTCGATCTGCCGCTGACCCAGCAGTTCGGGCTCTATCTCAAGAAGGCCGCTGACCGGCAATTTCGGCCGCTCGGTGCTGTCGACCAATCCGGTGATGACCGACATCAGGCGGGTGTTTCCGGCAACCATCGAGCTCGCCACGCTGGGCACGGTGATCGGCGCCGCTGCTCGGCATCCCGCTCGGCGTGCTCGCGGCGGTCCAGCGCGGCAGCCTGCTCGACCAGCTGGTCCGGGTCGATCGGGCTGATCGGCTACTCGGTGCCGATCTTCTGGCTCGGCCTGATCGGCGCTGCTGATCTTCTACGCCCGGCTGGGCTGGATCGGAGGGTCCCGGGCGCATCGGCGTCGCCTACGAATTCACCTTCACGCCGATCACCGGCTTCTACCTGCTCGACGCGGCGCTGCAGGGCGACTGGGGCGCCTTCCGCGATATCTTCGCCCACATCATCCTGCCCGCCGCGCTGCTCGGCTACTTCTCCCTCGCCTATATCAGCCGCATGACCCGCTCCTTCATGCTGAACGAGCTTGGCCAGGAATACATCGTCGCCGCGCGTGCCAAGGGCCTGTCGGAAGCGCGGGTCATCTGGCGGCATGCACTGCGCAATGCCGCCGTGCCGCTGATCACCGTCGTGGCACTCTCCTATGCCGGCCTGCTCGAAGGCTCGGTGCTGACCGAAACCGTCTTCGCCTGGCCGGGCATCGGCCTCTACATCACCAATTCCCTGCAGAATGCCGACATGAACGCGGTGCTCGGCGGCACGATCGTGATCGGCTCGGTGTTCATCGGCATCAATCTTGTCGCCGACCTGCTTTACCGGCTGCTCGACCCGAGGACCCGGGCGCGATGAGCGCTGATCTCGCCGGTCCGCCGCGAATGGCTGCTCAGCGAGCGTCCCGCATTCGCGCACCCAGGCCCGGCTCGGCCAAGCCTATGCGGCCTGGCGCCGCTTCGCGGCGAACCGGCTGGCCCTGGTCGGGCTCGCCATCGTCGTTGCCTGCTGATTGCTGCCGCGATCTTTGCCGGTCTCATTGCGCCCTATTCGCCGATTGCCGGCGATCTGACGACCGCCGGCTGCTGCCGCCGAGCGCGGCGCATTGGTTCGGCACCGACGATCTGGGCCGCGACATCTTCTCCCGCATCATCTACGGCTCCCGCCTGACGCTGTATCGTGGTCATTCTGGTCGCCGTGATTGCCGCGCCGATCGGCCTCTGGTCGGCACGGTCGCCGGCTATGTCGGCGGCTGGATCGATACGGTGCTGATGCGGATCACCGACATCTTCCTCGCCTTTCCGAAGCTGGTGCTGGCGCTGGCCTTCGTCGCCGCGCTCGGGCCGGGCATCGAGAACGCCGTGCTCGCGATCGCGCTCACCTCCTGGCCGCCCTATGCCCGCATCGCACGGGCCGAGACGCTGACGGTGCGCAACTCCGACTATATCGCAGGCCGTGCGGCTGATGGGGGCCTCGCCGTTGCGCATCGTCTGCCGCCACGTCATGCCGCTCTGCCTGTCCGTCGCTGATCGTCCGCGTCACGCTCGACATGGCCGGCATCATCCTGACGGCTGCCGGCCTCGGTTTCCTCGGCCTCGGCGCGCAGCCGCCGCTGCCCGAATGGGGCGCGATGATCGCCTCCGGCCGCCGCTTCATCCTCGACCAATGGTGGGTCGCCGGCGTGCCCGGGCGTCGCCATCCTGCATCGTCAGCCTCGGCTTCAACCTGCTCGGCGACGGGTTGCGCGATGCGCTCGATCCGCAGGAGTGGCGGGCAATGACGCGCGCTTCTGACCGTCGAGGACCTGCGCATCAGCTTTCCGAGCGCGCACCGGCATCGATCGAAGCGGTGCGCGGCATCTCCTTCGCGCTCGGGCGCGAGCGGCTGGGCATCGTCGGCGAATCCGGCTCGGGCAAGTCGCAGACCGGACGCGCCATCCTCGGCCTGACGCCCCGGCAGGCCGAGGTGAGCGCCGAGCAGCTCGACTTCGACGGCATCGACCTGCTCGCGGCCAACGCCGCGCGATGCGGCGTGCGCTGCGCGGCAGCCGCATCGCCATGATCCTGCAGGATCCGAAATACTCGCTCGATCCGGTGATGACGGTCGGACGCCAGATCGTCGAGACGCTGCGCGCGCATCGACGCGGTCGGCACGCCGCGAGGCGCGCGACCGGGCGCCCTGGAGATGCTGGAGGCGGTGCAGATCCGCGATCCCGAGCGCGTCTTCGACCTCTACCCGCACGAAGTGTCGGGCGGCATGGGCCAGCGGGCGATGATCGCCATGATGCTGATCGCCGAGCCCGAGCTGCTGATCGCCGACGAGCCGACCTCGGCGCTCGACGTCACCGTGCAGCTCGACGTGCTGCGCATCCTCGACCGGCTGGTCGCGCGAGCGCGGCATGGGGCTGATCTTCATTTCGCACGATCTGCGCCTGGTGTCCTCCTTCTGCGACCGCGTGCTCGTCATGTATGCCGGCAAGATCGTCGAGCAGATCGCCGGCGACGGATCTCGGCGATGCGCGCCACCCCTATACGCAGGGCCTGCTGAACTGCATGCCCAAGATCGGCGCCAGACCGGCATCCGCTGCCGGCTGCTCGACGCGCAAGGCGGAGTGGGCGGCGTGAGCACCGCTTTCGTCGGTCAGCGATCTCAGCGTCAGTCTATGACGGCTATCCGGCCCTCGACGGCGTCAGCCTCGAGGTGGAAACCGGGCGAGTCGTTCGGCCTGGTCGGCGAATCCGGCTCGGGCAAATCGACCCTGCTGCGCGCCGTCGCCGGGCTCGCCCCGGTCGCGCGGGGGACGATCTCGGTCGATGGCCAGGCCGGTCAGCCAGCCACGTCCGAAGGCGTTCTACCGAAACGTGCAGATGGTTTTCCAGGACCCCTACGGCTCGCTTCATCCGCGCCAGACCGTCGACCGTCTGCTGCAGGAGCCGCTGATCATCCACGGCCTCGGCGAGCGCGACAGCCGCATCGGCCGCGCGCTCGACGAGGTCGGCCTGGGCAGCGGCTTCCGCTTCCGCTATCCGCACCAGCTTTCCGGCGGCCAGCGGCAGCGCGTGGCGATCGCGCGAGCACTGATCCTGGAGCCGTCGATCCTGCTGCTGGACGAGCCGACGTCGGCGCTCGACGCCTCGGTGCAGGCCGAGGTGCTCAATTTGCTCGAGCAGGTGCGCCGCGATCACCGGCTGACGTTTCTGCTGGTCAGCCACGATCTCGCCGTGGTCACCCATATGTGCCGAGAGCTGATGGTCATGCGCCATGGCCGCGAGGTCGAACGGCTGACGGCGGCGGACCTCGCCGCCCACCGCGTGCGCGACGGCTACACGCGGGCGCTGATGCAGGCGAGCGTCGGCTTCAGCCGCGGCGGCGACCTGGGGGCGCCGGGCTTTCCCGCCACATCGGATCCGCTCGTCACCTGACAGCCGGGCAGGGGCCGGCGTCAGCTCGGCTTCGACAACGACCTTATGCCTGCTTCGAGCACCTTGAGCGTCCTCGCGAACGATGCCTCGAGGCCGTTGCCGGCGGCGATCTCGGCTTGGCTGGTGCCGGCGAGCATCAAGGCGTCGCCGCAGAGCACCAGCGCAAAGAGGTAGGCCCAAACCGCGTCGCTGTGGCCGAGCCCCGGAATGGCCCTGGCAAACGCGTCGACGAAGCGGGCGCCGAAACTATCGAACAGCTCGTTCATCATCGCCTCCGACCATGGATCGGCGGCATAAGACAGCTGGTTGGCGAGGCAGACCACGTTCCTTGCCCGCTCGAGGTCGGCACGAGCAATCTCGAGCAGCGGCAGGAGCAGCGCCGCAAGCACCGCTTCGAGCGCGGCGGCGCGGGGCCCATCCGCTGCCGCTGCGAGGCGCTCGAGCGCCGCCCCGCAATACTGTTCGGCCTGCTCGCGCAGCACCACCCGATAGAGCTGCTCCTTGCTGTCGAAATGATAGTGGATCATGGCAACGTTCACATTGGCTGTTTCGGCGATCAGGCGCGTGGTGGCTCCATAAAATCCGTAGGCGGCGAAGACCTTGCGCGCGGCGTCCAGGATCGCGCGCCTGATGTCCCGGCCCTGCCCCAGCTCCTGCGCCATTATCCGCCACCGGTTCGGGCGCACGCCTCGCAACGAATATGTGCCCTGCCTTGTTCTATCAACCTGGAATTGCGGCGCAAGGGCCTGCGGGAAAAAATGGTTGCAGCGGCGGCAAGCGATTGCGGTGGAGGCGCGCCGGCCCCGGCGCGTGGCTGCCCAGCCAAGGTCGCGGGCGGCCTGACGTCCGGGCTCAGTCCGGCGCGACGAGGCGGTAGCCGACCCCGGTTTCGGTCCGGATGTAGCGCGGCTGCTCGGGATTGGGCTCGATCTTGTGGCGCAGATGGCCGACATAGACCCGCAGATATTGCGGATCACCGCCCGCCCCCCACACCTGCCGCAGGAGGAAATTGTGCGTCAGCACCTTGCCGGCATGCTGGACCAGCACCCGCAGGATTTCATACTCCTTCGGCGACAGCCGCACCTCCGCTTCGCCGACCTTGACGATCCGCCGCACGAGATCGACCGACAGCGCCCCGGCACGGAAGATCTGGCGCTCGCCCTGCTGCTGCAGCCGGTGGCGGAGCGCCACCCGGATGCGGGCGGAAAGCTCGTTGACCCCGAACGGCTTGGTCACATAGTCGTCGGCGCCGAGTTCGAGCGCGTCGACGATGCCGGTCTCGTCGGTGCGGCTGGACAGGATCAGGATCGGCACGGTCTCGCCGGCCTCGCGCCAGGTCTGGAGCAGCCTTTGGCCCGGAATGTCGGGCAGGCCCAAGTCGAGCACGACCAGATCCGGCTTGTCGCTGGTCATCCGGTCGAGCGCCAGTTTGCCGTTCGAGGCTTCGACCACCGCGTAGCCCTGCGCACCGAGCCCCACCCTGAGCAGCCGGCGGATCGGCGGCTCGTCGTCGACGACCAGGATCTTGACCGGCGCCCCTGTCATGGCAGCGCGATCTCCTCGGCCTGGCCGTCGAGCGGCAGGCGAATGGTGAACACCGCGCCCGGCCGGTCGGCCCGGTTGCCGGCCAGGATCGTCCCGCCCATCGCCTCGACGAAGCCGCGGCAGATGGCCAGGCCGAGCCCGGTGCCGGGCCGCACGCTGTCGCCCTTGTCCAGCCGCGTGAACTTGCCGAACACCCGTTCCAGATCCGGCGGCGGGATGCCGGGGCCCTCGTCCAGGACCTCGATCGTCATCGCACCGCCCTCGGCCCTTGCGGCGATCCGGATCGTGGTGTCGGGATCGGCATATTTGGCCGCATTGTCGAGCAGATTGAACAGCACCTGCTCGAACAGCACCGGATCGACGCGGATGGCCGGCAGGCCTGCCGGCACCGCAACCTCGAGACGGTGGCTGGCGAGCAGGTTCCGGACCCGGGCCGCAGCGGTGGCGACGAGGTCGTCGACGTCGTTCAAGCTGAAATTCGGCTGGATGGCGCCCGATTCCAGCTTGGTCATGTCGAGCAGATTGGCGATGAACCGGTTGAGGCGTTCCGATTCCTCCAGAATGGTCGCCACCATGTCGCGCTTGGCTTCATCGTCGAGCGCCTCGGAGAGGTCGCTGATCGTGCTTGCCGCGCCGATGATCGAGGCGAGCGGCGTGCGCAGATCATGCGAAATCGAGGTCAGCAAGGCCGACCGC
This sequence comes from uncultured Alphaproteobacteria bacterium, assembly GCA_963791325.1. GTDB lineage: Bacteria > Pseudomonadota > Alphaproteobacteria > Rhizobiales > Rhizobiaceae > JBEVJK01. The sequence continues at coordinate 102,020 of CAWBRU010000018.1, read as the reverse complement.
AACCGGTCGGCCTCGGCCGCGAGCTTGGCGTTGTCCAGGTCTTCGACCAGCTTGACCCGCTCGATCGCCAGCGCCGCCTGGTCGATCAAGGCGTCCATCAGCCGGCGCCCTTCCGGCGTCAGCAGCGGTCCTTGCCGGTCGTCGTCGATGCCGGCGACACCGATCGCGCCGCTGGCCGTGCGCATCGGCAGGAACAGCCGGCGCGCGCCCGGCAGCGTGTCGGCGCCGCGTCCGGCCGGCCGGTTGTTTTCCCACGCCCATCGCGCTGCCGCGAGGTCGGCCGGATCGAGCGTGTCTTCCGGCGGATAGCCGGCCTTCACCGCCAGCGATTGGTCGTCCGGCATCAGCAGCACCACCCGCACCTTGAGCATGGAAGCCATCTGGAAGGCGGTCGCCCAGAGGACGTCGTCGAGCGCGGCGGCGCCGGCAAGTTTCTTGCTGAACAGATAGAGGTCTTCCGTGGTGCGGGCACGCGTGCGTGCTGCGACCGCCTGCGCCCGCACCCGGGCGGTCAGGTTGCTGGCGATCGCGGCGACGATCAGGAAAAAGATGAAGGTGACGACGCTCTCGGCGCTGCCCAGCGTCAGGGTGTGCAGCGGCGGCAGAAAGAAGAAATTGAAGGCAAGCGCGCTGACGGCGGAGGTGAAGATCGCCGGCCACAGGCCGTACCAGAGCGCGCTGGTCAGCACCCCCATCAGGAACACGATGCCGATATTGTCGACGTCGAGCAATCGCCTGAGCGCAATCCCGCAGACCAGCGCCGCTGCGACGATCACCAGGCTGAGCAGATAGGGTGCCGGCGAAGCATCGGGGTCACTGGCGAGCGCAATCGAGCCTTTCTGCTCCGGAGCGGCACTGTCGCGGCCGGAGATGACGTGGACGCTGACATCGCCGGCGATACGGATCAGGTCGTGCGCGGCCGAGCCGAAAAGCCATTCGCGCCAGCGCGGCTTGTCCGACCGGCCGATGACGATGTGGGTGGCGTTGTGTGCGCGTGCATAGCGCATCACCTCTTCGGCCACGTTGCGGCCGGGCAGGGTCACGGACTGGGCGTCCAGCGTCTCGGCAAAGCGCAGCGCCGAGGCCAGCCGGTCGCGTGCGGCGGCGTCCAGCCGGATGCTGGCCGGCGTCTCGACGGTCACTGCCCAGAGCGGTGCCCGCAGCCGCTCGGCCAGTCGCCGCGCATAACGGATCAGCGCCGGCGACCGCGGCCCCGAATCGACGCAAACTAGGACGCGGTCGCCCGCTGGCCAGGGACCGGCGATGGCATGCTCCTGCATGTGGCTGAGCAGCTGCTCGTCGACGCGCTGGGCGGTACGCCGCAGCGCCAGCTCGCGCAGCGCCGTCAGGTTGCCGGGCGAGAAATAATGCTCGACCGCCGCCTTGGCGGTCGCCGGCAGGTACACCTTGCCTTGCTTCAGCCGCTCGATCAGGTCGCCGGGCGTCAGATCGATGACCTCGATGTCCGCGGCGCGGTCGATGATGGAATCTGGCACCGTCTCCTTGACCCGCACGCGGGTAATCTGGGCGACCACGTCGTTCAGGCTCTCGACATGCTGGATGTTGACGGTCGTATAGACGTCGATCGCCGCGCCGAGCAGTTCCTCGACGTCCAAATAGCGCTTCGGGTGGCGGCTTCCCGGCGCGTTGGTGTGGGCGAGCTCGTCGACCAGAACGAGCTGCGGCCGCCGCTCCAGAATGCCGTCCAGGTCCATTTCCTGCAGCGTCCGGCCTTTGTAGGCGACCGTCACCGGCGGCAGCACCTCCAGCCCGGCAACGAGGCCTTCGGTCTCCTTGCGCCCGTGCGTCTCGACCACACCGACGACGACATCGACGCCCTCGGCCTTGCGTGCCCGCCCGGCGAGCAGCATTTCATAGGTCTTGCCGACGCCGGGCGCCGCGCCCAGGAAGATCCGCAGCCTGCCCCGGCCCTCGCGCCCGGCGCTCTCGAGCAAGGCATCGGGCAACGGACGCCGGTCGGCGTCGTCGTCCATCGATCGGCCTCGGCCCATCATCATACGAAAAAGAACATCCTGCTACTTGGCCGACGCCGTGCCTGCGGCAAGACCGTCGAGGCTGAGATTGAGAGCCAGTACATTTACCACAGGCTCACCGAGGAGGCCCAGCAGCGGCGGCTGGGTCTTCGCTTCGACCAAGGCGCGCAAGCGGTCTTCCGTCAGCCCGCGCGCCCTGGCGACGCGCGGCACCTGAAACAGGGCTGCGGCGGGGCTGATATGCGGGTCGAGCCCGCTGCCGGTCGAGGTCACCAGATCGATCGGCACCGCCACGCCGGGGTTCTCGGCCTTCAGCTGCTCGACATCGCCGGCGACCCGCGCGATCAGTGCGGCGCTGCCCGGCCCGGCATTGGAGCCCATCGAGTTGGCGGCATTGTAGGGAGCAATGCCGGTCTTGGCAGGGTCGGCGGGATCCGGCCCCAAGGTCATCGAGGGGCGACCGTGAAAGTAGCGGTCGCCGGCAAAATTCTGGCCGATCAGGCGCGAGCCGATGACATGGCCGTCGCCGGCCCTGATCAGGCTGCCGTTCGCCTGGCGCGGGAACAGTATCTGCGCAAGCCCGGTCATGGCGAGCGGATAGACGAGCCCGGTGATCAGCGTCAGCGCGACGATCATCACCAGGGCGGGGCGCAGCTGCTTGAGCATTGGAAGTGCCTCCTTAGGCCAGGCCGAGCGCGGAGACGGCGAGATCGATGAGCTTGATCCCGGCAAACGGCACCAGGATGCCGCCGAGGCCGTAGACCAAGAGGTTGCGCCGCAGCAGCGCGGCCGCGCCGACCGCCCGGTAGGTGACGCCGCGCAGCGCCAGCGGGATCAGCGCAACGATGATCAGGGCGTTGAAAATGATCGCCGAAAGGATCGCCGATTGCGGCGTTGCCAGCCCCATCACATTGAGCACCCCGAGCTGCGGATAGAAGGCGATGAACATCGCCGGGATGATGGCGAAATATTTGGCGATGTCGTTGGCGATCGAGAATGTGGTCAAGGCGCCGCGCGTCATCAGCAGCTGCTTGCCGATCTCGACGATCTCGATCAGCTTGGTCGGATCGCTGTCGAGGTCGACCATGTTGCCGGCTTCGCGCGCGGCCATGGTGCCGGTGTTCATGGCGACGCCGACGTCGGCCTGCGCCAGCGCTGGCGCATCGTTGGTGCCGTCGCCGCACATCGCCACGAGCTTGCCCTGGGCCTGCTCGGCGCGGATGAGCTCGAGCTTGTTCTCCGGGGTGGCTTCGGCGAGGAAGTCGTCGACGCCGGCCTCGGCCGCGATTGCCGCCGCGGTCATCGGATTGTCGCCAGTGATCATCACGGTGCGGATACCCATGCGCCTGAGCTCCGCGAAGCGCTCGCGGATGCCGCCCTTGACGGTGTCCTTCAGGTGAACCACGCCGAGCAGCCGCCCGTCGCGTGCCACCGCCAGCGGCGTGCCGCCGTCCTTGGCGACCGTGTCAGCGACGGCGCGTATTTCGCGTACCGCCTCAGTGCCGGACCGGCCGACCGCGGGGCCGACATAGGCGAGGATCGCCTCGATCGCACCCTTGCGGACCGCGCTGCCGTCGATGTCGACGCCGCTCATCCGGGTGCGGGCCGAGAACGGCACGAAGCTCGCGTGAAGAGCGCGCATGTCGCGTTCGCGCAGCTGGTACTTTTCCTTGGCGAGCACCACGATCGAGCGCCCCTCGGGGGTCTCGTCGGCGAGCGAGGCCAGCTGTGCGGCGTCGGCGAGCTCCTGCGCGCCGACCCCGGCGAGCGGCAGGAAGGCCGCGGCCTGACGGTTGCCGAGCGTGATCGTGCCGGTCTTGTCGAGAAGCAGCGTGTCGACATCGCCGGCCGCCTCGACGGCGCGGCCCGACATCGCCAGCACGTTGAAGCGCACCAGCCGGTCCATGCCGGCGATGCCGATGGCCGACAGCAGCGCGCCGATGGTGGTGGGAATGAGGGTGACGAACAGCGCCACCAAGACGACGATCGGCACGGTCCCGCCGGCATAGGCGGCAAAGCTCGGGATGGTCGCGACCGCCAGCACGAAGATCAGCGTCATGCCGGCAAGCAGAATGTTGAGCGCGATCTCGTTCGGCGTCTTCTTGCGCTCGGCACCTTCGACGAGGCCGATCATGCGGTCGAGGAAGGTCGAGCCGGGTGCAGCGGTGATGCGGATGCGGATCCAGTCCGACAGCACCTGGGTGCCGCCGGTCACGGCCGAGCGGTCGCCGCCGGACTCGCGGATCACCGGCGCCGACTCGCCCGTGATCGCGGCTTCGTTGACCGAGGCGACGCCCTCCACCACCTCGCCGTCGGAGGGAATGATGTCGCCCGCTTCAGCGACCACCAAATCGCCGAGTTTGAGGCTTGTGCCCGGCACGACCGTATAGCTCGAGGTGCCATCGGGGGCGAGCAGCTTGGCGGTGGTGTCGGTCCGCGAACGCCTCAGCGCGGCGGCTTGCGCCTTGCCGCGGCCCTCGGCGACCGCCTCGGCGAAGTTGGCGAACAGCACGGTGAACCACAGCCAGACGATGATCTGCAGGCTGAAGCCGTAGCCGCTGGCATGACCGTGCACCGCGTCCTTGACGAACAGCAGGGTGCTGAGCGCCGAGACGATGGCCACCACGAACATCACCGGATTTCTGGCGAGCGTGCGTGGGTCGAGCTTGGTGAAGGCGGCCGCCACGGCGGGGAAAATGATGCCGAGGTCAAGCACGTTGGCGGATTGGCGGGTATTGCTCATGGTCTCGTTCCAAAGATCCTCGGGTTGGCAGCAGGGAAGCGCCGCTCACCAGCGCGTTCCGGAAGCGATGGCCAGGTGCTCGGCGACCGGGCCGAGGGCCAGCGCCGGCAGAAAGGTCAGACCGCCGACGATCAGGATGACGCCGACGATGAGCCCGACGAACAGCCCGCCATGCGTCGGAAACGTGCCGAGCGAAGCCGGCACCGTCTTCTTGGCCGCGAGCGAGCCGGCAATCGCCAGCGCCGGCACGATCACCAGAAAGCGGCCGATCAGCATCACCGCGCCGAGCGTCAGATTGTACCAGTCGGTGTTGCCGGAGAGGCCGGCAAAGGCCGAGCCGTTGTTGGCCGCAGCCGAGGTGTAGGCGTAGAGGATCTCGGTAAAGCCGTGCGGGCCGGCATTGGCGATCGAGGCCAGCGCCTCGGGCAGCATCACGCTGAGCGCGGTGAAGGCCAGCATGCCGAACGGCAGCGACAGGATCGCCAGCATCGCCATCTTGACCTCCTTGGCCTCGATCTTCTTGCCGAGATATTCGGGCGTGCGGCCGACCATCAGGCCGGCGACGAAAATGGCGACGACGACGAACAAGAGGACGCCGTAGAGCCCGGCGCCGACGCCGCCGACGATCACCTCGCCGAGTTCCATGTTGATCAGCGGGACCATGCCGCCAAGCGCGGTGAAGCTGTCGTGCATGGCATTGACCGCGCCGCACGAGGCCGCCGTGGTGACGACGGCAAACAGCGCCGAAAGGGCGGTGCCGAAGCGCACCTCCTTGCCCTCCATGTTGCCGCCTTCGAGGCCGAGCGCATGCAGGGCCGGATTGCCGGCGGCTTCCGCCCAGTAGGTGGCCGTGACGCCGGCGAGGAACAGAAAGCCCATTGCCGCGAACAGCGCCCAGCCCTGGCGCTCGTCGCCGACCATGCGGCCGAACAGATTGGTGAACGCCGCGCCGATGGCAAAGATTGACAGCATCTCGATGAGATTGGCGAGCGCGCCGGGATTCTCGAACGGGTGGGCGGAATTGGCGTTGAAGAAGCCGCCGCCATTGGTGCCGAGCATCTTGATGGCGAGCTGCGAGGCGACCGGCCCGACTGCGATGGTCTGCCTGCCGCCCTCCAAGGTGGTGGCCTCGACCGCCCCGCCGAGGGTCTGCGGTACGCCCAGCGCCACATAGGCGAGCGTCAGCACCACGCATAGCGGCAGGAGCACATAGAATGTCGAGCGGATCAGATCGACCCAGAAATTGCCCACCGACTTGGCCGAGGCGCGGGCGAAGCCGCGGATCAGGGCGACCGCGATGGCCATGCCGGTGGCGGCCGAGACGAAGTTCTGCACTGTCAGCCCGGCCATCTGGGTGAGGTAGGACATGGTCGTCTCACCGCCGTAGTTCTGCCAGTCGGTGTTGGTGATGAAGCTCACGGCCGTGTTGAACGACAGCGCCGCCGGAACGCCCGCCATGCCGTCCGGATTGAGCGGCAGCGCTCCTTGCAGCCGTTGCAGCAGATAAAGAATGACGAAGCCGAGCAGGTTGAAGGCGAGCAAAGCTGCCGCATACTCCATCCAGTGCTGCTCCTTGCGCGTGCCGCTGCCGGCCGCGCTCAGCAGCCCTCGTTCGGCCGGTGCGAGCACGACGGAAAGCATGGTTCGCTTGCCGGCATAGACGCGGGAGAGGTAGCCGCCGAGCGGACGGACCAGAAGGGTGAGCAGCCCGCAAAAGATCAGGATCTGCAGCCAGCCATGCACAGTCATCGGAAATCTTCCAGAAAAGGTCTGGGCGTCAGAACCGCTCGGGGCGGATCAGCGCGAAGACGAGATAGACGAGGATGAAGCAAATGGCGGCGCCCGCCAGGACATAGTCGGCGAACATCGGCGTGCTCCTAGAGCTGCTCGCAGGCCACGGCATAGGCGTAGAAGCCGAGAAAGGCGGCAACGGCACCAAGGATCAGCGCGGCATCGAGCATGGGTTGGGCCTCAACGGCACGATCGGGTACCGATCGGCCTTCGGTTGCTGGGTCCCGATGCCGCCGGATGATCCGTCCGGCGGTCGGGTCGGCCCTCTATGTGCGCCGCACCCCGTAAAGGTTCGAGACGCGCCGGAACGCAAAGAAATAAAAGCTCTATAAAAACCGTGCGGTGATTGTCGCCCCGGGCGGCGGGGCTGCGCCGGCACGCGCTCGTCCGCGCGCTCTCGCCCGCCACGCTCCCCGTCTGTGCGGGGAGCGAACGTGCCGGGCTCGGCGCCGGCCTGCCTTCAGCTCCCGAAGAGCAAGCCGGCCAGCGCCGTGCTTGACCTTAGTCTTTGCGGTTCTTGCGCTCGCCTTGCGACATGAGCGCAAGGTGATCCCATTTCTCCCAGAGCGCCAGCCGGTCGGCATATTCCTGGCGGATCATCGGCAGACCGACATCGCCGAAAAACACCCGCAGCGGCGGCTCCGGCGCGTCGACCAGGGCAAGCATGGCCTTGCCGGTGGCGGCCGGATCGCCCGGCACCGTGTTGGCGCGGCGCTTCGCCGTGACTTCGCGCGGCGCATCATAGGCCGCGAGCGGGCTCGTATGCTTGGCCGAGGCGCCGCCCCAATCCGTCGAGAAGCCGGCCGGCTCGACCAGCGTCACGTAGACGCCAAGCCCGGCGAGTTCGCGGCTGAGCGCCTGGCTGAAGCCTTCCAGCCCCCATTTCGATGCATGGTAGAGGCCGAGATTGGAAAAGGCGTTGACGCCGCCGATCGAGGAGATCTGGATGATGTGGCCGGCGCCCTGGGCCCGCATGATCGGCAGTGCTGCCTGCGTGACCCACAGCGCGCCGAACAGGTTGGTCTCGATCTGGTCCCGCGCTTCCTGCTCGGTGACTTCCTCGACGGCGCCGAACAGGCCGTAGCCGGCATTGTTGATGACCACGTCCAACCGCCCGAACCGCTGGTGCGCCTCCCGCACGGCGGCCTCGACGGCCGGCTTGTCGGTGACGTCGAGGGCCATTGCCGCGACGGCGTCGCCATAGGTGTCGGCGAGCGGCTTGAGCGTGGCCGGATCGCGGGCGGTGGCTGCCACCTTGTCGCCGCGGCCAAGCGCCGCCTCCGCCCAGATGCGGCCGAAGCCCTTCGAGGAGCCTGTGATGAACCAAACTTTCGTCATGGGGCAAATCCTTATCGCCTGCGGGAACACATGCCGGCCGGCTCGCCGAGCAGGTTGTTGCGCCGCTGATATACGGATTGGCGGCGCCGCTCCGCAAGCGCAGAGGCGCGGCCAAACACCGGCCCCATGCATCGTCGGTGAGGATGTCTCAGCCCCAAAGCACGGACGATATCGCGATCGCCCCGGCGAGCGTCGCGGCGCTGGCCAGGGTGCTGGCGATCAGCGCGGTGCCGATTTCGGCAGAGGCCAACCGGTAGCGGACGGCAAACAGAACGCCGAACGCGCCCGAGGGAACGGCGGTCAAGATCACCGCCAGCCGTGCCGTCTCGCCGCCGAACAGGCTGCCGGCGAGGATGCCGGCCAGGACCGGCTGAACGACGTTCTTCAGTGCCACGATGAACATGACACGGCCGTTGAACACCACCGGCTGGGCCGACAGCACCAGTCCGGTGAGGAAAAGGGCTGCACCCGCAGCGCCCTGGCCGACCAGTGTGAGCGAGCTGTTGACCAGGGCGGGAATCGGCACTTCGGCCAACGACACCGCCAGCCCCAGCATGGGCGCGAGCACGACGGGCATCATCAGCGCCTTCAGGATGCTGGCGCGGATCGGCGCCTTGCCGCCGCGCGCCGATTCCACCAGCACCAGCGTGAGCGGCGTCAAAAAGATCGCGGCGACCGCAACGGCGACTGCGACGGACACCGACGCGGAGCGGCTGAACACCGCGGAGATCACCGGCAGACCGGCAGCCCCGACATTGGGGCCGGATGCGGTCATGGCCATCAACGCAGAGGTTCCGCGGTCCTGTCTGAGAGCGAGCGTCTGCGCCCAATAGCCGAGCGCGAAGACCACCAGCATGACGACGACGAGGACCAGCGTAAGATCGGCCTGCTCCATCATCGCCGAACGCGGCGTCTGGGCCATCGCGGTGAACAGCGCCGCCGGCAACGCGAAGTCCATGACCAGGCCATTGAGCGCGCCGATGTCGGTGTTGTCGATGTCGCGGGTAAGCCCGGCCACGTAGCCGAGCGCCATGACCAGAAACACCGGCACCAGCGAGGCGAGGATCGTGCCGACCATCTCGTCCTGTCACCCCGACGCCGTCGTTTTGGCTTGTGTACGGTTCTCCTCCGCAATGCGCGACATTGCCTTGCGGTCGAGCGAGTGGAAGTGGGACGTGATGTTCACATCCAGGTCATCCAGTATGTGAAAATAACTCATACGGTGTTGTCCGAGCGATGCTGAGCCGTTGTTGCCGGAAGCGCCGAGCTTCCTTACCAAGCCGGATGTTTCTGCTGAAAGCAGGTTCAAGAACCTTTGCGTTTCGACCGGACAATCTCCTATCCACGTCATCTTGTCAAACGATTAAGTCGTTCGACTTATGCCCGAGCGATGCTTGTGTGCCGGCTGCGATGGCTTGGCAATGCCGCCTCTATTTGGGAGAACTGCAGCTTCGAGGATCGGCTTGCAGTAGCCAACTTGGGGAGATGGGACAGATGCGTCATGCCGGCCTTGTGGCCCTTCTGATCGCGGGTGGTGCTGCCCTCAGCGCCTGTGGTGCGGCCGAGACGGCCCGCGACACGGGCCGGATGTTCGACCGCTACGGATGCCTGGCGCGCCAATGGAAGGGCGAGCCGCCCTGCCCTCCCGGCAAGCCCTGACGGGCTTACCGATGATCCCGGCGTGAAAAAGCCCCGCCGAGGCGGGGCTTTCGGTTGATGGTGCTGCAGGCAGCGGGCTCGAAGGCCTCAAGCCGTGCGATCAGCGGTGGCCCTTGCCGCCGTTGTTCTGGCCACCCTGGCCATTGCCGCCGCGATCGCCGCCACGGTTGGGACCGTCGGAGTCGCCCTTGTCGTGGTCGCCCTTGTCGCCATGATCGCCCTTGTCGCCATGGTCGCCCTTGTCGCCATGGTCACCCTTGTCGCCGCGGTCGCCCTTGTCGCCATGCTCGCCCTTGTCGCCATGCTCGCCCTTGTCGCCATAATCGCCCTTGTCGCCATGATCACCCTTGTGTCCATGGTCGCCGTCGCCGCAATCGTCACCATGGCCATGGCCGGGCCCGTCGGGACCGCTAGGACCGCTGGGGCCGGTCGGATCGCTGGGGCCGGTCGGACCGCTGGGGCCGGTCGGACCGCTGGGGCCGCTCGGCGTACTGCCGCCGCTGGACGGCGTGCTGCCGCCGGCTGCCGCGCTCTGCGAACCGCCGCTCGACGCGGCACCGCTGCTCTTGCCGGCGCCGCTCTGCGAAGCACTGTGCCCGGTGGAGGCGCCATGCGAGTTGCCGCCTTCGCTGCGCGGGCTGCGGCTCGACGTGGAGAACGCCGAGGTGGTCATCGGCGGGCACAGAGCCAGCTGGTCGCGGCCCATGATGAAGCCGCGGTTGAGCGCGCCGCAGCACAGCGCGACATTGTCGTCGCTCAGCTTGCGGCACTGGGCAGCGCTGGCAAACAGCGCCCGCTTCTGCGCCGCAAAGGCCTGGTCGGCATCGAGAAGAACAACGCTGCCGACCATACCGACCGACATCGCCAGCGTTGCATTCATGACGCCCGCACGGACGCCGATCGACTTCCAGAAAGATTTCGACATTTTGGTTTACCCGCCCTTGGTGTTTCTGGCAGCGGGTCAGAGACCGACTGAGCTGAATTCACAGCCCGTCAGAAACCGCCCCTGCCATTGCCTTGGAATATATGCAGGGGGGCCACGGCGAGTTATTGGGCATTTATCGGTAGTTAGCACTCCTTGGATGTAGCAACTTCTTAGCCTGCATCGTGTTTGGGAATGGAAAGGCTTAGCCGGCTCTACCTCGCTCAGCGTCCTAGACGGAACGGGCTACCAACACGGAATGAGACTGAGCTTAACGAAAATTGAGTGAAATTAGCCCATTCGATCGACGGACGGCCGGTCGCCGAAATGCCACCTTGAAGGCCCCCTTTCAGATGAGGTCCGGCGTGCATTCTCTCCCGACTTGGCGGCCCATTTTCGCAGCAGCGGCACTTCTCTATTCCTGCCTCGGCGCGTTCGCCGACGGGACCTCGATGGAACTGATCGGGCGCGGCTTCGCGCCGCCGGCCTTCTACGAATTCTGCCGCGGCCATGCCGGCTTGTGCAGCACCAGTTCGGGTCGCCGCATCGTGCCGCTGACGACGGCCAAGCTGAGCGACCTCCAGTCGGTCAACAGCTCGGTCAACCACCGCATCCAGTCGACGACCGACCAGGCCGTCTATGGGGTGGAAGACAAGTGGGCGGTGCCTGTCAATGCCGGCGACTGCGAGGATTTTGCGATCCTTAAGAAGCAGGAGCTTCTGCGACATGGCTGGCCTTCTGCCGCGCTGCTGCTGACCGTGGCCCGGCTGCGGTTCAGCGACGAAGGCCATGTGGTCTTGACCGTGCGCACCTCGACCGGCGACCTGGTGCTCGACAACCGCAACGACGCGGTCAAGGACTGGTCGCGCACGCCCTACCGCTATTACGCCCGCCAGGCGCAGGACGGCAGCGGCTGGCAGCGGATCGGCAAGCCGATCCCGATGCCGACCACGGTCAGCATGATCAAATGACGCGGCGCGGCTGAGCAGCGCGCCGACGCTCACGGCAGGTCGTAGATTCCCCGGGTCGCAAACAGCGCGTCCGACCAGGTGGTCGGTCGCTCGATCATCCGGTGTACGCGCGGCGGCTCCGTGCCGCTGTGCAAGGCCCGGATGCGGTCGCCGACCACCGCATCGGCGTAGGTCGTTCGATGATTGTGCCGCCGGTATTCCAGCCAGGTCGGCAGGTGGTAGCTCTCCATCCAGGACTGCGGGTTCTCGAGATCACGGCTCAGCGTCCAGTTGCGCGCGCCATTGCGGCCCCGCACCCGCCGGCGCTCGGTCATGGCGTCGAGGAAAGCGCGGGTGTTTTCCTCCCGAATGATGTACTCGATCATGATGACGATCGGGCCGCTGCGCGGCTTGAGATCCAGCGCCAGAGGCGGCTCGATCCAGCGGTTGGTCGGGTCGAGATTGAGCGCCGTATCCTCCGGCAGCGGCAAGGCGAGCCCGAGCAGTCCGCCGGCGATCATCACCGCGGCAGCGGCAAGCAGGGCCTGCTCGGCCGAGTAGCCTTCGGCCGCCACGCCCCAGACCCAGCTGCCCAGCGCCATGCCGCCGAAGGTAGCCGTCTGGTAGATCGCGAGCGCCCGGCCGACCACCCAGCGCGGCGTCGACATCTGGACGGTGACGTTGAACAGCGCCAGCGCCAGCACCCAGCAGGCGCCGCCGAGCAGCAGTGCTCCGCAGGCCTGCCAGGCGTTCGGCGCGGTGGCGAGCGCGGCGGCGCAGACGGCAAAGCCGGCGAACGACGAACGCACGATCCACTCCGCCGACATCGTCTTGCGCAGCCTGGCGCTGGCGAAGGCGCCAGCGATCGCTCCGCAGCCGAACGCGCCGAGCAAGATGCCGTAGAGCAGCGGACCGCCGTTCGGCAGGTCGCGCGCCACCAGGGGCAACAGCGCCAGGATCGAGATGGTGGCGAAGCCGAAGACAAAGCTGCGCAGCAGCACCTTCTCGATATTGGGGGACATGGCGACATAACGCAGCCCGGCCGCCATCGCGCTGCCCAGCGATTCGCGCGGCAGATTGTCGGTCGGCACCTCCGGGCGCCAGCGGAACAACACCAGGATCAGCGCCAGATAGCTCAGCGCATTGACCGCAAAGGCGGCGGCCGCGCCGGCCGCCGCCACGATCAGGCCGCCGATGGCCGGACCGACGCTGCGGGTGATGTTGAAGTTGACGCTGTTCAGCGCCACCGCCGCGGCGAGGTCGCGGCGGGGCACGATATCGCCGACCGAGGCTTGCCAGGACGGGTTGTTGAGCGCCGTGCCGCAGCCGATCAGGAAGGTGAAGGCGAGCAGCAGCCACGGCGTCACCAACCCGAGATAGGCCAGCACCGACAGGATGGCCGAGACCACGAGCATGAACGCCTGCGCGATCAGCATCACCTTGCGCCGGTTGAAATTGTCGGCGACGGCGCCGCAGGCCAGCGAGAACAGCATGATCGGCAGCGAGGTGGAGGCCTGCACCAGCGCGACCATGTCGTCGGAGGCAGAGATCGCGGTCATCATCCAGGCCGCGCCGACCGATTGGATCAGGCCGCCGAAATTGGAGATCAGGCTGGCGATCCAGATCGCCCGGAACGTCGGGTCGGCAAAGGGGGCAAGCGGAGTGCCGGTGTCGGGATCGGGGACGTCGTTCATGGCGCTGGAAGAGCGCCGGTGCCCGAGCGCTCCCTGATTTGGGAGCTCACCTTACGCAGGGCCGTGAACGGAGGCGAGCGGGATTCGCCGAATTTCGCGTGGCCGGGACTGGAACAGCGGAACGGCGCCGCCGTGCCGGCGCCTGCGGCGGCCGGCCGGCGCGAGGCGGCACAGGCCGAATCCCGACGCCCCTGGCTCAGCCGTTGGCGGCGGCCACCGCGCGCTTGGCCATCACCACGACCAGATTTGCGCGGTATTCCGGGGACGCGTGGATGTCGCCCATCAGGCTTCCGGACGGGACCGTCACTCCGTCGAGCGCCGCCGGCTCGAAGCGGCCGGCCAAGGCAGACCTCGACCTCGGCCGAGCGGAACACGCCCGTGTCGCCGGCGCCGGTGACGGCGGCGCGCACGCCATCCTTGCCCTGGCAGACGAACACGCCGGTCAAAGCATAGCGGGAAGCAGGGTTGCGGAACTTGGCATAGCCCGCCTTGGCCGGCGCCTCGAAGGTCACCCCCGTGACCATCTCATCCTCGCCGAGCGCGGTCTCGAACAGCCCGGTGAAGAAGTCCGCGGCCGCGATCCGGCGCCGATCGGTGAGGATCGTCGCGTCGAGCGCCAGCATGGCGGCGGGGTAGTCGGCCGCCGGATCGTTGTTGGCGATGGATCCGCCGATGGTGCCCTTGTGGCGGACATGCGGATCGCCGATGTGGCTGGCCAGCTCGGCGAGCGCCGGGCAGACCTGCGCCAGGCGGGCATCCGCCGCGACGTCGTGATGGGTCGTGGCCGCGCCGATCGTGACGGTCGTTCCGTCGATCGTGATGCCGGCGAGCTCCGGGAGGCGGGCGATGTCGATCAGGTCGGAAGGCGATGCCAGCCTGATCTTCATCGCCGGGATCAGCGTCATCCCGCCGGACAGGTATTTGGCTTCCCCCGACCCGGCGAGCTTCACGGCCTCGGCAACGGATTGGGCGCGGTGATAGGTGACAGCGTACATCGTCGTTCTTCCTTCAGTGCGCCGCGGTCTGCAGGGCTTCCCAGACCCGGCGCGGCGTCGCCGGCATGGTGAAGTCCCGCTTGCCGATGGCATCGGTGATGGCGTTGATGACCGCCGGCGGCGAGCCGATCGCGCCGGCCTCGCCGCATCCCTTGATGCCGAGCGGATTGCCGGGACACGGCGTGTTCGAGGTCGACACCTTGAACGACGGCAGATCGTCGGCGCGCGGCATGGTGTAATCCATGTAGCTGGCGGTGACGAGCTGCCCGCTGGCCTCGTCATAAAGCGCGCTCTCGAGCAGCGCCTGGCCGACGCCCTGGGCGATGCCGCCATGAACCTGCCCCTCGACGATCATCGGGTTGATGATGTTGCCGAAGTCGTCCGCCGCCACGAACTGCACGATCTCGGTCGAACCGGTCTCGGGGTCGACCTCGACCTCGCAGATGTAGCAGCCCGCGGGAAAGGTGAAATTGGTCGGATCGTAGAAGGCGGTCTCCTTGAGGCCGGGCTCCATGCCGGTCGGCAGGTTGTGGCCGGTGTAGGAGGCCAGCGCCACCTGGAACCACGGCACACTCTTGTCGGTGCCGGCGACTTTCAGCGCGCCGTCCTCGATGACGATGTCGCCCTCGTCGGCCTCCATCAGATGGGCGGCAATGCGCTTGGCCTTGGCCTCGACCTTGTCGAGGGCCTTGGCCACGGCGGAGAGACCGACCGCGCCGGAGCGGGAGCCGTAGGTGCCCATCCCCATCTGCACTTTGTCGGTATCGCCGTGCACCACCGTCACCGTCTCGAGCGGGATGCCGAAGCGGTCGGCGATCACCTGCGCAAAGGTGGTCTCATGCCCCTGGCCGTGGCTGTGCGAGCCGGTCAGCACCTCGACCGTGCCGACGGCGTTGACCCGCACCTCGGCCGATTCCCACAGGCCGACACCGGCACCGAGCGAGCCGACCGCGGCCGAGGGCGCGATCCCGCACGCCTCGATATAGCAGCTCATGCCGATGCCGCGCAGCTTGCCGCGCTCGGCTGCGGCGGCCTTGCGGCCGGCAAAGCCGGCATAGTCGGAGGCCTCCATGGCGCTGCTCAGCGACGTCTCGTAGTCGCCGGCGTCGTAGCACATGATCACCGGGGTCTGATGCGGGAACGTCTTGACGAAGTTCTTGCGCCGGAGCTCGGCCGGCGACACGCCCAGCTCGCGCGCCGCCGTCTCGACGGTGCGCTCGACCAGATAGGTCGCCTCAGGCCGGCCGGCGCCGCGATAGGCATCGACCGGCGCGGTGTTGGTGTAGACCGCCCGCACATTGGCATGGATCGCAGGGATCGCATATTGGCCCGACAGCAGCGTCGCATAGAGGTAGGTCGGAACCGAGGACGAGAACAACGACATGTAGGCGCCGAAATTGGCTGTGGTGTCGACCTTCAGCCCGATGATGCGGTGGTCGGCATCGAACGCCATTTCCACCGTCGAGTGGTGATCGCGGCCATGCGCGTCGGTGAGGAAGCTCTCGGTGCGGTCGGCCACCCACTTCACCGGCACGCCGGTGCGTTTGGAGGCCCATAGGCAGACCACCTCTTCCGGATAGATGAAGATCTTCGAGCCGAAGCCGCCGCCGACATCCGGCGCGATCACCCTCAGCTTGTTCTCGGGAGCGATATTGTAGAAGGCGCTCATCACCAGCCGCGCCAGATGCGGGTTTTGCGACGTCGTCCAGCAGGTGAAATGGTCCTCGGCCTTGTCGTAGACGCCAAGCGCGGCGCGCGGCTCCATGGCATTGGGAATGAGGCGGTTGTTGTCGATGGTCAGCCGGGTGATGTGGGCGGCCTTGGCAAGCGCCTCGTCGGTCGCCTTGGCATCGCCGAGCTCCCAGTCGAAGATCAGATTGCCGTCGGCCTCGGGGTGGAGCTGCGGGGCCCCGTCCGCCAGCGCCGCGGTCGCGGCGGTGACGGCGGGCAACGCGGCTGTAGCCCACCTCCACCGCCTCGGCGGCGTCGCGCGCCTCGCCGCGGGTCTCGGCAATGACCACCACCACCGCGTCACCGACATAGCGCACCCGGTCGACGGCGAGCGGCGACCACGCGCCCATCTTCATCGGGCTGCCGTCCTTGGAGTGGATCATCCAGCCGCAAATCAGATTGCCGATGCCGTCGGCCTTGAGTTCGCGGCCGGTGAGCACGTCGATGACGCCAGGCATCGCCTTGGCTGCCGCGACCTCGACCGAGGTGATCTCGGCATGCGCGTGCGGACTGCGGACGAAAACGGCGTGCTTCATCCCCGGCACGACCATGTCGTCCGTGTAGCGGCCCGCACCCATGATGAAGCGCTTGTCTTCCTTGCGCGCGATGCGTGCGCCGATGCCTTCAACCCCCATAGCCTTTATCCTCCCAATGGTCTGAGCGGGAAGGACCTCGCAAGGAGCCCCGGAGATCCGGTCCGGGAGGCGGGCGCCGGCGAGATGGCCGGGCGCGGGAAGCTGCGCTCGCGGGCGACGTCCTGCTGCTCGTTCTTGTCCTAAGCGACCTTGCGCGCCTCACCGGCCATCGCCTGCGCGGCGGCCAGGATCGCCTTGACGATGTTGTGATAGCCGGTGCAGCGGCAGATATTGCCCTCGAGCTCGGCGCGCACGGTCGCCTCGTCGAGGCCGTCCGGATGGCGGCGGATGATGTCGTTGGCGGCCATGATCATGCCCGGCGTGCAGAAGCCGCATTGCAGGCCGTGATGCTCCTTGAACGCCGCCTGCACCGGGTGCAGCTCAGCGCCGCCGGCCAGTCCCTCGATGGTCAATACGGTCGACCCAGACGCCTGGGCGGCGAGCATGGTGCACGACTTGACCGCCTGGCCGTCGACGTCCACCACGCAGGCGCCGCACTGCGACGTGTCGCAGCCGACATGGGTGCCGGTCAGGCCGAGCTCCTCGCGCAGGAAGTGGACCAGCAGGGTGCGGTCCTCGACGGTCCTGCGCACCTTGCGGCCGTTCACCACGAGTTCGACGTCGGACATCTTTCCTCCTCGCTGTCGGCGCGGTGCGAAGCCGGCCCCGATCGTTTGCGTCTACCGGCGCCGAGACGTTTGCCGACGCCACCCCGAGGCATTGGGCAGCATGCTGCCGCCCCCTGCAAGGGTATATTGTACTTTCGATCGAATGGCGGCAGACATCAAGATTGCCAAACGACGAAATGCCGCCGATGATGCACGCTTCCAGCCGGCGCGGGCAGGCCGGCCTCTCTACCGGAGGAATGCCGGCGAGTTGTACGCATGCACCGAATATGGCTGCGGGATGGTCGCCCTGGCGGCCGAGGGCGGAGGCGCCGGCGCCTTCGCTGCCGCCGTCGCCGCCGAGGCGCAGCGCTCGGGCGCCCAGTTCGCGTTTCTGTTCTTCTCGCTTTCCGGTTTCGATCCTGCCGAGCTCTGCCGGGCGCTGACCTCCGAGGCACCGGAGCTTGCCGTTGTCGGCTGCTCGACCTCCGGCGAAATGCTGCCGGGCGGGATCGCCTCGGGACATGCGCTGGCGATCCTGCTGCCGGCGCGTCATTTCACCGTGATTGCCGCGACCATCGACAACATCGCCGCCAGCGGCATGGACGTCATCGCCGAGGAGGTCGACCGCCTCAAGCTGGCGCTCGCCCGCCGCACCGCCGGCCACGCCGATCATCGCCGTTTCGCCATGTGCCTGATCGACGGAATGTCGTTCGCCGAAGAGCGCATTACCGCCGCACTCCATTGGGCGTTGGGCGACATTCCCTTGATAGGCGGCTCGGCCGGCGACGACCTGCGCTTCGAGCGCACGGCGCTGATCTCCGAAGGCCGGGTATCGAACGGCAGCGCCGTCATCCTGCTGGTCTCGACGGCGCTGCCGTTCTCGATCTTCAAGACCGACAATTTCATCCCGACGGAAGCCAAGCTCGTCGTCACCGCCTCAGATCCCGATCGCCGCGTGGTTTCGGAGCTCAACGGAAGCCCGGCCGCCGGCGAATATGCTGCGGCAGTCGGCAAGAACATCGAGGAGCTCCGCCAAGGCGGCTTTGCCTCCTTTCCGATGGTGGTCAAGGTGGGCGGCGAGCTCTATTGCCGGGCGGTGCGCGGCATCGATGACGACGGCACGCTGGTGTTTGCCTGCGCCATCGACGATGGCGTCGTCCTGACCCTGGCGGAGGCCCGCGGTATGGTCGAGACGACGCGCCGCAGCCTCGACGAGGTATCGGCACGGCTGGGCGGCACCGACGTGGTGCTGGCCTTCGACTGCGCCTACCGGCGGGTCGATGCGGAGAACCGGCAGGTGATCCGCAAGATGTCGGAGCTCTACCGGGCCCACAATGTCCTCGGCTTCGCCACCTACGGGGAGCAATATCAGTCGATGCACCTCAACCAGACGCTGACCGGCATCGCCTTCGGCCGGCCGCGGCAGGCCGGCGTCTAGCGGGAGGCGAGCGATGCCGATCCGCCCGATCGACGATGTCGACAAGCTGCGCCGCATCAACGAAGCGCTGGTGTCGCGGGTCGAACGTTCGATGGAGCAGCAGGGCAATGCCTTCTCCCTGTTCCAGACCGCGATCAATCTGGAGAACCGGGTGCGATCGCGAACCGAGGAGCTGCGCGCCACGCTGCGCCACCTCGAACAATCGAACCTCGAATTGGTAGCGGCCAAGGAGAGCGCCGAGCTCGCCAACCTGTCGAAGACCCGCTTCCTGGCTGCCGCCAGCCACGACGTTCTGCAGCCCTTGAACGCCGCGCATCTGTCGGTGTCGGCGCTGGCCGAACTGCCGCTCTCCTCCGAAGGCCGCACCCTGGTGCAACAGGTCGAGCGCTCGCTCGAGACCATGGAGGACCTGCTGCGGACCCTGCTCGACATCTCCAAGCTCGATGCCGGCGTGGTTGAGCCCGAGGTCGGCGACGTGGCGCTGGAGCCGCTGTTTGCCTCGCTCAAATCCGACTTCCTGCCGTTTGCCGAGAACAAGGGGCTCAGGCTGCGCTTTCGCCCCACCCACGCGCTGGTCCGTTCCGACCGCACCTTGCTGCGCCGCATTCTGCAGAACATCATTTCCAACGCGATCCGCTACACCAAGCGGGGCGGTGTCGTCGTCGGCGCCCGCAGCCGCGGCGACTCCATCAGGATCGATATTGTCGACACCGGGCGCGGCATTGCCGACGACCAGCGCAAGGCCGTGTTCGAAGAGTTTCACCGCGGCAGCGTGGTCGCCGACGCCGATCTCTCCGGCGGCCTCGGTCTGGGCCTGGCGATCGTTCAGCGCATGGTCGATGCGCTCGGCCATCGCGTCGATTTCTCCTCGACGATCGGCGCAGGCACCGCCTTCCATGTCGAGGTTCCCGTCGTGCGCGGCGGCCACGCCGAGCCGGCAGCGCTGAGCGAGCCGGAACGGCCGCCCGGCTACGGCCTGTTCGGCACCAAGGTGCTGATGATCGAGAACGACGCAGCGGTGCTGGAGGCGATGCAGGCGCTGCTCGAGCGCTGGCGCTGCGATGTGCGCCTTGCCACCTCCACCGATGAGGCGATCGATGCGCTCGGCGACACCGCCTGGATCCCCGACATCATCATCGCCGACCAGCATCTCGACCATGGCGATCTCGGCTCGACGACGATCGCCCAGGCCCGCGACTACCTGCAGCGGCCGGTGCCGGCGCTGCTGATCACCGCCGACGCCTCCGAGGCCCTGGCGCGGGCGGCGCGGGCAGCCGGGATCGAGCTGATGCGAAAGCCGGTCAAGCCGGCGCAGCTCAGGGCGCTGCTGGCGCACCTCCTCGCCTGATCCGGGCCGGCCGCCGCGCCGGGTTCTTCTGGAATATAGTTGCTCTAGAACCCGGCCTGTTCGCGGAACAGCTCGGTGTTGTCCAGCTTGGACACCTCGATGACCGCCTGGGTGCGGCTGTAGACGTTGAGCTTGCGCAAGATCTCCGAGACGTGCGCCTTGACGGTGGTCTCGCCGACCTGCAGCTCAAAGGCGATCTGCTTGTTGAGCAACCCCTGGCGCAGCATCTGCAAGACCCGCAATTGCTGCGGAGTGAGCGTCGCCAGCCGCCGCACCATCTCGGCCCGGTCGGCGCTGTCGGCATCGGCCGGAGGCGGCCCGTAGTTCTCGGGAACGTGGATTGCCCCCTCCATCACCGAGCGGATAGCGTCGGCAAGGTCGGCCTTGCGCACCGATTTCGGAATGAAGCCGGCGGCGCCGTAGGACAGCGCCTCGGAGATGATCCGCGGCTCCTCATGCCCGGAGACCACCACCACCGGCAGGCGCGGATGACGGGTCCTGAGCTGCAGCAGGCCTTCGAAACCCTGCACGCCGGGCACGTTGAGGTCGAGCAGCGCCAGGTCGAAGGGCTTCGACCCTTCCAGGATCTCCATCGCCTCCGCCACCGTGCGTGCCTCGACCGTGTCGGCATCCGGATAGGTCATCTGGACGGCGCTGTGCAGCGCTTCGCGAAACAGCGGGTGGTCGTCGATGATCAGGAAACGGGCAGCCTCGCTTGACGTGCTCATCCTGCTTGACCCTGACGTCTCCACCGCTGCCGTTTGCGCACATCCAAGGCGGGCAGTCGCCGAGGATAGCGAAGCGGTTCCGCCGGCAGCATTGGCAAATAGTACACTGCGTCCGGCCGGCGGCACACAAGCGCCGAGCCGACGCCGGCCGGGACCTGCCGCAGCGGCCTGAAGAGTGTGGCCGATGTTCGCTGGAAAGAGAAGGGTCGGCCCATCCCCACGATGCGGCCGACCCCAATCGCGCTACCGATCCCTCGCCAAAGTTCCCAACCTCGAGCCCTGGACACTAGCATACTGGTCATACCACATCGGGGCGGGATGTCAAGCGCCCGTGAGACCGACAGGGTCCCGGGCAAAGACCACCTTTCCGCAAATTTTTCCTCGTATAACAGAGTTCTTAGGATGGCTTCGGTAAGTTCTGTTCACGGTTCTTGCTGCTGTTCTTGAAATGGGCTAGAAGTCGGCAATTACCTGATTGGTCGAACCAGATCAGAACAAGGTCGACGCGATCGGGACAAGGCAGCCGGCAGATCGTTGCGCTAGGCCTGCCGAGACGAACAGCCATCTGGGAGAGCGAGACAATGCATCTTTCGACGCACAATTGGATGCGGGCCGAGCCGCTGGCCAAGACATTGGGGCGGATCAAGAAATTCGGCTACGAATCGATCGAGATCTCGGGCGAACCGGCGCAATATCCGGTGGCGGAGACGCGCGCGCTGCTCAAGGAGAACGGCATCCGCTGCTGGGGCGCCGTGACGCTGATGCTCGGCGAGCGCAATCTGGCCGCCCGGGACGAGGGTCAGCGTGCCCGCTCGGTCGACTACGTCAAGGATGTCATCACCATGGTGGGCGATCTCGACGGCGAGATCATCACCCTGGTCCCGGCCACGGTCGGCAAGGTGGTTCCCGACGGCACCGAGGACGAGGAATGGGAATGGGTGGTCGACGCCACCAAGGAGTGCTTCGCCCACGGCCGGAAGAAGGGCGTCAAGATCGCCGTCGAGCCGCTCAACCGGTTTGAGACCTACCTGTTCAACCGTGCTGCCCAGGCTTTGGCGCTGGCCGACGCCGTCAGCCCCGAATGCGGCGTGTGTCTGGACGCCTTCCATCTCAACATCGAGGAAGACGACATGTACGACGCGATCCGGCTTGCCGGTAAGCGCCTGTTCGACTTCCACGTCGCCGACAATGATCGCTTTGCCGCCGGCCTCGGCCATCTCGACTGGCCGAAGATCGTCGGCACCTTGAAGGAGATCGGCTATGACGGCGCGCTGACCAACGAGTTCGTCGCGCCGGTCGATCGCACGCCGGCCAACCGCTACAAGAACATGGTCGAGCGCAACCCCGTCGATATCTCGCCCGAGCAGCTGAAGTTCATCCAGGACCACGGCTCCAGCCTGCTCACCGAGGAATTCTATGCCGACCAGATGCGGATCACTGCAGAGACCCTGCTGCCGCTGATCAAATAGGTGGCATGTTGCTGGACTCTGACGCCCCCGCCGCACAGGCCGAGGTCGCGGACCGGACGGCATCGGCGATGCGCATTGCGCGGCTCGAGGCCTGGTGGGTGCGCATCCCGATCGAGGCGCGCCGCCAGCATCGCAGCGATTTCGGCCAGGTCACAACCTTCGATGCGGCCATCGTCCGGGTCGAGACCGCCGACGGCCTGGTCGGCTGGGGGGAAGGCAAGAATGCGGCGGGCAGCGCCGGCACCTATGGCGCGCTCGTCCATATGATCAACCGCGAGCTGGCGCCGCTGCTGGTCGGGCGGGATGCACGCGACATCACGCCGATCTGGCAGATGCTCTACAACGGCGTGCGCCACGGCCAGGCCGCGGCGGCCGGCCATGCCATGCCGCAGCTGGCGCGGCAGGGGGTGACGGTTGCCGCGATCAGCGCCGTCGACATCGCGCTCTGGGACATCCTCGGCAAGGCGCTGGGCGAACCGGTGTGGCGGCTGCTCGGCGGACGCAAGGCCACGTCCCTGCCCGCTTATGCTTCGGGCGGCTGGGCCGGCGTCGACGGCATCGGCGAACAGCTGT
The DNA here is from genome assembly GCA_963791325.1 of uncultured Alphaproteobacteria bacterium. Lineage (GTDB taxonomy): Bacteria > Pseudomonadota > Alphaproteobacteria > Rhizobiales > Rhizobiaceae > JBEVJK01. Next base: position 79,404 of record CAWBRU010000018.1, on the reverse strand, counting down.
CGGCCTATGTCGAAGCCGGCGGCTTCCGGGCCGTCAAGATGCGGGTCGGCGCCATGGACGGCGCGCCCCATATTTCGGCGGCCAGGGTGCGCGCCGCGCGGGCCGCGCTCGGTCCTGAGATCGGGCTGATGGTCGACGCCCACGGCACCTATACGGTGGCCGACGCCAAGCGGTTCGCCAACGCCGTCGCCGACTGCGATCTCGCCTGGTTCGAGGAGCCGGTGATGGCGGAGGACAAAGCCGGCATGGCGCAGCTCAGGGCGCAGTGCGCGGTGCCGATCGCGACCGGCGAAAGCGAGGCCACGCGCTACGCCTTCCGCGACCTGGCGCTGCTCGGCGCGGCCGACATTTTCCAGCCCGATCTCGGCTTTTGCGGCGGCATCAGCGAAGCGATGGCGATCGCGACACTGGCGTCGGCCTTCAACCTCAGGCTGGCTCCGCATATGTGGGCAGGCGCGCCGGCCTTCTTCGCCGGGCTGCATGTCTGCGCCGCCGTGCCGTCGTCGTTCATCGTCGAATACTCGCTCGGCGCCAATCCGATGCTGCACGACCTGATCGAGGAGACGGTGGCCGTGAAAGACGGTATGATCGAGCTTCCCGACCGACCCGGACTGGGGCTGACGGTGGCGGAGGACTTTCTGCTGGCCCATGCGGTCAAGGATCGATGACGGAAAAGAACCTCCTCGCCGAGCTTGCCTCCTACCTGTTCTCCTTCTCCGATTCCAAGACAGGCCGGACGCCGTCCGAGCGCGAGCTGGCGGAGCATTTTTCCGTCAGCCGTGGCCAGATCCGCGAAGCCTTGGCCATCCTCGAGGCCATGCGCATCGTCGAGCGGCGCGCCAAATCGGGCATCTACCTGACGGCCGGCGAGGCCGGCGTCGAGGCCCTCGCGCTGTTTGCCAAGGCGGGCCTGCCGCTCGACCCGCTGCGCATCTACGAGATCGTCGAGATCCGCAAGATCCACGAGATCAAGGCTGCCGAGCTCGCCTGCAGCCGTGCCACCGACGACAACTACGGACGGCTGCGCGAGATCCTCGCCGAATCGGCGCGCAAGGTCGACGCCGGCCTGCAGATCGCCCAAGAGGATCGCGCCTTTCATCTGGAGATCGTGCGCGCCACCCAGAACGCCATGTTCCACCAGCTGTGCAGCGTCTACTACATGATGGGCGAAGCCCGGCTGCCGGTCTACTTCTCCGACGCGGAGCGCTGCCGCAAGTCTCACGCCGAGCACCTGCAGATCTTCGACGCGCTGCTGCGCCGAGACGGCAACCTGGCGCAAGCGCTGATGAGCGCCCACCTGCAGGGCGCCGAAAGCTATTGGAAAGGGCTCATCGGCGACGACAGCGAGGCCGGCGCCGACCGCCCAGCCGCCATGCAGAATGCCTGAGCTTCCGGTCATCTTCTCCACCCATCGGCTCCATCCGAAGGCAGCGGCAGCGCTTGCCGATGCCGGCCGTCTTGTGGTCGCCGACGCGCTCGATCACGCAACGCTCGTCCGACAGGGCGCGGAGGCTTCGGCGGTCATCGTGCGCGCGCCGATTCCGCCTGCCCTATTCGCGGCGGCGCCGCGGCTCAGAGCTGCGATCCGTCATGGCGCCGGGGTCGACATGATCCCGCTCGAGGCCGCCGGTGCTGCGGGCGTGCTGGTCGCCAACGTCCCGGGCGTCAATGCGCGCTCGGTGGCCGAGCACGTCGTCTTCCTCACCTTGTCGCTGCTTCGACGGTTCCGCCCGATCGATCGGGATCTGCGCACCGCCGGGTGGCTCGCCGGGCGGGCGCATGCGGAGACGACCGAGGAATTAGCGGGCCGCACCCTGGGCATCGTCGGCATGGGCAGCGTCGGCCGCCAGCTCGCCGCGATCGCCATGCACGGCTTCGGCCTGGAGGTCCTGGCCGCCAACCGGCGCGGCGGGCCGCTGCCGGACGGAGTGGTCCGCGTCGGGCTGGAACAGTTGGCCGAGCGCGCCGACATCGTCGTGCTCTGCTGTCCGCTGACAGCCGAAACCAGGGGCTTGATCGGCGCCGACCTGCTTGGCCGGATGAAGTCTTCGGCATTCCTCGTCAACGTGGCCCGCGGCCCGGTGGTCGACGAGGCCGCGCTTGTCGCCGCGCTCACAAGAGGTCGGCTGGCCGGCGCGGCGCTCGATGTGTTCGATATCCAGCCACTGCCGGCAGATCACCCGCTTCTCGATCTCGACAACGTCGTCATCACGCCGCATCTGGCCGGCATCACCCGCCAGAGCATGGAGCGCATGGGAATGGGAGCGGCTGCCGAGACCCTGCGCATCCTTTCCGGGCAATTGCCGGTCAATCTGGTCAATCCGGAGGTGCTGCCGCGCTACCGGGAGCGCTTTCCTGCCGCCGAGGGGTGAGCGGAACGCACTGCCTGGTCACGCGGCATCGCCATGCGCCGCGATTAATTTCGGTCCGTGGTGAAACTCGGAGGGAAGCTCGCCCGTATCTTCGGAAAGGAGCGCGTCTGGCCCAACAATCGCGCTCGTCTGGCTTCAACCGTCCGATGGATGCAGAAGGCTCAAGCGCGGCCGAGCGGGGTTACCCCTGCAAGCCACATCAGCCGCTGGTCAAGATCGGTCTTGAATGCTGCGATGACTTTCTTTGCCGCTACGCTGGCCGGGTGGGTGTCGGGAAACTTGGCATCCACCAGGCACGCCGCTTCGTAGACTTCACGTACCAGTTTTGCGCTGTGCGGCGCGATTTTTGCGCGCAAAACGGATTTCTCAAGAATGGCCATGGGCGCCTCCTGTCGCTCGCGCAAGGATCACTCCGGCCACCACCCGCCATCGCCCATGGATCTCCTAACGCCCAAGCAAATTAACACGCTTTGCCGGCCACAGATGCTCCCCAATTTGGCGTAAGGTCGGCCGCCCTCCGCAGCCCGGCTCGAAAGAGACAGGGAGAGCCAAAGGGCTTAACCCTCCCTGTTCTGTCATCCGACAGGTCGATCAGCGATCGCAAGCGCGCCATCATTAGCCTTCGTTGAAACACACTGACAATCGATCGGAGACGCCGCGGCGGTCGAATCACGGGGTTGTGTAGAAAGCCGGGCGGCATCCTTAACCTGAGGTGGCAAAAGGGTGCCTTCCGCACCGTTTGCGGTGCGTGCAGGGCGCCGGCGGGAACACGTTTTGCGCGCCGGCCCGGCGAATCACCGCCGCGCGCGAGGCGCCTCAGCCGGCATGGCGCAGGCTCAAGCCGCTGCCCTGGTCGAACAGCACGACCTTGTCTTCGTTCCAGGCGAAGCGCACCGGCTCCTCGATGGCCACATCGGTCTGCGCCGGCACCGTGGCCCGCAGCATGGTGTCGGCGACGCGCAGCGTCAGGATCTTTTCGACGCCGTGATTCTCGATGTCGTGGACGCGGCCCTCGACCGGCGCGCCGCTCTCCAGATAGACGTCCTCGGGCCGGATACCGAAAATCAGCGGCCGTCCCTCGACCGCCTGCCGCGGCATCACACCGAGCGGCAATTCGAACGCAAGCGGCGTCATCACGGCGCGCCCGGCGACCAGCCGACCGTCGAGCAGGTTCATCGGCGGCGAGCCGACGAAGCTCGCCACGAAGGTGTCGCGCGGATCGGTGTAGATCTGCTGCGGCGAGCCGGTCTGGACCAACCGGCCGTGGTTGAGCACGCCGATCTTGTCGCCCATCGACATCGCCTCGATCTGGTCGTGGGTGACGAACAGGAAGGTGGCGCCCAGCGTCATCTGCAGGTTCTTGAGCTCGGTGCGCAGCGCCTCGCGCAGCTTGGCGTCGAGGTTGCTGAGCGGCTCGTCCATCAGAAAAACCCGCGGCTTGCGCACGATTGCCCGGCCGATCGAGACGCGCTGCATCTCGCCGCCGGAAAGACGGTCGGTCTTGCGCTCCATGAGGTGCTCGATGCGCAGGGTGCGCGCCGCGCGCGCCACCCGCTCCTTGATCTCCTCCGGCTCGACCCGTCGGATCTTCGACTTGAGCGGGAATTCGAGGTTCTCGCGGACGGTGTAGCGGGGATAGAGCGAGTATTGCTGGAGGACCAGCGCCACATCCCGCTCGGCCGCGCCCCAGCTGCCGACATCGACGCCGTCGATCAGCACCTGACCGCTGTCGGGCCGCTCGAGTCCGGCGATCAGGCGCAGGGTGGTGGTCTTGCCCGCTCCGGTCTCGCCGAGCAGCACGAAGAATTCGCCGTCGTCGATCGACAGGTTGAGGTCGCGCAGCGCCACATGCGAGCCGAACCGCTTGCTGATCCGCCTGAGCTCGATATGCGCCATGTCAGCCGGGTTCCTTCAGGTCGAAACAATTGATCTCGCCTCGGCTGCCCTTCGGAGGCCGGCGGCGCGACGGCGCGCTCATCGCCCGACGCCGAGCGCGAGGCCGCTCTGCGTGTCGAAGAAATGCGCCTGCGCCGGGTCGATCCGGGCAAACACCTGCTCGCCGGGCTGGCCGACATAGCCGCTGCGGGTGCGGGCCCTCAGCATCTGCGCGCCGACCTTGAGGTCGACGATGTCGTAGGCGCCGAGCGGCTCGATGATGGTGGCTTCGACGGGCAGGTAGCCCGCCCGCGCGGTGCGCTCGATGAGCACGCCCTCCGGCCGGATGCCGAGCGCAAGTTTGCCGCTGACGCCCTTGGCAGCGCCGAGCTCGGCAAGCACCTGGCGCGGGAACTGAAAGCCCTCGTCCGCGCCGTCCACGGTCACGTCGGCGCCCGCAGCGGTCTCGCGCACTGCCGCCGGCGCGATGTTCATCACCGGGCTGCCGACGAAGCGCGCGACGAACAGATTGGCGGGGCGGGAATAGACCTCCTGCGGGGTGCCGATCTGCTGCAGAATGCCTTCATGCATGACCACGATCCGGTCGGCCAGGCTCATCGCCTCGACCTGGTCGTGGGTGACGTAGATGGTCGTCGATCCCTGCTTCATGTGCAGCCGCTTGATCTCGGCCCGCATCTCCTCGCGCAGCTTGGCGTCGAGCGCCCCGATCGGCTCGTCCATCAGCAGCGCCTTCGGCCGCCGCACCAAGGCCCTGCCGATCGCCACCCGCTGCATGTCACCGCCCGACAGCGCCGACGGCTTCTTGTCGAGCAGATGGGTGATCTGCAGGGTCTTGGCGACCGCGCGCACCTCCTTGTCGACCTCGGCCTTGCTCTTGCGCGTCGCCTTCAGCGGAAAGGCGATGTTCTCGTAGACATTCATGTGCGGGTAGAGCGCATAGAGCTGGAAGACGAACGCGATGTCGCGGTCGGACGCCTTCATCGTCTGCACCGGCCGGCCGTCGATCAGGATGTCGCCGTCGTCGATCGTCTCCAGGCCGGCGATCGCCCGCAGCGTCGTCGTCTTGCCGCAGCCGGACTGGCCGAGCAGGACGATGAATTCATTGTCGGCGACGCTGAGATTGAGGTCCTTGATGACCTGCACGTCACCGAAGAACTTCTGCACGCCGCGCAGCTCGATCTGGGTCACGACGCGCCCTCCCCGCCCTCCATCTCGACTTGCTGCGGGTTGGGCTCCGGCCCGATCTTGCCGGTGATCATGAAGCCGATCAGTCCGATCAGCACCACGGTCAGGCCGTAGCGGTGCAGCAGGAAGCTCCACGGCTGGCAGAGCGCGATGATGCCGGCCACCATCAGAATCTGCGAGGCGGGCTCAAGATAGCGCCGGTTGACGCTGCGCAGGCTCATTTGCGGATCGCTCCGAAGGTGACGCCGCGCAGGAGGTGGCTGCGCAACAGGAAGGTGAACACCGCCACCGGCAACAGGAACAGGAACGTGCCGGCGGCGATCACCGTCCAGTCCGGCAGGCCAGAGCCGACCTGCGAGGGGATGAAGGGCGGCGCCGTCTGCGCCCGCCGGTTGGTCATGATCAGCGCGAAGGCATATTCGTTCCAGGCGGTGATGAAGCAGAAGACGGCGGTCGCCGCGATGCCGGTGGCCGCTTCCGGCAGCACCACCTTGAAGAAGGCCTCCAGCCGGGTGTAGCCGTCGACCAGCGCGGCCTCTTCATATTCCTTCGGGATCTCGTCCATGAAGCCCTTCATCAGCCACACCGAGAACGACAGGTTGAAGGCGGTGTAGAGGATGATCAGGCCCCAATGGGTGTCGTTGAGGCCGACGGCGCGATACATCAGGAACATCGGAATGGCGACGACGACGGGCGGCAGCATGCGTGTCGACAGGATGAAGAACAGAAGGTCCGCCTCGCCTTTCACCTTGAAGCGCGAAAAGCCATAGGCGGTGAGCGTGCCCATGCCGACGGCGAGCACGGTCGAGCTGATCGCCACGATCAGCGAGTTCATGAAGCGGCTGGGATAGGCCGACAATTGCACGTTGCCCTTGCCGTCGCGGGTCAGCTTCTCGCCGCCGTCGAAGACGATCCGCTCCCACCACGGGGCGGCCGCGTACTCCTCCGGCGTTGGCGCCGTGCGCAGTTGCGAGCGCTTGAAGAACAGCTTCACGAACGGCGACACTTCGGGCTGGAAGACGACCGTCGGCGGGATCGTGGTCGCCAGATTGCGCGGCTTGAAGGCGGTCGAGGCGATCCAGTAGATCGGCGCCAGGAAGACCAGCGTGATGACCAGGACCGAGGCGATGGCGAGGCGGTTGAGCGCGGTCTCGCGCGGCGTGCGCACGGCGGCCATCTCAGCGCTCCTTCACCCTGTTCAGATATTTGACGTAGATGTTGGTGATCGCCAGCACCATGATCAGCACGATATAGGCGAGCGCACAGGAGCGCCCGGTCTGCCATTCCTGGAATGCCATCTTGTAGAGCCGGATCGAGATCACCTCGGTGGTCGGCTGGCTGGTCATGATGTAGGCGAGATCGAACGTCTTGAACGCCTCCATGGTGCGGAAGATGACGGCGATCATCAGGATCGGCGCGACCAGCGGCAGAGTGATGCGGAAAAAGGTGTAGAACGGTCCGGCGCGGTCGATCGCCGCCGCCTCGTAGAGGTGCTTGGGCACGGCCGAAAGCCCGGCCAGCGACAGCAGCATGACGAACGGCGACCACATCCATATGTCGGTCAGCGCCACCGCGTAAAGCGCCATCTTCGGGTTGGCCAGCCACTCGAAGGTGCCGAGACCGAGCGCATAGTTGATGATGCCGAAGGACGGGTCGTAGAGCAGCTTCCAGAACAGCCCGACGACCGCCATCGACAGCATCATCGGCAGAAGCAGGAGCGTCGTGATCAGCCCCTTGAACGGAATGTTGCGGTTGAGCAGCATGGCGATGCCGAAGCCGACCAGCACCTGCCCGACCACCGAGACGACCACATACTTGGCGGTGATGACGAAATTGTTCCAGATGTAGGGGTCATTGAGCAATTCGCGATAGTTCTGCAGCCCGACGAAGTTGGCAGCTGCGCTGGTCGAGGCACGGAAGTCGGTGAACGAATAGCCGAGCGAGTAGATCAGCGGAAAGATGTTGAAGACGATCAGGAACAGGATGGTCGGGATGATGAACAGATTGCGGATCGCGATGTCGCTCATTCCGCGTGCCGCGGCGCGCGAGCGCGGATCAAGCGTGGTCATGACTGCTGTCGCCAATGGTCTCCTCCCGGACCGCCCGTGAACGGCAACGGAGGGGACGGGGACGCCCCCTCCGTTCGAGCAACGCCTGGCCTCACTGGCCGCGATTGTACTTCTTGAACGTCGCCTGCCAGTCCTTGGCGAGCGCGTCGAGCGTCTCCTTCGAGGTTCCCTCGCCGCCGACTATGGTCGGGTAGATCCGCTGGTTCAGCTGCTGCAGAAGCTCGGCATATTCGGGCACCGCCCAGAAATCCTTGACCTTGAACATCGTGTCGTAGAAGGCCTTGTTGTAGGGCGTGGCGTTCTGGAATTCCGGCGATTCCAGAACTGCCTTATTGCAGGTGTAGCCGCCGAGTTCGGCCCACTTCTTCTGCGTCTCGTCCTTGATGAACCACTTCAGGAATTTCAACGCCTCCTCCTTGTTCTGCGAGTAGGAGACGATCGAGATGCCCTGTCCGCCGAGCGCGGCAAACTGGTCGCCGTTCGGCCCGGGCGGATTGGCGAAGAAGCCGGTGTTCTTGGCGTTCGGATTGGAGGCTTCGTTGACCAGGGCGGGGAAGAAGGCGAAGAAGTTCATGCTCATCGCCGCCAGGTTCTCGGTGATGGCCTGGTTGTCCTCGGTGAAGAACGTTTTGGCCCAGCCGGGCGGCGTGAACTTGTAGAGCTCCCGGTAGGCGTCCAGCGCGGCCACGGCCTTGTCGGAGTTGATGATGCCGTCGACCTTGTAGGTCGAATAGTCACCGAGCTCGCCGCCATAGGAGAACAGGGCGTTCTCGAAGCCCATCGCCATCGCGTCATAGGAATTGTCGGTATAGATGGCGATCCCGTATTTCTTCTGGTCGGGCCGGTAGAAGAACTCGGCGATATCGCGCAGCGCCTTCCAGTCCTTCGGCACGGCGAGCTCATAGCCGTACTTGGCCTTGAACGCCTCCTTCTCCTTCGGATCCTCGAACCAGTCCTTGCGATAGGACCAGCCGACGGCGTCGCCCTCGGCAGGGATGGACCAATACTTGCCACTGTTGCCAGGATATTCGGAGTAGAACTTGACCGTGGCCGGCGCCATCGTGTCGAGCACCTTGTTTTCCTTGACGAAGTCCGTCAGGTCGACATAGTGGCCGCCCTCGGACGCCGCACCCAGCCATTGCGAATCGCCGACGATCAGGTCGTAGGCGCTGCCCTTGGCGTTGAATTCGGTAAAGGCCTTGGTCTGGAAGTCCGACCAGGGCGTCGTTTCGACCGTCACCTTCACGCCGGTCTCGGCTTCGTATTGGTTGGCCAGTTCCTGCAGATAGTTGGCAGGGTCCCATTCAGCCCAGAAGATGGTCAATTCCTGCGCGAACGCGGCCGTCGACATCGCCAACGATAGCCCAATGCCGGCGATCACGCCGGTAAGTCTCTTGCGCATTTCGGTTCCTCCCTGTTTGCGCGTCGTTCTCTTTCACGCCGCAGCGGTCTCCCGGAGAGGTCCTAGCCCCGGCTGCGGACCGCGATTGCCCTGCCAGCCTCCTCGCTGCACGGCCACCTGCCCGATCATGAACGGGCCTATCCCGGATTGTCCGACTGCCTGATCTGGTAGTACCAATCTCCGATTTTGGTCAAGCATTCATTTGGATTACGGCGTCGCGGCAAAACCGGACCTCGCTCAGCGCCATAGTCGATCTATTTGTAATCGATTGCAAGGCTGCTTCGAGGCTTCGGTCGGTGTTTTCAGAGGAAAATTGGTCCGACCAGTTCCGGGAGTATGGGGTCGGCCGCACTTGATTTGCGCTGATGCTGGGGCTACCACCTTGGCGGTTTCAGCGCTCGGTCGACACCCTTTCGGAGAACTTCGTTCATGCCCTTCATCGCTCGCGCCAAGCTTCTGGAAAAGTTCAGGAAGATGGTTGCCGACGGGGTTCCGATCGTGGGTGGCGGTGCGGGTACGGGCCTTTCCGCCAAGGCCGAGGAGGCCGGCGGCATCGACTTGATCGTCATCTACAATTCCGGGCGCTACCGGATGGCCGGGCGCGGCTCGGCCGCCGGCCTGCTCGCCTATGGCAACGCCAACGCGATCGTCAAGGAGATGGCGCTCGAGGTGCTGCCGGTGGTCGGCCACACGCCGGTGCTCGCCGGCGTCAACGGCACCGACCCGTTCGTGCTGATGCCGCAATTCCTGGCCGAGCTCAAGGCGATGGGATTTTCGGGCGTGCAGAACTTCCCCACCGTCGGCCTGTTCGACGGCCAGATGCGGCTGAGCTTCGAGGAGACCGGCATGGGCTTCGGGCTCGAGATCGACATGATCGCGGCCGCCCACCGGCTCGACCTGCTGACCACGCCCTATGTGTTCAACCCGGAGGAAGCTAAGGCGATGACCGAGGCCGGCGCCGACCTGATCGTCGCGCATATGGGCGTCACCACCGGCGGGACGATCGGCGCCACCAGTGCCAAGTCGCTGGCAAGCTGCGTGGCCGAGATCGATGCGATCGCCGAGGCCGCGCGCCGCGTGCGCAGCGACATCATCGTGCTTTGCCACGGCGGCCCGATCGCCGACCCTGAGGACGCCCAATTCGTCCTGGAGCGGACCGTCTTCTGCCACGGCTTCTACGGCGCCAGCTCGATGGAGCGGCTGCCGGCCGAACGGGCGATCCGCGAGCAGACCGCAAGCTTCAAGAAGCTCGCCTTCCGAAAGCACTAGCAAGGACGTGAGAACCATGGCGAAAACGGAACGGAACTTCGTCTACCCGCAGGACGTCGACAGCTTCGTGTTCGATTGGGGGCGATTGGCGCTGACGGTCGCGCCGGGGGTGAACGGCGCCGGGCGCTTCTCCGGCGGGGTTGTCGACCTCGGCCCGGGCCAGGGTCACGCCCGGCACAACCATCCCGGCGCGGAAGAGATCATCTTCGTCATTGCCGGTGAAGGCGAGCAGATGGTCGAGGACGCGGCCGGCCGGCCGGTGGTGGCCAAAGTCGGCGCGGGCTGCACGGTCTACGTCCCGGAGAGCCGCTTCCATTCGACCACCAATACCGGCGCAGAGCCGATGCAGTTGTTCGTCGTCTACAGTCCCGCGGGACCCGAGCAGGCGCTGCGCGATCTACCCGATTTCCGGCTCGAACCGGCCAAACGCTGATCGGCAGCCCCGCGCCGCAGGCAAAGACGTGTGGCGCTCCGCTGCGCCGCATGGCAGAACGGCGGCCGGCGCCCCAGGAGTTTGCCAATGCCCGGCTTCGTCATCGACATCCCCGAGCTTCCAAGCGTCGCCGTGGCCGGCAGCGGCGAGCGCTTTCCGGTGCGGCGGATCTTCTGCGTCGGCCGCAACTACGCGGCCCATGCGCGGGAGATGGGCAAGGATCCCGACCGCGAGCCGCCATTCTTCTTCACCAAGCCGGCCGATGCCGTGGCCGACAGCGGCACCGTCATCCCCTACCCGCCGCTTACCCGCAATCTGCACCATGAGATCGAACTGGTCGTGGCGCTGGCCCGCGGCGGCGCGAATATCCCTGCAGGTGAGGCGCTCGGCCACGTCTGGGGCTATGGCGTCGGCATCGACCTGACGCGCCGCGACCTGCAGAACGAAGCCAAGGCGGCCGGCCGGCCGTGGGACTGGTCGAAGGGCTTCGACCGCTCGGCGCCCTGCGCGCCGCTGATCCCGGCCGGCGTGAGCGGCCACCCCGAGGCCGGCCGCATCTGGCTGTCGGTCAACGGCAGCGTCCGCCAGCAAGGCGACTTGTCGGAGCTCATATGGCCGGTGGCCGACGTGATCGCGATCTGCAGCCAGGCGGTGGAGCTCAAGCCGGGAGACCTGATCTTCACCGGCACCCCGGCCGGGGTCGGCGCGCTGGTCGCGGGAGACCGCGTCGAAGGCGGAATCGATGGGCTCGGAACGATCGAGATTGCGATCGGCCCGGCGGCATGAACGAGGTCGTCCTCCACAACTACTTCCGCTCCTCGACCTCCTACCGCGTGCGCATCGCGCTCGAGTTGAAGGGCATCGCCTACCGCTACGTCGCCCACCATCTGCGCCACGGCGAGCACCTCGAACAGGGCTATCTGACGGTCAATCCGCAAGGCCTCGTGCCGGCGCTGATGTGGCGGGACGGCACGCTGCTGCTGCAATCCTTGGCGATCATCGAGTTTCTCGACGAGACGATTGCCGAGCCGCCGCTGCTGCCCGGCGACGCGCCCGGCCGGGCCCGTGTGCGTGCGCTTGCACAGATGGTCGCCTGCGACGTCCACCCGATCAACAATCTGCGGGTGCTGACCTCGCTGCGCGCTCTGTTCGGGGCCGGCGATACCGACATCGCCAACTGGTTCCGCCACTGGGTCAACCAGACCTTCGAACCGCTCGAGGCGCTGCTTGCCGACAGCCCGAATACCGGGCGCTTCTGCCACGGCGACAGCCCGGGGCTTGCCGACCTCTGCCTGGTACCGCAAGTTGTCAACAATCGCCGCTATCAGCTTGACATGGCGCCATATCCGACGATTTCGCGCATTGCCGAAGCGTGCCTGGCTCTGCCGGCCTTCAGGCGCGCCGGACCGGAATCCCAGCCGGACGCGGAATAGCCTTCAGATGATCGGCTTCGGGCCGGGCACCGGTTCGCTGGGTGGAAACGGTTCCGGGACCGGCTGCGGATTGGGCCCCGGGAAGGGCTCCGGCCTTGGCGGGGACGGCCCAGGTCCAGGCTCCCGCGCGTTTCGTCGGATCGAGGTCATTGAGCTATCTGTGCTCCTCGTAGGAGTGACGTACCTCGTCCATCGCCTCATGCATGCGCCGACGCAATATCTCAGCCGATTCAGAGCCGGATTTGCGAACGATGTCAGCGACGTCGGAGGTGTTCTTAACAGCTGTCTCGAAGCTTTTGCGGGCGAAATCGGCGTGCTTGGCCAGCACCTCCTTGGGGTCGCCCGGCACCCGGTAGGTCTGGGCGAAGTCGCTGAACTCGCGGAACGCGGCCTCGATCGCCTCGCGCTGCTTGGCCAGCACCGAACTAGCGCCGGCGGCCGAGGCCCGCGCCGACTGCTCCAGCGCTTCCAGGTTCTTGCGGTGGTGGTCGAGGATGTGCTCGACATCGATCGACGGCAGACGGAGATCGCGTCCAAGGCTCATGAACATGTCGATCAGCGACGGCGGTTGCGGTTGCGGTTGCGGTTTGCTGGCCATGCGCTTCCTCCCTTGCCCGTTCGAGGACACCACACCCGCTATCTAGGGGACCTCGCCGAGGCTTCAATTCACCAGCAGCACCCTTTCGACCGCGTAGAGCGCCAGGCCTGCCAGGCCGCCGATGATCATGCCGTTGAAGCGGATATATTGCAGGTCGCGGCCGACATTGACCTCGATCAGCCGGGTCAGCTGGTTGAGGTCCCAGCGCTTGACCTGGTCGGCGATGAACGTCGAGACGCCGCTTTTCTGGCTTTCGACGAACGCGGTCAGCGCGACGACGAAGCCCTGGTTCATGTCGGCGCGGATCCGCCGGTCGCGCTTGAGCTCGCGGCCGATCTCGACGAACATGTTGGCGAGATGCTGGCGGATCAGCGAATCGCGCTTCACCGCATCCTTTTCCAGGAAGCCGCGCAGTCCGCCCCAGACGCCGGCGGCCAGCCGCTCGACCTCCGGCCGCGCCAAAAGGTCCCGCTTCATTTGGGCGGCGCGGCGGCGGTAATCGTCCGAGTTGCGCAGGCGGTCGATGAAAGTGGCGACGAACTCGTCGAATTCCTTACGCACCGGGTGCTCGGGATCACCGCTCACCTGGTCGAGCAGCGAAGCGGCCGAAGCGACGATCTTGCGAAGCAAATAGGCGTCCGCCCGGAACACCCTGAACAGGGTGGGCAGCTCGTCGCGGATGCGGTCGCGGATCATCGCCAGCGTCTGCTCGTCGCTCAACACGTCGCCCAGCATTCTGACCAGGGTGTCGAGCAGCTTCTGGTGGCGGCCATCGGCGGTGAAGGCTTCGAACAATCCGGCCGCCAACGGCGCGACGTCGATCTTGTCCAGTTCGGCCATCAGCCGCTTGCCGACGAAGTCCGGCAATCCCGATTGCTCGACGGCGCCGAGCGCCTTGGGAACCAGTTTGGCGACGAAGCGCGACAGGTCGCTGGCCCGGGTCGCGTCGCTCAGCCAGTCGGCCACCAGGGCGGCGAAGTCCACTTCCTTGAGCTTGCGGCGGATCGGCTCCTCGGCCAGGAAGTTGACCTCGATGAAGCGGCCGAGATTGTCGGCCAAGCGGTCCTGGTTGGCCGGAATGATGGCGGTGTGCGGAATGGGCAGGCCGAGCGGGCGGCGAAACAGCGCCACCACCGCGTACCAGTCGGCGATGCCGCCGATCGTGGCCGCCTCGGCGAAGGCGGCCAGGAAGCCCAGCGCCGGCCAGCGCGGCTCCAGCAATTTCGCCGCGGCGAATACCGCCACGCAGATCGCGAGCAGCGCCGCCGCGATCAGCTTGACGCGGCGCAGCGCCGCAAGCTTGGCGGCGTCGGTCGACACGGTTGGCGTTGTCAGCGGCATGGCGATCCCGATCCGAAGTTCCAATCCCCCGAGCCGCGCGGCGTTCCCCAAGTCATGCCCCGGCCCGGCATCGGCGGCGGCCGCACTTTGTTGAACGCTCATTCAAGTCGTGGCATGGAGACGTCATGCGCAACCCGCTCTATTTGGCTTTGCTGTCGATTCCAACCGTGCTGGGCGTGGCACTGGCCGGACCGGCCGCCGCTGCCGAGGCCCCCTGCCCGGTGCCCAAGGCGCTGCGCTTCGAGGTCGAGGGCAAGATCGTGCGCGACCGGGTGGGCTTGACGCAAGGGCTCGAATTCCACGACGGCAAGCTCTTTGAGAGCACCGGCCGGACCGAAGGTGAAACGCGGCTCAATACCGTTGGTCTCGACGGCAAGGTCACCGTGCTCGACGACCTCGGCACGGCCGTGTTCGGCGAAGGCCTCGCCATTCTCAACGGCGAGGTCTTCCAGCTGACCTGGCAGGAGCATGTCGTGTTCGTCTACGACCTCTCCGGCAAGCTGTTGCGCAAGATGACCAATCCACGGCTCGGCTGGGGATTGGCGAGCGACGGCAAGTCGCTGATCTTCACCGACGGTGAAGGCGCACTCCACTATGCCGATCCCAAAACCTTCAAGCTGACGCGCAGCATCCCGCTGCGCGCTGCGGGCGGCAAGCCGCCGGTCTGGCTCAACGAGCTCGAATATGTCGACGGCAAACTGTTCGGCAACGTCTTCACCACCGATTGGATCGTCGAGGTCGACCCGAACACCGGCTGCATGGTGGCTGCGTCCGACCTCTCCTTCCTGCGCGGCACGATGTCTCCGGCCGAGCGGGGCGCCGTCGAGGAGAGCTCCGAGCATGTCCTCAACGGCATCGCCCGCAATGCCGCGACCGGGCTCTTCTACATCACCGGAAAGCGCTGGCCGATGATCTATGTCGGCCGCTTCCGTCCGGCCGACTGAGTAAGTGGACTTCGCGGATCAACTTTCCTGATTTCCGACCTGGAATTGTTCTAAACGGAGGTCCATAGTGGCGGCGACAGAGCAAAGCGGAAAGCGACCATGCGGCTGACCCGACAGACCAACTACGCCGTCCGGATCATGATGTACTGCGCGGCCAATGCCGGGCGGCTTTCGCGGATCCCGGAGATTGCCAGCGCCTACTCGGTCTCGGAGCTGTTTCTGTTCAAGATCCTGCAGCCCCTGGTCGAGCACGGGCTGGTCGAGACGGTTCGCGGCCGCAATGGCGGGGTCAGGCTGGCCAAGGCGGCCGACCAGATCACGCTGTTCGACATCGTGCGCGTGACCGAAGACAATTTCGCCATGGCCGAATGCTTCGAGAGCGACGGAGTCGACTGCCCGCTGGTCGATGCCTGCACCTTGAATGCCGCGCTGAAGGAGGCGCTGAACGCCTTCTTCGCCGTCCTGTCCAGCTATACGATCGAGGGCCTGGTGCGCACCCGGCCCGATCTGCACCGCCTGCTCGGTCTGGAGGCGGTCGAGCGCCCGGCACTCGCCAGCTGAACGCGGGCCGGCCTATTTGTTGAGAATGAGCTTGCCCTGCCGGGTGATCTTCAGCCGGTAGAGCGCCCCCTGATGCTCGATGCCGATCTCGTGCAGCCCCAGGAACAGCGATTGGCTGCTCAAGACGCGCGGCAGCGCCCCGCCCAGGGCCGCAGGCGGCGGGGGTGCGCTTCTTTCCCGTCCCAAGCTCGAGCGATCTGCAAACCGCGGCGAATGATCATGCATCGTGACGAACCCCTTGTTGCGCACGCCGGGCTCGCCAGGGCTGGCTGGGCGGACAAGATAAAACCTGACTGAGATTATCATGTTTATGGCCGTCGGCAAGAGCGCCTTCCCCGCGGCCGGCGCTAGCGGGCGCTGCGGCCTCAGGCGGCAGCCAGCAGGCTGGCATTGCCGCCGGCTGCGGTGGTGTCGACGCAGACCGCCCGTTCATGGGCATAGGCAGCCGGGTAGATGCGCTCGCTGACGATCGGAATGATCGGGCCGCTGCGTGCAGCCAGCGCCTGCCGCAGCGGGCGCAGGCTCTCCGCGCCGGCGGCGGAAGCGACCAGGTCGATCGACAGCGCTGCCGCATCGGCGGGGTCGGCCGTGCCGTCCAGCGCCTCGAGCGGCAGTCCCTTGCCAGTCAAGGCCGCGAGCGCGGCGCGGGCATCCGGCGCCACGGCCAAGACTGCGTTGCCGGCCGCCAGCGCTTGCACCACTTGGGCAAGCAGGCTGTCCCGGTCGGGGCCGAGCGCCAGCACCCGGCCGCGCGGGTGAAGGGTCAGCGCGTTGGCCTCGCCGGTCGGGCCGGGCAAATCGACCGGGCCGAAATCGAGCGCCGCCGCTGCCGCGATCGCTTCAGCGCCCTTGCCGCGCAGATGCTTGCGCAGGATGGCGATGCGCTCCGGACGGCGCGACCAGCCGCCGGCCGCCGGGTCCGGCAAATGCGACTCGAGTGCGGCACGCGCCACGGGCCGGCCTGCGGCGGCGGTCTTCGGGGCGGATCCGCCGGCCTTGCGGAAGCGCCGCAGATAATGCGGGCCACCGGCTTTCGGACCTGTCCCCGAAAGCCCCTCGCCGCCGAATGGCTGCGCTCCGACGACGGCGCCGATCTGGTTGCGGTTGACGTAGATGTTGCCGGCGTGAACCGTGTCGATGATCTCCTGGACCCGCGCATCGATGCGCGTGTGAAGCCCGAAGGTCAGCCCGTAACCTTTCCGATTGATTGCGGAAATCACCTCGTGCAGCGCATCGGCATCGAAGCTTGCGACGTGCAGGACCGGCCCGAAAATTTCCTTGTCGAGGTCGCCGATGCCGCTCACCCGAAACACCGACGGCGCGACGAACCGGCCGCTGCGCGGCGCCCGGCTTTGCGCCACCAGGCAGCCCTTGGCCGTCATCTCGGCGGCATAGGCACTGATCGCCTGCTCGGCGTCATCGTCGATGACCGGGCCGACATCGGTCTCGATCGACCAGGGATCGCCGACATTGAGCTCGGCCATGGCGCCTTCGAGCATGGCGAGCGTCTTCTTGGCGACGTCCTTCTGCACGTAGAGCAGCCTGAGCGCCGAGCAGCGCTGGCCGGCACTCTGGAACGCCGACGCCACGATGTCGCGCACCGCCTGCTCCGGCAGCGCGGTCGAAATCGACGATCATGGCATTCAGGCCGCCGGTCTCGGCGATCAGCATCGCGTCGGGCGCGGCCGTCGCGGCGAGTTGCGCCTCGATCAGCCTGGCCACCTCGGTCGAGCCGGTGAAGCAGACGCCGGCGATACGCGGGTCGGCGGTGAGTGGCGCCCCGACCTGGGCGCCGTCGCCGGGCAACAGCTGCAGCACCCCGTCGGGAACGCCCGCCGCGCTGAGCATCGCCACGGCGCGGGCCGCAATCAGCGGCGTCTGCTCGGCCGGCTTGGCAATCACCGCATTGCCGGTGACCAGGGCGGCGGCGATCTGGCCGGTGAAGATCGCCAGCGGAAAATTCCACGGCGAGATGCAGACGATCACCCCGCGCGGGTCGGTGCCGGCCTCGGCCGCGGCGGCTTCGGCCGCATAATAGCGCAGAAAGTCGACCGCCTCGCGCACTTCGGCGACCGCGTCGGCAAGCGTCTTGCCGGCCTCGCGGGCGGCGAGCGCGAAGAACTCCACCGCATGGTCCTCGTAGAGCTGGCTGGCGCGGTGGAGCACCGCGGCGCGCTCCGCAACAGGCCGGGCGGCCCATTCTCTCTGCGCCTTCAGGGCTGCATCGACCGCCGGCGGGACCTGCTCCGCAGCCGCTTCATAGACCGTGCCGACGACATCGTCCGGGCGTGCCGGATTGACCACGGGGCGGCTCTGGCCGCCGCCTGGCGCCGCGGTGACCGGCCTGGCGATCCAACGGTTCTGCCCGGCAAAGCTCTGCCGCTCGGCCTCGATCTCGGCCAAGACAAGCGGGTCGGTGATGTCGAAGCCCTTGGAATTGGCGCGCATACCGGCAAAAATCTCGGCCGGCGACGGGATCGCCGGATTGGCGGCCGGTCCCTGGAGCTCGGCAGTCGCGATCGGATCCCGCGCGATCTCGGCGGCAGGGACATGGGCGTCGACGATCTGGTGGACGAAGGAGGAATTGGCGCCGTTCTCGAGCAGCCGGCGAACGAGATAGGCCAGCAGGTCGGCATGCGCCCCGACCGGGGCATAGATGCGGCAGCGGGTGCCCTCTTTCTGGCGGACGATCTCGTGCAGCGCCTCGCCCATGCCGTGCAGCCGCTGGAATTCGAAGGACTGCCGGTCGCCGCCGCCGGCCATTGCCAGCACCGCGGCAACGGTATGGGCATTGTGGGTGGCAAATTGCGGATAGATCCGGTCGCGCATGCCGAGCAGCTTGGCGGCATTGGCGATGTAGGAGACGTCGGTGTTGACCTTGCGCGTGAACACCGGATAGCCCGGCAGGCCGAGCGCCTGCGCCCGCTTGATCTCGGTGTCCCAATAGGCGCCCTTGACCAGGCGCACCATGATCCGGCGATCAAGCTTGCGCGCCAGCGCATAGAGCCAGTCGATGGCGAAACCGGCACGTGGGCTGTAGGCCTGGACGACGATGCCGAAGCCGTCCCAGCCGGCCAGCGCCGGGTCGGCGAGCACGGTCTCGATGACGTCGAGCGACAAGTCCAGCCGGTCGGCCTCCTCGGCATCGATGTTCAGCCCCATGCCGGATTCGCGCGCGGCACGGCAAAGGCGGCCGAGGCGCTCGCTGATCGTCGGCAGGGTGGTCGCCTTCTGGGCGATCTCATAGCGCGGGTGCAGCGCCGAGAGCTTGACCGAGATACCGGGATTGGCGCGGATGTCGCCCTGGAGGGCATGCCGCTTGAGCGCGCCGATGGCGTCGGCATAGGCCTTGAGATAGCGCAGCGCGTCGGCTTCGGTGCGCGCCGCCTCGCCCAGCATGTCGTAGGAATAGAGGTAACCGCGCTGAGTGTAACTGCGGCCGCGCTTGACGGCTTCCTCGATGGTGCGTCCAAGCACGAACTGCTCGCCCATCTCGCGCATGGCGGCGGCGACGGCGGTGCGGATCACCGGCTCGCCCAGGCGGCGCACCATCGCCCGCAAGGTTGCCTCGATGCCGGTGTCGGCCTCGTCGTCGAGCACCCGGCCGGTCAGCATCAGGGCCCAGGTCGAGGCGTTGACGAAGATCGAGGACGAGCCGCCGGCATGCGCCGACCAGTCGTGCGGCGCGATCTTGTCGCGGATCAGATCGTCCATCGTCTCCGCGTCCGGCACCCTGAGCAGCGCCTCGGCCAGGCACATCAGCGCGACCCCTTCCTTGGTCGACAGCCCATAGGCCGCGAGGAAGGCTTCCATCAGCCGTGGCTCGGCCGACCGGCGCACCGCCTCGACGAGATCCGCCGCCCGGGCCGACACGGCCTGCCGGTCGCCGGCCGCCAGCGGAACGGCGCCGAGCAGCCGGGCAAGCGCCTGGTCCTCGTCGGGCAGGTAGCTGCGCCGCATTTCCTGGCGGATCTGATCGAGCGGCTGGTCTGTCATCGGCGCCTCGCTGGCAAGCACACCCGATCACTAGTCCAACGTCTGGAGAAACGCCACAAGCGCCTTGCGCTCGTCCGTGCTGAGGTCGAGCGGCTTGACCTCGGATACCCCGCCAGGGCTCACCGGCGCACGCGAATAGTGGTCGAGCACCGCTTCGAGCGTCGGCATCTGCCCGGCATGCATATAGGGCGGCCGGCCGGCGACACCGCGCAGCGATGGGGTCTTGTAGGCGCGGGTGAGCCCGGCGCCACGGCCGGCAAGCGAGGCGAGCGCCGTGCAGGCCTGGGGGTTGCCGTCGCTGAACGGCCCGAGACAGTTGAACCGGTCGGCGGCGACCTCGGCCACGCCGGTCTCGCGGCCAAGATCGGGCGGCAGGCCGGCGACTGCCGGAATGCCGGTGTTGTGGAAACCGCCGTCGCTGAACCCGGGGCCGTTGTGGCAGGTCACGCAATTGGCCCTGCCGAGGAACAGTTTGAGGCCGAGCGTCTCCTGCGCCGACAGCGCATCGGCGGGCCCCGGCGGCTGTCCTGCCGCCAGCGCGGCGGCGAAGCGGTCGAACCGCGTCTGCGGATAGGGCAAGGCGCGCTCGAACGCTTCGATCGCCTTGCCCATGTTGGCGAAGATGCGGTCGACGCCGCGCCGGTCGGCCTCGCTCATCGCCGCCCATGCCGCCTGCTCGGCCGGCGTGCCGAGCGGACTGGCGTCGGCGGGCAGCCTGCCGAGATCGGGGATCGGTCCGAAGATGCGCTCATAGCGGGGACCGAAATTTCTGGCCATGAAATGAGCGTAAGCGGTGCGGTTGCCGGCCTGCTCGGCGGCATTTTCCAGCGGCGAGAGCGCCTGCGACCACAGGCTGTCCTTGCGGCCGTCCCAAAAGAACCAACGCTTCCAGGCAGCGCCGGCGAGCGGCATGGTGCGCCGGTTGGCGGTGCCCAAGCCCTCCCCGAGCGGCAGATCGTCCTGGAACTGGCGGTCGATCTTGTGGCAGGTGGCGCATGCCACCTTGCCGTTGGCGCTGAGCCGCTGATCGAAGAACAGGGTCGCCCCGAGCGCCGCCGCAGCGGGATCGTCGGCGAAGCGGTTGGTCGGATCGGCCGGCAGCGGCGGCAGTGCGGCGAGCGCCAGCGAGCCGATCGCCGCCCGCTCGGCCGGCGTGAACGGCGGCTGAGGCGCGGCCCCGAGCGAGTTGACGGCCGGCAGGCCGGCAGCCGCGATGAGCAGGAGCCCTCCTGCCGTGGCCCCGACGAACCGCCCGCGGCCCATCTTCCTTGCCCTATTGTTTCTGCGTGAGCCCATCATCTTCCGCCGTCCCGGTCAACGACCGAGCAGACCGACTTCGTCCCGCAGCCTGGGCAAAACGATGGCCGGGCGACGATTGCCAAGCCGCCGTCGCCATCTAGACTACTATAGAGGACGTCGCCGGAAGGAGCTGACATTGATGACACTCGCGGTCGCCTCGGTCGGCGAATGCATGCTCGAACTGTCCGGCCACACCGGCGACATCTGGCGGATGGGCTATGCCGGCGACACCCTCAACACGCTGTGGACGATGCGGGCGCTGTCGCCCGGCCACCATATCGACTACGTCTCGGCCTTCGGCGACGATCCGTTCTCGCAGGCGCAGATCGCCTTCCTGCGCGACCACGGGATCGGCATTGCCGAGAGCCCGATCATTGCCGGCGCCCGTCCCGGGCTCTATGCGATCACGCTGACCGGCGCGGAACGCGCTTTTACCTATTGGCGCAGCGATTCGGCCGCGCGGCGGCTGGCAAGCGATGCGGCCGGGCTGGCGAAGAGCCTCGCCAACCGGGCGCTGATCTATTTCTCCGGCATTACCCTGGCCATCTTGGACCAAGACGGCCGGCGTACGCTGCTCGGCGCGATTGCCGCAGAGCGCGCCAAAGGCTCGCACATCGCCTTCGACCCGAATTATCGCCCGCGGCTCTGGCCCGACCGCGGCGAAGCTCGCGCCGCGATCAATGCAGCGCTTGGCGTCTGCGACATCGTCCTGCCGACGCAAGCCGATGAAGCCGAGCTGTTCGGCGATGCCGACATTGCGGCGACGCTCGCCCGGCTGGAGGCCGCCGGGATTGCCGAGATCGTCGTCAAGCAGGGCGACGGCCCGGCGGTGGTCTCTCACTACGACAAGACGGTCGAAGTGCCGGCAAGCCGGGTCGAGACCCCGGTCGACACGACGGGTGCGGGCGATGCCTTCAACGGCGCCTATCTCTCGGGCCGGCTGATCGGCATTGCGCCGGCCGAGGCGGCCAAACGCGCCCATCATGTGGCGGCGGCCGTGGTCCAGGTGCGCGGCGCACTCGCCCCACCGGACCTGCTCAAGATCGCCTTCGACCGCTGAAGACTTAGGGCAGCCGGAACCGATATTCCGTCGTCTGCCGGTAGATCGCGCCGGGCCACAGCACCGCCTGCGGGAAATACGGGCGGTTGGGCGCATCCGGCCAGACCTGGGCTTCCAGGCAAAAGCCCGCATGCGCCGGATAGCGGCGCCCTTCGAGGCCGGGCACGTCGCGGCCGGCCCGCTCGCCGTCGTAGAACTGGATGCCGGGCTCGGTCGTCCACACTTCCATCTCCACGCCGGACTGCGCGCCTTGCGCCCAGGCGCCTTGGTGCAGCGCGCCGCGCGCGGCGGCCAGGCAGAAATTGTGGTCATAGGCCGCCCCGCCCGCCTCGATCGGCCGCGCCTGGCGAAAATCAAACGGCGTTCCCTCGACCGGCTGGACGACGCCCGTCGGGATCAGCTCGTCATCGACCGGCAGGTAAGCGAGCGCATTGAGCATCAGCCGGTGGCTGCGCGTCGAGCTCAGGCCGCCATCGTCGAGGTTGAAGTAGGAATGGTGGGCGAAGTTGCAAAGCGTCGGTTCGTCGCTGGTCGCCACATATTCGATCGAAAGCGTGCCGGGGATCTTCAGCCGGTAGGTGCAGGTGATGTCGAGCGCGCCGGGAAAGCCCATTTCGCCGTCGGGCGAATGGCGCGAGAAGGTGACATAATCGTTGCCGTGCAAGGCCACGTCCCAGAGCTGCTTGCCGAAGCCGCGGCTGCCGCCATGCAGGATGTGCTTGCCGAGGAAATTGGTGTCGAGCTGATAGCGCCGGCCGTCGAGGGTGAAGCGGCCGCCGCGGATGCGGTTGGCGTAGCGGCCGACATTGGCGCCGAAATACGGCGAGTGGGCTGGATAGTCGGCGAAGTTGTCGAAGCCCAGCACCAACGGTGCCGGATGGCCGTCGAGCCGCAGGTCCTGAAGGCAGGCGCCGAAGGTCATCACCTTCGCCTTCAGCCCGCCGCCCTCGATGCTGAAACGGTGAACGGCCTCGCCGTCGCTCGTCTGTCCGAATACCTCGCCGGCGATCATCGTCAACAACCTAGGCGCCGAGACCGCCGAGGCAGACATATTTGGTGTCGAGATAGTCGTCGATGCCCTGGTGTCCGCCTTCGCGGCCAAGGCCCGATTCCTTGACGCCGCCGAACGGCGCCTCGACCGTGGTGATCAGCCCCTCATTGACCCCGACCATGCCGTATTTCAGCCCCTCCATCACCCGGAAGGCGCGGCCGAGATCGCTGGTGTAGAAGTAGCAGGCGAGGCCGAACTCGGTGTCGTTGGCGAGACGCACCGCCTCCTCTTCCGCGCCGAAACGGAACACCGGCGCCACCGGGCCGAAGATCTCCTCCTTCATGAAGCGCATTTCGGGCGTGGCTTCGGTGATCACCGTCGGCTCGAAGAAGCTGCCGCCCAGCGCGTGCCGCCGGCCGCCGGTCAGCACCTTGCCGCCCTTGGCCTCGGCATCGGCGATCAGGGCTTCGACCTTGTCGACCGCCTTGGCGTCGATCAGCGGCCCCTGCTGGGTGCCCTCGTCGAGGCCGGAGCCGACCTTCAAGGCGCGGCTCGCCGCGGCGAACTTCTCCACGAACCGGTCGTAGATGCCGTCCTGGACGAAGAACCGGTTGGTGCAGACGCAGGTCTGGCCCGAATTGCGGTATTTGGCGACCATCGCGCCCTCGACCGCACGGTCGAGATCGGCGTCGTCGAAGACGATGAACGGCGCATTGCCGCCGAGCTCCATCGACACTTTCTTGATCGTGCCGGCCGACTTGGCGATCAGCACCTTGCCGACCTCGGTCGAGCCGGTGAAGGTGATCTTCCTGACCAGCGGGTTGGCGCAGAGCTCGTCGCCGATCTCCGCCGCCGAGCCGGTGACGACATTGACGGTGCCCTTGGGGAAGCCGACCTCTTCGCACAGCGCGCCCCAGGCCAGGCCCGAGTAAGGCGTCTGCGATGCCGGCTTGACCACCGTCGTGCAGCCGGCCGCAAGCGCCGGCGCGATCTTTCTGGCCAGCATCGAGGACGGGAAGTTCCACGGCGTGATCGCGGCGACCACGCCGACCGGCGCCTTGGTCACCAGGATACGCCGATCCGCCCACGGCGACGGCACGACGTCGCCATAGGTGCGCCGGCCTTCCTCGGCGAACCACAAGACATAGGCGGCCGAGATCGCGATCTCGCCCTTAGCCTCGGCCAGCGACTTGCCCTGCTCGGTGGTGAGCAGCTCCGCCAGGCTCTGCTGGTTGTCCATGATGGCGTCGTGGAGCTTGCGCAACAGCTTGTGGCGCTCGAGTACCGAGGTCTTCTTCCAGCCGGCGAAGGCGGCCTCCGCCGCCGCGATCGCCCGCCGGGTCTCGGCGGCGCCGGATTTCGGCACGGTGCCGATCTTCAGCCCGTTGGCCGGATTGATCACGTCGATCGTCGCGCCCGAATCAGCCTGCACCCAGGCGCCGTCGATCAGGTTGGCCTCACGCATGAACGGGCTCGTCTTCTGCAGCATCGTCTCGGCCTCCTGTGGCACTCGGCCTTGCCGCGTCGCAGACGCGGCGAGCTCGGCTTGCTTTAGCGCTCCCCGCCTGCCGGATCAATTGCGGATGGCGCTGGGCGGCGTCAGCCGAACACCGCGCCGGCAAGCTGCAGCCACAACGCGGTGGTCACCACCGCGCAGGCCGTGGCGATCGACATCTGGTTGGAGGCCAGCGCCTGGCCGGTGCCGAGCTGGGTGGCGATCAGATAGGAGTTGACGCCCGAGGGCAGCGCGGCGGCGGCCACCGCGACCTTGGCCGGCAGCGGCGGCAGTCCGACCAGCCAGGCCATGGCGAGCGCCACCGCCGGCATCAGCATGAGCTTCAGCGCCGAGAGCACGATCGCCGGGCCGAGCTGACCGGAGATGCCGAACTTGCGCAGGCCGAGCCCCATGGCAAACAGGGCCAGCGGCCCGGCGATGTCGGCCAGCGCGCCGACAAAGCGGCCGGCAAGCGCCGGCATCGGCACGCCGAGCATCCGCCAAGCCAAGCCGGCGAGGATGCCGACGATCAGCGGATTGCCGGCAAGGCGACGGGCGAAGGTGCGCAGCATGTCGAGCGGATGCAGCTTGGCCGCCTCTTTGCTCCGGCCGAACAGTTCGAACAAAACGATCGAGGCCGCCATCATGCTCGGCAGGTGCACCGAGACGATCAGCGACAGGATCTCGAACCCCTGTCGGCCGAATACGCCGAGCATGAAGGGAATGCCGAGCAGCACCAGGTTGGAGAAAGCGGTAGCGACGCCGCCGACGACGCCGGCCTGGCTGTCACGGCCGAACAGCCGCGTGGTGACCAGATGGCCGGCGGTCCAGGCGACAGCAACCGCGACGAAATAGGTCGTCCACAGCGACCACGGCGCCGCCCCGTGAAAATCGGCACGCACCATGGTCTGGAAGAGAAGCAGCGGCATGGCCACGCCCACCGCGAACTCCGACAGCGCATCGCCGACCGAAGGTTTCAGATAGCCGCTGGCGCCGGCGCCGTAGCCGAGCGCGACAAGGCCGAAGACGAACAGGACCGTTTCCGTGAGTGGGGACATCGGCCCCGCTCATAGCAGAAAAGCGGCAGGGATCGAGCCGACAGCCCCGAACCGGGCGCTGGCCCAGCTACATCGTCACTTTCTTGTTGTCGCCGACGGCGGGCGTGCTGCCGGTGACGGCTGCCGTCAGCATCGCCACCGTGGCGACGAACCGGTTGGGGCTGTCCCACAATTCGGCATCGTCGGGTTTTACCGTGATCAGGCGAATCGCCGGATCATCGGCCGAGTCCCACCAGGCCTTGGCCATCGGCGACCACAGTTCCTTGATCTTGGCGCGGTCCTCGGAGACGGTGGCGTGTCCGGTAACGCTGACATATTTGTTCGATCCGGTGTTGGCGAAGGCCATCGTCACCACCGGGAAGCGCTCCACCTGGTCGTCCTTCAGCCCGCTGACATCGGTCAGAAAATAGACGGCGTGCTCGTCTCTGTCGGCCATCGCCGCAAGCGGCCGCGCCCGCTGGCGCTCGCCGTCCCAGGTGATGAACATGCAGATGCCGATGTCGTCCATCAGCTGCCAGATCCGGTCGATCGCCTCCGAGGCCGAAAGTTGGCTATGGGGTGGGTGCGCCATATCGCTTCTCCGTTGCGGCTGGGGTGACGAGGAACGAGCGGTGGCGCGAAGTGTTCCCGTTGCGACCCGGCGGCTTGCACTCGCGGCCGGTTAACGCCGATATAGCGGCGGGATGGAGATTTTTCGCTTGGGCATTTCTCGGTTGGCGGGCGCGGCGCTGCTTGTCCTGCTTGCTTCGTCGGCAGCGGCCACCGAGGCCGGCTGGGCGCTCTTGAGGGAAGGCGGCCAAGTGGTGCTGATCCGCCATGCGCTGACGGCGGGCACTGCCGACCCGCCCGGGCTCGACATCGGCAATTGCGCCACGCAGCGCAACCTCTCCGACCGCGGCAAGCTGCAGGCCCGCAAGATGGGCGCCCTGTTCGCTGCCCGGGCGGCGCCGGTCGAGCGGGTGCTCTCCAGCCGCTACTGCCGCTGCCTCGACACGGCCCGCTTCGCCTTCGGCGAGGGGGTGGCCGAAGCCGAGCCGGCGCTCGACCCGCTGCCGGCCGACGAGGGCGGGCGCGAGGCCCAGCTTGCCGCCATGCGCAAGCTGTTCGCCGGCTTCGCCGGATCCGGCAATATGGTGCTGAT
This sequence comes from uncultured Alphaproteobacteria bacterium, assembly GCA_963791325.1. Classification (GTDB taxonomy): domain Bacteria; phylum Pseudomonadota; class Alphaproteobacteria; order Rhizobiales; family Rhizobiaceae; genus JBEVJK01. Next base: position 52,861 of record CAWBRU010000018.1, on the reverse strand, counting down.
CACCCATGGCGAGAACATCGCCGCGCTCACCGGGCAGGTTCCGCGCGAGGGCGAGGCCGTCATCGTGCGCGCCGACCAGGGCAGCGTCCATGTGCTCGGCCGCATCATCTTCAACTGACGCGCCCGCCGAGCGGGCGCGCATGGCGGCGGCCGGCGGAACGCCCCGATTTGCTCACTTCGCCCTTTTCCTATCCGGCAAAACCGATTAGACAGCCCGCGTTCAGCCTCTTATTCGCCCAGTGGTCCGAGGGAAAATCGTCTTGACAACGACATTCGATAAAGTCGCCAAGATCATTGCCGACACCAGCGAGATCGATATCGACAAGATCACGCCGGAAAGTCACACGATCGACGACCTCGGCATCGACAGCCTGGATTTCCTCGACATTGTGTTTGCCATCGACAAGGAGTTCGGCATCAAGGTGCCGCTGGAGAAGTGGACCCAGGAGGTCAATGACGGCAAAGTCTCGACCGAGGAGTACTTCGTCATGAAGAACCTCTGCGCCAAGATCGACGCACTGGTCGCGGCCAAGAACGCCGCCTGAGACCGGCGACGACGGTCTCCCCCTCGGCCATGGCCCCTCGCGACGTCGTCATCACCGGCATCGGCCTCGTATCCTCGCAGGGCGTCGGCCATGCCGCCAATTGGCAGGCGATGGCGACCGGGCCGGCGCGGCCGGTGCTCGAAGCCGAGCGCTACGCCCCCTACACCGTCCATCCGATGCCCGAAATCGACTGGAACGCGCAGATCGCCAAGCGCGGCGACCAGCGGCAGATGGAGAATTGGCAGCGGCTGGGCACCTACACCGCCGGCCTGGCGCTCGACGACGCCGGCATCAAGGACGACGAGGCTCTCTGCGCGACGATGGACATGATCGTGGCGGCGGGCGGCGGCGAGCGCGACGAGGCTGTCGACGCCGGCATCCTCGCCGCCTCCGCGACCCGCAACGACCGCGACGTGCTGCTGAACGAGAAGCTCACCACCGAGCTGCGCCCGACCCTGTTCCTGGCGCAGCTCTCGAATTTGGCGGCCGGCAACATCTCGATCGTCCATAAGGTGACCGGCTCTTCGCGCACCTTCATGGGCGAGGAAGGCGCCGGAATCGCCGCCGTCGAGACGGCCGCCGCGCGCATCCGCGCCGGCCAGTCGAGCCATGCGCTGGTCGGCGGCGCGTTCCAGACCGAGCATTCCGACATGCTGCTCGCCTACGACCTCGGCGGCTACCTCCACCGGGAGGCCTGGCATCCGGTGTGGGAGCGGGCCGGCATGGAGGGCGGCGGCGTGGTCACCGGGTCGGGCGCGGCCTTCCTGGTGCTGGAATCGCGCGAGCACGCGGCCGGCCGCGGCCGGCGGCCTTACGCGGTGATCGAGGCGGTCGCCAGCGGCCGCTATCCCCGGTACATGGGCGAAGCGGGGTTGCCCGACGCGATCGCTGCCCTGATCGCTGCCGTCGGCGGCGCCACGCGGCCGCTGCTGACCGTCTCGGGGGCCTCCGGCGGCCACCAGGCGACCGCCGCTGAACAGGCAGCGCTCGACGCCGCCGGGCCGCTGGCGGTCCGCGCCTTCGGCTCGCTCACCGGCCATATCAAGGAGGCGCAGTTCCCGTTCGCCATCGCCCTTGCCGCGCTCGCCATTCACCACCGCCAGGCCTTGCCGCCGTTCCTGTCACCGGCCGAAACCGCCTTTGCAGGCGACCTCGAGGCTGTGCTGGTGACCACGGTCGGCTATCATCGCTTCGAAGGCGCTGCCCTCATCACTGCGCCATGAGGATGTCATGACCACCCCATCGCAAGACCATCTCGGCCGGCCGATCGTCGCGGTGACCGGCATCGGCGTCGTCACCTCCCTCGGCGTCGGCAAGGCCGAAAACTGGATCGCCCTGACGGCCGGCCGCTCCGGCATCCACCCGATCACCCGCTTTCCGATCGACCACTTGAACACCCGGATCGCCGGGACGGTCGACTTCCTGCCGTCGAGCAGCCGCGGCGCCGCCGCCCTCACCTATGAGCTGGCGGAGACCGCAGCCCAAGAGGCGCTCGCCGAGGCCGGGCTCGACGATGGCCGCTTCGCCGGGCCGCTGTTCTTGGCCTCGCCGCCGGTCGAGATCGACTGGAAGGACCGCTTCGAGCTCTACCGGCAGTCCGCCGAAGAAGACGGCGCGCTGCGCCTGGCCGCCGTCGGCCGCCGTCTGACCTCGCCGGAGATCTTCGAGTCCGCCCAGTTCGGCTGCATCGCCGACCGGCTCGCCGACCGCTTCGGCAGCCAGGGCCTGCCGGTGACCTTGTCGACGGCCTGCGCCTCCGGCGCCACCGCCATCCAGCTTGGGGTCGAGGCGATCCGCCGCGGCGAATGCGACCGGGCGCTGTCGATCGGCGCCGACGGCTCGGCCACGGCCGAGGCGCTGATCCGCTTCTCGCTGCTCTCGGCGCTGTCGACCAGCAACGACCATCCCGAAAAAGCCTCCAAGCCGTTCTCGCGCGACCGCGACGGGTTCGTGCTCGCCGAAGGGTCGGCCGCGCTGGTGCTGGAATCGCTCGACAGCGCGCGCGCCCGCGGCGCCACGGTGCTCGGCATCCTCGCCGGCTGCGGCGAGCGCGCCGACGATTTTCACCGCACCCGCTCCAAGCCGGACGGCTCGCCGGCGATCGCGGCGGTACGCGCCGCGCTGGCCGATGCCGGCATTGCCGAAGATGCGGTGGACTATATCAATGCCCACGGCACCTCGACGCCCGAAAACGACAAGATGGAGCACTTGTCGCTCGCCACGGTGTTCGGCGAGCGCCTGCGCAAGATCCCGATCTCGTCGAACAAGTCGATGATCGGTCACACGCTGTCGGCCGCCGGCGCCGTCGAGGCGGCGTTCTCGCTGCTCACCATGCGCGAGGGCGTGCTGCCGCCGACGATCAACTACGACAACCCCGACCCGGCGATCGAGCTTGACGTCGTGCCCAACCGCAAGCGTGCCGCCACGACCCGGACCGTGCTCTCCAACTCGTTCGGCTTCGGCGGGCAGAACACGTGTCTGGTGATGAAGGCGGTGAATAGTGAATGGTGAATGGTGAATGGTTGTGTCCAAGTCTGCTGGTTTTCAGGATTCATTGATGCGCGACCTCTTCGAACCATTCACCATTCACCATTCACCATTCGCCTGACCATGCGCGCCCTGCAGCTCATCACCGACCGCCGCCTCGAGATCGCCGACCTGCCGGCGCCGCCGGCGCCCAGCTTGGGCGAGGTCACGGTTGCGGTGAAGGCGGTGGCGCTCAACCACATCGATGTCTGGGGCTGGCGCGGCATGGCCTTTGCCAAGCGCAAGCTGCCGCTGGTCATCGGCGCCGAGGCGGCAGGCACGGTCGAGACGGTGGGGCCGGGCGTCGCCGGGCTGCTGCCCGGCCAGCTCGTCGCCATCTATGGCGCCCGCACCTGCGGGCTTTGCCGGCCCTGCCGCGAGGGCCGCGACAATCTGTGCGAGCATGTGTCGGGCGTGCACGGCTTCCATCTCGACGGCTTCGCCCAGGAGCGGATCAATCTGCCGGCCCGGCTGCTGGTGCCGGCCCCGCCCGGCGTCGATGCGGTCGCCGCGGCGCTGACGCCGATCACCTTCGGCACGGTCGAGCACATGCTGTTCGACAATGCCCGCCTGGAGCCCGGCGAGACCGTGCTCGTCCATGCCGGCGGCTCGGGGATCGGCAGCGCGGCGATCCAGCTCGCCAAGAAGACCGGCTCGACGGTGATCACCACGGTCGGCTCCGACGACAAGATCGACAAGGCGCGGGCGCTCGGGGCCGATCATGTCATCAATTATCGAACCGATCGGTTCGAAGGCGTGGTGCGCAAGCTCACCCGCAAGAAGGGCGTCGACGTCGTCTTCGAGCATGTCGGCGCCGACACCTGGGCGGGTTCGATGCTGAGCCTCAAGCGCGGGGGCCGGCTGGTCACCTGCGGCTCGACCTCCGGCGTGTCCACCGAGATCAATCTGATGCAGCTTTTTCAGCAGCAGCTCAAAATCCTGGGTTCGTTCGGCTGCCGCATGGAAAACATGGCCGATGCCATGCAGAAGATGGCTGCCGGGCTGGTCAGGCCGGTGATCGACGCCGAGATCGGCTTCGACGGGATCGACCAGGCCCTGCGCCGGATGGAAGGCCGCGACGTGTTCGGCAAGATCGTGCTCCGGGTCGCCTGAAGCCCGCATGCGGCCGGTGATCGCCCGATCGGCGCGCGCGTTGAGGAGCGCCCAGCAATGGACGGTGGCGCAGCTGGCGCTCGGCGCGCTGGCCGCGCTGCGCACCCTGCCGCCGGACCGCGCACTCGATTTCGTCGACAAGAGCGCGCGGCGGGTCGGCCCTCTGCTCGGCCGCCACCGGGTGGCGCTCGACAATCTGCGCCAGGCCTATCCGGAGAAGTCTGAGGCCGAGATCACCGCGATCGCGCTCGACATGTGGGGCAACATGGCCCGTCTGTCCGCGGAGTACATCTTCCTCGACCAGCTGTTCGACTATGTGCCGGGGGTCAAGACCGACGGCCGCATCGAGGTGTCGGGCGAGCCGACCTTTCTCCGGCTGGCGGCCGAAACCGACCGGCCCCACATCCTGTTCACCGGCCATCTCGGCAATTTCGAGCTGCTGCCGGTCGCCGCTTCGGCGTTCGGGCTGTCGGTGACGGCGATGTTCCGGCCGCCCAACAATCCCTACATCGCCCGCTCGCTGATGTCGGCGCGGCGCTCCTCGATGGGCGCGCTCTTGCCGTCGCGCGCCGGCGCGGCGCTGCAGCTTGCCCGCCTGCTGGAGGCCAACGGCAATGTCGGCGTACTGGTCGATCAGAAGTTCTCGCGCGGCATTCCCACCCGCTTCTTCGGCCGGCTGTGCGAGACCAGCCCGCTCGTACCCAAGCTGGCGCGTCAATATGAATGCGACGTCTATCCTGCCCGGACAATTCGCTTGCCCGGCAACCGCTTCCGGCTGGAACTTGAAGAAAAGCTTTTATTGCCGCGCGACGGCGACGGGCTGGTCGACCTCGCGGCGACCGCGCAGTTGCTCACCGACGTGGTCGAGCGCTGGGTGCGCGAGGATCCCGGCCAATGGATGTGGTTTCACAAGCGCTGGAAGATCACGGGCCCCAAGGCCGGAAAGGCGGGCCGCAAGGCGGTGCCCGCATCGGACTAGCCGCCGTAGAAATTCACCATCGCATGCCGGGCTTCGGCAAAGAACAGCCAGCGCTCGATCACCGTGCCGAGCAGCTGGGCAAGGACGGCCACCGCAAGCAGGCCGGCCGCCGGCGCCTTGAAGCCCGCCGCGAGCGCGGCAGCCACCGCCAGCGCCGGGACGACGGCGCCGAAGCCGAACGCCAGCCGCCTGAGCTTGGCCGCGTGCTTGCGGGCGACCCGGAAGCCCATTTCGCGGGTGAGGTAGTTGGGGTTGGTGTGCGGCGGCTCGAACAGCCTGACCCGGCCGATGCCGCCGAGCCCGGTGGCGCTTTCCGGCGAGGAGGTGGGGGTGAGGCGATCGAGCCGGGCGAGCCAGGCGGCCTTGAGGAGCCAGGCTGCAGCCGTCGCCGCAAGGGCCAGCCACGCCGGCCCCTGCCCGCCGCCCCCGCTGCCGAGCACGGCAAAAAGGGTGCCGAGCAGGGCGCCGCCCTGCAGCGACAAAGCGAGATAGCAGGCCGGGGTGAGCGGCGTGTGCCAGGCATCGACCGCCTTCAGCGAGGCGTAGATCATGCCGGTCGAGACCACCGTCAGCGCCGCGCCGAGCACGGTCAACGCGCCTGCCAGCGGCTGATGCCGGTGGAAAAACAACGCGGTGACGGTCAGCCAGGCCAGCGGCAGGAAGGTGGCGAGCGCCATCACCCCTTCCCGCGACAGCCAGCTCGTGCGCCATTGGCTGAGCGCGCGCCAGGCCCGCTGCGGATTGCCGAGATGCAGCGTCGAGGCCAGCAGCCCGCCGCCGATCAGCGCGAGCGCGATCAGATACGCCGCCTTGCCGGCGAGCGCCGCAGGGTCAAGCAGGCCGAGCCCGAGCACGGCGGCCAGGCCGTAGCCGAGGCCCGAAAGCGTGGTGAAGGCGATGATCGACAGCGCCGGATGCATTCACATCCGGTCCAGCACGCCGTCCAGCCAGGCGAAGAAGCCCGTCGCCGTCCCGTCTTCGGCGGCGCGGTCCGGCGGCGCCTGGTCGGCAAGCGCGGTGCGCGGCCGCGGCGGCAGGTATTTGTTGACCGGCCGGGTGCCCTGCTCCGGCATCAGGTCGATGCCGCCGCGGGCGGCGACCATTTGCGATACCGCCGAGGCGGGATCGCCGAGGTCGCCGAAATGGCGGGCGTTGGTCGGGCAGGTGCGCACGCAGGCCGGCACCCGGTCGGCCTCATCAAGGGTGTCGTTGTAGATCCGGTCGATGCAGAGCGTGCACTTCTTCATCACCCCCGCGGCAAGGTCCATCTCGCGCGCGCCATAGGGGCAGGACCAGGCGCACAGGCCGCAGCCGATGCACTTCGCCTCGTCGACCAGAACGATGCCGTCGGCACCGCGCTTGTAGGAGGCGCCCGTCGGGCAGACGGTGACGCACGGCGCATCGGCGCAATGCAGGCAGGATTTCGGGAAATGGACGATCCGCGCCTGGCCGGCTTCGCCGACCACCGTGCCGCCTTCGGGCACCACCTCGAAGCTGTGCACCCGGTTGAGGAAGGTGCCCGAGACGTTGGGGCCGTAGGGGTCCTGGTCGGAAAGAGCTGCGCCATAGCCGCCGGTGTTCCATTCCTTGCAGCTGACCACGCAGGCATGGCAGCCGACGCAGACGTCGAGGTCGATGACCAGGCCGAGCGACTTGGCCGGAGGATCGGCCGGCAAGGCGGTCATGTCGACCACTCCTCGCCATAGCGCAGCACGGCCGGGCGCCCGGCTTGGCCAGGCGGCGCCTCTACGGCCTTGAAATGCGGTTCGCTGAGCTCGCCCGGTTCGGCCTTCTCCAGCCGCACCCTGAGGTCGTACCAGGCGGCCTGGCCGGTGATCGGGTCGGAGTTCGACCAGCGCCTGCCGTCCGCCTTGGGCGGCAGCAGCTCGCCGATCAGATGGTTGAGCAGGAAGCCGCGGCGGGCCTCGGGCACGTCGGAGGCCAGCGCCCAGGCGCCGCCGCGCTTGCCGATGGCGTTCCACGTCCACAGCGTGTCGGGGTTGACGGCGTCGCTCCTCGCCACCTCGACCTTGATGCGGCCGTGCGCGGAAATCACCCAGGCCCAGTCGCCGTCGGCGAGCCCCAGCGCCGCGCAGACCGGGCCGGGCACGTAGAGCGGGGCACGGGTATGGATCTGCCGCAGCCAGGCGTTCATCGAGCCCCAGGAGTGATACATCGCCGCCGGACGCTGGGTGACGGCATGATAGGGAAAGCGGAGCGGATCGACCGCCGCTTCGCCGAGCGGCCGGTACCAGAACGGCAGCGGGTCGAAGGCGGCGAGCAGCCGCTCGCGATGGCTTTCCGGCGCCTTCGGCTCGGTCAGGCCCTCCGCCGCAAGGCGGAAGCGCTGGAGGATTTCCTGGTAGAGCTGGAAGGTCACCGGCTGCGGCTGGTCGAAGAAGCCCATCCTGACCGCGAACTCCTGATAGGCGCGATTGGCGTGCTTGAAGAACTGCGCCTCGAGCGGGATGTGGGCCGAGAAGAACGAGCCGTTGGCGATGTAGCGCTCCAGCTGATGCGGGTTGCTCGCGCCGCGGCCGCTGCGCTCGCCATCGCGGCCGCGAAAGCCGGCGAGCGGCCCGATGCCGGGGCGGCGTTCATGGCGGACGATGTAATCGGCATAGTCGCGGTAGAGCGCGTTGCCGTGGTGATCGACGAAGCCGCCGAGGCCGAGCCGGCCGGCGAGGTCGATGAGCACGCTTTGAAAGCCGCGCACGTCGCGGTCGGGCGTGACCACCGGCCAGCGGATCGCGTCCTGCACCGCGTCCGGCTCCGAGATCGGCCGGTCGAGCAGCGAGATGCAGTCGTAACGCTCGAGATAGGTGGTGTCGGGCAGCACCAGATCGGCATAGTCGACCATCTCCGACTGATAGGCGTCGGCATAGATGATTTTAGGGATCTTGTAGGCGCCGGTCGCCGGGTCCTTGTCCTCCAGCATGGCAAGCGTGCCGGCCGTGTTCATCGACGAGTTCCAGGCCATGTTGGCCATGTAGAGGAAGAGCACGTCGACCGGATAAGGGTCGCCGGCATGGGCATTGGCGATCACCATGTGCATGGCGCCATGGACGGCGAGCGGCGCATCCCAGGAAAATGCCTTGTCGAGCCGGTTGGGGCGGCCGTCCTGATCGATCAGCAGGTCGGCCGGGCCGCGCGGAAAGCCGAGATGCGGCCCCGACAGCGGCTTGTTGGAGCCGAAATGCTCGGCGCGGCCGTGCGGGGTCGGATGGGCCTCGACCGGCTTCGGGTAAGGCGGCTCGAAGCGGAAGCCGCCCGGGCAGTCGACCGCGCCGATCAGCACCTGCAGGAGATGCAGCGCCCGTGCCGTCTGGAAGCCGTTGGAATGGGCCGAGATGCCGCGCATGGCATGAAAGGAGACCGGCCGGCCGATGAAGCGCGGGTGGCGCTCGCCGGCCATGTCTGTCCAGGGCACCTCGACCGCGATCGCCTCGTCGAACGCCACCCGGCCGATCTCGGCTGCCAAGCCGCGGATGGTTTCGGCAGGCACGCCCGTGCGGGCCGAGACCTGTTCGGGCGAATAGGCGGAATTGAGATAGCGTTCGGCAAGAAGCTCGAATGACGGAACCACATTCCGTCCGTCGGCGAGCTGGAAGCGACCCGAGAGCGACGGCTTGAGGCCGGGCGCTGCTGCAGCGACAGCGCCCGCCCGGCTGTCGTAGATCAGCGGCTTGCCGTCCTCGCGGGCAAACAGCCCATGCTCGGGCGTGCCGGGGGCGTCGATCACCAGCCACGCCGCGTTGGAGTAGCGGATCAGATAGTCGACATCGATTCGCCGGGCCTTGAGGAGCTCGTGCACCAGCGACAGGATCAAGAGCCCGTCGGTGCCGGGGCGAACGCCGATCCAATTGTCGGCAACGGCGGAATAGCCGGTGCGCACCGGGTTGACCGAGACGAACCGTGCGCCGCGCGCCTTGAGCTTGGCGATGCCCATCTTGATCGGGTTGGAATCGTGGTCCTCGGCGACACCGAACAGCACGAACAGCTTGGTTCGCTCCCAATCCGGCGCGCCGAACTCCCAGAACGCGCCGCCGATCGTCATGATGCCGGCGGCGGCCATATTGACCGAGCAGAAGCCGCCATGGGCGGCGTAGTTGGGGGTGCCGAACTGCTGCGCCCAGTATCCGGTCAGCGACTGGGATTGGTCGCGGCCGGTAAAGAAAGCGAGCTTCCGGGGATCGCTGCGGCGGACCTCGCCCAGCCAATCGGTCGCCAAAGCGAGCGCCTCGTCCCAGGAGATCTGTCTGAATTGGCCCGAACCGCGCGGCCCGGTCCGCAACAACGGTGCCGACAGCCTCGCCGGGGCATATTGCTGCATGATCCCGGCCGAGCCCTTGGCACAAAGCACGCCGCGGTTGACCGGGTGATCGCGGTTGCCTTCGATGAAGCGGATTTTGCCGTCTTTGAGATGGACGTCGATGCCGCACCGGCAGGCACACATATAGCAGGTCGTCTTGCGGACCTCGTCGGCGACAGGCTTGGACAGCTCCAGGCGCGGCTCAGGCATTTTCTCGGCTCGTCATCCTCCCTGCTCCTACAGGGCGGGCCGCCGAAAGAAAATGGCCGTCGGCGTCACGCGACGCCGCCCGGCTCACAATTTCGGGATGGTTCGAGGCCGTCGGGCCGGATTTGCCGGAGCGCCTAGTTGACGACGACGATGCGGGTGTTGCCCGGGCCGACCTGCCTGACCAGCGAATAGAACATCGCCGCATTGCCGGTCGCCAGCCGAACGCAGCCGTGCGAGGCCGGACGTCCCAGCTGCTTGACATAGCCGGTGCCGTGGACGGCATAGCCGCCGCGGAAGAACACCGAATAGGGCATCGGCGACATGTGGTATTTGCGCGAGTACCACATCCGGTTGAGCCGGGTCGGGCGATAGCTGCCGCGCGGCGTGAAGTAGCCGCCCCGCGCCGTCGACACCGGCCAGGTGTGGATCACGCGGCCGTAATGGCTGACCGTCATCGTCTGGCTGGAGACGCTGATGCGCGCCACCAGGCCGGCAGCGGCACTTTCGCCCGCAGCTCCGAACAGCAATGCGGCCATTGCCAGGCCCGCAAGCATCGACTTCTTCATTCGCAAGAACCCTCGTGCTTCTACTTCGCCTCCATGTAGAGATCGTGGACGTTACACGAGGTTCTTTAAGGAATTCCTTTTTCGGACTTGCAGATTGCGGCGTCAGGGAGAGGCGGGCGCCAGGCAGTTGCCAAGGCAGCCGCGGCGCGTTCAACTGGGCCGATGAAGGACCGGCTGCGCAGGGCCGTCGAAGCCCGCACCGATGAGCTCGTCGAGCTGACGGCCGAGCTCATCCGCTTCCCCACCGTCAATCCGCCGGGCGCGGCCTACCGCCCCTGTGCAGAATTCCTCGCCGCGCGGCTCGCCCGGAGCGGCTTTGCGGTGCGCTTCTTCCGCGCCGAGGGGGCGCCGGGCGACAGCGACCACTTTCCGCGGATCAACGTTGTGGCGCGCCGCGACGGGCGGCGGCCCGGTGCCTGCGTCCACTTCAATTCCCACATCGATGTGGTCGAGCCCGGCGAAGACTGGACGGTCGAGCCGTTTGCCGGGGTGGTCCGCGACGGCAAGGTATTCGGACGCGGCGCCTGCGACATGAAGGGCGGGCTGGCGGCGTCGATCATCGCCGCCGACGCCTTCATCGAGGTTTTTCCGGGCTTTCCCGGGGCGATCGAGATCTCCGGCACGGCGGATGAGGAGTCCGGCGGGTTCGGCGGTGTCGCCCATCTGGCGCGGCTCGGCCTGTTCTCGAAGCCGCGGGTCGATCACGTGATCATCCCCGAACCGCTCAACAAGGATCGCATCTGCCTCGGCCATCGCGGCGTCTGGTGGGCCGAGATCGAGACCAAGGGCGAGATCGCCCACGGCTCGATGCCGTTCCTCGGCGATTGCGCCGTGCGCCACATGGCGGCGGTCTTGGCAGCCTTCGAGGCGGAACTGTTCCCCGCCTTGGCCGCCAAGCAGACCCGCATGCCGGTGGTGCCGGAGGGCGCGCGCCGCTCCACCCTCAACATCAATTCCGTCCATGGCGGGCAGACCGAGGATTTCTTCCCCGGCCTGCCGGCCCCCAACGTCCCCGATTCCTGCCGGATCATCATCGACCGGCGCTTTCTGCTCGAGGAGGACATTGGCGCAGTCAAGCAGGAGGTGACCTCGATCCTCGAGCGGCTGGCGCGCGAGCGGCCGAAATTTGTCTACGAGATCCGCGACGTGATGGAGGTGCTGCCGCTGATGACCGAGCCGGACGCGCCGGTCGCTGCCGCCGTTGCCAACGGCATCCGCAGCGTTCTCGGGCGTGAGCCGGACTATGTGATCTCACCGGGAACCTACGACCAGAAGCACATTTCCCGCATCGGCCACCTCGACGACTGCATCGCCTACGGACCCGGCATTCTCGACCTCGCCCATCGGCCCGACGAGTGGGTCGGCATCGCCGACATGGTCGACGCGGCGACGGTGATGGCGATCAGCCTCGACGTGCTGCTGCAGGGCGGCAGATAGCGAGGCCGGGGCAGCTGCCGCGCGCCGCTGCCCCCGGCGCGGCACAATGGCGATTTACTCGCAAGGGAAATCGGGCTTCAATCCGGCCCTTCGTTGGTGGGAGAATGTTCGATGGGCGCCTGGAAATCCCTCTTGGCAGCGGCAGCGCTGGCGCTCGCCTTGACCGGCCATGCGGCGGCCGCCCGCACCGACCTGGTCGTCGGGCTGACGCTCGAGCCGCCGCATCTCGATCCGACCGCCGGCGCTGCGGCGGCGATCGACGAGGTCCTCTATGCCAACGTGTTCGAGGGGCTCACCCGCATCGGCGCCGGCGGCGAGGTCGAGCCGGCCTTAGCGCAGAGCTGGACGATCTCGGACGACGGCAAGGTCTACACCTTCAAGCTGCACGACGGGGTCAAATTCCACGACGGCACGCCGTTCTCCGCGGCCGACGTCAAGTTCTCGCTCGATCGGGCCCGCGCCGACAATTCGACCAACGCGCAGAAAGCGCTGTTTGCGGCGATCGACCAGGTCGACGTCGTCGATCCGGTCACCGTCAAGGTGACGCTCAAGCAGCCGCAGGGCTCGTTCCTCTATAATATGGGCTGGGGCGACGCGGTGATCGTCTCACCGAAATCGGCCGACACCAACAAGCAGAAGCCGATCGGTACCGGCCCGTTCAAGTTCGACAATTGGGCCAAGGGCTCCTCGGTTACGCTCAGCAAGGCCGACGGCTATTGGGGCGCCCCGGTGGCGCTGGACAAGGTCGAGTTCCGCTTCATTCCAGACGACGCCGCCGCCGTCCCGGCGCTGCTGTCCGGCGACGTCCAGGCATTTCCGTTCTTTTCCCCCGACGCGGTCGCGCAGATCCAGTCCGACCCGCGTTTCAAGGTCGTCGTCGGATCGAGCGAAGGCGAGACCATTCTGGCGATCAACAACAAGAAGCCGCCCTTCGATCAGCTCAAGGTGCGCCAGGCGATCTCCTATGCGCTCGACCGCAAGGCGATCATCGACGGGGCCTCGGCCGGGCTCGGCCAGCCGATCGGCTCGCATATGTCGCCTTCCAATCCCGCCTATGTCGACCTGACCGGGGTCTATCCGCATGACGTCGACAAGGCCAAGGCGCTGCTCAAGGAGGCGGGGCTGGAGAACGGCTTCAAGGCCACGCTGAAGCTGCCGCCGCCCTCCTATGCGCGCCTGGGCGGCGAGATCATCGCCTCCGAGCTGCGCGACGTCGGCATCGAGCTCGAGATCATCCCGGTCGAGTGGGCGGACTGGCTCGACAAGGTCTTCACGAAGAAAGACTACGACCTGACGATCGTCTCGCACACCGAGCCGAACGACATCGATATCTATTCGCGCAAGGACTACTACTTCAACTACGACAATCCCGACTTCGACAAGGTCATCGCCGACCTCAACGTCACCGCCGACGACGCCAAGCGCAAGGAGCTTTCTGCGAAGGCGCAGAAGATCCTCGCCGATGACGCCGTCGTCGGCTTTCTGTACGAGCTGCCCAAGGTCGGCGTGTGGGATGCCAAGCTCGACGGCATGTGGGAGAACGCGCCGATCCAGGCCACCGATCTGACCAAGGTGAAATGGGCCGATTGAGGCCGGCCGCGGGGCTGCCGGTCGGCGTGCAGCCGCCGCAGCGGCTTCACCGATCCCGCCAACCGGCAACGACTGCCGGATCGCTGTCGGTTCGCCACTCGCGACGGGGGATGGGGATCCACGCGCGGCCGCTTGGGATCTCCCGGTGACGGCCTTTCTCCTCAAGCGGCTGCTGATCGCGCTGGCGACGTTGGTGGTCGCCTCGTGGGTCGTCTTCGCCGTGCTGGAGGTGCTGCCCGGCGATCCGGCGCGGCTGATGCTCGGCTTCAACGCCAGCGACGACGCCCTGGCGGCGCTGCGCAGCCAGATGGGGCTCGACCAGCCGCTGATCGTCCGCTACCTCGCCTGGGCCGGCGGCCTGCTGCGCCTCGATTTCGGCCAGTCCTATACCTATTCGGTGCCGGTGATCGACCTCGTTGCGGAGCGGCTGGCCGTCTCGCTGCCGCTCGCCGTGATTGCCCTGCTCCTGTCGAGCGCGATCGCCTTGCCCGTCGGGCTGTTCGCCGCTTCGCGCCGCGGACGCCTTTCGGACACGCTGGCGATGGGTGCGGCCCAAATCGGCGTCGCCGTGCCCAACTTCTGGTTCGCGCTGCTCTTGATCTATGTGTTCGCGGTGTTCCTCCGGCTGGTTCCGGCCGGCGGGTTTCCCGGCTGGGGCGCCGGCATCTGGCCGGCGCTCAAGGCGCTGATCCTGCCGGCGGTGGCGCTCGCCTTGCCCCAGGCGGCGATCCTTGCCCGGGTGACCCGGGCGGCCCTGATCGAGGTGCTCGGCGAGGATTTCATCCGCACCGCGCGCGCCAAGGGCCTGCCGCGGCGCGCCGTGCTCTGGCACCACGCCTTGCGCAACGCGCTGATCCCCGTGCTTACCATTCTGGGCCTGCAATTCGCCTTCCTGCTCGCCGGCACGATCATCATCGAGAACGTTTTCTATCTGCCCGGCCTCGGCCGACTGATCTTCCAGGCGATCACCCAGCGCGACCTGATCGTGGTCGAGAGCGTGGTCATGCTGTTGGTTGCCGCGGTGATCCTGGTCAATCTCGCGGTCGACCTTTCCTACGCGCTGGTCGACCCGCGCCTGAGGCAAGCGCCGTGAGCGGCGCCGTGCCGGACGCGGCACCGGGTTTGCTGGCCCGCGCGCTCGCCAATCGCTCGTTCACGCTGGGCCTGGCGATCACCGCGCTGATCGCCCTCACCGCCGCTTCCTCGCTGGTCTGGACGCCCTACGACGTCACCCGCCTGGTGGTCGCCGATCGGCTGCAGCCGCCGTCGGCGGCGCACCTCTTCGGCACCGATCATTTCGGCCGCGACGTCCTGTCGATGATCATGGTCGGGGCGCGCAACTCGATCGCCGTCGCGCTGGTCGCGGTGGCGATCGGCATGGGCATCGGCGTGCCGGTCGGCTGTCTGGCCGCGGCGCGCGGCGGCGTCGCCGACGAGTTGGTGATGCGCTTCAACGATCTGGTATTCGCATTTCCGGCGCTGCTGTCGGCGGTGATGATCACGGCGGTGTTCGGGCCGGGCGCGGTCAATGCCATCATCGCCATCGGCATCTTCAACATCCCGGTATTCGCCCGGGTGGCGCGCGCCGGGGCGCTGGCGCTCTGGCCGCGCGAATTCATCCTCGCCGCGCGCGCCGCCGGCAAGGGCCAGACGCTGATCACCGTCGAGCACATCCTGCCCAACATCGCCAGCCAGTTGCTGGTTCAGGCGACGATCCAGTTCGCGCTCGGCGTGCTCGCCGAGGCCGGGCTCTCCTATCTCGGGCTCGGCGCGCAGCCGCCGCTGCCGAGCTGGGGGCGGATGCTGTTCGAGGCCCAGACCCGGATGGCGGTCGCCCCGTGGCTCGCAATCTTCCCCGGCTGCGCCATCGTCGTCACCGTGCTCGGCCTCAATCTGCTCGGCGACGGGCTCGCCGACGCGTTCGATCCGAAGCTGAGGCGGCGCCGTTGAGCCTGCTCGAAATCGCCGGTTTGCGCGTGTCGATCGATGCGGTGCCGATCCTGAACGGCGTCGACCTCAGCCTGGCGCGCGGCAAGATCACCGCCCTGGTGGGCGAGTCGGGCTCGGGCAAATCGATGACCGCCCTCTCCGTGATGCGTCTGCTGCCCGAGCACGCCCGCGCCGGCGGCCGCATCACCTTCGACGGACGCGATCTGCTCGGCGCCAGCGAGGCCGAGATGAACCGGCTGCGCGGCGACGACATCGGCATGGTGTTTCAGGAGCCGATGACGGCGCTCAACCCGGTCAAGACGATCGGCGCGCAGGTCGCCGAAGGGATCGGCTGGCACACCCGGCTTCCCCGCCGCGCGGCCGAGGCCAGGGCCGCCGAGATGCTCGACCGGGTCGGCCTGCCGCAATCGCGGTTCCCGCTGACCACCTTTCCGCACGAATTGTCCGGCGGACAGCGGCAGCGGGTGGTGATCGCGATCGCCTGCGCGCTGAAGCCCAAGCTGTTGATCGCCGATGAGCCGACCACCGCCCTCGACGTGGTGCTGCAGAAGCAGATTCTGGAGCTGCTGCGCGAGCTGGTCGAGGCGGACGACATGGCGCTCCTGCTGATCTCGCACGACCTTGCCGTGGTCGCCGGCATGGCCGACGAGATCGTGGTGATGCGCGGCGGCGCGGTGATGGAGAGCGGCGAGACGGCGGCCGTCCTCTCCCGCCAGGAGCACCCCTATACCCGCCAGCTGGCGCAGGCCTCCATGCACGTCCCGGCCCGCAGGAGCCGCCATCGGCTCAAGCCGGCGGACGGCGGCGCGCTGCTTTCGGTGGAGCGCCTGACCCGCATTTATCCGGGCCGGCGGACCTCGCTGTTCGGGCGCGGCGCTCCCGTCCACGCGGTCGACGACGTCTCCTTCGAGATCCGGGCCGGACAATCCGTGGCGCTCGTCGGCCGCTCCGGCTGCGGCAAGTCGACCCTTGCCCGGCTGGTGCTGGCGCTCGACCGTCCGAGCGCCGGAACGGTCCGCTTCGACGGCATGTCGCTGACCGGGCAGTCCGAAGCGGCACTGCGGCAGGCCCGCCGGGAGATGCAGGTGGTGTTCCAGGATCCCTACGGCTCGTTCGATCCCCGCCACCGGGTCGAGCGGCTGGTGGCCGAGCCGCTGCACGTGCTGGACGAGCGGCTGACGGGCGCCGAGCGCCGCAGCCGCGTTGCGGCCGCGCTGGCCGAGGTGGGGCTGCCGGCCGCCGACCTCGACAAGTTTGCGCACGAGTTCTCCGGCGGCCAGCGCCAAAGGCTGTCGATTGCCCGCGCCATCATCACCCGGCCCAAGCTCGTCGTCGCCGACGAGCCCGTCTCGGCGCTCGACGTGTCGATCCGGGCGCAGATCCTCGACCTGTTCGCCGAGCTCAACCGACGCCTCGGCATCGCCTTCCTGTTCATCACCCACGACCTGACGGTGGCCCGCGCGCTGACCGACGACGTGATGGTGATGGCCGATGGCAAGATTGTCGAGCGCGGGCCGACGGCGGCGGTGTTCGCCGAGCCGAGCTCGGCGGCGGCGCGGGCGCTGGTCGGGGCAGCACCCGACCTCCACCGGGCGATCGCCCGGCGGCTCGGCGAGCAGGGCTGAAGCAATTCCCGGAGAAAGCGGAAAACGGTTTCTCCGTCCGGAATCGACGGCCTCGCCGTGGCGCTGCGATCAGGCGCTGTTCGGGCTGGCGAGCTCGCGCGCCGACACGCCCAGCAGCTCCAGCGTGCGCCGCAGCAGCCGGATTTCTTGCTGGGCGAGTTCGGTGTCGGCCTTGGCGATCTCGGCCATATGCAGGGCAAGCTGCTTGCGCCGGTCGAGGTCGAGGTCGCGGAACAGCGCCACCGCCTGGGTGCCGGTGGTCTCGTAGCCGTAGTCGTTCAGGTAGTCGACGACGCCGTCGATGCTGTCCTCCTCGATGCCGAAGGAGTTGCGGCAGATCCGCCGGAATGCCTTCATCTCGCTGTCGTCGACCTTGCCGTCGGCCAGAATCATCCGGAACAGCAGCAACAGCTCGGCCGACAGCACCGGGTCGTCGGCAACCTTGCGGATCCCCGGATCTCCTTCGATCATGGTTCGAACCCTGGCCAGAACGGTGTCGAGCATCGGCATCCCCTTCGCGCGCGCGGCGCCGAGCCTAGAGCAATTCCAGGAAAAGTGGCAACGATTTTCCGTCCGGAATTGCGGGAAAACAAAGGCTTAGAGGGGGCGCCGATCCGAAAACCCGATGATCGACCCTAGCGTATCGCTGGCCAGGCCGTCATCCCGTTGATTGCTGCGGCAGGGCCTAACGCGCCAAGGCCAGCAGCCGGTCGCAGTCGACATGCCGCTCCAGCGCTTCCGCGACCTCGTCGAGGGCGGTCTCGACGGCCTGCAGATAGCCGGCCGCGGCGCTGCTCACGCCGAGGCTCTCCAGGAAGCGCGCGCGGAACTCGTCGGCGGCGAACAGCCCGTGCAGATAGGTGCCGAACACCTTGCCGTCCGGCGAGGCCGCGCCGTCCGGATGGCCGCCGAGCAGCACCGGGGCGCGCTCACAATCGGGGCCGTTGGTGCGGCCGAGATGGATCTCGTAGCCGGAGAGCGGCGTGTCGTAGACGAGCGAGTGTGCGCGGCTGTTGCGGACGATCTTCTCCGGCTCCATTGCCGTCACCACGTCGAGCAGGCCGAGGCCTTCGGTGCTGCGCTCCAGGCCCTCGATGCCGTGCGGATCGGTGACCAGCCGGCCGAGCATCTGGTAGCCCCCGCACAGACCGACGACGTGGCCGCCGCGCTGGCGGTGGCGCTTGAGGTCGCGGTCCCACCCCTGGCGGCGCATGAAATCGAGATCGGCGATCGTCGACTTCGACCCCGGCAGCACGATCAGCCCGGCATCGGCCGGCAGCCGCTCGCCCGCCGGCACGAACACGACGTCGACCCCCGGTTCGGCCCGCAGCGGGTCGAGGTCATCGAAATTGGCGATGCGCGGCAGCATCGGCACGGCGATCTTGAACGGCCCGCCCCTCGCCCCGGCAAGGCGGCCCAGCACCACCGAATCTTCGGCCGGCAGCTTGGCCGCGGCGGTGAGCCAGGGGACGATGCCGAGGCAGGGCCAGCCGGTGAAGCGGCCGACCGCCTCGACGCCGTCGTCGAACAGGCTGACGTCGCCGCGAAACTTGTTGATCAGATAGCCGACGATCATCCGTCGGTCCGGCTCGGCCAGGACCAGATGCGTGCCGGCGAGCGAGGCGATGACGCCGCCGCGGTCGATATCGCCGACCAGCACGACGGGCACGTCGGCGCGCGTCGCGAAGCCCATATTGGCGATGTCGCGGGCGCGCAGATTGATCTCTGCCGGAGAGCCGGCGCCTTCGACCACGATCAGCTCGGCGTCCGCGCCAAGCCGCGCCCAGGACTGCATGACGGCCTCGGCCAGCCTGGGCTTCAGCGCCTGGTAGTCGCGCGCTTTGGCCTCACCAAAGACCTTGCCGTGAACGATCAGCTGGGCGCCGATCTCGCTCTGCGGCTTGAGCAGCACCGGGTTCATGTCGACCGTGGCCGGCACGCCGCAGGCGAGCGCCTGGAGCCACTGGGCGCGACCGATCTCACCTGACCCTCCCCCGACGATGTCGGCGACGGCGGCGTTGTTGGACATGTTTTGCGGCTTGAACGGGCGCACGTCGAGGCCGCGGCGCCGCGCCAGCCGGCACAGCCCCGCGACGAGCACGGTCTTGCCGACATCGGAGCCGGTGCCCTGCAGCATCATCGCCCGCGCCATCACCCGTTCCTCTGCGTTGCCGTCGTGCCGATTTCGGAACGCTGATCGAGCGACCCGCCGCGCCACACATAGAGCGCCAGAAGCGGAACGTCGCCGGTGCGCATCGCGTGGCTCACCTCCGAGCGATGGTGGATGACCGTCCCCGCCGCACGGTCGGCGTACGGCGTGTCACCCATCCGCCAGGCGGTGCCCGAGGTCAGCGGCACGTAGATCTCTTCGGCGACGTGATGATGGTCGGGGTAGGTGAGCCGCGGCCCGAGCAGCAGAAATCCGGCAGCGATGCTGTCGTTGGCGAAGTGGCCGCGGCTGCCGCAAAGCTCGACCCAGCCGTAGCCGTCCAGGAACGCCGCGCCGAAATCGGCCGCCGTATAGGTCTGGCCCCAGGCCAAATGCCCGGCCGCGGCAGCGAGGCAGGCGGCCAGTGGCTGGTGCGCCCCTGCGGCCGCAGCGACAGCGGCCGGCAGGAAGGCCAGGCAGGGCAGCGGCCGCGGCGACAGCGTCCGGCGCGGCATGGGCCGGCAAAGCCCGTCGAGGAAGCGCGCCGGAATGTCGTTGCCGCGGCGCTCGAGGTAGAGCCCGATGGCTGAGAGGAGATCGGCTGGATCGGGCATCGGCGGGCTGGCTCGCTCGGCTTCCGGCGCTCGGTTTGCGCGGCGCAAGCATTGGTCTAGATTGGAGCGCGCCTTTAGCCAAGACGCATCAGGGAGAACGCCATGGACGCCGCCGTCGATGCAGCCATCGGCCAGTTCGAGCTCACCGAGGAGCAGCGTGCGATCCAGGACATGGCCCGCGCCTTCGCCGCCGATCAGATAGCGCCCCATGCGCTCGCATGGGACAGGGAGGCGCATTTCCCGGCCGAGGTGATCCGGGCGACCGGCCCGCTCGGCTTCGGCGGGATCTATGTCCGCGATGATGTCGGCGGCTCCGGACTGGGACGGCTGGATGCGGTGCTGATCTTCGAGGCGCTGGCGGCGGCCTGCCCGGCCTTTGCCGCCTTCATCTCGATCCACAACATGGCCGCCTGGATGGTCGATTCGTTCGGCAGCGACGAGCAGCGGCAGCGGCTGCTGCCGAAGCTCACCGCCATGGAGTGGCTGGCGAGCTATTGCCTGACCGAGCCGGGCTCCGGTTCGGATGCCGCGGCGCTGAAGACGCGGGCGGTCGCGACCGGCGGCAATGGCGGCGATTATGTCCTCAACGGCACCAAGCAGTTCATTTCCGGCGCCGGCGCGAGCGACCTCTACGTCGCCATGGTGCGGACCGGCGAGGACGGCCCGCGCGGCATCTCCGCGCTGGTCGTGCCCAAGGATGCGCCCGGATTGTCGTTCGGCCCGCTCGAGGCAAAGATGGGCTGGAACATGCAGCCGACCCGGCAGGTGATCTTCGACAATTGCAAGGTGCCGGCCGACAACCTGTTGACCGGCGAGGGCCAGGGCTTCCGCATTGCCATGGCCGGCCTCGACGGCGGCCGCCTCAACATCGCCGCCTGTTCGCTCGGCGGGGCGCAGGCAGCCTTCGACAAGGCATTGGCTTATGCCGGCGAGCGCAAGGCCTTCGGCCAGACACTCGATCGCTTCCAGGCGCTGCAGTTCAAGCTGGCCGACATGGCGACCGAACTCGAGGCGGCGCGGCTGCTGCTCTATGCCGCCGCGGCCAAGCTCGACCGACGCGCGCCGGATGCCGGCAAGTGGTCGGCGATGGCCAAGCGGCTGGTCACCGACACCGGCTTTGCCGTTGCCGACGGCGCGCTGCAGATCCACGGCGGCTACGGCTACCTGCACGATTACGGGGTCGAGAAGCTGGTTCGCGATCTCAGGGTTCATCAGATCCTTGAAGGCACCAACGAGATCATGCGCGTCATCATCGCGCGCCATCTGCTTGGCCGCTGAACGCGACGCCCGACCTGTGGAGATCCTTCGATGACCACCCTTGCCTTCATCGGCCTCGGCAATATGGGCAATCCGATGGCCGCCAACCTGGTCAAGGCCGGCCATCGGGTGAACGGCTTCGATCTCGTGCCGCAGAACCTCGAAACGGCGGCCGCCCACGGCATCGAGGTCGCGGCCGACGCGGCGGCGACGCTTGCCGGGGCCGAGGCGGTGATCACCATGCTGCCCGCCGGCGCCCACGTGCTTAACGTCTACGACCAGCTCGTCCCGCTCGCAGCACCCGGCACGCTGTTCATCGATTGCTCGACCATCGACGTGGCATCCGCCCGCCAAGCCCACCGGATCGCTGCGGCGCGCCAGTTGCGGTCGGTCGACGCGCCGGTCTCGGGCGGCACTGCCGGGGCTGCCGCCGGCACCCTCACCTTCATGGCCGGCGGCGCTGCCGACGCCTTTGCCCGGGCTGAGCCCCTGCTCGAGCCGATGGCCGGGCGGGTGGTGCATTGCGGCGACGACGGCGCCGGGCAAGCGGCCAAGATCTGCAACAACATGATCCTGGGCATCTCGATGATCGGTGTCGGCGAAGCATTCGTGCTTGCCGAGAAGCTCGGCCTGTCGCACCAGGCGCTGTTCGACGTCGCTTCGGTGTCGTCAGGGCAATGCTGGTCGCTGACCAGCTATTGCCCGGTGCCGGGACCGGTCCCGGCCTCGCCCGCCAACCGCGCCTATCAGCCGGGATTTGCGGCCGCCTTGATGCTTAAGGATCTCAGGCTTGCGCAGGAAGCGGCTCAAAGCGCCGGAGCCGTGACGCCGCTGGGCGCCGCCGCCGCCCAGCTTTACGCCCTGTTCAACGGCCAAGGCGGGGCTGCCCGCGATTTTTCCGGCATCATCGAGATGCTGCGCGGCGTTTAGGATTGCTTAAGCACTTGCTAACCTAGCAGTAAGGATGTGCGTGTAGAAGGGTTGCCGAGGTGGTCAACAGCCATCGCCGGCTCCGGATCAGGTCTTGCGTACCGGAGCGTCACCTCACCCCGAGAGCCGTTCCTTCGACGGCGGCTCGGCCCGGCTTCCGAGGCCCCGTACAACTGCAGTGAGAGCCGGTCTGCGCCTCGCCCGGGATCGCCTCAGGCCTTGCGCTTCGACAGCCGCCTGAAATTCGCTTTCACCCGCCGGCTGGCCGGCCGCATTGCGGCTTCAGCCGACTGTCTTGCCGCTGCCCCGCTCCACAGCGACGGCACGCGTCCCGACATCAGCTCCGGCCAGAAGCCCCAGCAGGCCTGGGCGAGCGCCAGCTGCGCCGCGACCGCCCCTTCCGCCACCGCTGCCGATTTCTCCATCACCGCCCGGGCCGTCTCGACCCCGCGGCCGTGGCCTTTTTGCGCCTCGGCGGCCATCAGCGGCAGCCGCATCATGATCACCAGCGGCGCCAAGGACAGGCCGCCCATGAGGAACGCAGCTTCCCCGGCGCCTGTCGGCGCGCGACTTCCATTCGCCATTGTCTCTCTGCCCGTCTCTCTGCCGCCCGTCAGCCAAATCTGGCGCCGAGATCGCGTTCGGCCAGATCGAGCGCGCGCAAAATCCGGTCGATGCACAGATCGATGGTGTCGGTGGTCCAGATCAGGGGCGGCGACAGGATCATGGTATCGCCGCTCGCCCGCATCATCAGCCCGCCGGCCAAAGCGTGGTCGCGGACCAGCCCGCCCGCCACCCCCGGCTCGGCAAAGCGCGCGCGGCTTTGCTTGTCGCGGACGATCTCGATGGCGGCGAGGAAACCGAAGGCGCGCGTCTCGCCCACCAACGGGTGCGGCGCGACGCGTTCGCCAAGCGCTTTCGCCAGATACGGCCCGGTCTCGTCACGGACCCGCTCGATCAGGCCGTCGCGGGCGATGATGGCGAGATTTTCCAGCGCCACGGCGCAGCACACGGGGTGCCCCGAATAGGTATAGCCGTGGAAGAACTCGCCGCCCCGCTCGATCAGCGTCGCGGCGATGCGATCGCCGACGAGCAGCGCCGACAGCGGCTGATAGCCGGAGGTCAGCGCCTTGGCGGTGGTGATCGTGTCCGGCTCGATGCCGAGCGACTGGGCGGCAAACCAAGCCCCGGTGCGGCCGTAACCGGTGATGACTTCGTCGAGCATCAGCAGAACGTCATATTGCCGGCAGATGCGCTGCACCTCCGGCCAGTAGCTCGCCGGCGGAATCTTGACGCCGCCGGCGCCCTGCACCGGCTCGCCGATGAACGCCGCGACCGTTTCCGGTCCGGCCTCGAGGATCGCCGTCTCCACGGCGCGGGCGGCGCGCAGCCCGAATTCATGGTCGCTTTCGCCCGGTGCCGCCAGTTCGAAGGCATAGGGCATCATCACGTGGACGATGTTGGGCACCGCGCCGTGCAGCTGGCCATGCATCGTCGGCATCCCGCCAAGCGATGCCCCGGCAATGGTCGAGCCGTGGTAGGCCATCTCGCGGGAGATGATGCGATTCTTCTCGGGCCGCCCCTCGAGTGCCCAATAGTGGCGCACGAGCCGGACCGCCGTGTCGTTGGCCTCAGACCCGGACGAGCCGAAAAACACCTGGTTGAGCGATGCCGGCGCGAGCTCGGCGATCCGCTGAGCCAACAGCACCGCCGGCGGTGTGGCGCAGCGGAAGAAGGAGTTGTAGTAGGGCAGCTCCCGCATCTGCCGGTAGGCCGCCTCGGCGAGCTCGGCGCGGCCATAGCCGATATTGACGCACCACAGCCCGGCCATGCCGTCGAGGATGGCGTTGCCGTCGGTGTCATAGACGAACGGCCCCTCGCCGCGGCTGATGATGCGCGATCCGGCGCCGCGCAGGTCCTTGTGATCGGTAAACGGATGCAGGTGATGTGCGGCGTCGATCGCCTGCAGCTGCTTGGACGAATAGTTCTGATAGCTCATGACGGTTCCCCAGCTGGTCGCGCGGCTTGTCCGGACCGGCCGACAGCCGATCGGTCGGCGTCAGTCCTGGGGCGGCGAATAGCCGATGCGGGCACAGAGCCGGAGAAGCTCGGCGCGGCGGGTCCGGCGCGACGGGGTCGGCGCATTGGACGGCTGGTGAGCGGTGGACTTCGCCATCTGCCGAGACTAGCCGAAAAGTGGCGTCCTCAGCAAGTGCAACCGGCAATTGCGGGCGGCGGCTCTCTCGGCCCGATCGAATGCCGTCTCAGCGATGTCGCTTCCCTCGCGCAACGGGTCGTCGCTTCCGCACTGCCGGGTGAGGCCGCGGGCCATTATGCGGCGAATGCGTCGTCGACACGAGGGATTTGATGACCGTTGCAACCGAGCCCGTCGAGCCGACGGGGCCCGCCGAGCGCTCGCGGCGCGGCGGCCGTGCCGGTAAGCGTGCCGCCGGCGCCGCGGCCTTCGAACAGCCGCCGTTCCGGCAGCTCAAGATCCCGTTCGAACCGACGCGGCTGATCTCCGAGGATGAGGTGGAGGCCATCCATCTGGCATCCTTGCGGGTGTTGCGCGAGATCGGCGTCGACGTGCTTCACCCCGAGGCGCGGCGGCTGATGAAGGCCCAGGGGGCCGACGTCCAGGAGGGCGGCGAGCGCGTCCGTTTCGACAGCGATGCCATCCTCGAGCTGATCGCGCATGCGCCGCCGGAGTTCACCCTCCATGCGCGCAACCCTGCCCACAACGTGCGCTTCGGCGGCAACAACCTGATCTTTGCGCAAATGGGGTCGGCGCCGAACAGCTCCGACATCGACCGCGGCCGGCGGCCCGGCAACCAAGTCGACTTCCGCAATTTCGTGCGCCTGGCGCAGATGCACAACATCTTGAACATGACCGGAGGCTATCCGGTCGAGCCGGTCGACATCCATCCCTCGGTGCGCCATCTGGAGTGCATCCGCGACCTGGCGACGCTGACCGACAAGGCGTTCCACATCTATTCGCTCGGGCGCGAGCGCAACGTCGACGGCATCGAGATCACCCGCATTGCCCGCGGCGTCTCGCGCGAGCAGCTGGCGGCCGAGCCATCGGTCTACACGATCATCAACACCAATTCGCCGCTCAAGCTGGATGTGCCGATGCTCGAAGGCATCATCCAGATGTCGTCGATGGGCCAGGTGGTGATCGTCACCCCGTTCACGCTCTCCGGCGCGATGGCGCCGGTGACGATAGCCGGTGCGCTCGTCCAGCAGAACGCCGAAGCGCTGGCCGGGCTGGCGTTCACGCAGATGGTGAAGAAAGGCGCGCCGGTCGGCTATGGCGGCTTCACCTCCAATGTCGACATGAAGTCCGGCGCGCCGGCGTTCGGCACGCCGGAATACATGAAGGCGCAGCTGGTCGGCGGACAGCTGGCGCGGCGCTACAAGATCCCCTACCGCACCTCCAATGTCTGCGCCGCCAACACCGTCGACGCCCAGGCGGCCTATGAGAGCGTATTTTCGCTGTGGGGCGCGATCCAGGGCGGCGGCAACTTCATCCTCCACAGCGCCGGCTGGCTCGAAGGCGGGCTGCGCTGCTCGTACGAAAAGACGATCCTCGACATCGATCTGCTGCAGATGGTGGCCGAGCTGCTGACGCCGCTCGACCTGTCGGCCGATGCGCTCGCCGTCGACGCCATTCGCGAGGTCGGCCCCGGCGGTCATTTCTTCGGCACCGGCCACACCCAGTCCCGCTACAAGCAGGCCTTCTATGCGCCGATCCTGTCCGACTGGCGCAACTACGAGACCTGGAGCGAGGCGGGCAGCCCGACTGCGATCGAGCGCGCCAACCGGATCTGGAAGGAGCGGCTGGCCACCTACGAAGAGCCGCCGATGGACCCGTCGATCCGCGAGGAGCTCGATGCCTTTGTCGCCAAGCGCCGCGCCGAAGGCGGCGCCCCGACGGATTTTTGACGGCTGATCGCCGCCCGTCTGCAATTTGAAACGGCCAACAAGTTGTTTAACGCTTGAAGAACTAGGCTGAATATCATGAAATCGCATGCTAAAGCTGTTGTCATCGGGGGTGGGGTGGTCGGCTGCTCGGTGCTGTTTCACCTGGCGCGCGCCGGCTGGACCGACGTCCTGCTGATCGAGCGCTCGGAGCTGACCTCGGGCTCCTCCTGGCATGCCGCAGGCGGCTTCCATACGTTGAACGGCGACCCCAACGTTGCCAAGCTGCAGGCCTATACCGTCCAGCTCTACCGCGAGATCGAAGAGCTTTCCGGCCAGTCCTGCGGGCTTCATCTCACCGGCGGCGTGATGATGGCCGACACGCCGGAGCGCATGGATTTCCTGCGCCTGTCCCACGCCAAGGGCCGCTATCTCGGCATGGAGACCGAGCTGATCACGCCCTCCGAGGCCAAGGCGATGTTCCCGCTGATGGATGACAGCCACTTCGTCGGCGCGATGTGGGATCCCGTCGAGGGCCACCTCGATCCGTCCGGCACCACCCATGCCTACGCCAAGGCGGCCCGCAAGCTCGGCGCCGAGATCGTGCTCAGGAACCGCGTGGTCGAGCTCACCCAGGCCGCCGACGGCACCTGGGACGTGGTCACCGAAAAAGGCACCGTCAAAGCCGAGCATGTCGTCAATTGCGGCGGGCTGTGGGCGCGCGAGGTCGGCCGCATGGTCGGGCTCGAGCTGCCGCTGCTCGCCATGGAGCACATGTATCTGCTGACCGAGCCGATGCCCGAGGTCGAGGCCTTCAATCGCGACACCGGCCGCGAGATGATCGGCGTCATCGATTTCAAGGGCGAGATCTACACCCGGCAGGAGCGCAACGGCATCCTGCTCGGCACCTATGAGAAAAAGGCGACGCCCTGGTCGCCGCTGACGACCCCGTGGAGCTTCGGCCACGAGCTGCTGCCGCCCGACATCGACCGGATCGCGCCGTCGCTCGAGGTCGGCTTTCGCCATTTCCCCGGAATCGAGAAGGCCGGCATCAAGCAGGTGATCAACGGGCCGTTCACCTTCGCGCCCGACGGCAACCCGCTGGTCGGGCCGGTCCAGGGGCTGACCAATTTCTGGTGCGCCTGCGCGGTGATGGCCGGCTTCAGCCAGGGCGGCGGCGTCGGCCTGGCGCTGTCCAACTGGATGGTCGATGGCGACCCCGGCTTCGACGTGTGGGGCATGGACGTCGCCCGCTTCGGCGAGTGGGCAAGCCTGCGCTACACCAACGCCAAGGTGCGCGAGAACTATTCGCGCCGCTTCTCGATCCGCTTCCCCAACGAGGAGCTGCCCGCCGCGCGCCCGGCTCAGACCACGCCGCTCTACGACACCATGGTCGCCCGGAATGCCGTGATGGGCGACAGCTGGGGCCTGGAGACGCCGCTCTGGTTCGCGCCGCAGGGCACCCCGGCCAAGGACGTCGTCTCCTTCCACCGCTCGAACGATTTCGAGCATGTCGGCCGCGAGGTCCGCGCGACCCGCGAATTGGTCGGCGTCACCGAGATTGCCAACTTTGCCAAATATCAAGTTGCCGGGCCAGGTTCGGAGGATTTCCTCAACCGCTTGATGACCAACCGCATGCCCAAGATCGGCCGCCTCGTGCTAACGCCGATGCTCAACGAGTTCGGCAAGCTGATCGGCGATTTCACCATCGCCAAGGCCGGCCCCGAGCGGTTCCTGATCTTCGGCTCGTCGGCCGCGCAAAAGTATCACATGCGCTGGTTCGAGCGCCATTTGCCGCAGGACGGCTCGGTGACGCTTCACCGCTACGACCAGACGCTGGTCGGCCTGTCGATCGCCGGCCCCAAGGCGCAGGCCGTTCTGGCCAAGCTGGTCGACGAGGACGTCTCGACCGCCGCCTTCCGCTTCATGGACTTCCGCGAGATGGCGGTGGGCGGCGCCCCGGCCATGGTCAACCGCATCAGCTACACGGGCGACCTCGGCTACGAGATCTGGATGGCGCCGGCCTATCAGCGGCTGGTCTACCAAGCGATCAAGGCGGCCGGCGAAGAATTCGGCATCGTCGATTTCGGCATGCGGGCGCTGCTGTCGATGCGGCTGGAAAAGAACTTCCCCACCTGGTTCCGCGAGCTGCGGCCGATCTATGGGCCCTATGAAGGATCGCTCGATCGTTTCGTGCGGATGGAAAAGAACGATTTCATCGGCCGCGAAGCGGCAGCGCGCGAACGGGCCGAGGGTCCGAAATTGCGGCGCGTGTCGTTCGTCGTCGATGCCGCCGATGCCGACGTGATGGGCGACGAACCGGTATGGGCCAAGGTGGATCGGGATTTCGGCAGCGTCGAGCCACCGCATGGCTACGGCGCGCCGCGCTTCGACGCGACCGGCAAGGCACTGGAGAAATCCCCGAGCAGCGATGCCGGCACGATCCATGGCATCGTCGACGGTCCCTGGCGGGTGGTCGGCTGGGTGACCTCGGGCGGCTATGCGCATTATGTCCGGCAGTCGATGGCGCAAGGCTATGTGCCGGCCGCTCTGGCCGACGACGATTCGGCCGGTCTGTTCGAGATCGAGATCCTCGGCCGGCGGCAGCCCGCGCGCATCGTCAAGGAGCCGCTGTTCGACCCGGCCGGCGAGCGGATGCGCGGCTGACGGCGGCTGACGGGCTCACCGATGCCCCCGGATCATTCCGGCCGCGGCCGCAAGATCATGCCGTTCGATCCGGCCGACGCAGTCGACTTGCGGCAGGCGGCGCGGCGCAAGGCCGCGGCGCTTAACCAGCACGCGCTCGGCTATGGCGAGCTTGCCGAGGGGGAATGGCGTGCAGCCGGCATCGGCGCGCCCGATCTTGCGGCGATGCGGGCCTACCGGCTGAACCGGATCCGCGCCGAGCTTGCCCGGCGCGATCTGGCCGGCGTACTGCTCTACGATCCGATCAACATCCGCTACGCCACCGACAGCACCAACATGCAGCTCTGGGTCGCCCACAATGCCACCCGGCACTGCTTCGTCGCGACCCAAGGGCCGGTCGTGCTGTTCGACTATTTTTCCTGCGAGCACCTCTCGGACCACGCCGGCATGGTCGACGAGGTCAGGCCGGCGACGTCCTTCCTCTATCTCTATGGCGGCGACCTGTCGGGCAGGCGAGCACAGCGCTGGGCCGGCGAGATCGCCGATCTCGTCCGCTCGGCGGGCGGCGGCAACCGGCGGCTGGCGGTCGATCATCTCGATCCCGCTGGGGTCGGCGCGCTTGCTGCCGAGGGCATCGGCGTTGCCGACGGCGAAGCGGTCATGGAAGAGGCGCGGCTGATCAAATCGCCCGACGAGATCCTCTGCATGCGCCGGTCGATCGCCGCATGCGAGGCCGCCATGGCGGAGATGGAGGCCGCGCTGGGGCCCGGCATCACCGAGAACGCGCTATGGGCGGAGCTGCATCGCGGCAACATCGCGCGCGGCGGCGAGTGGATCGAGACGCGGCTCCTGGCCTCTGGACCGCGCACCAATCCGTGGTTTCAGGAGTGCTCGGCGCGAACCATCGAGGCTGGCGACCTCGTCGCCTTCGACACCGACCTGATCGGCCCCTACGGTTTCTGTGCCGACCTGTCGCGGACCTGGCTCGCCGGCGACGGATCCCCCCTGCCCGAGCAAGGCGAGCTCTACCGGATCGCGGCCGACCAGATCGCTGCAAACGTCGCACTGCTTGGCCCCGGAACGGGTTTCCGCGAACTCTCCGAACGGGCCAGGAACCCGCCGCCGGATTGCTTCCCCGCCCGCTATGGCGTGCTCTTCCACGGCGTCGGCCTTGCCGATGAATACCCGACCTTGCCGCACCACGCCGACTGGACCGAGGACACGCCCGACGGCGTGCTCGAGCCGGGCATGGTGGTCTGCGCGGAAAGCTATATCGGGCGCCTCGGCGGCCGCGAGGGGGTCAAGCTTGAGGAGCAGGTGCTGATCACGGAAAGCGGTCACCGGCAGCTGTCGCGCTACCCGCTGGACCGGCGCCTGCTCGGTGGCTGAATCGCGCGCTGCGCCAGCTCCGCCAATGCCGAACGCATAGCCACGACCATCGCGGGAGCCGTGCGACGCCCGGTGATATAGGGCAAGCCCGGGCGCAGCGCGGTCCAGCCGACCACCGTGAGCGAAGCGGCGGCGTCTTCGAAGCGCTGCGCCAACGCCCAGCTGCGGCAGTCGATGGCGGCGAGGTCGGCGCGGCCGTCGGCGACCGCGCGCAGCGAGCCGCGATGCGAGCCGCATTCGAGCCGTCGCGCAAACACATCGAGGCTGCCGCCGCGGGCAGCTAGATCGCGCGACAGCGCCAGGAAGCCGGACATCGAGTCGCGACTGTTGTAGGCCAGGCGAACGCCTTCCAGCCCTGCCAGCGGGATCGCCGCCCGTCCGTCGGGCGGCGCGGCGATGCCGCGCGCCGAACTGGTCCGGCCTTGCCGCCGCATTACCAAGGCGCTGGAATAAAACGGCCCCCGGCCGCCTTCAAAGCGGTCGTAGTTCGGCTGCCCGATCACCTCGACGGCATCGCCAAGCCCGTATTCGAGCGGTCCCCAACAGCTCTGCGCGAACAGAAGCGCGGGATGGCGCCAGAGCGTCGGCAGGTCGAGCTCGTCCGGCGGCAGGCGTCCAGGATCAGGGGCGAGCACAGCGCCGGCGGCGTCGACGATTCCCCCGGGACGGCCGGCAGGTCGCCATTGCGGCGGGTGAGGACCGCCGGCGCATCCACGCCGCCCGCCGCAAGCGCAGCCCGGAGCTCGGCCCACTCGGCCTCGGTCTCGGCCACGGCCTCGGGCCAGTCATACATCGGCAAGGCGGCAATCGGAGTCATGTCGGCGAGCTTTGCCGCCGTTCAAACCGGCAGGCAAGATGTCGGGCTCACTCTTTCGACGGCTCGGCGGGGACCGGCACGCTGCCGGCGCCGTAGGTCGAGGCGCGGCCATGGACCCGCGGGCGAAAGGCGCGACCGGCTTCAGGGGCGCGCCGCAGCACCGGATGCACCACCGGTTCCTTGATGCGGAAGGCGAAGCGCTTCAGCAACGCCCAGTAATTGGGATAGACATAGCCGTTGTTGAGCCTGAGCCACTCCTCCCGCTTTTCGCGAAACAGCGCGGGCAACCGATACCAGGCAGCGGTCGGCATCTTGTGGTGGACATAGTGCAGGTTGTTGTTGAGGAACAGCAGCGACAGCGGCGAGCGCTCGACGATGATCGTGCGGCCTTCCGGATTCTCCGACCATTGGTGCTCGGCGAAGGTGCGGATGGCGATCAGCGACTGCCCGAACCAAACCGGGCCCAAGATGTAGAGCCATAGCGGCATGCCGAAGCCGTAGGCGACGATCGGCAGAACAATGGCGAGCCCTGCCGCATGCACGGCCCAGGCCGTGCGAATCGGGCGGCTGCCGGCCCGCATCTGCTTGACGTCGTCGAGGACAAACCCGGCGACCGCGAGCCATGGGCCAAGCACGAACCGGCCGACCATGGTGTTGTTCAGCCGCAGCAGCAACTGCATCGCGGCGGGCAGCTTCCGGTGCTGCCAGAGCGCCTGGTAGTAGCTCTCCGGATCGTCAAGCGGATCGGTCAAGCGTTCGTCGGCATGGTGCCTCAGATGGATCGACTTGAACCGTCGGTAGGGCCAAACGACACCGATAGGTAAGAAGACGAAGGCTTCATTGATCCGCGCGTTGCGCGTCGGATGACCATGAAGCACTTCGTGAACCAGCGACGATTGCAATGCGACAGTGACGATCAGCACCGCAATCGCCGTCGCCGGATAGGCTGGCCAGAGCAGCAGTCCGGCACCCGCCCAAGCCCCGTAGCAGCCGATGATCAGCAGAACCGTCGGCCACTCAATGTTTGGCGCGCTACGGCGCCTTGCCCCAATCAAAGCCATGTCCTCAACGACCGCCACAATCGCCGGAATCCCCCCGATTCCTGACAGAATGGTGTCAGGAACAAAGCTGTCCCACAATGAGGCAATGCGCATAAAGCGTTGATCATGCGCCTCTTCCGCCTCATCTGTTTCGGAAAGTAAACAAAGAGGCTGGAAAACCCCAGGCTGGGTGGGATAGTTAGACGGCGCTGCACAGATCCGGCGAACCGATTCAAAGCGGGCCTCCCAACTGGGCCCGCCATGCTCCTGACAGAGGCATGCATGGACAAACGCGATCTCTCGACCCTGTTCCGCGATCGGCTGCGGCTCATTTTGGTCCGTTCCGGCCTCAACCAATCGGCTTTCGCCGCAGCTGTGGGCATCGATCGGTCGGCGCTGTCGCAGCTGCTCGCCGGGGCGTCCACCCGGCTGCCCAGGGCAGAAACGCTGCTCAACATCGCGGCCGAGCAGAAGGTGTCGCTCGACTGGCTGCTCGGCCTCAGCCAGGACGAGGGCCTGACCGGCGAGATCCGCGCAAGCTTCGAGATCGAGGAAGGCTCGGGCGGCTTCGGCCGCACGCTGCTCGCCCGCTGGCACGCCGAGGCGGCAGGCACGAAAATCCGCTATGTGCCGGCCGGTATCCCCGACCTGCTGCGCACCAACGAACTGATCGACTACGAATCGGACATCTCCAACCGCAGCCGCGAGGCGCAGGCCGACGAGACGCAGTACCGCATCGACTACAATCGCCGTCCGGAGACCGACATGGAGGTGTGCATGCCGCGTCACACCCTGGAAATCTTCGCCCGCGGCCTCGGCGTCTGGAGCGGCTTTCCCGAGACCGCGCGGCGTCAGCAACTCGCCCACATGGCGCACCTGCTCGACGACCTTTACCCGACCTTCCGGCTGTTCCTCTATGACGGGCGGATGCGCTATTCGGTCCCCTACACGATCTTCGGCTCAATCCGCGCCGCGATCTATGCCGGCGACATGTATCTGGTGCTCAACGCCACCCAGCCGGTGCGTTCGCTGACCCGGCACTTCGACAACCTGATCCGCGCCGCCGAAATCAACGCGCATGAGAGCGCCGGCTTCGCCCGCACCCTGGCGGAGGCCAATTTTCCCCCGATCTGACATCCTCGACGATTGACTAGACATAAAGACTTCTTTATATCGTTATTCACTTTTTCCCAACACCGAAGGCCGACAATCCATGACCGCGCACCCGCTCCAGCGTCTGATCGAAGAGAAGGGCGTGCTGCTGGCCGACGGCGCCACGGGCACCAACCTGTTTGCCATGGGCCTGGAGGCCGGCGAGGCGCCGGAACTCTGGAACGAGACCGCGCCCGAGAAGATCGAGGCCCTCCACCAGGGCTTTGTCGATGCCGGCGCCGACATTATCCTCACCAATTCCTTCGGCGGCACCCGCCACCGGCTCAAGCTCCACCACGCCCAGGACCGGGTGCACAGCCTCAACCGGCGCGCCGCCGAGATCGCCCGCAAGGTGGCCGATGCCACGCCCCGCCAGGTCATCGTCGCCGGCTCGGTCGGGCCGACCGGCGAGCTTCTGGTGCCGCTCGGCGCCTTGACCTATGACGAGGCGGTCGATGCCTTCGCCGAGCAGATCGCCGGGCTGAAGGCCGGCGGGGCCGAGATCGCCTGGATCGAGACCATGTCGGCGCCGGACGAGATCCGCGCTGCCGCCGAGGCGGCCATCCGCGTCGGCCTGCCCTACACCTATACCGGTTCGTTCGACACCGCCGGACGCACAATGATGGGGCTGCCGCCGAAGCAAATCCACGAGGTCGCCGACGGGCTCGGCGTGCCGCCGATGGCGGTCGGGGCCAATTGCGGCGTCGGCGCCGCCGACATCCTTTCGTCCCTGCTGGATATGACCGAAGCGCGGCCCGAGGCGACCGTCATCGTCAAGGGCAATTGCGGCATTCCGGAGTTCCGCGGCTCCGAGATTCATTATTCCGGAACGCCCGCGCTGATGGCCGACTATGCCCGGCTGGCGATCGACAGCGGCGCAAAGATCATCGGCGGCTGCTGCGGCACCTCCTTCGCGCACCTTAAGGCGATGCGCGAGGCGTTGGACAGCCATGTCAGATCGACACGGCCGACGGTGGCGACGGTGGTCGAGCGGATCGGTCCGCTGCGCAACAAGCAGGCCGCGCAAAGCGGCGCCGCCGAAGAAGGCAGCAGCAGCCGGCGCGATCGGCGGCGGGCTCGCGGCTGACAGGCCCGGCTGCAACCCTGACGGGCTGAATTGTGGCCAATCTGCCACATGTGTGGCAGAACCCATTTAACAAGTTTTGTTGCCCTGGAAGGTTAACTCCTTCAAATTTCAGTTCTTATTTTCCCAAAAGGGAACGCGGATCACGAATTCGCGATTTGATGAACGGTGGCGCCTGTGCCTTATTCCGCCCGGGCCGGGATTGCACACAGATGACGCACAGCTGGCGTCGCCTGCAACTTCAGGGCTCCCATGCGACGCTCCGCGCTGCCGCGATTGCCGTTTCACCCACTTCTCAGACGCCCTGCCGAGCCGAGCCGCGGCCGTCGGCCTGGTATGCGCTGGGCGCTGCTTGGCTCCCTTCCTCCGGTCTTTCTCGCCGGTCCGGCGTCGGCCCAATGCCTGTTTTTCCCAGGCCCGGGAAACGATAATTTCGTCTGCAGCAGCAACAGCGCCCCCGGTCTCACCGACACCGGCGGCAACAACACCTTGACCTTCCCGGCCGGCGGCACCGGCGTGATCGGCGGCAACGTCACCTTCGGCAACGGCACCGACAGCATCGTCCAACAGTCCGGCCGTATTGTCGGCGCGGTCAACCAAGGCGACGGCGCGGACAGCTACGTGATCAGCGGCGGCATCGTCAACGGCACGATCCAGCAGGGCAACGGCACCGACGATTTCCGGATGAGCGGCGGCAGCATCCAGTCGCTCAGCTAGGGCGACAACATCGACACATTCACCATGACCAGCGGCCAGATCGTCGACTTCTTCGAAGACGGCGACCGTGCCGTCATGACCGGCGGGCGCATCGGACTCGTCGACATGAAGCTCGACAACAACGTCTTCGACATGTCGGGCGGCATCATCGAGCGCAATCTGGTCACCGGCTTCGGCAACGACACCATCACCCTGTCCAACACCGCCTTCATCGGCGGCAGTATCAGCGTCAGCGGCGGCACCGACAGCGTCACCATCGGCGGCGGCACCCTCGTCGGCAGCGCGCTGCTGAGCTTCGGCGCAGACACTTTCAACTGGCACGACGGCGGCACCGTGGGCGGCACCGTCGATCTCGGCCCCGACAACGATATCGCGACCCTCACCAATCTCACCCCCGCAAACCTCAGCGGCACCGACGCCGTGACCGGCGGTCTCGGCACGGATGCCCTCACCCTTTCCAATGTCCTCAGCAACGGCATCGCGCGCTTCCAGAGCTGGGAGTCCGTGAACGCCGTCAACGGCTCGATATTGGGCTTCGACGGAGTGCTTGTGCTGGGCGATCCGGGCACCGGCACCGGCACGCTCAACGTCGATGCGAGCAGCACGCTGATCGGCTTCGGCACCGCCGGCGGCGTGGCGCCCTTCACCGCCGGCCAGCTCGCCAATCTGGTCAATGCCGGCACGATCGATCTGACCAGGACCGGCGGCATCCCGGCCGACAGCTTCACCGTGAGCGGCAACTATATCGGCCGGAACGGACTGCTGTTGCTGCAAGCGCAGCTCGCCGTCGACGGCGCGCCGTCCGACCGGCTCGTCGTGACCGGCGCCGGAGCCAGCGCCTCCGGATTTACCGCCATCGCCGTGGCCAATGTCGGCGGCGCCGGCGCGCCGACCCTCGGCGACGGCATTCTGGTGGTCGAGGCGGCCAACGGCGCCACCACCGCACCCACGGCCTTCGGCCTTGCCGGATCGGCCTCGGCCGGCGCCTTCGAGTATTTCCTGTTCCGCGGCGATGCCGCGGGTGCCGGCGACAGCTGGTATCTGCGCTCAACGCTGCCGCCGGCCGGGGTGGCGCCGGTTGCCGGCTCAGGCTCACGCATCCTGCCGCCCGGACCGGGCATTGCCCCGCCCAATCCGGGCGCGACGCCGGTGGTTTCGGACGAACCCGTGCCGCTCTACCGTCCCGAAGTGCCGCTCTACGCGGTGGTGCCGCCGCTCGCCCATCACCTCCTCACCTCGACGCTCGGCACTTTCCACGAGCGCCGCGGCGATCAGAGCCTGCTCGCCGGCGGCGGGCTCCTGCCGGCCTCGTGGGGCCGTGTCTTCGGCCAGGACGACAAGCTCGGCTGGGAGGGCGATGTCGATCCGTCCTTCGACGGCTCGCTCTGGGGGCTGCAGGCGGGCACCGATCTGTTCGGCTGGGAGTCCGCGTCCGGGCACCAGGACCGATTTGGCCTGTTCGTCGCCTATGCCAGCATGAGCGGCGAGGTCAGCGGCCAAGCGGTCGGCTGGAACGATCTTTTGGTCGGCCACAGCGATCTCAATAGCACCAGCGTCGGCGCCACCTGGACCCATGTCGGCCCGCAGGGCTGGTATCTCGACGGCGTGGCGATGGCGACCTGGTTCGGCGGTGACGCCAGTTCCGACCGCGGCCTCGGCATCGACACCGACGGCACCGGTGTGGCGCTCTCGCTGGAGGGCGGCTACCCCATCCCGCTCACCCCGGCCTGGTCGCTGGAGCCGCAGGCGCAGCTGATCTGGCATCGCGTCTCGCTCGACGATCGGACCGACCTGTTCGGCGATATCGCCTATGACGCCGACGACGGCACGACCGGACGTGTCGGCTTGCGTCTCGCCGGCAAGTTCGAACTCGGCCGGACCCGGCTGCGGCCCTATCTCAAGGCCGATCTCTGGCACGAGTTCGGCGGCTCCGACACCGTCGCCTTCAACGGCTTCCCGATCGTCACCGATCGCGAGGGGACGGCGTTCGGCTTCGGCGGCGGGCTGGTCGCAGACATCACCTCCGCCGTCAGCCTCTATGCGTCGGCCGACTACACCACCGCGGCGAGCGGCGAGGATGACCGCATCTTCGAAGGCAATCTGGGCGTCAGCATCAAATGGTGAGCTGATCCGGCCAGCCGGTCAGCTCTCCTCCGCGCCGCCGGCGCCGAGCAGCTCGTAGCAGCTGGCATTGCCCGAACGCAGGCCCGACAGCCGTCCCTTCATCCCCTCGAGCCATTGCTGATGCGACTTCGGCTCCGCCTCGATCGCTGCATCGGGCTTCAACCCGACGAAGCCACGTCCGGCGCTGAACAGCCAGCAGGCGCGGGCGAGCAGCCGGCGGGCCCGCGCCCGCAGCAGGTCGGCGTCCCACAGAATGTCGAGCAGCTCCTGCTTGACCTTCGGCCCGAGCTGCGGGTCGCCGACCGCAGCGGCCGCCGGCGCGGCACCGAGCACGCGGTGGAGATCGCCGAAGTCTTGGGTGAGCTGCTCGGCCGCATATTTGATGTCGCTCTCGTCGCGGACGATGTTGAACCACAGCGCCGAATTGAGCTCGTTGGAGACCGGCGAGGTCTCCAGATCGGCAGACGGTTCGAGAATGGCGAAGGTGCGCATGTCGACGTCGCGCTCGAGGATCAGCACCTCGTCCAGCTGCTTGGCCAGCGCGGCTCCCTCGGCCGTCACCGCCGGGTTGGCGCCGCCGTCTTCCGGCCGGATATAGGCGCCGCCGGCGTCGAGCAGCGTGTCGAAGCCGCCGAGGCTTTCGGCCGCGACCGCCGCACGCGCCACCCGCACCGCCATGCGCGCCAACACCTGCTGCAGCTCGTTCTCGCGCCGGCGGTTGTCCTGATAGTTTTGCTGGAAGAAGAAGATGAACAGGGAGACGCCGATGCCGATCAGGATGACGCCGAGCTGCGAGAACGTGTTGCGGTAATATTCGTGCAGCTTCTCGCGGTGGCGCACGTCGAAGCGCACGCTCTGGGCGACTCGCAGGTTGAAGATCAGCGAGATGATCAGCAGTCCCGCGCCGACCAGGATCAAGCCGCCGATCAGCAGATAGCCGTGTCCGGAAAACGTTGCGAAGTCCGAATAGTTCAGGAACGGCATGGCCACGCGGAAACCGGGATTGCACCGGCCCGGCACAATAGTCGGGCCTCGGCCAGATGTATATCTCCTCGCTAATATGCCCTGCTGCCCTTGGGCGGCGGCGTCCGGCAATGCTTCGCGGGCTCTACCGGCCGGTCAAGCGGGGCGCGTTGCCCGGCCAAGCGCGGCGCACCCGCGCTTTCCCCTTGCACGCCGGGCACAGAGCCTGTAGGGCATGCGCCGGTTCGGAGCGTAGCGCAGCCCGGTAGCGCACTTGACTGGGGGTCAAGGGGTCGTGGGTTCGAATCCCGCCGCTCCGACCATTAAGTTCCTGAAATCCCGAACTTAATTGTATATTGCCCGCACCCGTATTTTAGTCAGCACGATTTAGTCAGCCCACAGTCAGCGGCATTACGTTGCCTCTGACTCCCATAAAATTCTAAGGGAGCTTGCTGACCCACAAGAGCCCGCTTCATCCAAAGCTGTAGTTGACTTAACCACTTCCAATCCCCTACCCCTGTCGACGGCCAAAGTACGCTCCGATCGCCACCGACGACCTTCGCTGTCGTCGCCCGATCGGGGGGAAAGCGTCCCAGCAGGCTACACGGACCGGTTTGAAACCCGCACCCCGCTTTCTGGCCTGAAAGACCAAGCTCCTTCAGCTCGTGTTTTTCCGGGACCGCTCTGCCATGGCCAAGACCAATCCGCCTGCCAATCCTCCATCCTCCGCCGCCTCAGCCGCCCCGGCTGATCCGCCCTCCAATTCTAGCGAGCGCCCCCGCGGCAGCCGCGCCCAACCGCTCAAGGTGCGCAACAAGGCGGAGGCCGCCGCGCTGCCGCCGCCCGATCCCAACAGCGGCCTGCTGACCGAGGAGCAGGCAGCGACCTTCCTCAACCTCTCCAAGTTCACGCTGCTGCGCTGGCGTCATGACCGGACGGGACCGCCATGGGTGCAGATCGGCAAGCGAAGAGTCGGCTACCGACGCGTCACCCTGGAGACGTGGCTCGCCTCCCAGGAGGTGCAGCTATGACCCTGTTGCCGCTCAAGCAATCGGAAAACCCGTTCCTCGAAGTGTCACGCTACGCCGATGATGGCGGCAATCTGGTCGGCCGTGACCCGCGGGTCATTCCGGCCGCCGAACTGCGTGAACTGCGCGTTTTCGACCACACCAATCCGCACGACAACTACCAGCCGGTCGTCGAGAGTCCGATCAAGGCGATCCGTGCCAAATGCATCGACTGCTCGGGCGGCAACATGGCGGAGGTCCGCAAATGCGTCGCCACCGCATGCCCACTGTGGCCGTTCCGGATGGGGGTCAACGTCTTCCATGCCAAGCGCAGCCTCGGTGAGGACCTGGACAATGACCCGGAATAGGGACGCTCCGACTTCCGTCTGGGGATTAAGCCCCCTTCCAGTTCCGCCTGCCCCCTTCCAGGCAGCCGAGGAGCCTCCCGGCAGCCGTTGCCGTTTCCCTGGCGGCCGCTGATTGCCGACGCGCGCCTTTTAGCGGCGCTTGAGGCCGGCATCGCCCGCCAGCGTGAGCATCTGCGCGCGTTGGCGCTCGAGCGATGGCATCAATCGCCAGCAGAGAGCCATGACTACGCTGACAGGACGTGTGCCCGGGTATGTGAGATGCCAGGAGCAGGCTAATTTGAAAATGCTGATGAGTTGAGCGAGCGCAGGCACGGAGCCAACATGCCCGATGTCGGAACCAGCTATTCGATTGCGGCCACTCGGCGCGTCGCCATCCTTTGCAAAGGGAACGTCACCGATATTCGCTTCGATCGCCCGTTAGCGTAACGATGCAGTACCGCGCGAACATCATCTCGCCTTCATCAACGAGACTATCATTCGTATTGATGAGGTCGTCAGTTCGAAGTCTCTGACAAGCGGCACCAAGATTTCTCCTGAAAACCAGAGGCTTAAGGCCGCCCTTGTTTTCGGTGGGCCGACTTGCCCATCGCGTAGATCACCACCGCGTCACCACCGGCGGTTCGCATCGGCGTTGGTCTTTGCGATCATCAGACTAACCGCCGGCTACGCGCAGGCCCCGCCCACCGGCCCTGCGAAGAGACGCCCTCGGGCGCACAGTGGGTCAAGCGCGGCCTGATGGCCTCCGTGTTCCTGAGTGCGAGGAGATGCTGCGCCACGCCAGCGTCCGGGAATAGCGGGAGGAAGGATGACCGAGGCCGAGGTCAAGATCGGCGAACTCGAGCCGCTATGGCGGCGGGGGAGCGAGGAGTGCCTCCTGCTGCAAGGCAAGGTCGAGTGGGCCGATGCCGGCCGCTGGCCTGCGCGCATTTCGCGAAGTGACTCGGCCTGCTGAGCGAGTCCGCCTCGCGCCGATGGCCTCTTAGAGCACGATGTGCGAACAGTCAGCGTTGTAGTCGTCAGCGGGCAGCTCGTCGCGTACACGGCCCTCAGCGGGCAGCGATCTCCATCCTACACGCGACAGAAGCTCTCCAGATGCGCTCAGGGCATTGGACTCGTGCGCCTCAACGAGGTAGCTTGTGGTCCCCTCCGAGAGGCTAGCGGCAGTTCTCTTGCTACTACAATGATGGTTGAGTTCGGCCTCGCATCTTTTCCAATTCGAGCGGGCAAACGTATAAGCGGATAGATTGACCGAGCACGATTGGCCAAGTCCACCCTTCGCGCTACCGTTACTGGACTGACAGGGAGGAGATCAGCAATGTCAGATCGTGTCGACCTAGGCCCACTTCAGCTGGGAGAACGAGCGCCCAATTTCGTGCTCGATGCGGTCACCCGCGAGGGCAAGGTCGCTATCGACGATTTTCGTGGGGAGAAACCGCTGCTGGTCGGACTATATCGAGGCCTGCATTGCCCATTTTGCAGACGTCACATCGTGGCGCTCTCGCACCTCACTCCATCACTCCAAGAGAAGGGAATCGAAAGCCTAACCGTTGTGAGCACGCCCATTGAGCGGGCTCGCCTTTATTTTCGCTATCACCCAATGCCGGGGTTGCTCGCTGCCGCCGATCCGGAGCGCACCTCGCACCGCGCCTTTGGATTGCCGACCATGCAGTTCACCGAGGATGAAACCGCCTGGCCACAGAAGGTTGCGATCAGGGACGCGAAGTCGATGCGGGTCAACCTGCCGGACGATATGCCCGAGCCAATGGATCCATTTGCTGCGCTCGAATATCTGAACAAAAAAGACGCTTACGATATCACTGAAGTCGATCAGCAGATGATGGCCACCGGCATGGGGCAGCTCATCGGCCAATTTCTGCTCGACCGCGATGGCGTTGTCCGTTGGACCTTCACCGAGGTTATCGAGGGGGGCCGCTACTTGTTCGGTGCCCCAACTGCAGAGGAGGTGATGTCGGCAGCGTCCCGAATTGAACAGTAAGTGCCCGAACTTTGACCGAATTCGCGCTGCCCGATCTACGCTATTTTGTTCGACTGAAGCGGCAGGTAAAACTACGCCTTCGTGATGACTAGCAGCATCATCAAACTCTAAGGGTTGAATTCTCTAACTGGCTATTTATGTGGCCACGCGTCGCTGCTCAAAGCGAAAGCGCGACTCAAGGCAGCCGTTCGCCCGGCGACCGTTGAACTCGAGCGCATCTAAAAGCAGAGGCAACGTATTGCCAACCACTGATTAAATGATCGATCAATCTCAGATAGAAGCCTCGATTATCTGCGTGCAATGGTAAAGGCGATATGCACGCCTTTGTGAAGATTTGCGAGTGCGGTACCCCGCAGTTAAAGTATAGTGTCGGCATGATTGTTCTGCCCACCTGGGACGTTCGTGGCGAAATCGGCCGGATCGGAGGTTCGTTCTCATGACGGCACCTGCGTTTGCGTCGGCGATCCGCCCGGGCCAGACAGCGCCGGACTTCAACCTGACGATGGCCGATGGCAGCGGTTCGGTCTCGCTCGCCGACTACCAAGGTCAAACGCCGCTATTTCTGGCTTTGTTTGTCGGGCTATGGTGTCCATTCTGCCGGCGTGCCATTGCCCAGCTTGGTCTGACCGAACCGGAGCTCAAGAAATCGGGTGTGGAGACGCTGTGTGTGGTTGCCACGTCGCCGGAGAATGCCCGTCTCTATTTCAGATTCCGGCCAAGTGGCCTGCGCGTGGCGGCAGACCCGAAGCTGTCCACGCACCACGCCTATGGCGTGCCCAAGCCCGTCTCCACGCCGCAACTCCTGGGCGAGATGGAAGCGACTCGTATCAATCCGGACGGGATGCTGCCTGAGCCGTTGCCCATACCGCAAGCGGCGGCGGCCGCGGCCCGGCTAGACGGTTATCGAGAGACCGACGCCGATCACGCCGACATGGAACGACAATGGCCGCAGCTCAAAGGCCAGTTTCTCATCGACAGAGATGGGGTCGTGCGCTGGACCAACATCGAATGTGCAGCCGAAGGCCTGGCGGGCGTTGGCAAATTCCCGACCACCGACGCGATCCTGACGGCGATCAGAACAACGCTTAAGTCCTAGCAATGGACCTGCGCCTTTGTGGCGCTTGCTCACCCGCCTTTTGTGGCGGCATTGTCTGCCCGAGGGTCCGCGGATGAATTGCGCTGGATGCGGCTTTGAAGTTCAAAGCGGCTTTGCCTTCTGCCCCGCCTGTGGGGCGAAGCAGCCGAAGCTGTGCCACAGCTGCGGATCGGCGTGTGAGCCGACCTTTTCATTTTGCCCACGCTGTGGCACCTCCTTGGCTGCCGCACCGCCCCTACCGGCGGCTGCCCAGCCAAGCGATCCGGCGGCTGGCCGAACCGACGCGGACCGCCGCACAGTCACCGTGGTGTTTGCCGACTTGAGCGGCTTCACCGCGCTCAGCGAGCGGCTCGACCCGGAGATCATGCGTGGCGTGCAAAACCAGCTGTTCGAAATGCTGACCGAGACGGTCGAAGCCTGTGGCGGCTATGTCGACAAGTTCCTGGGCGACGCTCTCCTGGCCCTATTCGGCGCGCCGGTGGCGCACGAGGACGATGCCGAACGCGCACTTTCGGCCGCGCTGCAAATGCGGAGCAAGGCGGTCGAGCTCGGCCACCGCGTGCCCGTGCAGCTCGACAGACCGCTGTCGCTGCACATCGGGGTGAACACCGGGCCGGTGGTCACCGGCGGCTTCGGCGTCGGTGCCGCTAAATCCTATTCGGTCACCGGCGACACAGTGAACATCGCCCAGCGGCTACAGTCGATGGCAGCCCCAGACGAAGTCCTGGTCGGCCCGCTTACCTGGCG
The DNA here is from genome assembly GCA_963791325.1 of uncultured Alphaproteobacteria bacterium. GTDB lineage: Bacteria > Pseudomonadota > Alphaproteobacteria > Rhizobiales > Rhizobiaceae > JBEVJK01. The sequence continues at coordinate 9,991 of CAWBRU010000018.1, read as the reverse complement.
GCTGACGCGCAATGCGTTCGGCTATGAGTCACTGGGCGACGTCACCCTGCGCGGCAAGTCGGGAACGGTTGCCGTGCATCGCCTGGTCGAGGCACTGGCGGAGCCGCGCCCGGCGCGCGGACTGGAGACGTTGGGCGTCGGCTCGCCGATGATCGGCCGAGACGTTGAACTGGCACGGCTGATGACTGCGCTCGAGCTCGCCGGGGCAGGCTCGGCGCAATTGGTCCGCATCGTCGGCGAAGCGGGTGTCGGCAAGAGCCGCCTCGTCACTGAATTTCTGTCGCGCGTCGCCGACGATCCGCGCTTTGCAGGCCTCGCCGTGCGCCAGACGACCTGCTCGCCGCTCGCACAGCAATCCTACGGCGTCCTAGGCGCAGTCGTCAGAAGCGCCGGCGCAATCCAACCTTCAGACGCTCTCGATGTGGTGCGCAGCAAACTCGCCGCGCTGTTGGAGGAGCTTGCCGTACCCAGTCAGGAGGCGGCGCGGCTGATGCCGCTTCTCGGTCACGTGCTCGGCCTGCCCGACGCCGAGGCGGCACTTCGACATGTCGAGCCGGAGCAGCGACGCCGACATATCCTGCATGCCATCCGTACTATCATCGAACGGCGTCTGGCGCTGGCCCCGATGCTCATCGTCTTGGAGGACCTGCACTGGTCCGATGCTGTCTCGCTCGAAGCCTTGCGATTCGTGATCGATCGGCTCGAAGGCCAGCGAATGATGCTGTTGCTGACCTGTCGGCCGACACAGCAAGCCGATGCCCTCGATGCTGCTAGGATCGGTCACACCACGCTGCGTTTGCCGCCTCTTGGTCGGGCCGACATCGGCGCCTTGCTCAGCGCCTATTTCGGCGTCGGCTGGGACGAGCTTGCGCCGCATATCGGTCAAACAATTGCCGTTCAGGCCGACGGCAATCCGCTGTTTGCCGAGGAAATCGTGCGCGGCCTGATCGAGGAGGGCCAGCTCACCCGCACCCAGCAAGGTTGGCGCGCCAAGCCGGGCCTCGACATGCCCGAGGTTCCACCGAGCCTCGAAGCGATGCTACTCGGCCGGCTTGACCGCCTCCCTCCCAACGTTCGCCGGTTGGCGCAGGACGCGGCAGTCATTGGCCCAAGGTTCGACGTCGCGCTGCTGGCCGCTGTCGCCACGGAACCGGCCAAGCTCGAGGCGGGGCTGGAGCTTTTGTGCGATGCCGAGATCGTCGAGGAGGTAGCAGGCGCTGGCGCGTTTGCCACGCAGGCCTACCAGTTCCGCCAATTCCTGGTCCACGACGTGATCTATCGCAACTTGCTTCTGAAAGAGCGAATCGAGATGCACGGCCGCGTCGGTCAAGCCTTCGAGGGCATCGCCGGCAGCGACCCAGAGCGGCTCGAGGATCTGACCTTGCTCGGTTACCATTTCGGGCGCAGCAGCAACCGCGCCAAAGGCGCCCATTATCTTGCGCGGGCCGGCGATCGCGCCCGCATGATCTATGCCAATGAGGACGCGATCCGGCTCTACCAGGAAGCTCTTGAAGCGCTTCGAGCCGTGGCGGAACGGCCGGCCGATCAGCTGGCGCTGTCTGAGCGGATCGCCGACCTGCTCGCGTCGATTGGGCGCCGCTCCGAGGCGGAGCACCACTACGACAAGTTGCTCGCGTCGGCGCGCAGGGACGACGAGCGCGTCGGTCAGGCACGGATCGTGCGCAAGCTCGGGCGGCTGTTCTGGGAGGCAGGCAAGCGCGCCCGCGCCGAGGAGTGCTACGTCGAGGCGCAAGCCTTGCTCGAAGGCACCGAGGCGCCGATCGAACGCGCCATCTTGCTCCAAGAGCGCGGCCGCCTCGCCTTTCGTAGCGGCGATAATGAGGCGGCCGTGCGCTGGGCCGAGGAGGCGCTCGGTCATGCCGAAGCCGCGGCGCCAGGTGTGGTCGGCGAGGCAGCTCTCGAGGCGGCGCGGGCTGTCGCCGATGCGCTCAACACCAAGGGCGTGGCGCTCGCCCGCCTCGGCATGAGTGAAAAGGCCGTGCGCGAGGTCGAGCGCAGCATTTCGGTCGCCCAGTCGGCTGGGATCCCGAGCGCGGCCTGCCGTGGCTACAACAATCTCGGCGTTCTCTATTGCCTGCTCGATCCGTCCCGGGCAATGGACGCCTGCCAACGCGGCCTCGAGGTCGCCAAGACGATCGGCGACCTTGGCCTGCAGGCGCGGCTGCTCGCTAATTTTTCGGTCGCCTCCTGCACCTTCACCGACCGCTGCGCTGGCGAGGGGGTACCAGCGGCCGAGAAAGCAATCGAGCTCGACCGCGCGCTGGACCAGCGGGAGCACCTGCCTGTTCCGCTCATCGTGCTCGGCCAGATCCACCAGTGCAGCGGTCGGGCCGAGCTCGCGCTTACCTGCTATGGCGAAGCTCTCGGCATGGCCCGCGAGGCGGACGAGCCGCAGCTTTTGTTCCCCTGCTATGACGGCCTTGCCACGCTCCATCTCGACCTCGGCAATCTTTCCGAAGCGGAGCGCTATTTCGATTTGGCTCAGGGCGTCTGCAGCCGCCACGGGATCGATCCCGACAGCCTGGTTGTGCTGCCATTCCTGGACTAACAACGCTGTGCGTCAGTGTGGAAAGTCTTTTGTCACGAAAACTGGCGGGTTAGGCTGTCTTGACCGCGTCCTCATCAACACGCGGTAACCAACATCGAGCTGGGCAGACCGCGTAACGGTAATTGCGGGGAGAGTGAGTTATTTCCGCAAGATTGCGGAAACTTTTCCCTGCGCGGAGTTCGCTTCCAAGAGCTGCTCGGAACGGTCAGAATAGATGAAGGTCGGCAGTGACATCGTCACCGTCGGCCCAACAGTCCCGCCTGACCGCCGCGCTTCAGCAAAGGATCCAGGCCGAACCGCATATCCTGCTGCAGTATTTCTGTTCGCCGCACTATCAGGATAGCGCGGCATGCCTTCCAAACAGCTTGCAAAAGCAGCTGGATCCCCAGCGTGAGAGCCAATTGGAGACAGCTGTCGAAATTGGATGCACTACTAGCGTCCACAACGCCGTCCGATGAGGATGTCGCGCTCGTCGTCGATTTGCTGTCGATCCCAACCCATGGACGCTATCCGGTTTTGAACCGACGCCGCTGAGCAAGAAAGGGAAGAAGTTCGACGCGTTGCTGCGCGGGCTGGAAGTGAGGCCGGACAGCAGCCCGTGCTGCTGGTCTTCGAGGCGACCTTCGCCGCGACAATCACCGCAACCGGCTACGACGCCGCACTAATTGACGGCTCCGGGTCAGCGGCCTACGCGTACACCAACCCCGCCCGACCTGGCCAAACAAACGGGAAAATCTTGGTTGCCTGGACGCCGGCAAGGGTTCCTTCCCCCCGGCGACTGTCGGCAGCCTATCAAATTTTCAGCCGAGCGCGGAACTGCTTCCGCGGCCATCGGTTTTTGTTGATCGCAACAAGGAGCGAAACAATGGCCAATGTGAGAAGCAGTATGGCTCGCGATGTTGCCACCGACGAAACCGGCAGCCTGATCGCCGCGAGCAAGGTGAATGGGACGAACGTGTACAACCGGCAAGGTGAAAGCCTTGGCTCAATCTACGACGTCATGATCGACAAGATTTCCGGTCAAGTGTCGTACGCCGTCATGTCATTCGGCGGGTTTTTGGGCATGGGTGAGGATTATCACCCGCTGCCCTGGTCGGTCCTGCACTACGACACAAACCAGGGCGGTTACGTCGTCGATCTGAACAAGGAACGCCTTGAAGGAGCACCCACCTATCGTGAAGACGACATGGGAGTGTGGGACGATCCGGAATATACTCGAGGTATAGATGAATTTTACGCCCGCTAGGGGCATCTGAATTCATCGGGGCCGCCGGGATCAACGGCGGCCCTCCTATTTACTGAAGGCGTGTCTCAGCCAACGAACATGGGTTAGGTGTATCCCGCCTCTCGCGAGAGGCGGGTTCGACGTAACACACGACCACATTTCGCCTTGCCTTGATGTGGACAACTACCATCTTGACCAGGGCCGAGTGGTTCGACGACTTCAGCGAAGTTGGGAAGCCGGCTCTGGCGCTGGCTCAAGGGTCTTGTCGCTCGATAAGCCCGGAGCGCCTGGGCCGCCTCACCCCGCGGGGCGCATCGGGGATGGTTAAAAAAGAGGGTCCGGAGGAAGTCACGCCGGACCCGTTAAGAATGTTGCTGCAGGGCGTTAACAACAACGATCAAGGAATTACCGGGCGTGGCTAATGTTCCGCAAATCGGGGGTAGTTGCCCTTCAGACTGCGCAACCTAAGGCTTCCGACACATTCGGACGGGACTTTAGTCTGAAAACCGGCCGTAGTTCGCTGCTTTCTGTTGAAGCTGGGCTTCCCACCACGGTAGGTCCGCCATTGGTCATTCGCAGCGTCAATTCCAGCCCGCTGAGCTTCTTCGGAAGCAACGGCCTTGGGCTTCCGCCATTGCAGCCACGAACGCGATCAGCGCGTCTCGCACGGCCTGCTGGATGGGTCCTTTGCCTCCTCGGCCTGGCCATCGAAGGTTCATGAGGTTGATGACGGTCTTAATGACCACCCCGTCCTCGCGCATGAAGTGCCGGAAGGCATTCGAAACGTCTCGGTAGTCGTGACCCAGGCGGCCGATCCACCGAACAAGAAGCGTTTCGCCGGGCCGCAGTAAATCCAATAGCCGCTTACCCTGGGATTGCTCTCCGCGAGCTTGGTCGCAGCGCCAGAGACACTGCGGACTGCAAGAGCGGGCCTGCGTCGGCTGGACCCCGTTCCGAACTGATACAAAGGCGAGGTCGGCACGACACAGACTTGTTGCACACTCGTGAAAGGTTCTGCCCGCTTTCGAGGTAGATAGCGCCGCCAGGCGGTCAGAAAACCGCAAATTGTCAGATGCGGGTCGTCGTCGCGGCTGGCCAGCTGAGGTTCGTACGATGTCGATGCAGTCCATGGGAATTCGCGGTTCCTGGATGCCTTCTCGATTCGCCAGGCCATTTTTGTGGCGCGCTGTATCGGGCGCGTCGTCGCGCGACCTTGCAAGCAAGCCCAACCATCAGATCGCGTTCGGTTTCAGCCGGTTGAGTGATTTTGGGAGATGGGTTCGCGATCTTGGCATCGATGGCTACCCTCCGGTACCGCAAAGGCGATTGCAGCAGGCGAATCTACTCAACGCCTTCATGATCGTGTCCTACTCGGCGTTCGCCGCATTTTATGCGCTGCTGGACTGGTCGGCTCTGAAGTTGCTGGTCTTCGCCGTCCTGGCGAACCTGCCGTTTTTTCTCGTCACTCCCTTCCTGCATCGCTACAGCGAAATCGCAGCGGCCACCTACCTTGCCGTCCACGCCGCATTTGCGGTGCTGCTCTTATCATTGATCGCCGGCTCGTCGGCGGGCATTCACTTTTGGCTCCTGGCCGGTTGAACCTTGATCGTCTTCTACGGAACCGAACGCCTGCCGATCGCCCTCGCGGTGACCTGCCTGCTGGTGGGCACTTTTCTGGTCATCGAGTTCTGGCTCCCGGCGTCGACCGCGTGGGCACCGATGACGCCGCGTGTTGCGGATCTCATCAGAAGCATTGCGGCGTCAGGCGAAGCGTTTTTGGTTGCCGGCTTCGTCTATCTGGCCATGCGCATGGCAGAAAAGGCCGAAGCGGCGCTCGAATTTGAGTACGCCCGTTCGGAGACACTGCTGCGCAGCATGATGCCTGACAGGATCGCTGCACGGCTGAAGAGCGAACCGCAAGCCATCATCGCCGACAAGTACGATCAGGTGACGCTACTGTTTGCCGACGTAGTGGATTTCACCCCCCGGGCGAGCCTGCTCACTCCGGAGGAGTTGGTCGCCTTTCTCAACCGGATCTTCTCGTCCTTCGACGCGCTGGCCGAGAAACATGGTCTGGAAAAGATCAAGACCATCGGTGACGCCTACATGGTCGCCGCCGGACTGGAAGGTCAGCCTGACCAGGTGGCGACGGCCGCGGAAATGGCGCTCGAGATGCTGGACACGGTTCGCAGTCTGAGCAACGAGATCGGTGAGGAGCTCGCCGTGCGCATCGGCATTCACACCGGCCCGGCAGTTGCCGGCGTGCTCGGCAAGCGCAAGCTGTTCTACGATGTCTGGGGAGACACCGTGAACACCGCGGCAAGGATGGAAGCCTATGGATCGCCCGATCGCATCCAGGTGACCGAAGCTGTCTACCGGCAGCTTCGTAGGACGTATGCGTTCGAGCAGCGGGAGATAATCGACATAAAGGGCAAGGGGCCGATGCAGGCCTACTTTCTGCTGGGGCGCTCGCGCCACCGCAAAGCAACGCGGCGAGCTGTTTCCAATCGTCACATCAACGGGGAAGTTGCGATCATCTAGAAGGCTCCATCACCGGCTATGCAGGCTCCGGGCCGATCCGTTTGCGCAGTTGACAGCACTCCAGGAGGTCCCCGACCAGGACCAATTGATAGGCCCGGACCGGTCTCGCGATGTTCTTCAGATGCTGCTCGCCAATATAGGCAAATGGGAGGTCGAGCTTGCCATGGAGCTGGTCGTAGGCTGTACCCGGATCAGCACGCCGCCAGGATGGCAGATTTGCTCCAAGCGCGCGGCCACGTTCACGCCATCTCCCAGCACGTCGTCTTCTTCTGGCACGACGGCGCCGAGATTGATGCCGATCCGAAGGATCATGCGGCGCTCGCTCGCCACCTCATCTTGCTGCTTTATCTTGCTGCTTTGCCAGCTTGACCTGCAGCGTCGCCGCGCAAGATACGGCCCCAACGACAGAGCTGAACTCGGCAATAGCGCCGTCGCCGAGGAGCTTGACGAGGCGATCAGCATGCTCCGCAACAAGTGGGATCAGCAGGGTTTCCATGATTTGCTCGACCGCCCCATCTATCCCAACAAGCCTGGAGTAGCCGACGACACCCCAACCAAGTTGCGATGCTGAAATCCAGCCCTACAAGATCTCTTTTGCTGTCGCCCTTAGCGTTAACGCCGGTGCGTTCACCTTGCCATGGCGCAGATCACCGACGATTTGCACATGGAGCATTGCACTTTACAATGAAAGAGACCGTCGGCGTTCTGCGGCATGGGCCTTGGCAGAATGCGCAAGAACATTGGCCATGCGGCAGCACCAGGAAGCTAGCCACGCAAATCCCGCAACGTGTTGGAGTTTCGATTTCAAGCCATGCCCACGCAGCTGCCTTCCGCCAAAACGTTCTTCCGCAATCAGACGCCGATCCTCGAGCGACCCTTCTGTGCACTGACGGAGTCGCAACGCGAACTGCGCCTTGACACGGTGACCTGGGGAGAGCGCGAAATCTTCCTCGAAGACCTGATCCACCACCCGGTAAAGCGTGTTCGCATGCGGGCCTGGACGAGCAACCTTGAGACTATGCGGCTGCTGATCCGCGCCTGGAAACAGGGGGTCGACATTGCGGGCGTCTACATGCCATCGCTGTTCTGCAGCGACTGGTCGAGCCTGCCGCGGGCGCCAATCGCCTATGCGCGGGAGGCGAAGTCCGACGCCGAGTCCCGCATGGAAGGCCGCGCCATCGGAAAGGGTGGCATCTTCGCCAAGCAGCGGCCATACGTCGTCAAGCCGTACAAAGGCGGGGTGAAGCCAGGGCAATCAGAGGTGAACAGCCAGCCCGTCATCGACAACCCTCAGCTCGAACCTTACGTCGGTCCTGCCGACGAGCAATTCGGCGCGCTGCGAAACAGTCGCCAGCCGAGCCTTGAGGAAATCCTTGAGAATGCCGCGCGCGGCAGACCATTGACGTCGCCGCCCTGTGCGCAGACAGACGAACCTATGCCGTGGTGCGGTCCTACGCCAGCTGTCGAAAATAAGCCCAGTAGACGCGGACGGCCGCGGAAGCGGTCTCCTGGTCCAACCATCGCTTCCTCGCCTCCCAGCGCGCCTCCTGGCGGTCAACAGATGTTACCCGAGTCATCTCCGAAGGTGAACTCTGCCGGGCAGAGGGCGCCTGCTCTGGAACTACCAAAAGACGCGGCGCAGGTGACAGCGAAGGCTGAGCCGCGGGAGCTGATCGGGAAGGCTCCCGAGGTACAGAAGAAGCGGCAGGAGCGGCCCAACGGGGAGCAAGGCCCAGGACATGAGCAGCCGCGCTCGTCGCGGCCGCAGAACGGCACGGTGGAGGTCGAGCAGCCGCCGCGCGATCCTGACGATCCCGAGCCCGACCCCGACCCCGACGATCCCGAGCCGAGTGCCGCACCGCCGCCACCGCCACCGGAAATCGAGGCAGCCGAGATGGCGACGATCCGCCAGAAACTGATCGTCAACGGCCGCGTCCGCCTCGATCTCGAAGCGCTGTCGATCTACATGCTGGCGCCGAGCTTCTTTGCCATCGCCTGCATGTTCACCCCCCGCCCCTGGCAGCGGCGGATCATGGACAGCTACGCACGGCGCATGGGCGTGCTGGCGAGTAGGCAGTGCGGCAAGTCGCTCACGACGGCCTACAAGGTGGCCGCCTTCATGATCTGCCATCCCGGCACGACGGTGCTGATCCTGGCGCCGACACTTCGCCAGTCGAGCGAGATGCTCCTGAAGATCGCAGGGCATCCTTCAGTATGTCGGCATGAAAATCGCTGCCCTCAACCAGTTTCAATGCGCGCTCGCCGATAAACAGCCAGGCGCTGGCGCGCGCGTCATCTCACTGCCGGGGTCGAACGAGGATGCGGGCGCCTCGACGCGTGGCTACGCGGCCGACTTCCTCATTCTCGAGGAGGCATCATTCCTGAACGAAGGCGTCGTTCATTCCGTCCTGCCGTCGATGGCGGCACGACCGAAGGCCATGCAGCTATCGATCAGTTCAGCGGGCCTGGTCGGCTCGTACTTCCATGAACGAATGACGGCGCCGAACTCGACCTGGGAACGGATGACGGTCACTGCTCAGCAGAGCGGCCAATTTTCGCAGGACGACTTGGACAATCTGCGCAAGGAGCTCGGTGCTCGCTTCGCCAACGAAATGGAATGCCGATGGAGTACCGCAGGCGAAGGACTGTTCGGTGACAACGTCATGGAAGCGGCGTTCGGCACGATCATCGACCATCGGCCTGACAACCCTGCTTCTGAGCTTGACCTAGATAGTCTTGCGGGCGCATTCGGGTTCGACGTCGACGAGCTGTTTGCCAGCAAGCCGTTTGATCGGAACATTGCCTGATGCTCGCGGGCTCCTACATCATCATTTCCCTCGATCCGGGCGGCAGCAGCGATCCGGCCGGCCTTGCCACGCTGCTGGTCTTCAAACGCGACCGCATCACCCATACGAAGGTCATCGAGCTGCTTGCCAAGCCTCCGATCATGACGGCGCAGATGCACATTCAGCTGGTATGGATGCGATCAGCCGCATGGCGATCAAGTATATCCGCCCGCCCCTGCGCGTTGTGGTCGACCTGTCCTCCAATGCGGCGCTCGGCTACCTGCTCGCCAATGCCTTGCCGCGTTACTCGCTGATCGGCGTCAAGATCGGTTCGGGCGACGCCCACTCGGCGGGGGTCGTGCCGACCCTGGTCGGCGATGTCGGCGGGCGCGCCACGTCGCTGCCAACTCTGGTCCTGTCGAGGCGTCAGATGCTGCATGACATTGGCAACGCCTTCACCACAGGGACACTGTCGCTGCCGCTCGACGATCCCGAGCAGGCAGCTGGCGTCGCCCAACTGAAATCGGAGATGAGCCGCGCCTCGCTGAAGATCACCCCTGCGGGCCGCGAGGTCGCGACCGTCAACCGCGGCCACGACGATGTCCTAATGGCGCTGGCGCAGGGCCTGGCAGCTGTACGGCTGTCGCCGCCACGCGAGGCACGTCCCAAGATATCGAGGGCCGAGGCGCCGAGCGCCGCCGGTTGGACCTAGATTTTTGGGGCTCGAATCTCAATCCGGAGTCGGTCTCAAGCGGAAGTGAGCCCCGTCATTGAGCTACTTCGCAAATTGGCCGACAGCGGACTGGCAGCTTCAGGCTGCGGATCTTCAAGAGCGGACATTCAGGTCGGCGTGGGCATCGTCGTGAGCTG
>CAWBRU010000017.1:0-133331 GCA_963791325.1 uncultured Alphaproteobacteria bacterium | reverse complement strand
TGGCCAAGCCGGCGACGCCGCCGTGTGCCGCTGCCTGATCCGATACCTCGCACACGACGACACGATGCTGCGGGCCCACGCGGTATGGGCCGCACGTCGCCCTCGCCCTCGACGCGATGCTTCCGACGGATGACGTCGATCCGCTCGTGGTCGAGGAGCTAGCGACACCGCTGTGAAGCATCTGCTCGTGACGAACGACTTCCCGCCGAAGATCGGTGGCATCCAATCGTTGCTGTGGGAGTGGTGGCGTCGGTTACCGCCCAATTCCTTCGCCGTCCTGACGAGTCCGTACGACGGTGCCGCGGCCTTCGACGCCGAGCAACCGTTCTACGTAGAGCGCACACGGGAGCCGGTGCTGCTTCCTCATCCGTGGATGGTTGCCCGCATCAACGAGATGGCTGTTCGGGTGGGCGCTGACCTGATCGTGCTCGACCCCGCCGTGCCATTGGGCCTGGTCGGGCCATCGCTGAGGTTGCCCTACGACGTCGTGCTTCACGGTGCGGAGGTCGCTGTACCGGACGGATGCCGGGCATGAAGCAGTCGTTGGCGTACGTGCTTCGCGCCGGCGAGGCACATCGTCGCAGCGGGTACCTATCCGCACGCGAGGCCGAGAACGCCGCCGGTCGCACATTGCCGATCACCGTGGTGCCACCCAGGGGTCGACGCCGATCAGTAGACCCTTGACCGACGAGCAGGACCGCGACGAGCCGCGTAGGCGATTCGGACTGCCGACCGACGCTGAACTGATCGTGAGCATCAGCCGTCTCGTGCCACGCAAAGGCTTCGACACCACGATTCGGGCTGCGGCGATCCTGCGCCGGTCTCGCCCGAATCTGGTGCTCGCCATCTCCGGCGGCGGGCGCGACCAATACAGGCTGCGAAGGCTCGTCGACCAACTCAACGCGCCCGTGCACTTCCTGGGGCGCGTCGCCAATGACGACCTCCCTGCCCTGTACGGCTGCGCAGACGTGTACACGATGTTGTGCCGGAACCGTTGGGGAGGGCTGGAACAGGAAGGTTTCGGCATCGTCTTCCTGGAGGCCGCCGCCTGCGAGGTGCCACAGGTCGCAGGCGACTCGGGAGGCGCCGAGGACGCGGTGATCGATGGCGTGACCGGCGTGATGGTTCGGCGGGCGGACGACCCACCGCGAAGCGGCCAAGGCCTTCGAGCGCCTGCTCGACGATCCTGGGCTGCGGCGCTCGATGGGCCAGGCCGGCCGGTTCCGCGCCATCGACGAGTTCTCGTACGACGGGCTCGCCGAGCCGCGCCTGGGAACGTCGTTGGGCGCCCTGACATGATGGGCCGAAATGAGGGATCGGCCATGATCGACGACGGCGTCCAGCAGCCGGGCGCACGCGTCGTGCGAAGCGACCTCGCCGGCACGGCCCTCTTCCTCATCGCGCTCGCCATCGCCATTCCTGCCCGCACACATCGATTCGCACAGGTCCTGATTGGAGGGGTTTCGATGGTGTTGTTCGCCATCGGAGTGGCCACCACGTTGTGGGCCTACACCCGTGCGCTGGATCGATCGAGAGCCGAGGAGGTCGGTGTCGCCAATCTGTACCTGCTCACCGGCGATACAGCGCCAGTCCGGTCGGCCGATCGATGAAAGCGGCACTGGCAATCACGGTGATCGCGGCGATCGCCGCGTGGATCGGCGTTGTGGGGCTCAACCAGGGGGCGGCTACGCCTTGCCTTGCGGGTGCTGTGGCTGTTCGGCATCGGGATGAACGGAGTGTGGGCGGCACTGCACGGCTCGTACGGGCCTCGAGTGCGGCGAGCGGTGTCACCAACAGATCACGAGATCGACTAGAACAGAGCAATGGCTGAAACGGCGTCACAGACGACCACGATTGCTGCCCCACCTGATCGCGTGTCGGCGATTGCAGCCGATGTGGAGCACTACCCGGAGTGGGCCAAGGACGTGAAGGACGTCGTGGTGCGGGCACACGACGACCAGGGCCGCCCCACCGAAGTGGAATTCCGAGCTTCGGCGCTCGGTCGCAGCACCCATTACACGCTGAGCTACGACTACAGCGACGCGCCTGCCGTACTGGCGTGGAGCATGCTCCGCGGCGACATCATGCGCACCATCGACGGGGCGTACCACTTCTCGCCGACCACCGACGGCGGTACCGAAGTGCGGTACGACCTCATCATCGACCTCGTGGTTCCGCTGCCGGGTTTCGTCAAGCGGCGCGCCGAAGTACGAATCCTCAACACCGTGCGTGAGCTCAAGGTCCGCGCCGATCGTGAACGCGGCGGTCGGCATCGATGTCGAGGTACCACGCCTAGGGGTCGTGCTCGACGAAGTCGGTGAGGTCGTCGAGGAGCAACGCCGGCCGACGCCACCGGGTTCCGACGCGTTCGTCGACACGCTCGCCGAGTTGGCCGGTGCGCTCGGCGTCACCGACTCACTGGGCATCGGCGTGCCCGGTATGGTCACCCGTGGGGGAGTGATCAAGGCCTCGCCGAACCTGATCGATATCACCGACTTCGAAGTCGGCCGCATGTTGTCGGAGCGACTCGGCTTCCTGGTCGACGTGGGCAACGACGCCACCTGTGCGGCAGCGGCAGAGTGGAAGGTGGGCGTGGCACGCGGCGTCACCGACATGGTGATGGTGACCCTCGGAACCGGTATTGGTGGGGGAGTCGTGGCCGGCGGCCACCTCATCCGCGGAGCCAACGGCTTCACCGGCGAGATTGGCCACATGGTCGTCGATCCGGATGGTCTGCCGTGCCCGTGCGGGCGTCGAGGCTGTTGGGAGCGCTACGCATCGGGCAGCGGGCTCGCGCAACTGGCGGCGCCGGCGGCCATCGGCAAGCGGCTTCGTCGCGTGCTGCAGGTGGGGGAGGCGATCCGTTCAACGTTCGCGGGCAGGACGTGCAGGCGGCGGCTCGCGTGGGCGATGCCGAGGCGTTGGGCGTGATCGACCACTTCGGGTACTGGGTGGCGTTGGGTCTCAACAACCTCACCAACCTGCTCGATCCGCAGATGTTCGTCCTCGGAGGCGGACTGGCCTCGTCCGGCGATCTCTACCTCGGACCGATCCAGAAGTGGTTCACCGAATTGCTGTACGCGGCAGACCTCCGGCCGCACCCGCAGGTGGTGTTCGCCTCGCTGGGCGAGCGCGCCGGCGCGGTTGGCGCAGCATTGATGACGGAGCTGCGCTGACCCCGTTGTGATCTGGGATCACGTGGCGCGTGAGCGCGCCGTCGTGCGCCGCACGACCAGGCTCGGAGCCATCGACACATCGGAGAGCTCGCCACGATCATTGATCGCATCGATCAGCATTGCGGCCGCCGCCGCGCCCATCTCGCGCCGTGGCTGATCGATGGTGGTGAGGCCGATGTGATTCAGCGCTGCGAGTGAGGTGTTGTCGAACCCGACGACGGCCACGTCGTCGGGCACGACGAGCCCGCCACGTTCGATGACGTCGATCGCCCCGACGGCCGACAGGTCGTTGGCGGTGAAGATGGCCGTGGGGAGCACCGCACCGCGCGAGTAGTCGCTCGGCCCCGTGGGCCCCGGCCTCCTCGGTGAAGTCACCGCCGATCACCTGTGCCGTGCCGCCGAGGCCGAATGCGCGCATGGTGCGCATGTACCCGGATCGGCGTGGTGCGGCGCCGGCGCCCTTGCCGCCATCGATATGGGCGATGCGACGATGCCCCAGGTCGTAGAGATGAGCGACAGCGAGGCGTGCGCCGAAGGCATCGTCGGTGGTCACCGAGCCGCTGCCCGTCTGAGGGAACACCGTACCGACCGACACGAGTGCGACCTCCGCGGCGACGGCCTCGAGCCGTGCGACCGGGAGCCGACACCCGGCGACGATCACCCCGTCGACCCACGCGATGCGAGGAACGTGTCGAGTGCTCGGGATTCCAGTCGCACGCTTCGTCGGCCGCTGGCGAGGATGAGTTGATAGCCGTGTCGCTCCGCCGCGGCGTGGATGCCGTCGGTGACCTCTGCGAACCACGGATTGTGCAGATCGTTGAGCAACACGCCGATGGTCATGGTCTTGCGCGCCGCAAGGTTTCGCGCCATCAGGTTGGGTCGGTAGCCGAGCTTCGAAGGCTGCATCGGTGACCCGCTTGCGCGACTCGACGCTGACGCGGGGCGACTCGCGGGTGGACCAGGGAAACAAGTGCCCTCGAAACGCCGGCAATCTCGGCCACGTCTTCCAAAGTCGGAGCGCTGTTCCGTCGTGTGGTGGGCACCGGGTCAAGCTAGTTCACTTGACACCGCCGCTGAGACTCTACAGTTGGAGCGCTCTAACCTACGAGGGGACAAATGATCGACCGCATTGCCGCAGCTCCTATCTCGTGGGGTGTCTGCGAAGTACCCGGTTGGGGCCTGCAGATGTCGCCGAGCCGGATCCTGGGCGAGATGGCCGAACTAGGTATCACCAAGACAGAACTGGGTGCCCTCGGCTGGTTGCCCGACGACCTTGCCCAACTGCGACCGCTGCTCGATCAATTCCACATGTCGATTCTCGGTGGTTTCGTTCCGTTGGTTCTGCACCACGGCACCTCGCATCCCGGCTCGATCGAGGCAGCCCACGCCGCCGCCAAGACCCTCTCCGACGCCGGCGGCCAGTACTTCGTCGCTGCAATCATCTCCAGCATGGAGTCGTGGGATCGACCGACTCTCGACGACACCGAGTGGTCGAACCTGTTCGACGGAATCGCCGAGACCGACAAGGTGGCCGCAGAGTACGGCCTCACCCAGGTCGTGCATCCCCACGTCAACACCCTCATCGAGACCGACGCCGAGTTCCAGCGATTCCTGAACAATTCGCCCGCGCCGTTCTGCCTCGACACCGGTCACCTGTTCATCGGTGATGCAGATCCGGTGGCGATCGCCGAGGCGCATGCCGACTACCGTGTCGGCCTCGTTCACGTCAAAGACGTCGACAAGTCGATCGCGGCCAGGTTCAGGGCGGGCGAGTTCGACTGGATGGGAGCCATCCAGCATGGGTTGTTCCCATCTGCGGGGTTCGGGCGATGCGCCGATCGCTGCTACGGTTCGAACGCTCGAAGAATCCGGCTATGCCGGGTGGTACGTGTTGGAACAAGATGTAGCCCTCACTGACGGAGAACCACCGCTCGGTGAAGGGCCGGTGCACGGTGTTCGCAAGAGCATCGAGTACCTCAAGTCGCTGGCTGGATAGCTCCAGACAGTGGAAACAAGCCGGTACTGCCGGTGTGAACCATCACTCCTAGAGGGGGAAAGAGACATACATGAAGAAGACCCGTTACGTCTTCGCATCGCTTGCAGCGCTCGCCTTAGTGGCGACCGCCTGCGGTAGCGATGACGACGAACAACCGGCTCAGCCGCACCTGGCGTGACCGCTGGGGCAGACGAGACAACTGCACCCGCCGACACCGCGTCGGATGCAACTTCAGCACCCGAGGACACAGCATCAGCCGACACCGTCGACGTGACGGCCGGAGAGGATGTCACGATCGCCGTCATCACCCACGGCGATGGTGGCGTGTTCTGGTCAGTGGCCAGAAGGGTGCCGAGGCCGCTGGCGCGGCGCTCGGGCATCACGGTCCGCTACTACGGCTCGAACAACACCGGTACCGACCAGGCAGCATGCCATCAACCAGGCCGTCGCCGACGGCGTGGACGGACTCGGCGTGTCGCTCGCCGACCCCGATGCCAGTTCGTGACGCGGTTGCGCCGCGGTTGCCGCCGGCATCCCGGTCGTCACGACCAACTCGGGCTCGGACCTCTACAAGGAGTTCGGCGCCTTCACCCACATCGGCCAGGACGAGTTCCAGGCCGGCGCAGGGCGCCGGCGAGAAGTTCAAGGCCGCCGGCGCCAAGACGCTGCTCTGCGCCGAGCAGGAGCAGACGAACACCGGTCTCGACGCGCGTTGCGACGGTGCCAAGGACACGTTCGGGGCGACGGTCCTGGTCATCACGACCTCAGGTGACGCCTCCGGCAAGCAGCAGGCCGACATCAAGGCAGCCCTCGACGCCGACCCGGCATTCGACGCTGTCTTCGGCACCGGCCCGATCGTGGCCCACGATGCCGCAGCAGCGGTCGACGAGCTGGGTCGCACCGTCACGATCGGCGGCTGTCGACCTGTCGTCTGACCTGCTCGACGACATCGCCGCCGGCACGGTGGCGTTCACCATCGACCAGCAGCAGTACCTCCAGGGCTACATCGCCGGTCGTGGCGCTGTACCTCAACGTCACCAACCAGAACACCCTTGGTGGTGGCCTGCCCATCGCACCGGCCCTGGCTTCGTCACGAAGGACAACGCTGAGGCGGTCAAGGCGCTCGTGGCCGCGGGTACCCGCTGATCAAGCTGATATCCAGGTGGTGGAGCCGCCGAGGGCGGCCACCTCGGCGCGAACGCCCTGCCGGGAACGTGACGACCGGGGTCTGCTTCGATCGGCTCTCTACGGTCGCCTTGTGTTCGATGACGCCTCTCATTGGGGAACAGGGGGACTTGCCGACGGGGACGTGGCGACGGCAGCGACCAACCGCCATCGAGCGCCACGCCGATCCGCAGACGAACGCATCACGCCACGCGGGCCGATGCAGCGCTGGCTGATCTCACCCGAGATCGGCGCAGTCATCGGTGCGGTCATCGTCTGGACTTCTTCTGGGGCAACGCGACGACCTTCGGTGAGGCCGACTCCACGCTCAACTGGCTCGACGTCGCGGCCCCGATCGGCATCATGGCCGTGGCGGTCGCGCTGCTGATGATCGGCGGCGAGTTCGACCTCTCGTCGGGTGTGATGACCGGTGCCACCGCGATCCTCATCGGCCTGATGTCCGCGTACTTCACTGGGCACGGGCATCAACATCGGATGGGCGATCGGCATCCGCGTTCATCGCCGCCAGCGCCGATCGGTTGGTTCAACGGATCATGGTCAACAAGACCGGGTCTGCCGAGCTTCATCGTCACGCTCGCATCGTTCTTCGTGCTTCCGCGGCGTGATGCTCGTGATGTCCAAGCGTTCGCCGGCAAGGTGCAGGTCGGCGACATCTCTGAAGCAGACGGGAGCGCGCGGCTTCAAGAACTGGATCGCCCACGAATGGAGTGGACGGAGTTCCAGGACCGCGACGCGCTCTTCGTCGGGCTCGTGCATCGCCGGCGCCACGCTGTTCGTCTACGGACTGCTCGAGCAGTCGTTCATCCGCCGTCACCGAACTGGCGACGGGTTCACTCCTGCTGGCGTTCCTCGGCCTCGTCGCCGCCGGCGGCGGCTTCTGGGCGCTCCGACCACCGATGGTGTCGGCGTCAACGTGCTGTGGGGAGTCGTTGCAGGAGCTGGCGTCGTCGCCCTCGTCGTCGGGGTCGCTCACTTCAGGTGGCGCGACCGCCAACCCGTAACGGCAGCGACCCGATTCCCAGGACGGCTGTCGTCGCGCTCCTGATCGGACTCGGGTTGCGTCGCGATCGCCTGCGTGGTGCCGATCTCGTTCGATCGCGCACGAGGGCCTCGGCCGATCCTCACTTGGACGGCGACGGATCCGGCCCGTGCATCGCGGTCCTCGCAGCGCTGTCGGCGTCGGCATTGCCGTCGCGCTCGGAATCTGGCCGACGCTGCCGCGGCAAGTCGCCGTCCTGGCGGCATCGTCAAGCTGGTCACGTTCGTCGCCGCTACTGCGGCTTGCTGTCGATGGTGACTCGTACATCTCGTCGATGCAGCTGACCACCGTTCAGGCATTGCGGGCGATCGGCATGTTCTGGTTCGCCGCTGCCGGGTTCACGCTGCTGATCGGAGCCAGGACATGGCCGGCAGCGACCAGCACGCACGTGGCAGCTGTACATCGGTCTGCGCGACCGCGGCGGCGGTCGTCGTCCTCGCCTTGGTCATTCGCTCCGACTCGACCGCAGTGAGGTTCCGCACCGGGATGGTTCGGGGCGATGACGGTCGTCGCGTCGCCATCGTCAGCCAACTCCGTCCTCGAGTTCGTGATGGAGAAGCGCCGGATGGCCGACCCCAGGCCGACCGGCTCGGCAGTTCCGCCTCAGATCGCCGGCGTCGGTCCGCCGCGATCGGCATGGTCATTCGTCTCATCTGGAGAACCTCACTCCGAGCACGCAGCGCGGGTCAAGGCCCAGGGCGGCGCCGTCGGCCTGAACACGTTGCGCGAGCCGGTCGCTGTGGTGGTTGCTCGTCACCGCCGTCGGCGGGTTCGTACTCGTCAAGACGAAGTGGGGCAACTGGATCTTCTCCGTCGGCGGCAACAAGGAGGCGGCACGCGCCAGCGGCGTGCCTGCGGACAAGGTGAAGGTCGGCCTGTTCGTCACGGTCTCGCTGTGCGGCTGCTTGGCCGGAACGCTGATCGCCCTGCGCTACGGCACGGTCCAGGCCAACCAGGGCACCGGCCTCGAGTTCGAGTACATCATCGCCGCGGTCGTCGGCGGTATGCTGCTGAGCGGCGGTTACGGCTCCGTGATCGGTGCCTCGATCGGTGCGGCCATCATGGGCGATCTCGTTCATCGGCGTGCAGACGACCGGAGTGGAAGCAGATGGCCGCTACGCCTTCCTCGGCAGCGTGTTCCTGCTCGCCGTGCTCGTCAACAACTACACTCGCAAGAAGGCGCAGGAGGCACGATGCGCATGGTCGACACCGACAGCGTCGCGGCGACCACCCCTGCTCTTGGAGATGCGTCAACATCTGCAAGTACTTCGGCAACGTCACCGCCCTGGAGACATCACGACCAAGCGTGTCGAGCGGGCAAGGTGACGCTGCGTGCTCGGCGACAACGGTGCCGGTAAGTCACGTTGACGACAAGATCCTCTCCGGTGTGCACCAGCCGAGTTAGGGCGAGTTCACGATGTACGGCGTTGCGGTGAACTTCTAACTGCCGCGCGACGTGCGTGGCGCCGGTATTGCCACCGTGTTCCAGGACCTCGCTCTGATCCCGCTCGATGTCGATGTGGCGCAACTTCTTCCTCGGCTCGAGCCGATGAGCGCTCGGCGTCCGTTCAGTGCGCAGTACGTGGCCGATGATGAAGGCGACCGCGAAGAGTTGGGAGATGGCGAAGATGGGCATCGACGCTGCGCGACGTCGACCAGCCGGCGGCACGTTGTCCGGTGGCGAGCGCCAGTGGTCGCGATCGCCCGGGCGCGGTGTACTTCGGCGCGCGCGGTGCTGATCCTCGACGAGCCGACGTCGGCACTCGGCGTGAAGCAATAGGCGTCGTGCTGAAGTACACGCGTGCAGCCGCGGACCACGGTCTCGGCGTGATCTTCATCACGCACAACCCGAACGACGCCATTCCCGCGGCGACCGATCTTGCTGCTCAACCGTGGACGCAGTCTCGGCGACTTCGCCAAGGACGAGATCTGCCGCGAGCGAGCTGACCCCGGCCTCATGGCCGGGGGCGCGGAGCTCGAACAACTCGAGCACGAGTCGGTGATTCGCTGCGGTTCGATGAGCGCAGCATCCGGCGCCACCCTCGAACTCGTCACCATTGGCCGAATCAGCGTCGACCTTTACGCCCAATGGGGCACACGGCGGCTTCATGGGCCCGCAGACGTTCGAGAAGTCGATCGGCGGCTCCCCCACGAATGTCGCCGTTGCCGCGGCGCGAGATGGGCCGCCGTGCTGCGGTGATCACCAAGGTTGGCGACGACCCGTTCGGTCGGGTACGTGCGCGCAAGCTTCAGAGCTGTTCGGTGTTGAGAACGCGTCCCGTGTCAAT
The DNA here is from genome assembly GCA_963791325.1 of uncultured Alphaproteobacteria bacterium. Lineage (GTDB taxonomy): Bacteria > Pseudomonadota > Alphaproteobacteria > Rhizobiales > Rhizobiaceae > JBEVJK01. The sequence goes on along the minus strand of CAWBRU010000017.1, from coordinate 123,647 downwards.
CCATCCACGATGCCAACACCGCTCGCCTTCGCGTCATGGATCCGCCAGAGGCCGCCACAGCTGTTATGTGCCGGTACCCGATACGCCCGGACAGACATTGCAGACCTCGAAGAGGTCGACCGCAACCTCGTCGAGGCGTGCCGATCTTCTGTGGTCGACGGGAGCGGGTTCACGACAGGATCCCGCAGCGTCGACATCGCCGGGATCTGCTGTCGATCGGGAGGCCGACACCCACACCTCGTGCTCGACCTCGACTATCGCCCGACTTCTGGCCCGACGAGGCGACCGCGAAGCTGCGGCTGCCGGTTCGCCGCGGTACTCGAGCGTGCACCGTCGCCGGCGATCGGCAACCGCAAGGAGTGTGAGATCGCCGTCGGGTCCGCGAGTCTCGCCCGAGGCCGCTCGTCGCCTGCGGCACCGAGGCAGTCGAGTTCTGGCGATCGTGAAGATGGCGGCCACGGTGTGCTCGTCGACGCCGGACGCAGTGGCGCGCGGTCAGTGTCTCCTCACCTACGTCGAGGTCGCTGCGGTCTCGGTGCAGGTGACGCGTTCGGTGGGAGGGCTGCCCACGGACTCGCTCTCCGGATTGGGGAACCGTTCGCATCGTCGAGTACTGCAACGTCGCGGGCGCCATGGTGGCGTCGCGGGCTGATGTGCGCCGACGCGATGCCGACATTGACCGAGATCACCGAAGCGTCGGACCGGCGCCGTGTCGCTGGATGCAAGACGTTTACGTCGTTCGGACCGACGCGGGTGAATGAGCCGGAGCGATCGCTGACGCAGCTATGGCGCCCGAGGCACGACCGACCACGATGGCGCCGGCGGGATGATGTTCATCGTCGCCGCGGACCACACAGCCCGGCGTGCAATGGTCGGCCTCGGCGACGACCCGTTAGCGATGGCCGACCGGCGCACGATGATCGACCGGTTGCTGACCGCGCTCGACACCCGTGGGGTCGATGGTGTCTTCGCCAGCGCAGACATCATGGACGACCTTGCGCTGCTCGGGGCGCTGCACGACAAGATCGCCGTCGGCACGATGAACCGTGGTGGTTCCGCCGGCGCGGGTGGACGATGGATGATCGCTTCACGGCGTATCCACACACCACACCTCGCACGCCGCCGGCCTCGACGCGGGCAAGATGCTGCTGCGCATCGACTACGACGATGCGGGCGCCGTTTGACGACACTAGGCCGCCGCGGCAAGGCCGTGCAGCAGCTGAACGACGTACGGCTGATGGCGATGGTGGAGCCGATCCCGACACCGAAGGAACGCAACGGTAAGGCGGTGTGGGACACCGACCCGCTCACGCTCGTGCGGCCGTCGGCGTGCGTGCCGCGCTCGGAGCTCGTCAGCGCATACACCTGGCTGAAGATCAGGGCGACGGCCGACATCGCCCCAGTGGCCGAGGTCACAACCAGCCGTTGTTGCTGCTCGGCGGCGCGCCGGGTCCTACCTGAGGCCACCTTCGCCCTAGTGGGAGCGGGCGCTGCATGAGCCGACTGTGCGTGGCCCGTCGTCGGTCGGTGCTTGCTGTACCACCGCGACGGTGACGTCGCGGGTAGCGGTCGATCGGGACGCTGACCTGGTGCAACGGCGCGGCGGATCAACAATGAGCCCCTCGCTGCATCGCCCGCTGGAACGCCTCGCCGATGGCGATCTCGCTGTCTCGAGTGGCCCCCGACGATGCGGGCTGGACGTATGTCGGGCCTGGACGTGTGGTGCTCGCACCGGTGAGCGGTGAGCGATCTTCGACTCGATGGTGACGAGGAGCGTGTGCTGCCATTGTCTGCGACAGGTCGTCGATGGACCGTCGATGCGCCAGACGCTTCGGCGCTGGACCGGACGGAGTGGCGAACGTCTTCAGCCGTGTCACCGACTGGGCCTACGTCCCGGTCGGTTCGGCCGTTGCCGTGACTCGGCAGGCGGCGGCGAGGTGGCGCTGCCGCCGGCGCTCGAAATGCGAAAGCCGTTTCGAGCCTGCCTACGGCTCCGCCGACACGTCGCCGTGGAGCTCCGGGGCACGGGTCCGGCCGGACACGCAGGTCAACAACTTCATGATCCAGAGGCGTGGCCGGCGCACACAGCTGATGTGCGTCGAGCTGATCCGCCTGACGGCAACTGGTCGAGCTACCCGCCGCACCGTCACGACGGCATCGGCGGAATGTCACAGTCAACAACGAGGAGATCTACTACTTCCGGATCGGCGCGACCGGCGGCAGCGACTACTCCGCCGAGGGTTTCGGCATGCATCGCACCTACACACCCGACGGTTCGATCGACGTCAACGTGGTCGTTCACGACGGCGATGTCTTCTGCGTGCACGCGGCTACCACCGGCCCGTGTATCGCGGCACCGGGCTATCCGATGTACTACCTCAACGTCCTCGCTGGTCCTGGGGGAGAGCGATCGATGGCTTTCTGCGACGATCCGACCCATCACTGGGTCCACCAGATTCATGGGCGGACATGGCCACCGATCCACGGTGCCCGATGACGAAGGATGGGCGAACACGGTGAGCAAGACGCTTCGTATCGGTGTGATCGGCTTCGGCTGGATGGGTCAGGCACACAGCCGTGGCTGTCGCGCCGCGCCGAGCTACTTCCTCGATCGCGACTACGAGCCCGAGCTCGTCGTGGTCAGCGACACGGTCGAGGCACGACACGAGACGACGCGGTTCGTTCGTTCGGGTATCAACGCGCGGTCGACGACTGGCACGAGGTGGTGGACGCGTCCGACGTCGACGTCGTCTTCGTGACAGCGCCCCAACATGCTGCACGTCGAAATGGTCAAGGCGATCGCAAACGCAGGTAAGCCGGTCTTCTGCGAGAAGCCTGTCGGCGGTACCCCGGCGCAGACGGTTGCCGCAGAACGCTCGGCGCGACACGCCGGCGTGATCACCGGTGTCGGCTACAACTACCGGTGGGCGCCTCTGGTGCAGTACGCCAAGCAGTTGATCGACAGCGGTGAGATCGGCGACATCACCAACTACTACGGTCGAGTTCTCTTCTCGATGTACGGCAGCGATCCAATGGGGCTGCTGTCCTGGCGATTCCTCATCGACGAGGCCGGCCACGGGGTCAGCACCGACATCCTCAGCCATTCGGTCGACCTCGGGCACTACCTGGTCGGGAGGATCGCCAAGGTCGTCGCAACCGGCGAGACGTTCATCAAGCAACGCCCCCTACCAGCCCAGTGGTGGCACGCACTACGACCGTGGCAAGCCGGGCGACCCCACCGGCGAGGTGACCAACGAGGACTACATCGGGATGATGTGCACCTTTCAGAACGGCGCCCGTGGCACGTTCGAAGCCTGTCGTTCGATGGTAGGCCCGGAGAGTCAGAACAGCTTCGAGGTCTACGGCACGAAGGGGTCCGTTGCCTGGAACCTCGAGACGATGAACGAGCTGGCGTCTACGCGGCCGAGCACAAGCACACCGGGTTCACCACGGTGTTCGGGGGCGATCGCTTCCGCCGCACGGCAACTTCGTTCCGGGCGGCACAACATCGGCTTCGAGGACCTCATCTGCATCGAGGATCACGAGTTCCTGCAATCAGTCGCCGGTGGACGCCAGTACACGCCTGGGTCACCAAGGCGCTGGCGTACGTCTCGGTGCAAGACGCCGTGATGCGTAGTTGGAACAGCGGTCATTGGGAAGACGTCGTCTCATTGAGGAAGTGATGGCCACCACTCGACTCACAACCACCACGGCGATCGTGAGGTACCTGATTGCACAGCGGACGGTCGTCGACGATGTCGAGGTTGCGCTGTTCCCAGGGGTCTTTGCCATCTTCGGGCACGGCAACGTGACCAGCCTCGGCCTGGCCTTGCAGGAGGCCGGCGACGCCCTGCCGACATGGCGTGGTCAGAACGAACAAGGAATGGCACTTGCCGCTGTCGGCTACGCCAAGGCCGCCAACCGCCGACAGATCATGGTGGCCACCTCGTCGATCGGTCCCGGCGCGCTCAACATGGTCACCGCTGCCGGTGTCGCCCATGCCAATCGCTTGCCGGTGCTGCTGTTGGCCGGCGACACGTTCGCCAGTCGCCTGCCAGATCCCGTGTTGCAGCAGGTCGAGCACTTCGGCGATCCGACGATCACGGTCAACGGCACGTTCAAGTCGGTCAGCCGGTACTGGGATCGAATCATGCGTCCGGAGCAGATCATCCACTCGCTGCCCCGCACGCGGTATCCGTCATGCTCAGTCCGGCCGATTGCGGCCCGGCCGTCATCGCGTTGCCGCAGGACGTGCAAGCCGAGGCGTTCGACTACCCCGACGAGTTCTTCGCCACGACCATCCACCACATTCCCCGCCAACGCGCCGATCTCGACCAGTTGCAACACGCCGCTGCCACGTTGCAGACCGCCACACGCCCGCTCATCATCGCCGGCGGGGGAGTGCGGTCTCCGAAGCCCAGGCCGCGTTGGCCGCCTTCGCCGAGGCTCACAACGTTCCCGTGGTCGAGACGGTCGCCGGGCGGGCGAGTCTGCCCGCGACCCATCCGCACGACGCCGGGTCCGGTCGGCGTGACGGGTTGCATCAGCGCCAACGAGTTGGCCGGCGCAGCCGATGTGATCCTGGCCGTCGGAACGCGCCTGCAGGATTTCACCACGGGGTCGTGGACGGCCTTTGCGGCCGATCCGCGACTGATCGGCCTCAACGCTGCACTCTTCGATGCAGTAAGCACCGCTCACTTCCTATAGTCGCCGACGCACGTGCGGGATTCCGCGAGTTGGACGAGCGGCTCGCGGTTGGGTTGCCGACCAGGACTGGTCGCTCCACGCCAGCGCGACCGGCGACTATCACGCGTACATCGACAAGCTCGCCCACCCGTCCGCCGTCGGCGAGAGCGGTCGGCCGACCTACGCCCAGGTGATCGGCGCAGTCGATCGCAACCAACAGCCGGGCGACTACGTGCTGGCGGCAGCCGGCGGCTCCGGCGAGCTCATCAACGGTTGGCGCGCCAAGGAGGTCAACGACTTCGACTGCGAGTACGGGTTCTCCTGCATGGGGTACGAGATCTCCGGCGCATGGGGAGCCAAGATGGCCCGCCCCGACGACGAGGTGATCACGTTCGTCGGCGACGGCTCGTACATGATGATGAACAGCGACCTGTACAGCTCGGTGCTGTCCGGGCACAAGTTGATCGTGATCGTGTGCGACAACGGTGGCTTTGCCGTGATCAACCGATTGCAGATACCTTGACGCCCAGCATCTCTGCCACGCGTGCTGCCTCGTCCGGGTTCATTTCCCCCGACAGTTCTCTACCTGCCTGCACGGCGTGCTCTTCCAACTCATAAGGCTGGCTGCAGCCCAACAACCCCACGGTCGGCTTGTACAACTCTCCGATAAAGCGCATGTCGAAATAGGCTGTATCACCGTAGTGGTAGATGCGAACGCCGGGTTCTGTCTCGATGATGAAGGCGAGCGGCGTGCCGGTCAGCACTTGTCCATTCTTGCGAACTGACATCGACCAATGATGGCACTCCACTGGACGGATGCGAATACCCGCCACTTCCACGAGAACGCCCCAGATGGTTGCCTGGATTTGCTTGGGCGGAATTCCTTCGTCCATCAGCAGGTGCCGGACATCGCCGCCGCAGACCACCGGCGCGCCGGTGCGACGCGCGATCGCAGCGGTATCGCCCAGGTGATCATACGCAGCATGAGTGACCAGAATGATGTCTGGCGTGACAACATTCTCTGGTCCGACCGGTGAAAACTCGTGTCCGCTAAGGAATGGATCCACGAGGACCCTCAAATCTTGGCCCTACGATCTCAAAGCCGGCGGTACCCGTAAAGCGAATGGCAGTGCTCATGTCTGCCCGACCGTCCCTGCCGCATACTTATAGTATAATCATATCTTATCCATTAGGTCCCCTCCTTGGTCCTGTCAAGGTGGCCTAACGATTCTTGTCATGCTATCCTACATCTGATGCCCACGATGGTCCGTGGCGGCACAGACCAGCCCTCCCACAAATCCTCGGACGATGGTTCTGCCGAGTCTACAACAACGGAACTTCCATGACTGTAGGGGAAGAAAACCAGACTGCCGGATTTGGCCGGCAGGTCGAACGAGCCGCGCGGCTGTCTGATAAAGTCGCCGAGGCGATGCTCGAGACCATTTTGAGGCGCGGCCTCCGACCGGGAACGGCCTTGCCGTCCGAGCGCGAGTTGGGTGAGCAATATGGCGTGTCACGCACAGTGATCCGGGAAGCGGTTCGTGCGCTGACGTCTCGGGGGGTGATCGACGCGCGCGCCGGACGAGGCCTCACGGTCTCCCAGGTCGCCGCAGATGCGGTCAGCTCATCGATGCGGCTCTACCTGCACGGCCTCGAGGAACTCCCCTATGCCAAGATCCATGAGGTTCGTGTCGGCATCGAGACACAGATCGCCGGGCTCGCGGCCGAGCGCGCGACCGACGAGGAAATTGCCGAACTTCGCGGCATGCTGGAGGATATGCGCGTTCGCGGGGTCTCTCGCGAGGATCATTCACGGATGGATGTCGAGTTCCATCGCGCGATAGCGCGCATGACGCACAATGAACTTTATCTGATCATGCTCAATTTAATCGGTCCGGTGCTTTTGGAGATCCGGCGGGCAACCTTCGAGCTGCCCGACGATCGCAAGAACGCGTACGACGCCCACTGCACGATCGTCGATGCAATTGCCGGCCGGACGCCTGATGCCGCTCGCGAAGCCATGCGCATCCATCTGGAGGGTGCCCAGCGAGAGTGGCAATCCCTCGGCTCGGTCAGGCTTTCGTCAATCTGAAGGCTGTCTTTCCGCGGCGCCACGCTTGAGCGCGACGCAGCAAGCAAGCAGAACCAGGGACACCGCTGCCAGACAGGCGAAAGCCCAAGCAAAGCCTCGAGCAAGGTCGCGCACGGCTCCCAACAGCACGGGCGCAGTGCCTGCCACCAAATAGCCGATAGAGAGGATGACGCCAGATATTGCCGCGGCCTCGTTGGGCGTGCGTGCGGCGTTCACTCCCATGATGAGGATGAGCGGGAAAAGGGCGCCGCAGGCAAAGCCTGCCACGCTCGTCCATAGCCACCCTAGCTCTGGAACCGCCGCTGTGCCGCACAATGCGAAGAAAAGCGCCCCGGCGGCAAAGGAGAGAAGGAGGGCTGGTGCGACCCGGTTGCCCAGCAATCCTACCAAAAGCGACGATGGCAACGTGGCAAGATTGAGCGTTGCAACCAGCCAGCCTGCCCGGTTTGCGGGCCACGCCCACTCCACATAGGCGGTGGCCAGCCACGCATTGAGACCGAAGAAGCATACCGCCTGGAGGCCAAAGACCAGGCCGAGCTGCAAGGCCAGCGGGAATCTCCACGCGGCAAACCGACCTGCCGCCGCATGTCCGGGTGGCGCCAGTTCGCGGCGGGTGAAGATCAACCATGCTGCCATTGACCATATGCCTGCGAAACCGAGCGCCAGGAAGGCGCCGCGCCAACCGCCCGCCGCCCGAGCGAAGGGCACTGCAAACGCTGCGGTGAAGCCCGCACCCCCATTCACGCCCAGAGAATAAAATCCTGTCGCCCGGGCTCTCACTCCGGCCGGCAATCGGCGTACGATCGCGGGAAACATCGCTCCTGCAAGCCCGGCTCCTACACCCGCTGCCATGGTAAGCGCGTACATTAGCGGAATGTCCCAAGTCAGTGCTCGCAAGGTTCCGCCCAGCACTGTGAGCGCAAGGGAAAGGAAAAGCGCGCGCCCGGCTCCGAGCAGCGAATAGAGACGCATTGCAGGAAGCGCAAAAAGGCCCATGCAGATGATCGGTATAGCCGTCATCAGCCCGCCATTTGCATAAGTCAGGCCGAGGTCGGTCCGGATGTCGGGCAGGAGCGTCGCAACTGCGACGATGGGCGGGCGCAGACATAACCCGCCGGCCAGCACCGCTGTAATGATCCGCCAATGTCTGACGGTGTCGCCCGTGGCCTCCTCAGCCGCCCGGCGCATTGTCGACTTTGGGACGGGGCGTGAGCGTGCCGCCTTCTCCAAGATACTGACGAAGCCGCTCCACATAGGCGGCCACACCCGCCTCCAGCTGGGCATAGCGCGGTGACCAGCCCAGCTGCTGCTTCGCGTTGATAATGGAAATCTGCCCTCGGAAGGGTAGCTCGGAGCGGTCGACTTCAGTCCACGCCTCACCGATCTCAATATCGGCATTCTCGACCAGACCGCTGACTATCCGACCCACGTCCCCGCATGTTCGCAAAGGCTCGCCGGTCGCCGCGAAGAAGATCCGGTCAGCATCGTCCGGACCTTCAATGACGGCCGCCGTGAGGGTTGCGAGGTCGTGGATGTGGACATAGTCACGGGGCACTTGCCCGCCGGCCGCCAGGCGAACTGGTTGTCCGAGGACAGCCGGCTCGACGATCTGTTTGATGTAGTTGGGCGCAAACCAGCTCATGCCAAAGCCGTAAAGAGCTGACGGCCGAATGATGCGGGTATCGAGCCCAAACGAATGATTGTAAGCGAATGCGAATGCTTCCGAGGCGACCTTCGCGGCGCCATATGAGCCGAGTGGACCTGCCCGGCTGGTGATCGTCGGGTGGTCCGCGTCGATGGGCTCGTACATCTTGCGACCGATCGCCGCGATGGACGAGAACATCACCACGCGATCGACCTCGTGAAGGCGCGCTGCCTCAAACACATTGAGGGTGCCCTCGACATTCACCTTAAGAGCTACCATCGGATTGAGGTCGAGGTAGCCGATGTCCATGATCGCTCCAAGATGAGCGATCGCGCAGGGCTTGTGCTTGATTACGACTTCGAGGACACGCGGCAGGTTATCAATCGAGCCCCGTTCGAGGATGACGCCACGGAGGGCATCCCCGACCACGAACCGAGACTCGGCCCTGAACTCCCCGACGTCGTAGACCACGACACCATAGCCACGATCCAACAGCTCGCGTGTGACATAGGCTCCGGCGAAACCTGCGCCACCGGTGACCAGTACCGTTCCCCGATCCACCGCGCGCGTCCTCCCTGATCGACCGAGCAACTCTAGCGATCCTCGCGCCTGATTTCCAGCTTGTATTATAATCCTAACATACTATTGAACGATGGCGTGGGACGGCTTAAGGGTTAGTCTTGTCTGCCTTCTGTCACGGGGAACATGCCAGGTCGTCTTGCGGGTAAACGGACAATGGTCACCGGGGCTGCGAGCGGTATCGGTCAAGCGGTCGCGCTGCTCTATGCTCTGGAGGGTGCGCGCGTAGCACTCCTCGATCACAATCGTGTCGGGCTGGCGGACACTTTGGCGCAGATTGCCGCAGCGGGGGGCGAAGCTCTGTCGCTTGAATGTGATGTATCAGACGAGGTTCAGGTTCAGCACAGCGTCGCCGCGATCACTAGGGCGTGGGGTGGACTTGATGTTGGGGTGGGTGTGGCGGGCATTGAGCTTGCCGGCTTCGGAGATGCGCAGGTACATGAGCTTGAGCTCGAGGTCTGGCAACGCACCATCGACACCAACCTCACCGGCATGTTCTTGACGTGCAAACACGCCGTGCGTGCCTTGCTCGCCGGCGGAGGCGGTTCAATAATCGTCACCGGTTCGCCTTGCGGCTCGTATGGCGCTTGCGCCGCAGAGCACGCCTACAGCGCCAGCAAGGCTGGGACTCACGGCCTGGTCAGGGTCATGGCCGTCGACTACGCGCGCAGCGGCATTCGCGTCAACGCCGTGATCCCTGGGTTCATCGACACGCCGCTCAACGCAGGCATCATGGCAAACCCGGCGATGGTCGCCGACCTGGTGCGCAGCATACCGGCCGGCCGCCCAGGAAGGGTTACGGATGTGGCGCCCCTTTATCTGTGGTTGGCCTCAGACGAGGCCGCCTATGTGACGGGAGCTTTCTTCACCGCTGACGGCGGCCAGACGGCGATCTAAGCGAAGCATGGAGCAATGATATGCGCGCAATTGTTGTGGGCGGCGGAGCGATGGGCGGCATTTATGCCGGGATGCTGCATGACGGCGGCAACGATGTGTCGATCGTCGAAGCAAACCCCGCCATAGTGTCCGCGATCAACGAAGTCGGTATGATCATTATTGGGCCGGACGGGCACGAGAGGGTATACCCGCTGCGAGCGACAGACCGGACCAACACCGGGGTCACAGCGGACCTCATCCTGTTTCAGGTGAAGGGCTTTGCCACTGCTGCCGCGGCGGAAGCCGTGCGTCCGATGGTAGGTCCTGCCACAATTATCCTCACGTTGCAGAACGGCCTCGGCAATGAAGACGTCCTGCGGACCGCCTTTCCCGGGAGTCCTTTGGTCATAGGGGTTTCTCTCCACAGCGCCGCAATGATGGGACCGGGTCGCTCCCATCATACCGGCGTTCGCGCCACGACCCTTGGCCCTGCCGGATCGGCCTGGAGCGCGGCAGCCACCGCAGCCAGCAATGCGTTGCGCGGCTCCAATTACGAGGTCAAACTGATGAACGAGGCCGCAATCCGAGCCGAGATCTTTGCCAAATGGGTGTTGAATTGCGGCTCGCTGCCGACCGCCGCGCTGACCGGCCTGGCCACGACCATGATGTCGACCAACGATGTCGTGTTGAACATCGTAGATGAATTGACGCGGGAAGCGTGCCTGGCGGCGCGCGCCGAAGGAATCGAACTCGATGCCGACGAGCGCATCGCCTTTAACCGGGACCTCTTCAGGACGGCCGGTGGCAAGGCGTCTATGCTACAGGACGTTGAGGCCGGCCGGCGCACCGAGATCGATACGATCAACGGTCAGGCGGTGCGGCTCGCCGATAAACATGGCCTGGCGCTACCGCTCAATAGAGCGGTGCTCGCTCTGGTGAAGGGCCGGGAAGCTTCAATGGGATTCTTGTGATGCTGGACAGCGTCAATGACAGGTTGAGGGAGTTCCGCGGCTGCCACCTACGACGGCCCAGTACTGATCCAGCGCTCGGCGCATGCGTTAGTCGGGGCACAGAGCCCATGTCGGAAGTGTGCGTTCGGCTTCTAACTGCCATTCTCGGATGCCCAAAAAACAGCCTGGCGCGACAGACCGGTGGCCTTGGAGATCGCCGAGGTTCCCGGACGCGATATTGTCGGCGATTGGATGGGACAAGTTAGGAATCAGCGGCATCCGGCTGCCAAGCCCAGCAGGTGACACCGATCGACCTGCTATCCACGGTAGCGCTACCTTACGTTCAGTCTCACTTACGTCAAATCTTAGCGCCTTGCTCCATGATCTCTAGGAATTCCGTCAGACATGGGTTCTGATTGTCGTGGTGCCAAACAGCGTCGGTAAAGAGCTTGATGTCGATATCCGAAATCGGACGAGCAACCTGAGTGCTGTGGCAGAAAAATGCAGCGGAGCTTTTCGCCGATATCGTGCAAGCAAGCCCGTTCCGACGGCGCCGAAGATCCCCACTGTCCCCCGGATTCGAAAATGACGTTCGGCGTAATTCCCGCGTTCAGGAAGACTTCGTCCAATTGGGCGCGGAACGTTGTCCAGATCCGGTGATCACCCAGCACTCTAGCCGCTCACGCTCGCACGGTCGCTGTCGAGAACAGCGATCTTCCCCGATGCAACTAGTGCCATCACCGATTGATAAACGGCCTCGGGGCTCGTGTAACGAGGCCTGTACCCAAGGCGCTGGCGGCTCTTTTCGATTGAGTGCGAGGAGCTGCGGATGATGTGGCCACGCGTGCTTTCGGCCCAATCTCCGAGACTGCGAATCCATTGATCAAAGGGCTGGTACGAGATCCGCGGCTCCTTGCCGAACCATCGGTAGACAGTCTCGGCGTAGCCCCGCAGGTTGACGGCCTGCTCGGACACCGAGTTGAACACTTCGGCCAAGGAGGCGGCACGGTTCTCGATTGCGCAGATCACCCACTGCGCGACATCATCGGCGTGCACATGATGGACGGTCTCCAGTCCAAGGTTTGGCAAGATCAGCTCATCGCCGCGAGCGATCAGCGAGAAGATGTCGGGATTGGCATTGCCGATCGGGTTGATCGGCACCCAGCCCTCACCAACGATGTGGCCGGGACGAAAGCACGTCGCCGGAAAGCCGTTCGCTCGCGATTGCTGCATGAGCCACGCTTCGCTCTCCGCCTTGCCGCGTCCGTAAGCGTCTATCGGGTTCGGCGGATCCACCTCTGCAGAAGGGACCGTGGACAGGCGGCCGTACACCCAAATCGAGCTGCAGAAGAGATACTGCTCGATCTTGCCGCGCAGGGCCTCCACCAGATGCTGCGTGCTTCGCAGATCGAACGAGATCATGTCCACGACAATATCGGGGCGAAGCTCGGCGATCATTGCCCCAAACCGGCCCGCCTTCTCTTCCGCTCCTCGGTCGAGCGTGACGTTTTCAACCAGGCTCCAGGCGAAATGGGGACGATATGGCTTCGCAGCGCCACGGCTTACGTTCACAACTTCGTGCCCTCGCTGGGCAAGTGCGGGAACCAAATAGCTGCCGACGTGGCCGCTACCACCGATTACAACGATGCGCGACATAGATAGCTCCTAGGATCGTAGGCTGACACGGTCTCCCTGGGCAGACAAGGAACTGCTTAGCGATCTGTGGCTTCTATGCTCAAGCCGTAATGGTCGAGACCTGACGTTCGTTCTTCTTGGCCCTTCTGCGACATGGCAGCGGTCGTGAAGAAGAAGCACCTTCAGCTCGAAAGCAGACCGGACCAGGTCGGCCGTGCCGTTTTACGAGTTCATGGGACCCAAGAAGGAAGCTCAGGTTTCGCGACTATGGGCGGCCTGACCAAGCCACTTCCTGATCCCGGTGCTAATCTTCATCTGACTCACAGGGGACCCGCAGCCACTCTGCCACCGCTCACACAATCCAAGGCCAAGCGCCATCGTTGACATCGGCTGGCGTGTGAATGTGGGCAAGGCCCATTCGGAATTTTCAGCAAGTCCTTCGCGCGGGTTTGTATGCGCCACGATGGAGTTCCATAAGGCATCTTGCCGGGGATGGCGGCGGGGTAGGGGTACCCGCCCACTCGAAGCCGCGTCCATCGGCAACGAAGCCGCCTGTGCACGTACCAAGCTGCGCGAAACCGTCACGTGGGCCGCTAGCAGTCTGTTGAAGAGTCTCCCGGACAGCATTGAGCATGGCTACTTCGTCGAGGTGGAATGACAGCTCGATTTCGAGACTGCCATCGTCGTCAAGCTCGGCTGAGCCGGATCCGCCTGACCATTTGGTCGCAACACCTGTTCAGGTTGAACAGATCGCGATGGTAGAAAGAAAGTACTACTTGAGATCGCTTGCGGCAAACATCACGCGTGCTACAGTTATTCTGAAAAGAAATACTGTCTAAAGCATGGACGTTTACTTGATTTTTGTCATGCTTGATGGAACAAAGGAGCTAAAGATGAGTGTCGCAATCGATGATCTGGTTCAGCGTCTGGCTTGTATACTTGCCGAGCTCGACAACTTGATTGGTCAGGATCTCGAACACCTCGCCAATTCACCCGTGCCTGACGGCGCCGCCTCAGCGAGGGAGAATGAAGGCAAGGAGGCTGGTGCGTGCCCTTGCTCGTCGGGAGATCGTCGGCAAGGTTCCGCTTGCTACCGGTGTCCCAGCGGCCAAGCCGACCATCATCCCGGCGCCGCCAGGCTTCTTTGTCGTCTACCTGATGCCACTGTCGGATGGCAGCTTTGACCGCGAGCGTGTCCTGCGGGAGCCAGTCGTTGGATGGCAGGTCGAAGACGGCGGCTACGTCGAGCCACTCATTGTCGGGATGCCAGTGACTAACCGGTGGGCAGTTCTCACCCCTGAGGGCTTTGTGATGACCGACAGCTCTACCAACACGTTCGGTGAGGCCCCGCTTGCACTCAAGGATTGGATAAAATCCGAAATCGAATGGCTGGAGTGCTGCAACGGCGGTCCTGTGGTCGAGTTTCCGACGGTAGTTCAATCGCGTGTTCGAGTACAGCGGGCCCGTGGCGAATGCCCTCGGGTTGATGATGGCTGGCCGTCCCGATTGGACCGGCACGCTCGAGGAGTTGTACGTCACGCTCTCCAAGGTTCAGGACGGCACTCTTGCGACGAGGAAAGACTGGCCGGCCGATCCGCTGGCGATGGCAGCAGCGGTAAAAGCGCTGGAGCCGAAGTTGGCCGACGCTGACCTCTTCTTCGGCCAAACCGACAACGGGCGCCTGCTCATTCATCGCCGGAGCGGCGAGAATGCCGTTGAAGGTTCTTCATCCTCTGCGCTTCAGTAGGGCGCGCCAAATGGACAGGAAGCTCATGGTTCAAGACCATGGGCGGCCTGTCCAAGCGGCATGCCAGGCCCGCAGCAGTGCGCCGACAAAGCCGCCCAATGAGGTGGCTTCCCGATTGGTCCTCCCAGAATCACACCTGAACCCGATTTTCCTATTCATCCAGTTCCGGCCGATGGCCGTCGATGGCGATCCACACGCAATCGTCGGCAATCTCGGCAACCCGTGCTGGTGAGGCGCTCGGCGATCAGGAAGTCGGGATAGGCGTCGGCGCCATCAGGCAACGCAACGGGCGTGCCGATGGGCAAGGCTTTCAGTTCAGCGACAGTGAGAAGTCATGGTGTGCCTCCCCGGATCAGTGGCAATAGCGCGCTGCATCGGGCCGATTGTTGGTGGTGAGGCAGATCAGCCGGTTAGTGTTCTAGGTTCGCTGTTGGCACGGCGACACGGTTCGCCCGTTCATTGTGATTGACGGCCACGCCGATGCCGATGACGAGGGTGAAGGCTGCGGCGATGCTCGCGGAGAAGATCTTGCTGCTGCTCATTTCGTGTTCCTTTCTGTTTAGTTGAGCGCTCAGCCTCTTGCCGCAGCGCATGGAGGCGCTCATATGCCGACCGCCGCTCAATGTTCGACCGGTGAATGTTCATTTGACCCCCGATCTTGTCCTCCGCATTGACAGCCTTGTCGGTGCGCATCAGCGCTCGCTCTTCATTCGTCGGGCGGTGGAGTTGCTGCTTGAGCAAGAGGAGCAACAGCAACGGGGATCAGATGGCTAGTAAGGCTTTGTCTACCTGATCGAGAGTGAGAACGGTCTTAAGAAGGTGGGGATGTCCTGCAATCCGGAAGGTCGCCTAGCGGCCCTTCAGAGGCACAACAGCCAGCCTTTGCTGATCCTTTATTTCAGAGAAGTTCCTTACGAATTGCGGGCCAGGATCGAGCGTCGGACTCACTGGTTGTTGCGCGATGGCCATATCGCTGGCGAGTGGTTCGATGTCTCTATGAGTGATGGGATCCATGCAATTGATCGCGCTGTCTTCGATGACGGTTCGAGTGAGATAGCCAAGGCGTTCAGCGGCCGTCCGCCGCTCAACACTCATCCGGTCAATATCCGCTTGTTGGACGATCTGGTGCGCCGCGTGGACGCTCTGGTCGGGGCACAGCGCCGGTCGCGGTTTATCCGCGAAGCCATTGAGGAAAAACTGAAGCGGGAAGAGCGCAAGGCCGCGCGCTAGTCGCGGCGTAGCGGCGGTCTGATCCTGCGCGGCTGACGGCCGCTTTTCTCGAATTGGAAGTGTTGCTGTTTGACGGTGTCGTAGCTCGCGCCGGATTTCTCGGCGACGTATTTGCGGCCACGGATCTTGGCGGTCCGTTCGCTCCAGCCATAGGTCATGGCGTTGCGTACGAACAGCGCGACTTCCTCGCCGAGCGCCAGACCAGGAAAGCTGCCGCCGGGGCCGGTGTTGCGGCGGCGCTCGCGCATCAGCTTCGGATAGCCCGCTTCGACCAGCAGTTGGAGACAGACCAGCACGTCACCGGCATGCTCCAACATCGACGGAAGCCGATCTCGTAGCAGCTCGATGGCTGCGGCGCGCTCGGCCTCGTCGAGACCGCTCAGCAGATCGAGATCCAAGCCAGCTAGATCGTCGGGCTGCTTGGTTCGACGTGGCCTAGACGACATGCAGAGACGGGCGGGCATCAGCCCATGAGACGACGAGATCGGCCCAAGCCTGGAGTGCCGCCGCTTTCTGCTTCTCGCGTGGCGCGCGCTGATAGACGCCGAGAACGCCGCGCCTGCCGTGATTGAGGAGGAGATCTATGTCGCCTTCGCTGGCCAGATCCCGCTCCGAGAGATGCGAGGCGAGTGACCTGCGGAAATCGTGAAACACCCAATCCTCGATGCCGGTCAGTTCGTCGAGCCGTTCCTTGACATACGCGTGACTATTGAGCTTGCCGCCGTCCCAGGCGGGGAAGACCAGCGCGCGCGGCTCCCCTTGACCGACAAGCTCGCGGGCGAGCGGCGGCAAGGTTACCTTGAACTGGCGGTTGCTCTTGTTGTCTTCGGGTCGCTGCGTCCAGACGCCGTCGAGGATCTTGCCGTAAGTCAGCGAAACTGCCTCGTCGAGGCGGGTGCCGGTTACGATCAGGAAGCGGATCAGTCGGACATAGCTGTCCCAGGACCCGGTCCGTTCCTTGCCTTTGAACACCGCCGGAAGCGCCTGCCAGATCAATTTGATCTCGGTCTCGGACAACACGCGCTGGCGCTTGTTGCTCGGCTGCCGTTTGATGTCCTTGGCCGGGTTGTGATCGAGCCAGCCTTCTTCGACCGCCCATGACAACACCGGCTGCACAAGTTCAAGCAGCTTCTCGCCAATCCGGATTTTCTTGCCTTCCAGTGAGATCAGATCGCGGGCGTCCTTCAGATCACGCTTGGTCAGTTTGGCGACCGGTAGATTTAGCCACTTGGCGAAACCGCGCCGCAGTGTCGCCATTGATCTCGGCAGCGATTTGATCCGGTAACCGCTCCGTCCGCGCTTGATTTCATACTTGTCGAACAGTTGGCCCAGCGTGATGCCTTGACCGGGCGCGGTAACCACTGGAGCGTTGAGGGGCACGCCTTGGTCGCGGCGCAGCATCAGCGCGCGGCACGCCTCACGCGCCTCGGCCAGTCCCATCGTGTCCGGACCGCCATCGACGAAGAAGCCAAGCGGAATGCGGGTGTCGCCGCCTGGTCTGGCGTTCCACACACGGCGCCGCTTGCGGACGCGGAATTCAAGGCCGGGCAACAGGTGGTCGCGGTAGGTGCCTTCCGGCAATTTGCCGAGGTTCAAGGCGTTCAATTTGGTGCTCACTTCAAGGCTCCGTTGGGCCTGAATTTCGGTCCGTTCCGGTCCGGCACCGGTCCGTTCTGGTCCGGGTTTCGGAGCAATCATATAATATCGTTTATCTAATGCGCAATGCCAAGAAGATCTGTGATATCAGAGGCTTGAATCCAGCTAAGCCATTGATTTCCCTAGCCGCCGCAGGTGGTTGTCCCAGACATAGTCCGCTACGACGTGGCGGCCGCCGGTCGGGTCGACGAATACGCCGGTTCCGGTCGAAGCGACGAAGGCGCCGGTGTCGGGCGCCAGCCCGCACACCTCCTTCAAGGCCTTGGCCTCCACCACCCTGGCGCTCGCCGCGTCGAGCACGACCAGGCTGTTGCCCTGCGGCGAGGACACGGCCACGGTGCCGGCGTCCGGATTGGCGGCCACCGAGCCGACATAGTTGCGCAATCCCGTCAGCGCATCCTCGGGCATGTCGATGAGCTGAAGCTCTTCCCCCCGGCGCACCCGGCCGACGAGCGGCGGCCAGGTTTCGGGCGGCCCTTCGAACTGGCAGCCGAACCACACGTCCCCGCCCCCGTCGAGCGCCATGTGCCGGATCGACAGCTGGTGCAAAGCGGGCGCCAGCACGTGCTCTTCCAGCAGCGACCCGGTCAGCCGGTCGACGAAGACCAGCGATGGCTTCATCGTGGCGACGTTGAGTTTCGAGCGGCCGAAGTCGGGGTGGGTCTCGATGCCGCCATTGGCGATCGCCAGGGTTTTGCCGTCCGGCATCAGGATGACTTCGTGCGGGTCCATCCCGTGCGTCGGGAACTCGCCGATGCGGCGAAAACGGTCGGTGGCGTCATAGACACCGATGAGGCCCGCCGCCTTGTCGTAGTCGTTCTCGGTTGCATAAAGCAGCTTGCCATCCGGCGAGAACAGCCCGTGGCCGAAGAAATGGCGGCCCTCCGGACTGGTCAGCGTCAGCGGCAACTGGCCGCCGCCGTGGTCGAACACAACCGCGAAGGTGCCCGGGCGGCGCGCAAACACCACCGAGCGCCGCGAGCGCGGGTCGAACGTGACGTCATGGCCGCGGTCTGGCAGCTCCGTCGAGAACAGGAGCTCACCGGCCTCGGACAGCACGCCGACACCATAGGCGCCGTCACGGCGCTGATATGCCGTGGCGAAGACAGCATCGGCCTGTTCGACGGCGGCCTGCGCGGCGGGCGACAGGGATACGGCGAAGCCGGCGCCGGCGGCCTTCAAAAACCGGCGTCTGTCGAGGAGCGGCATCGTCAGTCTCCGTCGAGCGAGGAAAACCCGGCGCTCAGGCCGAGCGCGCCGGTCACCCGCGTGCCGAACAGGTTGGACAGGCTGGAGGTGATGGCCTGGAACGCGACCAGCCGTTCGCGCCGGGCCGGATCGGCCAGTGCCTCGGCGATGCTGCCGGGCACCCCAGCGACGGTCGCCACGGCATTGCCGAGCTGGGCGTCGGCCGATTGGACCAGCCAGCGGTCGTCCGCCGGCAGGGCTTCGGCAAAGGCGGAAGCGCTAAGCAGCGTTCTGAGCCCGGCGATGTTGGCGGCGAGCGCCCTCTGCGTCAGGCCCGAGCGCCAAAACAGTGCCTGCTTCGGCCGGTCTTCCTTGGCCCCTGCCTTGGCCAGGAACCCGCCCAGCCGCTGGTCGCGGATCAATTCGAGACCGTTGATGAAAACATCGACCAGTTCGGTCAGCGCTTCGTCATCGTCGCGATAAAGCGGATCGGCTGGTCCGGGGGCGGCCCATGCGGCGGCAAAGCCGTCCGGCTTGGCCCAAGCGGCGACCAAGGCGGCCGCGATGCCGTCGAGATTGGCAGCGATGGCGGCGCCGTAGCGGCAGCGAAAGGCGCCTTGCCGGCCGGTCAGCGTCTCCGCATCCTTGCCGTAGAGCACGAATTCGAGCGCCCCCAGGCCTTGCACGGCAACGCTCTTGCCGGCCAGCTTGGCCGGATCGGTGGCGGCGGGATCGGCAGCGGCGAGCACGGCCTGAACCTGGCGCAGCCCCGCACCCTTGCGGTCCGGCCAGTAGAGCACCCGGTCGAGGCGATTGTCGTCGCTAACCGGGCCGAAGCGGATGACCTCGACGGCGCTCCAGGCGTCGACCGTGGCGGCGAAGTCCTGCCGCGCGGCGGCCAGAGCATCGGCCGAGGGCGACTTGCAAAGTGCGGCAGCAGCTCCGGCCAGGGCCCCGGTCTTGTCGCGAAACGCGGCGTAGCCCGGCCGGATGAAGCCGTCGATGGCTTTCTCCACCACGCCAGGGGAGGCGGCCGCCTCTGCCGCGCGGGCCGGCAGGCCGGCGCACAGCGCAAATCCGCAGGCGAAGGCAAAGGCAAGCTTCATCACAGCAACTCCAGAAAGCGGATCAGCTGCGCGCGGTCTGCGGCGGGGAGCGCGGCAAAGCCGGCGCGGGCCCGCTCGGCCTCGCCGCCATGCCAAAGGATCGCCTCGGTCAGGTTGCGCGCGCGGCCGTCGTGCAGGAAGAAGGTGTGGCCGCTGACCTGACGGGTAAGGCCGATCCCCCACAGCGGCGGCGTGCGCCACTCCGTGCCGGAAGCGTCGCCGACCTGCTGGCCATCGGCCAGGCCGGCGCCCATGTCGTGCAGCAGAAAGTCGGAATAGGGCCAGATCAGCTGGAACGACTGCGCCTTGTTCGGGGTGTCGCGGCGGGTGACGAATTTCGGCGTGTGACAGGAGATGCAGCCGAGCGCGTAAAAATGCGCTTTGCCGGCAAGCACATCCGGGTCGCCGACATCGCGGCGTGCCGGCACCGCCAGGTTCTCGGAATAGAAGGTCACGAGATCCATGACCGGGGGCGGCGCCTCGCTGTCGCCGAGGCGCTTTTGAACCCCGACCGGCAGCGCGAGGCAGGCGGCTTCCGCCGCGGTACAATCGCCCCAGGGTTTGTTCACCTCCGGCGTCGAGATGCCGAGGTCATTGGCGAACGCTTCCGCCGACTGCTGGCGGACGGTGGCGGCTGAGGCCTTCCAGCCGAAGCGGCCGAGCGCCAGGTCGCCCGTGCCGGAGTCGCGCACCACCGAGGCCTTGCCGGAGAGGCCGTCGCCGTCGCGGTCATCCGGGTCGGCATGGGCCAGGATGTCGGCGGCATCGATGTCTTCGATGAGGCCGAGCCCGATCATCGGCGGTGCGATCCGCGGCGACAGCGTCGTGCGCGGGTCGAGCGGACCGGAGGCCAGCCGGTCCACCCGGTAGCTCGGCCGGCGCAGCATCGCGACCGAGCCATCGCCGAGCGTGACCGGGACCTCGTGGTAGGAGATGCCCATCGTGCCCTCGGCCGAGATGCCCGGCACGGCAAGATCCTGCAGTTGGGCGCCGTAGACCGGGTCGGGGAAGTTGAGCACCGCCTTTCCGGCAATGGCGACCCTCTCCGCGTCCGTCGCGGCCTGGCGCGCGAGCCTGAGGAACATCGAGGTGGCGTCGGCTCCGCCTTCCGGCGGGTGTCCGCGGCCGTCCTTCAGATGGCAGCCCTGGCAGGCGCGGGCATTGAACAGCGGGCCGAGCCCGTCGGAGGCCTGGGTCGAGGACGGTGCGGAGACCCAGTTCTTCCTGAACAGCGCATTGCCCAGCTGGAACGTGCCCCGTTCCGCGAAACTCAGATTGGCGGAAGCTTGCGAGAAGGCGTTCCGGTCGGGGCGCTTGCGCGACGTGGCAGCGCCGCCCTGGGAAGCCTCGAACGGCTCCGGCCGGGAGAAATCCTCGGCCGGGCGGGTAACGGACCGGACGCGCGCGAGATCCTGCTCGGAGAGATCGCTGCGCGCCGGCTCCAGGGATCCGGGCAGCGCGTCTGCCGCGGCAAGGCCGACGACCGCCCCGAGACCGAGCAGCGAGCTCAGGAGCAGTCGGGCCGGATGCCGGCCGGCTGCATGGGTAGGCGACGAGCGGCGCGTCGGTTCAAGGGCGCGCCGCATCCGTCATCCTAGTCCGCCTTGTTGGCAGGCTCGGCGTTCAGCTGCCCATAGCGCTCCTCGCCGATTGCGTCGAGCAGGTCGAGTTGGGTCTCGAGGAAGTCGATATGGCCCTCCTCGTCCTTGAGCAGATCTTCGAACAGCTTCATGGTGACATAGTCGCCGAGGCCTTGGCAGATCTCGCGTGACTTCTTGTACGAGGTGCGGGCGTCATATTCGCCGGCCAGATCGGATTCGAGCACCTCCCGCACCGACTGTCCGATGCGCAGCGGCGCCACCGTCTGAAGGTTCGGGTGCCCCTCCAGAAAGATGATCCGTTCCACTATCTTGTCGGCATGGTGCATTTCTTCAATCAACTCCTTGCGCTCTTTCTTCGCTAGCTTGAAATAGCCCCAGTCTTCGAGCAGGCGATAGTGCAGCCAATACTGGTTCACGGCCCCGAGTTCTAGGAACAGCGCTTCATTAAGCCGCTCGATGACCTGAATTTCGCCTTTCATCCTGCTCTGCTCCCGTATTGAACCCGTAGCCCGCGGACCCGGTCGAGGTGTGAAACGATGTCACCGCCGCCGGTTTGCCTGCGGGTGTGGTAGTGCTCGGTCACCCGGATGATCGTTTCGACCACATTTGGGAAGCAGCCGCAACAGCGGCCACGCTTGTGCAGCGCGTGATAGACTTTCGCCGGCACGATCAAGGTCCAGGGGTCCTTGTCGAGGAGCTGCGCGATCGTCTCTTCGATCTCCTTTTCGGTGATGACGTTGCAGTGGCAGATCAGCATGGGACACTCAAACGCGCCTCTCGGCGCGGTTCACCATTCCGCCAGGCGGTGACCCGCATGCACCCGTTGTCTGTGGCAATTCCCGATCCAAAACCGGGCTCTTTCTTCTGGAATCGCGGCCATGCGGCATCGGCGGCGGACCGCCGGCAGCTTCTACTGGAACACCTTGTCGGGCGCGTCGAGGCTGTCGGAGCCTTCGAAGGCGATGGCGTCGAGCTTGAGCGTGGAGACCACGCGCTCGATCGAGCGCGTCTGATCGATGAGCGCGTCGATCGCCGCTTGGACGGTGGCATTGCCGGCCTGGTTGCCCTCGGCGATCTGCTGGTCGTAGGCCTCGCCGGCGAGCGCCCGCGCCTGGATCGCCTCCATCTTGGCCACCGTGGTGTCAAGCTTGCCGGCCAGTTCGCGGTCGAGAGCCGGGTCCGCTTTCCGGACGATCGCCTGCAGGGACGGACCTTCCACGACGCCGCCGTCGAGGCGCTTGTAGCGGCCGAGATAGGCGGCGCGGATGCCGATCGCGTCGTAGAGGTGCGAGATGTGGGTGTTGTCGGAGAAGCAATCATGCTCCTCCTCGGGATCGTGCAGGAGCAGGCCGAGCTTCATCCGCTCCCCGGCAAGTTCGCCATAGGAGAGCGAGCCCATGCCGGTGACGATCGCGGTAAGGCCGGCATTGGGCTCGCCGTCGAGCAGGGTCGTGCGCGCCTTGCCGTCGGGCCGCCAGTTGCCGACCATTTCTTCCAGGTCGCTGACCAGGAGGTCGCTGGCCGCCTTCAAATAGGCGGCACGCCGGTCGCAATGGCCGCCGGTGCAGTTCTGGGTGTCGTAGTCGGTGGCGGGACGCTCGCCGGCGCCGGGCCCGGTGCCGTGCAGGTCCTGACCCCAGAGCAGAAACTCGATGGCGTGATAGCCGGTCGCCACATTGGCCTCGATGCCGCCGGCTTCCTGCAGCTTGCCGGCAAGCAGCTCCGGCGTGATGGTCGTCAGGTCGATGGTCTCGCCATTGATCTGGATCGACGTGTTGGCGATGACATTGGCGGTGTAGAGGCTGTTCTCGTCCGATTCGGTGCCATAGCTGGCGGCGACGTAGTCGATCAGCCCTTCATCGAGCGGCCAGGAATTGACGCGGCCTTCCCAGTCATCGACGATGGCGTTGCCGAACCGGTAGACCTCGGTCTGCTGATAGGGGATGCGCGACGCTTTCCAGGCGTCGCGGGCGGCCTCCAAAGTGGCCGACGAGGGTGCTGCAATCAGGGCGTCGACAGCCTTGTCGAGCGCCTGCGCGGTGGTTAGCGAATCCTGGTACTTGGCGAGCGCGATGTCGGCGTAGGTGGTCAGCACGCCCTTGGCGTCGAGCTCGGCCGCCTTGGCCGGCAGCACGAACACAGCCGCGGTCAGGGCGGCGGTGGCGGCGACCGCGGCCAACCGGCCGGAGGTGCGCGAAAACGCCAGGCTCATATTTCTCTCCTTCCACGGACGACAAAGCCTTCGGCCGCAAGACACGTCCCAGACGGCAGGATTGGTGGAGCTGGCCGCCGCCAGGGGCGGCCGAACCTGCGCCGTTCGGCGGCGATCCGGTCAGCTCGGACCGGGGGTCGCGACCTGGCGCAGACGACCTCCAATCGAAAGGGTTCAAGGCCCCGACATCAAAGGAAGCGCCCGACGGGCACAGCGCTCATAAACCTGGAAGTACCTGCCCTGTCAACTGAATTCCGTTGAAATACCTCGAGAGATCAATAGCTTAGAACTATTCTAAACTGAAAGGCTCAAGTTTTAGAAGGGCGCGGGCGGCGATCCTCCAAGGGCGGTCTCAGCGGCTGATGACGCTGCCCAGACCCATGCCCTTGGCGAGCTCGGAGCGGCGCGCGGCATAGTTGGGTGCGACCATCGGATAGTCGGGCGGCAGGCTCCATTTGCGCCGGTAGTCTTCCGGACTCATCTGATAGCGGCTTCTGAGATGCCGCTTCAGCGATTTGAACTTGCGCCCATCCTCCAGGCATACCAGATAGTCCGGATGAATCGACTTCTTGATCGGCACCGCCGGCATCTGCGGCCGCAATGGCGGCTCGGCCTCGGTCTCGCCGCGCAGTCCCTGCAGCGCGCTGTGTACCTCGGCAATCAGGCTCGATAGCTGCGCGATCGGCACGGCATTGTTGGAGACATAGGCTGCGACGATGTCAGCGGCCACCGAAACGTCGTTGATGCGGGCAGGTGACTGGCTCATGCTTCTATCCAGGCAACAAGGAAGATCACATCTGCGCATGTACCACGGCGCAACTCAAACTCATAGGGTCCTATGAGTAATCCTGTGAGTAAGACAGCATTTACCATATTATATTAATCCTGGCTCAAGGAACGGCGCGAAGACAGCTTATGCGACACTGCGGCGCAAGCCCGTCGCGGTGTGCGAGAGAAGGTGAGTGCGATGAGTTCATACAATTGGGACGCCCGGCCGCCGTCGAAGCGCCTGCGGTGGCTGGTCGCCGCCGTCGTCGCGGCAGTGGTGATCCTGCTGCTCACGCTGTTCGGCGCTCTGCCGGTCTGAGCTGCGGCAGCGTGCGGCGGCATGGCCGCCGCATGCCGGCAGGGTCGCCGCTGCAGCCGGGAACCTATGGGCAGGCTTGCCGTTGCCTTTCACTTGACCGGTTGACGGAGCCAGGCAATGGACGCCCCCAGGAAGACGAAGAAGCGACGCACGGCCGGCCGGGCGGAAGATCGTCCGACCCTTGAAGAGCAGCTCGTGCAGGGGCTCGAAGACAGCTTTCCCGCGAGCGATCCGATCTCGGTGATTTCAACCGCCATCCCGGGCCAGCCAAAGAAGGACCTTGTCGGCACCGACGAGATTTTGCGCCGCCAGCGCGAAGCACGCCAGGCGAGCAAGGACGCCGCCTGATCGGCGATCTATAGCGCCCGTGCTTGCATGGAGGGTGAATCCTTCCGCAGGCGCCGGTGTTTTGCACCTTATAGGCTGCTCTCCACAACGATTATCTTGCGCATCACTCTGGACAAGTGCACAGAGTGCCGCGATTCTTCTTGAGTGACATCTCGGCTTCCCGACAGGAGGACGCATATGGCAGGTGACCGCGAAAACCGGATCCGTGAAAAGGCCCACCAGATTTGGGAAAAGGAGGGACGCCCGCACGGCCACGACAAGCGCCACTGGAATGAGGCGGAGCGCGAGCTGAACACCGATGCCTCGCCGGCTGTGCCGGGCGGTGCACCGAAAGCCCGTGGACGCGCCAAGGCAACACCTGCCGCCCCCGCCGCAAAGACGAGCGCCCCGACCAAGACGGGCGCAGCGGCCAAGCCGAAGGCGCCGTCGCGCGCGAGAAAGGGCTAGCCCCGCTCAGCTCTCGGGACTCGCCAGCAGGTCGGCGAAGGTCACCGTGGCGATCGTATAGCCCGCCTCGTCGAAGACCCTCGTCACCCAGGCCCGCCGGTCGTGTCCCTCAATGGCTGCATCGATCAGCAGCTCGCGCGCCGAGGTCATCGCTTCCTTGCGCGCGGCCTCGGGGTCGGCCAGCTCGATCCACAGCGTCTCGGTCTGTTCCCGCTGTCGTATCTCGAATCGGTAGCGCGCCATTGAAGCTGCCGTCAGTCTGTTCGGCTTGTTCAACCGATTGCCTACGTATCGGGTTCCGCCGGACCTGAGACGGAGCACCCGCACTCTCTAATAGCCGCCGATGATGGGCAGGATCTCGCCGGTGATGTAGCTGGAGCACTGCGGCGAGGCCAGAAACACATAGGCCGGCGCAATTTCCTCCGGCTGTGCCGGACGTTTCATCGGGGTTTTCGCCCCAAATTCGGCGACGTCTCCGGCTTCCTTGTCGGACGGGTTCAACGGCGTCCACACCGGGCCGGGCGCCACCGCGTTGACCCGGATCCCCTTGGCGACGAGGTTGCCGGCGAGCGCCCGGGTGAAGGCGTGGATGCCGCCCTTGGTCATCGAGTAGTCGACGAGTTCCTTGGACCCTTCGATGCCGGTCACCGAGCCGGTGTTGACGATTGCCGCGCCTGGCTTCATCCGCGTCACCGCGGCCTTGGCCATGAAGAAATAGCCGTAGAGATTGGTTCTGAGGGTGAGTTCGAAATGATCTGCCGTCAGGTCCTCGAACGATTTCGTGTGCACCTGGAACGCGGCGTTGTTGACCAGCACATCGAGAGCGCCGAAAGCCTCGGCGGTGGCGGCCACCGCCCGTTCGCAGAAGTCGCGGTCGGTGACGTCGCCCGCCAGCAGCAGGCATCGCCGGCCTTCCGCTTCCACGGCAGCCTGAGTGGCTTTTGCGTCCGCCTCCTCGCCGTCGAGAAAGGTGATCGCGACATCTGCCCCTTCACGCGCAAACAGCACGGCAACCGCGCGGCCGATGCCGGAATCGCCGCCGGTCACCAGCGCCGCCTTGCCGTCGAGCTTGCCTGATCCGCGCCAGAACGGGGCGTCGTACATCGGCTGGGGATCGAGCATGTGCTCGGCGCCAGGCTTGGGTTGGTGCTGCTTGGGGAAAGGCGGTTCGGGGTAGCGGCGGGCACCGGCTTGCATCGCCGCGTCGCCGGCGCTCTTCTTGGCCCCGCTCTTGCCGCCCCGCTCGTCAGCCTTGCGCACCTTTGCCTGCACCGACCGCTGCCGTTCCACGATCTTCTTCGATCCGCTGTTCTTGCCCGGCATGCCAACGCCTCCATTCGTCGCCGATGATTGCCTGAACTCGCCACCGCTGGATTCGATCCCGCTCACACGCCCGGCCGATCAGAAGGGCTGCAAAGATCTGCGCGAATCTGCTTATGTTCAGGGAGGCTTGCCGATGATCACACAGGGGGTGCCGTGCGCGGCCGAGCGGATCGAGCGATCGTAGACACCGGCAGCGGTGATGGCCGGGTCCGATCCTTGCCGCGGCTTCGGCTCGGCGCGGCGCTGCTGGCGTTCGGTCTCTCGGCGTCCGCCGCTTGGGCGGAGCCGAGGGGGCCGGGGTTCTTCGCGGCGGACCTGTCGGGCTCGCACCTTGCGGGCGGGCGCGAGCGCACCGGCTATTCCCGCGCCATGGCCGAATATCGGCTGTGGCTGGAGCAGCCGCGCCGCCCGGCCGGCGATGGCGGTCCGCTTTGGCCGTCCGAATATGGCGACGTGCGCTGGACGTGGCTGGCCGAGGACGGCGGCGTGATCCGCCGGCTGGACGACGGGCGGTTCGCGGTCACCAATGGCGATTGCGTGAGCAGCCTCTGCCTCGAGCTGTTCTGCTTCAATGCCGGCTGGCCGATGTTTGCCTGCGACGACGGTTCGACGCGCAAGATGTCGGCACCCGATTTCTCGACCGTGATCTTTGACGGCATCACCTTCAGCCGGGCCTCCGCCGCCGCCCAATGACCGCCTTTCAGGCGGACTTCGCACTTGCTAGCCTGGGAAGGCGCCGGCGAGGCGCTTTGAGGCGAGGCACCGATGGCGCACCGGCAGTCCGGCGGCGATGGCGAACGGCAAGCGAGGAACGCGCCGGGCCGCACCGGCGAAGCGGAACAACAGGCGCCGGCCCGGCGTGCCGCCCGGCGCGGCGCCGGTCGCCCAACGATCGCCGATGTCGCCCAGCTGGCCGGTGTCGGCGCCATCACCGTGTCGCGCGCCTTGCGCGAGCCGGAGCGCGTTTCGGCCCTGCTGCGCGGCCAGATCGCCGCCGCGATCAAGACGCTGGGCTATGTCCCCGACGCCAGCGCCCGGGCTCTGGCATCCGCGCGGGCCGAGGTCGTCGGCATGCTGGTGCCGTCGCTCACCAACAGCGTCTTTGCCGATGTCGCGCGCGGCGTCTATGACGGGCTGGCCGACACCCGCTTGCAGATCCAGATCGGCCACACGCACTATTCCGGCCTGGAGGAGGAGCGGCTGCTCAAAGTGTTTCTCGGCCAGCGGCCGGCGGCGCTGATCGTGTCCGGCATCGATCAGACCCCCCAGGCCCGGCGGCTGCTCAAGAGCGCCGGCTGTCCGGTGGTGCAGATCATGGAGGTCGGCCCCGATCCGATCGACATGTGCGTCGGCTTCTCCCACTACGACGGCGGCCGGGCGGCTACCCGCCATTTGCTCGACCGCGGCTATCGCCGGATCGGCTTTCTCGGCGCGCGCATGGACCCGCGCTCGCAGCGCCGGCTGGCCGGCTATCGCCAGGCACTGGAAGCGGCCGGCCTGTTCGAGCCGCGGCTGATCAGCACCACCCCGATCCCGTCCAGCGTCTCGCTCGGCCGCGAGCTGCTGCGCGATGCGCTGGCGCGCATGCCCAAGCTGGATGCCGTGTTCTGCAACAATGACGACCTGGCGCTCGGCGCGTTGTTCGAATGTCACCATGCCGCCCTGGCGGTACCCGGCCGCATCGGCATTTGCGGCTTTAACGATCTCGACATGATGCAGGCCGCCTATCCGTCGATCACCAGCGTGCGCACCCACCGCTACGACATCGGCTCGCGCGCGGCGGCCATGGTCAGGGCCGAGGTCGGCGGCCAGAAGGTCAGCCAGCGGTGGGTCGATGTCGGCTTCGAGCTGATGGCGCGGGAAAGCACAGCCAAGCCGCAATAGCCCCGCCGGCAATCGACCGCTGGCTCCTGAGTTCGGAATCAGCGGGCTTTACAGCCGCCTATGGTAGCGCTACCATCTTCGGTGACGCGCCATGGGAGGAGACCGATGGCGTCGCCGGGAATGGTCGTCGAGGTCTGTCGTGGGGAGCGGGGGACCGGCTGCAAGCCCTCCGAAATCTTCCGTCCCGCGACAGCACAGCGGTCGACCGATCGCATCGCAGACTCTGTGGGAGGAATAGATGATCAAGACCCTTGCGGGTGGCCTCATCGCCGCCACCGCGCTCGCGCTTATATCGACCGTCGCGCTGGCCGATCCGGAGATCGTCAGCGGCCCCGCCGCCGATCCGAACTGCTTCGTGCCATGGGCGGCGCAAACGAAGTTCTTCAAATATCCGAAGAAGGAAGGCCCCTATCGGATCGGCCTGGCCAACGGCTATATCGCCAACACCTGGCGCATTCAGATGATCCAGACCGCCAAGGCCTATGCAGCCCAGCCGGACGTAGCGGCCAAGCTCAAGGAGTTCAAGGTTGTGTCGACCGGCGAAGACGTGCCGGCGCAGATCTCGGCGATCAACAATTTCATCGATTCGGGCTTCGATGCCGTGGTCGTCAACGCCCAGAACCCGACCGCCTTCGCGCCGGTGATCAAGCGCGCCAAGCAGGCCGGCGTCGTCCTGGTCGCCTTCGACAACATCCTCGACACCGAGGACGCCATCAACGTCAATGTCGACCAGAAGGGGCTCGGCGTGCTGTGGGCGGACTGGCTGGTCAAGCATCTGCCCGAGGGCGGCAAGGTGCTCGAAGTGCGCGGCGTCGCCGGAACCTCGGTCGACACCGACCGCCACAACGGCATCCACGAGACGCTCGATGCTTCGGGCAAGAAGTGGGACGTGGTCGAGGTGATGGGCAAATGGGACGATCCGACTGCCCAGAAGGCGGCCGCCGACGCCATCGCCGTGCACAAGAAGTTCGACGGCATCACCGCGCAGGGCGGCGACACCGGGGTGGTCCAGGCGATGCTCGACGCCAAGCATCCGATGGTGCCGTTCGGCGGCGAGACGGAGAACGGCTTTCGCAAATTCTGCGCCAAGTTTGCCGGCGAGGGGCTGAAGTGCTCATCGGCAGGCACCGGCCCGGCGCAGGTCGCGGTCGCGATCAAGACGGCGATCACGGCGCTCGAAGGCGAAATCGTGCCGCAGTCGGTCAAGCTGCCGCTCGCCATCGTCGAGGATCCCAACTTCAAGGAGGGCCAGGACTACTATCCGGACCAGTCCGACAATTTCTTCGTCGGCAATTCCTTCCCGACCTGCGGCATCAACTTCACCGCCCAGGAAATCATGGGGCAAACCAAGGAAAACCAGTAGTCTCGCCGGCAGGCGCATGATCGACCCGACGCTGCGGGCGCCCGCAGCGTCGCCTCCGCGGGACTTGGCCATGAACGAAGCCTCCACGCCGCCGCTCTTCCGCATGAACGGCATCTCGAAGCGCTATGGCGGCGTCAGCGCGCTCGAGAAGGCCGAACTGACCGTCGAGGGTGGCCGCATTCACGCCATTCTGGGCGAGAATGGCGCCGGCAAGTCGACGCTGATCAAGATCATGGCCGGCGTGGTGGCGCCCGACGAGGGGCGCATGCTGGTCGACGGCCAAGAGGTTGCCTTTGCCTCGCCGGCTGCGGCCAGCCGCGCCGGCATCGCCTGCGTCTTCCAGGAACTGTCGCTGGTGCCGGACCTGTCGGTCGCCGACAATATTGCGATCGCCTATCCACCGCGCCGGCTCGGCCTGATCGACCGGCCCGCGCAGCGGCGGCTGGCCGAAGAAGCCCTGGCGCGGGCCGGCGCCGAGGAGATCCATCCGCGCGCCCGGGTCAAGGACCTGCCGCTGTCGCGCCGGCAGATGGTCGAGATCGCCAAGGCGCTGGTCGGCAAGCCGCGGATCCTGATCCTGGACGAGGCGACCTCGGCGCTCACCGCCGGCGACGTCGCCAAGGTGTTCGCCGTGCTCAAGCGCTTGCGCCAGGAAGGGCTGGCGCTGCTCTACATCTCCCACCGCATGCATGAGATCGCCGAATTGGCCGACGAGTGCACCGTGTTCCGCAACGGCCGCAACGTCGCCAGCTACAGGGCCGGCGCCAAGACCGACGATGAGGTCGTCGAACTGATGATCGGCCGCGAATACAAGCATGTGTTCCCGCCGAAGCCGCCCCGGCTGCACTCCGACGCCAAGCCGGTGCTCGAATGCAAGGCGCTGTCCTGGGGCAGCCGGCTGAGCGACATCACGCTCGCGGTGCGCCCGGGCGAGGTGGTCGGGCTCGGCGGCCTCGACGGCCAGGGCCAGCGCGAGCTGTTGCTGGCGCTGTTCGGCGTGCTGCGCGGCTGCTCCGGAGACGTGCTGATCGACGGCGCCCCGGCGCGCATTTCCGGCCCCGCGAAGGCCCGCACCGCGGCCGTCGGCATGGCGCTGATCCCCGAGGACCGCAAGACCGAAGGGCTGATGCTGCCGATGACCGTGCGCGAGAACCTCACCTTCGCCGCGCTGGACAAGGTGTCGACGGGCGGGATCATCGACCGCAGCAGGGAAAACCGGCTGATTGCCGAGATGGTCGAGCTGCTGGCGATCAAGGCCCGCGACCTCGATGCGCCGGTCGGCGAGCTGTCGGGCGGCAACCAGCAAAAGGTGGTGATCGCCAAATGGCTGATGCGCGGCCCGCGCATCGTGCTGCTCAACGATCCGACCCGCGGCATCGATGTCGGCACCAAGCAGGAGCTCTACCGGCTGCTGCGGCGGCTGGCCGAAGGCGGCGCCGCGATCCTGTTCTACTCCACCGATTACGACGAGTTG
This sequence comes from uncultured Alphaproteobacteria bacterium, assembly GCA_963791325.1. Classification (GTDB taxonomy): domain Bacteria; phylum Pseudomonadota; class Alphaproteobacteria; order Rhizobiales; family Rhizobiaceae; genus JBEVJK01. Next base: position 92,518 of record CAWBRU010000017.1, on the reverse strand, counting down.
GTCGGCTGCTGCGACCGGGTGCTGGTACTCTATGACGGCCGCGTCGGCCGCGAGCTCTCCGGCAGCGGCATCACCGAGCGGGCGCTGGTGGCGAGCGCCCTCAACATCGGCGACAGGGAGGCCGCGGCGCGGTCGAGGGCGGCAGAATGAACGAAGGACGCTTCTGGCTGGCGGAGCGGCGCGGCACGCTGACGGCGCTGGCGATCTTCCTGTTGATGTTCACCATCTACGTCTCCAACCACCCCGCCGGGCTGACCGCCAACGTGATCCAGACGGCGGCCAACAAAGGCGTGCTGCTCGCCTTCGTGGCGATGGCCCAGGCGCTGGTGGTGATCACCGCCGGTATCGACCTGTCGGTCGGCATGATCTTCATCCTGACCAACTGCCTGGCCTCATGGTTGGTCGTCGGCGGCTTCTCCGAGACCGCGCTCGGCGTCATTGTCGTGCTTGCGGCGGGACTTGCCTGCGGGGCGCTCAACGGCGCGATCGTCGTTGTCGGCCGGCTGCAGCCGATCGTCGCCACTATCGCCACCGGAGCGATCTTCTTCGGCTTGGCGCTGCTGCTCCGGCCGTTTCCCGGCGGCTCCGTCAACGAGGACCTGGCCGACGCACTGACCGGCCGGCTGTTCGGGCTGGTGCCGACCAGCCTGGTGGCGCTGCTGGGCGTCGTCATCCTGGTCTGGGTGCCGTTCAGCCGCTCGCCGATCGGCCGCGCCGCCTATGCCGCCGGTTCCTCGGAGGTCGCCGCCTTCATGTCGGGGGTGCCGATCCGCACCGCCAAGTTCGTCGCCTACACGCTGTCGGGACTGCTCGCGGCGATCGGCGGCCTGTTCCTCACCTTCTTCACCTATACCGGCGAGGCGGCATTCGCGAGCGGCAACGCCTACACGCTGTTCTCGATCGCCGCGGTCGTCCTCGGCGGCGTCTCATTGTTCGGCGGCAAGGGCAGCGCGGTCGGCGCCATCTTCGGCGCGCTCGCCTTCCGCGCCATCGGCGATCTGCTGTTCGTCTTCGACCTCGACCCGCTGTGGCAGCCGCTGTTCCAGGGCGTGGTGCTGCTGATTGCGGTGAGCCTCGGGGCGTTCGGCCTGTTCCGGGTGCGCAACCGCCTGGAGTGGTTCGAATGAGCGCGCTGCCGATCGCCCCGCCCGGTCGCCTGCGCCGGCTTGCCGGCCGCTTCGACCCCGCCATCCTGACGGCATTCGCCTGCATCCTGTTGCTGCTCGTCTTCGGCAGCTTCTACTCCTCCAGCTTCCTGTCGCCGGACTACCTGCTGCAGCAGCTCAAGGTGGCCTCTTTCCTCGGCGTCATCGCCACCGGCATGATGCTGGTCATCCTGCTCGGCCAGATCGACCTGTCGGTGCCATGGGCGGTCGCGGTCGGCGGCATGATGGCCTGCGCGGCGGCTGCCTACGGACCGCTCGGCCATGCTTTGGCGATCCCGTTCGGCGTTCTCTGCGGCGTGGCGCTCGGGCTGGTCAACGGCGTCGGCGTCGCCTATCTGCGCATCCCCTCGATGATCATCACGCTGGCCACCAATGCGGTGGCGCAGGGGCTGATGGTGGTCTACACCGGCGGCTTCTCGCCGCAGGATTCCGCCCCGCCGGCGGTGCGCTATCTGGCCACCGGCTTTTTCTTGCCGGCGATCCCCAATGCGGTGCTGATCTGGGCGGTCATCGGGGTCGCCACCGTATTCCTGCTCACCCGCACGACCTTCGGCCGCTTCATCTACGGCATCGGCAACCGCGAGCGGGCCGCCTATCTCTCCGGCGTCGACACCCGCCGCGTGGTGATGATCACCTTCGCCATCGCCGGAGGGCTTGAGCGCCTTCGGCGGCATCCTGCTCGCCGGCTATGCCTCCAAGGCAGCTCAGTCGATGGGCGATGCCTACCTGCTGCCGGCGATCGCTGCCGTGGTGCTCGGCGGCACCTCGATCCTCGGCGGCCGCGGCTCCTATCTCGGCACGGTGGCGGGCGTCATCCTGATCACGCTCCTGCAGTCGATCCTGTCGGTGATGCAGATGCCGGAGGCGGGGCGCCAGATCATCTACGGCATCGTCATCATCGCCATGCTGCTGCTCTATGGCCGCAGCCCGGCCGCACGGTGAGCCGATGCCGGAGGGCTCCAGGTCGCCGCGGGCTGCCGTGGTCGTCATGGGGGTCGCGGGTTGCGGCAAGTCGGTGGTCGGCGAGCGCCTTGCCGAACGGCTCGGCGCCCGCTTCATCGAAGGCGATCGTCTGCATCCGCCGGAAAATATCGCCCGCATGGCGCGCGGCCAGCCGCTCAGCGACGCCGACCGCGAAGGCTGGCTCGATGCGATCGGCGCCGCCTTGGCCGCGGCCAAGTCCGAGTCACGTGCGGCGGTCGCCGCCTGCTCGGCGCTGAAGCGGCGCTACCGCGACCGCCTGCGCGGCTGGCGGCCGGACCTGCGCTTCGTCTATCTCGACATCGACCGCGCCACCGCCGCAGCCCGCGTCGCCGCGCGGCAGGGCCACTTCATGCCGGCCAGCCTGGTCGACAGCCAGTTTGCCGATCTCCAACCGCCGGGGAGCGACGAGCAGGCGATCGCGCTCGACGCCAGGCAGCCGGTCGAGACCCTGGTCGCGGAGGCGGCCGCAGGGCTCGCCGCCCCTTTGGCCTCAATCATCAGGCGTTGACCGGAGCGTTCATCCCCCAGTTGACGCCGAACGGGTCCTTGAGCAGGCCCCAGCGGTCGCCCCAAAACATCACGCCCAGCGGCACGACGACCTCGCAGCCGGCACCGGTCGCGCGCTTCCACCAGGCGTCGATGTCGTCGACCATCAGCTGCATGGTGAAGCCCTGCGGCTGCTCGAGCGGGTGGCCATGCTCGGGGAACGCGTCGGACAGCATCAGCGAGGTGCCGTTGACATAGAGATGAATGTGCATGGTGCGGCCCTTCTCGTCGGGCGGATAGCCGAACACCGTCTCGGCGCCGAAAGCCTTCTCGTAGAACGCCGCGGCCTTAGCGGCTCCGTCGACCTGCAGATAGGCGACCAGCCCGCCTTTGACGGCGGGCCGCGGGGCGGCTTCGGTGGAAGTGGATTGGGCGGTTGCGCTCATCGGTCGATCTCCTCGGGTTGCAACGGCGCGCCGGGCGGCGGCTCGCTAAGATGACGTTCGGGCGAGGGCCGATCCGACACCGCGATTGCGGAATTTTTCCGCACGCTGCCGAAATCGCTGTGCCGGCCGGCGGCTAGCAAGACGGGTTCGGCCCTGCTAGAGCAATTCCAGGAGAAGCGGACACCGGTTCTCCATCCGGAATTACGGAAAAACAAGGGCTTAGAACCGGTCAGCAATTCGAGGATGCGCTGAACCGGCCTGAGAGCAGGCGCCGAGATGCCCGAAGCCTTTATCTGCGACTATGTGCGCACCCCGATCGGCCGCTTCGGCGGGGCGCTTGCGGCTGTGCGCACCGACGATCTCGCCGCCGTGCCGCTGAAGGCCCTGGTGGCGCGGCACCCCGGGGTCGACTGGCAGGCGGTCGACGACCTGATTTATGGCTGCGCCAACCAGGCCGGCGAGGACAATCGCAATGTCGGGCGCATGGCGCTGCTGCTTGCCGGACTGCCCGAGAGCGTGCCGGCCGGCACCTTGAACCGCCTGTGCGGCTCCGGCATGGACGCGGTGATCCATGCTGCGCGCGCCATCAAGGCCGGAGAGGCGGAGCTGATCATCGCCGGCGGGGCGGAATCGATGAGCCGGGCGCCGTTCGTGCTGCCCAAGGCCGACGCCGCATTCTCGCGCAACGCCGAGATCTACGACACCACCATCGGCTGGCGCTTCGTCAATCCGCTGATCGAGGCCCAATACGGCATCGATTCGATGCCCGAGACCGCCGAAAACGTTGCCGCAGACTTCGCCATCGCCCGCGCCGATCAGGACGCCTTCGCCGCGCGCAGCCATCAGCGCGCCCTGGCGGCGCAGGCGAGCGGCCGGCTGGCCAAGGAGATCGTGCCGGTCGAGGTGCCGCAGCGCAAGGGCCCGCCGGTCATTGTCGACAAGGACGAGCATCCGCGGCCCGGCACCACGGCCGAGGCCCTTGGCCGGCTGCCGGCGCCGTTCCGCGCCAACGGCTCGGTCACCGCAGGCAACGCCTCCGGCGTCAACGACGGGGCGGCGGCGCTGATCATCGCCTCGGAGGCCGCAGCCCGTCGCCACGGGCTTGAGCCGCGCGCCCGCATTCTCGGCGGCGCCGTCGCCGGGATTGCACCGCGCATCATGGGATACGGCCCGGTCCCGGCAACGCAGAAACTGTGCCGGCGGCTTGGCCTGGCTCCAAGCGACTTCGCCATCGTCGAGCTCAACGAGGCGTTTGCGAGCCAGGCGCTGGCGGTGCTGCGCGGGCTCGGCATTGCCGACGACGCCGCTCATGTCAATCCGAACGGCGGTGCAATTGCGCTCGGCCATCCCCTCGGCATGTCGGGCGCCCGTCTGGTCGGCACCGCCGCGCTCGAGCTCGAAGCCCGGGGTCTGGACCGGGCGCTCGCCACCATGTGCATCGGCGTCGGCCAAGGCATCGCCGTCGCGCTCGAGCGGGTCTAAGGCGTTGCACGAACTGAAACGCGGCGCCGCCCGAGCGGCACGGCGCTGTTACAGTTGACGCTCATAGAGCGAGCATGGGACAGCATGTCCGTCGTTCGTGGAGGGAGCCACCGCAAATGCCACTCGTATCTCGTTTGTTTTTTCGCACCGCGATCCTGTTCCTGATCGGCGGCATCGGCATCGGCCTGCATATGGCGATGAGCCAGGACCATACCGCTGCCCCGGCCCACGCCCATATCAATCTGCTCGGCTGGGTGACGATGGCCATATTCGGCGTCTACTACGCGCTCAATCCGGTCAAGGCGGCGCGCCGCCTGGCGCTCGTTCAGTACGGCGTCTACACACTCGGGGTGCTGATGATGGCGCCGTCGCTTTATCTGCTGATGGAAGGGCACACGGCGCTCGAGCCGCTGGTCGGGATCGCCTCGATGATCACCTTCGCCGGCGTCATCCTGTTCGGCGTGGTCGTCTTCACCGGCGACGGCAAAGAGCGCGAAGGCGTGGGCCGCCCGCTGTTCGCCGGCCGGCCGGCCTGATCTTTCAATTCGACCCTTCTGGGCCTCGGGCCGTTGGAGCAAAAACAAAGACTTAGAGGGGAGCACCGATTCGAAGAAGCGGTGCTCCCCCCTGGCGACCGCAAGCCACGCTGTCGATAAGCGCGCCAGGCGCGGCCTCAGCGCAAGGTGAACGTCGCGTCGAGTTCGGCGATGATCTCGCGCGACAGCAGCCGGACCGGCAGGTTGCGGGTCAGGATCGCGAGCTTGGCCGTCTCCTCCAGCTCTTCGGCCGCGAACACGGCGTCGCGGAAGGTCTTTGCCGAGACCACCGGTCCATGGTTGGCGAGGAGCACCGCCGCGTGCTGCGGAGCAAGCGCGGCGACCAGCGGCTTGACCGCAGTCGAGCCGGGGCGGGTGTAGGCGATCAGCGGCACCTTGCCGACCCGCATCACCACATAGGGGGTGATCGCCGGCACGGTGTCGGCCGGATCGAGCCCCTCCAGGCAGGACAGCGCCGTGGCATAGGTGGAGTGCAGATGGACGATGCCGCCCGCCTGCGGCCGCGCTTCGTAGAAGGCCATGTGCAGCGGCACCTCCTTGGTCGGCGCATCGCCGGAAAGATGCCGTCCGTCGAGGTCGAGCTTGGCGAGCCGCTCGGGCTCGAGAAAGCCGAGACAGGAATTGGTCGGCGTTAACAGGAAGCCGTCGGGCAGCCGCGCCGACAGATTGCCCGACGAGCCGGCGGTGTAGCCGCGCTCGAACAGGGACCGGCCCCACAGGCAGATCTCCGCCCGCAGCTCGGTCTCGACGTTCATGGCGAGCCTGTTGCGAGCATGGCGGCGGCCTCCGCAAAGAATGTCTCGCCGCCGAAATTGCCCGATTTCAACGCCACGCCGAGCCGCTGCTCGCCTCTGGTCGCCAACGCCGGAACGCCGGTGGCGATCTCGGGCCCGATATCGAGGGCGTTGCCGCCGAGCGCCTCGGCGACCGCGCCGGAGGTCTCGCCGCCGGCCGCGACGATGCGCGTGAAGCCGTCGCGGACGGCAGCGGCGGCGATCTCGGCGAACAGCCGGTCGTAGGCCGAGGCGAGCCGCTCGCGGCCGAACCGCGCTTGCGCGGCGCGCACGGCTTCGGGGCTTGCGCTGGAGAACACCAGCGGGCCGGCATTGCGGTGACGGTCGAGGAAGGCTGCGACTTGCGCCAACGTCTGTTCTGGCGACAGCGCCTGCTCGGCCTCGAGCTGCAAGGCCGGGTGCGTCGAACGATAGCGGTCGACCTGCGCCAAGGTGGCCGCCGAACAGCTGCCCGAAAGCACGATCGCCGGACCCTCGACCCCGGCAAAGAAGGCGGTGCGCTGTGCTTCGATGCCGAAATTGGCCGGCAGGCCCATGGCGATGCCGGAGCCGCCGGTGACCAGCCGGTGACCCCTGGCGAGCCGCCCGAGCCGAAACAGATCTTCGTCCTCGATCGCATCGGCGACAATCAGCCGCGGACCTTCGGCGGCAAGGGTCGCCAGCGCCGCCTGCGGATCCCGGCGCAGCGCCGCAAGCGCCAGATGGCCGACCTCGACTTGCGTTTGCCGGGCCAGCCAGCGGCGGATGTCCGGGTCGGTCATCGGCGTCAGCGGATGCTTTTCCATGCCCGATTCGCTGAGCAGGCGGTCGCGGACGAAGAGATGCCCCTGGTAGACGGTGCGGCCATTGGCCGGAAACGCCGGGCAGACCAGGGCCAGCGGCGCTTCGAGATCGTCGAGTAGGGCCGCGGCGACCGGGCCGATATTGCCTTGCGGGGTGGAGTCGAAGGTCGAACAGTATTTGAACAGGATCTGCTCGGCGCCCTGCTCGCGCAGCCAGCGGCAGGCCGCGCGCGACTGGGCGACCGCGTCGACCGGCGCCGCCGACCGGGTTTTCAGCGCGATGACCGCCGCTTCAACATCGTCCGCCGCCCGGGGCTTGGGCGTGCCGACATAGAGCAGCGTGCGCGCTCCGGCTCTGGCCAGCGTGTTGGCGACGTCGCCCGAACCGGTGAAGTCGTCGCCGATGACGCCGATCTTCATCCCCCCGACGGCTCCCCGCGCTGATCCCAGAACGTGCTGGCCAGCTGCTCGAGGTGCTCCCGCATCGCCGCTTCGGCAGCGTCGGCATCGCGCCGGCGGATGGCTTCGTAGATCGCCTTATGCGCCTCGTAGGCCCGCTGTTCCTGGCCGCTTGCGGCGAGCGTCACGGTGCGCTGCTCGGTCAGCCAGTCGGAGATCTGGTCGTGGAGCGCAATGAACACCGGGTTGCGGGCGATCTTGGCGAGTTCGAAATGAAAGGCGATGTCGGTGCTGGTGAAAGCCTCGCGGTTGCCGATCGCCTGGCGGTTGGTGAGCAGGGCGTCGCTCAGTGCCTTGAGGTCGTCGTCGGAGGCGTGGCGGGCCGCCTCGCGCGCCAGTCCGACCTCGAAGAACAAGCGGGCGCCCTGGAAGTGACGGTAGCCCTCCTCGTTCGACAGCATCTGCCGCACCGCCGGCGCGACGCCGGTGAAGATGCGGCTGGCCGTCGGCATCAGGACACGGGCGCGGGCCCCGTTGGTGAGCTCGACCAAGCCCGCTTTCTGCAGCGCGATCAGCGCCTCGCGGATCGCCGGCCGGCCGACCCCGAAGGTGCTTTGCAGATCGCGCTCCGGCGGCAGCTGATCTCCCGGCCTGAGCTTGCCGGCGAGGATCTGGGCTTCGAGATGCGCGGCGACGTGCTCGAAGAGTTTCTTGCGCTCGATGATGACCTGTTCGACCATAGACCTTTCATACCATCATGCTTGACAACGATGCAACAGCTTGCAAGGATGACCGCATCGTCCGAGGGAGGAATTTTGCATGCGCATCGCCATTTTGGGCGGCGGCGGAGCCATGGGTGGCCTCTTCGGCGGCTATCTGGCGCGGGCAGGCAACGACGTCACCTTGATCGACGTGTCACGCCCGGCGATTTCGGCCATCAACAGCGACGGCCTGTCGATCGAGGAAAAGGACGGCTCGGTCCCGGTGATCAAAGTCCCGGCCACTGATGATCCTGCATCCGTCGGTCCTGTCGATCTCATCATCAACTTCGTCAAATGCTATCACACCGAAGCCGCGGTGCGCGCCGCCGCGCCGATGATCGGCAGCGATACGGCCGTGCTCAGCCTGCAGAACGGCTGGGGCAATGCGCCGCGGATCGCCGCCGTGGTCGGCGAGGACAAGGTGCTGGTCGGCCTCACCTACCACAGCGGGACGCTGCTTGGCCCCGGCAAAGTCAAGCATCCCGGCGCCGGCATGACCTATGTCGGCGAGCTGGGCGGCGCTGCCAGCGAGCGGCTGGCCAAGGTGGCTGCCACCCTCAATGCCGCGGGGATCGAAAGCACCCAGTCGCCGCGCATCCTCGACGAGGTCTGGAAGAAGCTCGCGCTCAACGCCTGCACGCTGCCGAGCTCGGCGCTGCTCGGGTTTCTGTCGCACGAGCTGGTGGCCTTCGACGGGACCAAGAAGCTGATGGCCGCGATCCTCGGCGAGGTCGTCGCGGTCGCCGGTGCGCAAGGCATCGCGCTCGACTATGACGAGCGCTGGGCTGCAATCACCGGCCTGCTCGAGAAGGCGGTCGGCGGCAAGGCCTCGATGCTGCAGGACGTCCAGGCCAACCGGCAGACCGAGATCGAGGTGATCAACGGTGCGATCGTCGCCGCCGGCAAGCGCGTCGGCGTCGCCACCCCGGTCAACGAGACCATGGTGTGGATGATCGAGGCCAAGCAGGCGCATTACCTCAAAGCCAAGGCGGCCTAACGCCCGATGTGCGCCGGTCTTGTCAGCGTCGCTCGCGTCTAGAGGTCCAGGGATGGCGCCGCGTCTCGAGATCACCGGGGTTTCCAAACTGTTCCCGGGCGTGCGTGCGCTGGACAACGTCTCGATGAACGTCGAGGCCGGCGAGATCCGCGCCTTGCTGGGCGAGAACGGCGCCGGCAAGTCGACGCTGGGCAAGATCGTCGCCGGCGTCTATGCCAAGGACCAGGGCGTGGTGAAGCTCGACGGTCAGACGCTCGACGATGTCGACGAGAAGGCTGCCGGCGAGCTCGGCATCGGCATCGTCCACCAGGAAGGCTCGCTGGTCGCCCAGCTGTCGGTGGCGGAAAACATCTTTGCCGGCCGGCAGCCGACGGGCTGGCTCGGCCAGGTCGACAGGCGCCGGATGCGCGACGGTGCCGCCGCGCTGATCGGCGAGCTCGGCGTGGTCATCGATCCGGCGCTCAAGGTCGCCGCGCTGTCACCGGCGCAAGCCCAGATCGTCGAGATCGCCAAGGCGCTGTCGCGCGACCTGAAGATCCTGATCCTCGACGAGCCGACCGCCGCGCTCACCCTGACCGAGACGGAGAAGCTGTTCGAAATCGTCCGCCGGCTGGCTGCGACCGGGGTGTCGGTGATCTACGTGTCGCACCGGCTGGCCGAGATCTTTGCGCTCTGCCACTCCGTCACCGTGCTCAAGGACGGCAAGCTCGCCGGCACCAGGAAGGTCGCCGAGACCTCCACCGACGAGCTGATCCGGCTGATGGTCGGCCGCGACATCCATCTCGCCCGGTCTGCCAAGGCCCGCAGCGCCGGTCCGGTGGTGCTCGAGGCCGACGACATCAGCGCGCCCCCGCTCGTGCGCCGCGCCTCGATCCGCCTCCATGCCGGCGAGATCGTCTGCATGGCCGGACTGATCGGCTCGGGCCGCAGCGAATTCTGCGAGGCGATCTTCGGTGCCCGCCGGCGGCTGGCGGGCACGATCCGGGTGGAGGGCCGGCAGATCGACCCGCAGGGCCCGTGGGACGGCAAGCGCGCCGGCATCGGCATGGTGCCCGAAGACCGCAAGGCCTCCGGCCTCTTCCTCACCATGGACATCGTCAACAACCTCGCCGTCACCGTGCTGCGCAAGGTCTCGTCCGGGGCCAACTTCTCCGAAAGCAAGGCCGAGGCGCTGGCCAGGAGCTTCGTCGACGAGCTGCGCATCGCGACGCCCAGCGTGCGCCAGACGGTCGCCAATCTGTCGGGCGGCAACCAGCAGAAGGTGCTGCTCGCCAAGTGGCTGGCGATGGAGCCGAAAGTGCTGATCGTCGACGAGCCGACGCGCGGCGTCGACGTCGGCGCCCGCTCCGAGATCTACCGGCTGCTGCGCGGCCTTGCCGACCGCGGCGTGGCCCTGCTGGTGGTGTCGTCCGACCTGCCCGAGGTGCTGGCGCTCGCCGACCGCATCGTGGTCATGGCCGAGGGCCGCACCGTCGGCGAGCTGGCGGGCGAAGGGGCAAGCGAGGAGCAGGTGCTGCGGCTTGCCACCAAATACACCGAATCCGTCGCGGATGTCCGCGAAGAACAGGTCAGCGAGAACGCGTGATGGCCACAGAGGTCTCTTCCCAGCCCATGTCCCAGCCGATTGCCGACGTCGATGCCGCGGCGCGCGAAGGGGTGCTGCTGCGCACCGTCCGGCGGCTCGCCGATTCGCGCGAGCTGACGCTGTTCGTGCTGGTGGTGCTGCTCGCCATCGGCATGAGCATCGTCTATCCGAACAACTTTCCGACCGGGCCGAACATGCGCGCCGTGCTGCTCAATCTGGCGCCCGTCGGCATTCTGGTGATCGGCATGATGCTGTTGATGATCGCCGGCAGCTTCGACCTCTCGGTCGGCTCGACGCTGGCGCTGTCCGGCGTGTGGGCCGGCGTGGTCGCCGGCTGGTGGGGCTGGCCGGCCGAGGTGGCGCTCCTGGCCGGGGTGCTGGTCGGGGCGATCTGCGGGCTGATCAACGGGCTGATCGTCACCCGCATCGGCATCAACGCGCTGATCGCCACCTTGGGTACGCTCACCATCTACCGCAGCCTGACCTATGTCACCGCCGGCACCGGCGTCACCCCGATCACTGATTCCTTCGCCGAATATGGCCGCGCGGCCGACCCGCTGCTGCGCATTCAATCGCCGTTCTGGGTCATGCTGCTGCTGGTCATCGTCGGCGGCTGGCTGGTCGCCCGCACCCGGTTCTTCCGGCAGTTCTACTTCGTCGGCGGCAACCCGCGTGCCGCGCAGCTGTCCGGCATCCGCGTGGACCGCCTGGTGCTGATCGCCTTTGTCATCATGGGGGTGCTGGCCGGTCTTGCGGGCGTGCTCGGCGCAGCCAGGCTGAACAGCGCCGTGGTCAATGCCGGGGTGGGCATCGAGCTCAAAGTGATCACCGCCACCGTGCTCGGCGGCGCCAGCCTGAAAGGCGGCGAAGGCACCATTCTCGGCGGCATTCTCGGCGTCTTGTTCATCGCGCTGATCGAGAACGCGATGATCATCAACGCCGTCGGCGTGTTCTGGCAGGGGCTGGTCGTCGGGCTGGTGCTTCTGTTCGCGGTCTCGCTCGACCGCTTCAAGACCAGCGGACGCGCCTGAAGCGCAAAGAGTTTTTTCGTTCTGCAGTAACTGAACCGGGGCTTTTACTTGGAGGAGAAGGCAATGGGAATGAGTGTGAAAAGCATTCTGGCGGGGGTTGCGCTCGCTGTTGGCGCGAGTTTGGCAGGCGGGGCGCACGCCCAGCAATCTTCGTTCGGACCGGCAGACGCCAAGGAAACCTACTACTGGATTTCCAACAAGGCCAATCTGCCGCTGTTCGTGCAGTACGATTACGTCGGCATGAAGAAGATCGCCGAGGAGCTCGGCGTCAAGGTCATCGTCGCCGGCCCGACCGACTTCGATCTGCCCGGCTTCATCGCCGCGGTCGATCAGGTCTGCGCACAGAAGCCGAGCGGCGTCTCGGTGGTCGGCGGCTGGGACCCGTCCTTGACCGAACCCGTCAAGCGCTGCCTTGAGCAGGGCGTGCCGACGGTCGTCGACGACGGTGACCTGCCGGATTCCGGGCGCCTCGCCTATATCGGCACGAACTGGACGCAGGTCGGCGTCGCCCAGGCCAAGAAGATGATGGAGAAGCTGCCCAATGGCGGCAAGCTGGCGATGATGTCGATCATCAATGCCGGCAACATGCGCGAGGCGGTGGCCGGCTTCAAGGCCTATATCGAGGCCAATGGCGGCGGCAAGTACCAGATCGTCTCCAACGAGGACGACAAGGGCGACGCCCAGGAAGCGGCGCGGGTGACCGCGGCAATCCTGGCGGCCAACCCCGACATCGCCGGCATCGCCGGATTCGACTCCGAATCGGGCGCCGGCATCGTCACCGCACTGCGCGAAGCCGGCAAGAATCCCGGCGACATCAAGGTCACCGCGATGGAGCAGACCCCCGACTTCTTCAAGTCGGCCAAGGACGGCTGGGTCGACGGCATCGTCGTCCAGAACCGTGAGCTGTTCATCTATTATGCGGTCAAGATGCTGCACGACTTCAACACCAACGGCTTGAAGTCGGCCGGTCTGACGGCCAAGGAAGGCGGCCGGCCGGTGCCCGACACGCTCGACACCGGCGTCATTCTGGTCACCAAGGACAATGTCGACAAGGTGCTCACTGCGCTCAACGTCAAATAAGGCCGACCCGCATCCAGGCACGGCGCCCGTCGCCTTGCCGGCCTCCGGCGGCCTTGCTCCCTGGCTGCCGGAGGCCAAATGTTCGACAGCAACCGCCCCGAAAGCCGATGTCCGAAGCCGTGACCGTGAATGAAGCGTTGAGCGTCGACGAGGTGGACATCCATGGTCCGGGCTTCCTCGCCGACCCCTTCGCGGCGTTCGCGCATCTGCGCGACAGCTGCCCGCTGGCCCGCTCGAACCAGTATGGCGGCTTCTGGCTGCTGACCCGCTACGACGACGTGCGGGCCGCAGCGCTGAACTGGCGCGACTTCACCTCGAGCGTCGCCGGCGTCACCGCCATTCCGGTGATCACGCCACGCACCGAGCCGATGCTGCCGATCGAGATCGACCCGCCACGCCATTCGCACTACCGGGCGCTGGTCAGCCCGCTGTTTGCGCCTGCGCGCATCGCCGAAATCGCGCCGCGCATCAAGGCGACCGCCACCGCACTGCTCGCCGAGATGGCCCGGGCGGGCACGGCCGAAGCGGTTTCGGCCTATTGCGTGCCGCTGGCGATCACCGCGCTCGCCGCCTTCACCGATGTGCCGCTCGCCGATTCGGAGCGCTGGGTGGGCTGGATCGCACGCATGTTCGACGTCGGCGACCGCCAGGCCGGGGCCGCGGCGAGCCGCGAGCTCGTCGCCTATATCGACGCTCTGATTGCCGCGCGGCGGGCCGCGCCGACGGGAGACTTCATCAGCCTTCTCACCGCGGCCGAGCTCGACGGCGAACGGCTCGGCGATGCCGAGATCCGCTCGTTCATGACCGTGGTGTTCGGTGCCGGCTTCGAGACCACCGCCGATGGGCTTTCGGTGATGCTCAATTGGCTGGCCGAACATCCGGAGGGGCTCGCCGCCCTGGCCCGCGAGCCGGCGCTGATCCCCGGCGCCGTCGAGGAATTTCTGCGCTTCGCCACGCCGGTGCAGATTTTCGGCCGCAACGCCACCCACGACCTCGTCCTGCATGACCGTGCCATTGCCGCCGGCGACATCGTGGCGCTCGGCTTCGGGGCCGCCAACCGCGATCCGTCGGTGTTCGAGCGGCCGGACGAGGTGCTGCTCGAACGCCGGCCCAACCGCCATCTCGCCTTCGGCGCCGGGCCGCATCTGTGCGCCGGGGCGGGCGTGGCCCGGCTGGAGATGACGGCGACGCTCGAGGCGCTGATCGACGGCAGGCTCGGCCTTTCCCTCGATCCGAATGCGGAGCCGCGTTGGAAGACCCGAGGCGACCGGCGCGGGCTGGCCTGCCTGCCGCTGACGGTCGCCCATGCGGGCCCAGGAGAATTGCGATGAGCCTTCACCCCACCACCCGGATGCGCTTCCATGGCGTCGCCGCCTACGAGATCCTGACCCGCGACGGGCGGCGCATTCTTTGCGACCCGTTTCTCGACCAGAACCCGGGCGCGGCCAGCAAATCGACCGACTTCGACCGCGTCGACCTGGTGGTGGTCAGCCACGCCGCCTTCGACCATCTCGGCGACACCGACAAGATCGCCGCCAAATACGGCTGTCCGGTCGTCTGCGGCGGCGAAGTCAAGGCTTGGCTGATGGACCGCGGCATCCCAGCCGCGCAGATCCGGGCCACCACCTGGGGCATCCGCGTCAAGGTCGCCGGCATCGAGATCCAGCCGCTCGAGTGCCATCACTGGTCGCAGATCAGGCTGCAGGACGGCAGCTTCATCTCCGGCGTGCCGATGGCCTTCATCGTCTATGCCGACGACAATCTCCGTTTCTACCACTATGGCGACACCGCGATCTTCTCCGACCTGAAGCTGCAGGGCGAGCTCTACCGGCCGAATGTCGGCTGCATCGGCATCGCCAACCCGCAGGAGATCCTGCATCTGAACCCGATGCCGGGCGAGATGCTGACCGGCGAGATGAGCCCCTATGAAGGCGTGCTCGCCACCCGATGGCTGGGGCTCGAGACGGTGCTGCCCTGCCACTACATCACGCTCGAGGGCGATGCGGACGTCGCCGACTACATGCGCCACCACCGCGCGGTGCGGGCGCGCGGCGAGGCGATCGCCGACCCCTACCTGCTCAAATCGGGCGACTGGATCGAGTTCGACGGCGACGGCAAGGTCGTGCGCCCGGCGCAGGCGGCGTGAGCGCGATGCAGGCCGCCATCTTCGACCACCCCTTCGCCATCCGGCTCGCCGAGGCGCCGCGGCCCGAGCCCGGACCGGGAGAGGCGCTGGTCGAGGTGCGCGCCGCCGGGCTGTGCGCCGGCGACCTCTATATCTACACCGGCAAGAATCCCTATGTCAGCTATCCGCGGATCGGCTGCCATGAGATCGCCGGCGTGGTCGTCGGCTATGGTGCCGAGGCGTCCGGCCCGGCGCCGGGCAGCCGGGTCGTCGTCGACCCGTTCATCGGCTGCGGCCACTGCTATCCCTGCCGCATCGGCAAGCGTAATTGCTGCGCCAATCTGACCATCATCGGCGTGCACCGCGAGGGCGGCTTCGCCGAGTTCGTCACGGCGCCGGCCGCCAATCTCAACCCCGTTCAGACTACGCTCACCGACTTCGAAGCATCCTTCGCCGAGCCGGTGGCGATCGGCGTGCAAGGCTGCCGGCGCGGCATGGTGACCGCGGACGACACGCGTGCTGGTGCTGGGCGCCGGGCCGATCGGGCTGGCGATCGTCGAGGTGGCGCGCGCCCAGGGCGCGACGGTCTATGTCACGGACCTATCGGCCGAGCGGCTCGCCACCGCGGCCGAGCTCGGCGCCGTTCCCGTCGCGGGCGGCCCGGGCCTGGCGGAGCGCGTGCGCGAGCTGACCGGCGGCGAGGGCATGCCGGTGGTCATGGAAGCCACCGGCGCGCCGCCGGCGATGGAACAGACGATCGAGCTCGTCGCCGCAGGCGGCCGCATCGTCATCCTCGGCCTGGTCAAGCAAGGCGTGGGCGTGACCTTCCCCGGCCTCGATTTCACCCGCAAGGAGGTGACGATCCTCGGCTCGCGCGCCTCGGTCGACTGCTTCCCGGAGGCATTGGCGCTGCTTGCCTCGGGCAGGATCCACTATCCCAAAATCGCCTCGCGCTTTCCGCTGGCGGAGGCGCCTGCCGTGTTCGAGCGGCTCGCCGACAACCCGATGGCCATGCACAAGGCCGTTTTCGTCTCGGAGGAATGAATGAAGCTCGTGACGTTTTCGCACCGGAGCGGCGGCCATGCCAGCCACGCCGGCGTGCTCGACGGCGAAACCGTCGCCTGCCTGACCGAAGCCGGGCTGGCGGCGAGCGTCATGGAGATCATCACGCGGCGGCAAGCCGGCGCTCGACAAGGTCCGATCCGGCTGGCAGAAGCGCCAAGCGCTACCCGCTGGCCGATATCCGGTTGGAGGCGCCGATCCGGCCCGGGAAGGTGCTCTGCTCGGGCATCAACTACAAGGGCCATGCCGACGAGAACCCCAACGCCAAGATGCCCGACCGAACCGTTCTTCTTCGCCAAGCTGCCGACCTCGGTGGTCGGCCCGGACGTGGCGGTGGTCAAGCCGCCGCGAGACCGAGCAGATGGACTACGAGGTCGAGTTCGCCGCCGTGATCGGCGGGCCGCTGCACAAGGCCGGCGAGGCCGAGGTGATGCCGGCGATCTTCGGCTATACGCTGCTCAACGACATCTCCGCCCGCGACGTCCAGTTCAAGGACAACCAGATCACCATCGGCAAGAACTTCGCCGGCTTCGCGCCGATCGGGCCGGCAATCGTCACCGCCGACGCCTGCCGCATCCCGACCAGGTCGGGCTGAAGACGCGGGTCAACGGCAAGACCTTGCAGGACGGCTCCACCTCCGACTGGCTGTTCTCGCTGCCGCGGCTGATTGCGTTCCTGTCCCGCTACATTCCGCTCGAGCCGGGCGACATCGTCACCACCGGCACGCCGGCCGGCGTCGGCATCTTCCAGAAGCCGCCGGTGTTCATGAAGGCCGGTGACGTCGTCGAGATCGAGGGCGAAGGCATCGGCGTGCTGCGAACCCCGATCGTAGCGGGGTGAGCGGGGTGGCCGCCCGGACAATCCGCGTCGGTGCCGTCGGCTGCGGCTTCTTCGCCCAGAACCATTTTCACGCCTGGCAGGATCTGGCGCCGCAGGGCGCCGTGCTTGCGGCGGTGTGCGACGTCGACCCGGCCAAGGCCGAAGCCGCGGGCAAAGCCTTCGGCGCCGCCGTCTACACCGACGCCGCCGAGATGCTTTCGGCGGAGCGGCTCGATCTGGTCGACATCATCACCCGCCACGACACCCATCGTCCGCTCGCCGAGCGTGCCATCGCCCACGGCATCGCCACGATCGTGCAAAAGCCGTTCGCCACCGAATGGCAGGACTGCGTGGCGATCGTCGAGGCGGCGCGCGCGGCCGGCGTCTGGCTCGCCGTGCACGAGAATTTCCGCTTCCAGGCCCCCATGCGCCGGGTGCTCGCCGAAATCCGAAAAGGTGCGATCGGGGCGCCGAACTGGGCCCGGATCCGCTTCCGGACCGGCTACGATGTCTACAAGACGCAGCCTTATTTCTACGACGAGGAGCGGCTGGCGATCGCCGATGTCGGCATCCACATGCTCGATCTGGCGCGCTGCTTCATGGGTGAGGTCGAGCGCATCTCCTGCGAAACGCAGCGGCGCAACCCGAAGGTCAGGGCCGAAGACACGGCCACGATGCTGCTCAGGCACCGGAGCGGCGCCGTCAGCGTCGTCGAGGCGACCTACGAGGCGCGGCGCGGCGAGCTCGACCCGTTTCCGGAGACCTTGCTCGAGATCGAAGGCGAGCGCGGCGCGATCATCGTTGATGCCGGCTGCCGGATGACGCTGGTGCGCGATGGGAACACCAGCCGCCACGAGATCGGCAGCCCGCTGCTTGGCTGGACCTCGCATCCCTGGCATGTCGCGCAAGAGGGCGCGTTCGGGGCATGCAGCCACTTCCTGGATTGCGTCCGGCGGGGGGTGCCGGCGGAAACCTCCGGCGAAGACAATCTCAAGACATTCGCGCTTGTCGACGCCGCCTATGAGGCGGCCGCGACCCATGCGGCAGCGGCGCCGAAAGCTTGGCAACCGGAGACGGGCGCGGGGACGGAGCGAGACGGGCGGAGGCTGAGGTGAGAGCGACGGAGAACGATCCGGACGCGCCGGCAAGGGCGGCGGCCGGCTTTGCCGTCACCGTCGCCTTCGAGCTGGTCGAGGGCTGCCTCGAGGAGTTCCGGCGCCTGGTGACGGAGAATGCGGCGCTGTCGGTTGCGCTTGAACCGGGCTGCCTGCGCTTCGACGTGCTCGCGCCGCTCGACGGAGACCGGGGCCATCAGGTCTTTCTCTATGAGATCTATCGCGACCGCGCCGCTTTCGACCGTCATCTCGAAAGCGGCCACTACCAGCGCTTCGATCGCGCCACCCGCGACTTGGTCAGCCGCAAGACGGTGTGCAACTATGCCGTTGCAGAGAACGCCAAGCCGGACAGGGTCGATGAACGCGCCAGCTGATCCGCTTTCGCTCTATGGTACCCCGGAGCCGCTGCCGGTGCGCCGGCTGTTGCGCGCCGGGCCGCTCAGCGCGGTGCTCGAGAACGGCAACCTGCGCGACATCCGCTTCGCCGGCATCGAGATCGTCCGCGCCGTCAACTATTTGGCGCGCGACGAAGCCTGGGGAACTATGGCCGCGACACTCGCCGACCTCGCTGTCGCCGAAACCCCGACGGCGTTCGACGTCCGCTACAGCGGATGCTGCGAGGGACCCGGCGGGCGCTTCCGGTATGCCATGCACATCCGCGGCGAAGCCTTGGGCCGGCTCCTGCTTGAGGCCGACGGCGAGGCGCTCAGCGATTTCCACACCAACCGCACCGGTTTCGTCGTGCTTCATCCGGCCGAGGCCGCCGGCGGCGCGCTCGTCATCCGCCACAGCGACGGCAGCGAGGAGCAAACCACATTTCCGCGCAATGTCAGCCCCGACCAGCCGGCCTTCGATATCGCGGCGCTGACGCAGCGGCCCGTCGACGGCCTTGCCGTGACGGTCGCCATGGAGGGCGAGGCGTTCGAGATGGAGGACCAGCGCAACTGGTCGGATGCCTCGTTCAAGACTTATGTGCGGCCGCTGTCCAAGCCGCGGCCCTACGTCATCCCCAAAGGCGGGATCGACCGGCAGCGCATCGTCGTCAGCGTGGAAGGGACGCCGCCGGTCGCTCAAGCGGCGGCTTCCGACGGGGCGCTCCGGGTTGAGCTTGGCGAGCCTCACGGGCGGATGCCGGACGTCGCCTTGTTCATCGACGACAGCCCCGTGGATGTCACCGGCCGTTTCTTCGCCGATCTGGCGCAGCGGCAGATCGTCAGGCTGTGGCCCGACGGCCGCTTCGCCGGAGCGCCGCTCGCCGGCCTGCCGGTGGCGGTGGAGCTGGTGATGGCAGCACGCGACCCCGGTGCCGAAGCACAAGCGGTGCGCCAGCACCTTGCGGCAGCGGGCGTTCGGCCCGCGGCGCTGTTGGTCGCACCCGAGCGCGAGTTCAGGACGCGCCCCAGCGGCACGTTGCCGGCCGGCGAACAGACGACCGGCGCGCTGGTGGCTGCCCTTCGCAGCGCCGGATTTTCCTGTCCGATCGGCGCCGGAACGCCATCCAACTTCACCGAGTTCAACCGCAATCCGCCCGAGCGGGATTGCGACTTCGTGTTCTTCGGCATCGCCGCCAACGTTCATGCCGCCGACGATCTGTCGGTGATGGAGACGCTCGAGACCTATCCGGCGCTGATCGAAAGCGCCGGAGCTTTGCTGCCGGGCAAGCCGATCTGGCTGGGTCCCCTGACGATCGGCAGCCGCCACAACCCCTATGGCGCGGCGGTCGCGCCCAATCCCGACGGCGGCCGCATTGCCTGCGCCCGCGAGGATCCGCGGCAGGGCGCCCTTTTTGGCGCCTGCTTCGCCGCAGCCGCCGCCGCGGTTGCCGCCGGGGCCGGGGTGGCGCAGCTGACGGTCGCGGCTGCATC
This sequence comes from uncultured Alphaproteobacteria bacterium, assembly GCA_963791325.1. Classification (GTDB taxonomy): domain Bacteria; phylum Pseudomonadota; class Alphaproteobacteria; order Rhizobiales; family Rhizobiaceae; genus JBEVJK01. The sequence continues at coordinate 72,982 of CAWBRU010000017.1, read as the reverse complement.
CGGTCCGTTCGGGCTCCGCCGGCCGGATGGACGGCGATCTCCGATCGCAGCGGTGCAGACGGAACTCGCCGCTGCCGCCGGCGCAGACCGGGTCGCCTTGCTGCTCGGAACCGGCAAGCTGCGCGGCGTGGCCTTTCGCCGGTCGAGCGGTGCGCTGCGCGGGTTGATTGCCAACACCGGCCCGGAGACGGCAAGACTGCTCCTCCCTCATGGGATCGGCAGCGCCTGGCTGATCGAAGCCGATGCCGGCCTGCAGCCGCTCGAAGCCGGCGGGGCCATCGCGCTCGAGCCTTATCGGACGATCGTCGTCGCCGATTGAGGTGCGGCAGAGCAGCGAGGAAAGGAAGCGCCCGGCATTGCCTGAGGAGCGGCATTGGGGCAAAACGCCGCCTTGGCCGGGCGCTTCGTCCGGGCTGCAGGCAGACCGGGTTGCCATCCAGCTTTGTCCGAGCGCAGTTAAGGAAGCGTTGCAGCTGAGAGTTAGACGCTGAAGAACCCGCCGCTGATGAGGGGAGCAGCGACGGGTTCGATTATGCCGGCACCTCGCGTGCGGGTCGTTTGGGTCCCCGCTGGCCGGCAAAGACAGAAACGGCGAAGCCGAGCGCCGGTTCCATCGCCTCAGGAGTTTCTTTGCCGGCAGCCCCAGGACGGCCGGAGGGTTGCCGGCGAACGACCTACCCCTATTGATGGGGGGTGATATCCGGGCGCACCGATTGGCCAAGTCGACAACTGCCCGTGCCGCTTCCATGCTGCCTCGTGCAGGCTTCGGGATGACGGCAATGACGCAAGATTGGCAGCGGACGATCCTCAATCACAGCGCGCTGGTGGCGCGGGTGGCGGCGGAATTGCCCGGTGTGCTGGTGGATCCGCGCATCAATGCGGAGCGGGCGCTTGCACTCCTCGCCTGCATCGATCGCTGCTCCATCGCCATGGCGACCCTCCAGGCCCATGCGGCCAACGACGAAGCCGCACAGGAGGTGCAGGAAGCGGCCGAGACCCTGTTCATCGCCTGGCGGACGCTGGCGGAAGCGGTTTCTGAAAAGCTCGACCGTCTGCGCCGCCGCGGCCCGACCAGGAGAAGCCGTCCGGGATTTGCTCGGACGGGCACAGCAGGCTCCGGGGCCAACTCCGAAGTGACCTCGCATCGGCGGGTGCGCTGAGCAGCGCAGCCCAGCCGGGCATCGGCCGCGCCGGCAAATGGTTGTCGACCCGAAATCCGTTTTCAGATTGGCCCTGTTCCTCTAGGCTCCTCACTCCAGCGGCGCATCGACGCCAGGTGGGGAGCAATGCACGAATCCGACATCGTCAAGGCGTTCCGCGTCAGCAAAGGGCACAAGTTCAAGCTCGCCGACCATGACCCGGGCGAGACCCTGGGGCTCGGCATCGACAAGGGCGAGGCCAAGGATGTGCTCGAACGCGACACCCAGCGGCTAAACGGCCTGCAGGAACGTCTCTATGCCGAGGCGCGCTGGGCCGTGCTCATCGTGCTGCAGGCCATGGACGCAGCCGGCAAGGACAGCGCCATCGAGCATGTCATGTCGGGGCTCAACCCGCAGGGCTGCGAGGTCACCTCCTTCAAGGCACCCTCCTCCCTCGAGCTGCGCCACGACTATCTGTGGCGGGCGGCGCTCCGGCTGCCGGAACGTGGCCGCATCGGCATCTTCAACCGCTCGCACTATGAAGAGGTGCTGGTGGCACGGGTCCATCCCGAGATCCTCGCCGGCCAGCAGCTGCCCGACGCACTGGTGACCGACGCGATCTGGGAAGAGCGGTTCGAGGACATCCGCGCCTTCGAGCAGCATCTGGTCCGCAACGGCACGGTCGTGCTCAAGTTCTTCCTCAACGTCTCTCGAGACGAGCAGCGGCGCCGGTTTCTCGATCGGATCGACGATCCGGGGAAGCGGTGGAAGTTCAACCCGGACGACATCGCCGAGCGCGGCTTGTGGGACAGCTATATGCACGCCTATCAGGATATGATCCGCAACACCGCAACCAAGCAGGCGCCCTGGTATGTGGTGCCGGCCGACGACAAGTCGTTTGCCCGGCTGGTCATCGCCGCCGCCCTGGTCGAGCAGCTCGAACGCCTCGACCCGCAATTCCCGACCCTCGGCGCGGACGATCTCAAGGCGATGCACGAGGCTCGCAAGATGCTCACCGACGAGAGCCCTTGAGAAGAAGCGGTCTGCCCCGCTAAGGGCCCCATGGCCCGGGCTCGTGGCGCCGATCCGTCGGCTGCGGATCGCCGCGGGTGAGGCACTCGTAGGCAGATTTGCCCATGGCGGGCGGGGGCGTCGCCATCGCATAGTGGGATCGATCGCGGGCGCCAGGCGATCCCACCCACCCGCAGCCTGCCCGCCACTCCCCACGCGATCGATATGCCGGCGGACCGCAGCGTCCCGCCTTTGGACACCACGCCAACAAGGCGGGTTCGCGCGGTCACCGGCTTTTTTCCAACGGTCAAGTCAAGCCCGTCGGCAGGCACGAGAGTGCCGAGGCCAATCCAAGGGCTCTGCAACCCAAACGTTTGCCCGGGCCGCGGAACCACACGCCATAATTTGTTGCTATCATTGGTCATATGATCTAGTCATACGTACGACCACCCCATTGAACCGGAGGTATCCGCATGCAGATCCTGTCAGGCTGGAAACAGCGCGCGACCCACCGCGCAGATGAGGATCCTCGCCCTCGGCTACGCCTGGTGCTGCCGCAGTGCGGAACCTCAGATCCGGGGATCGCCGTGCGAATGCTCGCCCGGACGTCGTCGCGGGCAGGCAGCCTAGCCCGAATGGCTGCTGCCGTGGTGGCGCGTCTCGGCGGCGACGTTGTCCCGCCGACGCTCGAGAAAGCCGGGCAGCGGCCTCGCACACCCTCGACGGTCGGACACCGCTGCTTTCACATTGTTACGGAATGTGAAGCCGTTTGCCTTGACGATGCTGGCCAGAACGGCGAGCAGAACACTCGCGAGAGGGTTCGCCGCTTTCTTGGATGGAGTGGGCAATCGGTCCCGGCCGGTTTGACTGTCCAGGCAAGCTGCAAAGACTTGGTTAACTATATTTGGCCATCCTGGGGATCCAACGGGGACAACGAGGCGGTGCCGCCGGCACCGACCGACGCACGTCACCTCCCGATGAAGAACGCGGTTTCGAGGCTTCAGCCTGCGGGACCGGCCAGAGAAGACTGACGAGTATGGCGTCCAGGACTCGTAAATCACACACCTACCTCAACGATGCACAGGCCGGTCGCCGCTGGCGGCCTCGGCTCGCGGTCGGCACTGTTGTCGCGCTGTGGTCGGTCGGCGTCGTTGCCGGCCTTGCCAAGATCGGCCTGCCCGCGCAGAGCCCGCTGATGGGCCTGCCCTTCGGACTGCAGGCGTCCGCTGCGGCGTTCCCAGGGGCGCTGACCGGTCAGGATCTTTTTGAAGGCTCCCGCCGGTCGGCGCAGTCGGCCAAGGGCGGACGCCTCGGCGCCGCGGCCGATGCGGAGGCCTGCCAGGGCTGCACGCGCGTGGCCTCGCTGGAGGCGCCGGTGCGGCAGGGGCCGCGCCTGTCGGCATTGCTGGCACCCGTCGCCGGCGCCCTGCCGCTGCAATCCCATTCCGAAGCCCGCTTCGACGTGATCATCGAACAGGCGGAGCTGTCGCGCGACAAGCTCGCCGCCGCGATCGCCGAGGCCCGCGCGGCCCTTTCCAGGGACGGGGCGGAAGCGGACGAACCTTCGCCCGACCGCTTCGGTGCGGCGCAGCCCGAGATCGCTGCACTCGGCCCGGTGCCGGAACGCTTCGGCCCTTCGGCGGACCAGGACGATGCCCAAATGCCGCTGGCGCTTGCGCTGGCCGAGCCATCGGCCGTGGCTGCCGGGGCGCTCGCCACGTCGGAATCGGTGCTGGCGCTGCCGGATGCCGAGGACAACGATGACGGTCTCGATCCGAACGCCGCCGACGGCGCATCGGGCGACGACCAGATGCCCGACAGCGTCCCTCTGCCGTCGCCGCGTCCGCGTGCGCTCGACAATCGGGCCGCCATGCCGCCGGCCGAAGACCGCCGCGCGCCGCAGCCGCAGCCGGGCGATCGGCTGATCGCACCGCCGGCACCGCCACGGGCCCCGACCACCGTGATCGCGCCGCCTGCCGCACGGCAGCAGCCGAACAGCCGGGTGGCCATCGCCAAGCCGGACAACCCGACGCCCGGCGTCGGACAGGTGTTCAGGAACCTGTTCGGTGCGGCCCGCCCGAGCAGTGGCGTTGCCATCTACGACATCAGTGCGAAGACCGTCTATCTGCCTGACGGGACCCGGCTCGAGGCCCATTCCGGCATCGGCGCGATGGCCGACAATCCGCGTTATGTCGCCCAGCGGATGAATGGGCCGACGCCGCCGCACACCTACAATCTGAGCATGCGCGAGACCCGTTTTCACGGCGTGGAGGCGCTGCGGCTTACCCCCGTCGACAACCAGAACCGCTATGGGCGCACCGGCCTCCTGGCGCACAGCTATCTGCTGCGCAATGGCCGCGCGCAGTCGCATGGCTGCGTCGCCTTCAAGGACTACAGCCGCTTCCTGAGTGCCTTCAAGCAGGGCAAGATCAAGCAGCTGGTCGTCGTTCCGGGCCGCGGCGGCAAGGACGCGACTCGCGTTGCCGCCAACGGAAGTGACGTCTAGAGCTCCGTTTCGCAACAGCCGGAGCCCTCCCGCCCTTCACCCTCAGCGCTGAGCGCCGGCCTGGCCGGTGATCGGCGCGGCTGGCCGGTTTCAACTTGGCCTGGAATTATTTCAGCTTGCGCTTGCAAAGGTAGGATGCAGCAGGCAAGAAGCGCTGGTGCGAGATCGATCCGGCAGCGCCATGGACTCAGCGATAGTCGCCTCTTTGCTGTCCGGACTTGACGGCGGCCATGCCGCGGTTTGCCTGTGTGACGAGGGCGACACGGTCCGCTATGCCAATGCCGCTTTCCGGGCCGCCTTCTTCCCCAACGCGCCGAAGGGGCCCGTCGAATTCTCCGCCGCGCTCGCCGAGGCGATCAAAGCCGGCATGGGCATCAAGCTGGACAGCATGCCGGTCGAGGTGTTCGAACCGCGGGTCAGGGAGCGGCGCCGAACCGGCCCGGCGCGCTACGATTTCACCCTGGACCTGGTCGACGGCACCTGGTGGTGGGTCAATGATCACCGGCTCGCCAATGGCTGGACGCTGGTCATCGCCACCGAGATTTCGAGCCTCAAGGCCGAGGAGATCCGGCTGCGGATCGCCCATGCCGAGGCCATGAAGGAAGCTCAGGCAGACGCGCTCACCGAAACGAGAAGCCGTAAATACGGGTTGGCGCAAGCCGAGTCGGAACTTGTGCGCCATCTCGCGGATGACATTCCCTTCACCCTGGCAGTGCTCGACATCGACCATTTCAAGCGCATCAACGACACGTTCGGCCACGTAGTAGGGGACGAGGTGCTGAAGCATTTCGCCCAGGCGCTGATCAGCCGGCTGAGTTCGGTCGATCACATCACCCGCCTCGGCGGCGAAGAATTTCTGGTGACCATGCCCACCTCGTCCGAGCAGATGGGTGCGGCCCGCATCCAGCGGCTGCTGCGCTCGATCGAGCCGCTGCGGCGGCCCAAGCACGCCGACCTCAAATATTCCTTCAGCGCCGGCGTCGCCATGGCGACGCCGTCGGACACCATCGGCTCGCTGATGGTGCGCGCCGACACCGCGCTCTACGAGGCCAAGCATGGCGGGCGCGGGCGGGTGTGTATCGCCGAGCGCAAGAGCACCGACGCGGCCTGAGAGCGCCGGCAGGACGACATGACGATTCATGTTTCAATCGATGAACCGGCTGAGCGGGTTCATGTAGACGGTGCGGCTGTTCAGCCGATGATCGGTGACATTGTCGGCCAAGCGCGGTGCTGGATGAGCCCGGTCATGACATGCTGCCGGGCAAAGATCCATCTTCCCGAAACGATCTAGAACGGACAGGCGATGGATGCCGTTGTTATCCTCAATGCCGGGTCTTCGAGCCTGAAATTCCAGCTGTTCGCGGCCGCTGCGGACGGCGCGCTGAATGCCGTGGTCAAAGGACAGGTCGACGGCATCGGCACCGCGCCGCGCCTCCACGCCACCGGGGCTGACGGAGCCGAGCGCGTCGACAGGCCATATGGCAAGGGCGATGTCGCCGACGCCGCGGCCGCCACCGAAATCGCCTCGTCCTGGCTGCACGCGAACTACGACGTCAACCTGATCGCAGTCGGACACCGGGTCGTCCATGGCGGTCCCGAGCTGACCGAGCCGATGCGGGTCGATGCCGAGCTGATCGCGAGGCTCGAACGGTATATCCCGCTCGCCCCGCTGCACCAGCCGAGCAATCTTGCCCCGATCCGCGCGCTCTACGAACGGCGGCCGGACCTGCCCCAGGTCGCCTGCTTCGACACCGCGTTCCACCGCGGCCACCCGGCGCTTTCCGATCACTATGCCGTTCCGCGCGAGCTGCACGCGGCCGGCGTGCGACGCTATGGTTTCCACGGCTTGTCCTATGAGTATGTCGCCGGCCGGCTTGGCGAGATCGCGCCCGAGCTCGCCCCCAAGAAGGTCGTGATCGCCCATCTCGGCAGCGGCGCCTCGATGTGCGCGCTTGCCGAGGGTCGCTCGGTCGACAGCACGATGGGCTTCACTGCGCTCGACGGCCTACCGATGGGCACCCGCTCGGGCCATATCGATCCCGGCGTGCTGCTTTATCTGCTCACCGAGCGGTCGATGTCGGCAGCTGAATTGCAGGATTTCCTCTATCTGCATTGCGGCCTGAAGGGGCTTTCGGGGATCAGCAACGATGTCCGCGATCTTCTCGCCAGCCCCGATCCCCAGGCGCGGTTCGCGCTCGACTACTTCGTCGCGGAGATCACGCGCCATCTCGGCAGCCTGGCGGCCGTGCTGGGCGGCATCGACGCGCTGGTGTTCACGGCGGGCATCGGCGAGAATTCGCCGATCGTGCGGGCCAGGGTCGTCGAGCGGCTCGGCTGGCTCGGCGCGCGGCTCGACCCGAAAGCCAACGATGATGGCGAGACGATCATCTCGCTCGCCGGCAGCCGGGTGGCGGTGCTGGTCGTGCCGACTGACGAGGAGCTGGTGATCGCCCGCCACACACTGCGCCTGTTGGGCGGCGGCAGTGCGTAGAGCGATTCCCGGAAAACGTGGAAACCGGGTCCACTTTTGCTGATGATGCTCTACCCCGGGGTGTCGGCGCCCCTGTTGCGGAACGCCGCCTCGCCGACATCGGAGACCTCCACCCACTTCTTGTCGGGCTCGGCATCGGCGACGTAGCTGTCGTGCCAATTCCACCATTTGTAGGTCGGCGTCTGCGGATAGCCGGCAGGCGAATCCTCCCAGACCTCCTGGCGGCCGAGCGGGGTGATGTCGAGGTAGTTCCAGGTGCTGCCCATCTGCTCGTCGCCGCGGTTGTTGAGGAAATAGGTGCGGAACACCCGCGCGCCGTCGCGAAAGAAGACGTTGGTGCCATGCCACTCGTCGACCCCGAAGTCGGCATCGAAGCCGTCGGTGAGGGTGAACCACGGCATCGTCCAGCCCATCCGTGCCTTGACCCGCGCAATATCGGCCTGCGACGCGCGCGAGACGAACACCAGGGTGGTGTCGCGGGCGTTGAGATGGGCGACGTCGGCGACCTGGTCGCCCACCATCGAGCAGCCGCGGCAGGCATGTTCAGGCCAACCGAACACGCCCGGCTCGAAGAAGGCGCGGTAGACGATCAGCTGCCGGCGGCCCTCGAACAGCTCCGCCAGGCTGACCTTGCCGTCCGGCCCCTCGAAAGCATAGGCCTTGCCGACTTCCATCCAGGGCATGCGGCGGCGCTCGGCGGCAAGCGCGTCACGGGCGCGGGTTTCCGCCTTCTCCTTGACCAGCAGCTGCTGTCGCGCCGCCTCCCACGCCTCCGCCGACACGACCGGCGGCGCCTCCATGGCAGCTTTTCCGTCCTGGCTTCCGTCGTTTGCCGATTGGGTCATGGGATCTTGCCTCCTTGCAGCTGATTTGGATCTGCGGCGCAGTTTTGCCAGCTCGGTGCGTCGATTGGGAGTAACAAGTATGGCGGGATGCCGCCGCTGCCCTGCGAAAACACGCTGCCGACAGTTAAGTGAACGCCTAAGCCTTGACCCGAAACGGCCGGATCGATACTAAAGTGACCGCTTCACTATCGGGGTTGGTCCCAAATGGCGCTCACCTACTACTACCATCCCTTGGCGTCCTTTTGCTGGAAGCCGCTGATCGCCGTCTACGAAGCCGGCGTGCCGATCGATCCGGTGGTCGTCGACCTTGGCGATCCCCGCTCCAAGGCGGACTTCCTCGCGGTGTGGCCGTTCGGCAAGTTTCCCGTTCTGATCGACTCCGTCAGTGGCGAGACCGTGCCGGAATCGACGATCATCATCGAGTATCTGGCCGAGCGCCTGCCGCAGGCAGCGCGGCTGATGCCAGAGGACGCCAGGGTGCGGCGCGAGGCTCGCCTCCTCGACCGGATCTTCGATCACTACGTCCAGGAACCGATGCAGAAAATCGTCGGGGATCGGATCCGGCCGGAGGGCCGGCGCGATCCGTTCGGCGTCGCACAGGCGCACGAGGATATCCGCACCGCCTACCGGATGCTCGAGCCGCGGCTTGAAGGCCGGCCCTGGGCCGCCGGCGAGACATTCTCGCTGGCCGACTGCGCCGCCGCGCCCGCTTTGTTCTACGCCGACAAGGTCGAGCCGCTCGGCGCGCATGCCGGGTTGGCGGCATATCTCAAGCGCCTTCTGGAACGGCCGTCATTCGCACGCGTCATCGAGGAAGCGCGGCCCTATTTTCATCTTTTCCCCGAAAAGCCGGCCGCGAGCTGACCGATGTTCCACGATTCCGCTGCGCTCGACCGAATGTACCAGGCCCTGTCGGACCCGGCGCGGCGCGGAATGGTCGAGCGGCTGTCGCGGGGCCCGGCATCGGTGAGCGAGCTCGCCGAGCCGCTGGCCATGTCGCTGCCGGCGGTGATGCAGCACCTGCACATGCTTGAGGCGAGCGGCCTGGTGCGCTCCGAGAAGATCGGCCGGGTGCGGACGTGCCGCATCGCGCCCGACGCGCTCGGCCGGGCCGAGGGCTGGATCGCCGAACGCCGCAGCGCCTGGGAGCGCCGCTTCGATCGGCTTGGCGCCTTCCTGGCCGAAAACGACATATTTGGGAGCCGGACATGATTGCGCGAACCGTCACCCATGCCACCTTTGTGCTCGAGCGGCGCTACCCGGTGCCGCGGGCCAAGGTATTTCATGCGTGGAGCGACCCCGCCGCCAAGAAGCGGTGGTTCGTCGGCCCGGACGAATGGGGCCGGTCGCGGTTCGAGCTGGATTTCCGCATCGGCGGCCGCGAGGTCAACGCCGGCGGGCCGCCCGGCGGACCGGTCCATATTTTCAATGCCGTCTATCAGGACATCGTCAAGGAAGAGCGGATCATCTATGCCTATGACATGCATCTCGACCAAACCCGGATCTCGGTGTCGCTGGCAACGATCGAGCTCCAGCCCGACGGCGACGGCACACGGCTGGTATTCACCGAGCAGGGCGCGTTCCTCGACGGCTTCGATGATCCCGGTCTGCGCGAGCGCGGCACCGCCGACCTGCTCGACGCGCTCGGGGCATCGTTGATCGAGACCAACCCAGCGGCGCCGGGAGGGCGGTCATGAGCGGACATCTCAGCGGGCTGAAGCTCTACCAGGGCGTGGGCCCGAACTCCTATCGGGTGCGCATCTTCCTGGCCGAGAAGAACATGACGGTGCCGCTCGAGCATATCGATTTCGCCAAGGGCGAGCACCGCTCGCCGGCCTTCCTGAAACTCAATTCCCTCGGCCAGATCCCCGTGCTGGTGTTCGACGACGGCGCGGTGATCACCGAAAGCGTTGCGATCTGCCGCACGCTCGAGGCGCTACGCCCCGCAACGCCGCTGTTCGGCACCGACCCACGCACGATCGGGCGGATCGAGATGTGGAACCGCCGCATCGAATGGGAGATCTTCGCCACCATCGGCAGCGTTCCGCTGCACTCCGATCCGTTCTTCAAGGAGCGCGTCGCCCAGGTCCCTGCCTTTGCCGAGACCCAGCGCGCCGCAGTGCCGGGGAAATGGGCCTGGCTCGATCGCGAGATGGCCGATGGCCGGCCTTATGTCGCCGGCAACCAATTCTCCTTCGCCGACATCAACGGCATGGTCGCCGCCTGGCTGGGCGACGTCTTCGGCATGCCGATCCCCAATGGCCTGGAGCATGTTGGGGCGTGGAGCGAACGCGTCCGCGCCCGCCCGAGCTGGAACGCCTGAGCGGTATCTTGAGAGAGGCGACCGAGCGGTGATCCTCGAGGCCGCCGGCGCCGCCTTTGTGCGGCTGTTCAGCGCCGAGTTCCGGCGTCTGTTCCTGAAAAGCCTCGGCCTGACGCTGCTCATCCTCGTCGTGCTGTGGATCGCCCTCGAACGTCTCGTGTCGACGCTCGCACTGCCCTGGATCGGCGCTTTGCTGCCCGGTTCGGGCGGGTGGGACTCATGGTTCGGGCTGATCGCCGGCATCCTCGCCGGGCTTGCTCTGGCGCTCGGCCTGGCGCTGCTGATTGGGCCGGTGACGGCGATCGTCGCCGGTTTTTTCCTCGATGATGTCGCCGAGATCATCGAACGGGAAGACTATCCCGCCGATCCGCCGGGGCAGCCGTTGCCGTGGGCGCGGGCGCTCGGCCAGTCGATGAAATTCTTCGGCGTGGTCATTATCGGCAATCTGGCGGCGCTGTTCATGCTGCTCCTGCCTGGCCTCAACATCGCCGCCTTCTTTCTCGTCAACGGCTATCTGCTCGGGCGGGAATTCTTCGAGTTCGCGGCGATGCGCTTCCTCGCACCGCCTGAAGCGCGCGCGCTGCGCCGGCGGCACGCCGGGACGGTGTTTCTCGCCGGTCTGGTAATCGCCGCCTTCCTGGCGGTGCCCCTGCTCAACCTTTTGACGCCGCTGTTCGCCGCCGCGATGATGGTCCATGTCAACAAGCGCGTGCTCGCTGCCGAAGCCGGGCGCGGCGGCCGACAGACCTGATTGGGTAGGGCAAACGGATGGCGACCGATCTGATCCTGGCGATACTGCATCATCTGCTGGTGTTCTCGCTGGCTGCCGTGCTGGCGGCAGAGACCGTGCTTATCCGGCCCGGGCTCGGCGGTCCGGCGGTGCTGAGGCTGGGCCACATCGACCGCGTCTACGGCATCGTCGCCGGCCTGGTGCTGATCGTCGGCTTCAGCCGCGTCTACTTCGGCCTCAAGGGGTGGGAGTTCTACATCTTCAACTGGGCGTTCTGGGTGAAGATCGGCGCCTTCGCCGCGGTCGGGCTGCTTTCCCTCATTCCGACTGCGCGGATCGTGCGGTGGCACCAGGCGGCGCGTGACGATCCGACCTTTCAGGTGCCGGCAGAGGAGGTCGCGCGGGTGCGCCGCTTCGTGCGCGTCGAAGGCGTGGTGTTCGTGCTCATCCCGATCTTCGCGGCGGTGATGGCGCGCGGCATCGGCCTTTGACCTCAGGGCGCTTCACCGGGGCCAAGCTCGACCAACGGCGCGGGAATGCTGTTGGTCTTCACCGCCGCCTTGCACAGGTCGGCGATGATGCAGCGCTCGCATTCGGGCCTGCGCGCCTTGCAGACATAGCGGCCGTGCAGGATGAGCCAATGATGCGCATGGCCGAGGTAGTGCGCGGGGATGATCCTGAGAAACGCGGCCTCGACCTCGTCCGGCGTCTTGCCGGGCGCGATCTCCAGCCGGTTGCCGAGCCGGAAAATATGGGTGTCGACGGCGAGCGTCGGCTGACCGAAGGCGGTGTTGAGCACGACGTTGGCGGTCTTGCGCCCGACGCCCGGCAGCGCGGTGAGGGCCTCACGGCTCTCGGGAACCCGTCCGCCGTGCCCGCGGATCAATGCCTCCGACAGCGCAATGACATTCTTGGCCTTCGACCGCCAAAGCCCGATCGAGCGAATGAAGGTGCCGAGCCGCGCCTCGCCGAGCGCGGCCATTGCCTGCGGCGTATCGGCGGCAGCAAACAGCGGCCCGGTCGCCCGATTGACGCCGGCGTCGGTGGCCTGCGCCGACAGCACCACGGCGACCAGCAGCGTGAACGGATTGACATAGGCGAGTTCGCCCTCGGGTGCGGGACGCTGGACCGAGAAGCGGCGGAAGATCTCCTCGACCTCGGCACGCGTGTAGCGGCGGCGCCTGCGCACAGCAAGGCGTGACCGCGGCGCGGCCGTTGCCGGCTTTGTGACGCCTGCTGCAATCTTGTCGGTGGGATTTGCCATCGATGTTCTATAGGCTGCCGGGATGGGCCAGAACAATGCCGTTCCGGCAGCGGAAGAGCCGCTGTTCAGGGCGTTGCTCACGCCGCACCGGTCGCTCGGCCGCACCGGCTTTGCGGTGCTGATGGGCGCGCTGCTGTTCGGCTGGGCGGTCACCGGCGCCATCTTCCTGGCCAACGGCGCCTGGCCGGTGTTCGGCTTCTTCGGCCTCGACGTGCTGCTCGTCTATGTCTGCTTCCGGCTGAATTACCGTGCGGCCCGGGCGCGTGAGGAGGTGACCGTGTCGCGGCTCAGCCTCGACATCCGCAAGGTGGCCCCGTCCGGCCGGGCCGAATCGCACCAGTTCAACCCGTTCTGGGCGCGCTTCCACATCGCCCGCCACGACGAGATCGGCATTACCGCCATGGCGGTCGAAGGCCAGGGCCGCCGTGTGGCGATCGGCAGCTTCCTCAACCCCGAGGACCGGGAGAGTTTTGCCAAGGCGTTCGGCCGCGCTCTGGCGGCCGTCAAGCGCGGCTAGAAAAGCGCCGGGCAGGCATGAATCGGGTGGAGCGCAACCGCTCCGGGCACGATATTGTCGTGCAAGGAGATCGAAGCCATGAACGCACAGACAGCCATTCTCGCGCGCGACGTCACGCCGGTCGACGGCGACTACGAGATCGTCCGCCAAGTGATCGAGAAGATCAGCCTCGACTACCGCGACCAGCCGTCGCTGGAGGCGCTTGCGGCCGATGTCGGGGAGACGCCGAACGCGCTGCAGAAGCTCTTTACCCGCTGGGCCGGATTGTCGCCGAAAGCCTTCCTGCAGGCCGTCACGCTCGACCATGCACGCCGGCTGCTCGACGAGGGCACGCCGCTGCTGGAGACCGCTTACGAGGTCGGCATGTCCGGTCCCGGCCGGCTGCACGACCTGTTCGTCACCCATGAAGGGATGTCGCCCGGCGCCTATAAGAGCCGCGGCGACGGCCTTACACTGCGCTACGGCTTCCATCTGTCGCCGTTCGGGATGGCGCTGTTGATGGTTACGGAGCGCGGACTTGCCGGACTGGCGTTCAGCGACCCCGGCAGCGAAAAGGAAGCGCTGCAGGACATGGCCGCGCGCTGGCCGAACGCCCGCTATGTCGAGGATATGGCGGCGACCGCGCCCTATGCGGCCCGGGTGTTCGAACCGACGCGCTGGCGGGCGGAGGAGCCGCTCCGGGTGGTGATGATCGGCTCCGATTTTCAGCTGCGCGTCTGGGAGGCCCTGCTGAAGATCCCGATGGGGCGGGCATGCAGCTATTCCGGCCTCGCCCGCAGCATCGGCGCACCGGCGGCCAGCCGTGCTGTCGGCGCTGCAGTCGGCGCCAATCCGCTGTCCTTCGTGGTGCCGTGCCACCGTGCGCTCGGCAAGTCCGGCGCGCTCACCGGCTACCATTGGGGGCTGACGCGCAAGCGCGCTATCCTCGGCTGGGAGGCGGGACAGCTCGCGCGCCCCAGGCTGAGCAGCCTTGGCCCGAACAGGTTGATGACCAGCCCGGCGATCACCAGGCTGGAAGCGGTTATCTTCCAGCCTTGCAGCGGCTCGCCGAGCAGCACCGCCGAGCCCAGAAAGCCGAACACCGGCACCAGCAAGGTGAAAGGCGCGACCGTCGACACCGGGTAGAGGCTGAGCAGCCGGCTCCACATCGCGAAGCAGAACAGCGTCGACAGATAGACGATGTAGGCGATGGCGCCCACCGAAGCCCAATCGAGTTTTGCCCAGCTGGCGAGCAGCTGGGCTGGATCGAGGACCAGCGCCACGATGAGGAGCACCGGAAGCGCAAACAGGCTGCCCCAGACCACCAGGGCGAAGGCGTTGACCCCAGGTGAGAGCGCCGAGATCCGCTTCGAGACGATGTTGCCGGCACCCCACGATGCCGCGGCGCCGATCAGCAGAATGAGCCCCGCCAGGGTCACCTCGCCGCCGACGTGAAGGGCGACATAGCCGACCCCGGCGAAAGCCAGGACGGCGCCGGCGAGCTGCCACCGGGTCGGCCGCTCGCCGAGCAGGGCGACCGACAGGCCGAGGGTGAAGAACACCTGCAGCTGCAGGATAAGCGACGATAGGCCGGCGCTCATCCCGAGCTTCATGCCGGTGAACAGCAGCCCGAACTGCATGGCGAAGATCAACAAGCCGAAAAGTGCGATCAGCCGCAGCGGCACCGCCGGGCGCTTGACCCAAAACACCCAAGGCAGGGCCGCCAGCAAGAAGCGGACCACGCCGAGCGCCAGCGGCGACACTTGCCGCAGGCCGAGCACGATGATGGCGAAGTTGACGCCCCAGATGAGCACGATCACCAAGGCAAGCAGGATGTGGCGCGGCTGCATGGCGATCCCCGAAGAATCGGTCGAGACGGCTGACTGCGAAGCTTTAAACTGCGCCAGCCTGGGGCGGGAGCCGACGCGCCGGTTTGTGTCGCGGGCGCGAACGCGCTAGCTATCCTGACCGGGCTTCGGGAGGCAAGCTTTTGATCATCGTCATCGGTTCCGTCAATCTCGACCTGATCGCCACCGTGGCCCGCCTGCCGCGGCCGGGCGAGACCGTTCCAGGCGAACGTTTCAGCACCGCGCCGGGCGGCAAAGGCGCCAACCAGGCCTTGGCGGCGGCGCGCGCCGGCGGGGCGACGCGGCTGATCGGCGCCGTCGGCAAGGATGCGTTCGCCAAGGAGGCTCTGGCCCTGCTCGAGGCGGGCGGCGTCGATCTCACCAGCGTCGCCGAAACCCATGCCAGCACCGGCACGGCGCTGATCCTGGTGCAGGCGGACGGCGAGAACGTCATTGCCGTGATCGCCGGGGCGAATGCCTCGGTGCTGCCGGGCGACGTCGCCAAGGCCGGGCCGGCGCGGGGTGACGTCGTCTTGATGCAGCAGGAAATTCCGGTGCAGACCATCGCCGCGGGGCTGAAGGCTGCGCGGGCCGCGGAAGCCGCCAGCGTGCTCAACGTCGCGCCCTTTGTTGCGGCCGCGGCGCCGCTGTTGGCCGAGGCCGACTATGTCGTCGCCAACGAGGCCGAGTTCGACCTCTACAGCGAGGCCCTGGGACTGATCGGCGACGACCGGCTCGCACGCATGCGCGCCTTCGCGGCGACCAGCGGCCGCACGATGATCGTCACCCTCGGCAAGGACGGCGTGCTGGCGGCAACCCCGAAGGAAATGCTCGAGGTCGCGGCGCTGCCCATCACGCCCGTCGATACCGTGGGCGCCGGCGACACCTTCTGCGGCTTCTTCGGCGCCGCGCTCGCCGCCGGCCTGCCGCTTGCCGAGGCGCTGGCGCGGGCTGCCGCTGCGGGCTCGCTCGCCTGCCTCAAGGCCGGTGCGCAGCCGGCCATCCCGAGCGCGGCCGACGTCGATGCCGCGCTGGCGAAGCGCTGAGCCGCTCTGGAGAGAGGAGGAAACCATGTCGATCGAGGTCTATATCGCCTTCACCCTGGCCTGCCTGGTGATCGTGCTCGTGCCCGGCCCGACGGTCACGCTGATCATCGCCTCGAGCATGCGCCACGGCACCCGCGCCGGCCTGCTCAACGTCGCCGGAACCCAGGTCGGGGTCGCAGTCATGATCGCCATCGTCGGCATCGGCCTCACTTCGATGATGGAGGAGATGAGCCACTGGTTCGAATGGGTGCGGCTGCTCGGGGCGGCTTACCTGATCTATATCGGCTGGCAGATGCTCGCCGGGAGGGGCAAGCTGGAGGCCGCCGAGGCCCCCCCGGCGCCGCGCGGGGGCTTCTTCCTGCAGGGTCTGCTGGTCGCTGTCAGCAACCCCAAGACCCTGTTCTTCTTCGGCGCTTTCATCCCGCAATTCATCGACCGCCACGGCGACTACGCCCTGCAGATCACCATCATGGGGGTGACGGCAATGGCGCTGGCGGCCGTATCGGACTCGACCTATGCGGTGCTCGCGGGGCGCGCCGGCCGCGCGCTTTCGGCCAACCGGGTGAGGTGGCTGTCGCGCTTTTCGGGCGGCGTCCTGATCGGCGGAGGGATGTGGCTGGCGCTGGCGCGCTCACGCTAGTCGCAGCGCTTCAGCTCTTGCCGCGGGTTCAGCCGAGGTTGGCGAGCCGTTCAGCAAGCAGCGCGAAGAAGCCGTCGGCATCGATCTCGCGCATCACCGTGGCGTTGGCCGCTCGTTTGCCGACCCGCCACCAATCGATCACCGTCATGCCCATGGTCAGCTCGGACGCGGTCTCGATCGAGACGTTGCAGAACCGGCCTTCGAACAGCTCCGGCCGCAGCAGATAGGCGATGACGCAGGGGTCGTGGAGCGGGCCGCCGTCGGTGCCGTATTTCTCCTCGTCGAAGCGCTCGAAGAACTCCAGCATCTCGGCCGTCGCCTGGCCGACCCGGGTGCCGAGCGCGCGGAAGGCGGCGATGCGCGCCGCGCTCGTCAGCGCCTTGTGAGTCACGTCGAGCGGCATCATCACGATCGGGATGCCGGAGTTGAACACGACGTCGGCGGCTTGCGGGTCGACATAGATGTTGAACTCGGCGGCGGCCGTGACGTTGCCGCCCTCGAAGAAGCCGCCGCCCATCAGCACGATCTCCTTGATCCGGGTAGCGATCGCCGGCTCCCGGATGAGCGCGAGTGCGATGTTGGTGAGCGGTCCAAGCGGGCAAAGGGTGACATCGCCCGCCGGCTCGGCCAGCAGCGTCTCGACGATGAAATCGACGCCGTGCTGCTCCTGAAGCGGCATCGTCGGCTCAGGCAGAGCGGGACCGTTGAGCCCGGTCTTGCCGTGCACGTCCTCGGCCGTGACCAGAGATCGGGTGAGCGGCCGCACGGCCCCGGCGAAGACCTTGACGTCGGGTCGCCCTGCCAGCTCGCAGATCTTGCGGGCGTTCTTTTCGGTGAGCGTCAGCGGGACGTTGCCGGCCACAGCGGTGATGCCGAGTATGTCGAGCTCGGGGCTGCCCAAGGCCAACAGGATGGCCACCGCGTCGTCCTGGCCCGGATCCGTATCGATGATGATTTTGCGGGGTTTCGACATCGCGATCCACGCCCTCTTGCTCGGACTTGAACTTGGCTGCGGCGCGGACCATATCAGCTTCGTCGGGAAAGATGCCATCCGGGTTTTTCCCCTTCGGTCGCTCTCTGGAGGACGCTGAATGACGCGCGTGGCGCCTTTTTCGAGCCCCTTGCTGCTCGGCTTCGATGCGATGGAAAAAACGCTGGAGAAGCTGGCCAAGTCGGGCGACAGCTATCCGCCCTACAACATCGAGCGCTTGCCGGGTGGTGAAGGCCGGGCGGACCGGCTGCGCATTACCCTGGCCGTGGCCGGGTTCTGCGAGCAGGATCTCGAGATCACCACTGAAGAGAACCAGCTGGTTGTCCGAGGCCGGCAGAACGACGACACCAGCGGGCGTCAGTTCCTGCATCGCGGCATCGCCGCCCGTCAGTTCCAGCGCATCTTCGTGCTGGCCGACGGGATGAAGGTCGGCGGGGCCGAGCTCAAGAACGGCCTGCTGTCGATCGATCTCGATCGGCCAGAGCCCGAGCGGCTGGTACGACGCATCGACATCGCGGTGAAGGACTGAACGGTTCCGCGCCGGAACCAAAGGCTCTGTGGCGGGTTGGTCCGTGGGACGCCCCGCAAGAGGAGGCAATGATGACTGACAATGATACCCCTGTCACGGTCACCCCTGCTCAGCTCGCCCATCTCGGCGAAGGCACGGTGGCGTATTTGCGGGAAATGACGAGCGACGAGCTCAAGGGCAAGTTCCCTGAACTGCCGGAGATTGCCCCTCAGACCCGGCTGTGGGCGCTGTTTGCCGCCAACGGTCAGCCGATCCTGTTGTCCGACGAGCGTGATCGGGCGCTGGCCGGCGCTTTCGAGAACGACCTGACACCGGTCGCCGTTCATTAGCCTGCCTGAAAGAAATCTCCCCAAGCCGGCATTCCAGCCGAACGTCGTCGATAGATGAATCCGGGTCGGAAATTCCGACCGGTGAACCGTCACGCTGCGTGCGACGTCGGCGTCGAGGCCAGGAATGCGTGGATGGCCGCAGCGTCGCGGGTACCCCTGATCTTGGCCACGGCGTCGGCGTCGCGCAGCACGCGGGCGATGCGCGACAGCGCCTTGAGGTGATCGGCTCCTGCGCCCTCGGGCGCCAGCAGCAGGAACACCAGATCCACCGGCTGGTCGTCGAGCGCCTCGAAATCCACCGGCGTCTCGAGGCGGGCAAAGACACCGGTGATGCGTTTCACGCCGCCGAGCTTGCCGTGCGGAATGGCGATGCCGTTGCCAACCCCGGTCGAGCCCAGGCGTTCGCGCTGCTGAATCGTGTCGAAGATCTCGCGTTCGGGGATGCCGGTGGCCGATGCCGCCTTGTCGGCGAGAAGCTGAAGGAGCTGCTTCTTTGAGTTGGCCTTCAAGGTCGGCAGAATCGCCGAAACCTCGATCAGATCTGTCAGATCCATTTTGTTCTTGTCCTTTGCTCCATTCCGTCCCGCCGCGCCCGCCCCACCGCTGGGCGTTCCGGTCAAGAGATTGTGGTCAGGCTTTCAGCGAGGCCGCCGCCGGGTCGATCCAGCCGATATTGCCGTCGGCGCGCCGGTAGACGACATTGACCTGGCCGCTGCCGGCATTGCGGAAGACGAATACAGGGCTGTCCTTGGTGTCGAGCTCAATCACCGCCGAGGCGACCGTCAGGGTCTTCAACGCCACCGTCGATTCGGCAACGATCGCCGGCGCGTAGTCTTCGGGCACCTCTTCGTCCTCGTCGGCCACCGGGGCAACGATCGCATAGGCGATTTCGACACCGGCCCCGTTGGTGGCCGCGGCGTGCGATTTCAGCCGCCGCTTGTAGCGGCGCAGCCGCTTCTCGAAACGCTCCGCAGCGACATCGAAGGCCGCGGTCGGCTCCTGCGCATCGCCGGTCGCCTGCAGCGCCATGCCGGAATCGAGGTGGATCATGCAGTCCGCGGTGAAACGGGAGCCCGACTTGATCACATTGACATGTCCGGAAAACCCGCCGTCGAAATATTTGTCGATCGCCTCGCCGATGCGGCCCTCAATGCGGGTGCGGAAAGCGTCGCCGATTTCCATATGCTTCCCGGAGATGCGCAGGCTCATCTGAAAACTGACCTTCTGTTCAGGATTCAAACTGATCGAAGTTTATACCCGTGGCTGGCGCGCACAAGCTTCGCGAGGCGGGGCTCCCGCCGATTTCAGGCCCGAGCTTTCCGGTTGTTCCAGTCCGTCTGCCAGGACGGCGCTCCAGCAAGGGTCCGGCCGCGGCCGGGCTCTTGCGGGCGGGCTTCTAGTCACTTCGACGGAGGTTGTCAATCAAGCGTGCTGGCGGCCGGAGGACGCGCGGGCCTGCTTCTCGCGCCGGCGTTGAACCGAAGACGGGATCGCCATGCCCTCGCGGTACTTGGCGACGGTGCGGCGGGCGATATCGACGCCGTCTTTCTTGAGAACCTCGACGATCGCATCATCGGAGAGCACCGCGGCCGGCTGCTCGGCGTCGATCAGGATGCGGATGCGCTCCCGGACCGCTTCGGAGGAGTGGGCGTCGCCGCCTTCCGCCGAAGCGATGGCCGCGGTGAAGAAATAGCGCAGCTCGAATACGCCGCGCGGCGTCATCATATATTTGTTGGCGGTCACCCGGCTCACCGTCAACTCGTGCATGCCGATCGCCTCGGCCACCGTCTTCAGGTTGAGCGGGCGCAGCGCCCGCACGCCCTCGATGAAAAACGCATCCTGCTGGCGGACGATCTCGGACGCGACCTTGAGGATCGTCTTGGCGCGCTGGTCGAGGCTGCGGGTCAGCCAGTTGGCGTTCTGCAGGCAATCGCTCAGAAAGTCCTTTTCGGCCTGATTGCGGGTATGGCCGACGACATTGGCGAAATAGACCTGGTCGACCAGGACCTTGGGCAAGGTGTCGGGATTAAGCTCGACGGTCCAGCTGCCATCGGCCGCCGCCCGCACCAGCACATCGGGCACGATGATGTCGGCGCTGCCGGCGGCGAAGACCGCGCCCGGGCGCGGGTCGAGGGCGCGAATCTCGGCCATCATATCGAGCAGATCGTCCTGATCGACCTGACAAATCCGCTTCAGCGCCTGGAAATCGCGCTTGGCGAGCAGTTCGAGGTGGTCGAGAAGCGCGCGCATGGCCGGATCCAGGCGGTCGCGGGCGGCAAGCTGTAGGGCCAGGCACTCGGCGAGGTTGCGGGCAAACAGCCCGACGGGTTCGAACGTCTGGCAGACCGCGAGCACCCTTTCGATCTCGCCAAGGCCGATCACCAACCGTTCGGCGATCTCGCCGAGATCGCCGCGCAGATAGCCGGCGTCGTCGAGCCCGTCGGCAAGCTCGCCGGCGATCAGCCGTGAAGCCGGATCATGGAAGGCGAGCGCGATTTCGCCGGCGAGGTGCTCACGCAGCGTCACCGGCGCTGCGGCCATGTCCTCGACATCGAAGCCTTCGCCGGCGGAGGTTCCGCCCGAGCCGGCCGAACGCCACTGGGCTGAAAGGTCCGGTCCGAGCGGGGTCGACGCGCCGGGATCATCGGGGAACACGTTCTCCAGCGAGGCGTCGAGCCTATCAGACATCGCCTCGGCGCTGAGCGGAGCCGCCGCATCCGAGAACCAGTCGGCTTCCTCGGCCGGCGGGGCAGCCTCCACCTCGACAGCCTCCTCACGCGCCTCGGCCCGCTCCAGCAGGGGATTGCGCTCGATCTCCTCGTCGACAAAGCGCTCGAGCTCGGCCTGGGTGAACTGCAGCAGCCGGATCGACTGCAGCAGTTGCGGCGTCATCACAAGCGCCTGCGACTGGCGAAGCTGCAATCTGGCTGAGAGGGCCATGCTTAAGTCAAATACTCCGAGGCGCCGGACCGACACGCGCCCTTTTCCCGGCGCGCCATGAAACTGGTATGGGTTTTGCTTGTCAAGCGGCGGAGGGAGAGCCGGGGAGGTCGTGGCCATTGTGCCGCAGTGGCGGCCGACGTCTATAAGACGAAGCCCTCGCCCAGATAGAGCCGGCGCACATCCGGATTGGCGACGATATCGGCCGGCAGTCCGTGGGCGAGCACCTCGCCGGCGTGGATGATGTAGGCCCGGTCGATCAGGCCGAGCGTTTCACGCACATTATGGTCGGTGACCAGCACGCCGATGCCGCGCTGGGTGAGATGGCGCACGAGCTGCTGGATATCGGCCACCGCGATCGGGTCGATGCCGGCGAACGGCTCGTCGAGCAGCATGTAATTGGGGCGGCTGGCCAAAGCGCGGGCAATCTCGAGCCGCCGCCGCTCGCCGCCGGAGAGCGCAATCGCCGGCGACTTGCGCAGATGCGCGATGTGGAATTCGTCGAGCAAAGCGTCCAGGCTGGCCTCGCGATCCCTGCGGTTCTTCTCGACCACTTCGAGCACGGCGCGGATGTTGTCCTCCACCGTCAAGCCGCGGAAGATCGAGGCCTCCTGCGGCAGATAGCCGACGCCGAGGCGGGCCCGGCGGTACATCGGCATGGTGGTGACGTCGAAGCCGTCGATCTCGACGGTGCCCTGATCGACCGGCACCAGCCCGGTGACCATGTAGAAGCATGTGGTCTTGCCGGCGCCGTTGGGGCCGAGCAGGCCGACGGCCTCGCCGGCGCGGACCCCGAACGAAACGCCGCTGACCACCTGGCGGCCTTTGTAGCTCTTGGTCAGGCCGCGCGCGATCAGCGTGCCTTTCAGGCGGACATCCCCCGCGGCCTCGGCCATCGAGGTGGCCGCTGCCCCTCCCCGCCCGCCAAGGCGCGACAAAAACGGCAAGGCCAGGGACATTACTGGCTCTGCGGCGCCGCCTGCTTCTGCGAGCCCGGCGTCAGCAATGTCTTGACGCGGCCGCCCTTGCACGCGCCAAGCTCGGCCAGCCCGCTCTTCATGTTGACGGTCAGCGCGCAGCCGGTAAGCACATTCGGGCCATCCGACAGCACCACTTCCTTGCCCGACAGCGTTAGCATCTCGGTCTTCATGTCGAAGGTGCCCTTGTCGCCCGTCGCCGTCTGCGTATCGGACTTGACGAACACCTTGTCGTCGACCTCGAGGTGGTCGATGTTGGCCGTGCCGGTCGTGGCCGAGCCGCCGCTGTCCTTGACGTAGTAGACGGTCATCTTGCCGGCCTTCATCAGGGTCGCGCCCTGGACCACGCTGACATTGCCGGAAAAGATCGCCATGCTCTCGTTCTCATGGACCTCGAGCTTGTCGCTCTCGATCTGGATCGGCTGGTCGCCGGAAAGCTTCAGGCCGGTAAAGCGCTCGCCCGGCGCCGGCGGCGCCTTGGCCGGCGCCTGCTGCGCCTGGGCCGCGGCGGGACCTGCCATCAGCGCCAGCGCCAGACCGAAGCCGATCAGCCCGGCGAGACGTCGTTCAGTTCGCGGCATTGGGCTCTCCGTTCGCTTGCTGGCCGACGCCAATCGTACCTGGGACTATGTTCAACTTTACCTTCTTTTCGAATACCAAAACCTTTCCGTTTTCAAGAACAGACATTGAATCGGCGGCAATATTGGTTCCGTTGAGCGCGATCTCGACAGGCTTGTCGGTGCTGAATGTGCCCTTGCCGAGCTCGATGAAGGCCGATTGCAGCTTTGCTGCTTTGCCATCGGTGGTCGTGACCGTGATGCTGCTTGAAATGTCCAGCGTGTTCTTGTCTCGGTCATAGACGCCGCGCGAAGCATCGATGTCGGCAAAGCCCTTGCTGCCGACCGGCACTCTGGCCTTCATGTCCTCGAGCTCGATCATACCGGTCGAGTCGAGGTTCTGCAGGGCTCGTGCGGCGCGCATGGTGTAGGGCAGGTTCAACTTGGTGAAGCCGTCGAGCTTCGGATCGGTCATCACCAGCTTGCCGTCCTGAACCTGCACATTGGACAGGTCGAAGGCGATGCTGAGCGGCGAGGACAGGTAGGCATAGCCGACGAAGCCGGCCGCCAGCAGCAGCGCCGCAACGGGCAGCGCGAATTTGAGGCGCCGCACCCGCCGCGAATGGCTGCGGGCGGTGGCGAACTCGGCCGCACGGGAGACCGGCCTTGACCGCTCCTGGCGCGCCGGCGTGCGCAGCTCCGCATCGCGCCGATCGGGTTGTGCCGTCATCTCCATCTCATTTTTCCGCTTGGGCGACGCGTCAGCGCCGGCCGGTCGAAAAGCGCTCCAAAGTCGCCGACCATATAGAAACTCTGTCCTCCGCGAAACAGGGCTGGCCCGGAGTTTCGTCGAAGACCGATGCGACACGAATGACCCGCGTGGCCGCCGGCACCTGATGATCGGCACATCGCCCGCGACAGAGAGCACCGATCCCGCGAACCGGAGCTTCACCCTAAGTCCTTGTTTTGTCGCAATTCCATACGGAAAACCGTTTCCACTTTTCCTGGAATTGCTCTAGAACCGGCGCTTCCGTCCACGTCCAAGAGCACGGGGCAGCCATGGTCTTTCGCGCCGACGACATCATTGACCGCCACCGTTTGCGGCGCAAGCTGACCTTTTGGCGCAGCGCAGCATTGCTGGTCGCCGCACTGGCGGTCGCCGGCCTCGGCTATGTCCTTTTCGGCGCCGATCTCGCCCCGACCGCGGCCAACCACATCGCCAAGGTCAAGATCGACGGGACCATCACCGAAGACGACGAGCTTCTCGAGCGGCTGAAGAAGATCCGCGAAAGCTCGGCCGTGAAGGGGGTGATCCTGTCGATCAACTCGCCCGGCGGCACCACGGCCGGCGGCGAGGCGATCTTCGACGAGATCCGCCGTCTGGCCGCCGCCAAGCCGGTGGTGGCGCAAGTCGGCACCCTGGCGGCTTCGGCCGGTTACATGATCGCCAGTGCGGCCGACCACATCGTGGCGCGCAAGACCTCGATCGTCGGCTCGATCGGCGTGCTCGTCCAATATCCGGATGTCACGGGACTGATGGACAAGGTCGGCGTCAAGCTTGAACAGATCAAATCTTCGCCGCTCAAGGCGGAGCCCAATCCGTTCAATCCGACCACGGAGGAGGCGCGGGCGATGATCCGCCGCATGATCCTCGACAGCTATGACTGGTTCATCGGCCTGGTCGCCGAGCGGCGGTCGCTGCCGCGCGACCAGGTGACGGCGCTCGCCGACGGCTCGGTGTTCACCGGCCGTCAGGCGCTCGACCGGAAGCTCGTCGACGAGCTCGGCGGCGAGGACGAGGCGGTGGCCTGGCTTGGCACCCGCGGGGTCGATGCCAAGCTGGAGGTCGTCGAGTGGCTGCCCAAACGGCGTGGCGCCGGCTGGCTGTTCACCAGCTCGCTGGCGGAGAGCCTGGGCTTGCCCGATGGCGCCGCCGCGCTGATCCGGGCGCTCGGCAGCGAACGCATCTTCCTTGACGGTCTCCTGTCGGTCTGGCACCCTGAAAAGGCCGTGATCGGCGGTTGAAAAGCTAGCAAAATCATTTGCATACTTGACGAACGGTGGGGGAACGCTCGCACATGATCAAGTCTGAGCTCGTGCAAATCATCGCCAATCGCAATCCGCACCTGTTCCTGCGTGACGTCGAGAACATCGTCAACGCAATCTTCGAGGAGATCACCGAGGCGCTGGCCGACGGCAACCGCGTCGAATTGCGCGGCTTTGGCGCGTTCTCGGTCAAGAACCGGCCGGCGCGCACCGGCCGCAACCCGCGCACCGGCGAATCGGTCGAGGTCGAGGAGAAGTGGGTGCCGTTCTTCAAGACCGGCAAAGAGCTGCGCGAACGCCTCAACACCTCCGGCTGAAGCCGCCGGCTGGCCGCAATTCACCGATGTTCAATCGCATCCTTCTCGTCGTCGTGCTGATCCCCCTGGCGGTGATCCTGATCGCGTTGGCCGTCGCCAATCGCGGCCTGGTTGCCTTCACTGTCGATCCCTTCAACCCGGGCAATCCGGCGTTCACGGCCGAGCTGCCGCTATTCGTGCTGCTGCTTCTGGCAGCCCTCGTCGGGCTGATCGTCGGCAGCGCTGCGACCTGGCTCAGGCAGGGCCGCTATCGCAAGCTCGCCCGGCAACGCGGCCAGGAGGCCGAGATCCTGCGCACCTCCGCCCAGCGCCAGGCGCAGGGCGCAACCAGGCTGCCCAAGCCCGGCGGCTGAGAGGGGCGCAACCGGCTAAGCCCAGCAGGGGTTCGGCAGATGAGCAGGTCTGATCTTCTGCGCGGCTTGGCGATCGTGACGGCCTTGGTCGCCGCCTTGAGCCTCGGACCCTCCTTCGCCCACGTGCTCGAAGCCGGGCCGCGGCTGCGCGAATGGCCGCCGGAACTGTGGCGCGAGGCAACCGTCTTCCATGCCCAGTTCCGCCTGTTTGCCCTCGTCGGCGCGCCGCTCGATATCCTTGCTGTGGCGCTGCCGGCGGGCCTGGCCTTTGCCCTCAAGGCCGCCGGGCGACCGATGCGCTGGGCTGCTCTGGCGGCGCTCCTCTACGGTGCCGCGCTGATCTCCTGGTTCCTGTTGGTCGCGCCGGCCAATGCGGTGCTCGCCACCTGGACGCCCGGCCCACTGCCGGCGGACTTCGCCGCCGTGCGTTGGCGCTGGGAAAGCGGCCACATGGTGGTGGCGGCGTTGAAGGCGCTCGGCCTCGTCGCCCTGCTCACGTCGCTGGCCGGGCTGCCGCCCCGCCAGGCCTAGACGACCCTTTGTTGCGCCCTTAGGCACCGTATGGCAGAAGCGGGCGCTACCGTCCGGAGACGCCGTTGACTGCCATGCGAGGGAAACGCCGCGACCGCGAGGCCGCGCTTCAGTCTCCGGCGCGCCTGCGCCGCCGCGGCGCCTTGCCGGCGGAACGCGTGCCGCTCATCCTCGAGGTAGGGCCGACCGCCGACTACGCCTTGCTCGACAGCGGCAATGGCCGGAAGCTCGAGCAATATGGGCCTTACCGGATCGTCCGGCCCGAGGGCCAGGCGCTGTGGAAGCCTTCGCTGCCGGATACGGAGTGGCTGGATGTCGACGCCGTGTTCACCGGCGACACCGACGAGGAAGGTCTCGGCCGCTGGCGCTTTGCGAAGGCGCCGCTCGGCGAGACCTGGCGGATGCGCCATGACGGGCTCGACTATCTCGGCCGCTTCACCTCGTTCCGCCACGTCGGGGTGTTTCCCGAACAGGCCTCGCATTGGGACTTCGTCGACGCACGCATCCGATCTGCGGGGCGGCCGATCAAGCTCCTCAACCTGTTCGGCTATACCGGCCTTGCCTCGTTGGTGGCAGCGCGCGCCGGCGCCGAGGTGACCCATGTCGACGCCTCCAAGAAGGCGATCGCCTGGGCGCGCGAGAACCAAGAGGTGGCCGGTCTTTCCGAGAAGCCGATCCGCTGGATCGTCGAGGACGCGATGCGCTTTGCCGAGCGTGAGGAAAGGCGCGGCAACCGCTACGATATCGTGCTGCTCGACCCGCCGGCCTATGGCCGCGGGCCGAAGGGCGAAGTCTGGCAGCTGTTCGAAGATCTGCCCGCACTCGTCGAACTGTGTCGCGCCGTCCTCGCCCCGCAGCCGCTGGCGGTGGTGCTCACCGCCTATTCGATCCGGGCATCGTTCTTCGCCATCCACACGCTGATGCGCGACACCTTCGCCGGCCTCGGCGGCACGGTGGAATCGGGGGAACTGGTGCTGCGCGAGGCCGCCGCCGGGCGGACCTTGTCGACCTCGCTGTTTGCGCGCTGGGTCGCGGCATGAGCAGCCGGGGGGCCGGCGCACCGGGCCGGGTCAAGGAGGTCACCAGCCTCGCCAACCCGCTCGTCAAAGACGTCCGCAGCCTGGCGCTGAAGAAGTTCCGCGACCAGCAGAGCGCCTTCCTGGCCGAAGGGCTCAAGCTGATCATCGACGGGCTCGATCTCGGCTGGAGGATCAAGACGCTGCTGTTTGCCAAGTCGGCGTTGGGCAATGCCGCAGTCGAGCAGGCGGCCGCCCGCACCGTCGCCGCCGGCGGCCTAGTGCTCGAGGTCAGCGAGAAGATCCTTGCCGCAGTGACCCGCCGCGACAATCCGCAGATGGTGGTCGGCGTCTTTTCCCAGCGGACGCGTTCGCTCCAGGCGGTCCGCCCGGCGGGCGAGGAGGTCTGGGTCGGGCTCGACCGGATCCGCGATCCCGGTAATCTCGGCACCGTCATCCGCACCGTCGATGCGGTGGGTGCGCATGGCATTCTCCTGATCGGCGAGACCTGCGACCCGTTCGCCCCGGAGACGGTACGGGCGACCATGGGCTCGCTTTTTGCTGTGCCGATCGCGCGTGCGTCGGCCGACGCCTTCCTAGCCTGGCGGCGGCAATTCGGCGGCCTGGTGGTCGGCACCCATCTCAAGGGTGAGGCCGATTATCGCAGGGTCGGCTATGCCGGCCGGCCGGTGCTTCTGTTGATGGGCAATGAGCAGCAGGGTCTGGCCGAGCCGCTGGCTGCGGCCTGCGACCGGCTGGTGCGCATCCCGCAGGCCGGCCGCGCCGATTCGCTCAACCTTGCCGTTGCGGCAGGCGTGATGCTGTTCGAGATAAGGCGGCACACGCTCACTTTGGCGGGCGGAGCATGACCAGATCGAGTTCTGCCCAGCGCGGCGCGATGGCCGCCCTCTTCCTGATCGCGGTGGCGGCCGATCAGTGGGTCAAGCACCTGGTCGAGACGAGGCTTGCCCTCTATGAGCAGATCGACATCCTGCCGTTTCTGGCGCTGTTCCGCACCACCAATACCGGCGTCGCGTTCTCGATGTTCAGCTGGATGGGAGACAAGGGCCTGATCGCGGTGTCGCTCGCGGTCATCGCCTTCGTGCTGGTGCTCGCCTGGCGTACCGATCCGCGGCAAGTTCTCGCCCGCATCGGTTTTACCCTCGTGCTTGGCGGGGCGGTCGGCAACCTGATCGATCGCGCCGTCTATGGCCATGTGATCGATTATGTCCTGTTCCACACTCCGGTGTGGTCGTTCGCGATCTTCAACCTTGCGGATGCCTTCATCAGCGTCGGCGCCGGCCTCGTGGTGCTCGAGGAGGTGCTGGTCTGGTGGCGCGGCCGCAGGGCGTCGTCCGATTGACCGCGGCGCGCGCCCACCGCAAAGTCACCCTTTCGTCAGCAGCACGGAGCGTTCCCAATGGCCGACACCTTCAAGGCACTCCTGATCTCGCGCGACGAGGACGGCAAGCAGAGCGTGGCGCTGACGCAGCTTGCCGATGACGACCTGATGGAGGGCGACGTCACCGTGGCGGTCGAAGCGAGCACCGTCAACTACAAGGACGGCCTCGCGATCACCGGCAAGGCTCCGGTCGTGCGGCGCTTCCCGCTCGTTCCGGGTGTCGACTTCGCCGGCACGGTGATCGCCTCGCAGAGCCCGGACTGGAGCGCGGGCGACAAGGTCATCCTCAATGGCTGGGGCGTCGGCGAGATGCACCACGGCGCCTTCGCCGGGCGGGCCAGGGTCAAAGGCGACTGGCTGGTGCCGCTTCCGCAGGGCATGGGCGCCCACGACGCGATGGCGATCGGCACCGCCGGCTACACGGCGATGCTGGCGTTGATGGCGCTGGAGCGGCACGGCATCACCCGCGAACGCGGCCCGGTGGTGGTCACCGGCGCAGCCGGCGGTGTCGGCTCCGTCGCGGTCGCGCTCCTTTCCCATCACGGCTACCATGTCATCGCCTCGACCGGCCGGGCAGCGGAGACCGACTACCTCAAAGACCTCGGCGCGGCGGAAGTGATTGCCCGCGACAGCCTTTCGGGTCCTGCCCGACCGCTCGGCAAGGAGCGCTGGGCGGGCGGGATCGACGCGGTGGGCAGCCACACGCTCGCCAATCTGTTGTCGATGACCGCCTATGGCGGCGCGATTGCGGCCTGCGGCCTCGCGCAGGGCATGGACCTGCCGACGAGCGTGGCGCCGTTCATCTTGCGCGGCGTGTCGTTGCTGGGCATCGACTCGGTGATGGCGCCAAAGCCGCTCAGGCTGGAGGCCTGGGGCCGCCTGGCCGCCGAGCTCGACCACCGCAAGCTCGCCGCACTTTCTCGGACGATCGGCCTCGACGAGGTCATCGACGCCGGACGCGCCATTGTGGAGGGCCAGGTGAGAGGTCGCCTGGTGGTCGAATTATGACGAAATCCCTGGCTTTACATGGTCTGCTAAAATTCTAGCGATGCGGCCAAAGCTTCTCTAAGCTCAGCGTGACAGACAGGCAGCCATGTCGGCGAACAGCAGCGCAGACCGCAACGCGGAGCTGGAGGACCACCTGCCGGCGATGACGGTCGCGTCCCCTGTCCGACCGCAAATGTCGGCCGCCCCGCTGCGAACGGGCGTCATCTGGCGCGGCCTGCATGCCGCACTCTATGGTGTGCTCGTGGCGCTCGCCGGGCTGGCCTATCTGAGCGGTGCGCCGGCCCTTATCGCCGCGGCGATCGCGGCAGCCGGCGGGATCGGGATCGCTGCCGTCGCGCTCTCCTCCCATGGCGAGCATCGGCGTGCCTCGCGGACGCGCGATACGGCGGCCAAGAGCCGCGCCGAGTTCGAGGCGCTCGCCGACCGTGTCTGGGAGCTGCAGGAAAGCGAGGAGCGGTTTCGCGGCCTGATCGACGCGCTCGGCGATCTTGTCGTGCATCGCGACCGTGAGGGCCGCATCGTCTACGCCAACAGCGTGTTCGCCGATCTGATGGGATTGGAGCCCGGCGAGGTCCACGGCCGCACCCTGAGCTCGCTCGGCATCGACGTCGGCATCGTGCCGGATGCGGCGTTCTCGGACGGCGAATGCCTGAGCTCGACCGACGTGGCGATCAGCACCCCGCAAGGACTGCGGTGGTTTTCGTGGATCGAGCTGTCGGTCCGCGACAAGGCAAGCGACGCCGTCTCCCATCGGGCGATCGCCCGCGACATCACCGCCCGCAAGCGCGCCGAGACCGCGCTCATCAATGCGCGCGAGCGCGCCGAATCCGCCAGCCAGGCCAAGTCGCGCTTCCTGGCCACCGTCAGCCACGAGATCCGCACGCCGATGAACGGCATTATGGGCATGGCCAAGCTGCTTGCCGACACGCAGCTGTCGCCCGAGCAGCGCACCTATGTCGCTGCGGTCTCGACCTCGGCCGCGGCGCTGCTGGCGCTGATCGAGGATCTGCTCGACTATGCCAAGATCGAAGCCGGCCGCATCGATGTCGAGCCGCAGCCGTTCTCGCCGCGCGAGCTCGCCGAAGGCGTGGTCGAGCTGCTGGCCTCCAAGGCCTTCGCCAAAAATATCGGCATCGGCTGCCACGTCTCTCCGCAAGTGCCCGCCACGATCGTGGTCGACCCCGGCCGGCTGCGCCAAGTGCTGATGAACCTGGTCGGCAACGCGGTGAAATTCACGGATACCGGCGGGGTGCTGGTCGACGTCACCAACCTCGACAGCGGCGGCGCGGCGATGATCCGCTTTGCGGTCACCGACAGCGGCCCCGGCGTCGCCGCCGAGAGCCTGTCGCGAATTTTCGAGGAGTTCGAACAGGCCGACGGCACCTCGACCCGCCGCCATGGCGGCGCCGGCCTCGGCCTGGCGATCTCCAAGCGGATCGCCGATTCCCTCGGCGGCGCCATCGCGGTGAGCAGCGAGCCGGGCAAGGGCTCCGTGTTCAGCCTCGACATCCCGGCCCGCAATGCGACCGACGCTCCAACCGAGCGGCGCCAGGTGCTCGCCGGGCGCTGCGCGGTGATCGTCTCGCAAAACAGCTTCGAGGCCGAGGCGATCGCCGAGATCATCCGCGACCATGGCGGTCACGCCGAAATCGCCGGCTCGGTGCTGCAAGCCGCCCCGTTTGCCGCCGCGTGCGACACGCTGCTGGTCGACGCTGCCCTCGACAAGGCCGATGGCCGACTGCTCAAGCGGCTGCAGGCCGCAGGCTTCGCCGGCGCGGAGCCGGTCACCCTGATTGCACCGGGCGACCGCGGCCAGCTCGGCGAATTCCGTGCCAGCGGCTATCGCACCTTCCTGGCGCGCCCGGTGCGCGGCGAAACGCTGGTCCGGCTTCTGCTCACCAAAATGGTGCCGCTCAAGGAGCAGCGCGCCGCCGATATGGCCGCCGACCCGGCAGGCGCGGCGGGCGGACACGCGCCGCGCGGCCTTTCCGTGCTGCTGGCCGAGGACAACGACATCAATGCGCTGTTGGCCCAGGCGACCTTGAGCAAGGCCGGCCACCGCGTCGACGTGGTCGGCAACGGCCGGGCGGCGGTCGACCGGCTGATCGGCGCCGGCGGACCGCGGTACGACGTCGTGCTGATGGATCTTCATATGCCGGTGCTCGACGGCCTTGATGCGATTACCTTGATCCGCCGCGCCGAAGAAGAGCAGGGCCGCGTGCCGGTGCCGATCATGGTGCTGTCGGCCGATAGCCAGGAAAAGACCCGCCATACCGTGCTCGCCCATGGCGCGACCGGCTTCGTCACCAAGCCGCTCGACCCGGATATGCTGGTGCGCCTGGTCGAGGATCAGCGCCGCGTTCCGGGCTGACGAAACCGCTCCGGGCTGAGCGCGTTCACCTGATCGTTGGCGGGCAAACTATTGCCGCTCAGGCTGCTTCACGGTAGTGTCATTCTCCTGTTGCACTGTCCTCTTATTTCGCGCCTTGCGGCTCGAAGGAGAATCATTCCGTGCACACAGCACTGCAGGAGCGAGACGATCATCCTGAAGCGAGCCCAGCCTGGCGGACCGGCCGCAACTTCGGCAGACTCATGAAGGGACCGGTCCTCGGCCGCATCGGATCCCTTGAGGTCAGGCTGGCGCGCAGTGAACAGGAAGTGGCCGCCGCGCAGGAAGTGCGCTTCCGCGTCTTCTATGACGAGCTCGGTGCGCGGCGCAGCGCCGTCCATGCCATCGAAGAGCGCGATGCCGACCGTTTCGACGTGCTTTGCGACCACCTTCTGGTGGTCGATACGGCTCTGGCCGGGCCGGACCACCGCCGGGTCGTCGGCACCTACCGGCTGCTGCGTCAGGAGATCGCCGCGGCCGCCGGCGGCTTCTACTCCAACGATGAATTCGAGCTGCAATCGCTGATCGCCCGCCATCCGGGCCAGCGTTTCCTCGAGCTCGGGCGTTCATGCGTGCTCAAGCACTACCGCTCGAAGCGCACGATCGAGGCGCTTTGGCAGGGCATCTTCGCCTATATCCGCCACTATGGCATCGGCGTGATGACCGGTTGCGGCTCGCTCCACGGCACTGTGCCTGCGGCCCATGCGGAGGCGCTCTCCTATCTTGCGCATTGTTGCCGCGCCGCGCCGGAATGGGACGTGCGCGCGGTTCCGAGCCGCTACTGCTCGATGGACCTGATGCCGGCCGAGGCGGTCAATGCCAAATCCGCGATCGCCGCCCTGCCGCCGCTGATCAAGGGCTACCTGCGCGTCGGCGCGCGCATCGGCGACGGCTGCGTCGTCGATCACGATTTCGCCACCACCGACGTGTTCATCATCCTGCCGGTGTCAGCGATCAGCTCCCGCTACGTCAACTATTACGGGCCCGAGGCGGAACGCTTCGCCGCCTGAACGCTTCCTTTGCCGGCTTTTGCCCGGCGCCGCGCCATCATGCGCCGACATTGTAGGCGGCAATCGCCGCCATGTTGACGATGTCGCTGTCCTTCGCGTTGAGGGACACGATCTGCACCGGCTTGTTGAGCCCGACCAGCAGCGGCCCGATGACCGTCGAGCCGCCGAGTTCCTGCAGCATCCGCGTCGAGATCGAGGCCGAGTGGAAGGCCGGCATCACCAGGACGTTGGCCGGACCCGAAAGGCGGCAGAACGGATACTGCGCCAAAAGCCGCGGGTTGAGTGCGACGTCCGCGGCCATCTCGCCGTCATATTCGAAATCGACACGGCGCTTGTCGAGGATCTTCACCGCCTCCTGGATGCGCTCGGAGCGCTCGCCGGGCGGGTGGCCGAAGGTCGAGTAGGCGAGCATCGCCAGCCGCGGCTCATAGCCCATGCGGCGCGCAAAGCCTGCCGCCTCTTCAGCGATGTCGGCGAGCTGCTCGGCATCCGGCATGTCGTGCACGGCGGTGTCGGCGACCAGCACCGTGCGGCCGCGGCTGAGCGCGATCGACACGCCGATCACCCGGTGGCCGGGCTTGGCGTCAATGACCCGGCGGACCTCGTCGAGCGCGGTCGAATAGTTGCGGGTGACGCCGGTGACCACCGCGTCGGCGTCGCCGAGCGCCAGCATGCAGGCGGCGAAGTGGTTGCGGTCGGTGTTGATCAGGCGCTGGCAATCGCGAAACAGGAAGCCCTTGCGCTGCATGCGCTCATAGAGATGGTCGGCATAGAGCGTGTTGCGCCGCGACAGCCGGGCATTGATGATCTCGATGCCGGGCTTGTCGAGATCGACGCCGGCCTGCCGGGCGGTATCCTTGATGCGCTCCTCGCGGCCGACCAGGATCGCCGTGCCCAGCCGCTGGTTGGCATAGGCCACCGCGGCACGCATCACCTGCTCCTCCTCGCCTTCGGCGAACACCACCCGCTTCGGCTGGCGGCGCACCCGGTCATAGATGCGCTGCAGGGTCGAGGCGATCGGGTCGCGCCGCGCCGACAGCTCGTTGGCGTAGTTGCCGAGGTCGAGGATCGGCCGGCGGGCAACGCCGCTGTCCATCGCCGCCCGTGCCACCGCGACCGGAATTGCCGAAATCAGGCGCGGATCGAACGGCACGGGAATGATGTAGCTGGGGCCGAATTTCGGCCGGTTGCCCTGGTAGGCTGCCGCAACGTCGTCGGGCACGTCCTGGCGGGCGAGTTCGGCCAAGGCGCGTGCCGCGGCGATCTTCATCTGGTCGTTGATCGTGGTGGCCCGCACATCGAGCGCGCCGCGAAAGATGTAGGGGAAGCCGAGCACATTGTTGACCTGGTTCGGATAGTCGGACCGGCCGGTCGCCATGATTGCATCGGTGCGGATCTCCGCCACCTCTTCCGGAGTGATCTCCGGATCGGGGTTGGCCATGGCGAAGATGATCGGGTTGTCGGCCATCGACAGGACCATGGCCGCGCTCAGCGCACCCTTGGCCGACAGGCCGAAGAACACATCGGCGCCTTCGAGCGCCTCGGCCAGCGTCCGTGCCTCGGTCTTCACCGCATGCGCCGACTTCCATTGATTCATGCCCTCGGTGCGGCCCTGATAGACCACGCCCTTGGTGTCGCAGAGGATAACGTTGTCCGGCGGGAAGCCCATCGACTTGACCAGCTCGATGCAGGCAATGCCGGCAGCGCCCGCACCGTTGCAGACCAGCTTGGTGCTGGCGAACTCGCGGCCGGTTATCGCCAGCGCATTGATCAGCCCTGCCGTGGCGATGATGGCGGTGCCGTGCTGGTCGTCGTGGAAAACGGGAATGTCCATCATCTCGCGCAGCCGCTGTTCGATGATGAAGCAGTCGGGCGCCTTGATATCCTCGAGGTTGATGCCGCCGAACGATGGTCCCAGGAAGCGGACGCAGTTGACGAATTCGTCGGCGTCTTCGGTGGCCACCTCGAGATCGATGGAATCGACGTCGGCGAAGCGCTTGAACAGCACCGCCTTGCCTTCCATCACCGGCTTGGCCGCCAGCGCGCCAAGGTTGCCGAGGCCGAGGATCGCGGTGCCGTTCGAGATCACGGCGACCATGTTGCCGCGCGTCGTGTAGTCGAACGCCCGGCTGGGGTCGCCGGCGATCGCCTTGACCGGCTCCGCCACGCCGGGGGAATAGGCCAGCGACAGGTCGCGCTGCGTGGCCATCGGCTTGGTCGGGTTGATCTCCAGCTTGCCAGGGCGCCCCATGGCGTGAAACTCGAGCGCCTCCTGAGCGCTGACCGAGGGGCCGCCGCTCTCGTTTTTCCTGCCTGACGCCATGATGCGGTCGGTTCCTCCGTGAAGTCGCTTCTTTTTGTGGAGGGTTTGGGATTAAGGCTACACTTCGGGGCTGTAAACAGCCAAGCAAGGCGAAACTCTCTTCGCGGACCAAAGCGCTTGAATCTCGAAACGCCGCTCAGCCTCGTCTCCGGGCCCGCCGATCCGGCGTCCAAGGCACCGGCGGCGACGCCGATGATGGAGCAATATATCGAGATCAAGGCGGCCAATCCGGATTCGCTGCTGTTTTACCGAATGGGCGACTTTTACGAGCTGTTCTTCGACGATGCCGAAGTCGCCAGCCGTGCCCTCGGCATCACCCTGACCAAGCGGGGCAAGCATCTCGGCGCCGACATCCCGATGTGCGGCGTGCCGATCCATGCGGCCGACGACTATCTGCAGAAGCTGATCGCGCTCGGCCATCGGGTCGCCGTCTGCGAGCAGGTCGAAGATCCGGCCGAGGCCAGGAAGCGCGGCGCCAAATCGGTGGTGCGCCGCGACGTCATCCGCCTGGTCACGCCCGGCACCATCACCGAGGACAATCTGCTCGCCCCTGGCGAGGCCAATTTCCTGATGGCGCTCGCCCGGACCAAGGGCGCTGCCGACGCCTGCTATGGCCTGGCCTGGATCGACATCTCCACCGGCGCGTTCCGCGTCAGCGAAACCTCGGCCGAGCGGCTCGCAGCCGAGATCGCCCGCGTTGACCCGCGCGAGGTCGTGCTGGCCGACGCGACCTTCAGGGATCCTGAACTCAAAACGGTGATGGCGGAGCTCGGCCGGCGGGCCAACCCCCAGCCGCCCAGCCTGTTCGACTCGAGCACGGCGGTGGCGCGGGTCGCCCGCTTCTACGATGTCGCCACGCCGGAGAGCTTCGGCATGTTCTCGCGCCCCGAGCTGGCGGCCATCGCCGCGGCAATTGCCTATGTCGAGAAGACGCAGCGTCGCGAACGCCCGCCGCTCGACCGGCCGCGACGCGAAGCCGCCGGCGCGGCGCTGTTCCTCGACCCGGCGACGCGCGCCAATCTCGAGCTGTTGCGCACAACCTCGGGCGGCCGCGACGGCTCGCTGCTGCGCGCCATCGACCGCACCGTGACCGGGGCGGGTGCGCGGCTGCTCGCCGAGCGGCTGATGGCGCCGCTCACCGACCCTCAGGCGATCACCGACCGGCTCGATGCGGTCGCCTTCTTCCGCGGTGAGCCGGCCTTGAGCGAGGCCGTGCGGCTCGTCCTGCGCCGCGTCGCCGACATGCCGAGGGCCCTGTCGCGGCTGGCTCTGAAGCGCGGCGGGCCGCGCGATCTCGGTGCCTTGAGCAGCGGCTTCGAAGCCGCCGACATGGTGTGCCAGCTCTGCCGAGAGTTTCAGCTGCCTGCCGAATTGGCGGCCGCGGCGGCAGCGATCGGCGCCCTGCCGCAGGAGTTCGCGCACCGGCTCGACCGGACGCTTGCCGCGGACCTGCCGCTGCTCAAACGCGACGGCGGCTTCATGCGCGCCGGCGCCGACGGCGAGCTCGACGAGATGCGGGCGCTGCGTGACGCCTCGCGCCAGGTGATCGCGGCGATGGAGCGTGCGCTTGCCGAAGAGACCGGCATCCGCGCGCTGAAGATCCGCCACAACAACGTGCTTGGCTATTATATCGAAGTATCGGCCAGCAGCCACGAGCCGCTCACCGGCTCGGAGGGCGCCCGCGCCCGCTTCATCCATCGCCAGACGATGGCCAATGCGATGCGCTTCACCACCACCGAACTCGCCGGCCTGGAAGCCAAGATCGCCAGCGCTGCCGAGCGTGCGCTGGCGATCGAGCTTGCCGCCTTCGACGCGCTGATGACGGATGCGGTCGGCCATGCCGACGCCATCCGCGCCGGCGCCGCGGCGCTGGCGGTGTTCGACGTGTCGGCCGCGCTGGCCACCCTGGCGGCAGCCGAGGGCTATTGCCGCCCGCAGGTCGACGACAGCATGGCGATGGCCATCGAAGGCGGCCGCCACCCGGTGGTCGAGCAAGCTCTGCGGCGCGGCGGCTCGGGTCCGTTCGTGGCCAATGACTGCGACCTGTCGCCGGAAGGCGACGCCCGCTACGGCCGGATCTGGCTGCTCACCGGACCCAATATGGGCGGCAAATCGACCTTCCTGCGCCAGACCGCGGTGATTGCGGTGATGGCCCAGATGGGATCGTTCGTGCCGGCGCGGTCGGCGCGCATCGGCATCGTCGACCGGCTGTTCTCCCGGGTCGGCGCTTCGGACGACATCGCCCGCGGGCGCTCCACCTTCATGGTCGAGATGGTCGAGACCGCCGCCATCCTCAACCAGGCCGGCGAGCGCGCCTTCGTCATCCTCGACGAGATCGGCCGCGGCACCGCCACCTTCGACGGCCTGTCGATCGCCTGGGCGACCGTCGAGCACCTGCATGAGACCAATCGCTGCCGCACATTGTTCGCCACCCACTTCCACGAGATGACGGCGCTTGCCGGCAAGCTCGCGCGGCTGCGCAACGTCACCATGCGCGTCAAGGAGTGGGAGGGCGAAGTCGTGTTCCTGCACGAGGTGAGGATGGGCGCTGCCGACCGCTCCTACGGTGTCCAGGTGGCCAGGCTGGCCGGGCTGCCGGAACCGGTGGTGAGCCGTGCCAAAGCGGTTCTCGCCCAGCTGGAGACCGGCGACCAGGCGGGCCGCTCGGCTCGGCTGGTCGATGATCTGCCCCTATTCAGCGCAGCGGCGCGGCTCGCAACCCCGCCCGCGCCGCCGGCCGATGCGCTAGCCGATGCGCTTGCTTCCATCCATCCCGACGAGATGACGCCGCGCGAGGCGCTGGAGGCGATCTACCGCCTGAAGGCGCTCCGCAAGGATTGAACTGGGCCAACACTTGCGCCTGGCCGGACCTTGCCATCGGAGCCGATTTCGTTCAGAGACCCTGCAGTTTGGGGCAGTGATCGTTCGCGGCCGCCTCAGTGCCGGCATCGGCCGATAGCCGGCCCGCCTCCGGAAAGACCCGACAATGTCTTCGATCGACGTCGGCGTGAGGACGCCGGACAGCCTTTGGCGCGCGGAAGTCCGCGCAATGCTGGTGCTCGGCTGGCCGATGGTGCTGACGAACCTGGCGCAGGTGGCAATGACGGCCACCGACGTGATGATGATCGGGCGGCTCGGTCCCGACGCGCTCGCTGCCGGCGCACTCGGCTCCAACCTGTATTTCGCGCCGCTGATCTTCGGACTTGGGCTGATGCTGGCGACCTCGCCGATGATCGCCAGCGAGCTCGGCCGGCGCCGGCATTCGGTGCGCGACATCCGCCGCACCGTCCGCCAGGGGCTGTGGCTCGCCGTGCTGGCGGCGTTGCCGATCTGGCTGTTCCTGTGGAACGCCAAGGCCGTCTTGATCGCCACCGGGCAGGACCCCGCGCTCGCCGCGCAAGCCGGCACCTATGTGCGTTGGCTGCAATGGGCCGTGCTGCCCTTCTACGGCTACGTCGTCCTGCGGTCGTTCATTTCGGGCCTTGAGCGGCCAGGCTGGGCCCTGGCGATCATGGCCTTCGCCGTGGCATTCAATGGGTTCGCCAATTGGTGCCTGATCTTTGGCCGGCTCGGCTTTCCGGCAATGGGCATCGCCGGATCGGGTCTGTCGACGACCTTGTCGAGCATTCTGATGTTCGTCGGCCTCGCTGCGGTGCTGGTCACCGAGCGGCGGTTCCGGCGCTACCGGATCTTCGGCCGGTTTTGGCGGCCCGACTGGCCGCGCTTCCGGGCCCTCGTCCGCCTGGGGGCACCGATCGCGGGCATCCTTGCCTTCGAGGTGAGCATCTTCAACGCGGCGGCGCTGCTGATGGGCTTGATCAACGCCGCCTCGCTGGCCGCCCACGCGGTCGCCATCCAGATCGCCTCGATCAGCTTCATGATTCCACTCGGCATCAATCAGGCGGTTACGGTGCGCGTCGGCCTGGCCTTCGGCGCCGGCAACCTCGACGGCATCAGCCGCGCCGGGTGGACCGCCTTTGCCCTCGGCGTCGGCTTCATGTCGCTGACGGCGCTGACAATGCTGGTCTGGCCGCAGCTGCTCATCTCGGCTTTCATCGACCTCGATGACCCCGCCAACGCCCAGGT
This sequence comes from uncultured Alphaproteobacteria bacterium, assembly GCA_963791325.1. Lineage (GTDB taxonomy): Bacteria > Pseudomonadota > Alphaproteobacteria > Rhizobiales > Rhizobiaceae > JBEVJK01. The sequence continues at coordinate 33,840 of CAWBRU010000017.1, read as the reverse complement.
TATCGCGCTGGCCGTCACGTTCCTGTCGTTTGCCGCGCTGTTCCAGATCTTCGACGGCGCGCAGGCGGTCGCCTCGGGCATGCTGCGCGGCCTGCACGACACCAAGGTGCCGATGATCCTGGCCGCGATCGGCTACTGGGGCGTCGGGCTGCCGCTCGGCGTGGTGCTCGCCTTTCATTTCGGCTTCGCCGGCAGCGGCATCTGGATGGGCCTGTCCACCGGTCTGGCGGTGGTCTCCGTCCTGCTGCTCTGGCGCTGGCTGCGGCGGGCCGAGCTTGGCCTGACCACACCCCGCGACAGCATTGCGCCATAGGGAAAGTCGAGATGATTTCCTGTAACGGAAACAGAGACTTACAGCAGCCGGCCGGTTCTCGTGACGGTGCTTCGGCTTTGGTCCCGGGATAAAGGGGACCCGGCGAGCGGCGCAACACTCCGCCGGGTCAATTGCCGAAGTCAGAGAGGGACCTTCGGCCGAGGGAGGACCGCTTGAACTCGACTCGGGTTGGTCAGTCCAACGGTCGCGTATGCACCATGCACACAACCTGTAGTACCCGCCATAGCATTGCAGCCGATTGGCGTGATGTGCGACAAATTTGGCGTCTGCTGCCAGGAACTGTGTCAATCAGATGACAAAATTCAGTCGACGAAGGCTTTCTCGAGGACGAAATCGGCAGGTGAGCTGTTCGAACCTTCGGCAAAGCCGGCTGCTTCGACCAATGCCTTGACATCTCGGAGCATCGACAGCGAGCCGCAGATCATCACCCGGTCCGTGCCGCGGTCGAGCGGCGCGATGCCGAGATCGGCAAACAGCGTGCCGTTCTCGATGAGCCGGGTGATGCGGCCCATGCGCGGGCTGATCTCACGTGTCGTCGACGAATAGAGGGAGAGCCGGCCGCCGGCGAGCTCGCCGATCAGCGGATCGTTGGCGGACTGGTCGAACAGCGCATCGCCATAAGCGAGCTCGGCATGGTCGCGGCAAGTGTGGGTCAGGATGACGTCGTCGAACTTGTCGTAGGTCTCGGGATCGCGCACCAAGCTGGCGAACGGCGCAATGCCGGTCCCCGTGGCGATCATGAACAGCCGCTTGGCCGGCGTCAGCGCATCGAGCACCAGCGTCCCCGTCGCCTTTTGCCGCAGCAGCACGGTGTCGCCGGGCTCGATCTTTTGCAGATGCGAAGTGAGCGGACCGTCTGCAACCTTGATCGAAAAGAACTCCAGCTCGTCGTCCCAGGCCGGGCTGGCGATCGAATAGGCGCGGAACACCGGCTTCTCTGCATTGGGCAGGCCGATCATCACGAACTCGCCGGAGCGGAAGCGAAACGATTGCGGCCGGGTGATCCGGAACGAAAACAGCCGATCCGTCCAGTGGCGGACGGAAACGACGGTCTCGGCATGGACATTCGCCGGGATCGGGAATTTGATGCGCTCAGATTCGACGACTTGAACGGCAGCGGCAATCGTCATGAGACAGCTTCCAAACGTCACGCAGCAGGCAGATCGATAGGCGGAGCGCTGACGTTCCGGCGTATCGGAAAGCAGTAATGGGTTGGGATTGTGTGTGGCCAATTTATTAGTATACAAACGAATTCGGCGTCAAGGCAGGGGCATGAAACGCCGTTCCAAACTGTGGTTCCTCACTAGGTCTGGCGTTTCAGGTTCGGTGCATGGTTGAGAAAGTTCGCGCGTCCGCCGGAGCCGTCGTCGCCGGGATCGATGTCGGGGGGACGTTCACCGACCTGATCCTGTTCGACGGCCGCCGCGGCGGCGAGGCGATGATCGCCAAGACGCTGACGACACCTGAGAACCAGGCCTTCGGGGTGATGGCGGCGCTGGCCGAGACCGGGTTTTCCGTCGCCGCGATCGATCTCATCGTGCACGGCACGACGACGACCACCAATGCGCTCTTGGAGCGGCGGCTTGCCAAGACCGGCATGATCACCACGCGCGGGTTCCGCGACATCATCGAGCTCGGCCGACGCACCCGACCGCAGCCCTACGGCATGACCGGCACCTTCCGGCCGGTCATTCCGCGCGACCTCAGGCTCGAGGTCGACGAGCGGCTGGAGGCCAGCGGGCGCGTGCGCACCCCGCTCGACGAAGCCGGCGTGCGCAGCGCGGCCGCCGCCCTAAGGGCCGCGGGCTGCACCTCGCTCGTCATCCATTTCCTCCACGCCTACGCCAATCCTGCGCATGAGCGCCGCGCCGCCGAAATTGCCGCCGCAGAGTGGCCCGATGCCCACATCACCACGGGCCACAGCCTGCTTTCGGAGGCCCGCGAATTCGAGCGCGGCGTCACCGCGGCGGTCAACGCGGCGGTTCAGCCGGTGCTGATGCATTATGTCGAGCGGCTGCGCGGCGAACTCGAGGCGCTCGGCTATCGCCGCGACTACCTGGTCATGAACGGCAATGGCGGCATGATCTCCTCGCGCCGAGTGGTGCGCGAATCGGCCAAGACGGTGATGTCGGGGCCGGCCTCCGGCGTCATCGCGGCTGCCTATGCCGGGAAGCGCGCCGGTCACACCAATTTGGTCAGCTACGATATGGGCGGCACCTCGACCGACGTCGCACTGATCGTCGATGCCGAGCCCTCGATCTCCAATGAGATCGAGCTCGAATATGCAATGCCCATCCACGTGCCGATGGTCGAGGTGCAGACCGTCGGCGCCGGTGGCGGCTCGATCGCCCGCATCGACGCGGCCGGCCTCATCGCCATCGGCCCGGAGAGCGCCGGCGCCGATCCGGGGCCGATCTGCTATGGCCGCGGCGGCGCCGAACCGACCATCACCGACGCCAATCTCGTGCTCGGCCGACTCGACTCGCGCCGGCTGCTCGCCTTGCGCAACCCGGTTCCGACGGAAAGCGTCCGCGCCATCTTTGCCGAGCGGATCGGCGCTCCGACCGGGCTCGACGGGGTCGCGGCTGCCGGCGCGGTGATCCGCCTCGCCAACCTCAAAATGGCCGGCGCCATCCGCATGGTGTCCGTCGCCAAGGGCCATGACCCGCGCGACTTCGCGCTGTTTGCCTTTGGCGGTGCAGGCCCGCTGCATGCCACGGCACTGGCGCGCGAACTCGGCCTGCCCAAGGTCATCGTGCCGGCCCGGCCGGGCATCACCAATGCGCTCGGCTGCGTCGTCGCCGACCTGCGCCACGACTTCGTCAACACCATCAACCAGCCGGTGCTCGGGGTCGACCTGGCGCGCGTGCGCGCGACCTTCAAAGCGCATGTCGCAGAGGGGCTTGCCTTGATCGCGGCCGAGGCGATCGAGCCCGAGGAGATCCGCACGGTGCATTCGGCGGATATGCAGTTTGTCGGCCAGACCCATTTGATCAACGTCCCACTGCCGTCGGCCGAGCCCGACCGGGAAACGCTGCAGAAGCTGTTCGAGAGGGCCTATTTCGCCCGCTTCAAGGTCGAGCTTCCGGAAATCCGCGCCAATCTGGTCAATCTCAACACCGCGGTGATCGGCGTGCGCCCGGCGGTCGACCTGTCGCGGCTGATCGACCCGGATAGCCGCGCCGGCACGCTCGATGCCGCGTTGCGTGAAATCCGGCCGGTCTGGTTCAACGGCCGCTGGCAGGAAACCCCGGTTTATGACCGCGAGCGCCTGCCGCTGGATGCCAGCTTCGAAGGTCCCGCCATCCTCGAGCAGTTCGACGCCACCACCGTCATCGAACCGACCGACCGGGCCCACTCGGACAGCGACGGCAACCTCATCGTCACCATCGGCAAGGCCTGAGACGATGACGCTCGATGCCATCACGCTTTCGGTCATTCAGTCAGCGCTGCAGCAGGTCTGCGACGAGATGGACCTGACCTTCTCGCGAGCGGCGTTCTCGCCGGTGATCGCCGAGGCCAACGATCGCTCGGACGGCATCTACGCCGCCGACGACGGCGCGCTGATCGCCCAGGGCAGCGGCGGCCTGCCGGTGTTCGTCGGCGTCATGCAGTATTCGACTCGGGTGCTGATCGAAATGATCCGCGAGGGGCGCTGCCGGCCGCCCGAGCCGGGCGACATCTATATCGTCAACGACCCGTATCTCGGCGGCACCCATCTGATGGATGTGCGCTTCGTGATGCCGGTCTACCGTGCCGGCCGGCTGTTCTGCTGGCTGTCCAACACCGGCCATTGGCCGGACATCGGCGGCTCGGTGCCGGGCGGCTTCTCCGCCGCGGCGACGGCGGTCGAGCAGGAAGGGCTGAGGCTGCCGCCCGTCAAACTGTTCAAGCGCGGCGCGCTCGACAGCGAGATCTACGCCATCATCACCTCCAACATCCGCATCGCCGACCAGCGCATCGGCGACATCCGGGCGCAGGCGGCCGCGCTGATGGTCGGTCAGGACCGGCTGGTGGCGGTGCTGGAGCGCTATGGGGACGATGCCGTCACTGCGGCGATCGTCGAGCTGCGCCGCCGGGCGGCCGAGCAGATGGCCGCCCACATCGCAGAAATCCCGGACGGGATCTATCGCTCGACCGCCATCGTCGATTCCGACGGCGTCGTCGATCAGCCTTTGGTGATCCGGCTGGCGGTCGAGAAGACGCCGGACCGAACGCTCGTATTCGACTTTGCCGGAACGAGCCCACCCTGCGCCGGACCCATGAACAGCGTGCTGGCGACGACCTTGTCGTCGGTCTATTTGGCGGTCCGCCACATCTTCCCCGACGTGCCGATCAGCGCCGGCGCCTTCGAGCCGCTGATCGTGCGGTCCCCGGACGGCACCTTCCTCGATGCGCATTATCCCCGTCCGGTATCTGGCTGCGCCGCAGAAGTGTCGCAGCGCATCGCAGAGGCCGTGTTTGCCGCGCTGGTCCAAGCGATCCCACGGCTGGTGACCGCGGCTCCGGCGGGGTCGAGCGGCAATTTCGCCCTCGGCGGGCGCGATCCGGCGCGGCAGCGCGACTATGTCATGTACCAGCTGTCCGGCGGTGGCTATGGCGGCAACTTTGCCGAAGACGGCCTCACCAATGGCTGCTCGACGATCGGCATCTCCAAGTCGCCGCCGGTCGAGGTGATGGAGCAGGCCTACCCCGTGCTCTACCGCCACTATGCGTTGCGCGAAGGCTCGGGCGGCGCCGGCCGGCACCGCGGCGGCTTCGGACTGGCCTACGAGATCGAGCTGCTGCGCGGGGAGGCGCGCGCGTCATTCGTCATGGACCACGGCCGGGTCGGCCCGCAGGGCGCGCTCGGTGGCAGCGACGGCGCCGTCAACGAGGTGACGGTGGTGCGCGACGGGCAGGCCCATGTGCCGCCCCACCTCTCCAAGGAACAGGACATTCCGCTCAAGGCCGGCGATCGGGTGCGCGTCGCCACGCCCGGCGGCGGCGGCTACGGCGACCCGCTGGAACGCGACCCGCCGCTTGTGCTCGCCGATGTCCGCCTCGGCTACTATACCGTCGAAGAGGCTGAGGTGCGCTTCGGGGTGGTCATCCGCGACGGCGCCGTCGACGACGCAGCCACCCGACAGCAGCGCGGCCGGCGCTGAACCGCGTCAATGTTGCGTCAGTGCCGTCTTGACGATGCGGTCACGAGGCGTGCAGCGGAATTTCGCGTATTCGCCCTTGTTGCGCAGCAGCGTTCCCTGCGCGAGCAGTGTCTGCGACTGCATGGCGCATGCCGCCACGCTCGCCACCTGGGGGCCACTGACGATGTCGAGAGCCGTGTCCATCTGGCAATCGGCAGCGGTCACATTCTGCGCGCAGATCAGTATCAAAACCTGGAGCATGCTCACACCTTTCGTGATGCCTTAGCTCCTCCCCGAATTCCGCAGGGTCAGTGTACGCCGTCGTTGGTGCAGTGCAACATGCGGCGTCGGGGGTGCGGACTACCAAGTTGGTGGGTGGTAAGCAGGCGTATTGCAGAGCAACAAACAAAGCTCCGGTGCCGCTCGGATCGGCTCTAAGTGAGCTTGTTCAAGAGCCTGAGCAGCGTTTCGGCCTCGCGAGGGGTGAGCGCCGCCATCGTCTCTTGGCTGATTGCCTGCGCTTCCGGGATCAGCGCAGCGATCGCCGTATGGCCTGCCGCCGTCAGGCTGACCAGCAGCCGGCGCTTGTCGCCCGCATGCCGCGACAGGGCCACGTAGCCGCGCGTTTTCAGCCGGTCGATGACACCCTTCACCGTGGCGGCGTCCATCGCGATCAGCTGGCCGAGCTGGTTCTGGGAAATTTCGCCGACGTCGCGCAGCTTGGCGAGCGCGGCGAATTGCGGCGGCGTCAGGTCGGCGATGTGCGCCGCGAAGATCGCGACATGGCGCTGGTGAGCCTTGCGCAGCACAAAGCCGATCTGGTCCTGGAGACGATAGCCGTCCGGCGGCTGCGGATCAGGCGCCGCCTCGACCAGCTTCAGCAAATTGTCCTCGCCGGTCATCTCAGCCCGTCCCAGGCCTTGATCGCATCCCCTGCAAGCCCGCCCATCCGGGCATGGATCCTCGGCCCGCAGCTCATCACCAGGCAGAAAAGAATCTCGTCCGGACGCGGGCCATCCGGAATGCCGACCTCCATGGCATCAAAATGACTGCGCACATAAGCGGCGTTGACATGGCCGATCGGCACGTCGAGGCGCCCACCGAAGCCGCCGACCTTCTTGGCCGACGGCACGATCGCCTTGGCCTCGCCGAGGCGTTCGCGCATCGCGTAGCCGCCCGGAACGTGCCACAGCGCGCCGTGTTCGAGCTCTCCTTCGCTCCCGACGATCGCGCCCTTGCCATAGCCGTCGATACCGGCCGGGCCGCCTAGTGCCGTGATCAGCCGGTCGGTCAAGGCAAGGCCGAGCGGCTTCAGGTCTTCCATTGCGCCTTCGAGTTCGGCGACATAGCGGCCGGTGAACGGATTCCTCACCAGCGCCATCGCGGCGCCGCGGCGCCGCGGCACGGCCGGTGGCGGCCCGCCTTCGTGGATGATCTCCTCGACCGTGACGACGATCTTGCGCGGCGCGAAGTCAGGCATGGATCGCGGTCCTTTCCGAGGGGATGTCCGGGGCCGCCGCAACGGTCCGGAGCGGTCCGACCATGCGGCTGTCGCCGGCGAGGAACAGCGCCGCGCCGGTGATCGCGCCCCGTTGGCGGAGCCGTTGCGCCTCTGCGGTGCCATTGTCGAGCGCCTTGTCGATCTCGGCCCGGGTGAGTTCACCCACCCGATAGGTCACCGGACGATCGCCCAGATCGCTGTCGGGCGCGAGCTCGCGCGCCGGCACGCGTTCGATCGCCGGGTGGCCCGGCAAATCGACGGCGTTGCCGACCACGGTAGCGGCGGCATCGGCCGCGGCGGCTGTCGCGGCGAGCACGGTGACCGCATCGGCGATGCCGAGGGAGAAGCTGCGGCCGCGCCAGCCGCTGGTGGCGATGCCGCGCACGGGGTCTGCCGCCGCGATCAGCAGGCGGTCGGCGAAACCATGGCCGGTGCCGGCGATCGCCGCGCTCAGCGTGTGTCCCGCAGCGAGATGAACGGCGACGTCGCCGCCGTTGTTGACGTAGGCCTTGTCGAGCGCCGTGCCGGCAGTCATGGCCGCCAGCACCTCGTCGGCGACGGCGCCGGCAACCGCCGCCATCGGAGTGATGAAGCGCCCGGCAAGGCGGCAGGTCGCCGCCTCCATCCGCCGCGCCGCAGCACTCAGGAATGGCCGTGGGCTGGGGCCGCTCGGCTGGCGCAACAGCGCCAGCTCGGCGACGAGTTCCTCCAGGATGGTGGCAAATCGCGCCGCTGCCTGGCGATAGGCGCGCTGCCGCTCCCCCGGCGCACCGAACGCCTCGATGATCAGGTCGATCGGCCCATGATTGCAGTGCAACCGCCTGCCGCCGGCCAGCCAGGCGATCTGCGGCCCGCTCATCGGCGCTCACCGCCGGCCAGCGCCGCCAGCGGCGGCCAGGGATTTTGCCGGGCCGCGCCGCGCTCTGCGCGCTGATTGAGATACTCGCCGCCATCGGCCAGAATGTCGTCCAGGGACCGGACGGCGGCGGCGTGCCCGCCCAGCCTCAGATAGGCGTCGCGGCGCAAGGTGAACTCGACCGGCGCCACCAGCGCGGGGGTCGGCACATAGCCGAAGGCGTTGTCCGGCACCCGTGAGACATCGACCATCAAGGTGATACCGCCACCCGGCCAGACATAGGTCGGCGCGCCGCCGATGGTCACGTAGGTCTCCAGCCCGTGCACCGAGCGGGTCAGATTGACGGGGTTGTCGACCACGCCGGCCCGCAGCGAGCCGCCGGCGCCGCCGACGAACAGCACCGTGCAAAGCGCCGGCTCGCAATTGTCCTCGATCAGCTCCACCGAACGCCGAAGCCGCTCGGGGAACGGCTTGGCCACCGGACGCAGCGCGTCGTCGAGCTCGTAATAGGCGAACTGCTCGCCGGTGGTCGACACCATCAGCAGGGACAAGCCCGGCCGGGCGCCTTTCTTGGCGTTCCAGTCGGCGAGAATGGCGAGCGGGTCGGAAATCGTGGTGCCGCCCCAGCCCAGCCCCGGTTCCGATACCTTGAAGTAGCGGCCGGGCGTGGAGCGGCGCCCCACGATCTTGATGCCGGTGTCGGGCCAGCCGAGCACCTTGCCCGCCTGGTGCTCGGAAACGACGCCGGTGATATGATCGTCGACGACGACCACCTCGTCGACGAGGCCCTGCCACTGGGCCGCAAACATGCCGATGGTGGCCGAGCCGCAACCGACGCGCATCCGCTCTTCGCGCTTGCCGTCGATGACCGGCGCCTGACCCGCCGCCACCACCACAACGGCGCCGCCGTCGATGGCGAGCTCGACCGGCGCCTTGTTGCACAGCGTAAGCAGTGTTTCACAGGTGACCCGGCCCTCGCTCTTGGAGCCGCCGGTGAGGTGATGGACGCCGCCGAGCGACAGCATCTGCGAGCCGTATTCGCCGGTGGTGACATGGCCGACGGCTTCGCCGCCGGCGCGGACGGTGGCCGCCTCCGGGCCGATGTGGCGGTCGGTGTCGATCTTCACCTTGACGCCGCAATAGGAGAAGATGCCCTCGGTCACCACGGTCACGAGGTCTACGCCGGCCACTTCCTGCGCCACGATGAATGGCGCCGGCTTGTAGTCGGGATAGGTGGTGCCGGCGCCGATGCCGGATACGAACCGCTCCGGCACCCCGGCCTCGGCCGGCGCCTCGCCTTCGCGGCGCCGCAGGATGGTGAGCGGATCGAGCCGCACGATCCGACCGCCGACATTGCCGTAGCGGTCGCACGCGCCGCTGCGGCCGTCGGCGATGTAGCACATTACCGGGCAAGCATCGCAGCGGATCTTGTCGCCGACCTGCTTGGCGCCGGCCTCCTGCGGTTCGAACCGCTCGGCGACCTCGCTCATGCACCGGCTCCTTGCGCGCGGATCGCTGCCAGCACCCGGCTCGGCGTAGCGGGCAGCCTCGTCACCAGCGCCCCGGTGGCGTGGCGGATGGCGTTGAGGATCGCCGGCGCCGTCGGGATCAAGACATGCTCGCCCAGACCCTTGGCCCCGAACGGCCCTTCGGGCGCCGGCTCCTCGACGACGATGCTCTCGATCGGCGGCACGTCGCCGATGGTCGGAATGAGGTAATCGTGCAGGTTCTCGGTGCGGCCGGGCACGTATTCTTCCATCAGCGCCATCCCGATGCCTTGCGCAATGCCGCCTTCGATCTGGCCTTCGACGAGCAGCGGGTTGATCGCCTTGCCGACATCATGGGCCGCGGTGATCTTGAGCAGGGTGACCGTGCCGAGGCCGATGTCGACCTCGAGCTCGACCATCTGGGCGCCGAAACCGTAGACGGCATAGGGCGCGCCTTGCCCTTCGCCATCGAGTGCGCTGGTCGGCGGGTCGTAGCTGGCCTGGCTCTCGAACACCAAGCCGTCGCGCAGGATGGGCAGGTCGGACAAAGCGATTCGGCGGGTAGCGTCGCCTTCCCGGATCGTCAACGTGCCGGGGCCGAGCGACAATTTCGCCGCTTCCGACACATTGGCGAAGCGCAGCACCTCGCCGCGCAAGGCCCGGGCAGCGCGTTCGACCGCGCGTCCGGAGATAAAGGTCTGGCGCGAGGCCGACGTCTTGCCGGCATCGGGAGTAACCGCCGTATCGGCTCCGGCGAGCCGGATAGCGCTGAGCGGCAGGCCGAGCGCGTCGGCGGCGATCTGGGCCAAGACCGTGTTGGACCCCTGGCCGATATCGACCGCGCCCTGGAACAGCACGACGGCCCCTTCCGCATCGATGCCGATCCGCATGGCCGAAGGGTTGGACAGTCCGGTGTTGCCGCAGCCATACCAGCAGGAGGCAACGCCCACCCCCCGGCGGCGGGGCGAGCCTTCGTCGAAACGCGCGATGTCGGCGAGCGCGCGCCGCCAATGCGGGCGCAGGCGGCTCAGACACGCGCCTATCCCGACGCCTGCATCCAGACGCTGGCCGGTCACTGTTGCGTCTCCGTTGCGAAGCGCATTGCTGATGCGGAATTCGAGCCGATCGATGCCGAGGCGGTTGGCGAGTTCGTCGTAGAGCGTCTCCTGGAGGATGGTTGCCTGCGGCACTCCGAAGCCGCGGAAGGCGCCGGAGTTGGGGCCGTGGCTGTGCAGCGCGCGCGCAACCGCTCGGTAGTTCGGCGTCCGGTACGGCCCGGAGGCATGGACCGGAACGCGGATCGCCACGGTGGGTCCCCAGCTCGAATAGGGACCGGTGTTGAAATCGCCGGAAAAGCTGAGCCCGGTGATCCGCCCTTCGGAATCGGCCGCAACGGTGGCTTCCATTCGCGCCGGGTGGCGCTTGGTCGTCGCCATCATCGAGTCGGCGCGGGTGTAGGCAAGCGCGGCCGGCCGGCCGGTCTTCAGTGCCACCAGGCCGATATAGGGCTGTACTGACACATCCAGCTTCGAGCCGAAGCCGCCGCCGGTCGCGGTCGGAACGATCCGCACCTTCTCTGGCTCGAGCGCCAGCAGTGCAGCGACCGAGTCGCGGTCCATATAGGGCGCCTGGGTGCAGGCGTGGATGACCAGCGTGTCGCCGTCCCAGGCGGCAAACCCCGCCTCTGGTTCGATGTAGGCGTGTTCGACATGGCATGTTTCGATCGTTCCGGACACGGAACAATGCGATAGCCGAATTGCGGCGTCCACATCGCCTTTGGTGACGAAGCCTTCGACAAGGACGTTGCCCGGCCGCTCGGGGTGGATATCTCCAGCCCCGGATGCCAGCGCCTCGATCGGATCCAGAAATGCCGGCAGGACGCTCCAGGAAACGGGAAAGCTTGCCCGGTCGAGGGCCGCGATCGCCTCCGGGTCGCCTGCCACCACCGCGACCGCCTCGCCACGGAAGCGGGCCACCTCTTCGGCCAGCGCCGGCTGGTCGACATAGCCGGGCAACACGCCCAACAATTTGTGACCCGGCATGTCGCGGGCGGTGTAGATGGCGACCAGGCCCGGCCGCTCGGACAAGAAGGCGCCGAGGTCGCCGAACGTGAAGCGGGCGTGCCAATAGGGCGAGCGGATAACCAGCACCGCAAGGCAATCGGCAGGAAAGCCGTCGGCACCGAAGCTTTCGGTGCCGGTCACCTTGGCAGTGCCGTCGAGGCGGGCGACGCGCTCGCCCACCGCCCGGCCCGGTGCGGGCTGCGGGACCTCGGCGAAGCGGCCCTCGGCGGCGGCAAGCACGGCGGCGATGATCTTGCGGTATCCGGTGCAGCGGCAGAGCACTCCGCCCAAGGCATCCTTCACCGCCGCTTCGTCGGGCTTGGGAAAGCGCTCGAGCAGCGCGGTTGCGGCCATCAGCAGGCCCGGCGTGCAGATGCCGCATTGGGCCGCGCCATGCGCCAGGAACGCCGCCTGCAAGCTCGACAGACTGTCATCGGCGAGGCCTTCGACAGTGCGCACCCGGCGTCCGGCCACGGCGGCAGCCGGCACCAGACAGGCGCAAACCGGCTTACCGTCCAAGAGCACCGTGCAGGCACCGCAATCGCCGGCGTCGCAGCCGACCTTGGTGCCGGTCAGGCGCAGGCGCTCGCGCAGCAGCGTGGCCAGCCGCGCCATCGGCGCGGTCCGCAGCGCCACCTCTCGGCCGTTGACTTCGAAGCGGAGCGGGACGGCGCTCATGCCGCCACCGTCGCCGGCGATGGAATTCGGCCGCGCGTGCGGCCGCAGCGCCCAGCGTCCGGGCGACCAGCTCACGCGCAGCGGCAAGCCGGTATTCGGCCGAACCACGGACGTCGTCGAGCGGGGCGAGTGCGGAGAGATAAGCGGGCGAGACGACGTCGCCGGCGAGGCTGTCGAGCCGGCGGCCGATGAGCTCCGCCTCCAGTGCCGCAAGTCTCAGCGCCACCGGCGAGCAGGCGCCGACCGCCACGGCCGCCTCGCGGATCGTGCCGTGGCCATCGGCGGCCAGCCGCACCGCGACCATTGCAATCGAGATCACCATATAGCGGCGGGCGCCCAGCTTGGTGAACACAGATGCCCCGGCGAGCGCCGTCTTGGGCACGCGGATGGCGGTGATCAGTTCATCGGCGGCCAACGCGGTGCGGCGGTTGCCGCGGATGAACTCCCTTAGCGGCAGATGGCGCACGCCGCCCACAGCGCTGAGCTCGACCTCGGCATCGACGATGAGCAGCGCAGGCACGCCATCCGCTGCCGGCGAGGCATTGCCGAGATTGCCGGCAACCGTGGCCACGTTCTGGATCTGCACCGAACCGATGGTAGCGGCAGCTTGCTGCCAGGCGCCGAGCGCGGCCGGCAGCCGTGCCGCGGCAAGCTCGCTCCATGTCGTCGCTGCGCCGATCACCAGATGGCCGGCGGTCTCGGTGATGCCGCGCAGGGCGGCGAGCCCGCCAAGATCGAGGACATCGTCCACCAGCGGATCGGAGCCCAAGGCCGGGTAGAAGTCCGTGCCGCCGGCGAGAATGCGCCAGCGGCCTTCGGCAAGCAGGGCAAGCGCGTCGTCCACGGTCGTGGGTTTCGCGTAGCGACTCAAAGGTGACTCCGGCAGCTGGCACTCCGACGTGTCCAGCGAAGATCGTTCGTATGCAAATGATATCAGGGAGCCTGACCCCGGGGAAGCGCATTTCCGCGCGGGTCTGAGGGCGGAAAGGTGTTGACCGCCGCAGCCGATTCGATGAGCCTTCCCGGCTTCAGCCGAGTACAGAAAGGGCGAGGGCACATGGCCGGACGCGCATTGATCGCCATCGACGTGCAGATCGATTTTTGCCCGGGCGGGGCGCTGGCGGTTGCCGGCGGCGATGAGATCGTTGCGGCAATCAACGCGCTCGCGCCGCGCTTCGAGCACCTGATCATCACTCAGGACTGGCATCCCGCCAGTCACTCGAGCTTCGCCACCAGCCACCCCGGCAAGCAGCCCTTCGAGACGGTCGAGATGCATTATGGCGACCAGACGCTGTGGCCCGAGCACTGTGTGCAGGGCTCGCCTGGGGCAGATCTCCACCCCCTGCTCGACATTACCCGCTGCGAGCTGATCCTGCGCAAGGGCTTTCGCCACGGCATAGATAGCTATTCGGCGTTCTTCGAGAACGACCGCAAGACGCCGACAGGCCTCGGCGGCTATCTGAAAGAGCGCGGCATCACCGACATCACCTTGGCCGGCTTGGCGACGGACTATTGCGTCGGCCACTCGGCGCTCGATGCGGCCCGGCTCGGCTTAAAGACCGCGGTCGCCATGGAGGCCAGCCGGGCGATCGACCTCGACGGCTCGCTGGCGGCGATGGCTGCGCGGATGCACGAGGCCGGGGTCGAATTGATCTAGGTTCAGCCGACGCCGACATAGCGCTCGACCAAGGCCGGGTCGGCCTCGAGTGCCCCCACCGGGACGGTCTGGCGGACGCGGCCATTCTCCAGGAACACGACCCGGTCGGCGACGGGCAGCACCGCTGCGACCCGCTGCTCGACCAGGATCGTCGATACGCCGCGCGTCTTCAGCGCGGCGATCGCCTCCCGGATGCGGACAATCATCGACGGCATCAGCCCTTCGGTCGGCTCGTCGAGCAGCAGCACCTCGGGCTCGAGGCTCAAGGCCCGGGCCATCGCCAGCATCTGCTGTTCGCCGCCGGACAGGGTGCCGGCGCGCTGGGCAAGCCGCTCGCGCAGCACGGGAAACAGCGCCAGCACCGCCTCGCGCGTCGCCCGGCCACGGCCGCGCGCCATCAGCCCGATCTCGATGTTTTCGCTGACCGTAAGCTCGGCGAACAGCCGCCGGCCCTGCGGCACATAGCCGATGCCGCACTGCGGAATCCGGTGCGCGGGAAGCTGGTCAAGCGCCTGCTCGCCGAGCTTGATGGTGCCGGCGGCGGCCGGGACCAAGCCCATGATCGCCTTGAGCAGGGTGGTCTTGCCGGCCCCGTTGCGGCCGAGCAGGCAGAGCACCTCGCCGCGCCGCAGAGCGAGCGATACCCCGTGCAGCACCTGAACGTGGCCGTAGAAGCAATCGAGGCCGCTGATCGAGAGCAGATCAGCCATCGCCGCTCACCCCCAGATAGGCGGCCTGCACGGCCGGGTTGCGGCGGATTTCCTCGGGCGCACCCTCGGCCAGGATCCGGCCGGCGTCGAACACGGTAATCCGATCGGCCAGGGCCATGACCACCGGCATGTTGTGCTCGATCATCAGCACCGTGGTTTCCGCGGCGATGCTGCGCATCAACGCGACGAAATTGTCGATCTCGCCATCCGAGAGCCCCTGGGTCGGCTCGTCGACGATCAGCAGCCGAGGCTTCAGTGCCAGACCCATGGCAAGCTCCAGCAGCCGTTGGTGGCCATAGGAAAGATCGCCGGCCCGCATCGTCCGCCGCGCCGCGAGCCCGGTGCGCTCGAGCGCGTCGGCCACGCCGCGCTGGAGGCCGGTGCGCGAGTGCCGGCGGTCGCCGGCACGGCGGTCGAGCAGCGCACGCTCGACCGCCAGCGCCACGTTCTCATAGGCGGTAAGGTTCCTGAACACGCTGGTGATCTGGAACGTGTAGGCGATGCCGCGGCGCACGCGGCGGTGCGCCGGGAGACGGGTAATGTCGTCGCTCCCGAACAGGATGCGCCCGGCAGTGGCTGGAAAGCGGCCGCAGATAAGGCCGACAAAGGTGGTTTTGCCTGCCCCGTTCGGGCCGATGATGGCCCGAATCTCTCCTGCGGGAAGGGCGAAATCGACCCCGCGCACAGCCTGAACCCCGCCGAAACTGCGGCTGAGCCCTTCGGTGGCGAGGATCGGCGTCATGGCAGCCAGCCGACGAAGCGGGCGCGCAGGCTGCCCAGCAGCCCCTTGGGGAAGAACAGGATCAACAGGATCAGAGCCAGCCCGACGAAGAACAGCGACGCCGAGGTGGCGCTGCTTGCCCAGTCGACGACATAGGTCATCAACAACGTTCCGACCAATGGCCCGAGCGTTGTCGCCGCGCCGCCCAGCAGCACCCAGAGCAGCGGCAGGATCGAATATTGCACCGAGGCGAAGCTGGCGCCGACATAGCCGAAAAGCAGCGCATAGGCAGCACCTGCCGCCGCGCAGATCGCGCCGGACAAGATGACGGCGAGAAGCTTGTTGGCGAACGCATCGTAGCCCAGCATACGGGTCCGCTCCTCATTCTCGCGAATGGCGATCAGCACCCGGCCCAACCCGGAGCGTACGATGGCGACTGTGGCGACCAGCACCACGCTGAACAGGCCGAGCGCGGCCAGATAGCGGGTGGTCGGCTGCGTCAGATCGAGGAACAGCGGGCCCAGCGTCAGCTGGCGAGAGGGCTGCGGCAGGACGAAGCCTTCGTCGCCGCCGGTCAAGCCGGCAAAATAAAGCACTGTGAGATAGAGCACCTGGGCAAACATCATGGTGACGATCATGAACGCCACGCCGCTGGTGCGCAGCGCCAGCACGCCGACGATCGCGGCGAGCACCGCCCCCGCCCCGAGCCCGGCCAGGAAGGCGCCGGCCGGTCCCCAGCCGAGCTGGGCGACGGCCATGCCGGCGCCGTAGAGGCCGGCCGAGAAGAACATCGCATGGCCGAGCGACAGCAGCCCGACATAACCGAACAACAGATTGTAGCCCATGGCGAACACGGCAAGCACCAGGACCCGCGACACCACCAGGCGATGATAGTCCGGCAGCAGGAAGGCCGCCGCCAAGAGGATAGCGACGACGGCTGCATGCAGAACAACGATGCGCGGCAGCGCCGAACCGGTCATCGCGGGGTGGTTCCGAACAGACCCTGCGGCCGGAACACCAGCACCAGGGCGACGAGCAGCGTGGCGATGATCTTGGCGAGCGTCGGTGAAAAGAACACCGAGATGATGCCGTCGGCAAGGCCGATCAGGACCGCGGCGAGCACGGTGCCGCCGAGCGAGCCCAGGCCGCCGATGATGACGACGATGAACGACAAAAGCAGCGGGTCGAGGCCCATCAGATAGTGCGCCTGCTGGATCGGGACGATGAGCACGGCGGCCAGCGCCGCCAACCCCGCGCCGAGCGCAAACACGCCGGCATAGACCCGCCCGACCGCAATGCCGAAGGCTTGTGCCATCTCGCGATCGAGCTGGGTGGCACGCATCACCAGGCCGATACGGGTGCGGGTCAGCACCAGCCAAGTCAGGCCGATCAGTACCGCGGAAGCGGCGATCACCGAGAGCTTGTAGCCGGAATAGCCGAACCAGGGCAGCACGATGCGGACGTTGAACGGCGCCTCGACCGGGCGCGCTTCGGGGCCGTAGAGCGTCAGCGCGGCCTGCTGGATGACGTAGAGCAGGCCGATCGTGGCGACGATCGTGCCTTCCGGATCGTAGTTGAGCGGACGCAGGATGAGCCGCTCGGCAAGCAGCGCAATCGCCGCGACGGCAAGCGGGCTGACCACCAGGGCCGCCACGAAGCCGATTGCGGGGTGGCCTGGGAACAGCGACGACACGGCCCAGGCAAGCACCGCGCCGAGCATGAAGAACTCGCCGTGGGCGACGTTGACGACCCGCATCACCCCGAACACCAGCGACAGGCCGAGCGCCGTCAGCGCCAGCACGGCGGCGCCGACCAGGCCTTCCAAGGCGGCCAGCAGGAGGTGTGGTCCGAAGGCCATCCCGGGAGCGCGGCGCCTGCCTTCCGCTCTCAGAGCGGCTGCGTGGTGTAGTCGCCGTCCGGCTCGTAGAGGCCCTCGTCGATGGTGGTGCGGTGTACGACCTTCAGCTTGCCGCCGGTCACCTGCGAAATGTTCTGGTGGCCGAAGCACTGATGAATCTTGCCGTTGAAGGTCTTGTCGCCCTGCGGGTGTTCCGGGCCGTCGTCGAACTTGGTCAGCGCCTCGGTGGCTTCGACCAGCTTGGCGCGGTCGTACGGGCCCTTGTAGCCGGCATCCTCCATCGCCTTCTTGATGACGTAGAGCGTCTCCCAGCAGCCGAACATATGGGCTGCGGTCGACACGTCCTTGGGATCGCCGACCGCGGCGCCGTTGTCGTCGATGCCGACGGCGGCCCGGTAGGCTTTCTGGGCGGCGCTGTCATTGTCCTGGGTGTAGCGCGGCGAGCCCTCCCAGAAATGCGATCCGTCCAGGAATTCCAGGCCGGGGCTGTTGATGTCGACGGCCTCGAGCGAATCGATGAAGCCGAACAGCTGCGGCCTGCTCGAACCGTAGAACTCGCCGAGCTCCTTGACGAAGGTGAGCACCGCCGGGCCGACCATGACATGGTAGATGACGTCGGTGTCGGCCGGAATCTGCGGGAAATAGCGGGTGAACGACGTTTCGGTCGGCGGAATGGCGATCTGAGCCACCACCTCCGCGCCGGCCGCCTTGCAGCGCCGGGGGCAGGTAGTCGCGATGATCATGGCCGAAGGCGAAGTCCGGGAAGATCATGGTGACCTTCTTGCCGACATTGCCGGTGATCCACGGCGCCATCGAGATCACCTGGCTCTTCACGTCGGTGATGCCGGGCTGGAAGCAGTAGCGGTTGAGCTTGGTCGAGGCGACGTGGTGACCCTCGCTGACCACGAAGTAGGGGATCTTCAGTTCGCCCGCAGTCGGGGCCGAGCCGATCACGACGTGCGAGAACAGGGTGCCGAAGACAAGGTCGGCCTTGTACTGGGTGGCGAATTTGCCGACCACCTCGGCGCCGCGCTTGGGATCGGTGCCGTCGTCCTCGACGATGACCGCGACCGGCCGGCCGCCGATGCCGCCCGCATCGTTGATCGCCTTGATCGCGGCGTTGGTCGTCTTCTCATACCAGCGGCCATAGGCTGCGCCGATGCCGGTGCGGTGACACTGGAAGCCGATCTTGATCGGCTCGGAGGACTGCGCCGCGGCGTAGCGGACAAAGCCCGGGCCGGCGGCCAGCCCGAGTCCGGCAACTGCCAATCCCTGCAAGGTCCTGCGGCGAGTCGGATTGCGGCTCGAAGGAGCCTGGTTGCGATCGCTGGTCATGCCCGTTCCCCTTGGTTCTGTTTGCGAAAAACTAGACCATCAAACCCACCGCCTGGCAATATCGGCGTGGCCGGCGGTCAGCCCACCGTCGGGGTCGCCAGCAGCCACAGGCCGAATACGGTGTAGCCGATCATCAGCAGGGTGAGCGGGATGAGCGCGCGGGCGGCCGCCGCGCGATCGGGATAGAGCCGGTCGGCGAAGAGATGCGCGGCCAGCACGGCGACCACGTGGCCGGCGATGATCGCTGCCGCCTGCAGGTTCCAGATGACCCATGCCGATTGCGCCCCGGCGACGATGCCGGCGTGAACGTGCATCGCGGCGGTGCCCAACAGGTCCCAGCCCCGCGCGAACGGGTCGGACAAGGCGGCCAGCGCATATTGGGCGTTGACTGCGAGCGTCGTCAGATAGTGTGCGAAATGGTAGGCGAGCGCGATCGGCACGACCGACCAGACGAACAGCCCTGACGCCGCCGCCGGGCCGACGCCGTCCCCGGCCAGCCGCCGGCCGGCGGCCACCGTGGCGCCGAACAGCGCCGCAAAGCCGAGGA
Source organism: uncultured Alphaproteobacteria bacterium (assembly GCA_963791325.1). Lineage (GTDB taxonomy): Bacteria > Pseudomonadota > Alphaproteobacteria > Rhizobiales > Rhizobiaceae > JBEVJK01. The sequence continues at coordinate 14,967 of CAWBRU010000017.1, read as the reverse complement.
AGGTCGCCGCAAGCCCGGCAGTGCCGCTGCCGACCAGGGCCGAGCGGCCTGGAAATTCCAGCGGATTGACGCCGATGAAGCCGAGCCAGGCAAAGGTCCGCGCCAAGCCGTCGAACGACACCGAGGCGAGCGCCAGCAGCAGGAACGCCGCCCCGCTCGGCGGCAGCGGCTCGGCCGTGGCGAGCTTGGCTGCCGGCAGACACAGGCCGACCACGCCGCTTCGTTCATCGCGCGCAAACATCGACAGCCGCGCCACCATGGCGAAAAACACCGACAGGCACTCGCCGCGCAGGCGCCAGCGCTCCCCGCCGAACACCAGCATCGCCGCGAGGTTGACGGTGAAATAGACGGCAACGGCGACCGCCAGCCGCGCCGGGTCGTCGGGCGCCGGATCGATCAGCTCGAACCAGGCGAAGCCGAACAGCTGCACGACCGCCGGCCAGTAGCCAAGCCGCTCGGCCGACCAGTCGCGCCGCGCTGCTGGGCCACGACCTTTGTCGATCAGCCGGAACACCCCGGTCCACGGGTTGAGATAGGCCCAGAGGTCGCCGAACACGCTTTGCAGCAAGGTCAGCCCGACCCAGATCAGTGTCCACACGACCAGCGGCAGCGGATTGTCCAGCGGGTCACGGCTGCCGCTCCAGCCTGCAGCGATGAGCGCCAGCATGACCAGGAACGCGGCCAGGCTGACGGCCGGTCGGGCGGGCAACGGCAAGGTGCCGAGGATCAGCCGGCGGCCGGCAAGCTTGCCCAGCATGCCGGCCGGCAGAAGCATGGCGGCCACGAAGCTGGCGGCCACGGCGGCCGCGCCACCGGCGAGGTAGTAGCCGGTCGGCAACAGGAGCACGAAGCCGCGCTCCGAGGCGTGGGCAAGGGCTGGCCCGGCGCCAGCCGGCATGAGCACGAGCCCCAGCGCAACGGCCGGCGCTGTCGTGCCGGCCGCGCGGGCCGTCGCCTTAGACGTAGACCGCCCGCTCGACACGCGCGGCGTCTTCGCCGAAGAGCTTCAAATAGCGGGCGATCTCGCGCGGATCGCCGGTCGCCTTGGCGGGGTTGTCGGAAAGCTTGACCGCCGGGCGGCCATTGGCCTCGGTGACCTTGCAGACCAGCGAGATTGCCGACAGCCCACGCGTCTCGACCGGCGCGCAATCCTCGAAGTCGTTGGTCAGATTGGTGCCCCAGCCGAACGCCATCCGCACCTTGCCGCGGAAATGCCGGTAGGTCTCCTCGATGGTGTCGACGTCGAGCCCGTCGGAGAAGATCAGAAGCTTCTTCCTCGGGTCCTTGCCGCGTTCGCGCCACCAGCGCAGGATCCGCTCGCCGCCGGCAATCGGCGGCGCGCTGTCGGGCCGAAAGCCGGTCCAGTCGGCGACCCAATCGGGAGCGTCGCGCAAGAAGGCCTCGGTGCCGAAGGCGTCGGGAAGGACGATCAGAAGGTTGCCGCCGTAGTAACGCTGCCAGTCCTGCAGCACCTTATAGGGCGAGCGCAACAGCTCTTCGTCGCTGCCGGCGAGCGCCGCCACCACCATCGGCAGCTCATGCGCGTTGGTTCCCAAGGCTTCGAGGTCGGTGTCCATGGCCAGAAGCACGTTGCTGGTGCCGGTGAAGGCGTCGCCGATGCCCTCCTTGAGCGCCTCCACGCACCAGCGCTGCCAGAGAAAGGAGTGACGCCGGCGGGTGCCGAAATCCGAGATGCGGATGTCCGGCAGCGCACTCAGGCGCTCGGTCTTGGCCCACATCTTGGCCTTGGCGCGCGCATAGAGGACATCGAGCGCGAACGGTCCGAAACTCTTCATCGCCGTGCGCGAACGCAGTTCGTTGATGATCGCGAGCGCCGGAATCTCCCACATGGTGGTGTACATCCACGGCCCCGGAAACGCGAGCTCGTACTGGCCGCCGCGCTTTCTGAGCTCGTATTCGGGCAGCCGGAAGTTGGCAAGCCAGGCCAGGAACTCCGGCTCGAAGATCTGCTTTCTGCCGTAGAAGGTGTTGCCGGTGAGCCAGATCATCTCCTTCTTCGAGATCCGCAAGGTGCGGGCGTGGTCGAGCTGATCGCGCAGCTCCTGCTCGTCGATCTCCTCGGCGAGCCGCACCGTTGCGGCGCGGTTGATCAGGGAGAATGTCGCCTCGACCTTGGGGTACATGCCCCAGATCATCTGCAGCATCAGAAGCTTGTAGAAATCCGTGTCGAGCAGGCTGCGGACGATCGGGTCGAGCTTCCAGGTGTGATTGTAGACGCGGCGCGCCAGATCCGTTCGTGCCATCTGCCTTCAGTCTCGGGTTTCGTCGCGCTATAGCACCTTCCGGAAAAACGCGCGACGGGGTGCAGGCGGCTGATTGCAATTGCCTTTTGCGTGGAGCTGCGAAACAACGGTAGGGACGAAACCAGCAGGAGGGCTGCGCGATGGCGTGGGATCCCGACAGACTGGCCGACCTGCGCCGAAAGTACGGCGAGGCTCATGGTGGCGAGCTGTTCAATCCGGATTACCGCCGGGTCGCCGAGCGGATCTTCAGCGCCTCGGGCACCCGGCTCGCGCCCTATGCCGGCGTGCCGACACTGCTGTCGGCGCCTTACCGGCCGGTCGATGCGCAAGACCCGGATTTCGGCAACCTCCAGATCGCGCTGGTCGGTATGCCGATGGATCTCGGCGTTACCAACCGCACCGGCGCCCGCTTCGGCCCGCGGGCGCTGCGCACGATCGAGCGCATCGGACCCTACAACCATGTGCTCGGCGTGGCTCCGCTGCAGGATCTGCGGGTGGCCGACATCGGCGATGTGCCGTTTGCCAGCCGCTATCGGCTCGAGCTCAGCCATGAGGATATCGAGCGGCGCATCGGCCAGATCGTCGCGGCCGGGGTGGTGCCGCTCTCGGTCGGCGGCGATCATTCCATCACCCATCCGATCCTGCGGGCCGTCGGCCGCGACCGCCCCGTCGGCCTCGTCCACATCGATGCCCATTGCGACACCGGCGGCCCGTTTGACCGGACCAAGTTCCATCACGGCGGCCCGTTCCGCAATGCGGTGCTCGACGGCGTGCTCGATCCGACCCGCACGGTGCAGATCGGCATCCGCGGCTCGGCGGAATATCTGTGGGAATTCAGCACCGAATTCGGGGATGACGGTGATCCATGCCGAAGAGGTGGCCAGCCTGGGCGTCGAAGCGGTTATCGCCAGGGCGCGGCAGGTGGTCGGCGACGGCCCGACCTATGTCACCTTCGACATCGACAGCCTCGATCCGGCTTTCGCGCCAGGCACCGGCACGCCGGAGGTCGGCGGCCTTACCACCCGCGAGGCGCTGGCCTTGCTGCGCGGCTTGAAGGGTCTCAATCTGGTCGGCGGCGATGTGGTCGAGGTCGCGCCGCAATATGATGCCACCACCAACACCGCGCAGGCCGGTGCGCAGATGCTCTTCGAGATCCTCAGCCTGATGGTGTTCAGCCCGTTTCTACAGGAGGAAAAAAGCCAATGACCGAGCTCAGCACGCGCAAACTCTCCCGGCGCACGGTGCTCGCTGCCGGTGCCGCAGCCGCGGGCGCCCTGACCATTCCCACCGTGCTCAGAGCCCAGGACCGCTCGATCAAGGTCGGCGTCTATGGCGGCTACTTCAAAGACAGCTTCGACAAGAACATCTTTCCGGATTTCACCAAGGCGAGCGGCATCGCAGTGGAATTGGTGGCGGAGCCGACCGGCGAGGCCTGGCTGGTGCAGCTCGAGCAGGCAGCCAAGGCAGGGCAGGCGCCGGCGGACCTGTCGATGCTGTCGCAGACTTCGACCTTGAAGGGCGAGGAGGTCGAGCTGTTCACGCCGCTCGATCCCAAGAAGATCAAGTATTACGACAGCCTGCTCGAACGCTTCGTCGCCAAGTATCCCGACGGCCGGGTCGCCGGCATCGGGGCCGTGGCCTGGTACATCACGTTATGCACCAACACCAATGTTTACAAGGAGCCGCCGACCTCCTGGGCGGCGCTGTGGGATCCGGCCAACAAGGACAAGCTCGGCCTGCTCGCTTTGGCCTCCAACTCGTTTCTGCTCGAGGTCACCGCCAAGACCTTCATGGGCGGCACCAATGCGCTCGACAGCGAGGACGGGCTGCTCAAAGCCTTTGCCAAGCTTGCCGAGGTCAAGCCGAATGTGCGCCTGTGGTATCGTGACGAGGCCCAGTTCGAGCAGGCGCTGAAATCCGGCGAGATCCCGATGGGCCAATATTACCATGACGTTACCGGGTTGGCCGCCGCCGATGGCCAGCCCGTGCGCTCGACCTTCCCGAAGGAGGGCGGCATCCAGGACTTCGGCAATTGGGTGCTGACCAAGGCCTCCAAGAAGGTCGATGAGGCGCATGTCTTCGTCGACTATATGAGCCAGCCGCAGATCCAGGGACTGATGTCGCGCAAAGTCGGCACGGCGCCGACGCTGAAGAAGGACGTGCTCGACCTGACGCCGAAGGAATTTGCCGCGGTGTCGTCCGACATCGAGCCGATCATTCCGCGTTATGATCTCTACATCTCCAAGTCGGACTGGATCAACCAGAAGTGGACCGAGCTCATCGTCGGCTAAGATCGCAACGATGTCGGGACTCCTGCTGCGCGATCTGACGAAGCAGTTCGGCGATTTCGCCGCCGTCGATCGCGTCAGCCTGTCGGTGCCGCACGGCACCTTCGTCTGCCTGCTGGGACCGTCCGGCTGCGGCAAAACCACCCTGCTGCGGATGATTGCCGGGCTGGAGCAGCCGAGCCGCGGCGAAATCCTGCTCGACAACGAGGACATCACGCCGGTCCCGACCCACAAACGCGGGCTCGGCATGGTGTTCCAATCGCTGGCTCTGTTTCCGCATCTCAGCGTGGGCGACAACATCGCCTACCCGCTGCGCATCCGCGGCGCCGCGCGGGAGGCGCAGCGCCGGCGCACCGAGGAATTGCTTCAGCTGGTGCACCTGCCGGGCTTCGCCGACCGGCCGGTGTCGCAATTGTCGGGCGGCCAGCGCCAACGCGTCGCGATCGCCCGGGCGCTGACCATCTCGCCCAAGCTGTTCCTGCTCGACGAGCCGCTTTCGGCGCTTGACGCCAAGCTGAGGGAGGCGATGCAGGTCGAGTTGCGGCAACTGCAGCAGAAACTCGGCATCACCACCATCGTCGTTACCCACGATCAGCGTGAGGCGATGACCATGGCCGACCTGGTGGTGGTCATGGGCCAGGGCCGAATCAGGCAGGCCGCCGCGCCGGTCGACATCTACCGCAAGCCGGCGGACGCTTTCGTTGCCGACTTCATCGGCTCGACCAATCTCCTGCCGCTGTCTGTCGACGGCCGCGGCCAAATCAGTGTGCTTGGCGCGCCCATGCCGGGTCTGGCGCTGCCCACCGGCAGCCGTGAGGCGCAGGTCTCGATCCGCCCGGAGGACGTGCATCTGGTTACCGCCGGAGCTGCGGAGATTACCGCCACCGTGACGTTCGTGCGCGATCTCGGCGGCACGATCGAGACCTTTCTCGACGCTGACGGCACCGCGTTGACGGCGGTGGCCACGCCGCGCGAGCGCCCCGATGTCGCCGAAGGCGATCGCGTCGGGATCGTTCTGCCGCCGGAACGATGTGTGGTGGTCGGGCCGTGAGACGATCTCCGCCTGAGGGCATCGCCGACTATGCGCCGCTCGTCTTTCCGGCGGCGATGCTGATCATCTTTTTCGTCGTGCCGTTCTCGACGATGATCGCCGTCAGCTTCTTCCGCCGCGATCCATCGGCCTTCTATACGCCCGACTTCGTGTTCGACAACTACGCCCGCTTTCTTACCGGCTTCTTCGGCGGGGTGCTGGGTTTCTCGCTGGTTCTGGCCGTGCTGGTGGCGCTTTGCTGCGTCGTCATCGCTTTTCCCTTCACCTATCTGCTCACCCGCCAGTCGCGACGCGTGCAGACGGTGTGGCTGGTCGGCCTGCTGTCGGTCCTGTCGCTGTCCGAGGTGATCATCGGCTTTGCCTGGTCGACGCTCTTGTCGCGCACCGCCGGCCTCACCAACCTGCTGGTTGCGGCCGGGCTGATGGCCGAGCCGCAGGCGCTGCTGCCGGGGTTCGGCGCGGTGCTGACCGGCATGGTCTACCAGGCGCTGCCCTACACGGTGCTGGTCCTCTATCCGGCGCTGGTCAGGTTCGAACCGACCTTGCTCGAGGCGGCCCGCACGCTCGGCGCCTCGCCGGTGCGCGCCTTCCTCAATGTCGTGGTGCCGGCCCTGCGCAACACCATCGTGGCGACGCTGATCATGGTGTTCGTGTTCGCGCTCGGCTCCTATCTGTTGCCGCAGATCCTCGGCCGGCCGCAGCACTGGACGCTGTCGGTGCTGATCACCGATCAGGCGATCTACCAGTCCAACATGCCGTTCGCGGCGGCGATGGCGGTATTTCTGGTGCTGATTTCGCTGGCCTTGGTGGGGCTCACCCTGCTGGTCGGCCGGCGGGAGCACGCGGCATGATTCTGTCGATCCTTCGCCGGCTGTTCTTCCTGGCCGTCGGTCTTTTTTTGCTGCTGCCGCTGATCGTCGTCGCCGGGGTGTCGGTCAACGTCAAGCAGGATCTCGCCTTTCCGCCGAAGGGCTTTTCGCTCGGCTGGTATCGGCAGATCTTCACCGACCCGGAGTGGCGCAGCGCCTTGCTGACTTCGCTTGGCCTGGCGCTCTCAGCCGCGGCGATCGCCGTGGCGATCGCATTGCCGCTGTCGTGGTTCCTGTGGCGGCGGATCGCTCCCTGGGCGCGGATCTTCCAACTGCTCGGCCTGGCGCCGTTCATCCTGCCGCCGGTGATCACCGCGCTCGGCTTCCTGAGCTTCTGGGCTGCAGTCGGTGCCTATGGCCAGGTGTGGACGGCCGCCATCAGCCACGCGATCTTCTTCGTCACGCTGCCTTTGGTGACCCTGTCGCTCGGCTTTGCCTCGATCGACCGGGCGCTGGTGGAGGCGGCGGCGACCATGGGTGCCGACGACCGCACCGTACTCACCACCGTCGTTCTGCCGCTGATCGCGCCCTATCTGGTCTCCGGCTACGCCTTCGCCTTCGTGCTGTCGCTCAACGAGTACATTATCGCCTATATGACGATCGGCTTCACCACCGAGACCGTGCCGATCAAGATCTTCAATGCGCTGCGCTACGGCTATACCCCGACCATGGCCGCAGTGACGATCTTCTTCGTCGCCATCTCGGCGCTGGTGTTCGGCGCCATCGGGCGCTTCGGCGACATCCGCCGGCTGCTCGGAGCGCTGTCCTCGGAGCCGGGCTGATGCGGATCGCCGCCTTGCAGATGAGCGCCACGGCAGGCGATCCGGCCGCCAATCTGGCGCGCATCATCGCAGCGGCAGAACGCGCCGCTGCTCATGGCGCCGAACTTCTGGTCACGCCCGAACTGGCCTTGCCCGGCTATGGCGCCGGGCCGGCGATGACGGCCCTCGCCGAAGCCGCCGATGGACCGGCCGCGAAGCGCCTGGCCGGGCTCGCCGAAGCCACGGGCATGGCGATCATCGCGGGATTTGCCGAACGCGACGGCGATGCCGTCTTCAACAGCGCGCTGTTCGTGGCGCCGGGAGGTGCGCGCCACGTCTACCGCAAATCGCATCTCTACGGAGCCTATGAGCGGGAGCTGTTCGCCGCCGCGCCGCCGGCGGCCGTGACGCTCGATTTCCGCGGGCTCAAGCTCGGCATTCTGATCTGCTACGACGTCGAATTTCCCGAAAACATGCGCCGGCTGGCGCTGGCCGGCGCCCAGGCGGTGCTGGTACCCACTGCCCTGCCGGCCGGCGACTATGCCGCCTTCATCGCCCGACAGATGGTGCCGGTGCGCGCCTTCGAGAACCAGGTCTTCGTCGCCTATGTCAATCATTGCGGCGCCGACCCGTTGTTCGCCTATGCCGGCCTGTCGGGCGTCGCGTCGCCGGATGGACGGCTGCTGGCGGCCGCCGAGGCCGACAAAGCTCTGTTGCTGTTCGCCGATCTCGACCCGGCCGCCTACGCGGCATCGGCAGCGGCCAACAGCTATCTGACCGACCTGCGCGCCTCGTCCTAGTTAAAGCAGCTCCTTGAGATGCACCGTCAGGTCGCGCGCGACCTCCGGAGGAACGGAAGCCGCGGCGGCGATCAGGCGCCTGGAGGCCATATGGTCGGCGGGGGAATTGACGCTTTCGACGGCGACAAGCCGGCCGCCGCGGTAGAGGAAGATCGAGAACTTGCCGCTTTCGGGGTCGCCGCGCAGCACGGTCTCGTCGTGGCCCTCGCCCAATCCGGCGATCTGCAGCCGTGCGGTCGCTTGGTTCGACCAGAACCACGGCAGGCCGCGATAGGGCTCATCGCCGCCGCCCGCCAGCCTGAGCGCCAGCGTGCGCGCCTGGTCGACGGCATTCTGCACCGATTCCAGGCGGGTTACGCGACCGCAAAAGGCGTTCGGATAGGCGGCGCAGTCGCCGAGCGCCGAAACGGCCGGATCGGCGGTGCTCAGCCGCTCGTCGACGACGATCCCGTCGGCCACCGCCAGGCCGGCAGCCGCGGCCAGTTCGACATTGGGCACGATGCCGGCCGCGACCAGCACGGCGTCGGCGTCGAGGACCTCGCCGCTCGACAGATGCAGCCGGGCGCTGCGTTGGCGATGCTCGACCCGCTCGACCAGGGTCTCGAGGTGCAAACGGGTGCCCAGGCGGTCGTGGAAGGCGCGGAACCAGGCCGACATCGGCCGCGACAGCACCCGGCCCATGAGCACCGGCGTCGCCTCGATGACGTCGACCGCGACGCCGCGGCCCCGCAGCAGCGCGGCGACTTCCAGGCCGATGAAGCCGCCGCCGATCACGGCGACCTTGCCGAGCTCGGGAAGCCGGGTATGCAGGGCGCGCGCATCGCTCAATGTGCGCAGCGCCAGCGCCCGGTCCGGGTCGAGGCCGGGAACCGGCGGCACCCGGTTGCGGGCGCCGGTGGCCAGCGCCAGGTGGTCGTAGGCCAGGACGCGGCCGTCGGCCAACCTCACCCGGCGCTGGGCGCGGTCGATGGCCTCGGCGCCGGCGCCGAGCAGGAGCTCGATGCGCTGTGCCGGAAAGAACGCCTCGCCCTTGAGCGGCAGGCCGGTATCCGCGCTGCTCTTGAGGAACTCCTTGGAGAGCGGCGGCCGCTGATAGGGCAGGTCAGGCTCCCGCCGATCACGGTCACGGCGCCCGCATGGCCGTGCTGGCGCAGCGCCGCGGCCAGCTCGATGGCGGCATGACCGCTGCCGATGATGACGATGTTCTCCGGCGCGCCGGTCAACCGGGCCTCCTAGCCGTCGTGGCGCTTGGGCGGCCGGCCGCGCTGCTTGGCCGGCGTGATCGGGATCACGTCGGCACTTTCTGCCGAAGGATCGGGAAACTCGAATTCGAGATAGGCCATCTTGGTCTCCAACTCCAGCAGCAAGGACTGCAGCAGCTTGAGCTTCTCGACGCTCATCGACTTCTTGATGGCGACGTAGACGGTCTCGCAGTCGGGCAGCACCCGCGCGACCAGGCGGTGGCCGCGATCGGTGAGGCGCACCAAAGTGCGGCGCATGTCGGCCGGGTCGGAGCGCTTGGCGATATAGCCGCGCGTCTCGAGCTCTCGCACGATGCGCGACAGCGACGGCATCAGCAGGGCCGTGACGCGGGAGAGTTCGGTCAGCTCGATGTCGGCAAGCTCGGCCACGGTGCGCAGCACCCGGAATTGCGGCTCGGTGAGGTCATAGCGGCGCAGCAGGCTGCGGAACGGCAGCATCACGCTTTCCCGGGCCCGCACAAGTGCCAAAGGCAGCACGTTGACGATGCTCTTCTTCGGCTTCTTGACGGGCTCGGCCGCCTCAGTGCGCTTCACCTCTTTCACCCCGATCCCGGCTATCGCCGGCCACCCTTGATGCCGATGCAAAGCTTCCACTCTTTTCCCATGGCGCCGGTCGCGTTTCAAGGCTTTCGGGCCGTGCCGCCGCCTTTGCAAGGCGCAAGCGTTGGAGGCATAGTTGCCACCATGGCCGAACGTGCGATTGCCAAGCCGGATTACGAAAAGGAGCTGCGCCGGGCAGGGATCCGCATGACGCGGCCGCGCCGGATCATCGTCAACATTCTCTCCGAAACCGAGGACCATCCGGACGCGCTCGAGATCTTCCGCCGCGCGGTGGCGCTCGACAGCAGCATCTCGCTATCCACCGTCTACCGCACCATGAAGCTCTTGCAGGGGATAGGCGCCATCCACCGCCATGCCTTCGAGGGCGGCCCCTCGCGCTTCGAGCAGGCCGGCGGCGACCACCACGACCACCTGATCGACATCGAGACCGGCGACGTCATCGAGTTCAAGTCGGAGCGCATCGAGACGCTGCAGAACGAGATCGCCCGGGCGCTGGGCTACACCATCGTCCACCACCGGCTCGAGCTCTACGGCCGCAAGCTGCGGCGCAAGGGCTGAGGCGCACTGCGACCGCGCGGCCGACGCCGGCCGGTGCCTGCGTGTTCTGCCGGGCGGGTCGCGAACGGATCAAGCTGTCTGCGCCACAAACAGAAACCCTATCTCGGAAGGCAGGGTTGTCAACCATTCGGACTGGCTGTCGTCCTACACAGGTTCGCCACCTCTCGGTGGACTTGAGGTGCACCGCGGCGCACCGCGACCGCAATCGCCCGAAATATCGGGCTTCAGAGGCAGTTCGTCAGGGAGCGAGCGTCGGGGAGAATAGCCGCCGACCGGCGAAAGTTCGGCTATCGTCGACGGCCAGCCGCTCGCGCCGACAGTCCTGGCGCCCGGGGAGCAGCCCCGGCTCGAGCGTCGACAAGGCGCGCTCACTGTTCCAGGACTTGGTTTGCATCCAGATCGGATCGTCGCGATTGATTACATCTTTAGTCCGCTCAAGGTGAGCACCGGCCGATGCCCGCCGTCGAGCGCAAGCGGAACTATCTCGAACGCCTCAGCCATGGCAGTATCGTCGTGCCGCTCGAACTCGCCCCGTCGTAGTTGAGGCGATGCTCGCCGCCGGCCGGGTAAGCGACGAAACTTCTCGCCGATGAGACGTTTGCCGAAGCGCTGCATTCCTCGTCGCCGTTGCCCCAGCCGTTGTTGCCGTAGGCCGCCAATCACCTTGCCCTTGCCGGTGTTGCTCGCCGTTGAACCGATCCACGCGCCATTGCCGTTCCGGTGTCACCACCGGTCAAGCCGCCGTAGCCGCCACTTTGGTGGCCGCCACCGTGGAGGCCCTTCGCCTCCGCCGTTCGGCGCGCCGTCATAGCTGCCGCCTCTGTTGCTAGCCCCCAATACCAGGCTAGCCAAGAGGCCTACCAGTTGACCCTGAGGCCGACCTTGCCGTCGATTCCCCAAGCATCGCCGTCGAACGTGGTTTGATAACCCACATTGCCGTAGAGCGAGGCGTTCGCATTCATCTGCAACGTGCCGCCAACACTCGCCTCGATCCAAGTCTCGTCCAGATCGGTCGAGAATGGCACCGATCCTTGAGCAGACGAGAAAGTGGTGGTGGCGTCGCCCAAGAACTCTTGCCACAAGTCGAGTTGGCCCCAGAAAGTCGCCAATCGCGGAGGCGCACTCCCGTTGCCTGGGTCCACAGCCCAGTTTCTCGCCATACGGGCGCCAAGGCGGCCAGCAAGCGAGTTGTAGTCGTCGAAACTGACGTTTGACCCGAGATCGCGGAAGCTGTCGAAACTCACCGTCTGATAGATCAACTGCGCCTGCGGCTCGATCTGCCAGCCGCCGCCGAGTTGGAAGGGGTAACCACCCTCCAGCGACGCACCGAACCCGAAACCGTCGACGTCCTGGTTAGGGAGGCCGAAGACGTTGTTGAATGCGGTCTGCGCCGAAACGTTATACCAAGTGCCCTGCACCAGGCTGTCGATGTACCAGTCATTGGCGCCATACCGCGTCCAGTAGCCGCCAGCTGAAAAGGCGTTGAAGCGGTTGGTGCCGGCGTCCCGTTCGAACCTTGCAAACTTCTGGGTCACGTCCGTGTTGCCGGAGCCATAAGCGAGGTAGAAGCCGGCGTGATCGCGCGAACCGTCTTCATGCTCGCTGCGATAGACGTCCATGCCCGACTGCAGAGCGCCGAACTTTAAATCATACTCAGGACCCCCGCCGCCTAAGGCGGTGAAGCTCTCCCCATCGCGGTGGCTATAGTTGCCGAGGAGGCGTCCCCAGCCGCCGTTGAATGTGGTGTCACCCTGAAGATCGGTTCGGCCCCTCAACTGCTCCTGTTCTCCAATGCGCTCGTGTAGTGTGTCGATCAGCTGACGGCCATAAACGGCTGCCGCTGGTGGGATTGCAGCATAGAGCGAGACACCGGGCCGGAAGTTTGGTACCCGCGGACCCGACGGGTTGTTCGGGTCTACGGGGATGCCGCTGCGCAGGTACCAATTGTCCGGGAGCGTGCCAGCCAGGTTGCCGCGTTCAAGCTCATACAAATAGGGCCCGGCGATCGTCAGAACCGGTCCAAATGCGGCCGGACTCGTGGTGCCGCCGTTGGTCGTATCGACCACGAGGATGCCATCGCCGGTGGTTAGCGCACCGCCGCCGCCTGTGTCAGTTGCAACCAAAGCCGTGTTGCCGGTGGCCGAGCCTCCATTGATGACCAGCCGATCAGAGGGCGAGCCATCGCCGGCAAGGTAAGTGTTCAGATGGATCTGGCCGCCCGCGCCGACATAGTTGGTCACAGTTAAGGTCTTGTAGCTGGACAGCAGCGTCGGATCGCCCACCGGCGGGGCGAAGGCTATCACGCTCGGGTCGTTGGTGAGATTGGTGACGTTGGAGTTGCCGGTCAGGTTCCAGGTGCTGTCGGTCAGCGTCATATTCGATGTCGAGCCGGCTCCCGTGGTAACCGCCCCGACAAGCGTGCTATTGTCGAAATTTACGCTCGCCACGGCCGCCCCACGAAAGGTCAGGTTGCCCTGGATGCGGCTCCCGCCGGTTACCGACATTTCCGTCGTGCCACCTGACAGGATGCCTACATCGCCGATGATTGTGCTCCCTGTTACAGACAGGCTGTTGTTCCGCGTACCCAAGAGGCCAATGGCAAGGTCGTCGATTCCCGAGACGTCGACTGTAGTTCCGGGATTTGCGGCTTCGATCTGTTGCGCGAAGTCTACCAGATTTGCCGCCACCTGGCTGTTTGTCGCATCGACGGTGCTATTAGTCACCGACACGGTATTTGCGCCAAGGAAGCCAGCGACATAATTGCCGCCGTTGTCGATCGAGCTACCGTTGATGGAGACGCTCTGTGTTGCGCCGATACCTGTCGTTCCGGTCACTATGCTACCATGCAACTCACTGCCGTTCGCGACGCTGATAGCGCGGTTGCCCCGGTCAGTTAGATCGACGAATATCGCGGAACCCAGCGTAAAATTTCCCCTTCTCCTTGTTGAGCAACCGCAATTGTCACCGCGGCTGCCTGTTAAATTCATTTCCGACGCCTCATGTCATTAGGCATCTACTCTCGCGGATACCTACGACCGAACGGTTAATCGTCGACAAAACTGGCCCTCACATGACTTTTACAATTTCGGCTCAGAGCACCCAAAAAGCATTTAGGACTGTCCCCTCGCCATGTTCCTGTTGCAACACTTTAATTCACAGGTCTCATACAACTCATCTATATGTGACCAATCGGCAACAGCATCGAATTAAAGCTCCACCAAAGGCTGCCACTGGTCCGTCAAAAACATGTTAATTATATTATCTTTAGAGACGCGAAAAACGCTTTGATAACAATGAGTTGAGAATTCTCTTGTTAATCGATAGAGGCCTAACAGGTCGAGCGGTTAGCGCCAGTAGCGTTCAGCGCAACTACATGGCTGTTGACCTCAGGGTCGGGACCAGATCACCGTCACAGCGCTGGTCACGTGGGTGTCCGGTGTCGAACTCGGGCTCGCAGCCCAGCAGCATTCGGATGCGACGCAAATCCGGAGGCCCGTGATGTGCGAAGCGAACGGAGGTGGGGACGATCTTTCGACCTGCCAGGTGCCGGCACAGTCTAAGCAGGGCAAATATGAAACACTCCGCCTGGTGACGGTCTTTGTGCCTCGCAACTCCAGTATAGGCGAAGCCTACCCGACATTCTTTGCCCTTGAGGACCGTCATCGTCAGCGCTTCGTTGCTGACCCGAACATATCGCTCGAGCCGCCTCAGAGCGTCCCCCAGGTGATGAGATGAGGCAGCCACGTAGTAGAGCATTCCAAGCTCGCGCAGGTCGAAGCTTTCGGCGATCGTTAGACCGATCCGCGCGTCCTTGGTTGTCTCTGACGCCAATTCCAGGAATTTAATCTGGGAGGTGACGCTGATGCGCGCATCATCGGTCAGGCTTCCAGCGGAGATCCGCGATAGCTCCAGCAGCGGAACGGGATCGAATTGGCGCCTCTTTAGTTGCGCATATGCCAGTCGAGCAGCCAGGCCGGAGGCCATCGGCATCGCCGCGGGAAGCTGATAGCTCTTGTCCATCTCTTCACCATTGCCCCCCGGCCGCAGGACCGTACCACGTCCGAGCAAGGCCAGCCACCGGTTGCGCAGCCCGAGAACTCGCGTGGGGTCGAAGGACGCCGGAAAGAACAACGACTCTCGGATCGACCGGCACGAAGCTCGAGCGCACGGAAATGTCGGAACTGATCCAATCCGGCGAACGTAACTCATGACATAGGTGGAACCGGGAAGAATCCCGCTTTGCTGTCAACGTGCACAGAGCAAATTGATCACGCCAGTGACCCGGTCTGGCAGCTGCCGTCAAAACATTGGCGGCAAAGCGTAAGTTAAACATCGCAAGCTTTGTTAATTTACGCGTGACTGGCGGGGGCCAAGTCAATCGACAATTGAATCAGAAACAGTGGTTGGGTTGCGCCAACTGCTGTTTGGTTCTGTGCACCACGTCTGCCGCGCGGCAGCAAGCGACTGTCGACGCGTTGCCCCACTACATGTGTTGGCTTTTGGGATCCGCAATGAAACACTTAATCGAGAAAACCGCGAGCAAACTTTGTGCC
>CAWBRU010000016.1:0-239261 GCA_963791325.1 uncultured Alphaproteobacteria bacterium | reverse complement strand
ACTCGTCAGGACCTTGGCGGCCTGGCGACCGGATCTGACGGATTATCGCACCGTCATCTCCGCCTATAGGATCAGTCTCAAGTCGTTGGGGCGCCGCTATCTCGAACTGCACGATGAGATTGCTGACCTGGACGCTATGATCGGCGCCATCGTCGATGAGCTCGCCCCCAATCTGGTGGCTCGTAACTCGATCGGTCAGGTAGGCGCTGCGCAGCTGCTCCTGACGGCAGGGGATAACCCGGAGCGTCTGCATTCTGAAGCGAGCTTCGCGGCATTGTGCGGCGTAAGCCCGGTTCCTGCTTCGTCTGGCAAGACGATGCGTCACCGCCTCAACAGGGGCGGTGATCGAGCTGCTAACAGCGCCTTGCACATCATTGCCATCGGGCGGCTCCGGACTGACCCGCGAACCAAGGCCTACATGGCAAAGCGCATGGCCGAGGGCCATCCCAAGCTTGAGGTGATCCGGTGCTTGAAACGCTACATCGCTCGTGAGGTGTTCATCCTGATCGGCCAGCGGCAAAAGGAGATCGATCAGGCTCGCGTCGCCCCTTGACATTTAGAAGGGCGTCAGGGGCTCGCAATACGCGGCGGGGCCCTATCGGCAGGCACTTGCCGCTCGCGGCTTCATCGGCTCGATGGGTCGTCGAGGCAACCCCTACGATAATGCCAAGGCGGAGAGCTTCATGAAAACCTTGAAGGTCGAGGCGGTCTACCCTTTGGCCTACGAGAGCTTTGCGGATGTCGCCGCCGACCTACCGCGCTTCATCGATCAGGTCTACAACGAGCGCCGGCTACACTCGGCGCTTGGATATCTAAGCCCGCAGCAGTTCGAGGATCAACACACCCGGCATTCTGTCAAAACTGCCGCCTGATCCTGTCGCCTTCGAGGGGCGCACTCCAGATCCATGACCAAAGCCCTGGTTGAATTCGGCGAGCTGCGCAGCAAAGCTCCGGCGGGAAGTAGAGAGGGCAGACGCTGAAGCTGCGGACCTGACCGCCCTAGCGATCGCATTGCTGTCCGAAACCATGGCCATGACCGAAGTTGCGATGCGCGGTGGCCTCATCGAACATCTGCGGAAACAGCGTGTGCTTGACGACGTCTGATCGAATGGCGGCCGCCGCTCGGACATGAGAGCCGCCTTTTTTGCGCGTGCGCTGGGAGCCCTGGGCATTTCGATCTTGGCTAACAGTGTACGGTGCCTGCTCACTATTCTCGTATTGCTGTCCTCGAACATGGGCTGACGTGTGGATCCAAACGCGCAAGTCTCGTGCGCTGCGCAACCGGTGGCTGGCAGCCCTCGGACGTGGTAGGGTCAGGCAAGCTGCAGGGGGGCCGGTGAAGGTCAGATGGATAGGAGCTCTAAGTCACCTCTAGCCACGCCGATGGCCTCTGGTCTGGCTGCTCGACTGGCTTATGCGCAACTCAAAAGGCGCCAATTGGACCCCGTTCCGCTGCTTGAGCAGTCACGGATCTCCGCTGGCAGCCTGACCGACGATGCGCGCATCAGCGTGAGTTCGCAGATCAAATTCCTGGAATTGGCCTCAGAGACATCCAAGGATGAGTGGATCGGTCTCAGGATCGCCGAGAGCTTCGACCTGCGTGAACTTGGAATGCTCTACTACGTGGCCGCTTCATCCCATCACCTGGGCGGCGCCCTGCGGCGGCTGGAGCGATATGTTCGCGTCAGCAACGAAGCACTGACAATGTCGGTCTTCAATGGCAAGGAATGTCGTGTAGGCTTTGCCTATACCGGAGTTGCGAGACACAGGGACCGGCATCAGGCCGAGTGCTTCATTGTTTCCCTGCTTCGGCTACGCAGGCACCTGGCAGGCCGGAAGATCGTGCCCACCGCCGTTCGCTTCGCTCACCACAGGTCTCGGGACTTGCGCCGCATCCCACGGAAAGGCCCAATTTGAGGTCGTCGCCAAGAGGCTGAATATGAGCGAAAGGACACTCGCCAGACGACTTGCGAGAGAAGATCATACTTTCGGTGAGGTCCTTGAGGAGCTGCGGCGCGTCGGTACTCGCCGGGGCTCTTCCCGAACCAGCGGCGACAGGCATGGCTGAGCGCACTGGCATGCGTAAAACCCAGCCGCCAAGCGATTTGTGACATTTGCATCCCCTTGTCTTCGAGATAGTGAACGGCCAGATCGCGGCAATGGCGACAGCATCACTGAGAACAGCAACGCCAACCCAGATGGGGCGAGCGACAAGCGGCCGATCTCCGTCGCGGAGCACACCAAGCAACGCGCACCGCGGCTCGGGCCCGCCATAGCCGCGTTGCCTCAGCCTCAGTCCGAGCCTGGCGAAGTCGACGAACTTAATGAACCCGCTGTTGTCCCGCTTGCCGAGCAGCAAGGGAGGGTGGAGCTGGAATTTGCCGAGCACAAGGCCGCCGTCAGCGAGGCGCAGCTCGCCGACGTCGAGCGACGGCAGGCGATCGACGAGGCCCAGCAGCCGGCTAGGCCCGATGGTGCAGCTACGGGGATCGGGGAGCGGCTTGCCGAGCTCGAGGCTACACCGCCACGGCGCTGATCGTCATCCCGATCGGGATCGCAGCGGCCGCCGGCATGGGCGTGTCACCGCGGCCGGTGCTGATGAGCAGGGCGGTGGCCGCCGCCGGCGCGTTCCTGACGCCGATCGCGACGCCGACCAACCTGATGGTGATGGGGCCGGGCGGCTATCAATTCGGCGAGTATTGGAAGCTCGGGCTGCCGCTCCTGATCTGGTTCTTCATCGTCAGCGTCGCTTGTCGTGCCGCTGATCTGGGCTTGCGCTGAAGGGTACAGAGGCAGTGAACTCATACGAGCGACATTTGACCCGCATTCGCCCGGCTCGGTCCTAACCAGCCAACTCCCCAAAAGATTTGATGCAGGTTGAGCCAAGTGTCGAGCTGAAATTACCAATAGAAAACGATGCATAACGCGGCTAAGGTATGCCAGACTGTAAGTCGACTTGAGTTGCTTCTACGGATTTCATAGCAAGGCGGGCTAAGCCATGGGTGAACCGGCAACGACGACATCAACCCATAACATGTCGGCTCATCCGGTCGAAGCCAAAAAATCAAGCTTTCCAGCTCCGATTACAATTCTCGTCCTTGTCCTAATTGCAGTCTGGATCGCTGCGTTCCTTATTCCTTCGGGCCAATATCAAGTGGACGCGAGCGGCAGCCCAATAGCCGGTTCGTTCAAGACCATCCCATCGCCGCTTGACTTTGGTGATCGCGTTCGGGACTTGCTTCTGGCTCCCATCAACGGATTGTACGGGATCCAAAATCCTGCAACCGGCCAAGTCGGCCCGTTTAATCACGGAGTCGATGTTCGGTTCTGTGCAGGTGTTTCTTTTCATTCTCGCGATCGGCGGCTTCATGACCGTGGTGTTCTCTACTGGGGCACTCGACCTTGGCATTCACCATCTTGCCTATCGTTTTCGTGCGCGCGGGCCGCTGCTCATCGTGGTGCTCAGCGTGCTGTTCGCCATCCTCGGGTCCGTCATGGCGTGGAGTGACGAGACACTCGGTCTTTATGCATTGATGGTACCTCTGATGATTGCTCTCGGCTATGACCGGATGGTGGCAGTGGCGGTCGTATCGGTAGCTCCATTCGTAGGGTCGCTGGGCTCGACCATCAACCCGTTCGTCATCGGCATTGGCGCCTCGAAAGCCGGCGTCACGATTGCTGATGGCATTGGCCTGCGCCTGCTCCTGCTGCTGCTCGTGCTGGCGGCAACTATTGCCTACACGTTGTGGTACGCCAAGCGGGTGAAGGCCGATCCCTCAAAATCGCTCTCCGGCATCAGCGCCGACGATGCAGCACTTGCCCAAGCCGATGCGCAGGCTCCAGAACCCCTGACGGGGCGTCACAAGCTGATTATTGCTCTTGTTGCGTTTACGTTTGTACTGCTTACATTCTCAATCATTCCGTGGGGCGCCATACTCAACAACACCCTGGTAGACCCCGAGACGCACGAAACCATCGCTGGCGCCGCGTTTTCGTGGGAACTTGGCTGGTGGCTCCCTGAGTTGTCGGCACTCTTCTTCGTCATGGCGATCGTTATTGGCGCAGTTGGACGCTTGGGCGAAGCCGGGACTGCCCGAGCCGTCATCAAAGGCGTCGTCGATTTCACTGGGCCTGCATTCCTCGTCACTTTGGCGCGGGGCGTATCGGTGATAATGACCAACACAAAGACCATCGACACCGTTCTCAACGCGATGGAAGGGTTGGTAACCGGCACGTCGAATATCGTGTTTGTCATGCTCACATTCATCGTGTCCCTGCCGCTCTCCTTCCTCGTGGGCGGGGGAGCAGCGGGAACGGCGCTCACCATGCCGGTCCTCGCACCCCTGGGTGATTTCGCGGGAATCGACAGGTCATTAGTGATTACGACATGGGCAGCCGCAGGCGGCTGGCTCCGTCTCATTCTTCCAATCAATGCAATCCTGATCGCCGGGCTTGCACTCGCCAAAGTAGGTTTCGACCAGTATGTCAAATTCATCCTCCCATTGATGGGCATCTTAGTCGTCGTCATCGTCGTCGTGCTCTCGATCGGTGCGATTTTATAGCGCTGGTTCTGATTCCGTCAGGGGAGTTCCAAAATGGCCTCTCGCAACCCAGACCACAATCTGCTGGTCACACCGTCTCTCGATCCTTCTTCGAGAGTTGTGGTCACCGCAAGCTCATCGCCGCCGGCATCGGCCACTGCATACGGCATTCTGGTCGCCAGGAATGGGACGGTCCCGGATGAACTCGGCATAGGCCGCGACCGGCTTGAGGCGGCCGGCTTCGATGCAAAAATAGGATCTGCCCTCGTTCTAGCGTCGCCCGACGGCCCAGTTTTGGTGGCCGTAGGTGTGGGGAAGTATTCGAATCTCGATGCCTCGGGCCTGAGGGACGCTGCGGCGGTTTTCGCGCGCAGTGTGTCATCCCATTCAGCTGTAGCCCTGAAACTGGGCGTCAGCCCGGTGCTAAATGTCGAAGAAGCGGCGCGGGCGGCCACCGAAGGTATTCTGCTTGCGCGTTACCTTTACAACCCGCTCCGGCGTAGAGCGAAAGCGACGCAGCTTGGCGAACTAACCGTTGTTGTGGAAACTGATGCGCTGGAGCTGGCCAGAAGCGGGGCCAGGCGCGGCCATTTGTTCGCGGGCGCGCAGATGCTGGCGCGCGATTTCGCTAATACGCCACATAGTCATTTGAATGCATCGCGTTTCGCTGACATTGCCGTGGCAATCGGAAAGCAAAAGGGGTTCGGTGTAGAGATCTTCGACAAAGATGCTCTGATTGCACTTGGTTGTGGTGGTTTGCTCGGGGTGAATGCCGGCAGTGTCGAGCCTCCCCGCATGGTTAAGCTCAGCTATAAGCCGGCAGCGCCCATGGGCAGCCTGGCATTTGTCGGAAAAGGCATAATGTACGATTCCGGGGGTATCAGCCTAAAGCCGAGTGATCCGGTACACGCGCAAATGAAGAACGACATGTCTGGTGCAGCCGCTGTCCTGGCTGCGGTCTCAATCTTGGCGGACTTGGATGCGCCCACTGGAGTCACCGGTTTTCTGATGTGTACCGACAACATGCCGTCAGGCAGTGCGATGGCCCTGGGCGATGTGTTGACTATGAGGGGCGGCACTAAGGTTGAGGTGGTGGACACCGATGCCGAGGGCCGCCTGGTTATGGCCGACGCTCTGACGCTGGCTGCGGAAGAAAAAGTCGACGCCATTGTTGACATCGCAACTCTCACCGGTTCGTGTCTACGCGCCCTGGGCTCCGATCTAGCTGGACTGGTTGGTAACAACCAAGCTCTTGTCGAACAAGTCAAGGCTTCAGCCGAAACGACCGGAGAACCGGTCTGGGAGTTGCCGCTCTACAAGCCGTATTTAAAGATGCTCGAATTTGGCGTTGCTGATCTCCGGAACTGCGCGCCTGTGGGTAAGCCGGATGCGATATTGGCCTCGCTGTTTCTCGCTCAATTCGTCGGCGAACTTCCGTGGGCGCACCTCGATATATGCGGAACTGCCCAGACCGATGAGGATCGCACTTGGCATCCAGCTGGGTGCTCTGGCTTTGGTGCCAGGTTGCTTGCCGACTTAGCCGTACGCTTCAGGCCAGCTCCCCTTGATAAACGAGGGTCGTAGGTCGTCAAGTAATGGGCATCTTCCAGCCTGCTCCACTGAACTCGTCATCGAAGAAGGACGTTCAAGGCGAACTCTCTAACTGGCAGACCAGGGGAAATCTATAGGTGCAGCGTGATGTCCGCTTACGGCTAAGCTAGTCAGGAGTGTGACTCCAGCGATTTCGGCTACTTCATCGACCTACCTGAAAGAGATCTTGCCTACCCTGGGGATCGGCACAATGTGCTCTCATAATTGACGTTTGCCGTAGGAGCTGTAGAAAGTCGCCCGTTG
The DNA here is from genome assembly GCA_963791325.1 of uncultured Alphaproteobacteria bacterium. GTDB lineage: Bacteria > Pseudomonadota > Alphaproteobacteria > Rhizobiales > Rhizobiaceae > JBEVJK01. The sequence goes on along the minus strand of CAWBRU010000016.1, from coordinate 232,866 downwards.
TTCGATCTGGTAGGCTGGGTTACCCCGAACCGAGCCCCTGCTGGCAACCATTCGAGGCCGCGATCGCGGGGGCATCGCCTTTTTTGCGCCGTTCGTGAGCCCGCTGCGTCAGCGTGCTTCGACGGGGCAAGGATCCGGTGTCGGAGCAGCCGACCCCGGCAGTGCCGTCGTTGAAATCCGAGATGTTCAGCCGGTGGTGAAAAGAGCTTCGCTTGCGGCTCTAGAGTGGTTCACGGATTAATTGAATCGTTGGGATTGAACGAAGCCGCTGACGCGGCATTTGGCGGGTCGGTTTGCGGGTGAAGCTTCTGTTTTGAACGATTGCGGCTGTTGAAGCGCAATCTTTGGAACAGGAGCATTGAGATGGCCGAGTTGAGCCCTCTTCGCCGGCGCATGATCGAGGACATGACGATCCGCAATCTGTCGCCGGCCACGCAGCGATCCTACGTGCACGCGGTGGCAAAGTTTTCCCGCCATTTCGGCCGCTCTCCGGAGCGGCTCGGACTTGAGGACGTCCGCGCCTTCCAGGTGCATCTGGTTTCTCAGGGGATTTCATGGCCGGCGCTGAACCAGACTGTGTGCGCGCTGCGGTTCTTCTACGGCGTGACGTTGGGCCATGCCGAGATTCCGGAGCGGATCGTGTATGCCCGCTCGCCGCGCACGCTGCCGGTAGTTCTCAGCACCGACGAGGTTGTCCGTTTCCTGGAGGCGGTGCCGAGCCTGAAGACGCGCACGGCCCTGACGACGGCCTACGCAGCAGGTCTTCGCGCCTCGGAGACCGTCGGGCTGAAGGTCGGTGACATCGACAGCGGTCGCGGGGTGATCCGTGTCGAGCATGGCAAGGGCGGCAAGGACCGCACCGTGATGCTGTCGGCGCAGCTTCTGCGCATCCTGCGGGTCTACTGGCGTCTGGCGAAGCCGCAGGGCTGGCTGTTTCCCGGCCGGGACGTGAGCCGTCCCATCGACGTGCAGGTGCTGTATTCGGCTTGCCGCTCGGCACGAGCCGCCGCCGGCATCGACAAGCGCGTGACGGTGCACACGCTCAGGCACAGCTTCGCCACGCATCTGCTCGAGAACGGCACCGATATCCGCATCATCCAGGTGCTGCTTGGTCACAACAATCTTTCCTCGACGGCGCGCTACACCAAGGTCTCGAACGGCCTGATCCGGCGCACGACGAGCCCGCTCGACCGGCTGAACATCGAGGTGGTGCCGCCGGGCTGATCCGGTCCGCCCATGCCGGCGAGACTGGAGGTGGCGGATATCTTCCGCCGCCATGGCGAGGCATATCGGCAGGTCAATATCGGTCATCTCGGACGTGTCGAGCGGCGTGTGATGAGCGCGATTGAGCTGTGCCGAAGGGCCGAACTGGGCGGCCATGTCGAGGGCTGCCGGTCCTGCGGGGCGATCCGTGTGGCTTACAATTCCTGCCGCAACCGTCACTGCCCGAAGTGCCAAGGCCAGGCCTGCCGGGACTGGCTTGCCGCGCGGCAGGCCGAGCTCCTGCCGGTTGCTTACTTCCACGTGGTGTTCACCCTGCCGGCCGAGATCGCCGCGATCGCCTTCCAGAACAAGGCGATAGTCTACGCCATCCTGTTCAAGGCAGCGGCCCAGACGCTGCGCATGATCGCCGCCGATCCCAGGCATCTTGGCGCCGAGATCGGCCTCATCGCGGTGCTGCACAGCTGGGGCCAGACCCTCACCTATCATCCCCACCTGCATTGCATCGTGCCGGGCGGCGGCCTGTCCCTCGATGGCACGCGCTGGATCTCCTGCCGACCCGGTTTCTTCCTGCCGGTACGCGTGCTGTCGCATCTGTTTCGGCGGCTGTTTCTGGAGGCGCTGCGCGCCGCCTTCGATGCGGACAGCCTCAAGTTCTTCGGCGATCTCGCCGGCTTGGCCGAGCCAGCCGCCTTCACCCGCCTGTTGGCCGAGGTCCGTCGCCTCGCATGGGTCGTCTACGCCAAGCCGCCCTTCGGCGGGCCGCAACAGGTGCTGGCCTATCTCGGCCGCTACACCCATCGCGTCGCCATCGCCAACTCCCGGCTGATCAGCATGGACGACGATCGCGTCGCGTTCCGCTGGAGAGATACTCGTCATGGCGGCAGGACGAGGATCATGACGCTCGACGCCCACGAGTTCATCCGTCGTTTCCTGCTGCACACCTTACCGGACGGCTTCCATCGCATCCGCCACTATGGCTTCCTCGCCAATGGTCATCGCACCACCAGGCTCGAGCTGTGCCGCAGCCTGCTGGCCAACCCGCAACAGAACAATCTCGAACCGGATGCCGAAAGCACCGCCGCCGCCGCACCCCTCGCATCAGTGCATCGCTGCCTATGCTGCGGAGGACCGATGATCACCCTCGCCATCTGGCGGTGCGGACAGGCGCCGCCGAGCCCTTTCTGGAGCGACACCTCATGATCGCGCCCAGTGTGTCCTCATCGCTATGCCCAGCATCCGTCACCATGGACGCCGGAACGCCAACTCTTGGCCCATCGCAGAAGGGTGGAAGCAGCCAGGCTGGTGATGAGGGGCACAGCAATCTGACCGGCGGCACCCGCCATCAAGATTCTGTCCTCTATCGTGGCCTCCTTCGCCGTCATCGCATCCCGAAAGCCCTTCATCAATCTGGCGAAGACTATCCCGGCCGCTGCTCCGGGCTACAATCCCCATAGTGCCAGTCCTGCCCCGCGGCTTCGTTCAATCCGGCTTACAATGAGGTCCGACGTCCTGCCAGGCGGCTCCGTCGAGCATGCGGCCTCACAGAAGCCTCCAGATTCCGGTGTTTCGGATTTTGTGATTTACGATGCTGGCTGGAGTGGAGGCCAGCATCGGATGACGCGAGCCCTTTCGACCGATCTCCGTGAGCGTGTTGTGGCGGCGGTTTTGGCCGGCGATAGCTGCCGGTTGGTTGCGGCGCGGTTCGGCGTTGCGGTTTCTTCGGTGGTGAAGTGGTCGCAGCGCCATCGCGCGACCGGCTCGGTGGCGCCCGGCAAGATGGGCGGGCATCGCAAGCGCGTGCTTGAGCCGCATCGCGCCTTCATCGTGGAGCGGATCAACCAGACCCCACATCTGTCGCTTCATCGTCTGAAGGACGAACTGGCGGATCGCGGGGTGAAGGTCTCGCACAACGCGGTCTGGCTGTTCCTGCGGCGCGAGGGACTGCGGTTCAAAAAAACGCTGTTCGCCCTTGAGCAGGCCCGCTCCGACATTGCCCGCCGACGGCAGCGTTGGAGATCCTGGCAAGCCGGCCTCGACCCGCGGCGGCTGGTCTTCATCGACGAGACCTGGATCAAGACCAACATGGCTCCGCGACGCGGCTGGGGACCGAGAGGCAAGCGCCTGCGCAGCTTCGCCCCGCATGGCCACTGGCGCACGCTGACCTTCCTCGGCGCCTTGCGCTGCGACCGGCTTGCCGCTCCGTGCGTCTTCGACGGTCCGATCAACGGCCAATGCTTCCGCGCCTATGTGGAGCAGTAGCTCGTCCCCAATCTGAAACCCGGCGACATCGTCGTCATGGATAACCTCGGCTCACACAAGTCGGCTGCCATCAGACAGATGATCCGGGCCGCCGGCGCGCGGCTCTGGTACCTGCCGCCCTATTCTCCCGATCTCAATCCGATCGAGCAAACCTTCGCCAAGATCAAGCACTGGATGCGGGTCGCCCAGACGCGCACCGTCGAAGACACTTGGCGCCACATCGGCCACCTGGTCGAAACAATCGAACCCCGCGAATGCCAGAGCTATCTCGCAAATGCTGGATACGCTTCCGTCAAAACGTGAACCGCTCTAACGTCCAATTGGCGCCCAGGCCGACCGGATAGCCGCTATTCAAGAGAAGCGCCAACGGTAGCTGCTCGGCCTCGCCGTCGCGCGCGGCAGGCCGGCCGCTCATGACGCTAAGTTGCTGATTTCATCACACGCCCAACCGGACTCGAAATCGTGCCTCCGCCGCGAAAGGGCCCATGACAGCCTGAACGCCGACCTCCCTTGGTAACGACGTTGTAACTATCGCAAGAGCCAGCTGGCGGTCGAATAGCACAAGGCCTAGGCTCAACCCACTCGACAATTTTCGACAACGCCTCAAGGCGGAGTTATGCTTCCGCGGCACTTGAGTTTGCCGGAAATAGGCTCGCAAGCAGCCTCCGAGTGGACAAGCTGCGGGAAGGCCACGCAGGTTCGAGCGATCAAACGGGAGGAACCTATGTCGAATAGCGTCTATAAGATCATTGAACTAGTCGGCACGAGCACCAGGTCTTGGGACGACGCCGCGCGCGCCGCTGTCGAACGCGCATCGAGTAGCTTGCGTGACTTGCGCATCGCGGAGGTCGTGAAACTCGACCTCCAGCTCAAGGACGGGAAGGTAGAGGCCTACCGTGCCAGGGTGAGCGTCTCCTTTAAATACGAGGACAAAGCCTAGGACCCGACCCGGCACTCAATCGAACAGCGACGGCGGGCCCGACCAACAGCGTTCGATAGCCGCCGCTCGGCCTTAGCTGGGGTAAGATCTGCCCTGGAGTTGTGCTAGGATAGGGCACCCGCGACTTTTCTGAGTCAAAGCGGTTGGGAGCGATCGCCATGTTCAATCCGATCTCCATCACGGCCGATCGGCTCGGCAACGGTTCGATCCCACCACGGCGAAAGGCTCGGGTGCGGTCGCACCGAATGAACTTGCAGTAGTTGTCTTGCCTGGAGGGACGTGTATCCGCACCAGAGTGGGATCAGTATCGTTCCATATGGGCCCATTCCTCCGGTATCGGGGGCTATTTTTCGTCAAGCCCCGATGCCTTCTTGAGAGCTCCCCGATTGCATCACGTGGCTCATCCAGGCCTATGCCTCGGTCCCGCGCTTTTGTCTCCCTCGAAATGATGGCGGCTCAATTGGGACTGCTCTCGCAAGGCCTTTGATGTATCGACGAGAGCCCCAGGAGGGCAGCCGTTTCTTCAACGTTTCCAAGATCTTGCAAAGCTCATGATAGCTGTAGTTGCAAACAAAGTTGCCGTCGTCCGGAGCGCATCTCGCCTCGACCCAGACGCGTAAGGACCACCTGCCGGCCCGCGTCGGCTCGCTGAGCGTATTCCTACACAATGAAGCACCGTTTGCTGAGATGCGCCAACGCAACCCGAGCTCAACGATGCGATTGGCGTCGTCCTCATGCCGAAATCTTCTCGGTTGCCTACACCATGAGAGATCGAGCTACGGTGAGGCGATTATAGGTCGCGACTAGCGCCATGCTGGCCTTTGCGGCTCTGCTCGCGTCACTCAGGGTCAAGATCAGTTGCTGATTGGTGAACATATGCGCCCCGGCCTGGTCAATGTTGTCAAGCGCATCCAGTTCGCGCAGCGCATCCGGTATATGCTTGGCTTTGGCCATGACGCGAGCCTCTTGGCGCTTGGCTGAGCGGTCGCTGCCGACGGTGCAACATCGGCCGGCCGCGCTAAGACATCGGGCGGCTAGTCAGGTCGTCAAGTGCCGCCGGATCGGACGCTTCTTACTCGGGGCGACGCGAGGGCAGGCCAGCGCCTTCTGGCCGGTCGGACCCCACATTGCCCCCTACCTCCGCCACCGGGATCGACCCCGGGGCCGCCTGGTGCCGGGACGCATATCCGCCTTGGCTCAGGCAACAGCGAAGGCAGACCTGTGGGGAAGAACCATCGATTCTGCCCAAAGGGGACGCATTCATGCTTCTCCCTGGCTGCCGACTGGCGGGATGGCTCGCGGCGTCGGGTTTCCGTCATCACAGACTATGCAACCAGTGGTTGGCGCAGCATGGAGGAGATGCCGACGGGCGTCCACAGCTGCAAGGCGGTGAGGAAGTGCGACTTCTGCTCCAGCCCGATTTACCCCGCCTTGTTGGTGGAGTTTACGCCGCTGCGACGCTTAGCCAATGGCGAGCGGGTACCAGCTCCGCTCATGCCAGCTGGCCAACCCGGGGGCACTTCGGCGGACGGGGGCGCGGGCGAATTTGTGGGGGGCCACCTCCTCGACGACGGCTTGTGGAGGTCAACGACGCGATCACGTTCTGCAACGCGGCGACTGCGCGGATTCTGGCCTGCATGTCACACGCTCTGAACGCGAATTTGGAGCGGCGTCCCGAATTTCCTGGCTGAACCGGGCGCGCTGCGGCGAGCGCGGGTTATACAACCTAACGCGCCGACAACTCTCCTTGATTTGAGCAATAGCCCCCTCGGCTCTGCCGCCTCGATCCAATCTGCCTTGACTGCTCAACGTGTTGCCTTAGCCTGGTGTCGTGCCACGGACCATAACAGCGTGCGCCTGGCACCTTGCTTTTGCCTATCACCATAACCGTCGATCTGGGCTAGCGTAACGTGAGAAGGGTCCGCATGAGCCGCCGCAATGTCGCTATTCTGATCTTCGATGAAGTCGAAATCCTCGATTTCGCAGGGCCGTATGAGGTCTTTGCCACGACGCGCCAGGATGATCCTGAGCCACCGTTTTTCGTCTACACCGTCGCCGAGAAGTCTGAGCCAGTGTCGGCGCGCAACGGCTTGAGCGTTAACCCGCGCTATTCAATTTACGACTGCCCAGATCCCGACATTTTGCTGGTTCCCGGCGGACGCGGCGTGCGGACGATCATTTACAACGAGGCGGTACTTGACTGGATCAAGAAGGTCGACAGCATGACCGACATGACGCTGTCGGTCTGCACTGGCGCGCTGGTGCTTGGCAAGGCGGGGCTCCTCGAAGGGCTGGCGGCGACGACCTATCACACAGCGTTTGAGGAGCTAAAGGCGGTCGCGCCGAACACGGTGCAGCATCCTGACGAGCGCTGGGTCGATAACGGCCGGATCGTCACTTCGGCGGGCGTCTCGGCAGGCATCGACATGTCGCTGTATGTCGTTGGCAAGCTGCTCGGCGCAAGGCAGGCCGACGATACGGCCCACTACATGGAATACGAGCACTGGCTTGGTATGCCGGTGGCAGAATAGAAACGAGAGGAGGACCGAGATCAACGATGCCCGCCTCGGGTTCGCCTATCTCGAAGGTCGGAGCAACAAGCTTCGGCGCTGAGAGGCCCCGCATAACGCTTTAACTGGTGCAAGCGGCCTTGCTCTGGCACTCGCGTCGTATTTTCGCCGATGCGCAAATGCCTTGACACTGGACCTATCACAGCGAGGCACTGGCACGTCTTCACAGAAGTTTGCCACCAACCGATCGGGTACCGTCGCAAGGTTTGATAGCCGAACTGCACCGGCGACGCAGGGTCGGCGGACCCAACCAACAAACCGCAGCCGGGTCGGACGCTCAACATTTTGGAAGGAACACGAGACATGAAGACAGCTTTTCGTACGTCGCTGCTGGCCATGGCGCTCTTTGCCGGGGTCACCCTCGCCCATGCAGACGCCATCGATGACATCACCGCCGCCGGCCAGATCAATGTCGGCGTGTTTGCCGACTTCCCGCCCTTCTCTTCGGCCAGTGCCGACATGAGCCTTAAGGGCTACGACATGGATGTCGCGCAATACATTGCCGATACGCTCAAGGTGAAGCTGAACCCGGTGTCCGTTACCGGTCAGAACCGCATTCCCTATCTCACGGAAAAGCGCGTCGATATGCTGATGAGCGTCGGCTACTCGAAGGAGCGCGCCGAGGTCATCGACTTTGCCGCTGCTTACGCACCCTACTATATTGCCGTTATCGGCCCGGCCGCGCTCGAGGTGAAAGACAAGGCGGACCTGGCCGATAAGTCGATCGCGGTCAACCGCGGCACGCTGGAGGACACTTCGCTCACTGAAGGTGCGCCCGCTTCGGCCGACATCCATCGCTTCGACAACTACAACGCGGTGATCCAGGCCTTTATCTCCGGTCAGACCCAGCTCATGGTGGTCGGCAATGATGTCGGCGCACAGGTCCTGGCCCAGCAAGTGGACTTGAAGCCGGAGCAGAAGTTCCAGCTGATGACCTCGCCCTCGCATATCGGGCTCAACAAGAACGAGGAACGGCTGAAGAAGGCCATCAACGATGCGATCGCTAAGATGCTCGCCGACGGCAAGCTCGATGCGAGTTCGCAAGCTTGGCTAAAGGTGAAGCTCAACCCCGAGAACCTCAAGGACTGAAACAGGCTCCCGTTGGGCTACGGTCTCGACTTCGGCTGGCTGGTCGAGGGTGCCGCGGGCATCGCGCGCGGCGCGGCGATGACGCTGCTGCTGATTGTGGTCACCACCCTGATCGGCACCGTTCTCAGCATCTTGGGCGCCGCCGGGCGGCGCAGTCGGCACCGCTGGCTGCGCGATGCAATAGCGGCCTATGTCGAGGTTGTGCGCAACACGCCCTTTCTGGTGCAGCTGTTCTTTATTTTCTTCGGCCTGCCGACGCTTGGCGTGCGGCTCGATCCAATCATTGCGGCCATCCTCGCCATGACGCTCAATATGGCGGCCTACACCACCGAGATCGTCGGCGCCGGGCTGGACGCCGTCCCGCGCGGCCAGCGCGAGGCGGCGTTGGCCCTTGGCCTGTCGCCCCGCCAGGTGTTTGTCAAAATTGTGTTGCCGCAGGCGATGATGGTGATCTATCCGGCGCTCACCAGCCAGATCGTCATCATGATGCTGGAATTGGCGGTGGTGTCGCAGATCGCGGTGCGCGAGCTCACCTACGAGGCCGACATGCTGCAGGCCCGCACATTTCGCGCTTTCGAGACCTATCTGGTCGTGACCCTGGTCTATCTCTGCCTGTCGTTGGCGGTACGCCGCGCGCTGGTGGCGGGCGGCCGCCGCGTCCTTGGAGTCGGCGTGTCATGATCGAGTTTACCCTCTGGGACATCGTCCGAAACCTTCTACTGGCCACCCGCTGGACGGTTCTGCTTTCGGTGGTCGCCCTGGTCGGCGGCGCGGTGGTCGGCGTCGCCATTCTTTTGGCTCGCATCTCGGCCCGGAACTGGGTAAGCCGAGCGGCGCAAACCTACATCGGCCTGTTTCAGGGCACGCCGTTGCTGATGCAGCTTTTCCTGATGTTCTTCGGCCTGCCGATGCTCGGCTTTCGCATCGAGCCATGGACGGCAGCTGTGCTCGGCCTGACCTTCTTCGCCAGCGCCTTTCTTGCCGAGATTTGGCGCGGCGGTGTGCAGGCGCTCCCGCGTGGGCAATGGGACGCGGGAGCCAGCCTCGGATTGCACTATATCCAGGAGTTGCGGTTGATTGTCCTGCCGCAAGCCTTCGCCATCACCCGTGCTCCGACCGTTGGCTTTCTGGTGCAGTTGATCAAATGCACGGCGTTGACATCGATTATCGGATTTGAGGAGCTAGTGCGAACCTCCAACGCCATCAACAATGCGACCTTCAGGCCGTTTACTGTCTACGGGCTCGTCGCGGTCATCTACTTTGTACTGTGCTACCCGCTGACGCGCTATGCCAGGGCCCTGGAGCTTCGCGCCGCCAAACATTGACGCGTGCCATCGACCAACGGGATGCGGCCATCGCGGCCACCAGGCCTGCCCACATTGACCAGGGCCAGAGCCTCTCGAGCTTCGGCGACAACAGGAACACCGGCGGTGCCCTGGTTTCAACCATGAACGATTTGGCCGGACTTATCCCGCGAACGTCGATGGTCTCATCGGCGAAGCGTCACCGCTGCGCGTGGTATGGAAGTTATGCCAGTTCATGCTGAGGTCGAGGTTGAAAACGTGCCATCGAATCCGCCGCCCCGCGTGCGCTACGATCGTTGGGGTGTTGCCGATAAACGATCCGGCCGTCGAAGCAGTAGGAGCCCAGATTTGCGCCACACTGCTCGACCGCGCAGTGCTGGCTTGGCCCATTGTTGGTCCAGACAACCTGCCCGCCGACACCGACGGCGACATTTGCGGGTGCGAAGAAGAAATCGCCAATGGCAACGCTAACACTGCTCGGATCGCCGGCTTGCACGGTAGCCGCGAGTGAGAACACCGGTGACGCGTAGACGTCCCGGGGTTTAGCGGCACACTCTGAAACGCCGTCGTGCCGCGCATGGCGCTCATCACGTGAAAGAAGATCGGCACGTGCAGGGAGCGAGAGGAACCGAGGAGGCGGGCAGCTGACACGAATCGCTAGCTTCAATGTGAACGGCGTTAACGGCCGGCTGCCAATCCTGCTCGAATGGTTTGGCCAGACCTTTTGCCGCCGTTACCCGATCGGCGGGCACGAGTTCGGCTCTTCAAGCGGCATCTGCCAGACTTCGTTGACGATGTCGGCGGTAAGCGATCGGCTTGCATCGGCACCTCGACGGCACCAAGAAGTGCACCAAATCGACGCTCGCAATATAGAATTCGTTGATGTAAGCAACGGGCGCGACCGATAACATAGCGTCGCCAAGATGATTTCTTGCAATCGAAGTTGAGGGGATTACGAGCGATGACGGTTCTTCGTCGACTCGGCGCGATCGCTTGCGCCGCGAGCATAGTCATGAGCATTCCGGCGGGTGCCTGTACGCGGTTCATCTACGAGACAGGCACAAACGGCTTCATCGTCGGCCGTTCCATGGATTGGGCAGAGGATCCCGGCACGGACCTGTGGTCCTTCCCCCGAGGGATGCAGCGGGACGGTGGCCTCGGCGAGGGCTCGATCAAGTGGACGTCCAGCTATGGCTCAGTGATTTCGTCCTTCTACAACATCGCAACGGTCGAGGGCATGAACGAGGCCGGCCTCGTGGCCAACACGCTCTACCTCGTCGAGTTCGACTATGGCGATGCCAAAGCGTCGGGCAAGCCGCTGATCTCCGTGGGCGCCTGGACGCAATATGTGCTCGACAACTTCAAAACCGTCGACGAGGCGGTCGGGGCTCTGAAGAAAGAGCCCTTCGCCATCGTCGCGCCAGAGCTTCCCGGTGGCAAGAAAGCCGGCGGCCATCTCTCCATCGCCGACGCGTCGGGCGACAGCGCGATCTTCGAATACATCGCCGGCAAGCTCGTCATCCACCATGACCGGAAATACACCGTGATGACCAATTCGCCGACCTTCGACGACCAGTTGGCGATCGAGAGCTATTGGCGCGGCGTCAACGGCCTCACATTCCTGCCCGGCACGATCGGCTCCGCCGACCGGTTTGTCCGCATGAACTGGAACCTTGCAGTGGCACCGAAGGAGAAGGATCCCAGCCTGGCAGTTGCCACCGCCTTCTCCCTGATCCGAACCATCTCGACGCCGCTCGGCCTCGCCGACCCCACCAAACCGAACATCGCGGCAACGATCTGGCGGTCGGTCTCCGATATCGGTGCCAAGCGATATTATTTCGAATCCGCCTATAGCCCGTCGATCTTCTGGGTGGACATCGCCAAGTTGAACCTGGCGCCCGATGGGAAGCCGAGCAGGCTCGATCTCAAGGGCCGACCGATCCTTGCCGGCGAGGTTTCGGACAAGTTCGTCGCCACCGAGCCGTTCAAATTCCTCTCGCATTAGGCATCGTTCGGACCTCGTTTCAAACTCATCAAGCGCGGGCGTGGGGAGACCTTCGTCCGCGCTTGAATGACAAGGGGGCGTCGTGCACTGTGACCACTGCCGGCTTCTAAGAAAAACTGTGGGCTGGCGTGATCGTCCCAAATGCGGCGCTCAGAGGAGCACTCAGTTGACGCTATGCAATGGATGGTTCCCACCGACGACGGTCTCTCAATTAGCCCGAGAGACTACGATGATCAGATCTCAGTTCCCTCAGAGAGGACGGGCGCATCCTCGACGTGGCTTGGCCCGGGTGTCGCGATGCTCGGCACCTCTGCCGCCGGCTGCGCAGCCGCGGTAGTCCCGCGACGTCAGCGATCGAACACGTACCGCAGCCGGCGACGAACGATCTTGTCAACCGCTGAGAGGGCCGACGATGGCGAAACCGGATACTTGGCGGAAAGCACGGCTTCGTTGGTGGTCTCAACGTCATGCCACCGGATCGACGGCCAGATTTCAATATGGCCATGAAACCTCGTCTCCATGAACGGTTCGGAAGGGTAGGGGTAGCGCGGAAGGTGGAAAGCGCTTTCTCTCTGCAACTCCCAAGGGGTGTTATAGATATCGCCCGGGCTCAGTGGAATGGCCTGATCCAATGGAGGGCCCTGCCAACATCGACGTCAAACCCAATGGCGAGAGTGGGTGGGGCGAGGGTAATCTTCTCGATGAACCCTCCAGGTAATTCCACATCCTGCTTCAGCATCAAAACGGTGAATGACACGGGGACAATAGCCTTGTCCCCACCCGTTGCATGAACGAAGCCCGCACGATCACCAAATTCGACGACCAGCCGCTGGTTTTTGATCTGCATACTGGAGACCCCTGAAGGCCATGGCATCCGATGGATGCCGGTCCAAATCTAAATGGTGCGACTGCTATTGCCTGGTCAGATCGAATTCCTCTATCACCGTCTTGTCGTTCGAATGGATCACTGCGTGAATAGCTGAGGGAACAAAGACGAACCTCAGCGGCGACCTTTCCCAAGTTTTGCGATCGACCACCTGCGGCCTGATGAAATAGCCGCCACGACCGTCATCCGGATTGTCGCGGGCCACGCCGTCAAGCCAATAGTCGCTTATGGGCACCTGCAGAAAGGCGTAGCGAACGCGATAATGCTCGTCGGTTTCCGGCAAGACGACGCATGTGTCCGGGCTACCGGCATCCTCGACCACTTGCTTACGACACCAGTCTGAGTGTTGGCATCATTGGAGATTGTGAGGAGATAGGCATTCAGGCTGCAGGCCACGCAAAGATCGCTGGCCGGCCCGCTCAGCGATTTTGCCCACCTGATCGACACTGCCAGATTGCGATCGTGCGTTTGAGCTTCAAGTGCTCTCGGCGTCGGTCCCGGGTAGACTTCAAGTCCTTTTGGAGTTGGTGATTCTGGAACTTCAATGCCTTTTCGGTGTTCTGGCCACGCGACAACTCCGCGTCGACATGCCACCCGCCTGACCAAAATATCACCGATGGAGCACCGGTCCACTTACCAGTTCTGGTGCTGCGCTCTCCGTGCCATTAACGGCGCCGCTGACTGATTGGCGGGATCGGCCGGCGCCTTGCCCAAAAGCTACGACAGCAAAGCGCAAAATCCCGCAGCAAGCGTCGAGCTGTCCGCGTTTGTGGACGGGGTTCTTCCATCAGCGGCACCAGCCGCCGGCGATCGACACCAGGATGCGCTCCCAGCAATGGGGAGCGCGGGGTCCGCCCTGACATCTATCCTGGTAGACCTGCCAGGGCCAATCCAACCCGTAGGTTCTCGATGTCCGCGGGGGCTTGCAGCGACGAGCTGTCGACAAGCCAGTTCACGAACTCGGCCGGGCCGGATCGCTCATCTCCGCGCCAGAGTGTGGCAGCCGAGGTGACGAACAGGCCCGCCAGGTGTCGCGCCTCGCTGTCACGGCCGAGCTGCGCGGAGTTCGCGGCTCGCCAGCCGATGTGGCGCAGCTGCCTGACCGGTGAGCTGGAGCTTCCCAAATCCAAGAGTGGCCGCGCCTCGGCATAACGCCGCAGCTGGTACAATAGACGGCCAAGGAAACCTTCGTACCACAAAGGATGATGTGGATTGAGCCGGAAGGCGATCGACGCTGCCGGCACCCCTTCCGACGGCTTTCCGATGCAACCTTGGGCCCATGCCCAGACCATTTGGATCGTCGGATCGTTGGGGTTCATCGTTCGAGCTAGGTCGAGATGCCGCTCGGCGCGGGCGAACTGGCGGAGGTAGAGACATATGAACCCCAGCGTCATGTGCACGCGGGGATCGTTTGGGTCAAGGACGAGCGCCTCTTCTGACAGCCGCAATGCCTCCAACCGGTCGCCATCTGGTTGGCTGCGCCCTATTCCCCCATCGAGCGACCTGTTCAAGCTGATATAGGCGAGGCCTGTGTAGGCTCTGGCGAATGTCGGATCGATGCGACGCGCCTCTTGGAACAAGCTCTCAATCTTGGCCTGAACTTCGGGGGTCAGGTCATCGGAGAGGCGGTGACCCTGGATGTAGAGGTCATAGGCCCGAAGATCCTCGGGTTGCCGGCGTCTGGCCCTCGCGCCGCTGTCGTCTCGCACATGTTGCGCGACCTTGGCGACGATGCTCTGGGCGATCTCCTCTTGGATGGCGAAGATGTCCTCCATCGGCCGGTCGTAGCGGTCCGCCCACACGTTCGCGCCGGTTGCCGCCTCCAGCAGCTGGGTCGAAATCCGTACCCGGTTCGCGGCTCGCCGAACGCTGCCCTCGACGAGGTAGGATACGCCGAGCTGCCGCCCGACCTCACGCACATCCCGATCCTTTGCGCTGAACGCGGCGGACGAGGCTCTGGCGATGACCAGGAGTTCGCGGAAGCGCGAGAGCTCCGTCACCACCTCTTCGGTCATCCCTTCGCTGAAATAGGTCTGCTCGGGGTCGCCGCTCAAGTTCTCGAAAGGCAAGACGGCTATCGCCGGCCGGTCGGAGTGGAAACTCGAAGGCAAGCTGGACGAGGTCCCGTCGCGCACCATCTGGTAGGCCCTGATCGGCCGCGAGAGGTTCTTCAGACGCTGCTCGCCGATATAGGCGAAGAGGATGTCGAGCTTGCCGTGGAGCTGGTCATAGGCAGTCCCCGAAATCATGACGCCGCTAGGTTGGCAGAGCTGTTCCAGGCGGGCCGCCACGTTGACGCCGTCACCCAGAAGATCGTCGCCTTCGGCCACAACGTCGCCGAGGTTGATGCCGATGCGAAACAAGATGCGGCGGTCGGGCGGCACCGCCTCCTGTACCTCAGCAGCCTTAACCTGCCAGGCGGCTGCGCAAGTCACAGCCTCCACCACTGACCCGAACTCGGCGATCAGGCCATCCCCGAGTAGCTTAACGATGCGCCCCCCATGGTCGGCCAGCAGCGGGTCCAATACCTCCTGCCGGAGGTTCCGGAGGGCAGTTAGCGTCCTCTGCTCGTCGATCTCCACAAGCCGCGAATAGCCCACAGCGTCGGCAACCAGTATTGCGGACAACCGCCGCGCGGTATGGGGCGGGGTCATTGAACCCTCGGGCGACACACTCGTTTGCGTCCATCGCGATGATACCCGAATAAGCCCTTCCATTCGACAGCCTTCTTGGACACGACCGGCAGGCCGCGGCCGGCAAGAGCAACCCGCCCGCTACGCAGTCCTCAACCTGGGGCCGACCCAAGTTTCTGACGATGTCTCAAAATATTGGCTAGGTTAGAACGACTAGCGCCGTTCCAGCCTGCCGGCAACCGAGAACGTTTCGGGGGACCGGAGCGGGGTCGGTCAGGCTGTTAAAGCGCGGCACGCTCAAGCCCGCCCCATAGGAGACCCAACACGTATGCCGATCAGATAGATGCCGACCTGCTCTCCTTCATTGTCTGAGAAGAACGCGTCATCCGAGCAAGCGGCCCGTCTGAAGCCGCGACAGGCACGCAACTAGATACGATCCACTAGCTGCCGAAGCTGGGCTGGTCTAAGTATTGTAATCATCTTGTAACTTGGAGCAATAAGTCCCTTCTCGGCCAAGCGGCTGACGATCAAGCTGATGGTGGCTCGCGAGAGGTTGCTGAGCGAAGCCAGCTCTCCCTGAGAAAGATCCGCCTTTGCGGGAGCGTTGCGGCCAGCCTCGCGGCACCCAGCAACACGAAGCAGGACGGCGGCGCAGCGGCGTTCGTTGTCACCTAAATACAAGTCGGTCAGCGCTTGGACGGCGAGTGCAGCACTCTCCAGCGAGAGCAAATTTAGCCATCTCCATAGCTCAGCGTTCTGATCCAGTAGGACGCGAAGCTTCGGCTGGGCTACCGTAGCTATGACACAAGGAGTCCTAGCTGTGACCGCAATGATCCGAGGGCGGCCATTTGTCACCGGAAAAAGCCCAAACCAGAAGCCCGTACCTGCGATGTGAATGAGCGGTGTTTCTGTGGCCCCAATAGCCGAGTAGACGCTCGCAGTGCCGGACACGATCGCGAAGATCCCTCCTGTCTCCTCCCCCCGTGAGTAATCGCTCTTCCCGGCTCGGCAGGATAGCATCGGCAGGCATCCAAAAGAGCGTCCTGCCACTCTACAGGGACATGGCTTAGCCAACCTGTCCCAATAAGTGCAGACCGACCATCCGCAAATATCGATGCCAAAAAACGTCTCCCGTGATTGTATGATTTCAGACAAACTATCTGAGCACAAGTGATACAGTGCACGCTCTGCTTGCGCACCAGTTGCAACAAGGAGATCAGTGATGAAGGGTCGCAGAAGCGCATTGTTGTACTCGATGGCGGCTTCGTTCGCCTTGTTGACCACGGGTTCGCCTGCTCAAGAGGCGAAGGGATGGGATCGCACGGTCAGAGTTGCAGACTATTTGGAACCGGCAATTCCTCATCAATCCCAGGAACAAGCGGCGCTGGAAAAGTTGCGCCAGTTCGAGGCCAGGACCGGTCGGAAGCCGAACATTTTGATCATGCTTGTGGACGATATGGGGTACGGCGATCCCGGTGCGTTCGGAGGGGGAGCGATGCTCGGTGCCCCCACGCCGAATATCGACCGCCTGGCTAGTGAAGGTTTGAAACTTACATCGGCCTACGCGACGCCCGTCTGCACACCCTCGCGCGCAGCTTTGATGACCGGCCGCATCCCTGCACGGAGCGGCCTCACGCGTCCTTTGCTGGCCAGCGATCACCCCACGAAGAACCCCTGGGCTGATGAAGTCTCGGCGGCAAAGCTGCTAAGTCAGAATGGCTACGTTACTGGATTGTCCGGCAAATGGCATATCGGTGAAGCCAAAGGAATGCAGCCGCAGGATGTAGGCTATGATGAATTCCACGGGTTTCTGTCGGTCGTCAGTGAATATACCCAGTACATGGATAGCAGAAAGTATTCTCAATTGGTGCTTGATCCGGAGCGGTTGGCAACCTTCAAGGGCCTGAGTGAATACAATGGCGTGGTCGAGGGCAAGAAGGGTGGCGACCTGAAGGTCGTTTATCCGCTGGAGACAGCCAAGCAGATGGGGAACGTCGATCAAGACTTTGCCAATTGGTCAGTCGATTTCATCAAACGAGCCGCCAAGGCCAACCAGCCCTTTTACCTCATCCATGCTTTTGCGAAAGTACACTTCGACAACTACGCCGGGGACGGCTACGAAGGACGCAGTCCAGCCAAGTTGCCCTATCGGGATGCCGTCGTCGAAGTCGATGATATCGTGGGGCGCCTCACAAAGACCCTCGAAGAAACTGGACAGGCGGACAACACTTTTGTCTTCTTTACCTCCGATAATGGCCCGGAGGAGGAACTCCTACCCGGACTCCGGCTTTACCCCCTTCCGATCTGGCAAGGGCACGACCTGGGAGGGCGGCGTCCGCGTGCCAGGAATTGCTTACTGGCCCGGTATGATCAAGGCGGGCCGTATCAGCGACGGACTGTTTGATCTGATGGACTTGTTCAATACATCGCTCGCCTTGGCGGGAATCAAGGATAAAATTCCGAGCGAGCGTTACATCGATGGTGTTGATCAGACGGGATTCTTGCTGTCGGACAATGGAGAGACTTGTCGCCAGGCAGTGTTCTCGTACAACCAGGCTGACTTCTCAGCGCTGCGCTGGGGTGAGTTCAAAGCCTATTTCAAGGTCATTCAATATGAGCAACCGTTTTCCAACATCAGCATGTCAACTTTTGTGTCGGTCGGAGTTGCGCCATGGATTTTCGATATCTATCGCGACCCGAAGGAGCGTCTGACCCGCAGCAATGGCGACTATGAGTGGCTCTACGGTCCCGTTCTCCAATTGCAGGGTGCCCATGCCGCGACCTTTGTCAAATATCCCAAGAAGGACATCGGTCTGGGGATTGGTGGCGGTGGCGATCCGCAGTAGCACTCTCGGTGCTTCGTCGCAGTAGAAGTTCCTTGATAGTCGCCAGGACCTCCGCAACGATGGATCTATGTTACCGCTCGGGTCGACGCTCCGTCATGCGCTTCGGTCGTTGGCTGGTCGCTGGCCTCAAACTGGCGGCCGACACAATCGACACCGCCATGACGCCAAGCTGGGGACGACCTCGATCATTCGGCTTCCCTCGGGTCGCCCGGACATTGCTCGATTTCTCTCGAAGGCGATGTGGGAGAGATCCAAGAGCGCACCGGTCAACCCCTAAGCCAGTGCGAGGGGCCGTGACGCAATCTTCCGAGAACATGGATGTCCCGCTCACCGTGGCTGACGTCGCGGACCCGCTGTCCAGTGACGCCGTGGCCCTGCTCAGAGTCATCGGCTGGCATAGCAGTGCGCAGGCTGCAAAGCGTCACCATGGTGGTCGGCGTCGCCACTTCACCCTCAGCCCGACCTTGCCGCCGATCGATCCGACTACTTGTCGACCCGAGGAAGTCGTGTTGACCGACATCGTGCTAATAGGCCAAACGGTTCTGCCTGGCTCAATCCAAGTAGGCCTCGGGCCTACCGGAACAGCAACCACGGTCGACGGGAGGCTTGGTTCCATCCAGCCTGGCACCAATACCTTGGTGATCAACCTCGGCAAATTTCGTAATCCGAGCGGCGCCAGCGCCGACAACACCCCCCCGATATGACCTCCCCTGCCATGATCGAGGACAACTCATCAGTTGTCCTCGATGGCGCGAGCGTGGTGCTCAATTCAATCAACGCTAACGGTCGCGCACCGATCGCAACGCCCGGCGCACTGGTGCAATCTACGATAGCCGAGGCTCGGACAAAGGATATGGAGGTTCTCGGGCAATGAAAGTATGGATGATCGGACTGAGCTGCTTGTTATGTACGCAGGCGATAGCTGATGAGTGTAGAATTGTCAGTAGTCGGCGAGATTGTATGTCTTCAGCACGAGATACGGGTAGTGGTTCACATAGAAGTAGACGGGGCGCAGGCGGTCTGTCGTTTGGAGGCGTGAGCCCGGGGGACCCGGGTCTGAGTGCGACGGAGACTACGGATCCGTCTAGCGTTGGTACGGTAGACGGAAGCGGTACAAGCGGGATAACTCCACCGATCGGCCAGGTGCCCGGTAACACAGTAGGAGCGAACACGCTGCCTGGCACGGTGGGTCGACTGCCGCCTGGTTTTGGAAGTGCGAACACGCTGCCCGGCACGGTGGGTCGACTGCCGCCTGGTTTCGGAAGTGCGAACACGCTGCCCGGCACGGTGCGTCGGCTGCCGCCTGGTTTCGGAAGTGCGAACACGCTGCCCGGCATTGTCGGTCGCCTGCCCCCGGGTTTCGGAAGCGCGAACACGCTACCCGGCACGGTCGGTCGACTGCCGCCCGGTTTTGGAGCGGCTAACACATTGCCCGGTCTGATAGGTAAATTCACAGGATTTCCTAGCATTAACTTTCCTGGAAGCGGTGGGAATGGCAACGGGAATGGTGGTGGCGGCTGTCAGGGAGCGGGTGGCGGCAACTGTGGCAATGGCAATGGAGGTGGCGGTGGCAATGGAACAGGGTCCGAAGGTGGCGGCAACGGGAATGGAGGTAGTAGATGAGGGTTCCGGTAGCGTAAATTAGGCTACCCGCCGTCGGTTAAGCTCTAAATCACCGGTCCAGGGACATGGCCGAGCTATTAGACCTTAGCTGTCACTCGTTGCCACAGCGCTAGCGCATGCGACGGTTGAGGCTGATCATCTCGTCGCCTAAGTGCTCGCTGAGCGGCGCCACCGGCACCTTGCCGCGCTCACGCGCGATGCCGATGATCTCGAACGCGGCGGCCTCCTCGCAGCACTTCACCTTGAGCCACAGCTCGGACTCGTACACCATTAGGCCGTCTGCGTAGACATGCATATGTTTGTCATTTCCAGAGCTCGGCCGAGCTTTCGCGATGGGGATCGCCGCATCAAGGTGCGCAGCATTTGTTGCATCCGAAGCAGATTCGCAGGCAACTAATTTGCCATCAGAGAGATTTCAAGACAGGGCGAGAATTTGCGTCCACTCTGGAAAAGATCGTCGGCGCCAAACTGCGTGCTCCTCCTTGAGGTTCGGTTCGCCTCTAATTTTACGGTGGAGGGCCTTCAAGGGCGGGATGAAACAGAATTGTCAATTCTGTTTCAAACGCCAAATCCCTCGTCTACTGACGATTGTTCAGGAACCATGAAGCCAAAGTGGTCAGAGCCGATCGGTCAATGTTTGAGGCACTTGCGGCCCGCTGCCATTGCCCTGAAAGTCCCCTTCAGATCAATGACAAACTCTCCAACGGTTGTAGGAAATACAGTCATTGTGTATTGCTTCGCCACCGCGCGTTTGAATTTTGGGTCGTCCGTCAAGATATAGCCGCCAGAATATCCGCCCTTGGCGTTTTGGGTGGTGGACACACCACTATAAAGTTTGCCGCCGATGGAGACCGCGATTGGCGACTGGGTGCCGCTCTGAAGGCCGATATCCGCCTTCGTGAACACGCCAAGGTATCCTATCTCCTTATCATTTGGGGTAACGCCCATTTGCACGGCGCCCATCGCATCTGGGCCATAATCGTGCACGATCAAGCAATCTCCGCGGGTTTGATTTGCATAGACGGTCCAGCCCTCGATGTCGGGCCCATACCTGACCAGCACATCGCTGGCCTTGGGAAGGGGGTTCTGATCTTGTGCGTAGGCTGCTATCGCAGAGAGTGCGACTGCCGTCGCCGCCATCAGGGTCATGAAGTTGCGCATTGAGCTTCCTTTGGTGGGGTTTGTTCTTGGGCCACCGGACGCGCCAAGTGTGTTCGAAATGCGACTCATCACCTCGCCGTCGCCACCGATCCAGTGATCGGGCGGGAAGCGGCGCGAAAAGCCGTCCTGAAAGTCGACGCGGGTGCATTCGGGCGACTCCACCTTGATGGCTTCGACCGCCAGGAACTCGAATTCAAACTCCGGGTGGTTGTCGGTCTCCTCGCCGTCGGCGAACTCGTCGTTGTACAGGTCGACGCGATCGCCGATGCGAAGCTCGGACGCGAGGCGCTGCGGTGCGCCCATCTTGTAGCGGCCGGGTGTCATTACTGGATCTCCTCAATGTAAATGATTTCGAAGTCGCGGCACTCGCCGCTCAGCTTCCACTTCATCGCAAATGGTGGCTATCCAGACAGGCGACCTCGGGGCCGATGATCTGTGCCGCGAAACCGGCCTTCACCAGCCGAGCCCGGGAATGTTGCCGAGCACGTCGACGGCGCGGAGGTATCGCGGTCCTCAACCGCTTTGCGGACAGCGGCGAAAATGACTTCGGCATGCTCGACTGCGTAGACGTAGCCCGCGGCCTTCGCGCCGAAGAAGCCGATACCGTTGATGCGGACGTCGCGCACGCTGTCGCCGACGAGGGAAAGCGGCTAGCGATGGTACACAGGACGAAAGCAATAACTTCGATCAGGCCTTGCGGCGAGGCGAGCGCATAGGCCCGCATGGCAGGCATATTGCGGTCATACATGGGAGAGCTCCAGAAAGGCGGAAGTCGCACCATTGCGACTCGCGGCCTGCGGCCTGGCAAGCGCTGCTCTACCGAGCGCTTGCCCTGCGGCAGTGGAGCAGCCGCGGCCCGCGAGGGCCGCGCCTGCAGCCTTACTTGCGGAGGCGGAGGCCGGCGCTCCAGCCACTCATGGGAGGAGAACGGAAATGCTCCCATCTGTGCTGTCTCGACATGCCCAGCGGGAAGGCCCTATGAGCGCGTTGAAGATCGACAGGCGATGGATGGGGGTCATCTAACGACCCTCGCTTCTACCGCGCCAAAGAAACTGTGTCGAGGCTTGCCCATCGAATGTCGCTGATCATTCGCGTATGATGGAGGTCAATCAGTCCTGGCGGCGAAGCAATCAGTCAGGGGGGAACATGCGAACAAGGATAGCCCGGATGGCCCGGCTGGGAGATAGACACATGACAAAAGTGCGTGACGTTTCGTTTGTGGCCCTTGCCGCACTTTCCGCAATGTTGGGGTTAGCCGGCAACGTAAATGCCGAAGATGCACCTCCGATAATCGTCACCCTCGGCGACAGCTACATCAACAGCTATGGAGTAGCTGCCCCCGACACCTTTGCGACCAGGCTAAAGGCTGGGCTGAACGCTGCCGGGCACCCGGTGACAATTGTCGAGGTGGGCTACACGGCGACCAGCAAACGGGGTCTCGATTGGCTGGAGAAATACAAAGAGGGCCTTGACCTGCAGGCTAGCCCTGCAAACCACGTTGCCCTCGTTGAATTGGGTCAGAACGATTGCGGCGGTATCGACCTGGAACAAACGCGAACAAACCTCGGCCAGATTCTGAGTATACTCGCCCAGAAGCGCATTCCGGTGCTTGTGGTTGGAACCGCGGCCTACGGGTATTGCGGGGCTGACTATGCCGCGCCGTTTTCAAAGATGTTCTCCGAGTTGGCCGCCAAGCATGGAGACTTGCTCTACGCCGACTTCAAGGAGGGCGTGACTGGGCATCCGGATTTACTACAAGCGGACAATGACCACCCAAATGCAGCGGGTGATGCGGTCGTCGTCAGAAACATGCTTCCTTTGGTTGAAACGCTGCTCGCGCAGTTGCGAGCGCGTTGAACACCCGCTCGATGAACGAACAGTGTCTATGAAAGCCGGTAGGTGAGGGGATCGACAAGGCAAGGATCAGCGCTTTGGGAAGCCGTCGGCGCGTGTGCGGCCGGCCAGTGTAAGCCGCCAAAGGGCCTCCAGGATGCGGGCGGTCGCCAGGCGTGCTTTCATGGGCGCGGCGTCGCGGAGATAGTTGGCGATATCCTCCCGGAGCTCGCGACGCTGGCGGTAGCGGGCGGGGATGGCGGAAGCTAAGAGGTGACAGGTCGCCGCCCTTGCGGGGCGATTGAATGCAAGCGGGTCATCGGGATTTCCTAACGTGGCGGGCCGCTCCATTGTGGCCTTTCGCAGGCACGATGCCGCGCAAACCGTCCTCGTGACGGCTTGTGTGGGACCCTGTGTCGGGCCCGGCTTGAACCGGGCCTGTCATGCCGGCGGATTAGGGTGCTGGCTTGCTGCACTGCGGCTGCCCGCTGTGCGCTCGTTAGCAACACGCTCTGTCCCCAGTAGTGCGCCCCACGAATAGGGTAGGACAACTAGGGATCTACTCCATGTCGTAACCTGAATTCCAGTGGCAGCCTGTGCTGATCGATTAAGGGCGGGCTCGATGGCCGTATCCGCATTCATGGGGCGGGGCGAAGAAGGTTGTTTTGCCCAGAGGGTTGGGGCGGCACCGCCACGCGGACAGAACCGACAGACTCGCCAGCGCCTGTCGCCTGCTTCCAATTCGAAGGCGAGGGCATCGCAGCCGACCAGACCATCGAGGCATTCGAACAATGCACAGGCTGCGCTCCCCCCTCAAGCAAGCGCAGATGACCTTGGTCTGCATTTGGCCAACCAGAGCTGCCCGCTCACCGGGTAGGCCAATTCTTGACGTGGATCTTATTTGGCTGGATCGTCATTCCAAATGTCTCGGTGGAGCTTCCAAGCTCCGTCCTCCTTCATCCACACCACCACGTACTTGCCGGTAACTTCAGTTGGCGTGCCACCGGCTGCCATCTTGCCCTCCTTGATCGGGACTTTGACGGAGTAAGTACCGGTATCATAGCCGTTATCGCCGTTCTCCCCAACTTCATCACAGATGAGTTTGAGGTCGGTCAACCCCGGATCGATTGCGGTGAAGCGGTGGAGGTCTGGACAAGCTACCGCGATCCATCGGCTGCGATCCGGAGGTGCCAGACAATTCTCAACCTGTCCGCGTCGCCTTCGCCGATGCCAATCCCGGCTTGACTGTCCGGATGGATCCCGGGGAGACATGACTTTACGCAAGTGCGGCTGCTTCCGGAGCGGCCCCGGCCTCTGTTCAATTCCTTTGGCGCTAAAACGCGAAATTCGGCCCGAAGGGAGGGGGCTCTCCGCGGCCGTATTAACTGGCTGGCCACCGCCACATTGGGCCGTTGATCGGCGCCAACTCGGCGCCGGACAGGGCAGTGCCGGTCAATCGCCGGACACTTCGCCTGACATTCAGAAATCCTCTTCTCTACAGCGCGTCCTTGTGGTTTACCTTCCTGCCATGCTGACGCTGGTCCTCGGCCTTGCCATCTTCCTGGGAACTCATTCGGTCCGGATCGTTGCCCCGGGCTTTCGTGACGCACAAGTCACGACAAATGAGCGGCGCTGGAAGGGGGTCTATTCGCTCCTGTCGATCGTCGGTCTTGCGCTGATCGTCTGGGGATGGATGCTCTATCGGCCGGAAGCGCCTGAAATCTACGTGCCGCCTTCCTGGGGCCCGCACGTGGCTTGGGTGCTGGTGCTTGCCGCTTTTGTTTTTGTGGCGGCCGCATACTTGCCGCCGGGATCGATCAAGCACCGGTTGAAGCATCCGATGTTGGTTGGCATCGTGCTTTGGGCGGTGGGCCATCTATTGGCGAATGGCGACCTTGCCTCGCTCCTCCTGTTCGGAGCGTTCTTCGCTTACGCAATCATCGATCTGATTGCCTCCGTTCCCCGTGGCGACCCGTCCCCCGCGGTCGTTCAGCCGCGCAGTGATCTCATCGCCATAGGCATTGGTGTGGCTGCTTTTGCTGTGTTCGGGTACTGGCTGCACGGCTGGCTTTTCGGTGTCTCACCTTTCGCTTGAACCGGCACGGGCACACTACCAGCCTTAGACATAGGCTGATTTATTGCCGCCTAGAATTGAGGAACCGACGATTTGAGGTGCCGGCGCCAAGATGCCTCGCCGCTTGGCGAAGCGTTCGACGATGCCGCGAACTTTCGCCGCGTCGAGATCGCCGACAAGTGCTGACCTGCACGCGGCTATTACGCCCTCGAAAGAGACATCTTGATTGAGCGTCGGCTGGTCTAACAGCAAAGAATAGGCGGCTGACACGCTGTCGACGCTGTGCGGATAGCCCAGCCCTATCAAGAACCAAATCGGCTCTTCGAAGCGGTCGCGCATGATCTTCTCCACCAGGACATGGAATATTTGCGGGCTTCAACACAGCATAAGCGTCACTCCACCATTGCGTCTGAATCGACGGTCGTCACTTCCACCATTAGAGGAAACGGATCCCCCTCTTGAACGCCGTCTTATCCCTTGAACTATCTATCGCGGGACCGCGGCATTTCGGCCTCGGCGACATCAAGGTTCCTCTTCCCTGAACAAACTGTCCAAGGCGCTCCCGCGCGAAGCGCCAGATCGCGCGGTGCATGGGGCAGCCCCGTTTTCCCCAAACTACTGGCGGCTTGCATTGAACATTCGCTGCGGTTTAGCACCCAGATCAAGAAGCAGGGAGGCGGTCGGTAGCGTCGTCGTTAGCGAATATAGCGACGAAATCGGCCCGCCGCTTGAAGCGCCGCCTCTATAGACGCCCACTGTTGTCCAGCGCGAGGCCACCCCGCAACTCTCCCGAACGGCCCCACGAGAACCAACCTCTCCATTCTTCCAATGCCAGACAGCGCGTCCCAATGCGGGGCGTGTTGTAGTTCAACCCCGCGGGACGGGTGGTCAGCGGCTAGTGGCACCGGCCATTCAATTAGCCTTCGGGCAGTTTTGCCTCCGGGCTTTCCATACTGTCGAGATGGTCGACCTCGACCGAGGTATTCACGTGGGGATTTTTGGATTCTTCAACGAAGAACCAGATTGCTGTTGCCAAGGCGAAAAGTATCAAGAGGCCCAGGATGGTCTCTCTAGCCGAAGGCTGTTTATGCTCGTCGTGCTCTAGGTGCTCGCGCATCGCTCGATCCTTTCACAAGAGAGGAGAGCCTCACGATTTACATTTACTCAAACCGGGGCGATCGCAATGTAAGCTGGATCACACTTGTAAAGGCCTAACGCACTCCGTGCCGATATCTGCGCATGAGAACCTCGGCCTCATCCCTCGTCATAAGTCGTTGATGGAGGCCGAACGATGCGTAGTCAACCAACCCACTCTGCTTTCTGCGGGCGTTCAGTTTCGCTATCCCGAAGTACTTGCGGGCGGCGAAAACGAGGCCAGCCGCCGTGCCAACGCTGGTGTCAGACATCGGTCGATCCTTTCAACGATGGGGTTCAAATCTTGGTCCAAATTCTACGCCGGGTGGCGGCCACATTCTGTAATCACCTTCACGTCCGGTTGACTTTCACGCGCAATCTTAGCAGTGACTAAAGGGCGTGAGTTTTTCCTAGGTGGTTGGCCAAGGTCCTGCCCGGCGGCCAAGACCTCCATAAAGGGGTCCCCACTCGTGTGCATCGATTGCAGGGCCCGTCTCCAGCACAAGGCATTGATCTCTCGGCCGCCGGACGCACCGGCTGTTCCGCGATGCTGGGGTCGTCGACCTGTGCGTGGACGGGGTCGAATTGAATTTGCGCAGGCGCTGAATTCCTCCGCTCTTTGCATTTAAACGAAAGTCGCGTTCTGCTGATCGGGAGTCTCCATGAGGTGCCAGCTCACTTGTGTGCCGGATCCATCATCTTGGTCTTGAGAATGAAGATGCTGAAATGCGTTTAGCTGCAGCCTTCGGCTTGAGCATCAGCTTCATCGACGACAATGCAAAAGGCTCCTTAACGACCCACTTGGGATGTGAATAGGGCACTCTTTGTGCGTCCAGGCTCAGCCACCCGTGAATTCCTGTCGAGCCTCAGGGAGCGGCACAACGCACACGCTCAAGCTGGCCTGCAACAGATAATTTCCGCAGCACGCAAGACGACGAACTCAAAAAGTTAGGGATAAAGTTAGGGATCGTGCTTGCCGGAAAAAATAAAACAGCAAAATCATATAATTACTTGGCGGTTTGGCGGAGAGCTTGGCGGTTTGGCGGAGAGGGAGACATCAGGACTGGATGCGTTCTTGGCTCTCCTGTAACTGCCTATTTGTAAGAGCGAATTTGCACCGTTGACTTCCTTTATCCGCTGAGTTCCGCTACCGTCCGCCTAGTGGAGTGGGGAACGGAGTGGGGACGGGTTGGTTAGAACTCTTCAAAAATTGACCGATGTCAAGGCCAGATCAGAACGACTTAAGCCAGGGCGCCACAGCGACGGTGGCGGTCTCTACCTCAACGTGACACCCTCCGGGTCGAAGTCATGGTTGTTCATGTGGGTCAGTGGCGGGGGCAAGCGCCGCGAGATGGGGCTTGGGCCTTACCCAGCCGTTCCTCTATCAGCTGCTCGGCTCAAGGCAGCCGAGTGTCGCTCTGTCGTTGCTGCTGGCGGCGACCCGATAGCGATGCGTGCCAGGGTTACCGAGCCCACCTTCGGCGAATGTGCTGACGCGTTTCTGGCCTCCCTGGAATCATCTTGGCGCAATCAGAAGCATCGCCAACAATGGCGAATGACCCTGTCTGTCTACGCTCAGTCGCTCAGGTCGAAGAAGGTCTCGGACGTGTGGACCGAAGACATTCTGGAGTGCCTTCAGCCTATCTGGCGAACCAAGCCTGAGACCGCATCGCGGCTTCGTGGACGGATCGAGCGTGTTCTCGACTTTGCTAAAGCGAAGGGATGGCGCTCTGGGGAGAACCCGCGCTCTGGCGCGGGCACCTACGCAACATCCTGCCCCCCCGGAACAGGCTTTCGATCCGGCATCAGCCCGCCATGCCATATCAGGATCTTCCGTCGTTGATGATCCGTCTGGACGGCTCGCAGGCAGTTGCCGCGAGGGCTCTCCAGTTTCTTATTCTCACGGCAGGGCGCTCGGGCGAAGTCTATGGTGCCCGGCGGACCGAGATCGATCTGGATCGAGGCATCTGGGTGATTCCACCTGAGCGGATGAAAGCTGGGAGAGAGCATCGCGTTCCTCTGTCAAAGCAGGCTCTGTCGATCATCTCCCAGCTACACGCGTTCGAGGGCGCATCAGACTTCCTCTTCCCTGGCCAGAAACTTGCGAGCCATCTGTCATCGTCAGCAATGGAGATGCTGCTGCGCCGCATGGACCTGGGCGCCTACACCGTGCACGGCTTCCGGTCGGCCTTCAGGGACTGGGCTGGAGATGAGACTAGTTTCCCGCGGGAAATTGCCGAGGCGGCCCTGGCCCACAACATTGGCGACGCAACGGAGCGGGCATACAGGCGTGCTGACGCGCTCGAGCGCAGGCGCAAGCTCATGCAGGCTTGGGCGGATCACTGCTGCAACTCCCACTGCAAAATTCCGGGTGCTGAGCGTGGAGCAGGATAATTTTACCGATCTCTTCAGCAAAGAGCACTGTCCAGACTGTGCACAGCTTGTAGAGCTTGAGGCCCGCAGTAAGCAGGATGCTCAACGATATATCGCCCGACGGTTGCGCGAGGGCAACTGCTCAGACGCGTTCCTTCGACTGGTTGCGGAACTAGTCGACCCCGACGTCAAGAAGCGTCGAGGCCGTCCAAAAGGGTCATCGATTGACGATTTCGAAGCGGAGATCGGTGCCGATTTCGTGGACCTGCGCAGGAATGGCGCCAAATACCAGGACGCTGTGGCGGTGCTGGCCGAAGGTTATGCGTACAATGAGAGGGGCGTCGGCCGAATTGTCAGCGCACGAGTGCTCAATCCCTGGCGCGAGATACATATCTGGGAGCGTGAATATGGAAGTTGGTCAACGGCCGACAAGGAGGTTTATCACCGGGACATAGAGAAGATTACGGATTCGCGCGAGATGATGGACGAAACCGAGTGGAAGGCTCAGCTAAGTGCCTTGGCTGACATGGAAGCTGATCGAAACGCGGCTATGATCCGGTGCAAACACCATTGCAGCAAGGGTTGCCGCCGAAAGGAGCTGGCTAGTGATCGTCGAAGCTGTGCCCTTTGTAGCGTGAATTTGGCTCGAAGCCTACGTCATTAATGACCTGGTTTGTTGACGTGGATCTAAGTCGGATCTCTGCAAACGTCTCCGCAACAAGACGGAGGAGAGCGAACAATGGGCGAGGCCCTTCCTGTCGCAGCTTATACGGTGAAGCAATTTTGTGGTGCCTTCGGGGTTGGCCACACGTTTGTCTACGCCGAAATCGCCGCCGGTCGGCTCCGCGTGAGAAAGGCCGGAAGGCGCACCCTCGTCATGAGGGCCGACGCCGAACGTTGGGCTGCCGGTCTTCCCGAGAAGAACAATCCAAAGAGCGGAAGCAGCTAGCACTACAACACCCCCGGTGCAGCCGTCGGGACAGATACTCGATCTAGCCTGAATGCCCGAGTAGCAGTTCAGTCCGGCGCTTTGACTGAGAGCCCGAGCGTCCTTGGCACGCCCGCGACTATCCCAATCGAAGCGCTGTGATGTTCAGCGGGAGACCTAGCGATGGGCATCCTGTCGGAGCTGTTCGCGCATTACGTGCAAGGAGTTGCCGTACCGAGAAGTGTTGCCTCATCCAGCGGACCCTGTGCTCAAGCTTGCCCTTGCGGTTGCGACGCAGCCAATTCACCAGAGCAGGGCTGGTGACCACGCCCCTGCAACCGTTTGTCAGATGGGCAGAGACTGCCAAAGACAACGGCTATTTGCCTGTTCCAATGAACGGCAAGAGGCCAGCCATCAAAGAACTGGAATTCGCTCGCCCCTGGGCAACACCGCGATCAGAAACCTCGTTCGAAATCCCGCATACAACTCCGCGAACCTTGGCTTTCGAACCGGCAAGCTGGTTGCCGTCGACATCGATCACGGCGATAGAGCACCGTGGACCGCATTCGACACGCTGCATTCGGGATGCTGGCCACACGCCGTTCGTCCGAATTGGACGAAGGCCCCGGCTGATGCTTTTTTATCGGGCCGATGACGAAGTGCAGAGCGTCAGTGCGGGGAAGGTCGACATACTCGGAAAGGGCAAGGTCGCGGTCGTCGAGGGGATCCACCCCGATACAGCTAGGCCCTATGACTGGCCGGAGGAACAGTCTCCTCGACTCGCAGTTTTCAGCTCTCCCGCTGGTTCAACCCTCGGATCTGGAGTACTTTGTCGACTGGGCCGCGAAGTTCCAGGACGCGTGAGAAAGGCCAGTTCTCGCAAAACTCATGCCGCACTGCAGCTGTGGCAAACACATCTCGGCAACGCCAAACAGGGACAGCTGACTCACAGAAGGAGAGCGAAACAAGGGTTGTTTCGGCGGCTCAAGGATCAAGCCCCGACAGCAACCACACTCCAAGAGTTGGTCGTAGAGGCCCAAACTCTCAACTTGAGCGGTCATGCCACCCCTTCGAGATTCGGAGGTCCGAGCGGTGGCATCGAGCGCCTGGAAATACAAGGAGCCGGCAAACTGATAATTGCGGGCCGACAGTCGGTGGTGCTCCCCATCTGCAAGGAGGCCGTCTTACGAATGAGCAAAAATCCCGAGGCGCGTCTTACATGTTCGCATTGCTGAAAGCCACTCGAAGCAAGCGACGCTTTACGATCCCTCAGAAGGCCACCGCGGCTCTACTTCGCTGGGGCCCCAATCGGGTCAAGAAAGCAATTGACGTGCTGATCTCTGAAGGATGGGTGGTAAGAGTCGACTGCAAAAAATATGAACAGACTCGCTACGCGTGGGGGCGGTTATGATGTCTTGTTAAGTACGTCTCCAAATTGGAGATCGATGATCGTCGACAAAGCGGCCAAATTGTCATTCGATTCAAACGGCTGGCTAAGTGGATCGTCCCTGAAGGCGCTTGTGTGCATTGGGAGCCTTAACCGCTCGAACCTGAGCTCTGGCCCTGCAGGCAACAAGGCCGAAGCTCGCGAGCATCACAGTGTCCACAAGGGACCCGTTCGGTTGCGTTCTGCACGACCAGGGAGCGCGGCAGGCCACCCCTTCGCAGTACCGTCAGGATGTTGCTCGGGGCGTGCCATCGAATATGCCAACGCTGAGGCCGAGAAGAAGCAAAGTTCTGATCCTGGCCCGGGCAGGCTTTCGGGCAGCCATGGTCTGGTTCGTCAGATCGGGAGGCGGTGCACCCATCCTTGTAGTAAGGGTGAGGGAACGAGAGGTATAATGCTACCTCTTTGACCGCACAAATTTACATGCAATGAGCAACAAAATTGCGCAACGCTGCGGTCCACTTGCTTCCCCAAGCTTACCTGCGCGACATGACCCGCGGCCAGATGGTCGGACAACTCCGCGCGGCCGATGCAGTCGCCCCGGCGCGGTCGCGCACGGCCATCGCCCGTTTGGTGCGGTGCTGGTCGGCCCCGACGACGCGATCCTCATCCGCCGAGGCAATATCGACACCGTGCGTCACGCCGGGCCGAACTTGCGCGGCGCGCGGCGACCGCCTACCCGCCGAAACTGCACGCTGGTTCAATCGGCGAGCCCTCGCTAGAGACCGTTTCGCCGTGACCCTCGCTTGGCGGGCGCGATGGCTTCGCCATTTTGGGTACCAGGAGAATGATCTATCATCACAGGGTCGGAAGCCGTATCTCTCTCGGTACTCACTCCGACATCTAGGATGTCGTTCGTTCCGTTCCTCTTTGAACCCGCCGCCTCAATCAAGAACTGATTGAGCTTGTCGTTCAACTCACGCTCGAATCTATCGGAGGCCTGTCACTCAGTCTCTCTACTGCGTCAGGAGTTCCCGGAACATCCCCACAGTGTCGATCCGGCCAAGGGCAAGCAGAGCACTGATCCGCTCCGAGGGCTTGCTCCTATCATGTCCTGGCTTTCAGCCAACAGTCTGGAAAAGACATGCCTTCGAATGGCTACGCTATCCCGCATCATGGCATTGCTGGCCTGTCGGCAGAGGTCTTTAACGCCTCTGCCAAACCTTGGGGTCGGACCACAGCTCGAAGCCGACTGGTTGACGGTGTTGGCGTCCTGCCTGTTGAGGCGTACGCTTCCCGGTAGGAAGTCGCCAGTACTGCGCCTCCTGCCACAAGCTGACAGAACAGTTCCTGCTTCGGCGTCAGCCGTGCGAAGCCTTCACGCCGCTTGGCTAACATCGGAACCTCCCTGAATTGATGATGGCGAGACCCCATCCCCTATTTTTCTACCGGTCAGGTAACGACGCTGAGCCGAAGATTCAGGTCGTTCACGGAGAGCCTTGCCGACCACTGCTCCATCCCTTCGGGAATGCGAAAGGCGTCTTGCACGAGCGCCGCTTGACTCCGCCCCTCGATCAGGAGGCATCCTCAGCGATCCGGTACTGCTCAGACGAACGGAATACGCTGACGCCAAGTCCCGACGCGTCTGGAATGACGCCCGTCCGAACTCCTCGCTCATTGGGCACTCGGAACTGCCGGCGATCTCTCTCTCGCTGTTTCGCCCACGCTTCTCTGCGACCGCGCCCGAAGAGGTGGCCGTTGACCACTCCTCCTGCTCAACCGCCGGCCCCTGCGATCCCCTCCGGCCCCCAACTTGCCGAGTTCGGCTTGCATCTCCTTAATACACTTCCCGCGAATCTCTCTCCACCTTCCTCGTCGCCAAGGCGACGAGCCTGGAAAGCTCCTCGAACGAGTATCCCGAGAGATCAGGCAGCTTCAGCATTGTCGCTCTTCGACCCCAGATATCGAAAGTCAAGTTGATTGATCAATTTGAGGATTAATGAAGCCGATACGATTCGTCAACGTGAGCTGCAACGAAAGCGTTACAGCGACCAAGCGATCAGCCGACGACCCATGCGCGAGGCGTAAGCTCTGGCTGTCGCTGCCCTTCGGAGGTTGTCCGTCGAGGCTTGGATGTAAGGTGCTCCTCCCAGCACAGCCAACCTTTATCCATAAGTCCTCGATGGACGTTCATGAAATGCCAGAACCACGTTGCGCAGCGGAAGGCGATGATCGAATGTCTCCCAAACTGGCTGGACGATCAACGCGGTTGCGGCTGCTGTCGGGACTGACGGCCGCACAGTGCGCAAATGGCGTGATCAGTTCCGGCCGAAGGGATTGACGGCCTCACTTGATCAATCCCACGGGGTGGTTGAAGTGCGAGGCCGAGATCAGGCGATTCGGGCCAGCGAGCCCGGCGGAGT
The DNA here is from genome assembly GCA_963791325.1 of uncultured Alphaproteobacteria bacterium. Lineage (GTDB taxonomy): Bacteria > Pseudomonadota > Alphaproteobacteria > Rhizobiales > Rhizobiaceae > JBEVJK01. Next base: position 200,174 of record CAWBRU010000016.1, on the reverse strand, counting down.
CGGAAAACGATCCAGTTCAACTTCTTTGCCTGGTCGTCAAAGCGTAGCGGCCCGGCGTCCAACAATCGCACTGTTGGAGGGGCGTGCCGCTGGCGTTGATAGTACGACTACTGACAAAACGGCTGGTCGGGGGATCAGGGCGGGCGAGGTTAGTAGCCACTCTAACACCGGCGGGTGGGTTGGGGTGGCATGTCGGAACGGTCCCGATATCGATGTAGGCAGCGGTGCCCACAACGGCGACTTCAGTTTGAGTACCGACCTGGCGGCGCGCTCGCAGCCATTCCGTCTCTATTGCGCTCCGATACCGAGGAGCTGCGGCGGCGCGCGCTTGAGGCGCTCGAAGAGTGCTGACCACCGGTCGGCGCCTGAGCGGCGAACCCCTCCTACGCTGGCCACGGCTGGTGAAGCTGTTTGGGGACCGGCGCGTGCCGCCAAGCCTGTCCGGGACGCAGATAAGGAACAACCGCCAGCAGGTGTCACCGCGGCATGAGATTGCCCGCGATCTGTACCACCGCGGCGCCGCTAGCTTCTCCATGCCTCGACGGTCTTCGCGAGGCTCGCAACCAACATTCGTCCATTACGCGCGGGATCTCCTCCTCGGATTTGACCAGGCCGGCGACTTCGAAGTCCTCGCTCAGTTTGGCGAGCACGTCACTTCGTTGGAGATCGAGCGTGGAGCAAGGCCAGTTCCTTCGAATACGCCTCAGCGCTTTCGCCTTGGAGTCCCAGCAACTCAGCCGCCCAATGCCTACAAGCTTGTTGCGGCGGACCATCCTGATCTGTTCTTCAGTGAGGTGGGCCATCGACGTCCAATACCTCTTGTGACGCTGGGCGGTGGCTACCGACGCGAGTGGCAGGGGTGCAACAGGACGGGCTCCCAGCGATGCGGCGGAGTTCCTCGCCACCCAGTCGTCGAGCGTACCGCTTCCGAGTACGCAAGTCTGCTCATTTTAAGCGGAGAGGGGTATAGCGGTGACAAACCGGCCGAGGCACTGTCAGCACTACGACGGTCATCAGCGGACCGGCTGCTTCTGGCTCCGGAACGAAGCGAGCAGACGTTCAACTTGCTGGGGCCGGGTCATGAACTAGCGGCCCATCGCAGACGCCCGCGCAGCTCGGCTCGACGTCGTCTCTGAGGCTCACGCTCACATCGGCACCACACGGGGGCGACTGTATTTTCTATTTGCGATATAATGTCTCCGTGAGCAACGCCTCCACCGCAGCCTGGGAGAAGGCACGTGGATATTGGGGCATGGCTGGCGAGCATCGGCCTGCGCGAATACGCACCGGTCTTCCGCGACAACAACGTTGATCTTGAGGTTCTTTCCCAGCTGACCGCCGAGGACCTGACGGCGCTCGGGGTCACGTCGATTGGGCATCGGCGTAAGTTGCTCAGCGCTATTGCCTCCCTCGCCGGGTGCTCGACCCTGCCCTCTGACAGCTGCGCCATCGCCCGTGGCTTCGATTCCCGTGCAGAGCGGCGGCAACTCACCGTGATGTTCGTCGACCTCGTCGGCTCGACCGAGCTTGCGCAGAAACTCGATCCAGAGGACACGCGCGAGGTGATCCGCGCCTACCAGCAGGCGGTTTCGCGCGAGATTGCTCGCTATGACGGGAAGGTCGCCAAGCTGATGGGCGACGGCGTGGTCGCCTACTTCGGCTGGCCTCAAGCCCACGAGGATGACGCCGAGCGCGCGGTGCGAGCCGGCCTCGCCGCCGCTTCCGCCACCGGGCAGCTGACCTCGCCTGGTGGCAAGCCGCTTGCCGCCCGCGTCGGAATTGCCACGGGACTGGTGGTCGTTGGCGACCTGGTTGGTGAAGGCACCGCGCAAGAGGAAGCCGTCGTCGGTGAAACGCCCAACCTCGCGGCCCGGCTGCAGGCGCTCGCCGAGCCAGGCGCAGTCATTGTCGCCGAAGCGACGCAACGGCTGGTCGCGGGACTGTTCGTGACAGCCGACCTCGGCGAGCGCCAGTTGAAGGGCTTTGCCGCTCCGGTACGGTGCCGGTGCGTGGTCGGCGAAACGGCCGCCGAGAGCCGGTTTCAAGCGCGACATGCCGTGCTCACGCCGCTGGTCGGCCGAGAGGAAGAGCTAGAACAGCCTGCTCGGAAGCTGGCATCGCGCCGCATCGGGCGAGGGTCGGGTCGTACTGCTCAATGGCGAGGCGGGAATCGGCAAATCGCGCCTGACCGCGGCGCTCGCCGAGCAGGTCGCCGCCGAACGGCATTCCGAACTCCGCTATTTCTGTTCGGCCTATCATGCTGAACAGCGCACTTCATCCTGTCATCGCGCACATCGAACGAGCGGCGGGATTTACTAGTGACGACAGCGCTGACAGACGGTTCGACAAGCTCAACGGATTGCTCGGCAGGACTTCGGTGGAGAGCGGCGAGATCTTGCCGCTGCTCGCGATGCTGCTGTCCATCGATCCAGCCGGACGCTATCAGCCGCCTAGACTTCCGGCGCCGGCGCTCAGGGCGCGCACTTTAGGGGCTTTGATACGGCTGGTCGAGAAGTCGGCGGCGAACGATCCGGTGCTCGTGCTCGTCGAAGACGCCCACTGGATCGATCCTACGACGGCGGAGTGGCTCGACATGCTGGTGGCGCGGCTCGCCAGCCTGCGCGCCTTGCTGGTGGTGACGGCGCGGCCGGAATTCGAGCCGCGCTGGAAGGTGCTGTCACATATCGAGGTGCTGCCGCTGGGACGGCTGGAACAGGAACACGGCACTGCGATCATGGAGCGGGTTGCGGGTGGCAAGAGGCTGCCGCCGGATGTTGCCGAGCGAATCCTGGCCAACACGGAAGGCGTGCCGCTGTTCGTCGAGGAGCTGACGCGGACGGTCCTCGATTCCGGCCTGCTGGTCGAGGCCGGTGACCGCTTCATCTCGATTGGGCCGCTGCCCAATTTGGCGATCCCCTCGACGCTGCAGGGATTCGCTGATGGCACGACTTGACCGGCTTTCGCCCGTCAAAGAGACAGCCCAGATCGGCGCCTGCATCGGCCGCGTGTTCCAGCATCGGCTGCTCGCGTCGGTGAGCGATGTGGACCAAGTGCAACTCGACGATGCGCTTACACAGCTGGAAACCGCCGAACTGATTTTCCGCAGCGGTGTCCCGCCGGAGGCGACCTACACGTTCAAGCACGCGCTGGTGCGCGACACCGCCTACCAAAGCCTGCTGAAAAGCCGCCGCCAACAAGATTCATGGCAGGATCGCCACGGCTCTTGAAGCCGAGTTTGCCGACATCGCCGTGAGTGAGCCGGAAACCGTGGCGCAACACTATACGCTCGCCGGTCAGCCCGCTGAGGCCGTGCCATGGTGGCTCAAGGCCGGTCAGCGGGCGATGACTCGGTCTGCCAACCGCGAGGCCGCGGCCCACTTCGCCAAAGGCCTGGAACTCGTCGCGTCCCTGCCTGCTTCCGATATGCGGCTGAGGCAGGAGCTGTCACTCTGGACGGCAATGGGTTCGGCCCTGATCCCGGCCAAAGGCTGGGCCGATCCCGAGGTCGTTGCAGGCGTTTTCAACTGCGCGGGAGCTCGCCGAACGGCTCGGGGACAATGCCCAGCTATTCGCTGCCGTCAGAGGTGAGAGCGCCTGCCGAACCATCTCTGGCGACCTGCGCGCCGCCGACAGGCTCGCGCTGCAATGCCATAGACTCGGGATGGAACTGGCCCAGGCTTCCGGGGATTCCGCTATACGTGCTCGAGGCGCACCATCAGCTATGGGGTGTCAACTTCTATCTGGGCGACTACAAGACCAGCGACGAGCACGCTGGCCACGGCATGGCCATCTATGATCACGAGCGGCATCGCCACCTTGCATGGGGCTATACCGGACACGATCCTGGCGTCTGCTGCAGGTCATTTTTAGCGCAGACCCTCTGTATATGTGGCAAGCCGGACCAGGCAATCCAGCGGTCGCGGGACGCAGTCGCACTGGCCGAGCGCGACTCGCATCCGCTCAGCCTGGCCCAGGCGCAGATGGCCGCCAGCGTCGTTCACCTCATGCGGCGTGAGCCCGGCGAGGCCGGACGACTGGGCGGAAAAGGCGATCGCAGTATGCACCGAGTTCGCACTGCCGCTTTTGCTTGGCCAGTCTCGCGTCTTCTTCGGCTGGGCGCGTGCCGGCCTGGGTCAATTGGATGACGGCCTCCGCGAGATGCGGGAGGGCATTGTCAACGATAGCCGAGACCGGCGCCGACATGGGAATGGCCTCCTATCTCTGCGCCCTTGCACGCGCCTGCGGCGAGCAGGGCGATGCAAGCGAGGGCCTTGCGCTGCTAGAGCAGGCGTTCGACAAGCTCGCCAAGTCCGGCTCCAGTTATCAGCTGCCCGAGCTATTGAGCGCGAAGGGAGAGCTGCTGTTGCGGTTGGACCCGCTGGACGATGCTGCCGAAGACTGGTTCCACCAATCTCTGGTGGTGGCCAGCGAGCAGGGTGCGAGATTGGCCGAGCTGAGGGCCGCATTTCGCCTGGCGCGCCTCTATGCGGGGCGTGGGCGAGAGGCAGAAGCGCGCGATCTGCTGATGCCCGCCTACGCCGCATTCGGCGAGGGGTTCGACATACCTGACCTGACCGAGGCAAGGGGATTGCTGCAGACGCTGTCGCCTGTGGCGATCCAATAGGTGCGCTGCGGCGGCAAGGGCGCGCCAGTTCGCCGCGGGAGGAAGAAATGCTCAGACGTGTTTTGATCGTGTGGGCCGCACTCACGGGGCTCGTGATGGCGAGTGGCCCGGCCGCTGCAACCGAGCTCACCATTCTGTGGGCTGATTGGGATCCGGCCAACTACCTGCAGGAGCTGGCGAACGAGTATGAGAAGGAGACTGGCGTCAAAGTGACGGTCGAGACCGTGAACTGGCCCGACTTCCAGAACAAGGCGTTCACCGAGCTCAATGCCCACGACGATGCCTACGACATGATCGTCGGCGACTCGCAGTGGTTGGGAGCCGGTGCGACGGAGGGCCACTATGTCGAGCTGAGCGATCTCGTGAAAGAGCTTGATCTCACCAAGGTCATGACTCCTGCCTCAATGACTTATTACTCAGAATATCCGAAGGGCAGCTCCCGCTATTGGGCCGTTCCGCTCGAGGCCGACGCGATCGGCTGGGCCTATCGCAAGGACTGGTTCGAGGATGCCTCCGAGATGAAGGCCTTCAAGGAAAAATACGGCTATGACCTCGCCCCGCCGAAGACCTGGAAGGACCTGCGCGACATCGCCGAGTTCTTCTATCGACCGCACGCACAAACCGCCGCGTTATGGCATCGCGATCTACACCGAACTGAACGGCGACGGACTGGCCAATGGCTTCATGTCCGAGCTGTTCAGCTACGGCGGCGAGCTCGGCAACTACACCACCTGCGCGGTCGACGGCATCATCAACTCACCCCAAAGCATTCAGGCGCTGGAGGCCTACAAGGAACTCTACTCCTTCACCCCGCCGGGCTGGGTCAATGCCGAGAATGTGCAGGAAAACCTGGCGATCACCGGTGGCCTGGCCGCCATGAGCATGAACTTCTTCGCCTTCTTTCCAGCGCTGCTAAATCCGTCGATCAACCCGAACGCCGCCGAGACCGGTTTCTTTGCCAGCCCGGCCGGCCCGGGCGGCGAGCGTTTCACAGCGCTCGGCGGCCAGGGCATTTCGATCGTCTCCTATTCGCACAAACAGGAGGAAGCCAGAAAGTTCCTGAAGTGGCTTTCTCTCGACGAGACGCAGCAAAAGTGGGCCGATCTCGGTGGCTATACCGCCGACGCCCGGATTCTGGCATCGGCAAGATTCCGCAACGCTACTCCCTACAACGAAGCTTTCTATCAGAGCCTCTTTGTCGTGAAGGATTTCTGGGCGGTGCCCTTTTACGCCAAGCTTCTCGACCAGATGAACGCCCGTCTCGGACCCTATCTGCTCCAAGGTGTCGGCTCGGCAAAGGAGACGCTCGACGGGCTCGCCGCCGACTGGAGGGCAACCATTGCCGAGCAGGGCTGCAGGTAGCCGCACCGGTTGAGATTTCGTCGTCACCATCCCCAAAGGGCTCACCAAGCCTGTCAATCTACACACGGCTCATGATACCTGTTTCTGGCGCACACCCTCTATCTAACGTCCTGAACGAACTTCTCTTTCTGCTGCAACTGCGAACTCCAGCGTGGTCGCCGCTAATGTCTGTTTTCAGTAGTTGCCAGTCTGGGGTTCTAGGGCCGACATGTGCCGCTTGTCGGCCTGGCTGCTTTCGGACGGAAGCTGACCGTCCGCTATTTGCGTCCAGAGCGCCCTAAGCGGACATTCTGCGAGGTAGGGTCAACGTCTCCACTAATCCATTACTGGCGCATGGGGGGAGACGTCCGGAGAAGGTGTTCGACGAGAAGCCATACAGCCGTCGTTGCGAGGAACCAGGCTCGCTTGCGCTTCGGGGTCGATTTGGTCCCCTCCTCATCGCGTACCTTTTGCCATAGGATGTTCCGTAGCGCAGGAGCTTACAATGGCCGTGGATCGCGTTCAGCGCAGAATGGCTGCCATCCTTGCAGCCGATGTGGTCGGCTACAGCCGGCTGATGGGCAAGGACGAGGAGAGCACGCTTGCGACCCTCAAGGCCCATCGCGAGGTCATCGACGGGCTGATCGCCGAGCATGGCGGGCCGCGTCTTCGGGAGTGCCGGCGACAGCGTCATTGCCGAGTTCGCGAGCCCGGTCGAGGCGGTGCGGTGCGCGACCGAAATCCAGCTGGCGACTCGACCGACGGAACGCCGACTTGCCCGAGCGAGCCGCATGCGATTTCGCATCGGCATCAATCTCGGCGATGTCGTCGTCGACGGCGACAATCTGATGGGCGACGGCGTCAACGTTGCCGCGCGCTTGGAGGCGCTTGTCGCCACCGGGCGGAATGTGCATCTCCGAAGCGATCCATGCGCAGGTTCGCGATCGGCTCTCGCTCGATTTCCTCGATCTTGGCGAGCACAAGGTGAAGAACATCGCGCGGCCGGTGCGCGCCTATCGTGTGCCGCTCGCATCGGAGGAGCAGGTCAAGTCGCCGTTCCGCGGTCTTGACGTCTTCGAATTCGAACATGCCGACCTGTTCTTCGGCCGGGCGCGCGCCATCGCCACCTGCACCGAGAGGCTGGAGCAGCTGGCCGCGAGCGGCAAGGCATTCCTGCTGATCTACGGCATGAGCGGCTCGGGCAAGTCGTCGCTGCTGCGAGCCGGGCTGCTGCCTGCGATCACCCGACCAGGCGCAGTGGCCGGCATCGCGTTGTGGCGGCGCTGCCTGATCCGCCCGTCGGAGGGGCCGGATGCGATCGCATCGCTGGCCGCGGGATTGCTTCGTGACGAAGCGCTGCCGGAGCTCGCTCAGGACGAATCAGCGGCCGAGTTGGCTCGACTCTGTTCGCAGCGCTCCCGATCGGGCGCTTGCGCTGATCCGCCGGCGCTGGGCAAGGCGGCGACGCTGCCGGTTCAGCCCCGCTCGCAGGTGCGCCTGGTCGCTTGCCGTCGATCAGATGGAGGAGCTGTTCACGACCGAGGAGGAGCCGGCGTCGCGCGAAGTGCTCGTGCGGCTGCTCGCGGCCTTTGCCGGCAGCGGGCTCGTCTGGGTGATCGGCACGATCCGAGCGGACTTCTTTCACCGCTGCGGCGAAGTTCCGGGCTTCTCGGCGCTGAAGGATGGCCTCGGCAGCTACGAGCTGTTGCCTCCGACCGGCCCGGAGATCGCCCAGATCATCCGCGAGCCGGCGCGCGCGGCCGGCCTTCGCTTCGAGGAGAGTCGCCGATCAGGGCCGGCTCGACGATGTGCTGCAGGAGGCGGCGGCGGCCGATCCCGGATCGTTGCCGCTTCTCGAGTTCGTGCTCGACGCGCTCTACGAGGCCGGCCGAGAGCGGCGACTGCTCACCTTTGCCGCGTATCGTGCGCTTGGCGGTCTTGAAGGTGCGATCGCACGGCGCGCCGACGAAGTCGTCGACGCGCTCCCGCCTGAGATCCAGGACGGCTTGCCGGCGGTGCTGCGCGCCCTCACCACGGTGCGCCTGGGCGACGAAACCGTCACGGCACGCCCGGCCTTGCTCGCCGAAGTCGCCGGAACGCCGGCAGCGATCGGCTCTTGTCGATGCGCTGATCGCCGCCCGGCTCCTCGTCAGCGACGAAGATGCCGAAGGGCCGTCGTTGTCCGGGTGGCGCATGAAGCGCTGTTGAGCCGCTGGCCGCGCGCGCGCGACATCGTCAACGCGAACCGAAGCTTCCTCGAGACGCGCGCGCGGCTCAGGCCGATGCCCGCCGATGGCTTTCGGACAACAAGAACCCGGACCTTCTGCTGCCGGCCGGAAAGCGTCTGGCCGAAGGCGAGGAACTGCTGCTGTCGAGACGGGAGGAAGTCGACGATCAAATCGTCGAATACATCGAGGCGTCTTCGCGTGCCCAGCAGGAGAGAGAGGAGAAGGATCGGCAGGCAGAGCGGGCACTGATCGAGGCTGCCGAAGCGGCAAAACGCGAGCGACTCGAGCGTGAAGCTGAACGCTTGGAGCGCGAGGCTGAACGCCAGAGCGCGAGGCCGAACGCCGCAACCTTGCGGCCATGGCGGCGAGCCGGCTCGCGCGGCGCACGCGCTATGCTGCAATAGTGGCGACGGTGTTGGCTCTCATGGCCGGCGCGGGCGCTTTCGTCGGGTTCAGAGGACAACAGGAAGCAACCCGCCATGCGGTGTTGGCGCAAACGGCTGAGAAGGAGGCTCTTGCCGCCCGCGACGAGGCGCTCCACAGTCACTCTCTGTCACTTTCCCTGCTCTCGCAGCAGACCGCGGCGAGCGGGGATACCGAGGCCGCGATCCTGTTGGCACTCGAAACGCTGCTGCCGACCGACGCAGCTGCGCAGAGACGGCCCTATGTCTTCGAAGCAGAGGCCGCGCTTTACCAAGCTTTGCTTGCACATCATCAAGCGAGGATTTTCAAGCATGATGCCGCGGTGACAGATGCCGCTTTCAACAGGACAGGCAATCGCATTGTCACCTCATCCTACGACAAGAACGCTCGCATTTGGGACGTCTCGAACGGTGCCGAGACCGTGACCTTAAGTGGTCACGGACGAGTTGTAGAGAGAGCTGAATTCAGCCCTGACGGTAGCCGTGTCATTACCGCAGCTAGAGACGACACGGCGCGCGTCTGGGACGCCGTCTCGGGTAAGCAGCTCTTTGTTCTTCGGCCAGTCGGCCGTCTTCCAATTGCGACTTTCAGCCCGAGCGGGGATCGGGTGCTGACAGCCGGCGATCAGATCAAGGCCACGCTTTGGGATGCTAGGACCGGAGAAAAGGTTCTTAGAGTGGAGAGCGGTGTCCCGCTTGGTTGCTTCAGTCCGGATGGCAGCGGCTTCGCGACCGCGCAAGGCGTGAATCTGCAAGGCAAGCATCAACACATCGTTTCGATCTGGAATACAGAAGATGGGAAACTAAGGAAGGCACTGCAGATTCCCATATGGCCCTACAGCGTCGCGTTTAGCCCGGATGGAGGCCGGATGCTTATAAGTGGCTGGGGGCCCATTTCATACGGCAATGTGTCCCGGCTCTTTGATCTGTCGAAGGAAACAGAAATTGCGACTTTTGCGGGTCACAAGAGCGACACGCAACTAAAAGGCGTAACGTTCAGTCACGACGGTCGCCGAATTGCGACCGTATCCCTCGACGGCAGCGCCCGCCTATGGGACGGGGCCTCTGGGAAATTGCTGGGCGTGCTCGGCCAAGAAACCCCAGGGATCAAGCTGGCCTCCGTAGCTGCCGACGACTTGGACCAGGAAATGAACAGCGTCTTCAATCGGGACGATCGCTACTTGGCGACAACTTCCCTGGACCACATGATCCGCATTTGGGACGTCGACCGCGCATCTCTGCTCACGACTATCAAGGCCCATACGGGCCTTGTCGAGCATGTTGAGTTCAGCCCGGTTGACAATGATGTTCTCCTTACCGCTTCGCACGATGGCACCGCTCGGCTCTGGGATCTCGACGGCGTTCTTACGACCACACTCCGGCAGGAATACTCACCCACGTTTGCGGTCTTCAGTCCCGACAACGTTCACCTTGTGACGGGGGGAGGAGACGCCGCGGTACACCTTTGGAATGTTGTGACCGGGCGTGAGCTGGCGAGGCTGGACACACACACAATTGCCCAAACCGCGGCGTTCAGCCCCGATGGAACTCGCATTGCCGCTGCGTCTCTTGAGGGTCAAGTTCTGATCTGGGACGTAGCAAGCAGGCACGAAGTGACGCAGTTCAGGTCGCGTGCCGGGGTGCTTCACATTCAGTTTAGTCCTGACGGAGCCTTGCTGAGTTCGGCATCAATGGGCGGTACCGCACAGCTATGGGACGCAGCAAGGGGTGCCGAACTGGCCGTCATCAAAACCAACTGGAAACTGCAGCAGATTGTCTTTAGTCGAGACGGAAGTATCATCCTGGCGGCAACGGGCGACAACCCCGCGCGCCTTCTGAAGCCGGATGGCACTGAATTGAAGGTTCTGAGCGGGCATCAGGGCCGGATCTCCGCGGCAGATTTCAGTCCAGACGGGCAACTGGTCGCCACCGCTTCGCTCGACCGAACCGCCCGGATCTGGTCGATCAAGGACGGGAGCAGTGTTGCGACGCTGAAAGGACACAGCGAGGAGCTGACGGTCGTCTCGTTCAGCCGGGACGGTAGATCTTTGCTGACGGCCTCACGCGATGGAACCGTCCGCATCTGGAGTGTTCCGGACGGCATAGAGAAGGTCGTACTGAGGGGTCACAGTGGGGATGTGACCAGCGCACAATTCAGCCCCACTGGCGCATACGTGATCACGGCGTCATTCAAGGATCGCACCGTCCGGCTGTGGGAAGCACAGTCCGGGCGTCAGATGGCCGTTCTCGCCAGCCGTGAGGTCATCAGGCCGGCGTTGACAAGCGCGTCGTTCAGTTCGGACGGAACAAGGATCGCAATTGTGTCCAGTGAGGAGAGCGCACGAATCGTACACGCTTTCCCGACACTTCAGGACCTCATCGTTTACGCCAAACAAGCTGTCCCGCGGGAACTGACCGGTTGTGAACGGCGCCGTTTCTTCCTTCCTGTCGAAGGCGAAGTTGACGATTGTCCAAGCTAGGTTTGGCCGGAGACCATGCTAGTGAGGTTCCGTCGATGGCGCCGCCGCAACGAATACCTCTGGGAAGCAGCGCCTTGGTATTGCACGGCGAAGTCGATCGCGCGGTGCCGCGGACGCACAGCCGCCACACCGCAGACCTGATCGCCGGATCGACGCTGCGATTGTTGCCGGGATACGGGCACACGACGGTCCTTGCCGAGCTTCCGAGTGCGGCGGGAATATTGCGGCAATGACGCGTCGGTTGTAAGCTGCTCGCGAAACCGCGACCCCCATGCAGTCACCACCTCGACGTCCGCTTTCAGGCCGATGCGAACTTTGGCACTACGGCCGAGATCGGCGCAAAGCTGCCAACTTTTGCGCCGGGCTCGAGGCAGCTTTGAGCCAAGCGTCGCGTTGGCGTAAGTCGCGCTCGCCTCGATAGGCTGCAATTGCTACATGCATCTTGGTTCGCAGAGGAGCGCTCACGCTCCTGGCGAAGCCTTCTGAGGACCACGCCAACGATCGCCCGGCGACGCGCGCCGGCTGGCCAGAATGGATAGCTGCCGGCGCAACGTCCGGTCTGCGGACCAACATTCATGAATGGAAGGAAGCATGAGAGCCCTTGAAGACGGTGCCACAGCGCCTTGAGCTGAGATAATCCGAATGCCGGGCCTTGGGAAAATAATATTTGCAACCGCACCTGGCACATGTCGAAAGAGTGGCCAAAGGAGCTTTCCTCCTGCTCCGGGGTGAGAATGCTGATGACGTCCCTCATCGATGGTCTTTCTCTGCGATCGTCAGCGCATTTTCTTTCGTTCGAGACGGATCGGTCGGTTGATGGTCCTCGCTGCGATCACTAGGCGCGCGATGTGCTCCGTCGCCGTGTGGTAATTTCGGCGCGGTTACAGCCGAGAGACGCTAACCTGAGGGGCGAAGAAGCAACGCCAATACGCCTGATTTGTACCGAAGTAAGTGTCCTCGCAGATGTGGTATTGACCATCTGGGGATTCCTGCACGCGATCCGGTGGAATGGTGAAGTTGTGTGGCGTGTAAGTATAGCCCCCATCGGTCCTGGACCGTATTGAAGACTGGGGCACGGCGCGGCAATCAAAACCACCGCAACACTTGACTTTCAGCTGTGGGTCGAACTTGTCTTCGTACCAATCATGGGCGCTCGTGGCTGTCGACACGGCAGCAAGCATCGCCGCCAGGGTGAGCTTCATAAGCATCGTTCTCAAGTCCCCAGACTTTTCTACAAAATACTGCAATTCGGTCATTCCTCCCAGCCAGGTCTGAACGTCTGCAATGGGCGCAAAACGCGGATCGCCTGGAAGCACGCGGAAGGTCTGGTTTCGTCGGAACCGCAACCTTCAGCGCAGTTACCTCAATGTCCGCTCCCGGGCCGGTGCGAACCATGTCTCGTCGGCCGACAAGCTCTCTATTCTAATCGCGAGCGGGATGCGGCCCTCGAGGTCGGCGCCCAGGCTCTGGCGCTTAACCCCAATGACACGGAACTGATGGGCGAGTATGGCTTCCGTTTGGCGATGTCGGATGATTGGCCAGAGGCTGCGCCTTGCTCAAACAGGCGCGCGAACGCAACCCGGGCTGCTCGCCTACTACGAGGTGGCCCTCGATCTTTGCGCCTATTTCGATGGCGATCTGCGCTCAGCGGTAGCCTGGGTCCTGGGTCCATGGGACGAGACTCCCAAGCCCGACAACCCAAACTTTCATATTGTTGCAGCGGCGACCTTCGCCGAAGCCGGCATGCTCCAAGAAGACAAGTACGAAGCCGACTGGCTGTCACAGAACGAAGCTGATCTGGTGCGCAGCATGCGCGCCGAACTGAGCGCGCGCTTGGGTAGTCCAGGGGATCTTGATAGGATGATGTCGTCGTTGCGCAAGGCCGGGTTGCCTGTCGGTAATTGACAATCGGCCGTCTTAGCCTGCCGCAGCCAACGCCTCCTGCGCCGCCTTAGCGCGCCGGCGACGCAGCATATCGCCAGCGGCTGCCGTCGCATGCTCCTCGCCACCGGCCACCTGCACGGTCGGGGTGGCGAGCTTGATGCCGTTCTCGTCGAAGGCCTTCTTGATCATCACATAGGCCCTGCGCTTGATGCCGGACTGCTCGCCCGGCTTGGTCATCAGCTTCATCGCCAGCACGATGCCGGAATTCGCCAAAGCTGTCGATGCCCTGCATCTTGAGCGGCTGGATCGTGCTCGCCGCGAATTCGGGATCCTCCGCCAATTCCTGACCGATCTTCTTGATCAGCTTGCGCGCCAGCTCGACGTCGGAATCATAGGTCACCGACATGGTGATCTTCTCCACCACCCAGTCGCGGCTCATGTTCTGGACGGCGCCCAGGGTGCCGAACGGGACCGTGAACACCGGACCGCGATGATGCCGCAGGCGCACCGAGCGCAAGCTGAACGATTCGACAGTGCCCTTGTAGCTGCCGCTCTGGATGTATTCGCCGACCCGGAAGGCGTCGTCGAGCATGTAGAAGACGCCGGAGAGGATGTCCTTGACCAGCGTCTGCGAGCCGAAGCCGATGGCGACGCCGAAGATGCCGGCTCCGGCGATCAGCGGCATGATCTGGATGCCGAGGCCGGCCAGGATGGTCAGCACCGCGACCACGGCAATGAACACCGCCAGCGCGTTGCGGAAGATCGGCAGCAGCGTGCGCAGCCGGCCGTTGCGGGCGAGCTCGTCGGCACTGGAGCCGTGGCCGGTGAGTTCCAGCCGGAACTCGATATAGGCTTTGGCCAGCTGCCAGATGAGATCGGCGATAAGCAGCACGATAATGCCGTTCAGCACGCCCTGAATGACCCGCTCGACGGACGCGCTGTTGCCGATCATCGTCGTCGTCTCGCGGAAGATGTAGGCCAGCCAGGCGACCGCCAGGCCGATCACGACGGCGCGGGCGCCGCGCACGATCAGCACGTTGGCGATCACATTGCCGAGGCTCTTGCTGTGCTCGCGCCCGCCGACGCGGGCGGCGATGGCGCCGACCCCGCGCACCGCCGGCGGCAGGATGAGGGCATAGATGCCGAGCCAGAGCAGGCCGTTCAGACCGGCCACCCAGACCATCCACAAGAGCGCCAGAAGGACACTGGTCAGCCAGGCCCGGGCATGGCCGAAGGCGCCGGCCCGCTGTGCGTCCGGGCGCCGCCAGACGGTTTCGATGCCGATGGCCAGCAAGCCGAGGCCGAGCGCGTAGCCGATCAATCCGCGGGCGCCGGGCGAGAAGCCGAGGGTGGGCATCAAGCTGACCACCGCCCAGCCGAACAGGAACAATCCGGCAAACAGCTGCACGCGCAAGAACCAGAAAGCGGCCGACGCATCATTCGCTTCGACCAGCCGCGTGGGCTCGCCATGGCCACCCTTCGGCCGGAGCAGCATGAAGGCAATCGTCCGCACGACGCGGAAGGCGATGAAGGCGCACAGCAAGGTGAGCACGAAGCGCCGCAACAGCGGCGGCCAGGAGAACATCAGAAACAGCCCGGCGCTCGCCACGGCAAACACCAGGAGCGGGATGGGCTCGGTCAGCAGCCGCATATTGTGCTCGGCCTGCAGCTCGGTCGGCCGGCGGCGGGCGATCATCAGCCGCCGGAACAGCCATTCAGCCGCATATCCGACAGCCACAAGGACAAGCACGATGGCCGTCACCGCGCCGCGGCGGCCGCTATTGACGTCGGTGACCAGGATGTTGACGGCTCGCTGGAACTCCGACGGCAGCCGCGGCACGGCCTGGACCATTGCCGTGATCCGGGCGCGGACATAGGACTCGACCGTGGAGATCTGGTCGGCGACCGCCGCCTCGTCGCTCTCGGGCTTGGCCTTGGCGGCCTTTTGGCCGGCCAGCCACGTCTTGACCTCAGGGTCGTCGAGCAGACCGAAAAGCTGTTCGACCTTGGCCGGCGGCGGGGCGACGGCTTGGGCCTGAACGGGTCGGCCGGAGAGGCAGCAGAGTGCCAGCAGGGCCGACGCAAGATTGAGCGCGGCATGTGATGAATTGAATGCCATGCGGGCCTCCTGCTGCTTCGAAGGCAGAGCGCCTTTGAGATAGATCGAGCGAAACGACCTCTGCAGGTGTCTATCCAGTATCTATGGTGAACTCGTTCTAAACAAGTCATCTGCCCAGATTGATCAACTGTACGCGCCGGTTGACCGCCGCTCCGGGATTGGTGCGGTCGATCGGCCACTCCTGCTCGACGCCGATGCTGTAGATCCGCCGAGGATCCACCCCGAAAGTCGTCGTCAGGGCCTCTGCGATCGCTTTGGCGCGCTCCTCGCTGAGCTTGAGATTGTGCTCGGCGCCACCGGTCGAGCTGCTATGTCCGACGACCAGAAAGTGATAGGTAAAGCAGGCGCGGATAATGGAGCGCGTCGGCGACGACGCCGACGGCGCGATAAGACTGCGGTTCGATCGCAATAAAGTTGTTCTGGAAGTCGACCTCTACGGCAAACTGCGGCAAGGTCGCAAGCGTGCTCCAGTGCGGAAGCTGGGCGACGCCCTTGCCGAGATTGGCGCTCAGCTCTTGCCCGGGCAGAGCCACGTCAACAGCAGGTGCCGCATCCTGCAGTTCGGCCACGCTGTCAACGATCTGACGATTGTCGAGATCTTGTGCAGCGGCGACAGTGGCAAGCACGAGTGCGGATGCGGACGATCGACGGCCACCGTGAAAAGCCGCTGATCATCTCCTATGGGGCCGCCCGGTGAGGGCGGGCAACCACGTGACCGAAGTCAAGGCCGCCAATTTTTCGGCGCTCGACTGCGGCGCCAATCCGGAAGCCTGGTCGGAAATCTTCGTCCAGCTGTGGGATGTCGATGAAGGCGAGCGCGTCCACATGACGGCCGGCAAATTCTCCGCCATCATCCGCAAGGTGACCGCGCATGTGCAGCTCGACGACACTTCGCAGCTGACCTTCGAGGTCAGCGACGGCGTCGCCCCCATTCAGCTGCACAGAGCCGCCCTGCCGGCGACGGACAAGAGGTTATCCAGGTCGAGCTTTCGCCACGGCCGGCGAGCTGCAAGCCGCGCGACCGCTGGCTGGCGGCCGAGCAGGCGCAGGAGGCGAGGCCGCCGCGGGCTGTTGCGGGACGTGAAACTTCCAGCCGAGCTCATCCGAGTGATGGTCGTACTGTCAGCGCATGAAGTTGGACACATCTCTGTCAATGGAAACCTCGCGAGCTGCAAGGGACGGCCACGCCGATTTTGCGAGGATGATGGTCCCGGGCTTCCTCGCCGATCTCAAAAAGTTTGTCCCGTTAAACGGCCTTCAACGATCCGGCGGCCACTGATGTACGCCTTTGTACGCCGAGTGTACGCCGAGGCTTATTCGTCCTATATTCGACAAATGATGGATTGGATAGCTAAGTTATTGAAATCACTGGCACGCCCAACGGGACTCGAACCCGTGTTTCCGCCGTGAAAGGGCAGAAACCGGCGAGGGTGACTCTTTAAAGAGAACTAGCGCCTTCGTCCGATGCGCTTTGGGTCGACAGCTGTTCCTCGCTTCCTACGATCAAATTGCTGCATTGAGGGTCCCCGCACATCGGAGTCTCGGGATCGCTCACAGGTTGAACCCTGACAGCCCGCCTGTACCGCCCTTCGTCCCCTTGTCGTGGCGCAACGCTGCAGGCCACTATCCTAAGATTTTTGCGCAAAATTTTTTTTGGGGTTCGAGCTGCTGGATTTGCAATCCGGTTCCGAGAAGTCCGGGCCATCCAGCCGGGCACCCCTTGGCCGGGAGGGGGTAAGGCCGACAGAAAGTGGGGCTTGAAATGGGGAGCGGCTGACCTCAACAAAAAATAAGTTGAAAGTTCAGCCACTTCTAACAAGTCATGGCGGATACGGTGTCCGCCTAACCATGAGGCAGCGCAAGGCCTGGCGGGCCGCAACGGCTTCCGCTCCACGATCTGGCCCACGTTGGCGTTCTACAACCCCGTTGTAGGGCGGTCGTTCTGGAGCCAGATTCCACAACGGCTCTCTTTGACGCGTCAAACCCGCTCCGGCGTATGTTTTCCGTATGCCTGCCTTTATGGTTTTCGCCTGGGATGCGGCTCTAGGCCTTGTGCTGCAAGGGTCCGATGGCGGAGGGCGCGTCCGCCTGGGGCGAGTTATTGGCTCCAACGAGCGATTAACTTTGGCCAGGGGTTCGGCTGGCCATTCGTTCTCTAGAACGCTAGAGCACGATCTGGTCGAGCGATTAGTGGCGGCCTCGACATTTTGCCGAGGCGGTCGGTCTCGGCACTCTTGTCGGCCTGCGAGAGTGGCAGCCGCGACATTTGCCGCGCCGGTCGGGCTGCCGATCACGTCGGCCGTGATCCAGGCCGGCCGGGGGGCGACCTGGGGTGTTACCCGCCCCCTCCGGACACTGACGTGCCACCAATCGGGCAGTTCTGAAACTACACTCGATCAGGAATGTTCAGCTGAAGATTCCCTGCTCGCAGCCGTCTGCGCCCCAGCATCATTGGCATGGTAGGCAGACGCCGGAGATCTGCCGCCCTTACTGCTGAACTGCGTTACCCGTTGAAAGGCTATAGATCACCAGCGCGCCTATCAGGATGATGGCCAGGATCGAAATGATCCACATCAGCGGGTTGCCGCCCCAAAACTGCTTCCTCGGCGGGTAGCCCCGTTCATTGTCGTCCGGCTTAACCATCGTCGCTCGCCCATGTGAACAAAGGAGCGAACCATCAGCGGCAGACGAAGTTCCGGTGCTTCAGGATGCCTCAACTCCTGGCAGGCCAAAGAGCGACCGGGAACGCTCGAAGACAACGCTCGCTCCGTGCTAGCGGACCCAGGCGCGGCCGGTGACTAGATGGAGCGCTAGCCGCATAGTCGCTGTAGCCATCATCGCCCTCGCCACCAGCGGCGGACGGCCGCGACGAGCCGGTCCAAAAGGCGGCGAAGATAGTAGGCGAAGCTGAATGACCGGCGAGGGGGGATGTCTCCTCGGTTTGGGATATGAACACCTGCTTTGAAATCCATGTCTATCGTTTCCCTGGTCAACCGGTAGGTCAAGCTTTCGGCCAACCAGTTACCCCCGGTGTCGACGCTGCCCGAACGGGGTGAGTCAGCCGAGGGGTTCTGCGCAGGGACAGAAAAGTTAGGCGGCGATGTCATAATATTTCCGGGTAATGGCGGCGAGCAGCGAACAGCATGCCATTACTGCCTCGAAAAACCTGGGCGAAAATGCCCCACCTGTGCGCTTGGTTATCACTGAGGCTGCATGTTGGATCCGCCTTCGGACGGGAGGTCATAAATCCCCCACTATACGGTCTTCTCGTTGCGGTCTTTTGCGTTCTCTCGGTCGAGGTAAAGAGCGATCTCGGGCGGGCGTCCGTCGCGGTATCCGTCGTGGAGCGCATACTCGCTCGCCATGCCACCGGTCGTGTCGTAGACGCCGTAGCTGACGATCTCGCCGCCGCGCCCGATGCCAAGACCGGCAAGCGGAAGGCGCCTTAGGAGCTGGTGCATGGCTCGGCCCCGACATCGCCCGCAAGGGCGCGGCCAATCCCCGGGCGATGCTCGCATCGTTCGCGGTCATGACGGGGCGCAAGGCGAGGTTGGCACTGCCGCCACGGGGATGCGGTGCTCAGCACATTTCTAAAGCTATCGGAGTGAGCGGCAGGCGGCCGCAGCTTTACAGGAAGCCGATGAGCCGCCCGCAGACCAAGACACCCAGCCAAAGGAGAATGGAAAGCGCTGCACTGGCTTTGGCGCCAACCGACACATGGCCGGGGCGCGCAAGCCACATCGAAAAGATGGCGAAGTTCGCTGCCGACAGGGCAATCAGCAGCATTTTGGCCAGGAAAATCGGCATCTCAGCATATTCAGTTGCCCTGATGGAGAACAGCAGGACCCCGGTCACCGCTGCCGCAGCGAAGCCGCTTAACGCTGCCGAGCGGAGCAGCGAAAGGAACGGCTTGGAAACGACTGGCCGGAACAGCCCAAGCAAGGCGAGGTCCAAGAGGCCGATCGAGGTGACGAGGACACCGATCGACAAGATGTGAGCGACGTTAATCAGCGGATAGACGAGAAACGAAGCTTTGATTGCGCGTGCCAGGCCGGAGTGCTCCAGCGCGGCGAGCAGTTCCATCATACGGCTGCCGCAAGATCAGTTGGACGGCACCCGATCGGGATAAACGTCATAGGTCTTTCCTTTGACGATAATGCGCACCGCCTTCATCCGGCGCTCGCCTCGATCCTTCGAGCGATTGCCGATCGCAGTGACCTGGTCGCCAGCGGTGGCGGTCTCTTGGGTGAAGCCTGCCGCAATCGTCCGGGCCGGCGGCGCCAGCTCAACTCGCCAGACCTCGCCAGCACTGTCCACGTCAAGGGTCGCGTGCGGATTGCCGACATAGATCTTGGTGATCTTGCCGCGCAACTCGAATGTCTCATCTTCGGTCCACGACCATCCGTGATGGGCACCAGCCGGTGCCGCGCCGAGGATGAGCAGCGCCGCTAAGGCGCCGGTGAGAAATTGTTGACGCGTCATTCGGAGCCTCCTGACCTTTCCGCTGCAACTAAGGCGCGCTCGCGGCGGGTCAATCCTCGACCCAGTGGCGATTGACCCCTTCGGCGATCCGGCTAACCTGGCTGCACGGCTCATTCGGTTCGTTCGGCAAAGCTATCCTCGGCTGCAATTGGAGCTTGAGGTCGCGCTGTCCCATCTCATTGAAGAGAAGCTCTACGCCGGCACGCTTGATGTCGCATTCGCGGCCTGCGAGATGTCCAACAACGCTTTGCTTCGACGCCGATCGAGGCGGTTCGCTTCGCCTGGATGTGCAATCCTGAATTGACGACGGTTCTGGAGGCGCTGACGCCGCAGCGCCTCAGCGGGCTGCCGGTCATCGCGACCTCACGCCGTACGAAGCCTAACCGGCTGGGGTGCGCGCCCGAGATAACTCCCCAGGCTCCAGAGGTGCACCTGACGGGTAAGGCGCCTAGCCGTCGCTCCGAACCGCCATCTGTGTCGCTTCGTATGTGTCGCTTACAGCCAGTACCCAAGGTTCGATGCTAAATCCTGCCGAACTCGGCCAGCAGGTCCTCGACGGTCTTTCCCTTCTGCACCCACTCGCGCGTCGCCTGCTCGCGCTCGGCCTGCTCGCGTCGCCAGCTCGCACGACCTCCTCGGCCTTGGCGAGGGGACGACGGTGACTCCGATCGTGTCGGCCACGACGAAGTCGCCAGGATGGACCGACGACGCCGCCGCAGCTCACGGGGACGTTGATCGAGAGCTCCTCCTTGCGACCGGAAAACATCGTGTGCGTGCCGCGCGCGCGTGATCGCGCGCGTCCAGATCGGCCAGCCGATGTCCTCGAGCTCGTCGATGTCGCGCCCGGCGCCATCGACGATCATGCCGCGGATGCCGCGATTCTTGGCCAGTCCACCCATCAGGCCGCCGCAGACGGAGACCTCGGTGTCGCCGCCGGCGTCGACCACGATGATGTCGCCCGGCTGCCCCATTTCCAGGGCCTTCAAGCGGATCGACCAGATCGCCCTTCGACAGCTGCACCGTGAGCGCCTGGCCGACGGCCTTGGCCTTGAAGGGCGGCTTGATCGACGAGTGCATCACGCCGGTCCGGTACATCACGTCGGCGAAGACGCAGGAGGCTGAATAGGCGGCGGCGACGGCCTCGAACCTCGCGAGCAGCTCCGGATTGCGATGGAAAGTCGTTGAAAATTTTCAGCATTCGGCATTCCTCAAGCTGTGCCTGCGACGTGCTCGGCGCGGAACGACCGAGTTGACGGGGTTTCGCGGCGGCTGGCCGGTCAGGACGCGGGCGACCTCGCGTCGCAGCCGTCTCGCGAGCCAGGCGGATCGATTCTTCCGAATAGTAGGCGGCGTGCGGCGTGACGATCACATTGGGCAGCGAGAAGAGCGGATTCTGCAGCGGCGCTCCACGAGGCCCGCTTGGCCGGCTCTTCCTCCGGGTCGTCGAGGCCGGCGCCGACGACCTTGCCCGACACAAGCGCATCGTAGAGAGCCGGTTGTCGATGGTCGGGCCGCGCCCGGTGTTGACGATGATGGCGCCCGGTTTGACGATGCGCGAATTCGCGCGGACCCGAGAAAGTGACGCGTGTCTGGCGTCATCGGTACCTGCATGAAGATCACGTCGGAACGCGCGAGAAGCTCGTCCTTGCCGACCTAGCGCCGCTCGTGGGCGGCAGCGACCTCGTCCGGGATGAACGGGTCGTAGACGAGCAAGATCGACGCCGAAGGCTCTTGGCGCGCGCCGCGATCGCCTGGCCGATCTTGCCGAAGGACACGATGCCGGCGGTCTGTCCGCGCAGGCGGTGGATCGGCTGGCCCGATCTGCCAGTGCCAGATGCTCTGATGTGTGGCCCGGTCGTAGTCGACGATCTTGCGCGCCAGCGTCAAGCCACAGCGCGATCGCATGGTCGGCGACCTCTTCGGTGCAGTAGTCCCGGACGTTGGTGACGAGGATGCCCTTCGCCGTGGCCGCCTCGACATCGACGATATCGACCCCGACGCCGTAGCGGGCGATCACCCGGCAGCGGCGCATCGGCGCGATGGTCGGGGCGCCGATGCGAGCGTACTGGTTCATCATCGCGTCGCAGTCCGCGCAGCCTCTCGACGAGGTCGGCCTCGCTCTTGGCCTGCAGTGCCACCACCTCCGCGCCGACCGGTTCGAGGATCGCGCGCTCGATGGCCGTGTCGCCGTAGTCGAAGTCGGTGATCACCACGCGGAAACGCGACCAGCCGCAGTCCTCAGACATAGGCGCCGGCCGAATAGGTCAGCTCGTAGGAATGGCTGTAGAGCTCGATGATGTTGCCGAACGGATCCTCGCAGTAGACCATCCGGTAGGGCTTCTGGCCGGGAAGTAGTAGCGGCACCTGGCGCATCCGCATGCGCCCGCCGTGGGCCTCGATCAGCTTGATCCGCCCCTCGAGATCCGGGTCCTGGAAGCAGACATGGAACACCTTGGGACGCCAGTACTCGAAAGGCAGCTGCTCCGGCCGGGTCTGCGGGAACTCGAAAGAGCTCGACGCCGATGCCGTCGGAGGTCGAGAGGTGGGCGATGCGGAACGACCCCCAGCCCTCGCCGAAGACGTCGTCGCACATTTGTCCGATGGCGCTGTCGTCGTGGTTGATCGTCGTCGGGCCCATGATCAAGTAGAGGCCGAGCGCCTTGGTATAGAACTCGACCGCGCGTTCGAGGTCCGGCACGGTGATGCCGACATGGCTGAAGCTGACGGGCGGGGTCTGAGGCGTCACTCATCGTTGCTTCTCCGGTCGATGTGGAAGGATGGAGCCGAGGCGGGCGGCCAGTTCGCGGCGCCACATGTCGATGCCGACGGCGAGCACGATGATCGCTCCGATCACGACGTTCTGCACGGAGGTCGGCACCGCGTTGAGGTTGAGTCCGTTCTGCACGATGACGATGGTCATCGCGCCGATGGCGGTGTTGATCACCGAGCCGCGCCCGCCGGAAAGGCTGGCCCCGCCGATCACGGCGGCTGCGATGGCGGACAGCTCGAGACCGACGCCATAGTTGGGCGAGCCGGAGTTCAGCCGGCCGCCATCAGCACAGCGCCAGCGCGGCGCAGAACCCGGCGATGACGAAGGCGAAGAGCTGGACTGCGGCGACATTGATGCCGGACAGCCGGGCGGCGCTGGCGTTGCCGCCGACCGCATAGATCGAGCGGCCGAGTCGCGGTGTAGCGCAGGAACCAGAAGGCAGCGGCGTAGAGGAAGACGACGTAGAAGAGCGGCAGCGGCAAGCCCGCCAGTCGGCCGTAGAAGATCGGCTCCAGCCAGGGCGAGACCTGGCTGACGGGCGAGCCGTTGTTGAACATGAAGGCGACGCCGCGAAACGCGGACAGCGCCGCGAGCGTGGTGATGAAGGAGGGGATGCGCAGATAGGCGGTGAGCACGCCGTTGACGAAGCCCAGCACCAGGCCGATCAGCAGCGCCAGCAAGCACGGCGAGCCAGAACGGCACACCCCAGAGCTTGACCGCGGAGGCAAGCACGACCGTGATCAGCGCGATGGCCGAGCCGGGCGACAAGATCGATCCCGCCCGACAGGATCACCACGGTCGAGCCGACCGCCATGATCGCGACGATCGAAACCTGCAGCACGAGGTTGTTGAGGTTGCCGAAGTCGACGAAGCTGGGCGTCGTGAGCGCGACCACCAGTGCCACCAGCAGGCAGGCGGCCGAGCGGCCCCGCGATCTCCCTGAGGACGGCGCTGCTCATGCGCGAGGCCTGCTGCATGCCGCCGAGGCCTTGACCAGATCGGCTCTTGGACAGGCTGCTGCCTCGCGCACGGTCGACCATGCGCCCGTGGCTCATGATGCCGACGCGGTCGGACATCGCGAGCAGCTCGTCGTGATCGGACGAGATCAGGATGACCGCCTTGCCGGCGGCGGTCAGCTGGTTGATGAGGCGGTAGACCGCGATCCGGGCCGCGACGTCGATGCCTTGCGTCGGCTCGTCGAGAATGAAGAGTTCGGCCCCGGCGAACAGCCAGCGGCCGATGACGATCTTCTGCTGATTGCCGCCCGATAGCGTGCCGACCTCCTTGGTCTCGGCAGCTGGCGAGATGGCCAGACTCCCGACCAAGTCGACGTCCAGCTTGCGTTTCCCGTGCGAGCGAGATCAGGCCATCCCGTACCAAGGCGTTTCGAGAGCTGCCGCGGATCATGTTCGGAAAGCCGGCGAAATTGAAGAAGAGGCCGTCGAACTTGCGGTTCTCCGGCACCAGCGCGAGCCCGGCCTCGATCGCCTGCCGTGGGCTGCTGAAACGGACCTTCTTGCCCTTCCAGGCGATCGTGCCCGACACGATCGGATCCACGCCGAACAGCGCGCGGGCCACTTCGGTGCGGCCCGAGCCGAGCACGCCGCCGATGCCGAAGACCTCGCCTCTGCGCACCGAGAAGGAAACGTCCGTGACGCGGTTTCGCGTGACGAGGTCGTCGACGCGCAAGCAGCACCTCGCCGGGCTGTGACCGCTCCTTCGGATAGTGCGCCCCGACGTCCCCGACCATCTTCTCGACGATGAAGGGGATGGAGACCTCCGCCTCTGTCGGCGCGGCGACGACTTTCCCGTCTCTTCAGCACCGTGACCTTGTCGACCAGCGCGACCACCTCGTCGAGCCGATGCGAGACGTAGAGGATGGACACTCCGCGCTCTTCAGGCGGCGCAGCAGGCCATGCAGTCGTCTCGATCTCGGCCAGGCCGAGCGCGGTCGTCGGCTCATCGAGGATGAGCATCGAGGCGCCGGACTTGCAGCGCCTTGGCGATCTCGACGAGCTGCTGCTCGGCGACCGACAGGTCGCCGACCAGCCGCGTCCACGTCGATGGCGATGTCCATTGCGGCCAGAGCCTGCGCGCGCGCCGGAGCGCATCGCCTGCCAATCGATCGCGCCACGGCGCCTCGGCCAGCGCGCCGAGATAGATGTTCTCTGCGACGCTCAGGGTCGGGACGACCGAGAATTCCTGGAACACGGTCGCGATCCCCGCGTCCCGTGCAGCGATCGGACTGGCCAAGACGACCGGCTCGCCCTCCTTTAGGATCTCGCCGGCCGTCGGCTGATAAGCGCCGGACAGCATCTTGATCAGGGTCGACTTTCCGCTGCCATTCTCCCCCATCAACCCGTGGATCTCGCCGGCATGAAGGCGACAGCGATACGCGGTCGTTGGCCAGGACGCCGGGAAATCGTTTGGTGATCTCGCGAAGCTCCCAGAGCGGGGCAGTGAGCATCTGACGAGTAGTCTCCGTGACCGGATGCGGGCAGCGCGGCTGCGCCGCCCGCATCTTGTCAGTAAGACTTCGAAGGCTTCGGATAGAGCTTGTCGGCCTCCTTCAGGAACTCGACAACATTGTCCTTGTCGACGATCGTCGTCGGCGTCTCGACGAAGCCTCCCGTGAACTTGCCGTTCAGCGCATCCATCGTGACCTGGAACGCAATCTCGCCCATCACGAACGGAGTTGTGTTGACCGTGGCCGTCAGAGTGCCGTCAGCGATCTGCTCGAGCCCGGCCGTGTCGCCGTCATTGCCGAACAGCTTGAGCTGCCGGCCGAGCGACTTGGCGGCCAGTGCCGCGCCCATGATCATGTAGTCGTTGGCCGCGAACACGCGTGTCGACATCGGGGTTGGCCTGCAAGAAGGTCCATGGCGGCAGTGTTGCCGCCTTCGACATTCCAGCCGCCGGGAACCGAGGATCTTGATCTCGATCCCGGGCTTGCCCTTCACGGCATCCACGAAGCCGCCGACCCGCTCCGTCGAGTGATAGCCAGGCTGGCCCTCGATGATGCCGATCTTGGCTCGCCGCACCATTCAGCTTGCCAAGAAAATAGTCGCCGAGCTTGTTCGTGCCGGCGCGCTGAGAATAGCCGACGACGGCGTGCACCGGTGTCGGGAAGTCGGCAATGTCGGAGTTGACGATGATGACAGCAATGCCCTTGTCGACTGCCTTCTTCACGAGTGGGGCGGCGGCTGCCTCGTCATGCGTCGAGAGAATGATCGCGCTGACGCCCTTCTGTGATCGTGTCCTGGATCATGCCCATCTGGCCGTTGATGTCGGCGCCCGACTGCGGCGCGAGCATGAATGTCTCGACGCCGGGAGTGGCCGCGGCCGCTGCCTTGATGCCTTCGCCGATCGCCATGTAGTAGTTGAACTCTGTCGCCGGCGGCATATAGGCGATGACGACCTTGTCCTGCTTGGCAATCTTCGACAGGTCGGCCTGCGAGCCTTCCTTCAAAGGCTTTGGCCTGCGGGATAGTCGATGGCCAGAGCTGCCCCCGAGCCAAGAAGGACACTCGACACCGCGAGGGCGCGAAAGGACCGTCCGCCTGTTCCAGGATTTCATCTTTTTCTCCTCCCACTTTGAAAGCTGGATCTCATTTGCTCAGCCGCCGAACGGCGTGTCGGCGCAGCCCGATACGCCTGGCCTCATCGCAAACAGCGCACCCGCCGTCGGCTCCCGTTCGAGTGCTTCCGGTGATTCGCCGAGACGCGAGCTCGTGATGAACAGTGTGGACAGATCGCTGCCGCCGAAGGCACAGCACGTCGGCTTCTTGACGGGGATCTCGACGACCCTGTCCAGTCGTCCATCGGGCGCATAGCGCTCGACCCGATAGCCTTCCCAGACAGCGTTCCAGACGAAGCCCTCGCCGTCGACGCAGGATCCATCCGGGACGCCGGGCGGCGGCGTGCGGGCGACCGTCCGACGCGTTGCCGGGCGTTCCCGAATGCGGGTCGTAGTCAATGGCTTCGATTGTCTCCGGCCGCGCTGTCGGCGAACCACATGGTGTTGCCCGTCGGGAGAGAAGCAGGTGCCGTTGGCGCATCCCACCTCGCCGAACAGCTTGGTCGCGGTCAGGTCGGGATCGAGCCGCCAAACCGATGAGATCGGAGCCAAGTGCGTGTTCGTCCATACCTCCGGCGACGAAGCGGCCCTGGCGATCGGTGCGACCGTCGTTCAGACGGGTCGACGGGAGATCCGGCTCGAACGCGGTAACGTGTGCGGCGCTCGCCGGTTTCCAGGTCAAGCAGTGCAAATCCATCGTCGAAGCCGGCGACGACCTTGTTCCATGAGCAAGCCAAGCCGGTCGGCCAGGCAGCAGACCCTCCCGGGAGCAGGGAACGATCGGGCCCGCCCGCTCTCAGGAGACAACGTCCAAACACGTACAGCCGTGGATGTCAGTCCAGTAGAGCAGCTGATGCTGCTCCGACCAGAAGACGCCTTCGCCGTGCAGGTTCCGGCAATCCACCATCAGCTCTACGGCGGACAACGTTTCCTCCTCAGCTCCGATATCTGAGATATCAGATGGCAGTTGACGCTTCAAGCTCGCGATTGGCAGATTGTTGTGCCGCTTCGCTGCCGGTAGGATCACTCTTGGCTCAGACCACAGCTGGTCCAAGAGATGCAACGAATTCCCCGTCCGCCGTCACTTGGCAGAGACAGTGCTCGAGCGGCTCCGGTCCGATATCGTCCGCGGCGCCCTCGGGCTCGGGGAGTTGCTGTCGGAACGCGTTTTGGCCGAGAAGCTCGGCGTGTCCAAGACGCCGGTGCGTGAAGCGCTCGCACAACTGCGCCAGGAGGGCCTGGTCCGCATCGTGCCGCAAAGGGGAGCCTTCGTGTTCTCCTTGTCCGCTGCGGAGGTTATTGCGATTTGCGAGTTTCGCCAGACCTTGGAGTCGGCTGCCTTGAAGATGTCGATGGCGCGCGCACCTGGGGACTTGGTGGATGCGCTTGCATCCTCGGTCGTGGACATGGAGAGCGCGCGTGCGTCAAAGGCAAGGACCGCCTATCTCGACGCAGATACGGCTTTTCATGAGGCCTTCTTCGCATTCTGCGGCAACGCCTACCTGAGCGAAACCTACGCTCTGCTACGTCGGCAAGATCGCTGCGTTGAGAACGCATCTTGCCGTCAAGCCGGCTCACACCGACAAGTCATACGCCGAGCATCGCGAGATGCTCGCCCTGCTGCGAGGTGGGGAGCTCGAGGCCGCGCTCGGCGTGCTTGACACCCACATTGCCCGCACCAAGACTACCTACTCCAGCCGGAGTGGAGGACATCGCCGCGGCTGATCGGGCGGCTGCCGCTGCGACAGACCGACAGCGGCTCGGGACTGAATCGGCGGTGCAGCCACGAGAAATCAACCGGGACATCGATGCCATGACACTGGACCAGGACAGCCAAGCGGGCATGCCGTATCAGCTCCCGTTTCCCAAGGATGCCCTTACCGAGATCGTTGTTGCCGACGCCATTCCCGCAGGACGAGCGGCTTTGGGTGCCCCAGGCCGAGAACGTCTGGTTCCGGCCGCTTTGTCTCAACCGGTCACAAGGCTACTGGATGAACCTGCTCAAGGTCACCAAGGGGGGTGTTCTGTCGCGCCATCGTCATCCTCAGCCGGTTCATGGCTTCGTACTGAAGGGCCGATGGCGGTATCTCGAGCACGACTGGGAAGCGGTGGCCGGTGCATATGTCTTCGAGCCGCCGGGAGAGACCCACACGCTGGTTGTGCCCGACGATGTCGAAGAGATGATCACCTATTTCCAGGTCAACGGCATCATGTACTACGTCGACCCATGGGGAAAACCGACCGGGTATGAGGACGTCTTCACCAAAATAGAGATGTGCCGCGCGCATTTTGCCGCGGTCGGGCTCGGAGAAGGATTTTGTCGATCAGTTCATCCGCTGAGACATGCGCAGATCGATATGGCCCGACCGACTGTTTCAAGGGCGAGGCCAGTCCTCGTCTGCGGTGGCTCTTCCGGCATAGGGGCAGCAATCGCCGCGGCCTTCGCCGACGCAGGCGCGAAGGTCACCTTCACCGGAGCCACCCGGCAGGAAGTCGAGGCTGCACGCGCAAACCGCTCTCTGGAGGGCACCAACGGCTTCGCGCTCGATCTGAGGGATCCCGAGGCGGTCAGCGGACCTGTGGCGGCTCTGCCGGCGATCGATCACCTGGTGAATTGTGCCGGGAGTCATCCGTCGCGGCGAAGAGCTCGATCCGACCGTGTTCGCCGAGGTTCTGGAGATCAATCTCACGGGGACCATGCGGGTCTGCGCAGCGGCTCGACCTCGGCTCGCGCAGGCGGGCGGGGGGACCATCACCAATACCGCCTCGATGCTGAGCTTCTTCGGCGGCGGCTTGGTTCCGGCATATTCCGCGTCCAAGGGAGGAGTGGCGCAACTCACGAAGTCGCTTGCGATCGCCTATGCTGCCGACGGCATTCGCGTCAACGCCATCGCGCCTGGCTGGATCAAGACCCCGCTGACAGCCGACCTGCGCAAGGATCGGACACGCAACGAGGCTATTCTGGCACGCACGCCGCTCGGCAGATGGGGCGAACCTGTGGAAGTCGTCGGGTGCGGTCCTTTTTCTGGCCTCGCCCATGGCGGCCTTCGTGACAGGCGCCGTCCTTCCCGATCGATGGAGGATATCTGGTGGCGTAGCGAGTGGCGGTGTGCTCCGCACCCATTCAGCGAGGATTTCGAGGTCAAACTCGTGTCGTCTCGCCGAAGGGACGGTCCTGATATATCTTGTTCTGGCGACAGAGATCGTCAACAGGAAACCCATTCCCTGCCCACCAGTATCGTATTGAAGGCCGGCGGGGCCTTGTCGGCTTAGCCAGATCTTCTCCGAATGACCTTCGGTTGCCGCTTGCTATCGTGACGGCGGCGCCAATCGCCGCCGGGCCTATAGCACGGTAGTGTTTCGTGAGGTTGGCGTATTCAGCGCGGGCGCGCTCGGCTTTGCTTTGGAGCCTCCGGTGTGGCGCCAATTCGTGCAGAATATCAAAATCGGTGCTATATCTGAGCTAGGCCGAAGCGAAGTGACCCTCGAGTTCATCGGAATGCACCTGAAGCGGCTGACCACCGAGGTCGCTAGTCTGCGCAACGACATGCGCGTCGTGGCGGGATCCTGCAGCGCCTCAACAACAGCCACAGCAACCTGCTGACCGAGGTGAGCAGCGTCCATTCCCAGATCTCCAGGATGAACGACCGGCTGCGCAAGGTAGAGGACAAGGAGTTGGGCTAATGAGGATATTTGCCAAGATCCGTCAGGTCTACGATCGGCTATGCGAGCGCAAAGAGGCGAGCGCTGATCGGATGCGCCAGGAGCGTGAACACCTCAGCGAGCAGGCCGATGAAGCCCCAAATACGAGAAGGGAGCGCCTGCTAGCTGTTGAACGCGACTCCAAGCTGTTGGGCCTGCAGATTTGGTAGGGACGCGCTGCCGCGCTTAGCCGTGTCGTGAAAATTCCGGTTTTCTTGAAACTGACCAAAGCGGGCAAGCAATAGCCGTGAAGGCCGAGCAACGAACGTTCTCGTCTGCGACGGTGCACGGCGGGTGGCCCCGCTTACCGCCCGTTTGCGCCCGTTTGCGCCCGTTTATGCTCGTTTATATTACCCTGATGTAGCCCTAGGCCGATGCCGAAGGGCTCCGACCTACGGTAAGTCTTTGCAGGCGCTCAATATTTTTGGCACGCCCAACGGGGCTCGAACCCGTGGTTCCGACGTGAAAGGGCGGAGTTGACCGGCATCGCTTTCAACGATGTATCACGGTCAGGACTGCTCGGTCGCGCTTACGCTCTGTGAGAACCGCGAGGAAGACACACCAGCATGGACCACCCTGATGGTAGGCTTGCCGAGCCTGCTCTTCCTCTTCGTCGCTCTCGAACAGGCCGTTGAAGGTGGCGAGGATATGGTGCCAGCCGGCGGCAAGCTCGCGCCATGGCACCGGCGGCTCGGTCTCCGGCGGACCCTTGGCTGCCAATTTCAGCCGGTGCCGGAGCTTGCAGGCACGGCACCTCGTCCAGCGGTGTTCGCGCCTCGCAACTTCGGCAGGCGTCGAGCGGCGAATGCGCAGGACGGGGACGTCGACGGTGAAAAAGGGGATCGTCATCGCAGATCTTCATGACGGGTCTTCCGGATCGCTGCCCCATGCCGGAAGTCTGGCCTTGAGATCTTCTTTTCGGGCGTACCATTTGACATCGCGCCAGACGGCAGGCCGGACCGACTTCAAGGCCAGCCGCTCTGGTAAACGTCCCGACAAATGAAGCGAGATCCGGAGGCGGACGAAGCCGCGGCGGCATGCGGTCATCGGCCGGCCGGTCTCTGGCAGGTGGTCGAGATTGAAGCCGTGCTCGGCGAGCCATTGGTCGACGCGCTTCTGGTCGCCGGCCGACAGCACGATCAAGTCGCCCTCAAGCTCCGGGTTCATCGCCCAGCGTCTAAGGACTTCGCGGATTTCGATCTGCCTCAGGAGAGCGACGCCCTTGGTCCGGAGAAAGGAATTGGCTGATGACGCCAACATCCGCCCGCGGCGCCGGCGCAGGTGATCGATCTTCAGCCAGACGTCCCACGGCATGTGAAGGCGGCAACGGTGGACGGGCGGCCTAAGTTTTCGCGCCTCGCAGATGCAGGTATTGCGGCAGCGGCGGCCGTCACGAAGGATGAAGTCACACTTCGGCGCGTGTCGCCTACCTTCCGCCAGGGCGGTATGCCAGCGCGGAACCCCGATACGCACGGCCTCGATGCCTAGATATTCGATCGGATTGAGATGAGGCATCGTCTGCGCTCTTAAAAAGCGAGCCGAGGTATCCATATACCACAATAGCTTGTTTGGTGCGATTGGGAAGGGCCCATTGGCAAGTATGGCTCAGGCACGCTGTTAGCATCGATTTTGCCGCGTAGGAGCCAGGTCGGCCCACCGAATTTCGCAACCCAAGATGCGCAACGTGTTTAGGCTTGTGTTTACGCAGGTCACTTTCGGCAATGAAGCAAGCGGGATCAAGCATGGGCCAAGAATTAAATAAACCTAAACTATCCATAGACGTGTTTGAATGAGTGCTGCATGAACCGAACCTAAGACCCGCTGAATAAGAACCAGCGGTCTAGCAGGGTAGTCCTGGATACACGGAACGAGGCCTAAATTCGGGCTAATGCACTCACCCCCTGGCCACCTTCATGCCCTCGGGGCGAAAGACCGGCGCCCGACCGCTTGGCGAAATTTCGCAGATTTTAGGTCTGGCCGACGTATGGTTCCGTTCGCATGCCGATTGGTGGTAGACTGACAAACTGCTAACCCGGCCGCTGTACTATGACGAAAGTAACAGCTTTACCCGACAGGGTAGATTTCGACGTGGCCGCCAACGAGACCTTGCTCGAGGCCGCTCTCAGATCTGGGGTGCCGTTCGCCCATGCCTGCGGCGGCCGGGCAAAATGCTCGACATGCCGCGTCTGGGTGCTCGATGGCCTGGAGGCCTGCCCGCTGCGGAATGCCAATGAGACTTCGATGGCGGACCGACTGGGACTGGCGGATGAAATTCGGCTGGCCTGTCAGCTCAGGCCGGAAGGCCAGCTTCGCGTCCGACGCCTGGTGCTGGACGAAACCGACATGATGATCACCAGCCAGCTTGGCGGTCGTCGCCACGCGTTCCGGCGAAGCAAAGCATGTGGCGGTCTTCTTCAGCGACATCGTCGATTTCACGGCGCTCTCAGAGCGGCTTTCGCCCTACGACGTGATGTATCTCCTCAATCGCTACTTCGCCCAGGTCGGCGACGTCATCGAGCAGAATGGCGGTTTCATCGACAAACTCATCGGCGATGGGCTTATGGCAATATTCGGTGTCGACGACCAGCCAGACGCTCCACTCCGCGCCGTGAACGCCGCACTTCAGACCCTTGCGACGGTCGATCGTCTCAAGCCGTTCTTTGCATCGATGTATGACATCGATTTCGATATTCGTATCGGCCTCAACTATGGCGAAGCCGTCATCGGCACATTGGGTTTTGCTGGGCACGAACATGTCACGGCGATCGGCGACGTGGTCAATCTGGCCAGTCGGGTCGAAGCCGCCAACAAAGACGCCGGTACGCGACTGCTGATATCCGAGTCCCTCCGTGACCAGATCGCCGACAAGGTAGAAATCGGCGACTTCGTCAGGGTGCGCCTTCGCGGTACCGGCGAGCGCACAAGTCTGTTCGAAATCGTCAGGCTGAAGCCCGAAATCGACGCCGAGTTAAATGCCAAGGGGGTGCTCGCGAAACCATTCGTCAGGGTGGCAGGAGGTGGATCCGTGCTTTTGCCGAAGGCGAGCTTCAGCCCTACGAACGCCGGATTCTCGATTTTGAGAATTGCGACATCGTCGTCGTTCGCGGACCCGACACCTACTGTGCCTTCAACAACGCATGCCCGCACCTTCATCTGCCGCTTTACGAACGCCGCAGCTCCACCGAGGCCGAAAGACTGAAGCTTCCACACACGGAAAGCACGATCACTGGAGATCTTGGCCTGGTCTGCCGCTGGCATCAGAGCTGTTTCGACCTGCTCACCGGCGAAATCAGGGGATGGGCGAAGTTGGAGCAGGATGGCACCAGGGCTGGCCTCGAATATTTGGGTGACATCTCGAAAAACCGCGCAAAACTGATCGTATACCCCTGTCGGACACAGGACGGCTTTGTGTGGATCGGGATCGAGTGAAGCTGACCACCGCGGCCCCTCATTCTGCACCGGGGTGGGCGTTGACGGTCGGGGAGGGGAGAGCGACTGGAAAATTATGGCTCAGCACGCCACAGCACCGATTTTGTCGCTACTCGCCCCCTGGCCACCTTCATGCCCGGGAGCGCGGGACCGACGCCCGACCGCTGGGCAAAATTTCCAGATTTAGAACTGTCCGACCTCGGTTCGCGGCAAGCAGCAGGGCAGCTAGCGGGCCAGTTCGCGCAGCCTAAGCAAGTGATGATCCACGTTCCATGCGCCGCCAGTCCCGTTGCCGCTAGCTGATCAACTCTCTGATGTTCTCGGCAGACGGGGGAGCGTTCCAACTAAGAACGACCTGCGCATGAACAACGGCAGAGCCTGCAAGGCGACAAGCCCCCGACGACGGCGACAATCCATTCTGGCGGAGCGTATGCTAAATCGATACGCGAGCTTTAACCGGCGAGAAATTCGCGCTTCTGACCCGAAGCCACTTGTACATGCAGTGACACGAATGGCGGCTTTGCGCCCAATGTTGGCCGTAGAGGCAAAGTTCGCCTCCGCCCGGAAGCAGACGTCGCGGTGAACCGTATTGAAAGACGGTAGCGGCCAGAAGCAGGTTCAAGCGGCGTTCTTGGAAGTCAGTTCAGTTCGAAACCCGACGCTTAGATCACACGCGAAGTTCCACGGGAATTTCTAGCTCGGCCTCCCTTTTCGGTCCAACGATGACGAGGCCCAGGACAACCAGCGATAGCGCAATCCAGCTCCATATCGTGATCGATTCACGCAACAGCACAAGGCTCCAGGTGATTCCGAAAAACGTGATGGCATAGGAGCACTGGCTTGCGAACACCGCCCCCGTCGTTTTGGTAAGAACGAAGGTCAGGACTCCACCAAGTGTGACAATTGTCGTCATCATCAAGATGACGGACATCAATTCTGCGTTGGTGGCAAATTCTGCGGTTGCCGCAAGGTCACCGGCGAACCAGATAACCGGGAGCGCTATAGCCGCCGAAATTGCCATGATGATTCCCGACATGCCGCTGATGTCCAGGTAAGCAGGCATTCGCGTTGCAATGAGAACGTAGTAAAGAGCGTAAAGCACCGGAACAGCGAGAGCTACCAGATACCAGACCCACGTCCCCGCGCCGGAAATTTGCTGTCCGCTGACAATGATGACGCAGACCGCCGAGACCCCAAGGAACAGGCCAAGGAACCGCTTCCGGTCGGTGGCTTCGAAGCCAGCCATGGACGCAAAGGCGAACACGATGAAACTGTCCATGGCGAGGATCATTGTCACCGTGCTCGCCGGCAAATGCGCTGACGCCGAGAACAAAAGAATCTCGGCTAGCGAGCCAATGGCTCCCACAAGTATCAGGAATGTCCAGTGCATGCGGGGGACAGGCTTCCATCTTCCTCGCAGGAGCGTCGCTGCGATGAGCACGATGCTACCCAGAGAATTTATCCAGAACGAGAGGGTCCAGGGGTGCGCCTCGCTGAAGGATGCGATGCGCGATAGCGGTGTGAGAAGGCCGTAGAGGGCGCCGATCGCGAGCAATAGGAAGCCGCCGCGGAGTGTGGCGATCCTCGTCCTGAAGGTGCGCTCGCGCTCGTAGACCTGCTGCGCCATGCTTAGGAATACCTCCGCAAGTTTGCCGAGCCCGTCGTTTCGCTCGGCCATCCCGTGGATGCCGAGCTTGGAAGGGTTGAAACTGCCCGCCGCCAATACCGCCGCTGCCTTGGTCAACCGGTTCACTTGCCCCAGGTATTCGAGCTCGAGATCGCGCAGGCGCTTCCTTTCGACGCCTGCGCTGGCGCGCGCCTTAAGGAGGACCGGATTGAAGTCCTTTGGCAAAAAGTCGTCCGCTCCCAACTCGATCGCACGCACGACACTATCCATGTCGTCGTCCAGCGAGGAAATCACGATGACGGGGATGTCTCTCAGCCGGTCGTTCGATTTCATTGCCTTTAGGACATCGAAGCCGGACATGCCGGGCATGACGATGTCGAGCAACATGATGTCGATATTTTCCTGGGCGAGTGTTTCGAGCGCCGATGATCCGTCCTGTTTGCAAAGCGCCTCGTGTCCAAGGTGCTTTACAGCAAGACCCATCTTCAGGAGGTTGGTCTTGCTGTCATCGACGATAAGCACGCGCGCGCCGTTTCCAGCGGGCACAGGATTGGCCATTTCCGTTGCTTCAAGGACTACTTCACCCACGTGCCGCCCCTTATATCCTCGAGATGCTCGCCCAACCGGGCCATGGCAAGCGCATAGCTCGCCGCAATGATCTCGACCTGGGCCGCAGCGTCGCCGGGCAAGCTGCCCCGGGAGGTCCTTTCAAGCGTCTCGCACAAGGCCGAGAGTTGTCCCGCGCCAAAGTCACGCGCACTGGATTTGAGCGTATGCGCGGCGCGGCCAAGGGCCGCCCTGTCTTTCGAGGCCACCGCCTCCTGCATCTGGCGCAATTGCAAAGGTGATTCCTCCAGGAAGCTGTCAATGAGTTCGGCAAGCGACTCAGGACTCTCTCGGATAAGCTCGAAGAGCTTCTTGAGAGCATCCTGCTCTATTGGCATCCCTGTCCCTCCAATTGACCAAGGCTCGCCGGCAAGCTGACAAGCCTCACGCCGATTCGCTGACTCGCACCCGGATCAGTTGTAATTTGAGTTCGTCAAGATTGAGTGGCTTCGACAAATATCCGTCGAAACCCGAAGCCAAATATTTCTCGCGGTCTCCGCTGATGGCATTTGCGGTCAGCGCAACGACGCTCGGCCCGCGATCGCCAAGCTCCTCCTTGACGATCCGGCAGGCCTCGACACCGTCCATGACAGGCATTTCCACGTCCATCAGGACGACGTCATAGGCTTGCTGCCTGGCCGCCTCGACGCTTTGCTGGCCGTTCTCCGCCAAGTCGACGCTATAGCCGAGTCGCTCGAGAACCTTCTTGCCTAGCTTCCGGTTTGTCAGGTTGTCGTCGACAAGGAGTATGCGCAGCGGAAATTCCGATGCAAAGGAGAGTTCGAACGACGGCGCGGAACGCGGTTGGGCCGCCGTCACCTGCTTGCCTCCCAGCACTCGCAAGATCCCGCTCTGCAACAGGGATGGCTTAATAGGCTTTGCCAGTACCTCGGCAAAGCCGAGAGCACGCACGCCGTCTCTCTGGCTTTGCAGCAGGGGGACGATCGAAGTGAAGAGGATGAGGGGCAGGGTGCGGAAACGCTTGTCGGTTCTCAGCGCCCGCGCAAGGCTGATGCCGTCGATGTCGGGCATACTTAGATCGAGTATGGCGAGATCGTACTTGCTGCCGTCATTGAGCAGCCGCAGCCCTTCGTCCGGAATTTGCGGCAACAATCGCCGTCATACGCCAAGAAGCGATCTGCGCTTGTAGCACCTTGCGATTCACAGCGTTGTCATCGACGACGAGGATGCGGCGGCCGGCAAAGTTGCCGGGATCAGCTATGCCGCCCAAAGGCATACCCAAAGTCGCTAGGGAAGCTGTTGGCGGGACGGCAACGCTGATGGTGAATAGAAACGTTGCCCCGGCGCCCGGCGTACTCTCAACCCAAATGCGGCCACCCATCAGTTCAACGAGTCGCTTCGAGATCGCCAATCCAAGTCCAGTGCCGCCGTGGCGGCGCGTCGTCGAGGCATCAAGCTGACTGAAGGACTGGAACAGTTGGTCCTTCTTTTCTTCTGGCACACCGGGCCCGGAATCCGTTATCGAAAAACGAATTCGGATTAGGTCCGCCGACTGCCCCGTCTCCGCTGGCTGTTCCATCGAGATGCGCAGGAACACGTCGCCCTTGTCGGTAAACTTGATCGCATTGTTGAGCAGATTGAGCAGCACCTGACTAAGCCGCAAAGAATCGCTGGCGATATCAAGTGGCACCGCCGGCTCCACCATGTAAGCCAGATTTATGCCCTTCTGGGCGGCACGCGAGGACACGAGGTCGATAGCGTCTTCAACGCATTCGCGCACGTTGAACCAGCGCACGTCGAGTTCGATCTTGCCGGCCTCCACCTTCGAGAAATCGAGAATATCGTTTATGATCCCGAGCAGCGAATCGGCGCTGTGGATGATCGTCTTGCAGAAATCCTGCTGCTCTGCATCGAGCTTCGTGTCCATGAGCAGCCGCGACATGCCGATGACTCCGTTCATCGGAGTGCGGATCTCGTGACTCATTGTGGCGAGGAACGTGCTTTTCGCCTCGTTGGCCTCCTCGGCCGTCTGGCGCGCTTTCTCGAGGTCGGCCTCGGCTTCCTTGATCGTGTGGACGAAGTAGCGGAAGTTCGCGGCAAGAAGCGCAATCTCGTCCTTGCCCTTGGCCAGCGGGGCTAGCTTTTCCTCCGTCGCGCTGCTCGTCATCGCCAGGCGCAGCGCCGTGATGCGGCGGCTCACTGAGAACTGCATATAGAATCCCGTCACGACGGCCGCGATGATTGACAGCGCCGCGAACATCTTGAGCCAAAACGAACGGTTTTCGAGTTGCAACTGGCGTTTCGCATTCTCGGCCACGATCGATTGTTTCAGCTCCTCGGAGACTTTCTCTGTCGCGGCGATGAACTCTGTCGAGAGCGCCACATTTTCCGCGAGATGTTTGCGCAGCTCGCCCATGAGCGTGATGAGCCTCCTTTTCAGCGCGATGATCCCCTGTTCCGCGACTAGCAGGGTCTTCATGTCCTCGATCCTGACGCTCGGGGTGTTCTCGAGTTGCGCGACGGTTCTCTCGAGTTCAGCCACCTCCTGCTTGAGCTTGTCAGGGTCCTCTTCGATCAGGAATTGCAGGATCTGGCCAGAAATGAGCGCCACCGTATTTCCCGCCGCATCCCCACCCTGTCGTTGCTGCAGCATCGTCAGCTTGCCAATTTCGCTGTCGAGCTTCTGCTTGACCGTGGCACTGTCGAATAGCTTCGTGGCCAGTTGATCGAGGTTAACGAAGAACTTCGTCTTGACCGCTTCGATATCGTCGGTCTGTCGCTTGGATAGCCTGTTGAACCTTACTAACAGATCCTGCACGCGCGCTTGCTCGGAGTAGCTCGTCATCGAATATTTAAGAAGGGCATCCTGGTTTATGCCTTGCGCATACAGCGACGGCGCCATCCCGGCGAGCGCCTCTGCCCGCTGTTTCAATTCGTCTGCGACTTCGATCGACCCAAGTTCATGGGCCACCACACGGTCGAAGCTTCTTTTCAACTCGGAGAAGGACGAAATCGCGATAAAACTGATCGCGATCACGACTGCGGACATCACGACAAGACACAAAAGAATGCGAGCCGCTATGCCAAGTCGCCCGGCAGCGGTTGCGTCTACAGTGAATTCGTTCACTGGGCTTGTCATCGAGTTTCCCCGATTGCTGCCCCGCGCGGCCAGTGCAAACGTCCTCACACAGCGCGATACCTCTGGCAGCGCAACCAAATTGCGGGTAGCTTATCAAAGCTGAATGTGCGGAGGTGCCGGGCCCTTGTCAATGCAGCGCGGTCTCAGCCATTCTTGCCGCAGGACGATCGACCGCAAGCCCCGCCCGTTCGTTTGCATCATTCGGTAGTCGCGTGCGCAGTCGATAGGTCTCGCAGCTTCCCGTGGAGACTTGAGGGGTGACTTGTGCGTCGGCTGGGAACTCTTGCAGGTTTCATTGGCGCACTTCTCGTCGCCCTATGCGCGACGCATCCTACCCACGCAGGTGACGTGCTCGACCGGGTCAGGGCGAAAGGAGTCGTCCGCGTTGCTACCGATCCCGCATGGCCTCCTTACTCCTGGAAGGACGACAACGGCTGGCACGGATTCGATACGTCGGTCGCGCAGGAGATCGCGAAACGCATCGGCGTCAAGGTCGAGTTCTTGACGCCCCAGTGGAATGTCATCACGGCAGGCAACTGGAACGGTGAATGGGACCTTTCGGTAGGAAGCATGTCGCCTACCGAGGACCGCGCCAAACACCTCGTTTTTCCGGTTGTCTACTACTACGCACCGGCCGTGCTGGCGGTCCACAAGGACAACACGTCCATCCTTTCACCGGCCGACGCGACGGGCAAGCGCATCGGGGCGCTCAAGGCGTCGGTCTTCGAGAAATACCTCAAGCACGAGCCCATAGGCATGGCCGATGAGTCACCCCCCATCTACAAGATCGAGGAGCCGGTGGTCATCAGCTATGAAACCTCGGAAGCGGCTTCTAACGATCTCGCCAAGGGTGACGGTGTTGCGCTCGATGGTATGGTCGACGACATGATGTACTTCCTGTTCCTCATCAAGCAGGGCGCGCCCCTGAAGATCGTCGGACAGCCTGTCTCTTATGGACCCAGCGCCCTGGCTATCGAGCCAGGGGACGCGGAGTTTGCGGATCTGCTGAATACCACGATTTCGGACATGCAGGCCGACGGAACGCTCTCGGGCTTGTCGAACAAGTGGTTCGGCGTCGATCTGACGAAGAAATTTTAGTCAATCGATGATGACGCCTGAGGTGCCGATCGCGGTCGCCTTGGAGGTCGGCTAAAGGGAGCGCGCGGACATTAGTTCGACCAAATGGCTTGTCGCCTTCGACTCAGTTGAAGACGATCCATCTTAGCTCACTGAATGTCTGGTATAGCGTTCTGAACGCCAAAAGCTGCCGGTCGGCTTGCGGCCAAAAACGGCCGGACCGCATGCGGCTCTGAGCTGTGATGCTTGTAAGCTCATCAGGCACCACGTTCGGTCGAACTAAGTGGCTGTTTCGAAATTGGCTGTCAGACGTGCAAATCGTCGAGCAGCGCCTTGGCATCCTTCAGATCGAGCGTGTCGAACCCTTCCGTGAACCAGCCATAGACCGGAGCGAGAAGATCGCGGGCCTTATCCCGCTGGCCCTGGTCGCGCCACAGCTTCGCCATGCTCATCGCCGCACGCAGTTCCCAGGACCTCGCCTGCTGTTGACGCGCCACTGCCAGCGCCCTGTCGAAAAACATTTCCGCCTTCGCCGTGTCCCGTTCCGGCGACATCATTGCAATCTCGCCGGCGACCCGGAGGACTTCGGCTTCGTACCATCGTTCCCCGGTGGTCTCGATCGCCGTCGTCGCCTCGCCGATGCAGTGCCAGGCCTCGTCGAACCGGTCGAGATCCCGGTGAGCTATCGCCAGGCATGACATGTGCAATGGTATCCACAATGTGGATCCGGTCGACCGAAAAGCGCCTAATCCGGAAGTCAACAGGTCAGCCGCGTCGGAAGCCTTGCCGGTCAGGGCCAATACCCAGCCTTGTGCCATCGTTCCGATCGCTTTCCAGAAAAAGGCGCCTTTGTCGCCCGCCACTGCGGCCAGTTCTTCCGCTTCCCCCTTGGCTGCCGCGTAGTTCCTGGAGACCAAATGCGTCAGTGCGGCGTGGGTCAGGGCAAACATCAAAGTAGCGGCCTGGCCGATCTCGCGGGCGGCCTTGACCGCGCTCTCGACATCCGCCAGCGATGCCGCTGGATAGCCGAGCAACCACGAGCCCAGCGACCGATAGGCCAGGATCGACACCCCGGTGTCCTGGCCAAATCGAGTGGCAACCGGACGGTGCTCGGCCGGATTGTGAAGCGCCGCTGCTTGGTCGGAATGCACTCGGGCTTGCTACGATGTCCCCCGTACACAGCAAGGAGACCGCCATGATGCGATGAGCGACCACGAGCGGGACTACTGATCCTTGCTTCTCGGCAAGCACGAGGAACTGCGCCGCAAGCTCGCGCATGGCGTCGCCGTTGAACGCGATGTAGTTCGCGACCCAGACGCCGTAGAGGACAGAGAACAAAAGTAGCGGGTCTTCGAGGGGCTCTCCCAGCGCCTTGGCTTGTTCGATCAATAGATTTGCTCGCTCCGCTGCGGCCTTGGTTTCCGGCGCTGCGTAGCCTTTGACGTGGAGAAGCGGGGTAATAAGCGCGACCTGGAGCTTGATCTCCTCGCGACGGAGCGCCGGCGTAGGGGCCAAGGCCGCGATCAGGCCGATTGCTCGGGTGAGCTGCTCCACTGCCTCAACCAGCGCCGAACGCTCCAGTGAGCGCTGACCCGCCTTGCCCCACAGGCCCGCCGCCTTCTCGGTCAGCCCGGCCTCGGTGCAGTGACGCGCCAGCAACTCGGGTTGGTTCTTTGCGATCTCGGTGAATTGGCCTTCCAGAACTTCGGCAATGCGCGCGTGCAGCCCGCGTCGCGCCTCGCGCAGCAGCGTGCCATAGGCGGCGTCCTGCACCAGGGCATGCTTGAACAGGTATGTCGCCTGCGGCGGCACGCCCTGGCGGAACAGCAACCCTGCGGCGATGAGCCGGTCGAGCGCCGATCCCAGGTCTGCCCCCGGCTTGCCCGCCACCGCCGCCAGAAGGGCGTGCGAGAACTCCCGCCCGATGGCTGCGCCGATCTGCGCCACGTCCTTGGCGGAGCCGAGCCGGTCGAGCCGCGCCATCAGGGAGGCGTGCAAACTTGCCGGGACCGCGTGAGCCGGAGACGGAACCGAAGCGGCCAAATGCTTGGCCGAACCTTCGCTTTCAGCCTCCAGAACCGCCTTGGTCATCTCCTCGACGAACAGTGGGATGCCGTCGGTGCGCTCGATGATATCCTTCCGGACGCTCTCCGGAATTGGCTTGTTTCCCGCGACGCCGTCGATGATGGCATCGACATCGCGCTTGGCCATCCGATTGATCGTCAGGGAGGTGACATGCGGCCGCCCGATCCAGGGCGGAACGAACTCGGGCCGGAACGTGGCGAGGAGCAATACGCGCAAGGGTCGGATCCGGTCCACTGTCCGGCCGAACGCCTCCAGGCTCGTCGGGTCGGTCCAGTGCGCATCCTCGAAGATCATCAGCACCGGCCGGACGCGCGACAGGACTTCCAATTGCGAACCGAACGCCTCCAGCGTTTTCTGCCGGCGCTGCTCCGGAGCCAGATTGAGGGCAGGATACCGTCCGTCATTGGGCAGCGACAGCAATTCGGCGAAGAGCGCCGCATCCTGGGACGACGCCGAACTCTGGGCGAGCAGGGCATCGAGCTTGTCGAGCCTGACCGCAGCGGTGTCATCGCGCGATAGTCCGGCAGCGCGCTCCATCTGGCCGATGATCGGATAGAACGCGCTGTCGGTATGCTGCGGCGAGCAGAAATAACGCAGACGTGTATGTGGCTCGCCGGAGAGGCGTTCGAGGAGCGCCGCGGTCAGCCGAGATTTGCCGATGCCGGCCTCGCCGGAAAGCAGCACCACCTGCCCTTCGCCACCCTTGGCCTTCGACCAGCGCCGAAGCAGAAGCTCGGTCTCTTCCTCCCGCCCGACCAGCGCTGTCAGGCCGCTGGCGTGGAGGGCCTCGAAGCGGCTTTCCGCCGAACCCGCGCGTAGCGCCGCGAAAGCCCTTGTCGCCCCGGCAATGCCCTTGAGTTCCTTCTGCCCGAGGTCTTCCAGATCGAAGAGATTGCCGAGCAGCTTCCTCGTGCCCTCGGCGATCACCACCATGTTCGGCTCGGCGACGCCTTGCAGCCGCGCCGCAAGGTTCGGCGTCTCGCCGACGATGCCCCGCTCCTGCGCTTGCCCCGACCCGATGAGGTCGCCGACCACCACCAATCCGGTGGCGATGCCGACCCGCGTTTGCAGCGGAACCGGCATCTTGAGAGCCGTCACCGCCGCGATGGTCTCAAGCCCGGCGCGTACGGCCTGTTCGGCATCGTCCTCGTGGGCCTGCGGATAGCCGAAATAGACGAGTACGCCGTCGCCCAGATATTTGGCGACGAAACCGCCGTGGCGGCGCACCGTCTCGGCGACGCATGTCTGATAGGCCGAAATCAACTCGCGCAGGTCTTCGGGGTCCATCTGACCGGAGAGTGCGGTCGAACCGACAAGATCGGAAAACATGACGGTGACCTGGCGACGCTCGGCGGAGTCCTGGGCCTGCGGCTCGGACAACGCAGGCTCCGGCGACACAGAAACGGCACCGGCACGCTCCGCAATCGCTTCCAGCAGCTTCTTGCGATGGCCGAGCGACACGACGCCGATGTCCTTGAGATCGTCGTTGGTCAGCTGGCCCAGCAACTCGATGTTGATGTCGTTGGCGCGGAACATCTCGGCATACTCGGCGAGACCGATCCCGCGGAGCCAACCGTCGATGTCCATGTTCAGTCTCCCGGCTCGGTCAGCGCAGTTTTCGAGAAACGGTTGAGGTCACGGCACCCACCGTGATCTCCAAGAGGTTTCTCGAACCAATCTTGGATTGGCCATGTGGACGCCAACTACTCGACAGCAGCATAGCCGCATCGTCACCCGATACCAGACCGATCTGACCGACGCAGAATGGCGTGTGATCGCGCCGCGCTGCCTTCGAGTGGCATGGGGGATCAAATGCCGTCGAATTGAGTTGCAAGCAGACTGAGCGATTAGGTGGTGCTCTTCTCTCGACTTTATGAAACTGGCGCATCAATGCACCATTGCGGGCTAGGCGAGAACGTGAAGGCTCCAGGGGAGA
Organism: uncultured Alphaproteobacteria bacterium; assembly: GCA_963791325.1. Classification (GTDB taxonomy): domain Bacteria; phylum Pseudomonadota; class Alphaproteobacteria; order Rhizobiales; family Rhizobiaceae; genus JBEVJK01. Next base: position 156,685 of record CAWBRU010000016.1, on the reverse strand, counting down.
GACCGACAGGCCTAGTCTTCGGGCGAGAGCCGCATCAAACGTCCGGGGTCGCTGTCCTCGATCAGCCAGACCGCGCCATCGGGCGCCACGGCGACGTCGCGAATGCGTCCGCCGAGCTTCCAGCGATCGCTTTCGTCAGGTTGCCCGTCGGCTCGGAAGCTGACCCGAACCAGGGATTGGACCTTCAAGCCGCCGATTAGTGCCGACCCCTGCCAACGCGGGAACATGCCGCCCTGATAGAAAGCCAGACCGGCCGGGGCGATAACCGGCGTCCAATAGAGCTGAGGCGCCGCGAACTCGGGGCGAGTGGTATGGCGAGGGATTGGCGTGCCACTGTAGTTGTCGCCGTTCGAGACGAGTGGCCAGCCATAGTTTTGGCCGGGTTCGATCAAATTCAGCTCGTCGCCGCCGCGCGGCCCCATCTCATGCAGCCACAGCCGGCCGTCCGGAGCTAAGGCCAGGCCATAGGGGTTGCGGTGGCCCGTAGTCCAGGTCTCGCCCTCCACGCCGCCCACGGCTGCATGGGGATTGTCAGCCGGCGTGGAACCATCCAGGTTAAGGCGGAGCAGCTTGCCACGGGCTTCTCCGGGGTTCTGCGCGCTCTTCGGCCGCATCCGATCTCCGACGGTCAGGAACAAATGCGTGCCCTTGGGATCGAAGGCGATGATGCCGCCTGGCTGACCGCTCCCACCTGCAGGTGCCTGCCGCCAGATGACAGCCTCGTCGGCGAGCGTGGCTGCGCTGTCCGTAACGGAGAGAGTTGCGCGGGACAGCACCAACCGGCTGCCTTTCTCACCCGGTTCGACATAGGTGAAGTAGATGCGCGAGCTGGTCGCAAAGTCCGGTGCAATGGCAATGTCGAGAAGGCCGTCTTGTCCGGAGGCCGCGACGGCAGGGACATTGCCAACTTCGAGCTTTTCTCCGTTCTGCGTCGTCAGGAAGATGCGTCCTGGCTTTTCGGTGATCAGCATTCTTCCGTTTGGAAGAAATGCTATCGCCCACGGCGTGTCGAACTCGGCGACAGCCTGGACGGTGAAAGGGTGGCTTGAGCTGGGACCGTGCTCTCCAGCGTTGATGCTCTCCGCCTGAGAAGCGGAGTGCCAAAAGAACAATCCGGCCGCGATAGCGAGGGAGGCCGTGGAAAAGGTACGTTGTGTCATGTCCACTAGGTAGGTCAATTCTAGGTCAGTGGAAGTGCGGTCCGGGCGCTTACCCACGTCGGCCGAGGTCCTGGAGGGGCGAGACTGGCGACCGCTACCCCTCGTAGGGCCTGCCCATCAACAGCTCCCAGTGCAGTTCAGGCACGAACTGCCGCAGCTTCCTTGTAGGAATTCTCAACCGCAGCGCTTTTCCTTTACTCCAGAGACTTTAGCTGTGGAGCATGTTGCTTTCGATCGAAGACCTGCGGAAATCCTATCCTGGCCCGGAAGGTCCGATACCCGTCCTGCGTGGCGTGACGTTCTCGCTCGAGGCCGGCCAGACGCTGGCGCTCACAGGAGAATCCGGCTCGGGCAAGAGTACGCTACTACATCTCGTAGCAGGGCTGGACACTGCCGAGGGCGGGCGCGTCTTGCTTGATGGGCAGGAAGTCACCGCCCTCGACGACCGCAGCCGCGCGAGGCTTAGGCGAAGCGTGGTCGGCATCGTCTTCCAGCAGTTCAACCTCATCCCCTCCCTTAACGTTGCCGCCAATATCGCCTTCCAGGCGCGCCTGAACGGAAAGCCGGGGCTGCCGGACCTTTCACGGCTGACCCGCGCGCTCGGTCTAGACCCTCAGTTGCGCAAATATCCGGAGCAGCTGTCCGGAGGTCAGCAGCAGCGCGTGGCCATCGCTCGGGCGCTCGCGGCGCGACCGAAGCTAATTCTGGCGGACGAGCCGACAGGCAACCTTGACGAGGCAACGGCTGACGAGGTGATGGAGCAATTCCTGACACTTGTGTCGGACACCGGCGCGGCACTCCTGATGGTCACGCACTCCCGCCGCCTTGCAGCTCGGCTGAGTCGCCGCGCGCATCTCAGTCAGGGCCGCCTCGCGTGACCGGTGCGGTTCTCTCGGCACTCGCTTCGCATTGGCAACGCAACCGGCTGCAATTGCTGACGCTCGTCGTCGGTCTTGCGCTGGCGACGGCCCTATGGTCGGGCGTGCAGGCGATCAACGCCGAGGCACGGGCGAGCTACGACGCGGCTGCCGCTACCTTAGCCGAGGGCAGGCTCGACCAGCTGATACCCCGCCAGGGAGATTCCATCGCGCAGGAGCTATTCGTTAGGCTGCGCCGCGCCGGTTGGCTGGTCAGTCCGGTCGTCGAGGGGAGGCTGCGCGTCGGCAACACCGATCTGAGGCTAGTCGGCGTCGATCCGCTGAGCGCGCCGCCGGGCTCGGCAGCCAGTGCAGCACTGCCACGCACCAACCTCCAAGACTTGCTGCGCGCGGACACGCTCGTGGCCGGCCCGGCCACGGCTGCGCTCCTGGAGGCAAACCTGCCCAACCCGGTTCTTATCGCGCGGGCAGTTGCGCCTGGCACCGTACTCGCCGATATCGGCATCGCCCAAAAGCTGCTTGACCGTGCCGGGCGCCTCAGCCGCATGATCGTCCTGCCGGACCAGCCCCTTCAGCAACGACCGATGGCCGAGGTCGCACCGAGCATCGTGCTTCAACGTGCGGAGGGCGCGACCGATGTCGGCCGCCTCACCGACAGCTTCCACCTCAACCTCACGGCGTTCGGCTTCCTCAGTTTCGCCGTCGGCATCTTCATCGTGCACGGCGCGATCGGCCTTGCTTTTGAGCAGCGGCGGGGCATGGTCCGCACCTTGCGCGCGCTCGGCGTGCCGCTCCGCCGCCTGGTGGTCTTGATGGTCGCGGAGCTTGTCGTGCTGGCGACGCTGGCCGGCGCGCTAGGCATCGCACTTGGTTACCTCATTGCATCGATCTTGCTCCCAGACGTGGCGGCGACGATACGAGGCCTCTATGGGGCGGATGTCGCCGGCACGCTGCAGATCCGCCCGGCATGGTGGCTTTCGGGAATGTCTATGGCAATCGGCGGCGCCCTGCTCGCCGCTGCGAGCGCGATATGGCGGCTGGCGCGGATGCCGGTCCTTGCAAGCGCCGGGGGGCGCGCCTGGGCGCTGGCCTCGGCGAGGACGCGAAAGCTGCAGGCCGCAGCCGCGGTCCTGCTGCTGGTGGCAGCGGGCGTGCTGGCCCTCTCAGGTGGCGGGCTGGCCGCCGCCTTCGCGCTGCTCGCCTGCTTACTGCTTGGCGCAGCACTGGCGCTGCCGCCTTGCCTGGCGGCGATCCTGCGGCTTGGCGAGGCCAAGGCCGTCAGCGCCATGGCGCAATGGTTCTGGGCAGACACTCGCCAGCAACTGCCCGGCCTCGGGCTCGCGCTGATGGCGCTGCTGCTCGCGATGGCGGCAAATGTCGGAGTCTCGACCATGGTCTCGAGCTTTCGCCTAACCTTCGTCGGTTTCCTCGACCAACGCCTGTCGGCAGAACTCTACGTTGATGCAGGAGGGGTGGCTGATCGGCCAGGGCTGGAGCGCTTTCTGGAGGCACGGTCCGACGCCGTACTGCCGATCATGTCGGTCGATGCGAGGCTCGCCGGCCTGCCGGGGGAGATCTTTGGGGCGCGCATCGGTGACACTTACCGCGAGAACTGGCGGTTTCTCGACGCAATCCCCGCCGTCTGGGACGAAGTCGAGGCAGGAAAGGCGGTGATCATAAACGAGCAGCTTTCACGCCGCGCCGCCCTCCGCGTCGGCGACAGGCTGGCACTCGGTTCCGGCCTATCGCTGCCGGTCGCGGGGGTTGTCGGCGACTACGGAAACCCGATCGGCCAGGCGATCATCGGTGAGGCGCTGTTCCAGCGAACCTTCCCGGATGTCGTTCCAAGTCGCTACGGCGTGCGCACCGGCGATCGTCAGGGTCTGCGCCGAGCGCTCATAGCGGAGTTCAATTTTCCGCCCGCGCGTATCGTTGATCAAGAGGCGCTCAAAGCGTTCTCGCGGACCGTGTTCGAGCGGACCTTCTCGGTGACCGGGGCGCTGAACGTCCTGACGCTGACGGTCGCCGCCTTTGCGATCCTGATGAGCCTTCTCACGCTCGCCGCAATGCGGCTGCCGCAAATGGCTCCCGTTTGGGCGATGGGCACAACCCAACGCCGGCTCGCCTTGCTGGAGGTTCTCCGTATCGTGCTGCTCGCCGCCATAACCGCGGCTATGGCCCTGCCGCTAGGACTGATACTCGCCTGGGTGCTGCTTGCCATTGTCAATGTGAAAGCCTTCGGCTGGCGCCTGCCGATGTACCTATTCCCGGCCGAGTATATACGCCTCCTGCTCTTCGCGCTCGGGGCAGCGCTGCTCGCTGGCCTGTGGCCCGCCTGGCGGCTCGCCCGGATGCAGCCGGCGGCGCTGTTGAGGATTTTCGCCAATGAACGCTAGGACGCTCGCCTTCCTGCTGCTGAGCGTAGGCAATTCCTTCGCGCAGGGCTTTGCCGGGCTAGGCACCGACGCTGATGGCTTTGCCGTTCCCGAACCCGGCAAGCGGTTCGAGTTCCCGCTGGATTACGGAGCTCACCCAGACTATCGGATCGAGTGGTGGTATCTGACCGCAAACCTCACTGGACCCGATAGCGCGGACTATGGCCTGCAATGGACGCTGTTCCGATCGGCGCTCGCGCCGGGCGAGGCCGAGGGATGGAATAGCCCTCAGATGTGGTTCGGCCATGCCGCGGTTACAAGCGCGTCGACACACTTCGCCACGGAGCGTTTCGCCCGCGGCGGCACAGGCCAGGCGGGAGTCACGGCCAAGCCCTTCGCAGCCTGGATCGACGACTGGCAGATGTTCGGCGACAGCTTCGACCGACTGCGGGTCACGGCGACCGGTAAGGATTTCGCCTACGACATCGCGCTACGCGCCCATGGCCCGCTCGTGCTGCACGGCGAGCACGGCTATTCCGTGAAATCGGCGAAGGGGCAGGCGAGCTACTACTATTCCCAACCCTTCCTCACCGTCGAGGGAACAATCACGTTGCCGACGGGTGCTGTTCCGGTGAGGGGCACCGCGTGGCTGGATCGGGAATGGTCGTCGCAGCCGCTCGCACAGAACCAGGCCGGCTGGGACTGGTTCTCGCTCTCCTTCGACACGGGCGAGAAGCTGATGGGATTTAGCCTCCGCGATACCAGAAGCGGCGCCTTCACTTCCGCTACCTGGATCGCCGAGAACGGCGCGACGACGTCCTACGGCCCTGGCAACCTCGTGGCCACGCCGTTGAGAACCACTTTGGTCGATGGGCGCGAGATCCCGACGGGCTGGCGCCTTACCCTGTCCGACCGGGCGCTCGACGTCACCGTGAGCGCGCTCAACACTCAGGCCTGGATGGGCCTCAGTATCCCCTATTGGGAAGGTCCGGTACGGGTCACTGGCACACACCCTGGCAAGGGGTATCTCGAGATGACGGGCTACGAGCAGCGATGACCATGGACCAAGATTTGGTGCAGCCTCCTCATCGCTCTTGCGGGGATCTGTTCCTGTGTAGGCCCGAAATCTTCGTGAATCGAGCGCCTATGGTAACGCCATGTCGAGGCTTCTGCCTGTTAGCCTCACCGTCCGAAGCATCTGCCCCGCAACCATTCTGGCGGGATCGGATCGCGGCAGGCCCCCTGGAGCAGGCGCGCTAACGAGCCGCTGTGGAAAGAGAACGTGGCATCTGAACCGAAATCGGGTAGCGACCGTTCCTAACTAAGTCAATTGCACTCCAAAGGAGCGAGCGGCACCGTGAGATTGTTTAGACGATTTTCCAGATTGCGTGCGGGTCTTTGGTTCATTCCGCTGATGTGTGTGTTAGCCGGCGTTGCAATGTCGTTTGGCACCATCGCCATTGACCGGGCGTTCGACTATGAGCTTGTGCCGAAGTCCATCAGCGGCGGCCCAGATGCGGCGATCGAGATCTTGGGCACGGTGGCGGCTTCGATGGTCAGTCTTGCAGCACTGGTGCTGACGGTCACCATGGTTGTCGTGCAACTCGCTATGGGCCAATTCTCCCCGCGGATCGTTCAGAGAATACTTCAGGACAAGCCAAGCCAGCTTGCAATCGGTATCTTTGTTGGCACTTTTGCGCACGCTATGCTTGCGCTACGCGAGGTAAAGACCGACGGGGAAGGTGCCGTTCCAGGGCTCGCGGTGGTGGTTGCCTTCGTGCTCGTCGTGATCAGCATCATGGTGCTCGTTTGGTACGTCAATCACATCGGGCGGTCGCTTAGAGTGTCTGCGCTAATCGAGCTTGTCGGCGAGGACACACGCAGGCTGCTCGACCAGATCTATGCTGATCCTGGCGCGACACAGCCGAGGCACCGACGATCCTCGCCCCCCACTCCGGAGTGGTCACCTGGCTAGACCACGAAGAGCTGGTCCGAATCGCCGAGGCTGGGGATTGTGTACTGACACTGCGACCAGCACTGGGGGAATTTGTGCCGTCCGGCGCGATCCTATTCGAGATCGCCGGAGCAGAGAGGAAGCTGGACGCCGAAGGGGTGATGCGCGCTGTCGAGCTCGGTTTGGAGCGCACGCTTGAGCAGGACATGGCCTATGGTCTGCGTCTGCTAGTAGACATCGCCGAACGATCCTTGTCGGACGGGCCCTTTCAAGACCCAACCACCGCAGTGCAGGCGATCGATCGGCTGCATGACTGCCTGCGCCAGCTCGCACCGCGTCCCTTTCCAGACGGGCAGTATCGCGACCGCAGAGGCAAGGTTCGCCTGGTAATGCCAGCCATGACATGGGAAGACTACGTCCACCTTGCATTCGACGAGATCCGAATGGCTGGTGCGCGTTCGCCGCAGATTGCGCGCCGGCTCCGGGCTGCGCTCGAGGACTTGCTCACCGTTGCGCCGCCTGACCGGGAATGCGCGTTAAAAAAGCAGCTTAACCTGCTGCAATCCGGCGTCAGGCGCCTGACGAGTGAAGACAGTGACCGACGCACCCTCTCCCGCGGAGACTCTAGCGGGCTCGGCTGATCCGGAGGAAAAAATGAATGACAGCCGAGGGAGTCGTTAGCGCCTGTTGAAACCGCCATCGCGCGACTCTATGCCTGGTGGGGACGGAACTCTCAACGCGGCCGTGCTCATGGAGAGCGGACTCCCGCTGGAAGCGTCATTCCGCTCGGCACTGCCAACGACTTCGCCCGCGTGAACCCACAGGGGCTCTCAGTCCCATACTGGTTCTCAGCAAGGGCGCGGCAGGCTTTGTGCGCTTCCGATCCTACCAAGTAGCGACCTAAGACCACTCTGTTCGAGGCTTGGGCCCGATGGCCATTCAGGCAAACGTCCAGCCTTGCATTTTGCAATGAACCCGCGTCCCTCAACTCTGTTTATCGCGTTTGCGTTCGAGAACTTGGGGTCCATCGAGCCGAGGGATGCGGGCTGGCCAACTCTTAGCTACCCGATCAAACTTGTCGCGCCACATGTCCATGCGGCGCCGACTCGCCCCATCGCCTAGCTTGGGACTATGGGCTTGGCGAGCGCGATCTCGGCGGCTTCCAGGTCGACGACCATACGCCTTGAGCTGGTACTCGCTGAGCGCGCCGTCGGCAGCCTGCTTGAGCTGCGGCGCCCCAGCCTGCGCGCTGCGCTTCTTGCGGGTCCGGTTCGGATTGCTGTTGGCAACCCACAGGGCCTTTGCCCTTTGTTCATCGAGCGAGCCGTCGGCGAGCACAGCTTCGGCGAGGCTGCCGCGTTTCACCCGATCACGCACCGCATTCGGCCGCACTTCTCGGCAAGCTCAGTTGGTCAATCGACCACAGAACCGGCGTTGCGACGATCTACGCCGCGTCGATCGCTCTATGGGCCTACGGAGTTATTGCGCCAGCGCTTGACTTCATCCGCCAGGCGCTTCGCTTGGCGGGCCTTCCAGCCGGCCCCTACGGGGGCATTAGCGTCCTGTCGAACATATGCGTCATGATCCTCACCATCGATCTGACGGTGCTCGGACTTCTCTTTGTCATCCGGCAGCGCGTAAGCCGGAACAAGAAGCTGAGGAACTGCGCCGCCTTGGCTGTTCAAGCGGCGACGGGGTTGCCTGTCGGCGCAATTGCCGAGTGTCAGGAGCTCATCCGCCTGTGTGTCGCACTCTCAGGCAACGACGATGATAGGACGACGAAGAGTCGGGCTGAATTTCTGGCCAGACTGGATCCCGGATCGGAGAACTTCTATGTTCCGATAGGCCCGCCCGAGCATAGGGCCGCCCATGTGGTTGCGCTCTTAACCGATATGCCGGCGCGATGGCTTTTCGATTGCGCGACCAACCGCCGGGGAACGATCAGGCCGCAGTAAGGGGTTCTGGCGCGGGGTGCAAGCTGGTACGGGGCCCGGTTTCCGAAAGCGCTGTTCTATCCCCATCGCGAACACGAATTCCCGCGCCGCTGCCGCTAGCGGAATCGTGCGGCTGCGCGCTGTCCGCAACTGGCGATGGCCTTAAAAGTACCTTCAACTGTGCCAGTGCCGCTGAAACGTTGGAAGCAACGCCGGTGGCCGCAGGACATCAGCCTGAAACAAAGTTGAGCGATCGTCCTGACCTGCTATAGGAGTTCTACCATTATGCCGCTGCTCGACGATCTGCACCATCTGGCTTTCGTCACGGCGGACCTCGATCGCTTCATCGGGTTTTACGAGCGCGTTTTCGAGGCGCAGGTCACCGTCGATCTGGAAGAGGATGGCCTTCGCCATGCCTTCATCGCCATCGGTCCCCACACTGTCCTCCACGCCTTCCAGGTTCCGGGCGTCGAGCCGCCTCGCTATCAGCCGATGTTCCAGCGTGGCCGCCTCGACCATTTTGCCCTCAACGCTGCAAGCGAGGAGGCGTTTTGGGAGCTTCGGCGACGCCTGATCGCCGCAGCGGCCAGCACCGGCGTCGTCACGGACATGGGTTCGTTGCTGCTCTTCAGCTTTACCGATCCGGACGAGGGTGGTCACGAGGTTGTCTGGGCAAGGCCAGGCGTGCCCGTCGCGCAAGGTCTCAGGCGCGCTGATTGGAAAATGGTCGAGCCCGAGCAGACGACGGATCCGAGCGGCGCACCAGCAAAGCGGGTTAGCCCCTGAACGCATAGCGCCTGAGATGTCGCACGGCGTTGGCGGTGAGGCGACGCTCGCCTTGACCGTGAGCTCGCCGCCTCGATCGCCTAGCCCATGACCTGGGCGACGCCGCTGCCCCACAGCTCCTTTATTGGCAGGCGCGTCTTGCCCAAGCGTCGGAACACGCCCGAATGGCCGGAGCTCAGCGTCGCGAAGAAATGGCCCGGCGAAGCGATCCGCCGGGTCAAGGGCGCCCTGGTCAGGGCGGGCGCGGTGCTGAACGCGGGCAGCGTCTTTGCCGTGGAGACACAGGCCAGCAGCCGCATGCTGGCCTCTGCCCGAAGATGAAATCGACATCCCGCGGCCTTTTAGTTGCTGGATCGTCTGCGCGGATGAGGCGGCCAGGCTCGGCGCCGACATGATGGCGCCTGTGCGGGCTTGGTGTTCCCCGGGCCTCCTTAACCGGTGAGCCTGATAGGGGCCTGCGAGCGCGCAGGGTTTAGCCTGAACATCCAAACGGCCGACAGGCCATTCATCGGTATTTTTGACAGGCGACTGGTATGCAGTGATGGTCAGCTACATTGAGCCATCGACCTGATCCCAGGTGGCTCCGACAGCGCGAGCTGTTAGCGCGGCAAGGCAAGGCTATCGCCATCGGGCGACGCGAGCGAGATCAGGGCGCGTCCGAGGCTCCCATCGAAAACAACCGCTGACGGGCCAACCGCCCCAGCAGATAGGAGTCGTATCGCCTTCTAAAATCAGGAACTCGAAGCTTCGTTGGGGCCACGCCCCAGGACATGTCCGCCACACCTTCATTGGCGCGATCGACGCTTTCCTTGACTGGAAAAAAGGTGAGCCGGAGCCGTTCATCGATCACGAAGTGAACTACGAGCCGGTGCCGATCCCGATATCCCGCGCTTGCACGCTCGTGTGGAACTGCACGGATTCCATACCCGGCGACATCTATTACCAGCTTATCGATGCAGGGCTTGAAGTCAGTCGGCGCAGCTATTCGGCCTGTGCCCGAGCTGTGCTGAACGAGGTCAAGCAGCGCCGCACCGAGATGCCCGCAGCAGCCTTGACCTAAGCTCGAACATACTTCCGGAGCAGCTCGCTGCGCTTGAGGCAAAGCACCAGGACGAGGGAGCTGCTCCGGAGGTCTAGAGAGGTAATACCGGCCGACCCGCTGAGGCATCTGCAGCAGTCCCAAATGGGCCTATGTGCCTAGCTAAGAAAAAGGCACACGCCGGCGAAATAGAGCGGCCGGGAGCATCGTCGAATAGGAACGTTCCCGGCCTTCGGACCGGTTGCCCAGAAGACGGGGACACCAACGGGCCTCGAAAGGGCCGGCGCCCTCACTGAGGGGCCAGGATGAGCCGCTGCATGCCCTGGGGATTGTCGCGTGCGCCAGACATCATTTTCAATTTTTGCGGTTGTATGTGGTCCGGCGCCCTAACCGGGTACGAACGATTTCCCGCTTGCTCTGCCGGTGGTGTGGTGGAAATCGTCTACTCTCGGAGGTTCTGCGCAGAGTGGGGATCTGTACTTATCAGACCGGCTGCTCCGCTGCGGATGCGGGGTACGCCCTAAGCGGAAGGTCAGCCCAAAGTCGGCCCAAATAAGCCCAAAAGTCGGCTGCCGCGCCTCCAAGATCGCTTGCATTATCGGATTTGGGGCGGCTCTGCCGACTGCAAGGTGATCGGCGCCGTCCATGCCCGATGCGCCAAAGCGGGCCGCCTCACCAGCCTATTTTCACGATGGTGGGCGGGATCTCCAAAGCGCGGGCCCAGGAGCAGGAAATGATTGGGATCTGGTTGCAGACGTTTGTGCTGATCGCCCTAGGCTACGTCGTCACTACGGTGGTGTTCCTCACACGGGCGAACTGACCGTAGATGCGTAAGCGAGGTCGACATCCCAAGCAGCTGGGCTACATCGCGCCGATGCAGCCGAGGCTTGTCGACAAGCAGGCGACAATTGGCTCCACGAAGTCAACTGGGTGGCTACCGCACCCAAGCCGCTATGGCGGACGGCAAAGCTACCCCCTACACGCGCCGCGGCCTTGATTGGACATACAAATACTGGCCAATTGTCAGGGTTGCCGGGGCTCTGCCCTGCCGATCCGCGGTCATCGATAGTGAAGTGATCGTCGCCAACGAAAACGGCCGCTCCTCCTTTCGCGAACTGCGATCTGCGATCACAAGCAATCCGCGGCGGCTGGTGCTGGTTGTCTTCGATCTCCTTTACCTGGATGGCAGAAATCTAAGGGAGTTCCCGCTTTCTGCGCACCGGCAGAGCTGCGTGAACTGGTTCGGAATACCGGGCCGTCGACCGCATAGGTCTCGAGGCCATGTGCGCGCCGGCACCTATCCCCCTGGGCCGACGATGCTCTGGCGGAGATCAGTGCTACGAGACCGGCGAGTTCGAGATCATTGGCATCGAGCGCGAGAGCGGCAAGGTGCCCGTAGCTCTGCTCACAAGGGCGGCCAGTATGCCGGCGCCACCATCATTTCTCTGAGCCCACAAGATGCGGGAGGAGCTTTGGAAGCGAGTTGAGGCGAAGAAGCGGCCATCGCCGATCCACTGCGCCAGGAGGAAGCGGCCGGCAGCTGGTTGAGCCCCGCCTGATCGCAACGGTACGCTTCCTGAAAGGCGAGAAGACGCTGCAACATGCATCTGTCCGGCAGTGGCGGAAAAATAGTCCGCTTCAGCGGCAGCCACGTTCCCATAGCTCGTCATAGCGGCTTCTCGCGCAATAATTCAAGTCGCCCAAATCCGATGCTGCGGGTGATCATCGTCCAAACCTGCCCCCGCCGGAGCACCGGAACCGAGGCGTGGGACTGCAGTTGAACTCGGCTGCGCCTCAGCCCAAGCCCCACTTGCCGGACGCGGAGCAGGACCGGGCGGTCTTTCCCCTCGAACGACGATTGACCCCCGGCCCACCTACGGAAGGCGCTCCTCAATCACGTGAGCTTTGATCCGACAGGCGCACGATGCGGTCGGGAACCACCTCATAGGCTGCTCGCGCCACCGCGACGTTCTTGGCAAAGCAAGGCGCTCGTCAATGTGCCGGTCGTCGTGCGACCAGATTTCAACGCAGAACGGAAACCCGTCTATGGCCTCCAACATGATCGGAGCATACGGTGAGAACGAAAAGGACAAGAGGCACGTCTTCTAATGCAGAGGGCGGCGGTTTCGGCCAACAAAAAAACAGCGGTCACCCGCTCAGAAGAGCCGCCGCCTTCAACACGCCACTGTGTGCCAGGGGGACGCGCGCCGAGTGGAAAACGTGGCGCAAGCACGCGGGCGGTAGATCCTTATACCACACCACAACCGGGAGCGGTAGCGGCTGACTGGGGGCTGGGGCAAGGTTTTACCGACGCGCTTCAGCACGAGTTTCGATCAGAGTGGCCCTCCGAAGCCCCGTAGGGGTGGGCTCCAGCCCCTTTACTGCCCGTACCTTGGATACCCACCCCCGTCCTAGGCGCCTAGTAACTTTAACATAGCTACAATCCAGGCCTCAGATAATTGGCAAGAGGTTTGACCGCCTCATCCGAACGATGCGCCGGAGTTAATTCTACTTACGCCCCGGACTGAAGAAGCGGCTGACGGGAGTGATAGAGGAGCGGTTCCCATAGTGTCCGAGCGGAAGCAGGCAGGCAGAAGGGAACCGCTCGGCCACCGGTTGGGCCAATCTTGTAAGAAAGCAGGCCAAGGCCGGTCCCAACAGCGTCGGCTCTGAACTGTCCCCACCTCGCGGGCGCACCTTGTTCGCTGATCCTGCCCCTTCGGATTACGGCCGGGGTCAGGTTCGGTTTTTAGGGTGAAAACAGATGGCAACCGCGAAGCGGACGCCGCCGAAATTTTCTCCGCGGCGACGAGCTCAGCATGTCGGGCAAGGTGCCGACCGTGCACGACGAAGGCGACGCGTAACCATGCGCCTCCAGGGCTACACGTGCCGCTCACAGTGTGGGAGGAATACGTTGAGCTCGTCGCCAAGCCTGCGCCGGTCAACAAGGGCAGCCGTCGCAAGGATCCGCTGTTCAACCAAGCGGAGTGAAGAGCGGAGTGTCGTCTATTGGGGGTAGGGCCACCTGAATGTCGGCCTCGCTACGCCCAAAAGTCGGCTGCTCCAGCTTCGAGATCGGGTGCATGATCGCTATGGGGGCGGTGCTGCCACCGACTGCAGGGCTGAACGGCGCCCTCCTCGCCCGGGGCCGCCGAAAGGGCAGCGCCGCCCTCCGCCTTCAGACCAAAGTCCTGCGCTGCAGCGGCATAAGCCCCAGGTTGTGCCGCCTGAAGGGTAACTACTTGCGCTTTGCGGAACATTGGCGGCGAATCGTGGTTGCATGGTCGTTGTTGTTCACGCCCTGCAGCAACTTATTTCAGGTTCGGTGCCTCCTGCTCCGGACCTTTTTTGTCGAACTGTCGCGGGGCGACTTGGCACAGCCACGCAATTAGTTGGCAATGGGCGACAAGACGCTCGGGCCACCACGGGATAACTGCATGTCCGGGGTTGCCAATGCCTGTCAGCAATCTCGCTTCGGGTCCGGTTGCCCAACCCGCCGGACCCGCTTTCCTGCCATTCCCGGTGACCTAGCCCAGGAGTTCAGGAATCGGGATCAGAGCGGGCCAGGTTACCGTCACCCCGAACCATCGACATCCTAAACGTAGGGCAACAAGCTGGCTGCACGGAATGCGGGGTCGCACCGCACAGCCAGCCCATTCCGGCCAATGTGGTGCGATCTTCGGGCCGGAAACTTCATTCAGCGAACCATCGCCGCGCTTTGCCAAAACGGCCGGGAACGGTAACGCGGACGCCCTCCCACGCGAGCCGCGCCAACAACGTACCCGGCCGCCACGCCGGCTGAGCGAGATGATCTGGCCGGCGTGAACCGAGGCGGGGGCCGGATCGCTCCGACCGCCAATACGCAATGCACTTCCGTTGACGCTCTGATTCGATAGCTTTTCTGACGCCATCTCATTTGACGGCAAACGCCAATCTGTTGCTTAAGCCAGCCAAATAATTCGTGACAGGTGGCCGATACCTCGGATCACCATTGATCATCACCGCTTCGCAATCGCTGGCCTCAATCGCAAGCCGCGCATGGTGGACGCCGGCAGTCCCGTCGGGCACCGAATGCTGGCGGTCCGCAACGGACTGCCGCGCTCCTAGCTTGTGGCCCCTGTCAATGCCTTCCGCATGCTCCTCGCTATTGAGCGTTTCGTGCCTGGCTTTGGACGCTTGGGGAGAGCGCATCGGAGCGAAGCTCCAAGTTGTCGCAGGAGCTCTTCGGGAGTACTGTGGGTTCGAGTTAGGTAACGATAAAAAAGACCGTCTGGGAGGGGAACATGACTAAGCTTAGAAGAACTGCGCGTTGCGCAGCATTGGCTATCGTCAGCTGTGTCGGAATGGCAATAGCTTCGGCTTCAAGTCATGCAGAAGCCGCCAGCGAGGCCGATGCCGATGCGTTGCGTCAAGCGCTCTCGAAGTATCAGGACTACCAGGCCGCCGTCCGCGACCTCTACCTATCCACTGTGGGTTGCGTTTACTATGAAGGCGAGATGACCCCCGGGTATATGCACTACCCAAAGGGTGCGATGGGTGTTCACTTCGTAAATCTCACCGTCAGAGGTGGACCCGACCCGATGCACCCCAACGTGCTGATCTACGAGCCGACTGCGGAAGGGTTGCGCCTGGTTGCGGCGGAGTGGCTGGTCCCCTTCACACCGGGGAGCAAGAGACCGACCCTCTTTGGGCAGGAGTTCCAGGGACCGATGGAGGGACACTACCCCCTAATCCCAAAGGAATTCATTCACTATGACCTTCATGCCTGGCTGTTCAAGCCGAACCCAAACGGCATGTTCAGCCCGACCAATCCAGACGTCACCTGCGACAAGTCGGATTTTCCGCTCTTGGAGAAGGCGACCAAGATGGTACCCGAGCAGTAGCTTTTGTAAGCTGAGCGCCGGGAGCACGTCGCGCACTTCGTCTGAGCTTCGGATTCCAGCATCGCAGGTCGCGGGTTCGCCCGCGGCACGCCGGCAATTGGCGCAGAGCGGCTAGGCGGCCCGTGCGCAACGGCGAAGCGGCGCGCCTAATGCCCGATCTGCGAGGCTACTGACATCATCTCGTCAGAATCTGGGGCCGCGAAAATGCCGCCATCGCGAACCTCCGTGAACGTCCAGCGAACCACGCCGTTGCGGTCGAGCAGGAACTGGCCGACGAGCTGACCCAGGCCGGCTGCCATCATCTGCTGGTCCGTTTCAGTGATATCGTAGCTGTCTTTCTTATTGAGATATTCAAGCGCTGCGAAAGGATCCATCGGCTCCGGCATTTCGCCCGGCACGTCGACCCGCATTGACTTCACATCAGCCATTGAGGCCTTTTGCGGCCACGCGCTCTCGTCTTCGGTGAACTGCAGGTTCGGAAGTCCAAAGGCGCGATGCGAGGCGCGCTCCGGGTCGGATGCCGCAAGCAGCGCAGGTATCGGATGGTACCGGAGATAGAGGCGCGCCCGTTCGATGGGCGTGTTCACGACGGTCAGGCTCTCGATACCCTTGGCCTTGAGGGCTGGCGTGAGCTGTGAAATCACCGCGATATGACGCCTGCAAAAAGGACAATGTAGGCCGCGATAAAGGCCAACCAATACTGACTTCTCACCGCGGAAATCATCAATTGCTATCTTGCCCTCACGCGTAATCGCGTCGAGCACGACATTGGGCGCGGTCTCTCCCGGTTGCAGAGGGCTATCGGCACGGTCAGGCATGATGATTCCCTCGCCGTTAGATGAGCATGAAGCAAGCCAGCACCAGCTGATAAAGCACACTGACCACGGACGCTAGCTTTTCGGCTGAAATCGGAGTCTCCGGGGCACTCTCCCGTGGAGCTAGTCGTGAGAGTCGAGCGGCATTGCCTGGCGCTCGGCCGTGCCTTCCGGCCGAACCGCCTCGCAGGGCCACCCGCCTCAGGGGCCGCCGCTGATGAACCGGCCGCCCCGCGTGCCGAATGTCCGCGCTATATGAGCGCGCTGTCAGCCGTCGGTCTAAGGTCTATAGTGCCCACGGAGAACGGCATGCGTACGCTCGCGATGACGGCGGCTGGATTGATCCCGGTACTAATACCGGCCGCGCAGTCCCATGCCTACATGGTCTATCCGGACCGGAACGATCCGCGGAACCTGATCTTGCTCATCGAACGCGGGACCGGGGAGCTGGTCAAGTTCGCCTCGTTGCCGCCGCCCTTCAACGTTGCCCGGCAATCCGCCCAAGGACCGGATCGGTTTTCGTTCCGATGGAGATATGCGCCTGGCGAGTTCGGCCTGGCCTACCTCAATGTCGACGAGCGCGGCCAGGGCGTACTCACCATAGAGTTCACCGATGCGGGGATGGTCGATGGCGACAGTTTCGGCGCTGCGGCCGTGCTCGTCAGCAAGGGCGGGCGACCGCTTCATACATTCTACGCCCGAGCCGATGTGCGTGACGGCGCATTCGAGGGAGAGAAGCACAAGCAGCTAACCCGGCTTGCAATCGAGCGACCCCTCGATTGGTGGCGCGATGTAGGCGCAATTTCGTTCTTCTACATGAAATATGCGAAATACCAGCGGCTCGACGACGCCGCAATCTGGCGTGCGATGCGTTCGGTCGTGCAGATTTTCACAAAGGGGGAAGGCTCCGAACAGCGGCAGTGACGCTTAGAGCTGTGGCCATTGAGGTGGTGGCCGCTTCATCTTGCTTTCGTTGCCCGTTCTGCGAAGCCCAGGGTGGTTTCACCTGGCTGCAGAAATGCTCAATAGGCTGGCGTCTTGCAGCGCGACTGCGATTGGTGCACTCGGCACCCGGAACACCGACTCCAACGCGCCCAGAAAGGACGCCAGCACGCCCGGTTACGTAAGGTGCGAAGCGAGCAGGTGATCTCCCCAGTCAAATTTTGGCCGTGAAGAACAAAATCAGTTTCTGATAACTCGCGGGGACGGCGGGATTCAACCCACGATCCCTCCGGGACACCCCGACGATATGGGCCTCGGTACGGGACAGCCTTGCAGAGGCACGCGGCGCCGGCCGTCTGAAGCGAGATCCTGACCGGCCGGCGCACCGGCGAAGGGACTGGAGCGATGATCTCGCCACGCCGAAGCAGGCTGCCTCGGATGGCGTTTGCGATTGGACGGCACGCTGAGGGAGATTTACGAGACGCTTGCACAGTTCAGGAGCACACTCTTCCAGACTGGCCGCACCACCACAAGCATTCGCAGCAGCCCTAAAAGCGATAGCTAGACCCAAGTGGACTGGCTAATGTTACCGCTGCTCAAGGCTTGGATTGGGATCTCTTCCCTTCAATGACAGTAGCCTTCTTGTATATCGGTACCGCCTCGTCCAACCGGCCTTGAGCCCCATACAGCAAAGCGAGGTTGATGTAGTAGCTGGCTAACTTGGGATTGTCGGCCGGGAGTACCTTCTCGCCGATGGCGACGGCCTTCTTGACGAACGGCTCCGCCTCGTTCAGACGGCCCTGCTGCCGATACACGAAGGCGAGATTGTTATAGGCGGCAGCGAGAGCGGGATCGTCGGCCGGGAGTGCCTTCTCGTCGATGGCAATGGCTTTCTTGAAGAGCGGCTCCGCCTCGTTCAGACGACGCTGGTCATGATACAGCAAGGCGAGGTTGTTGTAGGAGGCAGCGAGAGCGGGATCGTTCGCCGGGAGTGCCTTCTCGTTGATGGCGATGGCCTTCTTGTAAAGCGGCTCTGCCTCGGTCAGACGATGCTGGTCCTGATACAGCAAGGCGAGGTTGCCGTAGTCGGTGGCGAGAGCGGGGTGGTCGGGCGGGAGTGCCTTCTCGTCGATGGCAATGGCTTTCTTGAAGAGCCGCTCCGCCTGGTTGCGGAGGCCCTGGTCACGATACACGAAGGCGAGGTTGTTGTAGGCGGCAGCGAGAGCGGGATCGTCCGCCGGGAGTGCCTTCTTAATGGCCTGAAGAGCTTCTTGGAGCTCCGCATCAGGGACTTTGCCGCGCAGAGTTTCCAGCTCTGCCGTGAGGCGATTGAGCTCAGCTACTCGCTCTTCATAACTCTTCTCAACGTTTCCGAGTTGACCCTGGACGGCTTGAAGTTCCCGCTCGATTGCCTCCCGCTGCTCTTCCGAGTTGCCCAACTCGGGCTTCGCCGCCTCCCGAAGCTCCTGCTCGCGTGCCTTCAAACCTTGCTCATGTTGCTCGATCGTGTAGCCGATGGCTGGTTGATTGACCGTGACGTGCTGCGAACCAACGACATCTTGGTGCCGCTACCTTGGACATTCATGGGTACATTGAAGGCGATTGCGGCCGTGGGCTGTTTGTCGGGCTCCTTCGGAAATACTTGAAGGTAGAACCCAATCGCACCGCCGAGAACGGCAACCAATGCGCCGGCTGCCTCGATCCAGCCTTTGGTGGTCTTGAGGTCGAACCATTTCCGCTTGGTGGGCACCTGTGGAGCCTCCGGCACAGCGTCTTTCTGGTCAGTTGGCAACCTAGCATAGAATGCCAGTGAAAGTCATACCTGCGGTGGCGAGCATGCATCCGCCCGGACACCACTGCCCAGACGGAAGCTTGATGGGCGGGCGATCAAATTGACACTCGGCTGGACGCCGTACGGTGGGCCGGGAACTTACCAAAGCCGGTGTCCCCGGCGGTCACCACAGTGCCCTCAGGTGTGAGAACCGCCCACCTGAGGGCGACCATTCCGCTCGGCCGCGCCTTCCGACCGAATTGGCCGCGCAGGGCCCATCTCTGGCGTGACGAACCAGAGCAATCTGATCGGCAGCCCATGCTGAGCCAGCCCTGAAACCGCTACCGCCCATTCGAGGTCCGGCCGGTGCCAAGGTGGGGTCGGACGCGCGTCCGAAGGACAACATGAGAATCCGGAAAAGTAAATATGCTACTCGGGGTTTGTGGTTATCACAAAAGTCTCGTGCGACACTGATTTTTCGAGATCGAATACCGATACAGTATAAGGTATACTTGACTTTTGTCATCCGAGTATTGGGAGCAGAAGGAGGTGAAAATGAGCAGAGCTATCGATGATCTGGTCCAGCGCCAGGCTTCTATCTTTACCGACCTCAGTCAGTTGGATACTCCGGACTTCGAGTCCCTCGCCAATTCAACCCTGGCTGAGGACACCGACTCGAGTGTAGCCGCAATGGGCAGGAAACTGCTGCGAGGCATCGTCCGGACCCAGAGGTTCGGGACAGCTCAGATCATGAGCCTTCCGGCGTCGACCAAGTCGACCACAGTCGCGGCGCAGCCAGGCTTCTACGTCATCGAGCTGATGCCACTGTTGGATGGCAACTTTGACCGCGAGCATGTCCTGCAGGAGCCCGTCGTTGGATGGCAGATCGATGCTGGAACTGTTACGCCACTCATTGTCGGCCGAACTGTCTCCGACAAGTGGGCGGTTCTCACACCTGAGGGTACGGTGGCGACCGACGAAATCACCAACATGCTGGCTGAGAACCCCAAGCCGCTCAAGGAGTGGATAAGATGGGAAACTGCATGGCAGGAGGGCCGGATTGACGGGCCTGAGAGCGAGCACCTGGTAGATTTCAAAGGGCCAGTGGCCAAGGCCCTCGCATGCATGATGTCAGGCCGCCCGTATTGGACCGGTACACCGGAGGAGTTGTACGACAAGCTGTATCCGGTGAAGGAAGCTAATTTCGCCTCTCTGGAAGGCTGGCCGGATGGCCCGCAGGCATTCACAGCCGGTCTAGAAAAGTTGAAGCGAGAGCTGGCCGGCACCAACCTGTTGTTCGGCCGGTCCGACGACGGGCGCCTGCTCATCGTTCGCAGGTTCGGCGAGCAGCCGGTTGGAGGTGCTTTGTCTGGAGGTGCTTTGTCCTCTGCCCTTCAGTAGGGCGCACGTTGCTGTGACAAGGCCGTCCATGCTCCGAGACCATGGGCGGCCTCTCCAGGTGCGCCGGTTTGCGGTGCTGCTCCGGCATCTGCCCAGTTCGACAGGCGCAGCCACTTTGCCAACTTTCCACCACCCGAGCATCATAGAAGTCTACACCAGCGGATGCCGCGGAACGGCGGCTGGCATCGGCAATGCGACCAATCGGCTCCTCCCTCTTACCCGTCTGGCCCCGGCGGGCAGCCCATCTCCCTTGGAGCAGCTCCAGCTAGCTGCTTACGCTGGCGCGGTCGCCGTCGGGCACAGCGATCTTGCCCGATGCGATCAGTGTCATTACCGACTGATAAACGGCCTCGAAGCTCGTATAGCGAGGACTGTACCCGAGGCGCTGGCGGCTCTTTTCAATCGAGTGCGAGGAACTGCGAATGATGTGGCCGCGCGTGCTTTCGGCCCAATCTCCAAGACCGCCAATCCACTCGTCAAAGGGTTGGTACGAGATCCGCGGCTCCTTGCCGAACCATCGATAGACAGTCTCGGCGTAGCCCCGCAGGTTCACCGCCTGCTCGGACACCGTATTGAACACCTCGCCTAGCGAGGCAACGCGGTTCTCGATGGCGCAGATCACCCACTGCGCGACATCATCGGCATGCACGTGGTGCACGGTCTCAAGCCCGAGATTTGGCAAGATCAGCTCATCCCCGCGGGCGATCAGCGAGAAGATCTCGGGGTTGGCATTGCCGATCGGGTTGATCGGCACCCAGCCCTCACCAACGATATGGCCGGGACGGAAGCACGTCGCGGGAAAGCCGCTCACCCGTGCTTGCCGCATCAGCCAGCCTTCGCTTTCCGCCTTGCCGCGTCCATATGCGTCTATCGGGTTCGGCGGATCCGCTTCAGTCGAGGGGACCGCACAAAGGCGCCCGTACACCCAAATCGAACTGCAAAAGAGATAGTGCTCAATCTTGCCGCGTAGCGCCTCCACCAGCTGCTCCGTGCTCGCCAAGTCGAAGGAGATCATGTCCACAACGATATCAGGGCGAAGCTCAGCGATCTTTGTGCCAAATCGGCCCGCCTTCTCTTCCGCTCCTCGGTCGAGCGCGACGTTCTCGATCCGGCTCCAAGCGAAGTGCCGGCGGTACGGAATCGCAGCGCCACGGCTTACGTTCACAACGTCGTGGCCGTGCAGAACAAGCGCGGGGACCAAGTAGCTGCCGACATGGCCGCTACCACCGATTACAACGATGCGTGACATATACAGCTCCTTAGGATTGGAGCCTGCCACCATGTCTCTGCCCGGGCAAGGAACTGCCTAGAGCCATCTGCGACTTCCCTCAAGCTGTGGTCCTTTCCCGCTCTGGGGTCGCATCTAACTCGCTCGGGAGCCAGTCACTCTGCCGTCGCGGCCACGATGTAATCCTAAGGGTTCATTTTGGAACAAGGGGCTGGCGTGGGAACGTGGGCCAAGCCGCCCATCGGAAAATTTTTGCGCAAAATTTTTTTGGGGTCCTTTGCGCGTATTTGTATGCGTCGAGTTGGGCACCCAAAAGCAGCTACGCGGGGGGTGCCGGGTGGGCACTGTCACCCCCGCCCAGCCTCTTCTGACTGAACGGCTAAGTGGGAACGGAAGTGGGGAGAGGGAAAGACGAACAGAAAATGGATTGGGTTTACATTATCTTACACAACTTATTGGCGGAGAGGGAGGGATTCGAACCCCCGATACCCTTGCGAGTATGCCGCATTTCGAGTGCGGTGCATTCGACCACTCTGCCACCTCTCCAAGCCGATGCGTGCGGTCGCAGTTCCTGGAAAAGCGAGTGTGGTCGAAATCGCTTTTTTGCTGCCAGTCTGCGGGCGGACGCCTTGGACGCGCGCTTCTATCGCCTGCCGCGGGGCTTCGTCAACACGCCGTCGCCGGCTCTGCAACCGACCTCCAGCGAGGGCCGCCGCAGCCTGACTTGGTTGACTTCCCCGGAGCCTTCGGATATTGAGCCCCGTCCCGGCGTGGAGCCTCTCCGCGCCGGTTCATCTTTGAACCGCAACGACTGACAAGAAGCTGGCCGTTGGCGCCGCATAAAAGGCGCCGTCAGGTCAGGCCGAACAGCGAAGGACAGAGAATGTTCGCAGTCATCAAAACCGGCGGCAAACAGTACCGTGTCGCGGCCGACGACCTGCTCAAGGTCGATCGGATCGCCGCCAATGCCGGCGACATCGTCGAATTCAACGCCGTGCTCGCCGTAGGCGAGGGCGACAACGCTACGCTCGGCGCTCCGCTGGTCGAGGGCGCGCTGGTCACCGCGGAAGTGGTGTCGCAGGACAAGAGCCGGACGGTCATCGCATTCAAGAAGCGCCGCCGCCAGAATTCGCGCCGCAGCCGCGGCCAGCGCCAGCTGCTGACGACGGTGCGGATCGCCGAGATCCTGACCGACGGCGCCAGGCCTGCCCGCAAGGCTGCCGCCAAGCCGGCCGCCGCCCCGCAGGCCGAGGCGGCACCGGCCGCGGTTGAGGCCGAGCCGGCCGCGGAGGCAGCAGCACCGTCGGCCGAGGCCGCCCCGGCGACGGCGCCGGAAGCGCCGGCCGCAAAGAAGCCGGCCCGCAAGGCAGCGCCGAAAAGGGCTGCGCCTCAGGCCGAAAAAGAGTAAAGCGTCAGCACTAAGGAGCAACGACAATGGCACATAAGAAGGCTGGCGGTTCGTCGCGCAACGGTCGCGATTCGGAATCCAAGCGCCTCGGCGTGAAGAAGTTCGGTGGCGAGCGCGTGCTTGCCGGCAACATCCTCGTGCGGCAGCGCGGCACCAAGTGGCACGCCGGCGTCAATGTCGGCATCGGCACCGACCATACCCTGTTTGCGCTCGAGGCCGGCGCGGTAGCGTTCCAAAAGAAAGCCAATGGCCGAACCTATGTGTCGGTGATGCCGACCACCGAAGCCGCGGAGTAGCCGGTCTCCGCACCACCTTCACCGGCACCCCATCTCGGGAGCCGGTGTCTGGCAAGGTGTCCAGAAAGGATCAGGGGAGATGGGGCGGCCATCTCCCCTTTTTCATCGACTGGAGGACACCATGGTTGCCGAACAGGAAGAGATAGACGACGACAGCTTGGCGATCGATTGCCCGGTGATGGTGACCGAGCGCCTCGTGCTCAGGCCGCCGCATGGCGACGACCTGCCGGAACTGATCGCGCTCGCCAACAATCGGCGCGTCGCCGACATGCTCGCCCGCATGCCGCACCCCTACGGCCAGGCCGAGGGCGAGGCGTTCTTGGCCATGGTAGCGGAGAAACCCTGCCGCGAAGCGACCTACGCCCTGGCGCTGGCCGACAGCGGGGCGTTCATCGGCTGTGCCGGACTGAATCCGACCGAAGGCGGTCTGGAGCTCGGCTACTGGATCGGCGAACCCTATTGGGGCCGCGGCTTTGCCACCGAGGCGGCGCATGCGCTGGTCGATCTCGCCTTCCGGGCGACAGGCGTCGGGCAGCTCAACGTCTCGTGCCGGGTCAGCAATCCGGCGTCGCGCCGGGTCATCCACAAATGCGGCTTCCAGTATGCCGGGCAGGGCATGATCCATTCGCTGGCGGCCGGGCAGGTCGCGGTCGAGCGCTACAGCCTCGATCGCAAGACCTGGGTCAGCCTGAGGAGCTGGGCCGCGCAATGAGCGCGGCTCCGCATCCCTCAGCCGAGCTCGATCCAGAGCGGCCGATGATCCGAGCCCTGCGCGGTCTCATCGATCCACCAGCGCCGCAGCCGCGGCGCCAGGCTGGCATGCAGGAAGGCATAGTCGATCAGCCGGCTCGCCTGCCGCCCTTCCGGATCGACCCAGCTCGCCGCATCGGCCGCCGGCGCGGAAGCCAAATCGTAAGCGTCGACCGGGTGATGGTAGACGAGCTGCCGGCCTTCATGCGGGTCGGCCTCCCCGACCATCAGCCGGTGCTCGGGCGAGCCGCGGTCCATGTTGAAGTCGCCGAACAGGATGAAGGCGTCCGGTGCCGGCGGCTCGTCGTAGCCGAATTCGGCCGCGCCGGTCAGCGCGC
Source organism: uncultured Alphaproteobacteria bacterium (assembly GCA_963791325.1). Lineage (GTDB taxonomy): Bacteria > Pseudomonadota > Alphaproteobacteria > Rhizobiales > Rhizobiaceae > JBEVJK01. Next base: position 132,727 of record CAWBRU010000016.1, on the reverse strand, counting down.
CGCCTTCGAGTGGGAAGGCCAAGGCGCGCTTCTTCACAGCGCGGACCTGGGCCGCGCGCTCTTCGCTGCTGATATGATCAAGGTGGACCGAGTAGACCCTGAGCGGGTCGCCCGGCCGGTCGACCACGGCCTCGAGCGCCGCCCGCTGCAGATTGGCGCGTGCAAGCCGCCGGCTGCGCGGCAACAAAAGGTTGCGGGCCGTGACGATCGGCCAGCGGGCCAGCACCATGTTGCCGAACTCGATGCGGCGGTTCACCGGCCGGCCGGCGGCGTCGCGGATACCGAGATCGACGTCCATCGCCGGCCCGAACACGACGAAATAGTCCGGCAACAGCGCCGAAAGCTCGGCCACCAGGTCGGCGCCGCCATTGCGGCCGAGGCCGCGGGTTACCTCCTGCAGCGCGATGACATCGGCGCCGGCCAGGCTTGCGGCGATGCGCGCGAGGTCGAAGCGGCCATCGAGGCCGATGCCATACTGGATGTTGTAGGTGACCAACTTCATGGCGCCGCTCGCTCCTTTGCCCGCCGCTCCTCTCGCGCTCCTTGCGGCTTTGCGCTAGAGGAGATGGCGCTCCATCGCAAGCTGCTGACCGTCCGATGAAATTCCTTGATCAGGCCAAGGTTTATATCCGCTCCGGCGATGGCGGCGCCGGCGCGGTCTCGTTCCGGCGTGAGAAATTCATCGAGTTCGGCGGCCCCGATGGCGGCGACGGCGGCCGCGGCGGCGATGTCTGGGCCGAGGCGGTCGACGGTCTCAACACCCTGATCGACTACCGCTATCAGCAGCATTTTCGCGCCAAGACCGGCATCCACGGCATGGGCCGCAACCGCACCGGCGCCAAGGGCGCAGACGTGACGCTGAAGGTGCCCGTAGGCACCGAAATCCTGGCCGAGGACAATGCCACGCCGATCTGCGATCTGACGGCCGTCGGGCAGCGCTTTCGCCTGGCCGCCGGCGGCAATGGCGGTTTCGGCAATCAGCATTTCAAGAGTTCCACAAACCAGGCGCCGCGGCGCGCCAATCCCGGCCTGCCGGGTGAAGAGCTGACCATCTGGCTGCGGCTGAAGCTGATCGCCGACGCCGGCCTGATCGGCTTGCCCAACGCGGGCAAGTCGACGTTTCTTGCTGCAGTCAGCGCGGCCAAGCCGAAGATCGCCGATTACCCGTTCACCACGCTCCATCCCAATCTGGGGGTGGCGCGCATCGACGGCCGCGAGTTCGTGCTCGCCGACATTCCGGGGCTGATCGCCGGCGCCCATGAGGGCGTCGGCATCGGCGCCCGCTTCCTCGGCCATGTCGAGCGCACCCGGGTGCTTCTCCATTTGGTTTCGGCCCGCGAAGACGATCCCGCCGCAGCCTACCGGGTGGTGCGCGACGAGCTCACGGCTTACGGCAACGGCTTGGCCGAAAAGCCGGAGATCGTGGCGCTGAGCCAGGCCGACATCCTCGATGCTGCGGCGGTGAGGGAGAAGGCCGCGGTGCTGCAGGCCGCTGCCGGCCGGGCGCCGCTGATCTGCTCGGCTGCGACCGGCGCCGGAATGGAGCGGGTGCTGCGGGCGCTGGCTTCGGAGTTGTCGGCGGCGGATCGGGAGGCCGTGCGATGAAGCCGCTCGGCAGCTACCGGCGGATCACCGTCAAGGTCGGCTCGGCGCTGCTGGTTGACCGGGCAACCGGGCTGAAGCACGCCTGGCTGACCTCGCTTTCGGCCGATATCGCCGCCTTGCGGCGCGCCGGCGCGGACGTGCTCGTCGTCTCGTCGGGCGCCATCGCGCTCGGGCGCACCTTGCTCGGCCTTTCCGGGCGCATGCTGCGGCTCGAGGAAAGCCAGGCCGCCGCCGCCGTCGGCCAGATCGCGCTGGCCGGCGCCTGGTCGGCCGAGCTCGGCCGCGTCGGGCTGACGTCGGGCCAGGTGCTTGTCACGCTCGGCGACACCGAGGAGCGGCGGCGCTATCTCAACGCCCGCGCCACCATCTCGACTCTGCTCAAGATGAAGGCGGTGCCGGTGATCAACGAGAACGACACGGTCGCCACCACCGAGATCCGCTACGGCGACAACGACCGGCTCGCCGCGCGGGTGGCGACGATGATGGGGGCGGACCTGCTCATCCTGCTCTCCGACATCGACGGGCTTTATTCCGCTCCGCCTGCGCAGGATCCAAACGCGCGCTTCATCGCGACGGTCGACCGGATCACGCCGGAGATCGAGGCGATGGCCGGGGCGGCCGCGTCGGAGCTGTCGCGCGGCGGCATGCGCACCAAGCTCGACGCCGGCAAGATCGCCACGGTGGCCGGTACGGCCATGATCATCGCCGCCGGCGGCCGCGACAATCCGCTCGCCGCGATCGACGGCGGCGCGCGGGCCACCTTCTTCCGGCCAAGCGCGCAGCCGGTGCGCGGCTACAAGAGCTGGATCGCCGGCCAGCTGGAGCCGGCCGGCCGGCTGGTCATCGACGCCGGCGCAGTCGGCGCGCTGACGGCCGGCAAATCGCTGCTGCCGGCCGGCGTCAAGCGAGTGAGCGGGGCATTCTCGCGCGGCGATACCGTGGCCATCCTGTCGTCGGACGGCCGCGAGGTCGCCCGCGGGCTGGTTGCCTACGACGCGGCCGATGCCGTAAAGATCGCTGGCCTGAAGACCCCCGAGATCGCCGCGGTGCTCGGCTATGCCGCCCGTTCGGCGATGGTCCATCGGGACGACCTGGTGATGACCGAGAGCAAGGATGCGCGGCTCTCCCCGTTGACGGTGCAAGGATAGGCCATGCTGAAGGTTGACGCGACGGACACAGCGGATGTGGACCTCTTGATGGCGGAAATCGGCCGCAAGGCGCGCGCCGCGGCACGGCCGCTGGCCGTCGCCTCTGCCGAACGCAAGCACGCCGCGCTGATCGCCATGGCCGAAGCGGTCCGGCGCCAGGAAGGCGAGATCCTCGCAGCCAACGCTATCGATCTCGCCCAGGCCGAAGAAAGCGGGCTGACCGCCGCTGCGCTCGACCGGCTGACGCTCGATGGCGCCCGCATCCGGGCCATCGTCGACGGGCTGCGCACGATCGCCGAACTGCCCGATCCCGTCGGCCAGGTGATCGCCGCCTGGCGGCGCCCCAACGGGCTGGAGATCGAGCGGGTGAGAACCCCGCTCGGCGTCATCGGCGTGATCTTCGAAAGCCGCCCGAATGTCACCGCCGATGCCGGCGCGCTGGCGCTCAAGGCAGGCAACGCCGTGATCCTGCGCGGCGGCTCGGATTCGCGGCATTCCTCGGCGGCCATTCATGCCTGCCTGGTGGAGGGTCTGCGGGCCGCGCGCCTGCCGGCCGAGGCGATCCAGCTGGTGCCGACCGGCGACCGAGCGGCCGTCGGTGCGCTGCTCGGCGGCTTGGGCGGCACGGTCGACGTGATCGTCCCGCGCGGCGGCCGCGGCCTGGTCGAACGCGTGCAGAACGAGGCACGGGTGCCGGTGTTTGCCCATCTGGAAGGCCTCTGCCATGTCTATGTCGATCGCTCGGCCGAGCTCGCCATGGCCGTGGCGATCGCCGTCAACGCCAAGATGCGGCGCACCGGGATCTGCGGCGCGGCGGAGACCTTGCTGGTCGACCGGGTCGCGGCGCCGACCCATCTCGTGCCGATCCTCGAGGCGCTGGCTGCTGCCGGCTGCGAGATCCGCGGCGATGCTGCCGTAGTCGAGGCTTTTCCCGCAGCCAAGCCGGCCGCGGAGGAGGATTGGGATACCGAATATCTCGACGCCATCATCTCGGCCAGAGTGGTCGATGGCGTGGCCGGAGCCATCGATCATATCGAGACCCACTCGTCCCATCACACCGAGGCGATCATCGCCGCAGACCCCGTCGCAATCGAGCGCTTCTTCAACGAGATCGACTCGGCGATCCTGCTCGCCAACGCCTCGACCCAGTTTGCCGACGGCGGCGAGTTCGGCATGGGCGCCGAGATCGGCATTGCCACCGGCAAGATGCATGCCCGCGGCCCGGTCGGGGTCGAACAATTGACCTCGTTCAAGTACCGGGTGCGCGGCTCCGGCCAAATCCGGCCATGACCGCCTTCCCCCGTTCTTGACGGCGCCGGCGCCACCGCGGGAAGGGATCGGCTTGGAGGGTCTGCCGCGTGGCCTGCTGCGCATGCCGCATGTCGAAAAGGGCATGCAGGTCGGCCTGTTCGGCGGTTCGTTCAACCCGCCGCATGCCGGCCACGCCCTGGTTGCCGACATCGCACTGAGACGGCTTGCGCTCGACCAGCTGTGGTGGATCGTCACCCCCGGCAATCCGCTGAAGGCCGGCCGCGAGCTCGCCTCGCTCGCCACGCGCATCCAGCTGTCGAAAGCGCTGGCCAAGGATCCGCGCATCAAGGTCACGTCCTTCGAGGCAGCCTATCCGAGCCGCTACACCGCCGATACGGTACGGCTGGTCAAGGCGCGCAACCCCGGCGTCGACTTCGTCTGGATCATGGGCGCCGACAATCTGCGCGACTTCCACCGCTGGGAACGCTGGCGCAGCATCGTCATGGCGCTGCCGATCGCCGTCATCGACCGGCCCGGCGCGACGCTGTCGTTTCTGTCGTCGGCGGTGGCCAAGACCTTCGACTATGCCCGCGTCGACGAGACCGATGCACCTCGGCTGGCCCGGATGCCGGCCCCGGCGTGGACCTTCATCCATGGGCCGCGGTCGGTGCTGTCGTCGACGGCGTTGCGCGATCAGGCCCGGCAATCGCGCTGACCGGCCGGGCCGACCGGCCGATGTCGCTTTTCCCGCTCCCTCGGCGGCGGCCGCCGGGCAGTGTGGGGCATGAACGAAGCCGGCATTGCGCTTGCGAACGAGGTGGAGCGGCCGAACAGCGCCGCTCCCGCTCCAGCGCTGGCGATCGTCAGCATCATTCTGTCGATGGCCCTGGTGGCAGTCGGAAACGGCATGCTGTTTGCCTTCATCCCGGTGCGCCTTGGCCAGTCCGGCTTTGCGCCGTTCTGGGCCGGCCTGATCATCACCGGCCTCTCGGCCGGCGGCCTCGCCGGCTGCGTTCTGACCGGGCCGCTGGTCCGCCGGGTCGGCCATGCGCGTGCCTTCATGGTGCTGTCGGCGCTGATTGCACTCTCCAATGCCGCGGTCGGCGCGGGCACCTTGCCGGTGCTGTGGATCGCAGCGCGCACGCTTTATGGCCTGGCAATCTGCGGTCTGTTCGTCGTCGCCCAAAGCTGGCTGAACGACGTGGTCGCCAACGCCTATCGCGGCAGGGTCATGGCGATTTTCTATGTTGCCTACGTCGCCGGACTCGGCGTCGGCTATTATCTGCTGGCCTTCGTCGATCTGGCGACGGCTGAGGCGCCGCTGATCGGCATCGCCTTTACGGCGCTCTCGATCCTGCCGGTCGGGCTCACCCGGCTGCGCCAACCCCCGGTTCCGCAGGCCGCCTCGGTGGCGCTCGCCCGTGCCTGGCGGATCTCGCCGGTCGGGCTGGCAGGCATGCTGGCGGTCGGCGGCCTTTCCTTGACGATCACCGGCTTTGCCCCGATCCATGCGACGGCCAACGGCTTCAGCCAGGGTGAGGTCGCGCTGCTGCTCTCCGCAATGCCGGTCGGCACCCTGCTCCTGCAGATCCCGCTCGGCTGGATCTCCGACCGCACTGACCGCCGCTATGTGCTGATCTTTGCATCCCTCCTGGTGGTGGTCGCCGGCATGGCCGCTGCCGGGCTCGACGGCCGCGCCACGCTCGGCATGCTGGTGATCATCTACATCGTCTGGGACGGCGCCAGCGAGAGCCTCTATTCGCTGTCCAGCGCCCACGCGAGCGATCGCGCCCGCAAGGAGGATCTCGTTGCACTCTCCTCCTCGTTGCTGTTTGCTTGGTCGCTGTCCGGCTTCGTCGTGCCCGGCATCGTCACCGTGCTGACGGCGTTGTTCGGCACCGCGATGTTCATGTATGTCGCGATCGTGATCGCTGCCGCTTACGCCGCCTTCGTGCTGTGGCGGATAAAGGAGGCTCGGCCGGTGCCGGCCGAGGAGACCGGCAGCTTCGCGCCGATGACGGCCCAGGCGCCGCTGCCGGTCGAGCTCGGTTTCGTCGCCGGCCAGGCGGGTCCGGAGGCCGGGGCGCGGTAGCCCATTCCTATTTGGCGAACGGGATCGAGATTCCGGCGCCGTCGAAGGTCAGCTTGGCGCGCTTGGTGAGTTCGAGCTTGGCGGCGAGGAAGTCGGCGGCGGTCGTCCAGTAGCGCAGCGTCACGCTGATGGCGCTGTCGCCGAGCCCTGCGACGAAGGCAATCGGCGGCGGCTCGTTGCGGACCCGTGCGTCGCCGCGGGCGAGCCTGAGCAGGGTCTGCTGGGCCTCTTCGATGTCGTCGTCGAGGCCGATGCCGACGGTGATGTCGTTGCGGCGCACGCCGTTGCGGGTGTAGTTGCGCACCGGCTGGTTCCAGAGCGTCGAGTTCGGCGCCAGGATATAGATGCCGTCGACCGTACGCAGGCTGGTGGCAAACAGACCGATTTCCTCGATGGTCCCGGCGACCGCACCGATCTCCACATATTCGCCGACCCTGAACGGCCTCAGCGCCAACAGCATGATGCCGGCTGCGATGTTCTGCAGGGTGCCCTGCAAAGCCAGTCCGAGGGCGAGGCCGATGGCGCCGATTGCGGCGATGATCGAGGCCGTCTGCACCCCGAACTGGCCGAGCACCATGACGATGACCAGCGCCAGGATGGCGTAGCGGGCCATCTTGGAGAAGAACTGACAGAGCGTCAGATCGAAGCCGCGGATATGCTTGAGACCGGTATAGATCGAGCGTTCGGCAAATCCGGCGATGATGTAGCCGATCACCAGAAGGAGCACCGCACCGATGGCCGAGAAGGCATAGGAGACGATCAGCGTGCTGAGCTGCGCCAGTCCGGCCTCGATGGTGAGCAAGGCGTTCTGAGGATCGAGTTCCATGGGCAAGAGTTCCTTTCGGTACCAGTCTTGGCTGAAGTCTGCCGGCCACCGTCTCAAAGGTGTTCGGCGGGCGCCCCCGTCTTGAAAGTGTAACCCAACTCTGCCTATCTAATGACATCGCCTGATTTGAGGGCGATACGGTTGTTCCTGTTCAGAAAGGAAAGACACTGCGAACAGCACTCCAGAGGAAGGCGCCCTTCGTGCCTTCGCCGGCCGGGGTAGACCGCAAAGACGATTTGTCCCGCGCCATCAGAACGGTCCTTGCCAGTCTCGAAGATTCCAAGGCCGAAAATATCGTTTCCATCGACATTCAGGGCAAGTCCAGCCTTGGCGACTACATGGTGGTCGCGTCCGGACGGTCTCACCGGCATGTCACGGCTGTCGCCGATTCGCTGATCAAATCGCTGAAGGAGGCCGGCCTTGGACAGGCGCGGGTCGAGGGCCTTGCCAATGCCGACTGGGTCCTGGTCGATGCCGGCGACATCATCGTCCATGTCTTCCGCCCCGAAGTCCGGGAATTCTACAACATCGAAAAGATGTGGCAGGCTCCCGATCTCGAGGAAGAGACGGTTCACTGAACCGCGGCTTGCGCCGGAATGAAGGTCACCGTCCTGGCGGTAGGCCGGATGAAGGCCGGCCCCGAGAAGGATCTGGCGCAGCGCTATCTTGAGCGATTCGGCAGGAGCGGCCCGGCGCTCGGCCTGGATTTCGGCGGCGTGGTCGAGCTTGCCGAAGGGCGCGCCGGCCTGGCCGAAGCCCGGCGCCATGACGAGGCGGCCCGGCTGCTGGCGCAGCTCGCCGGGGGCGCCGCTCTGATCGCGCTCGACGAGCGCGGCCAAGACCTCACTTCCGAGCAATTCGCGGCGGCTCTCGCCCGGTTCCGGGATGAAAACCGGCGCAGCCTGGCGCTGGTCATCGGCGGACCGGACGGCCACGATCCCGCCTTGCGCGCTGCCGCCGACCTTGTCGTCAGCTTGGGCGCCATGACCTGGCCGCATCAGCTCTGCCGCATCATGCTTGCCGAACAGCTCTACCGGGCCACGACGATCCTTGCCGGCCACCCCTATCATCGCGGCTGAAGCTGGACTTCATGGTTGATGGTTCGTTAACGATGGACCGCCTATGGTCGGGACGTTTAACGGCAATGCCTGTCATGTCGGTGATCTTCAAAGCGGCGGTCCTGGCGGTCTGCGCGTCGGCGGCCGCGGGGTTGCTGCGGCCGGCCGTGGCGCGTGCCGAGACCGCGGCGGAAATCGAGGCCCGGCAGACGCAAAGTCGAGCCGAATACGATCGGATCGCCAAGGAATTGTCGCTTACCGACGAGCGGCGCGACAAGCTCGCCGCCGACATCGCCGCAGTGAAGAAGGATTCCGCGACGCTGACCGCGGCGATGATCCAGGCGGCCAAGACCGAGCAGAAGCTCGGCCAGGACATCGAGGACATTGCCGACCGCCTGCAGGCGCTCAAGCTGCAGCGTGACCAGATCGCCAAATCGCTGGCCTCACGGCGCGGGGTGCTCGCCGAAGTGCTCGGCGCGCTCGAGCGGATGGGCCTCAGCCCGCCGCCGGCCTTGCTGGTCAAGCCGGAGGATGCGCTGTCGTCGGTCCGCAGCGCCATCCTGCTGGGCTCGGTGGTGCCCGAACTGCGCAGCCAGACGGAGGCACTGCTCACCGACCTCGCCGAACGCGACCAGGTCACCGCCTCGATCGAGGCCGAGCGCCAGCGTCTCGCCAAGACCGTCGGGGATCAGGTGGCGGAAAAGGAGCGTCTGGCCTTGCTGCTCGCCGAAAAGCAGCGGCTGAAGACCGAGACCGAGGCCGCGTTGTCGCAGGAGACCGCCAAGGCGGCAAACCTGGCGCGCCAGGCCGACAGCCTGAAGGACTTGATCGCCGGCCTGGAGAAGGACGTCGTCGGCGCGCGCTCGGCCGAAGACAAGGCGCGGCGCCAGGAGGAGGCGCGTCAGAAGCGCGAGGCCGCGCTCGCCGCGCTGCCCGTGCCGGAAGGCAATCAGCTCGCCGAATCGGCACCGTTCTCCAAGCTGCAGGGCAAGCTGTCATTGCCCGCCGCAGGCCGGATCGCAAGGCAGTTCGGCAAGTATGACGATAACGGCGGAGTGATGCAGGGCGACATGGTTGCGACACAATCCGGCGCCATCGTCACCGCGCCTTCCGACGGAAGCGTTCTCTATGCGGGACCGTTCAGGTCATACGGGCAACTCTTGATCCTTGACGCCGGGGACGGCTATCATGTCGTATTGGCGGGGATGGGTCGTATCAACGTAACAATCGGCCAATCGGTGCTGGCGGGCGAGCCGGTGGGTGCGATGGGAAACGCCAAGGTGGCGAGTGCCTCCGCCGCGGCAGGGAGTGGCGGCCCGGAACTCTATGTAGAGTTTCGAAAGGACGGGAAGCCCGTGGATCCTGCTCCTTGGTGGGCAGTGCGAGTTTCTGGAAGGACAGGAAATGATACGTAAATTGTCGCTTCTGTTTGCCGGTGCGCTGATGGGCGCCTCCGCGATGAGCCTGGTCTACGGCGCGCCAAGCTCGTCGGCAAACGCGGCCGACTCCGAGACCTATCGGCAGCTCGCCATCTTCGGCGACGTGTTCGAGCGGGTGCGCGGCCAGTATGTGACGCCGCCCGACGAGAAATCGCTGGTCGAGAACGCCATCAACGGCATGCTGTCCTCGCTCGACCCGCATTCCTCCTATCTCAACCCCGAAGCCGCCAAGGACATGCGCGTCCAGACCAAGGGCGAGTTCGGCGGGCTGGGCATCGAAGTGACGATGGAGAACGAGCTGGTCAAGGTGATCACGCCGATCGACGACACCCCGGCAGCCAAAGCCGGAGTCCGGGCCGGCGACTTCATCACCGCGATCGACGGCGACGAGGTCCGCGGGCTGACCCTCAACGATGCGGTCGAGAAGATGCGCGGGCTGGTCAATACGCCGATCGAGCTCACCATCATGCGCGAGGGCAATGACAAGCCGATCAAGCTCACCATCGTGCGCGACATCATCAAGGTGAAGGCGGTCAAGTACCGGGTCGAGAACGACGTCGGCTACATGAAGATCACCTCGTTCACCGAGAAGACGACCGACGATCTGGCGGCAGCGATCAACGATATCAAGTCGAAGATCCCCAACGACAAGCTCAAGGGCTATGTCCTAGACCTCCGGCTCAACCCGGGCGGGCTGCTCGACCAGGCGGTCAGTGTCTCGGACGACTTCCTCGACCGTGGCGAGATCGTCTCGACGCGTGGGCGCGATCCGAAGGACGTGTCCCGCTTCGATGCGCGCGCCGGCGATCTGATCGACGGCAAGCCGCTGATCGTGCTGATCAATGGCGGTTCGGCCAGCGCTTCCGAGATTGTCGCCGGGGCGCTTCAGGACCATCGGCGCGCCACCCTGGTCGGCACCCAGTCGTTCGGCAAGGGCTCTGTCCAGACGATCATCCCGCTCGCCGAGAACGGCGCGCTGAGGCTGACCACGGCGCTCTATTACACGCCGTCGGGCAAGTCGATCCAGGGCAAGGGCATCACCCCCGACGTCAAGGTCGATCAGCCCTTGCCGGAAGAGCTGCAGGGGCGTGACGTCACCCGCGGCGAGTCCGACCTGAAGGGCCATATCAAGGGCGTCGAGGAAGGTGCCGAAGGCTCAGGGTCGGCCGCCTATGTGCCGCCGGATCCGAAGGACGACATCCAGCTCAACTACGCGTTCGACCTTCTGCGTGGCGCCAAGACCGATCCGGCCTTCCCGCCGAACCCGCAGAAAGCCGTGCTCAACCAGTAAGCGTTCTCGCGGCCGGGGCAACGGGGGCCCGGTCGCAGCGTAGATGCAAAGGCCATCGGTTGCCGCAAGGACCGATGGCCTGCAGCGTCGGGCAGCCCGCAAGGGGGCATGCGGGGCGTGTCGACATCTCTGAAAGACCGGGCGCCGCTGAAGGACATCGAGCGGCCTCTCGGCCTCGCGCAGGGAACTCGCCGGCGACGGCGGGCGTGGCCGCCTCGGATCCGGCCTGCCGCGTTTGCCGGGACAGCGGTGGCATTCGCCCTGTTTGCCGCAGCCGCAGCCATCTCGCTGCGCGACCGCCCGTTCGCCTCTCCCGAGGGCTCTCTATCAGATGCGGCGCAATCCCGCCCGGCCGCGGCGGCTCAGCCTGCGCAAGGCAGCGCCAGGGCGGCCGATGCGATGCCGGCCGGGGCGGTTGGGGATGTGGTGGCGCGCGACCCGCAAGCCGCTTCGCAAGACCTTGCGACCGCCCATTTGCTGGATCGGGCGCTGGTCGAAGACAGTCCGGACGGCCCTTTGCCCAGGCGGGGCGCCGACGGCCGCCGCCCGTTCGATGCCTATGCCAGGCCGTGGTCCGGCACACCCGGTCCGCGGCTGGCGCTGGTGGTCGGCGGGCTGGCGGTGTCGCAGACCGGTACCGACGCGGCGATCCGCAAGCTGCCCCCCGAGGTGACGCTGGCCTTCGCCTCGCAAGGCAACAGCATCGGCCGCTGGATGCAGGCGGCGCGCAAGGCGGGACACGAGATCCTGATGCAGGTGCCGCTCGAACCCTTCGACTACCCAGCCGTGGATCCTGGCCGCAACACGCTGATCGTCACTGCCGACGCCGCGGACAATCTCGCCCGGCTGCATTGGGCCCTGGCCCGCACCACCAACTATGTCGGCGTCGTCAACTATATGGGCGGCCGCTTCGTTGGTGAGCCGGCGGCACTGACGCCGGTCATGCAGGATCTCGGCCGCCGCGGGCTGATGTTCCTCGACGACGGCTCGGCCACCCGCAGCGAGACCGAGGCCGCAGCGACGGCTGCCCGCGTACCGTTTGCGAAGGCCCTCTCAACGATCGACGGTGTGCGCGAGCGTGGCGAGATCCTGAAAAAGCTGGACGCGCTGGAAGGCATCGCCCGTGCCAAGGGTTCTGCGATCGGTGCCGGATCGGCGTTCGACGTCACGGTGGATGCCGTGGCATCCTGGGTCGAAGCGGCGGCGCGGCGGGGCGTCGAGATCGTTCCCGTCTCGGCCCTGGCCCGCGATCCTGAACGAAGTCGATAGGACAGGTGACATGGCAAAGCGGCGGAACGTCGACCCCGAAACGCTTCCCTACCGGCCCTGCGTCGGGATGATGGTACTCAACGCCGAAGGTCTGGTCTGGGTCGGGCGCCGGCTCACCGAGCCCGATAACGAGATGGCAGGATCCGCCCAGCTCTGGCAGATGCCGCAGGGCGGCATCGACGAGGGTGAGGATCCGCTCGAGACGGCCAGGCGCGAGCTCTACGAGGAGACCGGCATCGAGAGCATCAAGCTGCTCGCCGAGGCCCCGGGCTGGATCAACTACGATCTGCCGCCGGAGCGCGTCGGCCTCGTTTGGAAGGGCCGCTATCGAGGCCAGACGCAGAAATGGTATGCTTTCCGGTTCCGTGGGGACGATTCCGAGATCCGCGTCAACCCGCCTCCCGAGGGTCACAAGGCCGAGTTCGATCGCTGGGGATGGCGCCCGATCGACGACCTGACCGGGTTGATCGTGCCGTTCAAGCGCCCCGTCTATGAACAGGTGGTGGCGGCATTCCGCCATCTTGCAGGCTGAAGGCGCGTCGTTTCGGGGAGCTATAGGTCGAAATGGCGACGCCTCGCCAAATGTCTGGCGCGCTGCCCGACTGCGCCCTATATTGGCACTCGCGGTCTGTGCTTCTCGGCAGGAGAGAATTTTCCCCGGGGCCTTATCGATCTCGAAGGGAGCTGTCCCTGGGAAGACTCGTGGGTTTTCTCATACGGCGCCCACCTACTTTGTAGGTTCCCGGGATCGACTTCTCCACCGGTCGTCATGGATCGCACCTTGCCTGTTGCAGCGTCTGCAACAAGGCAGATCCGCTGGCTTTTTGGCCGGCCGGGCTCCATAAGACCGGAATGACCGAACGCCGCAGCCTCAAGCGTCAGCTGCGCGGCGAAGCTCTGGCGCGCCGCGATGCCCTCGATCCCTTCATGCGTGTCGAAGCCGCCCTCGACATGGCCGAAACCACCGAGCGCGAGATCGACTTCGTGCCTGGCTCGGTGGTCTCCGGCTTTTGGCCGATGCGCTCGGAGGTCGATGTGCGGCCGGTTTTGTTCGCGCTGCGGGAGAAGGGGGCGAGGCTCTGCCTGCCGGCGGTGCTCGACAAGGTCACGATCGTGTTCCGCGAGCTGGTGCGCGGCACGACCCTGGTCGACACCGGCTTCGGCACCGCGGGCCCGGGCGTCGAGGCCGCGGTGCTCGATCCCCAGGTGATGCTCATCCCGCTGGCCGCCTTCGATGGCCGCGGCCACCGCATAGGCTATGGGGCAGGCTACTACGACCGCGCCATCGCGCGGCTGACCGAGCGCGGCATCGCACCCCGGCTGATCGGCGTCGCCTTCAACTGCCAGCAGGTCGCCGAAGTCCCCGACGAACCGCATGACGTGGTTCTGCCGGAGATCCTGACCGAGAGCGGCCTGCGGCGGTTCCCGCTGGCTTGAGAGGAACGAATGGATAGCCAAGGCCTCGCCGCCGTGCGGGCGCTGCTTGCCGCCGAGACGCGCCCGGTCGGCTGGCCGGCGCGGCGCCGGCGGCTCGACACCGTCGCCTCGATTGACGGCGTCGCCGCCGATATCGCCTTGGAAGCCTGCCGGTTCGGGCATGTCTCGGCGGAATGGTCGCTGGCGCCAGGCAGTGACCCGACACGGGTGCTGCTCTTCTTTCATGGTGGCGGCTATTGCTCGGGTTCGCTCGAGAGCCATCGCGGCATGGTTGCCGAGAGCGGCCGGGCGGCCGGGATGCGGACGCTCGCCGTCGGCTATCGGCTGGCGCCCGAAGATCCGTTTCCTGCGGCACTCGACGATGCACTCGCTGCCTATGAGTTCCTGCTTGAAGACGGCATGGATCCCGGCCGAATCGCGATCGGCGGCGACAGCGCCGGCGGCGGCATCACGCTGGCCACGCTCGTCCGGCTGCGCGAGGCCGGCCGGCCGCTTCCGGCCTGTGCCTGGCTGATTTCCCCGTGGGTCGATTTGGAGATGACCGGCACGACGCTCGACAGCAAGGCGGAGGTCGACCCGCTCATCCACCGCGCCTATCTCACCGAGCTGGCCAGCGCCTACCTTGCCGGCGAAAGCCCGCGCAACCCGCTGGCCTCGCCGCTCCATGCCGATCTCAACGGACTGCCGCCGGTGCTGATCCAGGTCGGCTCCGACGAGACCTTGCTCGACGATGCGGTGCGTATTGCCGGCCGCCTCGGTGCCGCAGATGTGGCGGCAATGCTCGAAATATGGCCCCATATGATCCATGCCTGGCATCTGTGGGCCGTACGGCTGAAGGACGGGCGAGAGGCGATCGCCCGCGCCGGCGCGTTCCTCGCCGCGCATGTCGGCTGACGACGGGTGGACGGGACGCGCTGCGATCAGAACCAGCCGGCGGCGTGCGGGCTGCCCAGCATTCGGTCATAGGCATCGGTGCGCCGGTCACGCAGCACCTGGTTGAAATCGTTCCAATTGCGCTTGCGGCGGGCGTCGGCGAGGTTGACGGTGGCCAGCAGAACCTCCTCGCTTTCCGGGCTTGCCGGCCCGGCGACCGGCCATCCGGTGTGGCTGACGATCAGGCTCTGGCCAATGAAGGGTTGGCCGCGTTCGCTCCCGATCCGGTTGGCGGCGGCGACGAACATCGAGTTGGAATGGGCCGCGCCCATGACCAAAATGTTGGCCATGGCCTCACGGCGCGGGTCCTGGCCGGGGATCGGCACCCAATTGGTGGGCACGCAGACAAGCTCCGCCCCCTGCAGGGCGGCGAGGCGAAAGCTCTCCGGGAACCAGCAGTCGTAGCAGATATGGCAGCCGATGCGGCCGAGCGGCGTGTCGAACACCGGAAAGCCGAGGTCGCCAGGGGTGAAGTAGAGCGCTTCATCGGCCCACAGATGCATTTTCCGATAGCGCCCGATCAGCCCGTTCGGGCCAAGCAGCACGGCCGAATTGAACAGCTGGGCGCCGGATTTCTCGGTGATGCCGGCGACGATGATCATGTCGAGGGCGGCGGCCGCTTTCAGCCAGGCGCGGCACGTCGGACCGTCCGGGATCGGTTCGGCAAGCTCGGCAGCCTCGCCCCGGCTCGCGAATACGTAGCCGGTGTTGCACAGTTCCGGCAGCACCGCGAGCCGCGCTCCACCTGCGGCCGCCTGCTCCAGCAAGGCGACGGTGTGGGCGACGTTGCGCTCGGTCTCGCCGAAAACCGGCTCCATCTGGATCGCCGCGATGGTGACGGCTGCTTCTGCGGACATGCTCTCGGACCTCGCTATCTCGCGGTCACCGACACGGGTTTGTCGAAACGGTTCAAGCCGATAAGGCTGCAGCAACCTGGCAGGGATTGCAAGAAAGGTTCTGAGAAGATCGTTGCCATTGACAGTTTTCGTTGAAACGGTTCAGATCGGTTCAACAAGAACAGGGGAACAAGCAATGACGATCACACGTCGCAGTTTCACCGGCGGCCTTGCCGCGCTCGCTGTGCTTGCGGCCGGCCTGGCGCCAGCTGCTGCCGCCGACCTGACCAAGCTGACCTTCGTGCAGGAATGGCCCGTTCCCGACGGCTTCTGGGTGCCGTGGATCCTCGGTTCCAAGAAGGGATTCTATAAGGACGAAGGCATCGAGCTGGAGATCCAGGTTCCGCCCACCGTCGCCGATACGATGAAGTTTCTCGGCACCGGCGCAGCGCAAGTGGCCTTCACCACGGTGATGGATGTCATTTTCGCCAAGGAGCAGCAGGCCCCCGTCAGTGCCATTGCCCGCTACGGTCGCAGCAACAATTGGGGGATCTTGACCGCGCAGGGCAAGCCGATCACCGTTCCCGAGCTCAAGGGCAAAACCATCGGCATCTACAACGACGCCTGGACCAAGGCGCAGCTGACGATGATGCTGGCCGATGCCAAGCTCACGCTCGACGACGTCACCATGGTGGCGGCGGCCGACGACACGGTGCCGCTGCTCCTCCAGAACAAGGTCGACGCGATCACCGGCATCACCAATGCCGAAGCCACCGAAGTGCAGACGGCCGGCAACCAGAAGGCGGAATTCGTCCCGGCGATCGAACATGGCGTGCCGAATACGCCGATCTTCATGATCGCCGCCAATGACGACTGGCTCGAAGGCCAATCCGGAGCTCGCCAAGGCCTTCCTGCGGGCCACGCGCAAGAGCATCGAATATGCGGTCGCCCACCCGGACGAGGGGGTCGCGGCCTTCGAGGAGACGTATGCGAAGGCCTTCGACCCGAAATACATCGCCCAGCAATGGAAGGACACGATCCCGCTGTTCGGCGAGATGAGCCCGGACCTGATGACCTCGAACGAGCAGGACTGGGTTTCGCTTGCTGGCGGCGCTGAAGAAGTTCGACGTCGTCAAGGCGCCGCTCGAGCCGTCGGCCTACTACACCAACCAGTATCTCAAGTGAGCGGGACACGCGTGGCTGCCGCGGAGGCGCAACGCCGGGTCGTGCCGGCATGGACCTACAAGCCGGGCCCGGATGTCGCGCCGGACCCGCCGCCCGGGCTGGTCAAGGCGCAGAAGATCGCCCGCGCTGCCGCCGCTGCCGGCCTGGCCGCGGTGCGGCCGGGCATGAGCGAGAAGGAGGTCGAGCTCGCCGTCAGCGCCTATTTGCTCGAGCAGGGCATCGAACGCGTCTGGACGATCACCAATATCGGCCTCGGTGAAAACGCCAAGATCTGCTTTCCGACCAACCCGCCGACCGACCTTGCCGCGGCCGAGCGCGACGTGCTGATGGTCGACGTCCATCCGATCACCGCCGACGGCTCGTGGGGCGATTGTACCCGCTGTACCGTGATCGGCGACTTCCCGGAGGCCAAGCAGGCGCTTGCCGATCTGGAAGCGCTGCATCGCGAGATGCTGGGCAAGCTGTCCCCCGGCATGCCGGCCAACGAGCTGTTCGCCATGACCCATGAGCGGCTCGTGGCGGAAGGCTTCGTGCTGCTTGACCTGCTTGCCAATATCGGCCACTCGCTGACCGCGGGGGCCGCCTATCTCCACAAATTCATAGATGCCGGCAATGCGACGCCGATGTGGGGTGCCTGGGCGATCGAGCCGTTCGCGGCGCGCGGTGAGATCGCCGTCAAGGTCGAGGACCTGGTCTGGTTCGGCCGTGAGCGCTGCCTGGTGCTCTGAGTTGGCCGGGAACAACCAGCGATGAGCGCCGGCCAGGCCGCTAAGCTTTCGCTCGAGGACGTCTCGCAGCGCTTCGGCGAGACCGAGGCGCTGGCGCCGACCGATCTCGAGATCGGCGCCGGCGAGTTCGTGTCCGTGGTCGGTCCCTCCGGCTGCGGCAAGAGCACGATGTTCAATATCATCGCCGGCGTGTTGAGGCCGACCCGCGGCAGGGTGCGGATCGACGGCGCCGACGTCACCGGGCGCACCGGCCATGTCGGCTACATGCTGCAGAAGGATCTGTTGCTGCCCTGGCGCACGGTCATCGACAACATCGTGCTTGGCGCCCTGCTCAAAGGCCGCGCCAGCCACGCCCAGCGCGCCGAGGGTGCAGCACTCGCCCGCCGCTACGGCCTGGGCGACTTCATCAATCACTATCCGGCGGCGCTGTCGGGCGGCATGCGCCAACGTGTCGCCTTGATGCGCACGCTCGCCATGCATCACGACGTCATGCTGCTCGACGAGCCGTTCGGCGCGCTCGACTCGCAGACCCGTCTCGCCATGCAGCAATGGCTGCTCAGCGTCTGGACCCAGGAGCGCAGGACCATCGTCTTCGTCACCCACGACATCGACGAGGCGATCTTTCTGGCGGACCGCGTCGTGGTGATGACGCCCCGCCCCGGCCGCATCCGCGAGGTGCTTCAGGTGCCGATCGCGCGGCCACGGCCGATGTCCGTCCTCACCAGCCCGGTCTTCAGCCGGCTGAAGGCGCGCATCCTCGAGCTCATCTATGCCGAAGGCGTTGCTGCCGCCCTGGCCCAGGAGGCCGTCGTCGATGAGGCCTAGCCGGCTGCCGCTGAGGACCGCGATGCAGGTCCTCTATCCGCTGATCGCGCTGGTGCTGGTGGTGGTGGTGTGGGCGGCGCTGGTCGACATCTTCGCCATCCCCCGCTACGTGATGCCCTCGCCGATGGAGGTGTGGGAGCACACCCGCTCCGACTGGCCGGCGCTGGTCAACGGCTTTCGCATCACCTTCATCGAGTTCCTGCTCGGTTTCCTGCTCGGAGCGGGGGCCGGGTTCCTGTTCGCGGTCGTCATGGATTGGTCCGGCAGCGTGCGCGGCGTGCTCTATCCGGTGCTGATCGCCAGCCAAGCGGTGCCGGTCGTGGCGATCTCTGCAGCGCTGACCATTTGGCTGGGCTTCGGGCTGGCACCGAAGCTGGTGATCGTGGCGCTTGTGGTGTTCTTTCCGGTGGTGGTCAACGTGCTCGACGGGCTCGCCTCGGTCGATCCGGACCTGCTCAATCTGGTGCGCTCGATGGGCGCGTCGAAGGCGAGCATCTTCCGCCACGTCAAGCTTCCCGCCACCTATACGCCGCTGTTTTCGGCGCTGAAGCTGTCGGCCACGTTCAGCGTCACCGGCGCGGTGATCGCCGAATGGACCGCCTCGACAAGCGGCGGCCTCGGCGCCTATCTGCTGCTCGCCAATTCGCGCCTCAATACTGCCGGGACCTTCGCGGCAATCGCCTTTCTGGCGCTGCTCGGCATCGTCAGCTTCGTGCTCGTGGTGCTGGCCGAATATCTGCTCACCCCATGGCGGTCTTCGTCCAAGGCGCGCCGCTGGTCGCCGGGCTACTGGCGCGAGCCGGTGCCGCCCGTGCCGGCGCAAGCCAAGGCGCTGCCCCGCGCATGAACGAGGCGCCGACGCGGCCCCGCGGCAGCCGGCCGACGATCCGCGACGTCGCCCGCGAGGCCGGCGTGTCGATCGGCACGGTGAGCGCCATCATCAATGGCCGCGAAAACGTCGCGGAAGACACCCGGCGGCATGTGCTGCGGTTCATCAGCGAGCTGGGCTTCGAGCCGAACAATGCCGCCCGCAGCCTCAAGCGCGGCCGCATCTCCTCGATCGGCTTCGTGGTGCCGGACCTGAGCAATCCGTTCTTCGCCGCGGTCGCCGAAGGCGTGCAGAGCGGCATCGGCGAGGACGACGTCCTGCTGATGCTCTGCATCACCTGGTCGCGCAGCGACCGCGAGGAATATTTCGCCCGGGTGATCCGCACCCAGCGGCTTGACGGCGTCATCTATCTGACCGGCACCGGCCTGCCCTCCGCCTCGCTGATCGAGCTCGCCAAGTCCGGATCGGTGGTGTTCGTCGACGAGGTGCTTGCCGGGCTCGACGTTCCCTTCGTCGGCAGCCAGAATTTGGCCGGGGCACGCCGGGTTGCCGGCCATGTGCTTGCCGCCGGCCACCGGCGGCTGGCCGTCCTCGGCGGGCCGCCCCGGCTGTGGACTAGCGAGCAGCGGCTCGCCGGCTTCCGCGAATCGATTGCCGCGGCGGGCCTCGACCCGGACCGCGTCGCCTACGGTGCCGGCGATTACAGCGAGGGTTCGGGCTATCGGGCTGCCGCCGCCCTGCTTGCGGGTCCGCCCGAGCGGCGGCCGAGCGCCATCCTCTGCGCCAACGACCTGATGGCCGTCGGCGTGATGCGCTATTGCCGCGACGCCGGCATCGCCATCCCGGGGGAGCTGAGCGTCACCGGCTTCGACGACATCGCCGCCGCCGAATTCCTGCAGCCGCCGCTGACGACCGTGGCTCAGCCGGGCTTCGCCATGGGTAAGGCCGCGGCCGAGCTGCTGTTTTACCGCATCGGCATGCGCGCGGCGGGCCCGCCATCGACCTTGTTCGACACCGAGCTCCGGATCCGCAGCTCGGTCGCGGCGCAGCCGGATTGATCCGGCGATGGCCTCTGCTTGACCTTTGGGATGGCGCCTGGAAAGAGGGGATATGCGATTTCTTTTCCTCGGCGACATGGTTGGGCGCAGCGGCCGTACCGCGGTTTGGGAACGGCTACCCGGCCTGATCAGCGACTTCAAGCTCGATTTCGTCGTGGTCAATGGCGAGAACGCCGCCGGCGGCTTCGGCATCACCGAAGAGATTTTTCTAACCACGCTCGCCGCCGGCGCCGATGCGGTGACCACCGGCAACCATGTCTGGGACCAGCGCGAGGCGCTTGAATTCGCCCCGCGTGCGGAGCGCTTCCTGCGACCGGTCAATTTCCCGGCCGGCACGCCGGGCAGAGGTGCCGGCGTCTTCATCGCCAAGAACGGCGCCCGGGTGCTGGTCGCCAACATCATGGGCCGGGTGTTCATGCATCCGGAGCTCGACGATCCGTTCCAGGCGGTCGAGCGCGAGTTGGCGGCCTGCCCGCTCGGCGAGCAGGCGGATGCGGTGGTGATCGATTTCCACGCCGAGGCGACCAGCGAGAAGGTCTGCTTCGGCCATTTCGTCGACGGCCGCGCCAGCCTGGTGGTCGGAACCCACACCCATCAGCCGACCGCCGACCATCAGATCCTGACCGGCGGCACCGGCTTCATGTCGGACTCCGGAATGTGCGGCGACTACGATTTCGTGCATCGGCATGGACTGGGAGGAGCCGCTCAACCGATTCCTGTCGAAGGTGCCGAAGAGCCGCTTCGAGGCCGCCTCGGGTCCGGCAACGATCTGCGGCGTCGCGGTCGAGATCTCCGACAGCACCGGCCTGGCGGAGAAGATCGCGCCGCTCCGGCTGGGGCCGCGGCTGGAGGAAACGGTGCCGGCGTTTTGGCGCTGATCATTGACGCTGGCGGGCACAGACCATACCTGTGCCGGACCTTCAATGTCGTGAGGACACGCGCTGCCGATGGTCGAGGTGATCGCCCCGCATTTTTCTTTCGTCACCGATCCGACCGCCTGGGTAGCCTTGCTCACCTTGATCGTGCTCGAGGTGGTGCTCGGCATCGACAATCTGATCTTCATCTCCATCCTGACCAACAAGCTGCCGAAAGAGCAGCAGGTGCGCGCCCGCCGGCTGGGCATCGGCGCGGCGCTGATCATGCGGCTCGTTCTGCTCGCCACCATCTCGATCATCGTGCAGCTGACCGCGCCGGTGTTTTCCGTGTTCGGACACGGCTTCTCCTGGCGCGATCTGATCCTGATCGCCGGCGGCTTGTTTCTGGTCTGGAAGGCAACCAAGGAGATCCATCACACCGTCGACCCGGCCGACCACAAGGACACCATGGTCGGCCAGACGCTGAAGATGACGCTCGGCGCCGCCATCTTTCAGATCCTGCTGCTCGACCTGGTGTTCTCGATCAATTCGATCATCACCGCGGTCGGCATGACCGACGAGATCGCGATCATGTATATCGCGGTGATCGTGGCGGTGTCGGTGATGATGCTGGCGGCGACGCCGCTCGCCAACTTCATCGCCCGCAATCCGACCATCGTCATGCTGGCGCTCGGCTTCCTGCTGATGATCGGCATGACGCTGATCGCCGACGGCATGGGCTACCACGTGCCCAAAGGCTACATCTACGCGGCGATGGGTTTCTCGGCGCTGGTCGAAGGGTTGAACATGCTCGCCCGGCGCCGCAAGGGAGGTAATCCGCACGCCTGAGACGGGTCCCGCCGCAGGGCCCCCTGCTGGACCTTGGCCGGCGATTTATCTATATAGCGCGCCATTCCTCACAGCTGGAACATCTGGTGCGAACAGGGGCGACATGGCCGGCCATTCACAGTTCAAGAACATCATGCACCGCAAGGGGCGGCAGGACGCGGTGCGCTCGAAGATCTTCTCCAAGCTGGCGCGCGAAATCACCGTGGCCGCCAAGCAGGGCGTGCCCGATCCGGCGATGAACCCGCGGCTGAGGCTCGCGGTGCAGAACGCCAGGGCCGAGTCGATGCCCAAGGACAACATCCAGCGGGCGATCAACAAGGCGGCCGGCGGCGACTCGGAAAATTATGAGGAGGTTCGCTACGAGGGCTATGGCCCCGGCGGCGTGGCGGTGATCGTCGAGGCACTGACCGACAACCGCAACCGCTCGGCCTCCAACGTGCGCGCCGCCTTTACCAAGGCAGGCGGGGCGATGGGCGAGACCGGTTCGGTCTCGTTCCTGTGGGACCGGGTCGGCGAGATCGTCTATGCGGCGAGCGCCGGCAGCGCCGAAGCGGTGATGGACGCGGCGATCGAGGCGGGCGCCGACGATGTTCAATCGGACGGCGAGGGCCATACGATCATCTGCGCCTTCGAAAACATCGGCGAGGTGTCGAAGGCATTGGAGACCGCACTCGGCGAGGCCGAATTGGTGAAGGTGATCTGGCGGCCGCAGACCAATGTTCCGGTCGACGAAGAACGGGCGCAGTCGTTGATGAAGCTGGTCGCCACGCTCGAGGACGATGACGACGTCCAGAACGTCTATGCCAATTTCGAGGTCGACGACGCCACTTTGGCCAAGCTGAGCGCTGCCTAAGGCGCTGCGATGACGACAGCCACGAGGCCAAAGGTCCGCATCACCTACTGCACCCAATGCCAGTGGCTGTTGCGGGCGGCCTGGATGGCGCAGGAATTGCTCTCGACCTTCGGCGGCGAGCTCGCCGAAGTGACGCTGGAGCCCGGAACGGGTGGCGTGTTCACCATCGCCTGCGACGGCAAGCTGATCTGGGACCGCAAGCGCGACGGCGGCTTTCCCGACGCTGCTGAGCTCAAGCAGCGGGTCCGCGACGTGTTCGATCCCGGCCGCCCGCTTGGCCACGCCGACCGGGCCAAGGCCGACGCCGTCAAGCCGCGCTGAGCGCGTCGGCGCCCATCGCGTCGGCGATCCGCTGGAAGTCCGCAGCCGCCAGAGGCAGCAGGCCACGGCGCAGCAGAAAGCCCCAGTTCGGGTTGTCGGTCGTCAATGTCAAGCGGTCGCGCAGCGGGCCGATCGGCGCCGGTGTGGCCTCGGCCCATCGGACTCGGCGGCGAAACGGGGCGAAGCCCTCACCGAGATCGACCTGCCAGGGCTCGCCCTCTTCGACGATGCCGATCGCAGTGAACGCCTGCAGCCGGTCCTTGCCGCCGAACGTTTCGGTCGGCGAGTAGGTGACGATGCCGTCGCCCGGCCGCAGCCGCCGCAGCGGGGCAAGCTTGCCATGGTTGACCTGCGTGAAGCCGTGCGCTTGGCCGATCCGCACATGTTCGGCCGAAGCGACCGCGAGCCAATGCCGATTGCGTTCCATGGCCGAGCCCTCCCTACGCTGTCGGTGCGCAGACGCGCAGCCGGTGGCCGTCCGGGTCGAGCGCCGCGAAGGTGCGGCCGAAATAGAGGTCCGTCGGCGGCTGGATGACCGCGACGCCGCGGCCTTGCCAATCGGCCCAGAGCCGATCGACCGCGCCCGCCTGATCGACGATCAGCACCAGTTCGGCGCTGCTGCCGGCCCGGTCCGCGGCCGGCTCGACCTTGTCGCGCGCCCACAAAGCCAGGGTAAAGCCGTCGAGGTCGAAAGCTGCGAAGTTCGGCGAGGCCTCGACCGGCTCGCGATCGAAAAGGGACCGGTAGAAAGCTGTGCTGGCGGCCGGATCTGCCACATAGATGAGCATCTGGGATGAGCTGAACATTGCACTGGTCTCCGTGTTGGTGAGGCCAGCAGATAGCCGACGCCGTTGCCAGATTCTGTCAGCATCGGTCATTGCTGCAGCGGAATTCCGTGTCTGGCACGCCACGCCTTGAGCAGCGCCTGCCGCCGCTGCGGATAGCGGACGTCGCTCGGCAGGGCCGCGGCGATGCGATCGCTGCGGAAATGGCGATAATCCTGCCGGAGCTCGCACCAGGCGGCGACGACGCGGGCGCGCTCGAAGAAACCGAGGGCGAAGGGCCAGATCGTCCGCCGGCTCTCGCCCTCGGGACCGGCATAGACGATGGTCAATTTGCGTTCGGCACGGATGGCCTTGCGCAGGATCCCGAGATCGATCTTCTCCACGGCCACCGATGGCGGGCCGACCAGGAGGGGGGTGGCTTCGAGTGCCGCACGCAGGTCGTCCGGCAGCACCGCGGCGATCTTGGCGAGGGCGTTCCGGCCGGCGCCGGAGAGCCGCTGGTCTGGCTGCTTGGCCACCCAGCGGGAGCCGAGCACCAGCGCCTCGATCTCGTCTTCCGTAAACATCAGCGGCGGCAGCATGAAGCCCGGCTTCAAGATGTAGCCGAGGCCGGGCTCGCCGACGATCTCGGCGCCTTGTCCTTGCAGGCTGGCGATGTCGCGGTAGAGGGTGCGCAGGCTGATGTCGAGTTCGGCTGCCAGCTCCCGGCGGCTCACCGGCGTGCGACGCCGGCGCAGGGCTTGGACGAGAGCGAGCAGCCGTTCGGAGCGCGACATCGCGGGCATCATAGCATGGCTGCCGCCGGTTCCTGGCAGGAGCTGCCGGCCGGCGGATGCTCTGCTGCGGGACGCCTGCCTGGCCGCAATGAAAAAGCCCCGCGCAGCGGGGCTTCGGTGCCGCTGATGGCGAAAAGCTAGATCCCCAGCCCCTCGTAGCGCTTCTTGAACTTGGAGAGCCGTCCGCCGCGGTCGAGCAGATGCTGCTGGCCGCCGGTCCACGCCGGGTGGGTGGTCGGATCGATGTCGAGGTGAAGGGTGTCGCCTTCCTTGCCCCACGTCGAGCGGGTCTGGTACTCGCTGCCGTCGGTCATGACGACCTTGATCATGTGATAGTTGGGATGGATGTCGGTTTTCATCGGGTTGCTTCCGCAGTTCACGGAGGGTGGTGCCAACCGCATGCGGCGATGTCACCCACTCTCAAAACTTGAAGCCGCGCCCTGGGACAGGTACGGCTTCACAATCGATCGGCTGGCCCTATACAGCAGCCGCCCATGAATCACAAGGCCGGCCCGAGACGATCGCGCCCTATCGGAGAGCCTGCATATGGCCGAGCCAACGGCTGAGGACGAGCGATCGCGGCGCCGCTCCCTGCGGCCGCTGGCGCAGCTTTTCCCTTATCTCGCCCGCTATCGCGTCAAGCTGTCCCTGTCGGTCGTCTTCCTGCTGGTTGCCGCAGCGACGACGCTGACCTTGCCGCTGGCCGTCCGCCGCATGATCGACCACGGCTTCAGCTCGGGCGATTCGGCCTTCATCGCCAACTACTTCTCGATGCTCATCGTCATTGCGGCGCTGCTCGCGCTGGCGTCGGCGGGCCGCTACTATTTCGTTATCACGCTCGGGGAGCGGGTCGTCGCCGATCTCAGGCGCGACGTGTTCGCCCACGTCACTCGGCTCTCGCCGGCCTTCTTCGACAGGTCGCATTCCGGCGAGATCGTCTCGCGGCTCGCCGCCGACACCACGCAGATCAAATCGGCGGTCGGCTCGACGGCGTCGCTGGCGCTGCGCAATGCGATCCTCGGACTGGGTGCGGTGGCGATGATGGTGGTCACCAGCCCGAAGCTGTCCGGCCTGGTGTTGATCGCCATCCCGATCGTGGTGCTGCCGATGGTCGGGTTCGGCCGCTCGGTGCGGCGGCGCTCCCGCCGGGCGCAGGACACGCTCGCCGCAGCCACCGCCTATGCCAGCGAGCAGATCGGCGCGGTGCGGACGCTGCAGGCCTTCACCAACGAGCCGCTCGCTGCGGCGCGCTATGGCGGCGAAGTCGACGAGGCGTTCGAGGCGGCGCGGCGCTCGACTTTGGCGCGGGCGCTGCTCACCTTCTTC
The DNA here is from genome assembly GCA_963791325.1 of uncultured Alphaproteobacteria bacterium. Lineage (GTDB taxonomy): Bacteria > Pseudomonadota > Alphaproteobacteria > Rhizobiales > Rhizobiaceae > JBEVJK01. The sequence goes on along the minus strand of CAWBRU010000016.1, from coordinate 107,153 downwards.
GCCATCTTCGCCGTCTTTTCGTCCGTCGTCGGGGTGCTCTGGTTCGGCTCCCGCGACGTGCTCTCGGGGACGCTGTCGCCGGGCACGCTCGGCCAATTCCTGCTCTATTCGGTGTTCGCGGCAGGCGCACTCGGGGCGCTTTCGGAGGTTTGGGGCGAGTTGTCGCAGGCGGCCGGCGCCGCCGAGCGGCTGGCCGAGCTCTTGGCCGAGCAGCCGAACCTGCCCGAACCGGCCGCGCCGAAGCCGCTGCCGGCCGAGGGCAAGGGCGCATTGACCTTCCGCGACGTGTCGTTCAGCTATCCCGAGCGCCCCGACCGCTCCGCACTCCACGAGCTCTCCTTCCACGCGCGGCCCGGCGAAACGGTCGCCATCGTCGGCCCATCCGGCGCCGGCAAGAGCACCATCTTCTCGCTGATCCTGCGCTTCTACGACCCGGCGCGCGGTCAAGTGCTGATCGACGGCGTCGACCTGCGCGAAGCCGATCTGGCGACGGTCCGCAGCAGGGTGGCGATCGTGCCGCAGGACACGACCATCTACGCAGCGACCATCGGCGAAAACATCGCGTTCGGAAGGCCCGGTGCCGCGCCGGCCGACATCGAACGCGCCGCCCAGGCCGCCCTTGCCGCCGACTTCATCGCCCGCCTGCCACGCGGCTACGAGACGATGGTCGGCGAGCGCGGCGTCACCTTGTCGGGCGGCCAGCGCCAGCGCATCGCGATCGCCCGCGCCATCCTGCGCGATGCGCCGATCCTGTTGCTCGACGAGGCGACCTCGGCGCTCGATGCCGAAAGCGAGACACTGGTGCAGACCGCGCTCGAGCGGCTGATGCGTGGCCGGACCACGCTGGTGATTGCGCACCGCCTGGCGACCGTGCTCAGGGCCGACCGGATCCTGGTGCTGGACGAAGGCCGCATCGTCGAGGAGGGCACTCACCGCAGCCTGTCGAAGGCCGGCGGGCTCTATGCCAGGCTCGCCAAGCTGCAGTTCGAGGCCGGCTCAGGCGCCTGGCCGGGCGCGGCCGAGTAGTCCCCGCTTCAGCTCGAGTCAGCCTGCCCCGTAGCGGGCCCGCAAGTGATTGGTGAAGTGCTCGGCGTTGAGCGGCTCGCCGGTGGCGCGCTGCATCAGCTCGGGGGTCGAGTAGCGCGAGCCCTGCGACCAGATCTGCCGGCGGCGCCAATCGCTCAAGGTCTCGAACCGGCCGTTGGCCAATTCGCCGTCGAGCTTGCCGTCGTCGCGGGCGATCGCGGCCCATTGTTGCGCCGCCATCATCGCGCCCAGCGTGTAGGACGGAAAGTAGCCGAAGGCGCCGGCCGGCCAGTGCACGTCCTGCATCGGTCCGTCCCGGGGGATGTCGAGGGTCGACAGCCCGAGCATCTCGCGCATTGCCGCATCCCAGGCCTCGGGAATATCGGCCGGGGCAAGGCTGCCTGCCACCAGCGCACGCTCGAGGTCGAAGCGCAGGATAATGTGCAGCGGATAGGTCACCTCGTCGGCGTCGACGCGAATCAGGCCGCGGCCGACATGATGGACATGCGCCAGGATGTCGCCAAGGTTCCAGGCCTCGCCGAGATGGCGCTCGACCAGCGGCAGTGCCCAACGCCAGAAGGCAGGATTGCGGCCGATCTGCTTTTCCACGAACAGGCTCTGACTTTCATGCACCGCCATGCCGCGGGCCTTGCCCAGCGGCCAGTGCGACCACGCCTCCGGCAGGTTCTGCTCGTAAAGCGCATGGCCGGTCTCGTGCAAGGTGCCCATCACCGCCGACAGGAAGTCGGTCGTCCGGTAGCGGGTGGTGATGCGCACGTCGGTCGGCACCCCGCCGCAGAAAGGGTGATGCGAGACCGACAGGCTGCCGCGGGTGAAGTCGAACCCGATAGCCGCCATCAAAGCCAGTCCAAGCTCCCGCTGCCGCTCGACCGGGTAGACCCCCGAGAGCGGTTTCAACGGCGACTTGGCGAGACGCTCTTCCTGCACGGCGAGCGCCTCGGGCACGAAGCCGACCAGGAATTTCTTGAGTTCGGCAAACAGCGGCGCGATCTCGGCCTCGCGGTTGCCTGGGTCGTACTGCTCCATCAGCGCATCATAGGGCGGCAGGCCGAGCGCGGCCGAGCGCAGTGCCGCCTCCTCGCGCACGATCGCCACCACACCTTCCAGCGCCGGCAGGAAATCCGCCCAGTCGTTCTTCGGCCGCAGATCGCGCCACAGCTGCTCGCAACGGATGGTAGCGCGGGTCCGACGCTCGACGAATTCGGTCGGCAGGCAAATGAGGTTGACATAGCTGCGCCCCAGCTCGCGCAATGCGGCGCGCTGCTCCTCGTTGAGTTCCTCCGTCTCGGCCGCAGCCAGCCAGTCGGCCACCTCGGGCGCGCTTGCCTGGCGATGGTGCAGGCCGGCCAGCGTCGACATCGCCTCGGCCCGCTTTTCGCCGCCGCCGACCGCCATGTGGGTGGCCTCGTCGGCGGAGAGGATGGCCAGCGCATGCTCCAGCCCCTGCAGCCGGCGGCAATGATCGTCGAGCTTGGCAAACGACATGGTCATTCCGTTCCGGCCGGCTTGCTTCCGCTCAGCGCTCGGTCAGCTTGAGCTCGATGCGACGGTTCTTGTCGCGCGCTTCCGGCGTGTTGGAAGCGTCGAGCGGCTGAAACTCGCCAAACCCCGCCGCCACCAGCCGGTTGGCCGGGACGCCGTTTTCGATCAGAAACTTGACCACCGAGGTGGCGCGCGCCGACGACAGCTCCCAATTGTCGGCGAAGCGGCCCGTGCCCGACAGCGGCGTGTTGTCGGTATGGCCGTCGACCCTCAGCACCCAGTTGATCTCCGGCGGGATCTCCTTCTGCAGCTCGATGAGGGCGCCGGCGAGCTTCTTCAGCTCCTCCTGGCCGGCCGCGTTGATGATGTCGGAGCCGACCGGAAACAGCACCTCGGACTGGAACACGAAGCGATCGCCGACGATGCGGATGTTCTCGCGGTCCGACAGGATCTCGCGCAGCCTGCCGAAGAAGTCGGACCGGTAGCGGTTGAGCTCCTGGACGCGCTGCGCCAGCGCGACGTTGAGGCGTCGGCCAAGGTCGGCGATCTTGGTGTTGGACTCGCGATCGCGGGTGTCGGCGACGTCGAGCGCCTGCTCGAGCGCGCCGATCTGCTTGCGCAACGCCGAAATCTGCTGGTTGAGCAGCTCGACCTGCGAGGCCGCCCGCTGGCTGATCTGGCGCTCGTGGTCAAGCTCCCCGGACAGCGTGCCGATCCGCTCATTGGCTTGCTGATCCTGGCCGGTGCCCTGCGCCAGAAGCTGCTCGAGCCGCGACTTGTCGGATTGCGCTGCCGTCAGCGAGGCCTGCAGATTGGCAAGCGAATCTTCGAGGTCCTGCTTGTTCGACCGCTCAAGCGACAACAGCTGGGTCAGTTCGTTGATCTGCGAGTTCAGCCGGGTGAGCACCTCGTCCTTGCCGGTGATCTCGCGCGACAAGAGAAACTGCGCCAGCACGAACACCGAAAGCAGGAACATGAAGGTCAAAAGCAGCGTCGACAATGCGTCGACGAAGCCCGGCCAATAGTCGATCCGGCGGTCGGTTCGCCGGCCCCGGGCCAGCGCCATCAGCTGCGCTCCCGGCTCTTCAGTGCATTGGCGATCTTCTCCAGCGTCGAGCGCATCGCGCGCTGCTCATCCGATTGGGCCTCGACCCAATCGCGCATCATCTGCTGCTCGTTGCGCATGTTCTTGACCAGCCCGGAAATGCCGTCGGCGAGGTTGGCCATGGCGTTGGCGACGCGCTGGTTGGAGCCGCCGTTCTCCTGCAGCCCGCGCAGGCGCTCGGCAATCAGACGGATGTCGTCGGCGGTGCCGCTCTGGTCGGGCTCGGCAACGGCGATGTCGGACGACAGATCGGTGACCGAGGACAGCCAGTTCTCCAGTTCGGTGTAGAACCGGGTCTGGGCCCGGCCGGCCTGCAAGTCGAGGAAACCCAGGACCAGAGAACCCGACAGACCGAACAGCGAGGACGAAAACGCCGTGCCCATACCGGCGAGCGGCGCGGAGAGCCCGCTCTTCAGCGATTCCAGCACATCGTTTGCGTCACCCGAGCCGGGGTCGAGGGCCCGGATCGTGTCGCCGATCGAGCCGATCGTGCCGAGCAGGCCCCAGAACGTGCCGAGCAGGCCGAGAAACACCAAAAGCCCGATCAGGTAGCGCGAGATGTCGCGGCTCTCGTCGAGGCGGGTGGCGATCGAATCCAGGATGGTGCGCATCGACAGCGTCGACAGCGCCACCGCCGAGGAGCGGCTGAGCAGCGCTTTCATCGGCGCCAGGAGCACCGGCTCGGTCGCCTCATTGCCGGCGCGGAAGGAGTTGACCCAGCGGACCTCGCGAAACAGCCTGACGACCTGGCTGAAGGCGAGCAGGATGCCGACCGCCAGCACCCCCAGAATGAGCCCGTTGAGGCCCGGATTGGTGATGAAGGCGGTATGGATCTGGCGGTAGAGGATGGCGGCGATGAAGCCGACGATGGCCAGGAAGACGAGCATCGACAGCAGGAAGACCTGTGGGCTCGACAGCTCGTGCGGATCGAAGGAGGCGTTGTCCAGCACGTCGGAGCGGTAAGATTTGAAAAACGCCATCCGGTCACAACCCTGGTTCGGCCCACGACGACCTCAGCGCGAGTCTAAGCGTAAATATAACGAAATTGGAAGGCGCGCGCTTGCCCAATGAGCGGCGCCATCCCGCCGATGGGGGAGCCGCTTTGCCTTTGCCGGTCGTCCGAAAGAGGATAGCGGCGCAATCATTGTCCTTGTACCTCGTCGAGTCACCCTCCGGACAGGGTGTACAACGTGCCGCTCGCCGAAATTGTGGCGCCATCGCCACTGTCCTCCAAAAGTGCAATCTGCACCATTCTAATTGTGCTTGCATTTGTCTTGCAACTTGTGCGTGGTACGGCGTTGTAATCGCCGGGTGGCCAGCCATGCGACGTTTGGTCGGAGCGCAGAGAGGTTGTAGCGTCGCAGGATATGCCTACCATTGATTGAAACTTGCGTTGCGTCGCGTTTGTGGGAATTGGGGCAGCAAACGGGTGGCTCCTGCGGAGAGCCAGGGATCGCATGGACAACGGCCAGATACTCGCCAGGGTTGAAGACCGCGGCGGGCAACGAAGTGGTGTTGGGACGGGCATGCTTGCGGCTTCGGCCGAAGCGGCCGGCCGGCCGGGACGTCGAAGACGGCCGCCTGAGGGCAGCCGGCAGGGCCAGCACCACGACCTGATCGACCCCGACCAGCCGATCCCGCTCGCCGGCGTCTTCCTCGATGCCCTCGATCTCGCCGGCGGCAACGTCGCCCGCAGCGCTTGCGCGATCGGCATCTCGGTCGAGGATCTCGAGGCCGGTGTTCCGAGCAGCGTGATCGACCAGTTCGTCAGCAAGGCATTCGTCTCGATCGCCAGTCCGAGCTTCGGCTTGGCGGCCGGCCAATGCATGGATGCCGAGCGGTTCGGTCTGGTCGGCTTCCTGGCAATGACCAGCGCTACGCTCGGCGATGCGCTGCAGCGCATCGTCCGGTTCAGCCGGCTCAATTGGGGCGACATGCATCATTGGTCCGAAACGGCCGACACCGTGACGATCAAGCTGCAGCCGCTCTATCCCCATCGCAGCTATACCTACGCCAAGCTCGACATGGGCGTGGTCTCGCTGGCGGCGTTCGCGGCGCGCTTCACCCGCCAGCCGATCGCCCCGCTGGCAGCAAGCTTCAGCCGGCCGCGGCCGGCCCATTCCTCGCGCTACGAAGACGTGCTCGGCTGCGCGGTCGAGTTCGGCCGACATGACAGCATCACGTTTTTGCGTGCCGACCTCGCGCGGCGCCTGGTCAGTGCCAATCCGGCGCTGGCGCAGGCGTTGGAAGGGCAGGCGGAAGCAATGCTGCGCCGGCTCGTCGTCTGCGGCCTGGTCGACAAGGTCACGCTGGTCGTCCAGGCGATCATGCAGGAGCGGGAGCCGTCGCTTGCGGCCGTTGCTGCGGCGCTGTGCATGAGCCTCAGGACGCTGCAGCGCCGCTTGGCCGAGGACGGGCTTCGCTACAACGATCTTGTCGACCGGATCCGCCGCGACGCCGCCGAACGTCATCTCGGCACCGGCCGGCTCAGCGTCGTCGAAGTCGCATTTCTGCTCGGCTATGAGAGCCCGAGTTCGTTCTACCGCGCGTTCAAGCGCTGGACCGGCGAGACACCCAGTCATTTCCGCCGCCGCGCGGCCCGTTAGGCTCCCTGCCGGCGAACGGCGGATCAGGCGGCGCGCTCGGCGCGGACAGCGTCTTCGAGCGCGTCGGCAAAGCGGGCCACCTCGCCGAGCGTATTGTAGTGAACCAGCGAGGCGCGGGCCGCACCGCTTGCCATCTCCAGCCCAAGCCGCGCCATCAGCCGCGGCGCATACATATGGCCATCGCGGATGCCGATCCGGCGCGTGGCCAGCGCCTCGCAGAGCCGGGCCGGCGGCACGCCGGGGATGTTGAAGCAGAAGGTCGGCACGCGCTCGCCGAGCCGCCGCTCATCGGCGATGCCGTAGATGACGGCGCCGCAACGCTTGAGCGCTGCAAGCATGGCCTCGGCCAGGGTGGTCTCATAGGCGCGGATTGCCGCCATCGCAGCAGCGAGGCTGTCGCGGCGCGTCCGGCTTGCGGCCGGCGCTGCCAGCCGGCCGAGCTCTTCGAGATAGCCGACTGCGGCGGCCATTCCGGCCACGTTTTCATAGATAAAGGTGCCGGCCTCGATCTTGTGCGGCGGCTCGTCGGCAATAAAATCTTCGCGGAAGGTGGGCAGCCGCTTCAACGCGTCGAAGCGTCCCCACAGGAACCCCATATGCGGGGAAAAGGCCTTGTAGCCGGAGCAGACGAGGAAGTCACATCCCCAGGCCGCGACGTCGATCAGGCCATGCGGGGTGAAATGCACGCAATCGAGAAACACTTCCGCGCCGGCCCGGTGGGCGATCTCGGCAACGGCCGCGACATCGACGAGCGAGCCGATCGCGTGGGCGGCCACCGCGCAAGCGACCAGGCGGGTGCGGCCCGAAACCAGCGGCCGAAGATCGTCGACGTCGAGATTGCCGTCCTCGCGCATCCGCCACCAGACGAGCTTGGCGCCGGCGCTTTCGAGCGCCGCCCAGGTGGCGATATTGGCGTCGTGGTCCATGTCGGTGACCACGATCTCCGGGCGTTCGCCGAGCGTCTGGGCGATACCCAGGCTGACCAGCCGGATGAACGATGTCGCGTTCATGCCGAAGCAGATCTCGGCCGGGTTTGCGGCGTTGAGCAGCAGCGCCACGCTGGTGCGCGCGTCGGCGATCACCCGGTCGACGGTCAGGCTGCGGCCGTAGCGCCCGCCGCGCTGGACGTTGTGGTCGACGAGATGGCTGCGCACCGCCTCAAGCACCGTGTCGGGCACCTGGGCGCCGGCGGCATTGTCGAGAAAGACGAAATCGTCGGGCGCCGCCAGGGCCGGGAACCGGGCCCGCACGGCCTCGATCGGAAACGCGGCCGCCTTCCGGCGGTCGGTGATCGGCTGCGAAATGTCCATGAGGCGGGCTCCTTGCGGCGTCAGACGAGGTTCAGCCATTGGCGTATTGGCGCTTGCCGCGCGCCTCGAGGTGGCTGACCAGCCTGACCAACGGCCACAGAAAGGCGAGATAGATGAGCGCGGCGCCGACCAGAGGGGTGGGGTTGGCCATCAGCGCCTGCGCGTCGGTTGCCTGCTTGAGCAGGTCGGGCATGGCGACGACCGAGGCCAGCGCGGTGTCCTTGAATACCGAGACGCAGTTGCTGGTCAACGGCGGCACCACGACACGCAGCGCCTGCGGCAGGATCACCTTGCGCAGCGCCACCAGAAACGGCAGGCCGAGCGCGGCGGCCGCCTCGAACTGACCCTTTGGGATGTTCTCGATACCGGCACGGCAGACCTCGGCGGTGAATGCCGCCAGCACCAGCGACAGCGCCAGCGTCGCCGAGGTGAAGGAGGAGAGGCTGATGCCGACGAACGGCAGCGCGTAGTAGATGAGGATCAGCACCACCAGGATCGGCAGCGCCCGAAACACGTCGATATAGGTGATCGCGGCGATTTGCATCGGCTTCGGGCCATAGAGCCGGAACAGGCAAATCAACAGGCCGGCGCAGGAGCCGAATACGATGCTGACCGCACCGAGCAGCAGCGTGTTGCCCAGGCCGCGCAGCAGGATGGGGAAGGCGCGGACGAGGACGGCGCCGTTGAAGAAGGTGTCGATCAGGTCCATGGGCCGCCTCCCTCGAGCGAATCCCGCTTTTTTGAGCCGGTGCTCCGCTCTCAGTCCTTGGTCTCGCAAATTCCCAACGGCAAGCGCTGGCGCTCGGCCTGGATTTGCGCTCGGGCCAAAAAAATCCTTCGGCGCCCGGGATCGGCGCCGAAGGAGCGGTTTGCCGCGCTATTTCGCCTTCGGCAGGTCCGAGGGGGTGACGGTGCTGGTGCCCGGCTCCGGATCGACGCCGAACCACTTCTTGTGAATCTTGGCCAGGGTGCCGTCCTTCTTCATCTCGGTAATGGCATCGTTGGCCTTGCCGACCAGCGGGTGATCCTTCTTGGCCATCAGCGCGAAGCGCTCGCCGGTCGGGATCCGCACGAGGATCTTCAGGCCCGGCATCTTGGTCATGGCATATTGGAACCCGGCGAGCTCGCCGGCGCCGCCCTCGATGCGGCCGTTCTGCACCTCGAGCAGCAGGTTCTCTTGGGAGTTGTAGCTCTTGACCTCGGCGATGCCGAGCTTCTCGGCATTCTCCTTGGCCCAGGCCTCGCCGGTGGTGCCGGCGACGACGCCGATCACCTTGCCCTTGAGGTCCTCCAGCGCCTTGACCTGCGAGCCGTCCTTGCCGACCAGCGCGCCGTCGCTGTCGTAATAAGGCTGGGTGAACGATTGGTTCTTGAGCCGGTCATTGGTGATCGAGATCGACGAGATCGCGAAATCGATGCGGCCGGAGGCGGTCGCGGCGAACAGTGCCTGGAAGCCCATGTCCTGGAACTCGACATCCATGCCGAGACGCTTGCCGACTTCGTTGGCGACGTCCACCTCGAACCCTTCGAAGGCGCCGGAGTCGGTCTTGTATTCCCACGGCGGATTGGCTGGGTAGGAGCCGACCACGATCTTGTCGGCAAGCGCCGGTCCTGTCAGCGCCAGCGCGGCGCCGACGATCATGCCCGCCAGTCCAATACGTCTCATCATGTTCTTTTCCCTCTCCGTTGTCGGTCCCACCAGGACCCTTCCGATGTGCCGCTGCAGCCCCGCGCGGGTTACCGCTGCTTCGAACCGGTACTCCGCTGCAAGCCGTCGCTTTTGCGCAGTCCCCGTGCGAATGGAATGCCTCGCGCCGCGTGACTGGCCGGCCGCGGCAGCAGCCGCTCCAACGCGCCAAGCAACGCCTCAACCGCGTCGGTGTCGGTGACGGCGCCCGGCGACAGCCGCAGAACCTGGCCGCGGCGGTCGCAAAACAACCGCTGGCGGCCGAGCTCGGCGACCACCTGTCCAGCATCGACGGCCTCGGGCAGCGCCAGCATGACGCTGCCGCCGCGCTCGGCGGCATCGACCGGCGAGGCGAGCCGCCAGCCATTGGCGAGCGCGCGTTCCACCAGGGGTGTGCACAGCGCCCGGTTGTGAGCGGCGATTGCCTCGAGGCCCGTTGCCTCCACCCATTCCAGCCCCGGCAGCGAGGCGACCGCGGCGAGTATGCCCGGCGTGCCGTGGTCGAAACGGCGGATGTCAGGCGCAAACGCAAACCCGTCAAGCTCCCAGGCGAACGGATCCGGCTGGCTGAACCAGCCACGCAGCTCCGGCCGGCATGCCTCGATCAGCTGTGGCCGGACCTGCAGGATGCCGGCGCCGGGGCTGCCGCACAGCCATTTGAGCGAGGTCGAGACGACGAAGTCGACATCGAGTCCAGCGACCGAGAACGGCAGCAGGCCGATCCCCTGGGTAACATCGACGCCGACCAGCGATCCCATCCGGCGACCCTGGGCGGCGAGCCGCGCGACATCGCTGCGGTGCGAAGCGGTCGAAGTGACGAAAGTAAGCAGGGCGAGGCCGACATCGTCCTGCCAGCGGTCGAGGATGTCGGCGTCGCGGACCCAGCTCTCGCCGGGCCGCATCGGCACGGTGTCGAGGGTGAAGTCGAGGCGAGGGGCAAGCCCGGCCAGCAGAAAGTGCAGGCTCGGGAAACAATCCGCGGCAATCAGCAGCCGGCGGCCCTGGAGGGCTGCGGCCGGCAGCCCGCCGATCAGGCTGTAGAGCGACGCGGTGACGTTCTCGGCTGTGGTGAGCGACCCGGCCGGTGCCTCGATCAAGGCCTCCCAGGCGGCGATGAACCGGCTCCGCTCGGAGAGAGCTGCGCTCCACTGGCCGTTGTCTTCGGCCGACCACAGGGCAGAGAACTCGGCCAGCGCAGCCTGCATTTGCTGGGCCTTGCCGGGGAAGGTGCCGATCGAATGGTAAAGGAAATAGCCGGCCATCGACGATCTCGTTTTGTGATCACATGATCACAAAACGAGAGATACTTCAATGCCGGCGCGCCGTTCTCACGGCTCTGGGCAGATCGTCCGCAGGGTGGCTTGCGTGGCCTCGATGTCGCCGACGATCTCGCGTCTTGCCGCCAGCGGATCGCGGGCGTGCAGCGCCGCAATCACGGCGCGGTGCCTGCCCGACGGCTCCATGGTGCCCGCCCGCATCAGCGGTTCGACATGGGTCGACAGCTTGCGCATATACGGCCCGAAGCGCAGCCACAGGGTCTCGATCAGCTGGAACAGAACCTCGGAGCCCGAGGCGCGGTAGATGGTGAAGTGGAACTGCTGGTTTTTGCTGATCAGGTCGTAGACGCTGGCGGTGCGGCCGATGGCCTGCTGCTCGGCGACGATCTGCTCCAGATCCTGCAGCGCGGCCGGGGGCAGGCGCGGCGCGCCGAGCTCGGTTGCCAGACCCTCGACCGTAATGCGGGCGCGGCACAGATCATCCAGCCGGCTTCGGGTGACGATCGGAACGCGAGCCGAGCCATTCTGCGCGATTTCCAACGCATTTTCTGCCGCCAGCCGCCGCAACGCCTCCCGGATCGGCATGTTGCTGGTGCCGAACGCTTCGGCGAGTGCGGCGATGGTCAGCGTCTGGCCGGGGTCGAAGCGCCCGATCATCAGCGCGTGGCGCAGCTGTTGAAAAACCCCGTCCTGGACGGTGACGCGCGTCACCACCGGTTCGAAGGCGCCGAGGGCTGCAGCCATGCCAAGGGTTCCACCAGCAAATCAGAGCCATTGTGATCAAGTGATCACGAAGTGTCTACCGCTCGGACGTAAAGCCCGCGTATCGACGGTCTGCGGAGAAAGAACCAGTCAGTCGGTCTCGTCCAGCCAGCGCGGCTCGACCACGGGCAGCGGGATCGCCGCGAGCAGCGTCTTGGTGTAGTCGCTGCGCGGCGCTGCAAACACCGCATCGGTCGGTCCGGCTTCGACGATGACGCCATGTTGCATCACCAGCACCTGCCGGCAGAGGCGGCGGACGACGGAAAGGTCATGGCTGATGAACGCGACCGTCAGGCCCATCTCGGCCGCCAATCGTTCCAACAGGGTGAGGACCTGCGCCTGGGTAGAGACGTCGAGCCCCGAGACGATCTCGTCGGCGAGCACGAATTTCGGCGCCAGTGCCAAGGCGCGCGCAATGCCGACGCGCTGCCGCTGACCGCCGGACAGCTGGTGCCGATAGCGTCCGGCGAACTCGCGCGGCAGACCGACGCGCTCGAGTGCGGCGGCGACCCGGCCGGCAAGGCCGTCGCCAAGTCCGTTGTGGCGCAACGGTGCGGCGATGATCGCCCCGATGGTGAGCCGCGGGTTGAGCGAGGACATCGGATCCTGAAAGATCATCTGCAGATCGCGCCGCAGCGGCCTCAGCTTCGCCTCGGATAAATGGCTGATGTCCCGGCCGTCGAACGACACCGTCCCGCCCGTCGGCTCGAGCAGCCGCACCAGCGCCCGGCCGAGCGTCGATTTGCCCGAGCCCGATTCGCCGACGATGCCGGTGATCTCGTTGCGCGGCAGCTCGAAATCGAGGCCCTTCAGGATGTCGATCTGCGGCGCACGGCCGAACAGCGTCTTACGCCCCAGATCGGGCAATGCGACGGCGAGGCCGCTGACCTTGAACAGCGGCTCAGCCACGGCCTGCTGCCCAGGCCGTGTCGGCTGCCGCCACTTCGGCTGCCAGCCCGGCGAGTACCGCCGGCTCGACCGGGCGTAGCGAGGCCAGCGGATCGGTGTAGCGCGGCGTGGCGGCAAGCAGCGCCTGTGTATAGGGGTGAGAGGGTTGCGCAAACAGGGAGGCGGTAGCGGCGGCCTCGACGACCATCCCGGCATAGAGCACCGACACCCTCTGGCTGATCTTGGCGACCACGCCGAGATCGTGCGTGATAAACAGGAGGGCTGTGCCGTGCTCGCGCTGCATGGCCGCGATCAGCTTCAGGATCTGCTTCTGCACGGTGACGTCGAGCGCGGTGGTCGGCTCGTCGGCCACGATCAGCCGCGGCTCGGCCGCGAATGCCGCGGCGATCAGGACGCGTTGGCGCATGCCTCCCGAGAGCTCATGCGGATAGGCGGAGAGCAGGCGTCCCGGATCGCGGATCCGGACCTCGTCCAGCAAGCTGCGGATCCGCACCTCGGCCCGGCGCGCGTCCCAGCCCAGGATCTTGATCAGACGGTCGGTCGTCTGCGCGCCGATCCTGCGCGACGGGTTCAGCGCCGTCAGCGGATCCTGAGGGATCAGCGCCGTGAGGGCGCCGATGGTCAGCCGGCGGCGATCCTTGCTAAGCCGGTCGAGGTCGACATCCTCCAGACGGATGTTGCCGGACAAGAGCCTTATGCCCTTGGGCAGGACGCCGAGCACGGCCTTGCCGATCAGGCTCTTGCCGGCACCGCTCTCGCCGACCAGCGCGTGCACCTCGCCGGCAGCGACGGCGAGCGAGACGGCGCGCAGCAGGCGGCCGCCGGTGGCCAGACCGGCATTGAGTTCGACGATCTGCAGCGCCGGCCTCGCGCTCATCGCAGCACCGGATCGAACCGCGCCTTCAGCCCCTCGCCGAACTGGCTGAACGAGAGCACCGTGAGAAACAGCGTGATCAGCGGAAACACCAGCACCCACCAGGCCTGATGGATCGACAGCCGGCCTTCGGCGATGATCCCGCCCCAGGTCGGCGCATCGGTCGAGATCGACAGATTGACGAACGACAGGATCGCCTCGACGATCACGGCAATGCCCATCTCCAGTGACAGCAGCGCCACGATCGAGGGCAGAACGTTGGGCAGAACCTCGCGAAACAGGGTGGCTGTACGGCCGAAGCCGGCGATGCGGGCGCTGTCGACATAGTCCATCCGCGCCTGCACCATCGCTTCGGCGCGTACCACTCGGCAGAACCGCGTCCAATCGATGATGGCGATGGCGATGATCACCGAGGAGAGACCGGTGCCGAGCACGGCGACCAGCAGGATGGCAAACAAGACCGGCGGAAACGCCATCCAGACGTCGACGATGCGCGAGACGACGCGGTCGACCCAGCCGCCGAGATAGCCGGCGGCAAGACCAAGCGCCGAGCCGACAAGGCAGGCGGCGATCGCCGCGGCGAACGCAACGATAAAGGCGATGCGGCCGCCGAAGATCAGCCGCGACAACAGATCGCGGCCGAGACTGTCGGTGCCGAGATAGTAACCCGGCTCAGCGCCGGACAGCCAGAACGGCGGCAGCCGCTCCAGCATCAGGTCCTGCGCCAGCGGATCCTGAGGGGCAATCAGCGGCGCAAACAGCGCCGCCAGCATGGCAAGGAGAAGCCAGCCGCCGGCAAGCCACAGGCGCAGATTGCCGGCCTTCGTGACAAGCACCCGCTCAGCCATGGCGAAGCCGCGGGTTGAGCAAGGCGTAGCTCATGTCGACGGCCAGATTGATCAGCACGAAGATCAGCGCAAAGACGAGCACGATGCCCTGGATGAGCGGCAGGTCGCGATTGATGACCGCGTCGATCGCCATGTTGCCGAGCCCTTCATAGGAGAACAGCCGCTCGACGATGACGGTACCGCCGATCAGAAAGGTGAACTGCACGCCGATCAGGGTCAGCGTCGGCAGGGCGGCGTTCTTCAGCGCCTCGCGCACGATGACCTGTGTCTCCGAAAAGCCCTTGACGCGGGCCAGCACGATATAATCCAGGTCGAGCAGCTCCTTGAGCGATTGCTTGAGCAGCTGGGCGATCAGCGCGGCGAGCGGCAGCGCCAGCGCCAACGCCGGCATCAGCATATGGGCAAGCAGGTCGCGGGTGAGATCGAGGCGGAGCCGCACGACGCTTTCGAACAGGTAGAACTGGGTGACGAAGGGCAGCTCGAGGCGCGGCGACACCCGGCCGGAGATCTGAAACACGGGCACCAGCACGCCGAACAGGAGGATGAACAGCAGCCCCCACAGAAAGTCCGGGATCGACAGCGCCGCGCCGTTGGCGACGTCGATGCCCGCCTCGACCACCGTGCCGCGGCGGCGGGCGCCAAGCACGGCGAGCGGCACGCCGAGGGCCACGGCGATGATCAGCGCCAGGATGCTGAGCTCCAAGGTCGCCGGCAGCCGGCTGGCCACCAGAGTGAGCACGTTCTGCCGCAGCGAGATCGAGGTGCCGAAATCGCCGTGCAGGACGCCCGACAGCCAGATGAAGAACTGGGTCACCAGCGACCGGTCGAGGCCGTAAAGCGCGCGCAGCCGGTCGATGTCGGCCTGGCTGGCGCCTGGCGGCAGCATCATCGCGATCGGATCGCCGGGGGCGATGCGGATCACCACGAAGACCACGACAGCAACTCCGAACAGGGTCACGGCCATGGTCAGCAGACGATTGAGGAACCTCGTGAGGAGCTGCATTCAGCTGATCAGTCTAGCCGAGTGTGGGGCCGGCTTGGCAAGTATCGTGCGTCCTTCGAGGCTCGCCCTCCCAACGTTTCAGCAAATCGGCACCCATCGTGCGGGCTCGCACCTCAGGATGAGGGCGGTCGGCGCTCGCCTTCCTCAGCTTGAGGCGAGGCGGGTTGTGGAGCGCAGCAGCGGACCCAGCCGCTAGGCGGCCGAGCGCACTCTCCCTTATATGGACGTGAAGGTGGGTGGCGCTCGCCTTCCTCGTCCTAAGCGGCAAAGCGCCCACCGTCCTCATCCTGAGGTGCGAGCCCACACGGGTTGCCGAGAGGCACCGCCGAGCCCGCTGGGCGAGCCGCGAAGGACGCATGCACGGTGCAGCCTCCTTACCGCCGAGGTCCCGACCGAGTCCGAGCACAAGGCCAAGCCGAGTTGTCTCGCCGGCGCCGATGCCCTCGTGCCCAGGCTCACGCCGGGGTCATCAATGCCGGCAGCAGCGCGCCGGAGACGTGCGGCACCACCTTGACATCCTTCGAATGCACGATCGGCTGGGCGTATTGGAGAAGCGGGATGACATAGGCTTGCTCGGCAATCAGCTTGTCGACGGCCTTCCAGCCGGCGATGCGCTTCTGCTCGTCCTTCTCGCCCCACAGCGGATTAATGGCGTCGATCAGGTCCTGCGAATCCCAGACCGAATGCGGGCTCGGCCCGTACATGGCGAAGCCGGTCGAGGTGGTCGGATCGCCGATGGCGTTGCCCCAATTGTAGAATGCGGCCGGGGCGAGCTTGTCGGCGGCGCGCAGTTCGTAGTGCTTGGCGATCTCATAGACCTCGATATCGGCGTCGATGCCCACCTTGCGCCACATGCCGACGATCGCCTGGATCATCTCGTAGTCCTTGGGCATGTAGCCTTTGGTCGTCTGGATCGTGAACTTCACCGGCTTGTCGGTCGAGTAGCCCGATGCCTGCAGCAGTTCGGCCGCCTTCTTGGGGTCGTACGCGACCTTGATGGAGGCGTCATAGGCTTCGTATTCCGGCGTCTCGAGGGTGTCGATCGGCTGTCCGTAGCCGCGCAGCAGGCGGTCGACGAGCAGCTTCTTATCGATCGACATCACCGCGGCCTCGCGCACATTCTTGTCCAGCATGACGTCGATGTCGTTGAGGAAGATCATGCCGATGTTGGACACATTGGTGACCGAGCCGGCCAGCCCGTCGGTGGCGACGAGGCGGTCGTATTCCTCGTAGGGGATCTCGAGCGTCACCTGCGAGCTGCCCGACTCGATCTCGGCCACCCGGCTTGCCGCATCCGGAACGAATTTGATGGTGACGTTCTGGAAGGCCGGCTTGCCGCCCCAATAGTTCGGATTGGCCTTGAGCCGCACGAAGGCGTTGCGCTCGAACTTGTCGACCATATAAGGGCCGGTGCCGATCGGCTTGGCTTCGAAGCCCTCCGCGCCGACTTTCTCGTAGTACGCCTTGGGCAGCACGTAGCCGGTCAGGAACGACATCCATTTGAACAATGTCGGGTCGAACTGCAGCACGTCGGCGGTGATCTTGTTGCCGTCGATCTTGAAGTTGCCGATGTTCTTCCAGACGAACTGGATCGGGTTGCCGGTTGGCTCCTTGCCGGCGCGCTCCAACGACCAGACCACGTCCTCGGCGGTGAACGGCGAGCCGTCGTGCCAGGTGACGCCGTCGCGCACGGTCATCATGATCTTCGTCTTGTCGTCGTTCCAGCCCCACTCGGTGAGCAGCCCGGGCGCGAAGGTGAGGTCCGGCTTCTGCGCAATGAACTGATCGAACACCGACTGGTAGATGCCCTGAATGGTCGGGTTGACCGCCGAGGGGCCGGTGGTCGGGTCCCAGGACGGCAGATTGACGTTGTAGGCGATGGTGAGTTCGTCGCTTGCGGCACGCGCGCGGTTCGGCCTGGCGAGCGAGGCGAGGGCCAGGGTCGAGGCGCCGTAACCGAGCAGCTGCCGCCGGTTCAGTCTGATGATCATTGTCGTTCCCCTTATTGGTTGCGCGTTTTTTGAAGAGCTCCGGCGCTCCCACGCCGGAGGGCAGATGGTCAGGTGCCCGCCAACTGGCGGGCAAGCTGGTAGCCGGATCCGGCACCCACCCCGGCGCCCGGCCAGACGGCCGCCCCGACCAGATGAAGGCCGGCGAGCGGCGTGTTGCCGCGCGCATAGCCTGGAGCCGGACGGAACATGAAGTTTTGGGACAGATGGTGGCTGCCGCACAGCTGGTCGCCGCCGACAAGATTGGGGTTCTCGCGCTCGAGGTCGTGCGGCGAAAACACCGCACGGGCGAGGGTCTTGGCGCGCAGCCCCGGCGCAAAGCTCTCGAGCAGGTCGATCACCCGATCGGCATAGCCGTCCTTGATCTCCGTCCAGGGCCGCGGCGCGATGGCGGCGGCCGCGTCGCCCCGCACCTCGCCCGGCAGCATCCGCACCTGGATCCAGAGCACATGCTTGCCGGCCGGCGCCCGGGTCGGATCGACCGCCGTCGGCTGGCCGACCACCAGCACCGGCTGATCGGGGAGCAGGCCCGCGACCGCCTGCTGATAGGTTCGGGCCATCGCTTCGAGCGACGGCGCGACATGGACATAGGCGAAGTCGCGCAGCTCCGGGCCGGCGCGCCAGTCCGGCAGGTCGTCGAGCGCCAGATGGATCATCATCGTGCCGGGCGCGTGGCGATAGCGCCGCATGGCGGCGTCGAAGCGGACGTCGCCGGAGCCGGCCGGCAGCAGCCTGCCGGGCAGGGCACCCGGAGCGACTCCGGCGATCACTGCCCGCCGCGCCGTATGGACCTCGCCGGATGCCAGCCGCACCCCGGTGGCCCGGCCGTTCGCCGAGAGGATCTCGGCCACCTCGGCCTCCGGGGTGATGGTGCCGCCCGCAGCCCTTACCATGCCGGCCAAGGCGCGGATCATGGTGTCGGCACCGCCGCGGCCGAGCACCATGCCGAAACTCTGATTGGCCATCGACTCCAGGTAGGGAAAGATAGCGCCGCCGGCGATATCCGGGGCGAAATCGAGATGCATGCCCCAGGCCGCCAACAGCGCCTTGACCTGATCCGACTCGAATGTCCGGTCAAGCCAGTCGCGCGGCGAGGACAGCAACAGCCGCAACAGCTCGAGCGTGCCCGAGAGCCCCTTCTTGCGCCATCCGGTCCAGCCGATGCCGGCGAGCGCCCGCAACGACATCGGCGCCCCGAGCAAGGCGAAGAGGTGTGATGCCGCGCTTGGGAAGTCGGCGACGAGCTCGCGCCAGGTCGCGGCATCGGCCGGCGAGAAGGCGGCGATGCGGGCCGCCGTCGCCGCGAGGTCGGTGCCGACGCCCAACCAGCGGCCATCGGCGAACACGCTGGCGAAGCAGAGCGGCACCGGGACCAGGTCGAGGCCCTCGGCTTTCAATTCATTTGCATATTTCCGATGGAAGGCCGAGCCGGCGAACAGGCTGAGATTCATCGCGCCGAAGTCGTGGCGAAAGCCGGGCAGGCTGTATTCAGCCGTGCGAACCGCACCGCCGATTGTTTCGCTTCTTTCAAAAACCCCGGTTTTCCAGCCTTTCGCCGACAGGTGCGCAGCGCAGGCCAGAGCGTTATGGCCGGCTCCCACCAGTATCGCATCGAACTCGCTCACTCCCCCGCGCCCCAACTCCTCAGCGCCAAGATAATTGCAGATGCATATGTTTTCGTCTAGTAGCAGAACAGGCGCCAGCGCGGGCGTGCCGCCGCGCGTCGATCAAGGAGGAGACGATGAACACTCAGCAGCTTCTTGCCGAGGTCGCAGGGCAATTACTGTCCGGCCAGATCGAGGTGGTCGACCTGTCGGCCGTGCTGGGGCCCGACACCCCGCTCATCAAGCTGCCGCCGGAGCTCGCCGTCGACACCCCGAAGATCGAGATCCATGAGATCTCCGCCTATGACAAGAACGGCCCGTTCTGGGCCTGGAACTGGCTGAAGCTCGGCGAGCATTCAGGCACCCATTTCGACGCGCCGCGGCACTGGATCACCGGCAAGGACTATGCCGACGGGTCGACCGACACGATCCCGGTGAAGAACTTCGTCGCCCCGGTCAACGTCATCGACTGCTCCAATGAAGCGGCGGCCGACGACGATTTCCTGCTCACTGTCGACCATATCAAGGCCTGGGAGAAGCAGCACGGCGCCATCAATCCCGGCGAATGGGTGGTCATGCGCACCGACTGGTACAAAAGGAACGGCTCGGAGGCCGAGTTCCTCAATGCCAATGAAACCGGGCCGCATACGCCGGGACCGACCGCCGAAGCGATCGCGTATCTGCTCGGCAAGGGCATTACCGGCTGGGGCAGCGAGACGATCGGCACCGACGCGGGCAAGGCCGGCGGCATGGAACCGCCGTTCCCGGCCCACAATCTGGTCCACAAGTCCAACCGCTACGGCCTGGCCAGCCTGTGCAACCTCGACCGGTTGCCGCCGAAGGGCGCCATCCTGATCGCTGCACCGCTGAAGATCGAGCATGGCACCGGCAGCCCGACCCGGGTGCTGGCGCTGGTGCCGCGCGGCTGAGGCACGAAGCGGGTCAGGAGCGGTGTCGCGCGAGCCCGACCACCTGATCGTCGGCAGCGGCATCAATGCGCTGGTCTGCGCGGCGCTGCTCGCCGGCAAGGGTGCCAGGGTGCAGGTGCTCGAGCGCAACGACCGCATCGGCGGGGCGATCCGGAGCGACGAGGCGACGGCGCCGGGCTTCGTCCACGACGTCATGGCGACCACGTTCGTCCTGTTCGTCACATCGCCGGCGTTCGCAGCACTCGCTGCCGACCTTGCCCGGCATGGGCTGGCCTTCGCCAACAGCCCCAAGCCGACCGGGGTGCTGATGCCCGACGGCCGCGCCCTGGTGCTCGGCCGTGACCGGGCCGAAAACATCGCCGCCTTCGAGGCTGCCGCCGCCGGCGATGGCGACCAGCTCGGCCGCGACATCGGCGCGGTGGAGGCCAATGCCGGACTGCTGTTCGGACTGCTTGGCGGCGGGCTGTGGAGTCTGCCGACGCTCAAGCTGCTGCTTGCCGAGGCCTGGCGGCGCAAGCCCCGCGGGCTGGCCACCTTCTTCGGCCAGGCGCTTACCCCGGCTCGCGCCTGGCTGGAAGGCAGCTACCGGTCCGAACCGGCGCGGGCGCTGTTTGCGCCCTGGGTGCTGCACGCCGGGCTCGGACCGGAGGACGCCTTTTCCGGGCAGATCGCCAAAGTGATCGCGTTTGCGCTGGAGGCGGCGGGCGCGCCGATCGTCGAGGGTGGTGCGGGCCGCCTGCTCGACGCGTTCGCGGCGCTGATCAAGGAGCGCGGCGGCGACATCCGCACCGGCGCCGACGTTGCCTCGATCCTGCGCGCCAACGGCCGGGCCGCCGGCGTCCGCCTGGCCTCCGGCGAGGAGATCCGCGCGGCCAAGAGCGTCATCTGCTCGGTGACCCCGACCCAGCTCTACGGCCGCCTGCTCGCCGATGGCGACGCCGGCCCGCCGCCCGAGCGGCTCCGCCAATACCGCTACGGCAAGGGCAATTTCCAGATCCATTACGCACTCCAGCGGCCGCCGCGCTGGCTCGCGGCGGGACTGGAGGACGTCGCGCTTCTGCATCTGACGCCTGGTCTCGACGGGGTGTCGCGCGCCTGCAACGAGGCGGTGCGCGGGCTGTTGCCCGCGGAGCCGACGATCTGCGTCGGCCAGCCGCATGCGCTCGATCCGTCGCGCTGCCCACCCGGCAAGGCGATTCTCTGGCTGCAGCTGCCCGAGGCCCCGCGCCTGGTCAAGGGCGACGCGGCCGGCGAGCTCGCTATTCCGGCCGACGGCGCCTGGACACCGCCGCTCAGGGAAGCCTATGCCGACCGGGTCGAGGCGATCCTGGCGCGCCATAGCGAGGGCTTCCGCGACAACGTGATCGCCCGGCGGGCACTGTCGCCCGCCGATCTCGAGGCGCTCAACATCAACCTCGTCGGCGGTGACCCCTATGGCGGCGCTTCGACGCTTGACCAGTCGTTCCTGTGGCGGCCGTTCAAGGACACCGTCAACCATACGACATCGGTCGCCGGGCTCTACCATATCGGCGCCTCCACCCACCCCGGCGCCGGGCTCTCCGGCGGCTCCGGTTATCTCGTCGCGCAGAGGCTCTAGATGGACCAGAAACTGCCCGACAGGCCTGGACATATCGCCACTCTGGGGCAGATCGGCCTGCAGCAGTTCGCGCCCTACCTGATGAACCGGATCATGGGGCGCTACAACGCCACCCTGCGCGAGGACCTGCGCAAGCACGACCTCACCACCGCCCAGGTGCGGACGCTCGCCGTGCTGTCGGTCAGCGACGGGCTGCCGATCAGCGCGCTCGCCGTCTATACGGTCATCGAGCAGTCGACGCTCAGCCGCACGCTGGATGCGCTGGAGGCCCAGGGGCTGGTGCGGCGCGAGCTCGGCGAGACCGACAGCCGCGTGCGCAAGGTATTCCTCACCGACGAGGGCCGTGCGGAGTTCGCCCGCGCCTGGCCGTGGATGCATGCCAGCTTCGAGCGGATGTTCGACGGCATCGGCCAGGAGGAATACGGCGCCTTGGTCGCCACGTTGCAGAAGATGCTGCGCAACATCCGCAAGCACGATTTCTGACGTTTGAATCCGCCAAGAGGGCGCTGCCATGGCCGAACGGTCGTTTGCGAAGGAAGTCGAGAAGCTCAGGCTGGGCGCCGGCGAAACCTTCTCCGGTGAAGGCATCCTGGCGATCACCAAGGCGCTGCTGGAGAGCGGCGTCGGCTATGTCGGCGGCTACCAGGGCGCGCCGATCAGCCATCTGATGGACGTCTTGGCCGATGCCCAGGACATTCTGGGCGAACTCGGCGTTCACTTCGAGGCGAGCGCCTCGGAGGCGACCGCCACCGCGATGCTGGCGGCCTCGGTGCATTACCCGATCCGGGGCGCGGCGACGTTCAAGTCGACGGTCGGCACCAATGTGGCGTCCGACGCGCTCGCCAATCTTGCCTCGGGCGGCGTCACCGGCGGCGCCTTGATCATCGTCGGTGAGGACTATGGCGAAGGCTCCTCGATCATGCAGGAGCGCAGCCATGCCTTCGCCATGAAGAGCCAGGTGTGGCTGCTCGACCCGCGGCCCAATCTGCCGTCGATCGTCAAGGCGGTCGAGGACGGGTTTGCCCTGTCCGAGGCGTCGAACACGCCGGTGATGCTGTTGGTGCGCATCCGCTGCTGCCACGTCCACGGCCGTTTCACCACCAAGGACAATCGGCGGCCGGCGATGACGGTGGCCGAGGCGCTGGAAGCACCGCGCCGCGACACCGGGCGCATCGTGCTGCCCCCGGCGTCGTTCCTGCACGAGAAGGAAAAGGTCGAAAAGCGCTGGCCGGCCGCCGTCGATTTCATCCGCAGGAACAAGATCAACGAGTTCTTCGGCAGCGCCGCGGGCACCGTCGGGATCGCCATGCAGGGAGGCATGTACAATGCCGTGATCCGGGCTTTGCAGCGGCTCGGCTTGGCCGACCTCTACGGCGAAACGGACGTGCCGCTCTATGTGCTCAATGCCGCCTACCCGCTGATCGACGAGGAATTCCTTGGCTTTGCCGAGGGCAAGGATGCGGTGCTGGTGGTCGAGGAGGGCCAGCCCAACTATATCGAGCAGGCGTTCGCGGCGCTGCTGCACAAGCGCGGCGGCACGGCGCGCGTGGTCGGCAAGGAGTATCTGCCAATGGCCGGAGAGTACACCGGCCAGGTGATGCTCGACGGCGTCGAGGCGTTCCTGCGCGCCGAAGCGCCGCAGCTGCTACCGGCCACCATCCGTGCGCCCAACGCGGTCAAGCCGGCTGCCGGGGCCCCCGAGCTGGCGGCGATGGTTCCGGCGCGACCGCCGGGCTTCTGCGTCGGCTGCCCGGAGCGGCCGATCTTCGCCGCCACCAAGCTCACCGAGCAGGAGCTCGGCAAGCACCACATCGCCTCCGATATCGGCTGCCATCTGTTCTCGATCATGCCGCCCTTCGAGCTCGGCGCCACGACGATGGGCTACGGCCTCGGCCCGGCTTCGGCATCGGCTTTCAACGCGCCGGAGGCCAAGCGGCGCTCGATCTCCTTCGTCGGGGACGGCGGCTTTTGGCACAACGGCCTGACCTCGTCGATCGGCAATGCCGTGTTCAACCGCAATGACGGGGTCATCGTCGTCGTCGACAACTACTACTCCGCGGCGACGGGCGGCCAGGACATCCTGTCCTCGCGCGCCGCCAACCGGTCCAAGTCGACCAAGCATCCGATCACCGAAGCGGTGAAGGGGATGGGGGTCAACTGGGTGCGCCATATCACCGACACCTACGATGTCGGCACGATGCGGGCGACGCTCAAGGAGGCGCTGACCACCGCCGAGTCCGGACCGAAGGTGATCGTGGCGTCGTCCGAATGCATGCTCAATCGCCAACGACGCGAGCGGCCTTTGCTCGATCGGGCGATCAAGGGCGGCACACGGGTGGTGAAACCCAAATTCGGCGTCGACGAGGATGTCTGCACCGGCGATCACGCCTGCATGCGGCTGTCGGGCTGCCCATCGCTGTCGGTCAAGAGCCTCGATGATCCGCTGCGCGACGATCCGGTCGCTCATATCGACCAGAACTGCGTCGGCTGCGGCAATTGCGGCGAGGTCGCCGATGCCGCCGTGCTGTGCCCGTCCTTCTATCGGGCCGACACGGTGCACAATCCCGGCCGCGCCGAGCGGGCGCTCGATCGGCTGCGCCGTGCCGCGATCGGCTTGCTGCAGCGGCGGCGCGAACGCCGCCGGCTGGCGTTCTCCGATGCCTGATACGGTGCTGCCGGAGCCGCGGCTCGTGCCGGAGAGCGGCGGTCTGATCAAGATCGCCGTGCTGGCCGTCGGCGGCCAAGGCGGCGGCGTGCTGGCCGATTGGATCGTCGACGCTGCCGAACGCAGCGGCTTTGTTGCCCAGTCGACCTCGGTGGCGGGCGTCGCCCAGCGCACCGGGGCGACGATCTACTACATCGAGCTCAGCCCCGACCGTGGCAAGCAGCCGGTGTTTGCGCTGTCGCCGGCGCAGGGCGATGTCGACATCGTCATTGCGGCCGAACTGATGGAGGCCGGGCGGGCCGCGATGCGCGGCTTCGTCACCCCGGACCGGACGACACTGATCGCCTCCTCGCACCGCATCCCGGCGGTTTCGGAAAAGATCGTTCCGGGCGACGGCCGGGCACCGGCGGCGGCGGTGGAGAAAGCAGCCGGCGCCGCCGCGCGGCGCGTCGTCGCCTTCGACATGGAGGCGATCGCAGTCGCGGCCGGCTCGGTGATCTCGGCAAGCCTGTTCGGGGCGCTGGCCGGTTCGGGGGCGCTGCCGTTTGCCCGCGACAGCTATGAAGCGGCGATCCGTGCCTCCGAGCGGGGCGTTGCGGCAAGTCTCGCCGCGTTCGCCGAGGCCTTTCGGCGGGCGGACGAGGGCGGCGAGGCGGCGCCGCCGGGGGGCGGCTCGGCCGAGCGGGCGCGGCCGGCGGCGTCCGGGGTCGGCGGGCCGCCGCGGCTGCTTGCCGCCTGGCGCGCGCTCCAGGCGCGTGCCGATGGCCTCCCCGCCGGCGTGCGTGAGATGGCGCGGCGCGGGCTCGCCAAGGTGGTCGACTATCAGGACCCGGCCTATGGCGGTGAATATCTCGACCGGCTCGCACAGGCGCTGGCGCTCGACGACGACGCCCACGGCCACAGGCTGTCGGTGGCGGCTGCCAAACATCTCGCCAACGCGATGTGCTACGACGACATCCTCAGGGTGGCCGACCTGAAGACGCGCGCGGCGCGCACTGCCAGGGTGCGGCGCGCCGTCGCTGCCGATGCGCGATCGGTGGTCCAGGTAACCGAATATTTCCATCCGCGCATCGAGGAGTTCTGCGGCACCTTGCCTGCTGGCCTCGGCCGCGCCATCGAGGCGCGGCCACGGCTTGCCCGCACTCTCGACCGCCTCATCAATCGCGGCAGGCGGGTGCGCACCGACAGCCTGGGCGGCTTTGCGGTCCTATGGCTGATCGCCGGGCTCAGCCGCTACCGCCGCCGTCTGCTTCGTCACCAGGTCGAATCCCGGCATCTCCAGGCCTGGTTCGCGCTGGCGCGGGTCCACGCCCCGGAGCACTACGACCTCGCCGTCGAGATCCTCAACTGCCGCCGGCTGATCAAGGGCTACAGCGACACCCATGCGCGCGGCCAATCCAAGTTCGACCGGGTGTTGAGCGCCGTCCCGCAGCTCGCCGGGCGCAGCGACGGCGCCGACTGGCTGCGGCGCTTGCGCGAGGCCGCTCTCATGGACGAGAAGGGCGAACTGCTCGACGGCGCCCTGCAGACGGTCGCGTCGCTGTCGAAGCCCCTTGCCTGAAGCTTCCGCCGGAAAGTGCACGGCTGGACGCGCGGCCGGTGTTATGTTTGATTGAATATATCGATGGCCGCAGCAGGGGACTGAGCGGCGTCGGACGTCGAACATCGGGAAGGGAGCACATCCGGCATGCCGACCAGGAGAGGATTTGGATTGCGGGCGCTGCTGGCCTTGGCGGCGCTGGCGGTGTCGCTGGCGGGCGGGTTGCCGGCTGCGCGCGCTGCCGATCAGGTTACCGTCTTTGCCGCGGCCAGCCTGAAGAACGCGCTCGACGACATCAACGCGGCGTGGAAGGCTAAGACCGGCAAGAGCGCCACCATCTCTTATGCGGCGAGCTCTGCCCTGGCCAAGCAGATCGAGCAGGGGGCGCCGGCCGACGTCTTCATCTCCGCCGATCTCGACTGGATGGCCTATCTGTCCGACCGCAAACTGACCAAGAAGGACACCGAGCACCAACTGCTCGGCAATCGGATCGTGCTCGTTGCACCGGCGGACTCGGCGGCCAAGGCCGATATCGTCAAAGGCTTCGACCTTGCCGGATTGCTCGGCGACGGCAAGCTGGCGATGGGCAATGTCGATTCGGTGCCGGCCGGCAAATACGGCAAGGAAGCGCTGGAAACGCTCGGCGTTTGGGCTTCGGTCGAGAAAAGCATAGCGCAAGCGGAGAACGTGCGCGCGGCGCTTGCACTCGTCTCGACCGGCGAGGCGCCGCTCGGCATCGTCTACCAGACCGACGCCGCCGCCGATCCCAAGGTGAGGATCGTCGGCACCTTCCCGGACGATTCGCACAAGCCGATCATCTATCCGGTGGCTGCAACCGCAGCCGCCAAGGCCGCCGATACCGCGGCGTTCCTCGATTTTCTGCAGTCCGACAAGGCCAGACAGCTGTTCGAGGCACAGGGCTTTACGGTATTGAAGCCGTAGATCTTCGCCTTCCGCAATTCCAGACGGACAACCGGAAGAAGCGTCCCGGGAATCGCACAGGACTGGCCAGAGGGAGAGGGCACGGCAGCCGATGCAGTGGGCGCAACTGAGCCCTGACGAGTGGGATGCGGTGCGGCTCTCCATCAAGGTGTCGACCTGGGCGACGATCGTCAGTCTGCCGTTCGGCATCGCCATTGCGTATCTCTTGGCGCGCAAGGAATTTTGGGCGAAGTCGCTGGTCAACGGCCTGGTCCATCTGCCGCTGATCCTGCCGCCGGTGGTCACCGGCTATCTGCTGTTGCTCACCTTCGGCCGCCGCGGCCCGGTGGGGGCATTCCTCGACAATACCTTCGGCGTCGTCTTTGCATTTCGTTGGACGGGCGCAGCACTCGCCTGCGGGGTGATGGCATTCCCGCTGATGGTAAGGGCGATCCGGCTGTCGCTCGAGGCCGTCGACCGCCGGCTGGAGGCGGCGGCCGGCACGCTTGGCGCGGCCCCTGCCTGGGTGTTCCTGACCATCACCTTGCCGCTCACTCTGCCCGGCATCATCGCCGGGATGGTGCTGTGCTTCGCCAAGGCGATGGGCGAGTTCGGCGCCACCATCACCTTCGTCTCCAACATTCCGGGGGAGACGCAGACGCTGCCCTCGGCGATCTATACCTTCACCCAGGTTCCGGGCGGCGAGACCGGCGCCTTGCGGCTGACGGCGATCTCGATTGCCATTGCCATGATTGCGCTGATCGCCTCCGAGCTCTTGGCGCGGCGGGTGAGCCGGACCATGGAGATCGAATGACGCTCGCGGTCAGCGTGCGTCAGCGTCTCGGCAGCTTCGCCCTCGACGCGGCGTTCGAGAGCCGTGGCCGGCTGACCGCTTTGTTCGGTCCATCCGGCTCCGGCAAGACCTCGCTGGTCAACCTGATCGGCGGCCTCACCCGGCCGGCAGAGGGCCGGATCGCCGTCGACGGGCGGGTGCTTGTCGACACCGCGGCGCGGGTGTTCGTGCCCAAGCACCGGCGCCGGATCGGCTATGTGTTCCAGGATGCGCGGCTGTTCCCGCACCTGACGGTGCGCCAGAACCTTCGATATGGCCGCTTTTTTACCCCCGCAGGCGAGCGCTATGCGGATTTCGGCCGGGTGGTCGACCTGCTCGGCATCGGCGAGTTGCTCGAGCGGCGGCCAAGCCGCCTATCGGGCGGCGAAAAGCAGCGGGTCGCGATCGGCCGGGCGCTGATCGCCAGCCCCAAGCTCATGCTGATGGACGAGCCGCTGGCCGCGCTCGACGAAGGCCGCAAGGCCGAAATCCTGCCCTATATCGAGCGGCTGCGCGACGAGGTTGAGATCCCGATCGTCTATGTCAGCCACGCCATCGCCGAAGTGGCGCGCCTCGCCACCGACCTCGTCATCATGGCCGAAGGCAAGATCGAGGCATGCGGCCCGGCGGCAGGGCTGTTGTCACGTCTCGATCTTGCCGACACGGCCGGTCGGGACGAAGCAAGCGCCCTGATCGATCTCGTCATGGTCGGCCAGGATGCCGAATTCGGCCTGAGCGTGCTGCGCTCGACTGCCGGCGAATGGCGTGTGCCGCGCGTCGAGGTTCCGCCGGGGGCCAAGCTTCGCGCGCGGATCCGGGCGCGCGACGTGATGATCGCGATGGCGCCGCCATCCGAGATCAGCGCGCTCAACGTGCTGGCGGCCACGGTCGAGGAGCTGCGCGAAGACGGACCCGTGGATGTCCTGCTGGCGCTGCGCAGCGGGGCGGATCGGCTGCTCGCCCGGGTGACGCGCCGCTCGCGCGCGCAGCTCGAACTGGCTCCCGGGCGGGCGGTGTTCGCCGTGGTCAAAGCCGTCGCCTTCGAGGGCTACAATGCGGCATACGCCGCGCCGGCAGACCACCAAGACTTGCCTTGATCGGCGCGGTTGGGTCATGGTTGCCGACAGTTGATGTCTGGGGAACACCGCGATGGCCTCGCTCAGCCTCAGGGTGAATTTCGATCCGGCCGGCCGGATCGGGCCGGGCAAGATCGAGCTGCTTGAACAGATCGCCGCCTGCGGCTCGATCTCGGCCGGCGCCAGGCAGATGAACATGTCCTACAAGCATGCCTGGGACTTGGTCGAGGAGATGAACCAGCTGTTCGGCAAGCCCGTGGTCGCCGCCCAGACGGGTGGCCGGCGTGGCGGCGGCGCGCGGCTGACGCCCGTCGGCCTGGCAGTGGTCAGCCGCTTTCGCGCGATCGAGGAGGCTGCGGCCCTGGCCGCAGCCCAGCACATCGCCGCGCTGCAGGCCGAGATCGAGCCGGCCTAGACCAGATCACTCCAAGCCTTGGATCAAGCCAGCCGCGCGACGACCAGCAGGTCGGTCACCGCGGCGAAATGCAGGGTTGCGCCGATGACGACGAAGCCGTGCCAGAGTGCCGTCTGAAACGGCAGGCTGTGCCAGATGAAGAACACCGTGCCGAGCGAGTAGGCGATGCCGCCGGCCGCGAGCAGGGTAATGGCGGTGGGCGGCAGCACGCCGAACAGGTGATCGGCGACGGCAACGCCGCTCCAGCCGATCGCTAGGCAGAACAGCACTGCCAGCCGGTCGAGGCGGCCGGGCAAGAACAGTTTCAGCGCCATGCCGATCACCGCCCCGCCCCATACCACCGCCGCCACCATCCAGCCCACCGCCGCGTCCTTCAGCTGGGCCAGGAATGGCGTGTAGCTGCCGGCGATCAATAGGTAGATGGCGGCATGGTCGAAGCGGCGCAGCAGCCATTTGGTCGGTGAGATCGGCCACAGATTGTAGATCAGCGAGATGGTCAGCACGGCGAGCAGCGAGACGACGTAGAGCACCGCCGCGGCGTATTCACCGGGACCGGTGTGATCGGTCGCGGCCCACAACAGCGCGACGCCGCCCACCAGCGCCCCGGCGACGGCCGTGCCTTGCACGATGCCGTCCGCGACGAGTTCGGCGCGGCTTAAGACGAAGCGGCCGATGAACGGGACGGTGCGGTCTTCTGCCGAGCCGGCGTTGTCGTGCAACGGTGGTTCCCCAATCTGCGGTGGCCAAGGCATCACCCTGCCAAGATGGGAAGCGCGCGGCGCTATTGCGAGGGCAGGGGGGCCTTCAGCGCCTTCGACAAAAGTCGATGGATGGCCTCGTTGCCGGCGATCAGCCCGCCTTTGTCGAGCATCTCCTGGCCGCCATCGGGATCGGTGACGAAGCCGCCGGCCTCGCGGATCATCAGGATGCCGGCAGCAAGATCCCAGGCCGAGAGCCACTCTTCCCAGAACCCGTCCATGCGCCCGGCCGCCACATAGGCGAGATCGAGCGCGACGGAGCCCAGCCGCCGGATGCCGGCGACCTCGCCCATGACATGGCGCAGCGCAATCAGATAGGCGCCGTGCTGACCGCGGCCGAGATGGGGGATGCCGGTGCCGATCACGGCATCGGACAGCCGGGTGCGGGCCGCCACGCGCAGGCGCCGATCGTTGAGGAAGGCGCCGCCGCCGCGCTCGGCCGTATAGAGCTCGTCCATCGCCGGATTGTAGATGACCCCGGCGACCAGCTGTCCCTGCCGCTCGAGCGCGATCGAGATCGAAAAGATCGGAATGCCGTGGAGGAAATTGGTGGTGCCGTCGAGCGGATCGACAATCCAGCGATGCTGGCTGTCTTCGCCGGCGACGGCGCCGCGCTCTTCCATCAAGAACCCATAGCCGGGACGAGCACGGGCAAGCTCGGTGTAGATGATCTGCTCGGCCCGGCGGTCGGCTTGGCTGACATAGTCGCCCGGCCCCTTCAGCGACACCTGCAGGTTCTGCACCTCGCCGAAATCGCGCGCCAAGGCGCGGCCGGCCTTCATCGCCGCCTGCACCATGACGTTGAGGAGGGCTGAGCGGGCCATCTCGCGGCTGTCCCCTCGGCCGCTCAGTCGGCCCGGCGTATGTAGGTGATCTCGTTGGTGTCGACGACGATGCGCTCGCCCGACGAGATGAACGGCGGCACCAGCACGCGAATGCCGTTCTCCAGAACCGCCGGCTTGTAGGACGACGCGGCGGTCTGGCCTTTGACGACGGGATCGGCCTCGGTGATCGTCAGCGTCACCTGGTCCGGCAGCGAGATGCCGATCGGCCGCTCCTCATAAAGCTCGACCGTGACCATCATGCCATCCTGCAGAAAGGCGGCGCGCTCGCCGACGAACTCCTTGAGCAGTTCGAGCTGCTCGTAGCTCTCTGTATCCATGAACACCAGCGCATCGCCCTGCTCGTAGAGAAAGGAGAAGTCCTTCTGCTCGAGGCGGACCCGCTCGACCGTCTCGGCGGAGCGAAACCGCTCGTTGAGCTTGGTGCCGTTGATCAGGTTCCTGAGCTCGACCTGGTTGTAGGCACCCCCCTTGCCCGGCTTGACCGCATTGGTCTTGACCGCCACCCAGAGCCCGCCATCGTGCTCGATGACGTTGCCGGGACGAATTTCGTTGCCGTTGATCTTCGTCATGTCTTCAGTTCTTTCGGAAGGGATGTCGCCGCCTGACCGGCGCCTCCATGACCACAAAACCGGTGGCGAGGCAAGACTTAGCGCAGGCGGCCTGCGCGCCCGGCGGCCAGCTTGACCTCGTCGTCGGTCAGGCCGTTCATGAAATCCTCCATCGTCGGATCGACCAGCCCGGCGCGTCGCGCCAACAGGTACCAGGCGGCGGCGAAGATGCTGTCCGGCTCGGTGCCGATCCCTTCCATGTAAAGCTTGGCCAGCCGGTTCTGGGCGGCGACGTTGCCGCCCTCGGCCGCCCGTTTCATCCAGGCGAACCCGCCCTTGGAATCACGCGGGCCACCTTGGCCGTTGATCATCCAGGTGGCGAGATCGAGCTGGGCGGTATCGAAATTGTGCTTGGCGGCCCGTTCCAGCCATTGCCGCGCGCCGGCTTCATCGACCTTGCCGCCGGCCCCTGCCGACAGGAGCTGCGACATGGCGTATTCGGCATCGGGCAGTTCCGCTTCCGCCGCGCGCCGGTAATAGGGCAGCGCCTCGGTGAGCCCCTTGGGGCTCGAGTCACGCTCCGCCAGAAGCTGGCCGTAGTTGAACTGGGCAAGCGGCAGCCCGGCCTCGGCCGCCGCCTGCATCAGGGCCAGCGCTTCCTTCCTGTCCTGCTTGACGACGCGGCCATCGATCAGCATCAACGCATATTGCACCTGCGCATCGGGCACATCCTGTTCGGCCGCCGCCTCGTACCATTTTGCCGCCGCCTTTTCGTCGCGCTTCACCCCGAGCCCACGTGACAGGATCTCGGCGACCAATACCTGTGCCGCCGGCTCGCCCTTCTTGGCCAGCGGCAAAGCGAGATCGTAGGCGGTCTTGTAATAGCCGCGCTGGTAAGCGCCATAGGCCAGGTCGGGCGGCCGGCCGCCGAAGCGCTTGGGGTCGACCTTGTCCGGGTCGAGGTTGTGGTCGACACCGGCGGCCGCCAGCGCCGGCAGCGCTGCCAGAAAAAGCAGCGCGACCAGGGCGAAACGGGCGGCGATTCGGGCAGACACCGCGGCTTCTAACCGGTAAAACGCGGCGCTTTTTCGTCAAGCAGCGCGTTGGCGGCAGCGACCGCCGCGGCCGGGTCGGCGTCGGCTCCGAAAACGGCCTGCGACAGCGCGGCGAAATCGGCGCCAGTCAGCGCGGCGGCCTCGACCGAGCCGACCGCCGAGCCACCCAGCACGATGCAGGGGATCTCGATCATCTCCGCCCACCATTCGGCGAGCGCCAGGTTGCGCGGATGCGGCTCGGCGCGGGTGTCATAGCCGAAGCGGCCGAAGAACACGTAATCGGGCTGCAATTCGCCGCAAGCCAGGGCGTCCTCGCGGGACCGGATGGCCCCGGCGCCGACGATCAGCCGGGGGCGCAGACGGCTTACGGCCTCGCCGAGCACGTCGGGGCGGACATCGAGGTGGACGCCGTCGGCGCCGACGCGGTCGGCGATCCGCGTCTCTCCGGCAAGCACTGCGGCGGCGCCGGCTGCCTGAACCACCGGCACCAAGGCCTCGGCCAGCTCCTGAAAGGCCGGCTCCGGCACGCCATATTGCGGCACGATCACGGAGGCGACGTCGCCGCCGGCGAGCGCCTCGGCGAGCCGCGCCTTGAGCGCCGGCGCCGGCAGGCCGGCGGGCGTGATCAGGACCAGGCGGCAGCGGTCGGGAGGCGGAGAGGCGGTCATGTTTCGGCCGTTTGCGGTGCGTTGCGGCGACGGCAGGAAGCTGTCGTCGGCAGGCCGGCATAGAGCAAGCCGGCCGGCTTGAACAGGTGCGTCGCCGAGCCTTGTCGTCGCGCGTCAGCAGGATGGCAACGTCCGGCGATCGATGAAACCCGGTTAGAAAACGTGACGAGCGATTTCGTCCAACTGTCATCTTTCTCGGGAATTGGGAGATTAGATTCGGGAGATCCGGTGCTTCGGCTCAAGCGCCGGCAATTTTGTGTGTGTGAACAGACCTGCGACTGAAATGACCAGCATCCCCGATCCCGAACGCGACACGCGTCTCGATGTTTTCCGTGCCCTGGCGCTGCTCACCATCTTCATCAACCATGTGCCGGGCACGATCTTCGAGCATCTCACGCACAAGAATCTCGGCTTTTCCGACTCGGCCGAAGCCTTCGTGCTGATCTCAGGCATCGCCTTCGGCCTTGCCTACGGCACCAAGTTCACGCCTGGCAACCGGCTCAGACTGACGCTCAAGGCATGGCGGCGGGCCGGCGTTCTCTATGTCACCCACATCGTCACCACCGTGGCGACGCTCGGCATCTTCTCCGCCGCCGCGCTGCATTTCGCGCGTCCGGACCTGCTCAAGCTGATCAATATCGAGCTGATCATCCAGGATACGCCGGAGGCGCTGTTCGGGATCGCCACGCTTGGCCATCAGGTCGGCTACAACAATATCTTGTCGATGTATGCCGTGGTGCTGGTGCTGACCCCGCTGTTTCTGGCGCTCGGCGCCATCAGCCTGCGGCTGATGATCTCGGCTTCGGCGGCGCTGTGGCTGGCGGCGGGCATCTTCCAGATCGCGCCGCACAACTATCCCGGCGAAGGCGTCTGGTTCCTCAACCCCCTGTCATGGCAGCTGCTGTTCGTCATCGGCATGGCCGGCGTCATGCACGTCAAGCGCGGCGGCGAGATCCGGCTCAACCGGGTGATGGTGGCCGGCGCGATCTTCTACCTGATCGGCGCGCTGCTCTGGGTGCGCATCCCGCTATGGGGGGTCGAGACGGCTTCTGGACTGCCCACCGTGATCACCGGCTTCGACAAGACCTATCTGTCGCTGTCGCGCCTGGTGCACGTGCTGGCCCTGGCCTATCTGATCGTCGCGGTGCCGGCGCTCTCGCGGCTCGCCCGCACCCGCGCCGACAATCCGCTTGCCGTGCTCGGCAAGCACTCCCTGCCGGTGTTCGTCGCCGGTACGCTGCTTGCCATGGTGGCGCAAACGATGAAGGTGGTGTCCCCGGGAGGGTTCGGCTACGACGCCATCCTGATGGGAACCGGCATCGCGCTGCAGTTCGGTTTTGCCTACTACCTGGAATGGCTGGCCAGGATCGGCGTCTCCGGCGCTCAGCGCCCGGTTCCGTCGCGGACCGCCGGCCCCGCGCCGATCGCTTGGCCGGCAGCCCGCTGACTGCACTTCGCGGATGACGGGCCGGCGGCCGGCCGCTAGGATCACCGGCCGATCCTGCGGAGACAAATCGCGTGCCCAGCATTTACGACATCGGCCTCGAGCGGACCGTCGCCAACTATCAGCCGCTGACGCCGCTGACGCTTCTCGAGCGGGCGGCAAAGACTTATCCGGACCACCCGGCGATCGTCCACGGGGGCCAGCGCATCTCCTACCGCGACTTCTGGCGGCGGTCGCTCCGGCTCGCCGGCGCGCTCGCCGGACGCGGCATCGGCAAGGGCGACACGGTGACGGTGATGCTGTCGAACACGCCGCCGATGCTGGAGGCGCATTTCGGCGTGCCGATGGTCAAGGCGGTGCTGCATTCGCTCAACACGCGGCTCGACGCCGGGGTGATCGCCTTTCAGCTCGACCACGCCGAGAGCCGGGTGCTGATCGTCGATCGCGAGTTCTCGGCCGTGGTCAAGGAGGCGCTCGCCATCGCCAAAGCCAAGCCGCTGATCGTCGAGTTCGACGATCCTGACTACGGGGCCGATGCGCCCTATCCCAAGGGCGAGCCTCTCGGCGGGCTCGACTACGAGGCGTTGCTTGCCGAAGGCGATCCCGATTTCGCCTGGGCGATGCCCGACGACGAATGGGATGCGCTCTCGCTCAACTACACGTCGGGCACCACCGGCAATCCCAAGGGCGTCGTCTACCATCACCGCGGAGCCGCGCTGATGGCCTATGCCAACACCGTCCATGCCGGCATGGGCAAGCATGCGGTCTATCTGTGGACCTTGCCGATGTTCCATTGCAACGGCTGGTGCTTCCCGTGGACCTTGGCGCTGCAGGCCGGGACCCATGTCTGCCTGCGCTGGGTGCGCGCCAAGGCGATCTACGATGCCATCGCCGAGCACGGCGTCACCCATCTCTGCGGGGCGCCGATCGTGATGGCGACGCTGATCAACGCCAAGGACGAGGACAAGCGCAGCTTTCCGCAGACCGTGACGTTCAACACCGCCGCCGCCCCGCCGCCCGAATTGGTGCTGGCCGGCATGGCGGATGCGGGCTTCGTCGTGACCCACCTCTACGGTCTGACCGAAACCTATGGACCGGCGGTCGTCAACGAGTGGCACGACCACTGGAACGACCTGCCGAAGGCCGAGCGCACGGCGCTGCAGGCGCGGCAGGGCGTCCGCTATGCCGCCCTGGAGGGATTGACGGTCCGCGATCCGCACTCGCTGGACGCCACACCGGCCGATGGCGAGACCCTCGGCGAGGTGATGTTCCGCGGCAACATCGTCATGAAGGGCTACCTCAAAAACCGCGCCGCCACCGATGACGCCTTTGCCGGCGGCTGGTTCCACTCCGGCGATCTCGGCGTCATGCACCCTGACGGCTACATCCAGCTCAAGGACCGCTCCAAGGACATCATCATCTCAGGCGGCGAGAACATTTCCTCGATCGAGGTGGAGGAGGCGCTCTACAAGCACCCCGCTGTGGCGTTTTGCGGCGTCGTGGCGCGGGCCGACGAGAAATGGGGCGAGACGCCGATCGCCTTCGTCGAGCTGAAGCCAGGCCGCAGCGCCACGGAAGCCGAATTGCTCGACCATTGCCGGTCGTTGCTCGCCCGCTTCAAGAATCCCAAGGCGGTGGTGTTCACCGAAATCCCGAAGACCTCGACCGGCAAGATCCAGAAGTTCCGCCTGCGTGAGCTTGCCAAGGAGATGTAGGTTCTTCTGCGGAATGCCTCTACATACGAAGAGGTCCGGCATGCCCGGCCCAACAATCCGGCTGACAAGACCGTGTATTTCTTCGGGTATGTTAACGCTCCATTAAGCTTTACGGCTGTTTACTATTGGTATCCAGTGATCTGGATTCTTACCGAGTGGTTGGAGCCACTCCGTTTGACGCCTCCCTGTTTAACTCCCGAGAGCCGCTTTTGCGGCTCTTTTTTTGTCCTGCTCATCTCTAACGATGATCCCGGCAATTAACTCTCTGTTAAACATAGGCTTGCCTTGCCGCCGCCGGGGGAGCATCCTGCGGCCTCCGGCATTGCTGCAGGATCGGGGTCTTGCAGAGCTTCAGGGTGGCCGGCCGAAAATTCGGGTGTTCCGGGATGTTCAGGGGCGTCAATCCATGAGCGAGGGTAAAACTGCGCAGACCATCAAGCTGGCCGAGCGCCGCGTGTTCTCTCCTTCGTTCAAGCCGCTCTACAATGAAGGTATGCGCCTGGTCGAACAGGCGGCGGAGTATCTCGACGGCGAGGGCCGGCTGGAGGCCAAGCGCCTGTCGCGCGTCGCCGCGACGCTCTACGCGGCCGAATCGATGCGGCTCACCACGCGGCTGATGCAGGTGGCATCCTGGCTGCTCCTGCAGCGCGCCGCCAATGCCGGCGAGATGACCCGCGACCAGGTGGCGATCGAAAAGTCCAAGGTACGGCTCGACACCAGCTCGGCCAGAGACAGCGCACTTGGCTGGGGCGAGCTGCCGGAAGGGTTTCGCGAACTGGTCGCGCGCTCGCTGTCGCTGCAGGGCGTGGTGCGCCGCATGGACGAGCAGATCTACGGCAGCGCAAGCGGCCCGCAGCATGGCCCGGCTCCGCGCTGCAGCAATCCGGTCTACGACCAGATCAGCCTGCTCCACACCGCTTTCGCGCGCGGCTGAAGCCTTGCTGGCTTTGTCCGGCATCGCCGCTACACTGCCGCGATGGTCGAGGCGATTCGCATCATCGGGATCGACCCGGGGCTCAGGCGCACCGGCTGGGGCATCGTCGAGCACCTCGGCAGCGGCCTGCGCTTCGTCGCCGCCGGCACGGTACGCTCCGACGACAAGGCTGGGCTTGCCGTGCGCCTGTGCCAGCTGCATGACGGCCTGGTAGGGGTGATCGGCCTTCATGCGCCGCACGAAGCCGCGGTGGAACAGACCTTCGTCAACAAGGACGCGGCGGCGACGCTGAAGCTTGGACAGGCGCGCGGCATTGCCATGCTGGTGCCGGCGCGCGCCGGACTGAGCGTTGCCGAATATGCGCCGAACGCGATCAAGAAGACGGTCATCGGGGTCGGCCACGGCGACAAGCGGCAGATCCACCTGATGGTGAAAGTGCTGCTGCCGCGGGCCGGGTTCGACAGCGACGATGCCGCCGATGCGTTGGCGATTGCGATCTGCCATGCCCATCACCGGCAAAGCCGGTCACGGCTGGCAGCGCTTGCCGGTTAGCGTGGCGACCGCCTTGACCTCTGCCGGCGCTGCCACCAACTCTCTTGGCCGGCCACCGACCGTGCGTCATGCTCGGGCTGGCGGCGATTCGAGACGGGAATTCCAGGATGATCGGCAAGCTGACAGGGATCCTCGACGCCGTCGATGAGGACAGTTGCGTGATCGACGTCAACGGCGTCGGCTATGTCGCCTTCTGCCCGCAGCGCACGCTGGCCGGCCTGCCGGCGCCCGGCACGGGGGTGACGCTGTTCATCGACACCTATCTGCGCGAGGACATTCTGCGGCTCTACGGGTTTCGGACTGCGCTCGAGCGGGAGTGGTTTCGCCTGCTGCAGAGCGTTCAGGGCGTCGGGGCCAAGGTGGCGCTGGCGGTGCTGTCGACCTTGCCGCCAGCCGAACTTGCCGATGCCGTGGCGCTGCGCGATATCGCCACGGTGTCGCGCGCTCCGGGCGTGGGCAAGAAGGTGGCCGAGCGTATCGTCACCGAGCTCAGGACCAAGGCCCCGGCGTTCGCCGGGCCGGCCACCGGGACCATCGGCCTGAAGCAGGAGCTCGGCGACGGCATCGCACCGGCCCCGATCGCAGATGCGGTGTCGGCGCTGGTCAACCTCGGCTACCCCCGCGACACCGCCGCCGGCGCCGTTGCCGCGGCGTTGAAGAGTGCCGGCGAGGCAGCCGATTCGGCCAAGCTGATCCGGCTGGGGCTGAAGGAGCTGGCGCGGTGAGGCCGCGAGCCGATCCGATGCCGGCGGTCGGCCGATGAGCCTCGGCCCGCGCCTGATCGCTTCGGACAAGCGTGGCGAGGACGTCGAAACCTCGCTCCGGCCGCAGATGCTCGACGAGTTCGTCGGCCAGGCCGCGGCGCGCGCCAACCTCAAAGTGTTCGTCGAGGCGGCCAAGCAGCGTGGCGAGGCGCTCGACCACGTGCTATTCGTCGGCCCGCCAGGCCTCGGCAAAACGACGCTGGCGCAGATCATGGCGCGCGAGCTCGGCGTCAACTTCCGCTCGACCTCCGGGCCGGTGATCGCCAAGGCCGGCGATCTGGCGGCGCTGCTCACCAACCTCGAAGACCGCGACGTGCTGTTCATCGACGAGATTCACCGGCTGAGCCCGGCGGTCGAGGAGATCCTCTATCCGGCGATGGAGGACTATCAGCTGGACCTGATCATCGGCGAGGGACCGGCGGCCCGTTCGGTGAAGATCGACCTTGCCAAGTTCACCCTGGTCGCTGCAACGACTCGCCTCGGGCTGATCACCAATCCGCTGCGCGACCGCTTCGGGATTCCCATCCGGCTGAACTTCTATACCGTCGACGAGCTCGAGCTGATCGTGCGCCGCGGCGCCCGCATCCTCGGCCTGCCGCTCTCCGACGACGGCGCCGCCGAGATCGCCCGGCGCGCGCGCGGCACGCCGCGTATCGCCGGCCGGCTGTTGCGGCGCGTCCGCGACTTCGCCGCCGTCGCTCAGGCGCGAGAGGTGACGCGCACGGTGGCCGACGAGGCGCTGTCGCGGCTGGAGGTCGACGCGCTCGGGCTGGACCAGCTCGACCGGCGCTATCTGACGATGATCGCCCGGAACTATGGCGGCGGACCGGTCGGCATCGAGACGATCGCTGCGGGGCTGTCCGAACCGCGCGACGCCATCGAGGACATCATCGAGCCCTATCTCATTCAGCAGGGCTTCATCCAGCGCACGCCACGCGGCCGCATGCTGACCGGCAACGCCTGGAAGCATCTCGGCCTTGATCCGCCACGCGACTTCGCCGTGCAGCAGATCAGCCTGTTTCAGGACGGTGACTGACCACGGCCGCGGCGCAGAGGTTGGGGCGGAAAGGAAATTTCGATGGCGGCCGACGAAAGCAGCCAGGAGGATCGGCTCGCCGGCGGGCTGTCGGGCGAGCTCACCGCCACCGGCCATAGGCTGATGGCGCGCGTCTACTATGCCGACACCGATTTCTCGGGTGTGGTCTATCATGCCCGCTATCTCGAATTTTTCGAGCGCGGACGCTCGGACTTTCTGCGCCTGGCGGGCGTCCACCACACCGAGCTCGCCGCCGGCAAGCATGGTGAGCGCATCGTCTGGGTGGTCCGCAGGATGGAAATCACCTTCCATGCGCCGGCCCGCATCGACGACATCCTGACCATCGATACGCGCACGGAGCGGATTTCGGGCGCGCGCATCTTCATGGCCCAGCAGCTCCGGCGCGGCACCGACGTATTGGTGGAGGCGGGAGTGGAAGCGGCGATCATCGGCGAGGATGGCCGGCCGCGGCGTTTCCCCCGCGAGTGGATCGCTTCCTTCCTTCCGGAGTGATCCGGATCGGACTTCGGTCCTAACCCATCCTTAACCTTAACGGTTCATGAAGAGAGGAAGGTCAACCCACGGGCGGATCCCGATGCGCCTTCCTTTCACCAAATTTAACCCTAAAAAGCCGCGGGAACGGTGCCGTGCCGGGGAGGCCGGTCTGCTGCTGCGGCCGGCTGGATCGATTGTGCGGCGGCCGTGACTGCAAGACCTGACGTCGAAATGGCCCTCTTTACCCGCTCTCTTCTTTCCAGGCTGCGGACCAGCCGCGAGCCGATGCTCGGCATCTTCAAGGACGGTGTGTGATGGAAAACGTAGCTCTCGCCGAACCCGGCGTGCATTTGTCGATCTGGGCGCTGTTCCTGCAGGCCGGCTGGGTGGTTAAGCTGGTCATGCTCGGCCTGCTCGCCGCCTCCATCTGGACCTGGGCGATCATCGTCGACAAGCTGGTCGCCTACAGCCGCATGCGCATGGCACTGAACCGCTTCGAGCAAGTGTTCTGGTCGGGCCAGTCGCTCGAGGAGCTCTACCGAACCTTGTCGGACCGCAAGACCAGCGGCATGGGCGCGATCTTCGTCGCGGCAATGCGGGAGTGGAAAAAGAGTTTCGAGAAGGGGGCGAAATCCCCGCTGGCGCTGCAGACGCGCATCGACAAGGCGATGGATCTCGCTCTGACGCGCGAGATGGAACGCATGGAGGGCCGCCTCGGCTTCCTGGCAACGATCGGCTCGGCCGCACCATTCATAGGCCTGTTCGGCACGGTGGTCGGCATCATGACCTCGTTCCAGGCGATCGCCGGGTCGAAATCGACCAATCTCGCGGTGGTGGCACCGGGCATTGCAGAAGCCCTGCTTGCCACCGCTATCGGCCTGCTCGCCGCGATCCCCGCGGTCATCGCCTACAACAAGCTCTCGTCGGACGCCGGCAAGCTGGGCGTGCGCATGGAAGGCTTCGCCGACGAGTTCTCCGCCATACTGTCGCGCCAAATAGATGAAAAAGTCCTCCAGAAGGCGGCTTGAGGTCAATCACCATGGGGATGTCAGCCTTACAAACAGGCGGCCGCGGCTCGCGCGGTCACCGGCGGCGCGGCCGCCATCATCGCTTGATGTCGGAAATCAACGTCACTCCGTTCGTCGACGTCATGCTGGTGCTGTTGATCATCTTCATGGTCGCTGCGCCGCTGCTCACCGTCGGCGTGCCGATCGAGCTGCCCGAAACCCAAGCCAAGGCGATGAACTCCGAGACCCAACCGATCACGGTGTCGGTCAATCAGGGCGGCCAGATCTATCTACAGGAGACCGAGGTGCCGCTGGACGAGGTGGTGCCGAAGCTGCAGGCGATCGCCCGCACCGGCTACGACGAGCGCATCTATGTACGCGGCGACAAGACCGCCGATTACGGCACCGTGATGCGCGTCATGGCGCGCATCTCAGCCGCCGGCTATCGCAATCTCGGCCTGGTCACGCTGCAGGAACAGGACGGCCAATAGGCCATGCGGGCCGGGCTTACCACCTCGGTGATCGGGCATGCGGCGCTGCTCGCCGTCGGCCTGTTCTCGCTGTCGGCGCCGAAGGCCTTCGATGTCGCCGACGTCGAGGCGCTGCCCGTCGAGATCGTCTCGGTGACCCAGATCCAGCAGGGCGACAAGAAGGCCGAGCGGGCGGCCAAGCCGGCACCGACCCCGACCAAGAAGCCCGCAATCGTACCGGACGCGCAAAAAATCGGCGACAACAGCATCGATACCAGCAAGCCGGCAACGCCGGAGCCGACGCCGCGCGAGGTTCAAACCTCGGCCATTCCCAAGCCGTCACCCAATCCGACCCCGAAACCGCTGGACGAGCCCAAGCCTCAACCGGTCAAGCAGCCGGAGCAGAAGCCCGCCGCTCTGCCGGCGACCGACGTGACGCCGAAGCCGCAGCCCAAGCAGGAACCCAAGCCCGACCCGGTCGCCGAGACGATCGTCGCCGACAACGCCGAGCAGGAGGCGGTTCAGCTGCCGGCCAATGCACCCTCCCCGGAGGCCCGGCCGCAGCCCCCCAAGCCCGAGACGGCGAAGGCCCCGGACAATAAGGATGCCGCCAAGCCGACGGAGCAGGCGAGCAGGCCGAAATCGGAGGAGAAGCAGTTCGACGCCGACCAGGTGGCGGCGCTGCTCAACAAGGACAAGGCTTCGGGCGGCGGCGCCAAGCGCTCCACCGACAGCGCCGCGCTCGGCAGCGACAAGCCGACCAATTCCGCCAAGCTGACCCAGAGCGAGGAGGATTCCCTGCGCAGCCAGGTGCAGCGCTGCTGGAACATCCCGGCCGGGGCGCAGGATGCCGAGAGCATGAAGGTTTCGGTGCAGTTCAAGCTCGACCCGTCGGGCGCGCTGCAGGGCAGCCCCGAAATCATCTCCGGCGGCGGATCGAGCGGCGTGGAGCGCGCCGCCGCCGAAGCCGCGCGGCGCGCGGTGGCCCGCTGCGCTCCCTACAATCTGCCGGCCGGGAAATACGAGGCTTGGGCCGACGTGATCGTGAACTTCGATCCCAGCGAGATGTTCTGAAGACCGCCGCCGGGACCTGGATTAGTGAGGCTTACCCCATGAAAAGAATGATGAAGACGCTCGCGCTGATCGGCGCGATGGCCGCCGCGTTCAGCACGGTCGTAACGCTGCCGGCACGTGCTCTGGTCGAGATCGATGTCAACAAGGGCACGATCGAGCCGCTGCCGATCGCGATCACCGACTTCCTGGCCGGCGACCAGCTCGGCGCCCAGATCGCCGGCGTGGTGGCCGCCGACCTCAAGCGCTCCGGCCTGTTCGCGCCGATCGACAACGGCGCCTTCATCGAGAAGATCTCCAACCCCGATGTCGCGCCACGCTTCGAGGACTGGAAGGTGATCAACGCGCAGGCCCTGGTGACCGGCCGCGTCACCCAGGAGGCCGACGGGCGGCTGCGGGCCGAATTCCGCCTGTGGGACACCTTCGCCGGCCAGCAGCTCGCCGGAGAACAGTTCTTCGCCAACAAGGGCAATTGGCGGCGGGTCGCGCACATCATCGCCGACGCCATCTATGAGCGGCTGACCGGCGAGAAGGGCTATTTCGATACCCGCATCGTCTTCGTCGACGAGTCGGGCTCGAAGCAGAAGCGCAAGAAGCGGCTCGCCATCATGGACCAGGACGGCGCCGATCAGCGCTATCTGTCGGACGGGGGCTCGATCGTCTTGACGCCGCGGTTCTCGCCGAGCCGCCAGGAAATCACCTACATGTCCTATGAGAGCGGCCAGCCGCAGGTCTATCTGCTGCAGATCGAGACCGGCCAGCGCGAGCTGGTCGGCAATTTCCCGGGCATGACCTTCGCCCCGCGGTTCTCCCCCGATGGCCAGCAGGTGATCATGAGCCTGCTGCGCGACGACGGCAATTCCAACATTTTCGCCATGGATCTCAGGAGCCGGACGACCACCCGGCTCACCAACTCGAATTCGATCGACACCTCGCCGTCCTACTCGCCGGACGGCAGCCAGGTGGTGTTCACCTCCGACCGCGGCGGCCGCGCCCAAATCTACACGATGACCCGTGACGGCTCCGACCAGAAGCGGATCTCGTTCGGCGACGGCGTCTATTCGACCCCGGTGTGGTCGCCGCGCGGCGACCTCATCGCCTTCACCAAGCAGACCGGCAACGAGTTCCAGATCGGCGTGATGCGCACCGACGGCTCCGGCGAGCGCATCCTGTCGAGCGGATTTGCCCAGGAGGGGCCGACCTGGGCGCCGAACGGGCGCGTGCTGATGTTCTTCCGCGAAGCCGCAGGCTCCGGCGGGCCACGGCTCTATTCGATCGATCTGACCGGCCGCAATGAGCAGGCGATCCCGACCAGCAATTTCGCGTCCGACCCCGCCTGGTCACCCTTGCTCGAATAGGCCGACCGCCCACCGGCAGGCTGGACCGAATGTCGCAATTCAGGCGCAGAGCAGCCGCTCCGGCGGGCGGTGCCGCCTTTCGGCCGCATTTTCACCTAGGGTTCCCGGCCAACCGGCAAGGGGCACCGGCGGGGACCGCGGAGCAGCTCCGGAAACCAAGGATTAACCGTACCTGTTGAGCGGTCGTTAACCGCAACGTGGTTACTGAGTGATCAACACACTCGAATGCTGAAGGAGAGGGCGGGCATGCGCCGCATCGCGAAACTCACAACCAATCCCCTGATGCTGGCGCTCGTCGCGGGCCTGGCGATCAGCGGCTGCGCCAACAAGAAGATGGCCAACAGCGCCGCAGATCTCGGCCTCGGGGGCGCGGGCGCCTCGACGCCGGGTTCGGCCCAGGACTTCACCGTGAATGTCGGGGACCGCATCTTCTTCGATACCGATTCCTCCTCGATCCGGTCCGACGCCCAGGCGACGCTGGCCAAGCAGGCGCAGTGGCTCAGCAAGTACGCCAACTATCGCATCACCATCGAGGGTCACGCCGACGAGCGCGGCACCCGCGAATACAATCTGGCGCTCGGCGCCCGCCGGGCTGCGGCCACCCGCGACTATCTCATCGGCCGTGGGGTCGCCGCCAACCGGATGAAGACGATCTCCTACGGCAAGGAGCGCCCGGTCGCGGTCTGCGACAACATCTCCTGTTGGAGCCAGAACCGCCGCGCGGTCACCGTCCTCAACGGCGCCGCCGGCAGCTGAGGTTTTTCGGTCACACCAACCTGCAAAGGCGGCCGCAACGGCCGCCTTTGTGCATGTGGCGCAGCGGCAACAAAATTTGGCCGAAGTCTGGACTACGTGTTAAGCCCGCGGCTTATGTTCGAGGACAATCCGCATCCCGTTCCCAGAGCGAGAGGCTGATGAATTTTCGTTCCATTTTGAGTGGATCCGTGCTGCTGCTGGCGTTGAGCGCCTCGGCCCAGGCGGGCGACCGCAGCGCGTCGGGCAACAGCCTGGAAAT
The DNA here is from genome assembly GCA_963791325.1 of uncultured Alphaproteobacteria bacterium. GTDB lineage: Bacteria > Pseudomonadota > Alphaproteobacteria > Rhizobiales > Rhizobiaceae > JBEVJK01. Next base: position 62,920 of record CAWBRU010000016.1, on the reverse strand, counting down.
CCTGCCCGGCATCTCCGTGCCGCTGCCCAAGGGCTGGTTCGGCCGCCACAATGCGCCGGCAGCCCAGCCGGACGTGCGCATGGCGCAAGCGGCAGACCCGCGCGTCAACGCACTCGAGGAGCAGGTGCGGCAGCTGAACGGCACGATCGAGGAGTTGAACTTCCAGCTCCTGCAGATGCAGGAGCAGCTGCGTAAGATGCAGGAAGACAACGAGTTCCGCTTCCAGGAACTCGAAGGCGGCAAGCGCTCGGACCCCGGCAACAAGCCCCGCAGCGCTGCCCCCAGCCAGAAGAAGAGCGAAACCGAGCAGCCGGCGGCTGCGCCGGCCGAGACTGCGCCCGCCACCACCGCAGCGACGGGCACGTCGAGCCAAACGGACGCCGCGGCGCCGGCGCGGGGCAGCGCCGACCAGGCGTCCAAGAGCTTCGGCACGATCACCTTCGACCAGAACGGCAACGTCACCGGCGGCAGCATCGGCGACCAGGCGACGATCAGCGGCGGCAGCCCGGTCGGCGAGGCCGCCGCTCCCGACCAGCAAAACACCACGGTCGCCGCGCTGCCGGCGACCGACGATCCCGAGGAGCTCTACCGCAACTCCTACCAATTCATCCTGTCGGGCGACTACGGCACGGCAGAGGCCGGCTTCCGTGACCATATCGCCCGCTTCCCTGAGGACGCCAAGTCGCCGGATGCGCATTTCTGGCTCGGCGAATCGCTGCTCGGCCAGAAGAAATATCGCGACGCCGCGGAGGTCTTCCTGGCCGCCAACAAGGACTACCCGAAGTCGAAGAAGGCGCCGGAGATGCTGTTCAAGCTCGGCGTGTCGCTGCTCGGGCTCAACCAGCGCGACGTCGCCTGCGCCACCTTCTCCGAGGTCGGCAAGCGCTATCCCGAGGTCTCGGGAGCGCTCAAGGAGCGGGTCAAGCAGGAGCAATCGCTTGCGGCGTGCTGACGCCGGCCAAGCGATTTCCTCACGCGCCGCCGAGCGCTTCATCCCGTACCTCGCCCGCACAGAATACCAGCCGTTTTGCTGCGCCGACCGGCGCGCGGTCGTGCTGGCGGTTTCCGGCGGCGGCAACTCGACGGCGCTGGTCTACCTGACCCGGGCATGGCTGGCCGCAACGGGGGCCGCCGCGGCGCCGGTCGCCGTCACCGTCGACCATGGCCTGCGCCCCGGCTCGCAAGCCGAGGCGCTGGCGGTCGGCGCCTGGGCGGCCGAGCTCGACACGCGCCATCTGATCAAGCGATGGTCCGGCCCCAAGCCGGCGACGGGTCTGCCGGCGGCCGCCAGGAATGCCCGCTACCGCCTGCTCGCCGAGGCTGCGGCCGAGGTCGGCACCGACCTGGTGCTGACCGGGCATACGCGTGACGACCAGCTCGAGACGGTAGCGATGCGCGCGTTGCGCGGCGAGGGGCGCGGCCTGGCCGGCATGGCGCCGGCGACCCTGTTTGCCGGCGTCACCTGGATCGTCCGGCCGCTGCTCCGCGCCTCGCGCCGCGAGCTGCGCGAGCTGCTGGCCGATGCGGGGGCGACGTGGATCGAGGATCCCAGCAATCTCGACCCGTCGTTCGAGCGGGCGCGGCTGAGGCGTCGGACGGGCGAGCCGCCCTTCGACGGCATCGCCGCAATCGATGACCGGCAGGGCGCCCGCGCCGACCTCGGCCGTCGGGCGGCGGCCTTGATCCGGGCCACCTGCATCGTCCTTGACGACGCGGTCCTGGAGGCCGATGCCGAACTTCTTGAAGCGGAAGACCGCTCGGCGGCAATGCTGGCCCTGCGCACTCTCTTGGCGGTCGTCGGCGGCACGGAGCAGCTTCCGGCGGAGGCAGCTGCGGCAGCGGCGCTGGCGGCACTCACCCCGGGCAGCGCGCGCGCTACATTGTCGCGGTGCCTGATCGCGCGCCGCGGCCGGCGCGTCGAGATCGCGCGCGAGCATCGCCACCCCGCCGACGCGGCGGGCTCGCTCGGCTGGCGCAGCGGACCCTGGCAGCTGTTCCTGCCCAGCTTCGACCTGCCCTTGGCTGCGGCGGTGGCGGAAATCGCCGGCCAGAAGGGGCCGCCGGCCTCGCCATTCCAGAGCCACAATAGAGGTTAACCCTAAAGCACAGGCGGGGTTGTGCTTGGCAATGAGGGGCGCCATCCCTATGTTACGATCAAGCGTTCTCATGGATGGGTCCCGTGCGGCGGGACGGCGACGGGACAATCGATGAATCCGAACTATCGCAATCTCGCCTTGTGGGCGATCATCGCCGTTCTTCTGATTGCCCTGTTCAACCTGTTCCAGGCGCCGCAGCAGCGCGGCTCGACCCGCGACATCGCCTATTCGGAATTCCTGCAGGAGTTGGCCGGCGGCCGCGTCAAGGCGGTGACCATCGCGGGCGAGCGGATTTCCGGCACCTATATCGACAATTCGACCGGCTTCCAGACCTATTCGCCGGGTGATCCGACCCTGGTGCAGCGGCTCGAGGACAAGGGCGTGACGATCAACGCCCGGCCCGAGAACGACGGTTCCGGCTCGATCTTCTCGATCCTGCTCTCCTGGCTGCCGATGATCCTCATCCTCGGCGTGTGGATCTTCTTCATGCGCCAGATGCAGTCGGGCTCCGGCCGGGCGATGGGCTTCGGCAAGTCCAAGGCCAAGCTGCTCACCGAGGCGCATGGCCGTGTCACCTTCGGCGATGTCGCCGGTGTGGACGAAGCCAAGGAGGACCTCGAGGAGATCGTCGAATTCCTGCGAGACCCGCAGAAATTCCAGCGGCTGGGCGGCAAGATCCCGCGCGGCGTGCTGCTGGTCGGGCCTCCCGGAACCGGCAAGACGCTGCTCGCCCGTTCGGTCGCCGGCGAAGCCAACGTGCCGTTCTTCACCATTTCCGGCTCGGATTTTGTCGAGATGTTCGTCGGCGTCGGCGCGAGCCGGGTGCGCGACATGTTCGACCAGGCCAAGAAAAACGCGCCCTGCATCATCTTCATCGACGAGATCGACGCGGTCGGCCGCCATCGCGGTGCCGGCCTTGGCGGCGGCAATGACGAGCGCGAGCAGACACTCAACCAGCTGCTCGTCGAGATGGACGGCTTCGAGGCCAACGAGGGCATCATCCTGATCGCCGCGACCAACCGGCCCGATGTGCTCGACCCGGCGCTGCTTCGCCCCGGCCGTTTCGACCGCCAGGTCGTGGTTCCCAATCCCGACATCAACGGCCGCGAGAAGATCCTCAAGGTCCACATCCGCAATGTGCCGCTGGCGCCCAATGTCGATCTCAAGGTCATCGCGCGCGGCACGCCCGGCTTCTCGGGCGCCGACCTCGCCAATCTGGTCAATGAGGCGGCGCTGATGGCCGCGCGGCGCAATAAGCGCCTCGTCACCATGCAGGAATTTGAGGACGCCAAGGACAAGGTGATGATGGGCGCCGAGCGGCGCTCCACCGCCATGACCCAGGCCGAGAAGGAACTGACCGCATACCATGAGGCCGGGCATGCGATCCTGGCGCTCAACGTGCCCTCGGCCGATCCGCTGCACAAGGCGACCATCATCCCGCGCGGCCGGGCGCTCGGCATGGTCATGCAGCTGCCCGAAGGCGACCGCTACTCGATGAGCTACAAATACATGATCTCCCGGCTGGCGATCATGATGGGCGGGCGCGTTGCCGAGGAGATCAAGTTCGGCAAGGAAAACATCACCTCCGGCGCGTCGTCCGACATCGACCAGGCGACCAAGCTGGCGCGTGCCATGGTCACCCGCTGGGGCTTCTCTGACAAGCTCGGGCAGGTCGCCTATGGCGAGAACCAGGAAGAGGTGTTCCTCGGCCATTCGGTCGCCCGCCAGCAGAACGTGTCGGAAGAGACTGCCCAGATCATCGATGCCGAGGTGCGCCGACTGATCGAAGAGGCCTACACGACCGCGCGTTCGATCCTGACGCGGAAGAAGAAGGAATGGATCGCCCTGGCCGAAGGGCTGCTCGAATATGAGACGCTGACCGGCGAGGAGATCAAGCAGCTGATTGCCGGGCAGAAGCCGGCGCGTGATCTGGGCGACGACACCCCGCCCTCGCGCGGCTCTGCGGTGCCGAAGGCCGGCGCCCGCAAGGAAGGCAAGAAAAAGGGTGGCGAGCCGGAGGGTGGGCTCGAGCCGCAGCCGCAAGGCTAGGGCGAATTGCGCGGCGACTGGGGCCCGCCCCGTCGCCGAAAGGAGGGGGAAGGGCTATTCACCTGAAGGATCAGGTCCTTCCACCGTTGCCGAATTGGCACGACTGCAACGCTTTTCTAATGTTGGTAGCGAATACTGACTGAATTTGATGTTTGGTAAGGCTGCCTTTATGGCACATCTTTGCCCATTCCATCTGCCGGGGACCTAGACAATGTCGGGACGCTATTTCGGAACGGACGGCATTCGCGGCCGCGCCAACCAGTTTCCGATGACCGCGGAAGTGGCGATGAAGGTCGGCATGGCTGCCGGCATGTCGTTCCAGCGCGGCAACCACCGCCACCGGGTGGTGGTCGGCAAGGACACCCGGCTGTCGGGCTACATGCTGGAGAACGCGATGGTCGCCGGCTTCTGTGCGGCCGGCATGGATGTCTTTCTGCTCGGACCGATCCCGACGCCCGCGGTGGCCATGCTGGCGCGCTCGCTGCGCGCGGATCTCGGCGTGATGATCTCGGCCTCGCACAATCCCTACCATGACAACGGCATCAAGCTGTTCGGTCCCGACGGCTACAAGCTGTCGGACGAGATCGAAGGCCGCATCGAAGCGATGCTCGACGGCGAGATCGATATCGCGGTCGCCACGCAGGACGGCCTCGGCCGAGCCAAGCGCATCGACGGCGTCCACGACCGTTACATCGAATTCGCCAAACGTACGCTGCCCCGTTCGATGTCGCTCGCCGGGCTGCGCATCGTCGTCGACTGCGCCAACGGCGCAGCCTACAAGGTCGCGCCCTTGGCGCTGTGGGAGCTCGGCGCAGAGGTGATCACCATCGGCGACGAGCCGAACGGCTTCAACATCAACCTGGACTGCGGCTCGACCCATCCGCTCAATCTGGCCAAGAAGGTGCACGAAGTGCGCGCCGATATCGGCATTGCGCTCGACGGCGACGCCGACCGGCTGGTGATCGTCGACGAAAACGGCACCCTGGTGGATGGCGACCAAGTGATGGCGCTGATCGCGGAATCATGGAGCCAGCACGGGCGCCTGGCCGGCGGCGGCATCGTTGCCACGGTGATGTCCAATCTCGGGCTCGAGCGCTTCCTCGGCGGCGTCGGCCTGCAGCTTCACCGCACCCGCGTCGGCGACCGCTACGTGGTCGAGCATATGCGGGCGCACGGGCTCAATGTCGGCGGCGAACAATCGGGCCACATCGTGCTCTCCGATTTCTCCACCACCGGCGACGGGCTGGTCTCGGCGCTGCAGGTGCTTGCCTGCGTCAAGCGTCGAAGGCCGTCCGGTGAGCGAGGTCTGCCGCAAGTTCGAACCGGTGCCGCAGGTGCTGAAGAACGTGCGCTTCTCCGGCGGCAAGCCGCTGGAAAGCGCGCCGGTGAAAGCCGCGATCGAAGACGCCCGCCATCAGCTCGGCAAGAACGGCCGCCTGGTGATCCGGCCGTCCGGCACGGAGCCGTTGATCCGCGTCATGGCCGAGGCCGACAATTCGACGCTGGTCGAGAAGATCGTCGACGGCATTGTCGACGTGATCGCCGAGACCCGGTCCGCCGCTTAAGCGGGATCGAAGACGCTAAAGCGCGGATCCGCGCCCGCGCCGACCGGCCCGGCCGCGCTCTGCGCCGGGCTAAAAAGATTAGCAAATGCTTGAATAATAGGGTTAAGCCCGGCTTAACCAATCAGGAGCATGATCGGCGGAGCTTGGAACCGGTGCGGGGCGCACCGGATCTCGCCTGGGGGCCTATCATGTTGACTTGGATCGCGCGGGCATTGCTCGCATCGACGGCGATTGCCGTCCTCGTGCTGCCGGCCTTGGCGGCCGACCTTATCGAACCGCAGCCCGTCATGCCGCAGCCGCCCATCGTCGAGGCCCAGCCCTTCGGCGGCTGGTATCTGCGCGGCGATGTCGGCTACCGCTGGTCGCAGATGAAAAGCGCCGACTACACCACCTACGGACCGCCCGCCGGGACCGGGCTGTTCGATTTCACCGACCTTTCCGGCTCCTGGTCGGGTGGCGTCGGCGTCGGCTATCAGGTGAACCGCCACTTCCGCACCGACCTGACCGGCGACTATTGGGCCAAATCCAAGTTCACCGGCGGCACCTCGGGCGTGTGCGATGGCGATGTGCCGTGCAGTTCGCACGACAGTTCGTCCTATTCGGCGCTGCTGCTGCTGGCCAACGCCTATATCGATCTCGGCACCTATGGCGGCTTCACGCCCTATATCGGTGCCGGCATCGGCGGGGCCCATCTCAAATGGGATACCCTTCACAACACCATCGGCGACACCACCACGGACCACCGCGGCACCAATGACTGGCGCTTCGCCTACGCGTTGATGGTCGGCGCGTCCTATTGCCTGACAGATCGGCTGATGCTCGATGCCGGCTATCGCTACGCCCATGTGCAGGGCGGACAGATGTTCGACTTCGCGCCGATCGCCGGGCCCGGCTTTGACTCGGGATTAAATATCAATGAGATCCGCGGCGGGTTGCGCTTCCAGTTCGGCGGGCGCTCGAACTGTGAGCGCGAGCCGGTGGTCGCCTATGCGCCCGAGCCGCAGCCGGTCGAGCCTCCCGTTTTCAAATAGCGCAATCGCGGGACGATCCGATGGGAGCCGTACTGCCGCAGGCGCTGTGCTCAACGGTCGGTTAACGAAGATGGCTAACAGTTTGTCAACCACGGCTTCCAGTCAAGGCAGCGGCCGCCTCGCAAAGGCGCGGGCGGATCAGCGAGGGGACATGATGATTTGGCCCGGCCCATTGCTGCTCCTGCTCCTTGCGCTGCCGTTCGGCCTCGCCGGCACCGCGGCGGCAGCGGACTACGAGCCGCCGATCGCGGTCGAGGAGGCGCCGGAAGTGCCGGTCGAGGTCGGCTCCGGCTGGTACCTGCGGGGCGACGTCGCCTACAGCTTCAATGAGAGCCCCTACAAGGCGTTCGCCGATGACGGTTACGACGTCTCGAGCGTGCGGTTCGGGGCCGGCGGCGGTGTCGGCTACCATTTCAGCGACATGTTGCGCGGCGATGTCACCGTGAACTTTCTGTCGCGCGACAAGCTCAGCTTCGACGCGCCGGACGTCTCCTATTCCTACGAGAACCAAGCCTGGAGCGGGATGGCCAACGCCTATGTCGATCTCGGCACCTATTCCGGATTCACACCGTATTTGGGAGCCGGCGTCGGTCTCCTCTATTCGCGCAATAGGGCCGAACTCACCGCCGACGGCGTCACCGCCAAGGATGTCGCTACCGAAACCAAGCTCGCATACGCCTTGATGGCCGGCGTCAGCTATAGGCTCGGCACCAACGCTGCGGTCGATCTGGGCTACCAGTTCACCGCCTCGCCGCAAACCACTCATCCCGACGCCCAGTCGCTGGCGGAGGATAGGGGCCTCAACTATCATCAGGTCAAACTCGGATTCCGCTACGACCTCTGGTGAGAGGCGGCTGCCATAGGGGAGGTCGTCCGCCGGCCGGTCATGGCGCCGCGAGACCGGAGGAGAGTAAGGTGGCTTTAGACGGGAAACCGGACGGCGCCAAGCCATGACCAAGGTCGTGGCGATGCTGGGCACCCTCGATTCAAAGGGGGCGGAATACGCCTATCTCAAGGCGCGGATCGAGGCACAGGGGGTCGCCACCCTGGTCATCGACGCCGGCGTGCTCGGGGAACCTCCGTTCCCGCCGGAGATTGCGGCAGCGGAGGTGGCCGCGGCCGGCGGCAGCTCCCTGCCGGAGCTGAGGGCGCGCAACGACCGCGGCGCTGCAATGGCCGTGATGAGCCGCGGCGCCGCTGCTCTCCTGGCGGGCTTGGCGGCGGACGGGCGGGTCGACGGCGCCATCGCGATGGGCGGCGGCGGTGGAACCGCTATCGCGGCGGCCGCCATGCGGGCCCTGCCGGTCGGCTTTCCGAAGCTGATCGTCTCGACGCTCGCCTCGGGCGACACCAGTGCCGTTGTCGGGGTCAAGGACGTCACGCTGATGCCGGCCGTCGTCGACATTGCCGGCATCAACCGGCTGTCTGCCCGGATCCTCGCCAATGCGGCCGGTGCGATCGCGGGCATGGTCGGGGCCGAGCGGCCGGAGGCTGCAGCGGCAAAGCCGCTGATTGCAGCGACTATGTTCGGCGTCACAACGCCGTGCGTGACCACGGCGCGCGCAGTGCTGGAAAACGCCGGCTTCGAAGTGCTGGTCTTTCACGCCGTGGGCACCGGCGGCCGTTCCATGGAGGAGTTGGTGCGCGCCGGCTATATTGCCGGGGTGCTCGACATCACCACCACCGAATTGGCCGACGAACTGGCGGGCGGCGTGCTCAGCGCCGGTGCCGACCGCCTGGAAGCGGCCGGCGAGCGGGGCGTGCCGCAGGTGGTCTCGCTCGGGGCTCTCGATATGGTCAATTTCGGCGCACCCGAGACGGTGCCGGCCAGATACTCCGGACGCACATTCTACCGCCACAACCCGCTGGTGACGCTGATGCGCACCACGCCGGCGGAGAACGCCGAACTGGGGCGGATCATCGCTGCCAAGCTCAACAAAGCCACGGGCCCGACGACCCTCATCATTCCGACAAAAGGCGTGTCATCGATCGACGTCGAAGGCGGACCGTTTCACGATCCGGCCTCCGATGCGGCGCTGTTTGAGGCGCTGCGCGCCGATATCGGTCCCCACATCCGGCTGATCGAACGCGACACGGATATCAACGACGCCGCCTTCGCGCGCGAGGCCGCCGACCTGCTCTTGGAGGCGATCGCCTCGCACAAGGCGTGAGCCGGAGCTGCGATGGCGTGGCGCGAACAGTGGTGGTGACCGCGATGTCCGATATCCGGCTCTGGCTTGTCGCCGTAGGCATGCTGGGCGCGTTGATGGGCGAGTTGGTCTCGGTCGATCCGGCAAACGCTCAAGGTGCGCCGCCGAAACATGAGGTGACCGTCGGGCTCTATCTCAGTCCGCCTTTCGTCACCCAGGACAAGCGCGCGTACACAGGGATGGCGTTCGACCTATGGACCGCGTTGGCTCAAGAGCTTTCCTTGAAGAGCAACTATCGCATTTTTCCGACGGTTCCGGCCCTCCTGGACGCCGCTTCGACCGGCGACATCGACATCGCGGTGACGAATCTGTCGATCACCGAAGACCGCGCCCTGCGGGTCGACTTCACCTACCCCTGGTTCGATGCCGGGCTGCGCATCATGGTTAGGGACCAGCAAGGCACTGGGTTGCGCGAGATCTTGGGAGGATTGCGGGACACCGGCTACCTTCGTGCCTATCTGTGGATCGCGGTTTTGCTCGGCCTCGCGACCATCTTGCTGACGGTGTTCGACCGGCGATTCGATCCGGCATTTCCGGCGCGGTGGCGCGACGGGCTTGCGGAAAGCTTCTACGCCGTCATGTCGCTCGTGTCGGGGAGATCGCCAGTCCGCCGCAACATGTTTGGCTGGGCCGGGCGCATCATGGGAGCGGCCTGGCTGGTCTTCGGAATTGCCGTGGTGGCGTTCGTTACGTCATCCGTGACGTCGGTGATGACCACTCTTTCGCTCGCCAATCAAATCCACGGCCTTTCCGATCTTCCCGGCAAGCCGGTAGGGGTTCTGATCGGAAGCGTGGCGGAAGACTTCGCGCGCCGAGAGGGTTTGGACCTGCGATCCTTTGCCAACATCGAGGACAGTGTGAAGGCACTTCGGGACGGCTCGGTCGATGCACTCGTCGCCGATGCGCCGGTGCTCGAATTCTTTGCCCATACGCACCCGGAACAAGAGACGGCCGTGGTCGGCGGCATCTTCCAGCCCGACAAGTACGGATTTGCCCTGCCCCGCAACAGCGACCTCACCAGGCAGCTCACCGTGAAATTGATCGGTGCGCATGAGGATGGGGTTGTTGAAGCCCTGCACGACCGCTATTTCGGCAAGGCACCCTAAGGCGGCTTGCATACAGCGGGTTTGCTGCAGCGGGCGGCGCAGTCAAGGCCGATCGGCAGCCGTCTTGGACACGGCCGAATGCGGCGGGCAAAGCCAGCTACAGCTCCAGCGTGAACAGCTGCTGCAGAACGAGATCCTTCTCGCTGCCGGGCCGCTTGCCGACGTCCCAGCCACGCGCGCGCCGCCGGGGCCCGCCGGGCCAGGACGAGGTCACCTCGCTGATCTCGAAGCTCTCGCCGGACTCGGTCAGCGCCCGGCTCGCGATGTCGGTCATCAGCACCGAGCCCGGCCGCGCCAAGGCCTCGAGGCGTGCAGCGCGACGCAGTGGGAGCCCGGCGCTGGGGATCGGATCGCCCGCGGCGTCCGGCACGGAGCCGACTTGGCCCCAATCCAGCCCGAACCGCAGCTCGCACTGCGGGAAATGCGAGCTCGCGCAAGCTGCCGACGATGCTCGCGCAGAGCGCGTATGACGTGGTGCGCGCTGTGATCGACGATTAGCACGTCGTCGCCGCGGGCCACGCTCGCGAACTGGAGATGGATGCAAGCCTCGTCCACCAGCCGCCGGAAGAAGGCCGAGAACGCCTGGGCGGCACCGGGATCGGCCATCAACAGGGAATAGCCATGGATGTCGCCCTGGGCGACGAACCGCATGCCGTCGTCGTCGCGCCACGCGGCACCCGGTGCTATCAGGTTGCGGGTGTCGACGTTGCGCACGAAGTCCGGCGTCACCTGCTGCAGGTGGCTGGCGAGCACCGGATGGACGAGGTAGGTGGCGCTAGGTGGCAGCACACCGTGCGTCTTGAACGTCAGGTGCCCGTCGACGGCGATGGTCGGGAAGATCTGCCGCGGCCGCCCGTCGCGCTCGTCGCGCGGCGACGTGGCCGAGCAGGCCGGCCCGGTAGAGATCCCAGAAGACGTGCACGTACTCGTCCGCATCGACGAGCGGCACGTGACCCAGCGCCCGCCGATTGTACTCCTCCGAGATGGCGGCGAGCCTCTCGAGTGGCAGGACGTTCCAGCGGATCAGCGGGAACAGCAAGCTCTCGTCGAACCAGCTCAGATGCGGCGCAGTCTCGGCGATGTAGAGGCGGCAGATCTCCCGCGCGGCGTCGAGGACGGTGCGCCGCACCGCGTCGGGATGGCGCTGGCGCGCCGGACGCTGGGCGAGACGCTCGCCGATCAGCATGAGATCGCGTGGGCGGGCCAGCGTATGGCGCCAGAGAAAGTCCTCGACCGGCTCGACGACGCCGGTGAAGTGATGGCGCAGGGCGCGCGAGTCCGGGCCGAAGAACCGCTCGAACGGGTCCTTGGCGTCCGGCACGGCCAGGTTGCGGGCCCGCTCGAGCTCGATGTTGCGCCGGAAGATGGCGATCAGGGCGTCCCGGTCGTAGTGGATCACCGAGGTCTGCGAGAGCAGGTTGACCGCGTTCGGCACTTGGTCCCTGAGCGCGTTGAACGCCTCGATGCGAATCGCGGCATAGACCTTGGCGTGCGGGTTCTGCGCGCGCAGCAGGTAGATGGCCGACACGAGCCCGAGCTGGGCATGGTACCAATAGGACGGCTCGAGCACGCCGTGATAGGTCGAGTGGCTGTCGCGGTTGGCGATGTGGTGAACGAAGAACTCGTCGATGTTGTCGATGAAGGTCGCGGTCGGACGGTGGATCTGGCCATAGGCCGGCAAGAGTACCGCCTGAAGGAAGCGCTTGGCGGCGAAGAATCCCTGCGGCGTCAGATGAAGCAGCTGTGCGAAGATCTGGAACGGCGTCAGCAGCCGCGCATCTGTGACGATGGTGCTGAGCGCATCGCTCTCCGGGCGTGGCAGGGCGTCGGGCCCCGGCACCTGCGGCCGATGGTGCTTGATCAGCGACAGTGCTATCGCGACCTCCCAGATGGTCGCCCAGAAGTCCTGCTCGTCGAGCATGTAGGCGACCTGGTCGCGGGACAGCGAGGGGGCCGTGCCCGGACCGACGTCGACCATAGTGTTCTGCGGGATCAGCAGATAGCCGCGGTCCTCGTAGCTGTGCCGCTTGTACTTGATCAGCAGGGTCTTGCCGTAGCCCTTGGGCGCCGCGACGACCGTCTTGTTCTTGTTGTCGAAGTCGAGAAAGTCCTCGATGGCGGGCGTGCTTAGGATCTGATCGCGCTCGACCGGCTGGTTGATGTCGAGCTCGCGGGCGTCAATGATCCATGGTCGCATCATATGTCACTTGCGTCTCGGGCAGCGCGATCCCGCGCGTTCAGCACAGGGCGGGCATTACGGCGCCGGAGGCAATTCGGCAAGGTCTGTCCGGAACTCCGGGAGATCGCGTTGCAACACTCGGAACGGCCGGGAGGGGCTCAAGCATGACGGGACATACAGTCGTGGTTGCCGGAGCAGGGCCGACGGGGCTGATGCTGGCAGGCGAGCTGGCGTTGGCGGGTGTCGACGTCGCGATCGTCGAGCGCCGTCCAGACCAAGAGCTCGCCGGGTCGCGTGCCGGTGGCCTGAGCTCGCGCACGCTGGAGGTTCTGGATCAGCGCGGGATCGTCGACCGCTTCCTCGCCGAAGGCCAGATCGCCCAGGTCACGGGATTTGCGGCGGTGCGGCTGGATATCAGCGATTTCCCGACCCGGCACAATTACGGGCTGGCGCTGAGGCAGAAACACATCGAACGCATCCTCGCCGGGTGGGTCGGCGAACTCGGGGTGCCGATCTACCGCAGCCGAGAGGTGGCGGGTTTCGTGCAGGACGATACCGGCGTCACCGTCGAGCTCTTCGATGGCATGCGGCTGCGGGCGAGCTATCTCGTCGGGTGCGATGGAGGCCGCAGCCTGGTCCGCAAGGCGGCGGGCATCGCGTTTGATGGCTGGGATGCGACGACCAGCAGCATTCTCGCCGAGGTCGAAATGACGGAGGAGCCGCCGCTGGGCATTCACCGCACGGCACACGGCATCCATGCCTTCGGCCGGGAGAAGTACGAGATTCGCGACGGCAAGATCGTCTTTGCCGACGAAGGGCCGATCGGCGTCATGGTGACGGAAAAGCACGTCGGTGCGCTCCCCGAGCCGACGCTGCGCGATCTTCGCGAAGCCCTGTTCGCCGTATGCGGAACCGACTACGGGCTGCACAGTGCGACGTGGATTTCCAGATTCACCGACATGTCGCGCCAGGCGGCGGCTTACCGGGAGGGCCGGGTCTTTCTGGCAGGCGATGCCGCACATGTGCATTCTCCGGTGGGCGGGCAGGGCTTGAACACCGGTGTGCAGGATGCCGTCAATCTCGGTTGGAAGCTGGCCCAGGCGGTGAAAGGAACAGCGCCCGCCGCCGTGCTCGACAGCTATCACGCGGAGCGGCATCCGGTGGCGGCGCGCGTGTTGCGCACGACGATGGCGCAGGTGGCCTTGCAACGCGCCGAAGAGCGCACCGAAGCTCTGCGTGAAATCGCGGTCGAGCTCCTCGGCATGGAGGAGCCGCGCAAGCGGATCGCAGCCGAGATGTCCGGACTCGGCATCCGCTATGACTTTGGCGAGGGCCATCCGCTTGTCGGCCGCCGCATGCCCGACCTCGACCTGGTCACGCCGGATGGCCCTTTGCGTGTCTACACGCTTCTCCGCAATGCGCGGCCGGTGCTGTTGGACCTGGGCGCGCCCGGCAGCTTCGACGCCGCGCGGTGGCAGGCCCGAGTTGCTTCGGTTTTCGCCAGGTATGACGGCGCTTGGGAGCTGCCGGCGCTCGGCTTGGTCTCCGCCCCGACTGCGGTGCTGGTACGACCCGATGGATATGTCGCGTGGGTGGGCGAGGGCAGGTATGACGGGCTTGAAGGTGCACTGAACACCTGGTTCGGACCACCCGGCTAGCGCAATCCCAGGAAAAGTGGAAAACGGTTCTTCGTCCGGAATTGCCAAAAAACAAAGACTTAGAGGGGAGGCGCCGGTTAGAAGAAACGCTGATCCGTTCTAGGTGTCCTCGGCGGCGCTCAGGCCGGCCGATAGACCCTTTCAGCCGTCTGCCGGAAAATGCTTTCCTGGTCGGCCCGGCTGTACTTTGCCGCCGCGGCACGATGTGCCGCGATCAGCTCGGCATGGCTGGTCCACAGCTTCTCGATCGGAAAGTTGGAGCCGAACATCAGTCTGCCGCTGCCCAAGATTGCGATGGCGTCATCGTAGATCAGCGAGATCAGGGCCGAGTCGTTGCGGTGCACGAAGGTGCCGAGACCCGAGAGCTTGGCATAGAGGTTCGGCGCCTTGGCCAGAGTCTGGAGGCCGCCGCGCCAAGCGTCCAACGCTGCCGGATCGTCACCCGTCAGCATGCCGCAGTGGGTCAGAACGAAGGCGGTTTCCGGGTTCTCGCCCACCAGCTGGAGACCGTCTTGCATCTGCGCGGGGAAGAGCTGCAGATCGAATGCCAGGCCGTAATCCTTGAGCCGGCGCACATTGGCGCGCACCTTGGGATCGATCACCTGATCGGCCGACGGTGCAAAGCGGAAGGCGGGAGTTTCGTGCCAGTGCAGTTGCATGCGCACACCGCGCAGCAATGGATATGTCACCAGCCGGTCAAGCTGCGGCCTGACGTCGTCGACGGCCATGTCGGCGTAGCCGACGATGGCATGAGGCCATCCGGTCCGCGCCGCCGTCTCGGAGACGAACGCGACTTCCTTCTCGAACTCTTCCTTTGCCCAATTCGTCTGGACATAGACGCCCTTTTCGACCCCCGAATCCTGCCGGTCGGCAAGAAGCTCCTCGATAGGGTAGTCGCGTCGGATCGCCTCGTAGGGTCCGAAGATGCGTGGCACCATCGGGCCGACAAGCCATGGCTGATCCTTTTGGCGCCAGATGTGGAAGTGGGAGTTGATCACATTCTGCACGGTACGTCCTCACGCCAAATGGCGCCTGCCGGCTTCGCGGGCCGGGCAAGCGAGAGGATGAATCCCGTGACGGCGCCGGCTTCGGACCCGTCGGCGAGGTCATCCAGATAAGGGAGCACAGCCGCAAGCGCAGCCGTACGCGGTCTGAACCGGGGATCGGCAGCCAGCGGGGTCAGGAGCGAAAGGCGGAAGGCCAGTCCCTTCAGCCGCCGGAAGGCCTGCGTCATTTCCGCATGGCAGCCGCGCTCCAAACCGTCGGTCAACAGGACGACCGCCGCGCCGCGGGCGAAGGCGACAAATCGCGGCACCGAGAGCAGCGCCAGCAATGTCGGGCCGATGCGCGTCCCGCCATCCCAGTCCTCCACGGTTTCGGCCACGCGGCCGAGCGCGCGTTTGCGATCGGCGGTGCGCAAAGCCGGGGTAATGCGTGTCAGGCGGGTGCCGAGCGTGAACACCTCGGCATGCCGGGCATTGCGTACGACCGCATGCGCCACATCCAAGTGCGCGGCCGTGTGCAGCCGCATCGACCCGGAAATGTCGATCAAAAGGAGCAGTCCGCGCTCGACTTGCTTGCGGCGTCGCAGCATCGGCCGCGGAATGTCGCCGTCGAACCGGACGATGTGGCGCAGCGACCGGCGGATGTCGAGCCGCCCTCGCGAAGCCGTGTTGACGTCGCGCAACGATCGGCGCTTCGGCAGCGCTGCCGGCAGCGCCTCACCAAACCGGACCATCGACGCCTCGCCTTGCCGGAACCGTCGCTGCGCGAGCTGTTCCTCGGATGACGCCAGTTCGCCGCCGCCGCGGGTCTCCTCGGGCAGCACCTGCTCCTCGCGTCCGCCGCCGCTGTCCTTGACCTGCGTCTCCTCATCGCCTTCGCCGCTGGCGCTCACCGCCGCATCGCCCCAGAACCAGGCGCGGAACAGGGCCTCGAACTCCTCGTGACGGTCGGGCCCGGGCGCGAGTGTGGCGAAGGCGGCGGCCCGCACGTCGTCGATCGAGCGTGGGCCGAGCAGCCCCACCGCCGCGAGGAACGCCACGGTCTGCTCCGGGGCCACCGCAAAGTCCATCGCGCGAACCAGCCGGGCGAAGCCGGTGAGGTTGGCCGCGGCCGGAGGCAGCGTCATCCAAGCGCCTCGTCGAGGATGCGCGGGAGCTCGGGCGCAAGATATGACAGATCCTCCTCGTCCTTCACCAGCACGCCCAGCGAACGGCGGAACGCCTCCGGCCAAGCCAGTCCGCCGCGCTCGAGGAGCGTTGCCGCATTGGCCCAATCGATCCCTTCGGAGATGCCGGGCGGCTTGGCGAGAGGCCGGCCGCGGATCTCGTGCACGGCCTTGGCGACTGCCGCCGCCGTGGCTTCGGCGACATGGCCGGCGCGGATCATGATGATCTCCGCCTCGCGGCGGGCGTCCGGATAAGCAATCCAATGATAGACGCAGCGCCGCCGCAGGGCCTCGGCGAGCTCGCGGGTCCGGTTGGAGGTCAGCACCACCACCGGACGTACGTCCGTCGTGAGCGGGCCGCGTTCGGGGATGGTGATCTGGAAATCTGCCAGGAATTCCAGCAGGAGTGCCTCGAACTCGTGATCGCTGCGGTCGATCTCGTCGATGAGCAGCACGCGTTGGTGAGGGTTGTTGAGAACCTGAAGCAGAGGGCGGGCAATCAGAAACCGATCGTCATAGATGTCGATCTCCCGGTCACCTGCCTGGCGGATGGCGAGCAGCTGCCGCTGATAGTTCCATTCGTAGAGGGCATGGGCGGCGTCGATGCCTTCATAACATTGGAGCCGGACGAGTTCGCTGCCCAGGATCTCAGCCAGCACCTTTGCCGCCTCGGTCTTGCCCACGCCGGGAGCGCCTTCCAGCAGCAGCGGCTTGCCCAGCCGGATGGCGAGGAACATAGCCGTCGCCAAGCCTTCGTCGGCCATATAGCGCGCCTCCTGCAACCGCTTTGCCAGGGCATCGGGAGACAAGAGGGCGTCCGTCACGCGCGTCGGCCCGTCAACCAGCCGCGCGCTGCGCTTTCAACGCCCGCAGAATGCGTTCCGGCGTCATCGGCAGGGTGTCGATGCGCACGCCGACGGCATCGAAAATCGCGTTCGCGATCGCCGGGATCTGCGGATTGGCGCACATTTCGCCGGCCCCTTTCGCGCCGTAGGGGCCATCGGAGGAAGGCCGCTCCAAGACGATGATTTCGGTCTCGGCGAGATCTCCGGGCCCCGGCATCAGATACTGGTTGAAGTCGGTGCCGCCATTGTCGCGGCTGGGATAATAGGGTTCGGTGGTCTCGTAGAGTGCGTGGCTAATGCCCATCCATGAGCCGCCGATCAGCTGCTGCTCGATCATTTTCGGATTGAGAGCGCGGCCGATCTCGAACACGTTCTTGACGGAAACCACCGTCACCTCGCCGGTCTCGTCATCGACGTCGACCTCGGCGACCGTG
The DNA here is from genome assembly GCA_963791325.1 of uncultured Alphaproteobacteria bacterium. GTDB lineage: Bacteria > Pseudomonadota > Alphaproteobacteria > Rhizobiales > Rhizobiaceae > JBEVJK01. The sequence continues at coordinate 45,577 of CAWBRU010000016.1, read as the reverse complement.
CAGGCATGGGCGTAGCAGGTCGAAGGCTTCATCGCACCCGTCTCGGTCTCCGGATAGGAGCGAGGAATCAAGAACATCCCGCGTCCCGAGATCGACCGGCCGCGCTTGAAATGGGCGGCCAGCGCCGTATCGAGGATCGAGATCGACTTCTGTGGCGCGCCCTTGAGATGGATGTTGCCGTTGCCGTCCGTATCGAGGTCGTCGGCGTCGACCTCGAGCTCTTCGGCCGCCACCTCCAGCATGACTTGCCTTGCCTCCCGCGCGGCCTGGATGACGGCGTTCCCGATCCTGTGCGTGCCGCGCGAGGCGAAGGTGCCCATGCAATGCGGGCCGGTGTCGGTGTCGGCGGTGTCGATCGTGACCTGGTCGGCCGATACGCCGATCGCCTCGGCGCAGATCTGCGCCATCACCTGCTTCAGTCCCTGGCCGAGATCGACCGACGACAAGGTGACCATGAAATTCCCGGTCGGCGTGGAATGGACAAGCGCCTGGCTCGGATCACCCCCAAGGTTCATCCCGGTCGGATAGTTGACCGCAGCCACCCCGCGTCCGCGCCTCACCGCCATCGATCAGGCCTCCTTGTAGGAAGACATCTTCAGGAATTGTTCCGCGACCGCCCAGTTGGCCGCCTTGGAGGCCTCCTGCATACATTCGATCAGCGCCGCCCCTTCGGTGATCTGGCGATGCGCCTTCATGTCGCCGTCGCGATAGGCATTGATGAAGCGGAATTCGAGCGGATCCATGCCGATCAGCCGCGCAAGCTTGTCCATCTGAACTTCCAGCGCAAAGTCGGCAATGGTCACGCCGAAGCCCCGCATGGCCGATGAAGGCGTGCGGTTGGTGTAGACGCAGTAGGTGTCGATCCAGACATTCGGCACCGTGTAGGGGCCGGGATAGTGTGCGGCACCCTTCTGCGCTCCGTAGGGAGAATGACGCGAGTAAGCGCCGGCATCGGTGTAGCCGGTCACTTTGCGCGCCAGGATGCGCCCGTCTTTCGTCACGCCATCCTTGATGACGATCTTCTCCGCCGCTCGCGGCGAGGAGATCTGCATCTCCTCCTCGCGGCTGTAGATGAAGCTGACGGGGCGGCCGGTCAGCTTGGCGGCGAGGATGGCGATCGGCTCGACGGTCACGTCGACCTTGCCGCCGAAGCCGCCGCCGGCAGTGCCGCCGACGAAGTGAAGCTTGTGGCCGGGCATCTGCAGGATGATCGACGTGTTGTCCAAAGTGAAGAACATCGCCTGGGTGTTCGTGTAGCAGGTGAAACGGTCGTTGCCTTCCGGCACGACGACACAGCCGGTCGTCTCGATCGGCGCGTGCTCGATCGGCGATGACCGATAAGTTTCCTCGATGATGTGATCGGCTTCGGCGAACCCGCTCTCGACGTCGCCGAAGCGCACCTTGCGATGGCTGCCGCTGTCGTAGGTATAATAATTGTTGCCGTGGTACTCGTTGACGAGCGGCGCCCCGGGCTTCAGCGCCTCGTCCATGTCGAGCACCGCCGGCAGCACCTCGTAGTCGACCCTCACCTTCGCCGCCGCCTCGTGTACCGCACGCTCGCTGTCGGCGAGCACCGCAACCACCGCCTCCCCCTTCCAGCGAACCTTGTCGGCGGCCAGCACCTGCTCGTCCTCGGGGCCGATCTGGATGAGGATGAGGATGGTGTAGACGTTGTGCGGCACATCCTTGTGGGTGATAATCCGCGCCACGCCTGGATGCTTCTCGGCCTCCGACGTATCGATGGATCGGATGCGGGCGTGATGGTGCGGGCTGCGCACCATTTTGAGATGCAGTGTTCCCGGCAAGTTCCGGTCGGCGAAATATGCCGTCTTGCCGGTGACGTGGCCCGGCACGTCCGAACGGCGCAATCCCTTGCCGAGTTGCTGCAAACCGTCGTCGCGTTGGTCAGCGAAGTATTCCTTGGCGAGTCGGATCATGGCGTCGCGGTGCCTCCCACTTGGGCTGCGGACAACACCGCATTGATGATCGGCTCGTAGCCGGTACAGCGGCAGATGTTTCCTGCCAGCGCCTCGATCACCTCGTCCCGGCTCGGATCGGGATTGTGATCGAGCAGCGCCTTTGCAGCCATGATCATTCCCGGCGCACAGAACCCGCATTGAGCGGCAAAGCCGTCGATGAATGCGCGCTGCAGGGGGTGCAGGCTCCCATCCGCGCATAGGCCGGCGGTGGTTTGCACTGACCGACCCTCGCACGTTTGCGCCAGGGTAAGGCAGGACAGGTGCAGCTCGCCGTCGATCAACACCGCGCAGGCGCCGCACGTCCCCTGATGGCATCCGCCTTTGACGGACATGTCGCCGAGCTTCTCCCGCAGCGCGCTGAGCAGTGTGGCGCCGGCCTCGATGAACTCGGCCTTCTCCTCGCCGTTGAGGGTCAATTGGACCGGAACCTTCTTCGTCATCCTCCCTCTCCTCGGCGGACCGGCGAGCCCGGACCCTTCCGGCTGAGCAGCAGCCGGCGGAAATGCACCGGCAGGATCTCGCGGCGGTACCATGCGCTCGCCACCGCATCGGTCGGCGGACTGACGCCTTCCGTTACCGCCTCGACAGCTGCTTGGACGCCGTGCTCCGTCAGCTGAGCGCCGATCAACGCTTCTTCCGCCTTGCGGGCGCGGATCGGACGATCCGCCATGCACCCGAGCGCGATGCACGCCGCCTCGACCGTGCCCGTCACGTCCGCCTCGATGACAGCCGCGATCGACAGGATCGAAACCCCCTTGGGCCTGACCCGCGCGATCTTGACGAAGCGGCAGGCCTCAGCCGCGGGAAGGCGCAGATTGACGCCCGCGACAATGCCGTCGAGCCTCTCGCGCACGCGCAGGAACGCGTCGAGATCCATCGTTTTCCCGCCGATCTCCACCTGGGCTTCGAGCGCCAGCATGGCTACGGTAAAATCGCCATACGGCGTCGGGGCGAACAGGTTGCCGCCGACCGTCGCCATGTTGCGGATGGCCGGCCCGCCGACCGCGCCCGCCGCGGCGGCGAGAGCGCTGAGCGCAGGGTGGCGCGCCACGGCCGCCATGGTCACCGAAGCGCCAATCAAGACATTGCGATCGGCGATCTCGATGCGGCGCAACGCCGGGTCGGAGGTGCGGACCAGCGTGTCGCGGGACAGGTCGCCCTCATTGCAGGCGCGCACGACGAGAGTTCCTCCGCCGAGATAGCGCGTGCGGGCGCCGAGCGCAGCTGCGGCTTCACCGACCGTCGGAAAGGTCTGCAGCGATAGTGGCATCGCCCGTTCTCGGCTTCGCTCAGGATCTTGCGAAATGGCTCTTCAAGGCGTCGAAGCCGCCCTGGAAGACATTGTCCGCCATGCCCTTGGCAAGGGCGTCGGCCTGCTCGGCGGGCGCATCGAATTCGGAGGACCAAACAGCGAAGGTGCGATCGCCGTCGGTAACCCGTTCAAGCTTCAGCGTGGCGGTGTGATTGGATATCGGCGCCGGGTGACCGATGATCGAATAGGTGGTCGAATGATCGCCGTCGGAGAAGGCGAGGAGCTTCTCGCGGATGGTCGCCCCGGAGGCCACCTTGAACTTGCGCACAGCGCCGACGTCGGTGGCTTTCAGGCCGTCTTCGATCTCGCTCTCGACCATGCGCGGATGCCATCCTGGCAGGCCATTGAAGTCGCGGATGCGGGCCCAAACCTCTTCGACGGGCGCGTCGATGACGCTCGAAACATAGATGGTCGGCATGGCTTCCTCGCAGCTCACAGGTGCTGCCAATGTACGCCGCCGGCCGGCTGGCGCTTATCAATGCGTCTTGAGGATTTATCAATCAGTCTGAAAAAGGCTTCATGCTGCCGCCGTGCGGGCCGCCTCGCGGTAGAGCGTGGGCGACACTCCGGCATGATCGCGGAAGAAGCGGGTGAAATTTCCTTGTGTGGTAAAGCCCAGATGGCAGGCGACGCCGGTGAGCGACTTGTCCGACTGGCCGAGCTGATGCAGCGCTTCCTCCATGCGCAGCGTGTTCCAGTAGACGTTGGGCGTCAAGTTCATCTGCTCCTTGAACAGCGTGAAGAAATGCGGTCTCGACAGGCCGACGCTGCGCGCCACCTGCTCCAGCCCGAGCCGGCCGGAGACATTCGCCCGCATCAGCTCGAGCGCTTTGCGGACGCGGTGATCCAGGGACGGGGCTCTGTCTGCCGGGGAAGCCGCCGTGGATTGGGACGCATCGATGCCGTCGATCAGGTCCTCGATCGTGCGCTCGATTTCATAGGCCCTGAGGTCGGAGACGTCGTCGACGGATTCGAGATGGTCAAACAGCATCGACAACGGGGCGCGCAGCCGCGCCCCGAGCGGCATCGACGGCTTGCGGAACAGCGGTTCGCCCCGCTTCCTTCCCATCCGCAGCCCCGCCCATTCCGGCTTGAGATAGAAGGCCAGGAACGAGCCCGGCTTGCCGTCGAAGAAATGGTGGCTGTGGGGTTGAAGCGAATTGACGCAGACCGCGTTGTCGGGTCCGAGGGCGACGTCCGTGTCGCCGACGGTCATGCGGCCCGCATCGCCGTCGAGCCAGACGATGACATGTGCCTCCGAATGTGCGTGAGTGACCAGGTCGCTCGCTGCATTCACCACCGACACATGCCCGAACCCGCCCTTGAGGAGCTTGATCGAGGCCATTGTTCCTCCCTGGCCCATCTGCGCGTGCTTCACCGGATTCTGGTCCGACCAACCGGCAACGTCAAGCGGGGCGCACCGCACCGGCTGCGGCTTGCGGCTCCGGCGACGATCAGGCCTTCGGCGACCTCACCCGCTCCCGCCTGACGCCGAGACCTATGATCCTCCCGGGAATGCGCCGCAGCAGCGGAAACCGGTCGAAGAGCCGCAAGATCCAGGGAGCGCCGGTGATCGGCGTGCCGGACAGCACTGTGCCGATGACATTGTCCTGCGCCAGTCTCTGCCCCGCCTGGATCACCCGTGTCGGAAACTCCCGGCGATCCTGCACTTTCTGAAGCAGCCGGTCCGGATTGTCACCGCCGGCCAGGGGGGCCGCCAGCGCATTTGCGGCTGCGACCGCGTCCTGGATCGCGAGGTTGATGCCGATGCCGCCGATCGGGCTCATGGCGTGCGCTGCGTCGCCGATCGCCAGAAGGCCGGGGCGATGCCAGGAGTCGAGCCGGTCGAGCGCAACCGAGAGCAGGTGCAGGTCGGCAGGCGAGGCAAGGGCGCCGGAGAGGTCGAGCTCGGGGAACAGCGCCTGCATCTCGCCCCCGAGCCAGCCCACGCCGCGGGCCTTGACCGTCTCGGCCGTGCCCTTGGGGATGATGAATGCGGCCTGCCAGTACGTTCGCCGGTCGATCAGCACCGCCATGCGCCCGGTATCGATCGCGCCGCGCAGCTTCTCGCCGGGGTTGTCGTCCTTGGGCAGGCGGAACCACAGCACGTCCATCGGCGCGCCGAGCTGGGTAACCGGCAGGAGGCCGAGCTTGCGCACCAGCGAAGAGCGGCCGTCGCTCATCAGCACAAGCTTGCCGGCATGCATCTCCCGGCCGTCCGCCAGGCGAACGCCCGCGATGCGGCCATTCTCCTCGACCAAGCCGGTGACCTCCGCCTCCATCTCCAGCCCGAAGGCGCGAAAGGCTTTGGCCTCGTCGCGGAGAAAGTCGAGAAAGTCCCATTGCGGCATCATCGCGATGAACGGCGCCGGCGTCCTGAGGTGGGAGAGATCGCCGATCACATAGTCGCGCCCGGCGACGCGGATCTGCGCTCCCGTCACCCGGTCGTAGGGTCGTTCGAGAAACCGGCCGAGCAGCCCGAGCTGGTCGAGGATCTCCATCGTCGAGGGGTGGACGGTATCGCCGCGGAAGTCGCGGAAGAAGTCGGCATGCTTCTCCAGCACCCGAACCGAAACGCCGGCCCTGGCGAACAGCAGCCCGGCCATCATGCCGGCCGGCCCGCCGCCGACGATCACAATTTCTGCGCTTGCGGCCTTCATGCCCGGTCCGGCTCCATCGTTGCGCTTCGCCTCGGCCCTGTCCCCGCTTCTCTGTTTGATACGGAGCACCGCCACAATGCAACGCCTCAACGGAAGGGCGGCGCCGGATCGGCCCTCGCACCGCGCCGCCTGAACGGCGCAGCGGCTATCGCGGCTCGGGCGAGTTCGCTAACTTCGGCCGATGAAGCTGCGGCAGACAATAGGGTTCTCAACGTCGACCGACGGCACGCGCATCGCGCTCGCCTCGTGCGGCGAGGGGCCGGTGATCCTGCGGGCGGCGCACTGGCTCAGCCATGTCGACTACGATCTCGAAAGCCCGGTATGGCGGCCCTGGGTGGAGGCGCTGTCGGCCCGCAACCGGTTCGTGCGCTACGATCCGCGCGGGTGCGGGCTGTCGGATCGGCATGTGGCGGATCTTTCGATCGGCGCCTGGCATGCCGACCTCGACGCGGTGGCAGCAACCATCGAGGAGCCCCGGTTCGTGATGCTCGGCCTGTCGCAGGGCGGCGCCTTGGGCATCGCATTCGCTGTCAGGCACCCGGAGCGGGTCTCGCATCTGGTGCTGGTCAATGCCTATGGCCGGGGTAGCCGGGCGCGCGCGCAGTCCGATGCGGAGCGGCTCGAGGCCGAGACGCTGGTGAACCTGATCCGCATCGGCTGGGGCCGCGACAATCCTGCCTTCTGCCGGTTCTTCACCAACCTGTTCATCCCCGACGGCACGCCGGAACAGCATCGGTGGTGGGGGGATCTGGAGCGGGCGACGGCAACGGCCGAAGTCGCGTCGGAGCTCTTGTGGCAGATGCAAGGCATCGACGTGAGCGACCTGGCTGCGAAGCTCGCCGTGCCGACGCTGGTCATGCACTGCCGGGGCGATATGCGGGTGCCGTTCGATGAAGGACGCGAGCTGGCTGCCACGATCCCGGATGCGCGCTTCGTGCCGCTGGAAAGCAACAACCACGTGCTGTTGCCCGACGAGCCGGCATGGGCCGTGTTCCAGGCGGAGCTCGCGGCCTTTCTCGGGCAGGATCGACCCGAGCAGCCCCGCGCGATCCGCGAAGCCCGCCTGACCCCCACCGAAGCCATCATCCTCGGCCTCGTCAGCCAGGGCCTCGACAACCGCACCATCGCCGCGCGGCTCGGCAAGAGCGAAAAGACGGTGCGCAACCAGCTGTCGGTGATCTTCGACAAACTCGGCGTGCACAGCCGCTCGCAGGCGATCGTCAAGTCACTGTCGGCCTGAGCGCCGCATCCGATCCGGGCGAGGGACATCTGTCCCGGCGAGGCGGCCGGATTGCGTCCGCGGGCGGGACAACAGCCTCATGCCGGCAAGCCACGGGGCCTTCATTCTCCAACGCCTCGGATCGGCAAAGGGCCTTCCGCGGAACAGGAGTAAGACCCCCATGACCCAGATCGACGAAACCAAGCTCAACGAACTGGTCGGCCGCGTGCTCGGCGACCTGGGCGGCGCCGTCAGCGTTCCGCTGGTGCGCATCGGCGACACGCTCGGTCTCTATGCCGCGTTGAAGAGGAGCGGACCGGCGACAGCCGGCGAGATCGCGGCGGAAGCCGACTGCGCTCCCCGCTATGTGCGCGAATGGCTCGCTGCGCAGGCCGCCTCCGGCTATGTCCGCCACGAGGGCGGGCGGTTCTCGCTGACGCCGGAGCAAGCCTTTGTCTTCGCCGAGCCGGACAGCCCGGTGAATCTGATCGGCGCCTTCGATACGGCCGCGGCGATGGTCGAAAATCAGCCGAAGGTGCAGGTGGCCTTCAAGACCGGCAAGGGGGTGGCGTGGGGCGAACAGGCCGGCTGCATGTTCTGTGCCGTGGCCCGGCTGTTCCGGCCGGGCTATGTCAATGCGCTGGTCCAGGAGTGGCTACCGGCGCTTGACGGGGTCGTCGACAAGCTGAAAGCGGGGGCGGCCGTCGCCGACGTCGGCTGTGGCCATGGCCTGTCGACGATCCTGATGGCGCAAGCCTTCCCGAAGTCGCGTTTCACCGGATACGACTTCCATCCGGGGTCGATTGCCGCCGCTACCGCGCATGCCGCGGCTCATGGCGTGAGCAACGTTGCCTTTGAGGTCGGCCGGGCGCAGGACTTTCCGGGCAGCGGCTTCGACCTGATCACCTGCTTCGACTGCCTGCACGACATGGGAGATCCCAAAGCCGCGGCCGCGCATATCCGGACGGCGCTCGCCGACGGCGGCACCTGGATGGTGGTAGAACCGATGGCCGGCGATACGCTGGAAGAAAATCTCAACCCCGTTGGGCGCCTCTACTATTCGGCCTCGACGATGATCTGCGTTCCGACCTCGCTGGCGCAGGAAACCGGAACGGCGCTCGGCGCCCAAGCCGGCGAGAGACGGGTAAGCGAGGTGATCCGCTCCGGCGGCTTCACCAAGGTGCGCCGCGCCGCCGCGACCCCGCTCAACATGGTCCTGGAGGCGACCTGAGTTTGTACGCCCGGAGCGGAACGGAAGCTTGCCGTCTCGCGCCCAGCAGCTGGTTCAGAATTCATGCCGAAAGCCAAGGGCCAGCCCCGTATCGTCGGGGCTGCCGTCTTTCCATTCTCGGTAGACTTTCGCCGTGACGAAATCGGTTTCGGTAACCCTCAGCGCGACCGCGGTCGACAATTCCGGCGTGTCATAGTCGTTGTCGGTGTCGAAGGCGTTCCTGTAGCGATAACCGAGAACGGTCCAGGTCCACCGCTGAGACAACTCCACAGAGGTTCCGACCTTGAAGACATAGTAGGCGAAATCCGAACTCGCCGGGTCAAACCGGCCGCCTAGGCCTGCGCTGCCGTCGAGTGTCCATATGCGGGTGAGCGGGAGCCGATAGCCGACAGAACCCTCGATATTTTGACTGTCACTGCCGCCGGATGTCGGGTCGGTATATTGGAATAGACCGCCGATGAACAAGCCGTTGTCGAAACTGTGAACGCCGCTGATCTCGTATTTCATATCCTTGGAGATCCCAAAGTCGTGAGGCTCCCGATCGTTGGCGACCTCAATACTGATTGAGTTACCACCAGCAAAGGCTGAGCTCAAACCACCGAGAAGTACCGCAGCGTACCAGCCGAGCCCGCGCCAGATAGTCAAGCCGAGCAATTTCTGAAGGACATACATCTTCTCTCGGGCCTATGCGTTGCGACAGGGCCACTTATCAATATCGGCAAGATGAGCATTCGAACAGGGCTTATAGAAGATCAATCGACAGCTTCGGTCCGCCCGAGGCGAGAAGCCGACTTCCTTGTTCTGTCATGACATTGGTGTACGGAGCGATTCGGTTATTCGAGCGAAGGGCGTGATCAATTGTTGTCGTCGATTTCGGCGCCGGCCCCGTGGCGGCGCGACCGGTCCGAAGGCTGCACATAGGTGTGCGCCGCGAGGCGAGCGAAGCGCAGCCAAAGCGCGTCAGGCAGGCAGACAGGACCGGCTGGGGTGCTCGCTGCCACCGGGCTCGGGAGCCGCCTTGCGGAGACAGCGACGCGGAAGCCGGTTTCCGCAGCGAAGCGGCCGAGACACTCCGCCGCCTCTGCCGGATCGTCACCGATCTCGACTTCGGTTGACTGTGTGCGGAGCAGCAGCGAGCGCCCGAGCCGCTGCGCCACGCCGCAAAGCCAAGGCGCGAGCAGGATCGGAGCCGCGCACGGACCGGCGACCGTGAGCGGCCCATCCGCGAGGTGCGGCGCCCAGTCGCTCAAGGTCGGACCAAGCGCCAGCGGACTGAGCGGCAGGCCGGCCGTGACGGAGCGAAGCGCGGTCCCGTCCCACGTGATGCGCGCCGCGGCGCGGCCCGCCCTTACCTCCTCCAGCGCCTCCGCTACGGCATCCAGCATCGTCGGCCGGCGAGCCGCGATCGCACGGCCGGCACGGCCCGCTTCCTCCGCCAGGCCCCAGGAGAGGCCGGCGCCGCGGGCAGCCTTGCGTATCTCGGCCTCGACTTCGCTCAAGGAAAAGCCGGCCGGTTCCTCCGCCGAGCCACACGACGAGCCGCCGCCGGCCGGTGGCTGCAACGCGGCCCGCGGCTGGGAACGGCCGTCCCGCGGCGGGATCGCCCAATCATCCGCATGGTGACGGGAGAGTTCGTCGGGAAACGGCGCGTGGCGGAAAAGCGCGATCCGCACCCAGCGGTCGGAGCGCGGGTCGAACTCCGTGGCGCCGAAGAAGGACAGCTTGCAGCGCAGGATATCGATCGGCCGCATTTGCGCAGAAAGCAGGTTGTCGCGGATTTCCGAATACGGACGGCGCCGCGCGAGCTGGACGCGCCGCACCGTGTGGCGGTGCTCCGGCTGCGCGGCGAGCAGGGTCGCGACCGTCATCTCCGCCGGGCGGTCCGCCAGCACGGCGTGAAGCCGAGCGACGTCACGCGCCACGCCGAGCGGCTGCTCCCGCTCCATCCCGTCTTCCGCCGCCCGCTCGCCGAGCCGCGGCTCAAGCTTCTCTGCCGAGACGTACCAGAAGCGCGCCTGCGCCTCCGGCCAGCTGAAATCCGTCTGGAGCGCGAACCCGTAGAGCCTCTCGATCGCCGCGCGGAGATCGCCGAGGCGCATGGCCCCATCAATCGGAAAATCGGGTCCTTCGTCGCCGCCCATGGATTCGGCAAGATCGTCGACCAGCGCGCCGTAGGGCTCGAGGAGGAGCGTCACCAGGAATTCCTGCGCCTCGAGGCCGAGTTCGGCCTCGGCGTAGGCGTAGAGCCATTCCCAGGGAGAAGGCGTGAACAACAGATCCGTCGCTTCGAGATGGGCCGAGAGCCGGTCGAGGTCGCGGCAGAGTTCGGCAATGCGCCGCTGCTGCGCGGCATCCTCCGTCTGCCATCCGGCCATCTGGTCGCGTCCGCGCGCGAGCCGGTCGAGAAAGAGGGCAACCGCCTCGGGTTCCGCCCGCGCCACGGCGCGCACGCGGGCGAGTGCTGTCTCGCGCGCGGCGATCCAGCGGTGGAAAAGGCCGGGATGATTGACCACGAAGGGTGCCATGCCGAGGCCAGTCGAATTGCCGACGCCGAGCCGCCGGCGCAGCGCGGGCTCGAGCCGTACCGCCACGCCCGGCGCGCTGAGTGCCGCCATGTGCTCCACCAGGTCAGCGGTGAAGGTTCGAATCAGCCAGACCGTGAGCATCTCGGCCGCGAACGGGCCGGAAAACTCCGGACGGCCGGCGATGCGCGCGCGGTCCGCGAGGCCGAACTTGCCGCCGCCATAGACGGCCGTGGTGCGCATCAGGTAGCCGACCGCGTCGAGCGCGGCGGCGTCCGGCTGGCGGCCAGCGGCCAGCGTCGCGATGACACTCTCGAACAGCCGCACGCTGCGGTTGGCGCGTGCCAAGACCAGCTCGGCCGCGCTGCACCGGCCGGCCTCCTGGACGGGAACATTGCGCCGCAAACGTGCGATGTCGAGCGCCGACACAGGCCCGTCATGAAGCGCGAAGGTAGCGTCCCAGGCTTCGGCGATCACGCGGTCGGTCCGCTTGTCGGGCGGAAGGTCGTGGCCGAAGGCAACCAGCGAGTAGATCCGTCCGGCTCCCGTGCGCGCCTCGTATACGGCGGTGCCGACTCCGTCGGCGTCGATCTCCCAGCGCGTGCGTGCGACCTGCCAGCCCTCCCGCGCCAGCCGGCGCAGCAGCACACGCATGAAGCTGAGCCGGGTCTGGTGGAAGCTGCCCATGCGCTCCAGCCGCAGCACGGTTTCCGGCGCACGCAGCGGTGCCTGGCGGATCGCGGCTGGGTCGAAGGGGGCATGATTTTGCTTCACGGCTCAGCTCGCCCGCTGCCTCGGATGCGCCGCGGACCCGCTGGGCTCTGCCGCAGACAAGCCGGGCTCGAAGCTCCGATCGAAGAAGCGCAACCAGTTTTCGCCCATGATTCCGGCGACCTCGGTCGGAGCAAAACCCGCCTGCAGCAGACCTTCGGAAAGACGGGGAAAATCGCGGTTGCTCGCAAACCAGTCCGGCTGTGGGGGAAAGGAAAGGGCGGGGTCGACAGGCGTCTTGGTCCAGGTGCCGCGCCGCATCCACTGCACCACCTCCGACGGCTGGCCCTGGCAGAGGTCGGAGCCGATGCCGAGGTGCTCGGCGCCGACCACTTCGGCGGTGCGGGCGGCCATGGCGCAGAAATCGGCGAGCGTGCAGCCGCTGCCGCCACGCAGATGGTGGGGATAGAGGCTGAGGCCCAGCATCCCGCCGCTCCGGCCGAGCGCCCGCAGCACCGCATCCGGCTTGTTGCGCTCGACCGGATGCCAAGCATGGGGATTGGCGTGGGTAACGGCGATCGGCCGCGCGGACAGCTCGATCGCCTCCATCGTCGAACGGGAGCCCGAATGCGACATGTCGATCACCATGCCCACCCGGTTCATCTCGGTGATCACCTCGCGGCCCATCCGGGTGATGCCGGCGTCTTGCGTCTCATAGCAGCCGGAAGCCAGCAGGCTTTGGTTGTTGTAGGAAAGCTGCATAAAGCGGATGCCCAGCGTGTGGCAAATCTCGACCAGGCCGATGTCATCCTCGATCGGCGAGCAGTTCTGCAGGCCGAAAAACACCGCGGTACGCCCCTCGCCACGGGCGCGGCGCACATCCGCCCCGCTGCGGCCGGGAAAGATCAAGTCGGGATAGGCTGCAAACAAAGCGTTCCAGCGGCTGACGTTCGCGACCGTTTCGCGGAAATCCTCGTGATAGGCGATCGTGACATGGATTGCATCGACTCCGCCCTCATGCAGGTCGCGCAAGATTGCATCCGAGTACAGGCAATATTGCAGGCAGTCGATGACGACCCCGCGATGGCGGCGCGGGGCGGCACTCATTCGGGCGCTCCCGGCGCAATGTATGCGGTTTTGATTGTGGTATAGAACTCCGCCGCCGCGCGGCCCTGCTCGCGGGGTCCATGCGAGGAATGCTTTCGGCCGCCGAAGGGCACGTGATAGTCGGTGCCAGCGGTCGGCAGGTTGACCATCACGCAGCCCGTCTCTGCCCTGCGACGGAAGGCGTTGGCGCGGGCCAGCGATCGCGTCATGATGCCGGCGGTGAGCCCGTATTCGGTGTCGTTGACGATCGCGACGGCGTGATCGAACCCGTCGGCCTTGATCACGCAGGCGATGGGGACAAACATCTCCTCGCGGTTGAGGATCATGTCGTTGGTCGTTCCCAGGAACACCGTGGGCGCGAAATAATAGCCCTCCGTCCGCCGCTCGAGCCGCGTGCCACCGCAGGCAAGCTCGGCGCCGGCCTCCCGCCCGAGCGCTGCATAGCGTGCCGCGGCCGCAAGCTGCGTGGCGTCCGCGAGAGGGCCGATCTGGGTGTCGGCGTCGAGCGCATGGCCGACACGCAACGCGGTTGCGGCGGCGACAAAGCGCTCGACAAAGCGGTCGTGCACCTTGCTGTCCACCACGATGCGTGACGATGCGGTGCACTTCTGGCCGGAGCCGAAGAAGGCGCCGTTGACCGCGTGGGCGACGGCCAGGTCGATATCGGCGTCGTCCATCACCACGAACGCGTTCTTCGAGCCCATTTCGAGCTGCACCTTGGTGAGGTTCGGCGCGCAAGCCACGGCCACACGGCGCCCTGTTTCGTAGGAACCGGTCAAGGTGATCGCGTCGATCGCAGGGCTTGCGGCCAGCGCGTCACCGATCGTGGTGCCCGGCCCCATGACCAGATTGAACGTGCCGGGCGGCAACCCTTGGCGCGAGACGATCTCGGCCAGCGCCCAGGCCGAGGCGGGCGTCAGGCTGGACGGTTTCCAAATGACGGCATTGCCGTAAGCGAGCGCCGGGGCGATTTTCCAGCTGGCGGTGGCCATCGGGAAATTCCAGGGGGAGACGACAGCCACCACGCCCAACGGCTCGCGCCGCACGTCGACCTCGATCCCCGGACGGACACTGTCGGCATTCTCGCCGTACTGGCGGTGGCATTCGGCGGCATAGAAGGTGAAAAACTGTCCGGCACGCGCGACTTCACCGACACCTTCGGCGCGCGGCTTGCCTTCTTCCCGCGAAAGCAGCTCGCCGAGCTCCGCCGCCCGTGTGATGAGCTCGCGGCCGATCGCCATCAGCGCGTCGGCCCGCGCCTCGATCGGCGTCCGGCCCCAGAGCGCAGCCGCGTTGCGCGCCGCGTCTATGGCTTTGTCGAGCTGGACGCGATCGGCCTGGGCATAGTGCCCGACCACGTCCGAAAGATCGGATGGGTTGATGTCGGCCATTGCGTCCGTCCCGCCTGTCCACGCGCCGCCGATGAAGTTCCCGAATACCTCTGCCAAGGGGTTCCTCCTGTGCACCGCAAGATTGAGCCCTTGCGCTACTTTGGTCAATTCTGAATAATTCTATGCAATTTCGAAAAAACCGAAACGAGGCATCGTATGCGCTACGCGCTCGGCACTCTTCGCACCTTTGCCATGGTGGCCGAGATGGGCAGCCTGACCGAGGCAGCCGAGAAGCTCGGCCGCACGCCCTCGACCCTGTCGCTCGCGCTGAAGACGCTGGAAGCCGAGGTCGGGGTCCCGCTCTTCGAGAGCGGCCGCAAGAACCGGCTGTCCACGGCCGGCCAGGTCGTGCTTGCCGAGGCCAGAGCTCTGCTCTCCCATCACGAGCGCTCGGTCGCCGCGATCCGCGCGTTCGCGCGCAACCAGGCAGGCCGCGTCGATCTGGCCTGCGTCCCCTCGGTCGCGACCGCCGTGCTTCCCGTCATGCTGCCCGCCTTCCGCGACAGCCATCCAGGCGTGGAGATCAATGTGCACGATGCGGACTCACCGAGCGTGGCCCGAGCGGTAGAGATGGGACAAGTCGCGTTCGGGGTCGCGAGCCTGCGGCGCGCCCGGCCCGAACTCCGCTTCGAGCCATTGTTCCAGGAGGGTCTCGGCATCGTCTGCCGGAGCGACGACCGCTTGGCCAAAACCAAAGCGCCGGTCGCATGGCGCGATCTTCGAGACCGCACCTTCATCGGCAACGGCATCAGCCGGGCGATCGAGTCGCCGGAATTCGCCGCATCGATCGCGGAGCCATCGATCGTCGTCTACAATGTGCTCTCGCTGCTGGCGCTGGTGCGCACCGGCGTCGGCATCACGGTGCTGCCGCAACTCTCCATCGCGGCCTGGCACCAGGGCCTTGCCTTCGTGCCGCTGAGCGAGCCCTCGGCGCGGCGCACAGTCGGCCTGATCACCCGATCGATCGAGCGCAACTCGCCTGCAGCCGGCGTGTTCATCGATATGTTCCGCGGCGTCCTGCGCGAAAAGGCTTCGGAGCTCAATATCTCAATTGTCGGCTAAATCGTTCTTCTCCGATGGTCATATCGCGTCGAGCCCGAGCGCGCGAAAGCGTTTCAGCTGCTCGGCCTCGCCGGGCGACAGGCTTATGCCGTCCTGCACCGACCTCGCGCGCGCCAGGAAGCGCCGCTGCGAAGGCAACCGGGCGCCCTGGCCGACGATCGCCTCGAACAGGAGCTCCGCCCGGCTCAACGGATTTCCAGGACGGCCGCCGGCAAAGGCTGCCGGCGACATCGCAATGATCAACTCGCCATGGGCTGGAAAGAGCGTGGTGGTGCCGCCGAGAGCGTCGAGCGCCTCGCGGCTGGTCAGATCGCCGATCATGATCCCGGCGAGCAGCTCGATCATGGTGCTGATGGCTGAGCCCTTGTGTCCGCCGAAGGGCAGCATGGCGCCGGCCAGAGCCGCCTCGGGATCGGTCGTGGAATGGCCGTCGGCATCGAGGGCCCAGCCCTCGGGCAGCCGTTTGCCCGCGCGGCGATGCAGCTCGATTTCTCCTCGGGCCGTGACCGAGGTCGCGAAATCGAAGACGTAGGGCGGCGCTCCCTCGCGCGGCCAGCCGAAGGCGAAGGGATTGGTGCCAAGCAGGGGCTTGTTGCCGCCGGTCGGCGCAACGGTGGCATAGCTCGGGCACATGGCAAGGCCGGCAAGGCCCTCCGCGGCAACCGCTTCGACCTCCGCCCAGAGGGCGGAAAAATGCACCGCGTTGTTGATCACCAGCGCGCCGACGCCAAAGGAGCGGGCCCGCTCTGCCAGCCCGGGCAGCCCCATCTCGAACGCCGGATTGGCGAAGCCGCCTCGTGCGTCCACCTTGACGACCGCCGGGGTCTCGCTCTGCGCCAGCTGGGGGACTGCCTCCGGCCGCACTTTCCCAGCTTTGATCGTCCGCAGTGCGCCTTCGATGCGGTAGATGCCGTGCGACTTGCAGGCATCACGTTCGGCGGCGACGATGACGCGCGCCACCGCACTTGCCTGGACAGCGCTCAATCCGGCCTCGCCGAAGATCGCCTCGACGCAGTCCTGCAGCTCATCGACAGTCATGGAAACGTTCGTCATCGCTCGTCCAAGGGCTATCCGTCATTTCCCGACGTGGGTAGAAGATTCAAGCCTGCAATGAAAGTGCAGGCCATCGGCGTTGTGCCACTGCACCGCAATCGCCCTGCTAGTCTAGTAGGAGCGCGGCAGGCCGAGAATGTGTTCGGCGAGATAGGACAGGATCAGGTTGGTCGAGATCGGCGCGACCTGGTAGAGGCGAGTCTCGCGGAACTTGCGCTCGACGTCATATTCCTCGGCAAAGCCGAAGCCGCCGTGCGTCTGGATGCACACATTGGCTGCCTCGTTGGACGCGTCCGCGGCCAGCATCTTGGCCATGTTGGCCTCGGCCCCGGGGTTCTTGCCCGCCTCGTATAGGCTGAGGGCTTCTCGCACCATCAATTCTGCCGCCCGCATGTTGGTGTAAGCCTTGGCGATCGGGAATTGGATGCCTTGGTTCTTGCCGATCGGACGGCCGAACACATGCCGGTCCTTCGCATAGGCGGTCGCTTTGTCGATGAACCATTTGGCGTCGCCGATGCATTCGGAGGCGATCAGGATCCGCTCGGCGTTCATCCCGGACAGGATGTAGCGGAACCCTTTTCCTTCTTCGCCGACCAAGTTCTGGGCAGGCACATCGAGGTCGTCGAAGAAGACCTCGGTCGTGGCATGGTTCATCATCGTGCGGATCGGCCGGAGCGTCAGGCCATGCCCGGAGGCCTCGCGCATGTCGACGATTAGCACGGACAGCCCATCGGTTTTCTTCATCCCCTCTTCCAGCGGGGTAGTGCGGGCCAGAAGCAGCATCAGGTCCGAATGCTCGGCCCGGCTGGTCCAGATCTTCTGGCCGTTGACGACGAAGCGGTCGCCCTCCAGCCGCGCTGTGGTCTTGAGCGCACCGGTGTCGGTGCCGCTGGTCGGCTCGGTGACCCCGAAAGCCTGCAGCCTGAGCTCACCCGTGGCAATCCTGGGCAAATAGCGCTGCTTCTGCGCCTCCGAGCCGTGACGGAGAAGCGTGCCCATCGTGTACATCTGGGCATGGCAGGCAGCGCCATTGCACCCGGCACGCTGGATCTCTTCGAGCACGGCGGCGGCGGCGGACAACGGCAAGCCGGCGCCGCCATATTCCTCGGGGATCAGAATCGACAGCCATCCCGCCTCGGTGAGCGCGTCCACAAATTCGGTCGGATAGGCCATCTCGCGGTCGCGAGCGCGCCAGTATTCGCCGGGAAACCGCCCGCATAGCCTGGTGACGGCTTCCCGAATCTCCCGATAGGCTTCCATGGTGTCGCGTCACCCGGCTCGTGGCTTGGACACGCACCACTATCGCGCCGCGGCACCCGGCGGCAATGCCATTGAGGTGTGAGCGGATGTGGCTGGATCGGTGGATCAAGGGGTGTTGCAGACACGCTGCCCTCGCGCCGGACCGACCCGAGGCCGCGCTTGGGGTCGCGGTCTATTGCTGCAGTGAGATCCGTCCGGCCGCAGGAGTCGCGGCCGATGCAACCACGGCCTTCGGCACATCGACCGAGGCGATCAAGGCACCGTCCGTGTCGACCGTCCAGGTGAGTACCGCGTCTGCCTTATCGTTTGCCGGATCGACATACACGCAGCGGGCAATCACACGCGGCGAGGTGCCAGCCAGTTGATGCAGAGTGACGGGGAGAGCATCCTGACAATCGTGGGCGTCTTCAAATGCAAACATCGTTGCCGGAGCCGGCAGTTCGCTGCAATCGGCCAGATTGTTGGAGCATCCGACGATGAGCAGTATTGCGGCGATGTGTTCCATGTCGATCGGATCCTTCGGCGCAAAACGAGGTGGCGGGGAGTCGGTTCCCAAATCGTCAGCCGGCAAGACGACATTCTTAAGCGAGACTTGTTTCTCGCTGATGTTGGGCGCGCCCTTGCGTCGTTTCAGGCCTGCAACGAGCTGAAACAAGATTGCTGAGCGAGGAGTTGCACGGCCAAGGCTGGGAGCGCTGCCGGACCGGTCGGCGTCGCCACCTAAGATCCGCCACTTTGTGGGCATGCAATGACGTTCGTCACCTGGGGATCGCAGATGAGAATTGCTCTTCTAATCGCTGCCGTGACGCTGTCTTTGTCGCCGCTGCACGAAGTCCGGCAAACGAAACCGCAACCGACTCTCGAGCGGAATTGGGGAAGTGGCTGCACCCTCCCGCTAGCCGCCCCGGACCCGATCTGTTGGGGAGGGGCCAAGTGGTCCGCGGCGAAACCGGGATGATCGGCAGGCCCAGTCGCTGAAGGGCTGTCGTCGGCAGGGGGTGGCATAGCCCCGCCGACGGCCTGAGCTGCCCGGACATCGACATCTCCGCTCTTCGAGCGCTGGCATCGCCTCTTGCCGGCTGCCGCATCGGCCGGCTCAGGGCCCTCGTCCAGCCGCTCCCGGTCCAGCCGTTTTCGCCCGAACTCGGCGGCATTTGAATTTCCCGGTAAACCGAAAGGAAACTTTAATTAGAGAACGCTTATTTCTGCCCGGCTTGCTCCTGGCCGCCCGCTTCAAACCTTCCCTGGCTGCGTCAACTCCTTCTACGATCCCTGTTCAATGGCAAACATGTCGAGCGACCAGATCGAGCGAACCCTAGTCGAGGGTTGCCCCAGCCCAGCATAAGCCGACCACCTTCAACCCACTGAGTATTGGAGAGACTACCTTGCGACTGATCGCCACCCTTTCGGCTGCCCTCTTGCTCGGCGGCAACGCTTACGCCGACGGGCTCACCTCGCATCGCGGCGGTGACTATGTCAGTTCAGCGTCGGCGTCGAAGTTTCGGAAGGAATGCCGCCTGGCAGAAGGCACCGGCAAGCGGCAGCACGGCAGTGCCGTGTGGGCCATCTGCACCCACGTGACGACCTTCGGTTACTCGTTCTCGACCAGCGTGTTCGGCCGCAACGACAAAGGCGGGGCTGCGGGCCACACGGGCGCACACTCGATTTCACGGGCCGGAGGCAGCAATGCCGGCCCATCCGCGACCCATTCGATTTCCGCCTCTGCCGCAGCCGGCAGAGCCGCAAGCAGATCGCCAGCGGCGAGCGCCGGGAGCCCAGGCGCTGGCAGCAGCAACGCTGCCGCCTCGGTCTCTGCTGCCGCTGCCAGCGGTTCAGCCGGCCAGCCCGGCGGATCGACGGGAGCATCGACCGGAGCCGGCCAGCCCGGCGCCGCAAGCAGCCCCGGCAACGGCGATCCCGGGTCCAATCCCGGTACCGGCGGTCCTGGCAAAGGGGACGGGCCGGGCAAAGGTGATGCGCCCGGCAAGAGCCACGACCATGATGGTTCCGATGGTTCCTCAAAGGGAGGCAAAGGCGATCACGGAGGCCGAGGCAAGGGCGGCAACGGATCAGGCCGCGGCGGCGGATCGGGCCGCTGCTGATTGAACAGCATCGGCATAGCCGGTTGGCGCGCCGGCCTCCGGAGGGCGTGGCTTTCCGGCACTCCGGGCCGCAAGCTGAGCGTGAGGTTGTAGTCAAGAAAGAACGACAGCGGACCAAAGCCGGCCGTTCGCCAACCAGCTCAGCGGTTGCCCGCCGGCTGCAACCAACGCTCCATCTTCAATTCGCGATAAAGTGCCGTCGCGCCTGACCGACATTCTTCAGCTAGTTCACGCGCGCCGGCCCGCTCCTGGATTTCAGCGAGAATTCGCAGGCCATGCGCCTCCTCGACCCTGAGCCCAAGTGTCGCGCTCATATCCAGCGCCTGACGGACTAAGCCCTCCGCTTGTCCGAGATCGGTGCTCACCAGCGCTTCGCCGAGCACCCGCAGCGTCTCCGCTTCGTGGGCTCGGTAACCGAGACTGCGCGAAAGCTCGAGATTTTCGTTCGCCGCTTCGACCGCCGCCGCAAGGTTGCCACGCGCGAGCAGCGCCTGTGCGAGAAACACTCTTATGATGGCCGAGAAGTAGACCGCAGGGCAATCACGCAACGCCTCTTCAATCAGCGCAATGCCAGCCTCGATATCCCCGGCCATTACGCGCGCATGGCCAAGGAAGCCTGTAAACCAGGGGACTGAAAATCGGAGACCCGCTTCGATGCAAAGCTTTCGGCTCTGTTCGATCATCGGGATCGCAGGCTCCCAATGGCTGCGCAACAGCAAAATGCGCGATGGATGGCTGCCGATCACGATGTGATCGAACACGGTGGGCTCGATGTGGCCGAACACGTCGTTGGCCAACGCAAAGACAGCAAAGGCGCGATCGAACTCGCCGAGCTGACCGTAGCAGGTGCCGAGCGTCGACAGTGAATCGATCATCAGGGAGCCGGCGATCGCGAAATCTCTGATCTGGTCGGGTTTGGCAAGGTTTTCCGGCAGGTTCGGCGTCAGCAGCGCGATGCCTTGCCGATAGTCGCCGGACGCCCAGCAGGACTGGCCGAGGACGAAGCGCGCACCGTAGGCCAGTTGCTCATCGTCGCGCTCGATCGCAATCGCAAGCGCCTGCTGGCCCGCTTCCCACGCGTCGGCGATACGCCCACCGAAGATGTTGAGGACATGGCACTGCTGTGTGGCGATCTCGGCGACCAGCACCTCGTTGCCGGTCGTTGCGGCTTCCCGAACAGCCCGGTCGAGATGACGGTGCACCGATTGTATATCTGCGACCGCGAAATAGGCTGTGGCAATCGCTCGATCCGAATCGACCCTGTCCAGCGGGGAGCCGGATCCGACCGGCTCGAGCTTGAGCGCATTGTCGAAAGCTCCGATCGCTTCCCGGTAGGCTGATTTTCGCAGCGAGATCTTACCTGCCTTGCGCCAGAACGATGCGGCCTCGGACCTCTTTCCAGCCTCCTCCAGGTGGGTTGCCAAGACCTGTGGCTCGGTCTCGGCGATGCCCGGCCGGAACACGGGGAGCATTGTGGCGATCTGGGCATGCACCTCGCGGCGCCTGCTGTTGAGCATGCTTTTGTAAGCCGCATCCTGCAACAAGGCATGCTTGAAGACATACCGGCGCTCCGTGCGGGAAACCCGGAACACCACCTCGCTCGACATCAGCCGGTCGAGATCCTCCTGGAGGCCTGCTTCGTCCAGTCCGAGAAGGACCGCCAGCATGTCCGAAAAGAACTCGCGCCCGAGCGCCGCGGCGATCTGCGCCACCTGCTTGGCAGACCCCATCCGATCGAGCCGCTCGGTCAGCGCGTCGCGCAGGGTTGCAGGGATCTGAACCTTCGCCACGCCGTCGCCCTGACCGGCCTCCAGCACTGAGCCCGTCAGTTCCTCTACGAACAACGGAACACCGTCACTTCTTGCGACGATATCGGCTGCAACCTGAGGCGCGAGGGTTTGCCCCGCCGGCATACGTGAGTTTATGATCGCCAGCGCATCCCGCCGCCCAAGACGACTGAGCGCGAGCGAACCGACGTTTGTGTGCCGCGTCCAGGGCGGAATGAACTCCGGCCGAAAAGTCACAAGCAACATGGCCTTGCGGCCTTCAAGGCAGGCGAGAAGGCGGTCTACAAACTCCAGGGTGGTCGCGTCCAGCCAGTGGGCGTCCTCGATCACGATGAGCAGCGGAGCGATGGTCGCTGTCTTTCTTGCGAGTTGGCCAAGTGCGTCCAGCGCTGCATCGCGTCGTCGGTCGGCTGGAAGTTTGGGCCGCGGGGAAGCGACTTCAGCGGGGACAGGAAGGGACAAAAGGTCCGCAAGGTAGGCCACCGCCCCCCGATCGGGAACGGTCTCGCCGCGGATGGTGTCCGCGAGCCTGCGGAACCGTTCGGCAGGCGTATCGGCAGCGTCGAAGCCCGCCATGATCTCGAGCTGACGGAGCACCGGATAAAGCGCGGTGTTGGTGTGGAGCGGAGAAGCCTGATACGAGATTCGCTGCTCAGCGCCGGAGCGCTGCACGACTTCGGCGACCAACCTCGACTTGCCGATGCCCGCTTCGCCGCAGATCAACACGAACTGACGTTCGCCCTCGCACGCCTGCTCCCAGCGATCGAGCAGCGAGCCGAGTTCGTGGTCACGCCCGATGAGCTTGCCGAAGCGTCCACCGTGCAGAGCGTGAAAGCGGCTTTCGGCGACGAGCTCGCGCTCGAGCCGCCACGCTCGGACCGGCACGTCGAATCCGCTGACCGTCACCTCGCCAAGATCGCTAAAGGCGAACTGGTTGCCGACAAGCCTTCGCGTGGTATCCGAAACCACCACCTCGTTCGCGCTGCCGAGGCTCTGGAGACGAGCGGCGAGATTGGGTGTTTTGCCCACCACCGCCCCGCTTTCGTCAACGCCGGCGCCGACAAAATCGCCAACGACCACTTCGCCAGTTGCGACCCCGACACGGGCTGCAAGACTTTCGCCGGTGGGCGTACCGAGAGAGGGCACCTCCAGGAGCACCGCAGCTGCCGCGCGAAGGGCTCGCGCCGCATCATCCTCGTGCGCCTGCGGCCAGCCGAAATATATGAGAAGACCATCTCCGAGCGGCTTCGCAACGTAGCCACCAAAGCGGGCAATCTGCTGGGCGACAACTCTCTGGTATTTGGCAATGACTTCCCGCACTTCTTCAGGATCGAGCCGCGCCACCAGCCGGGTAGAGCCGACCAGGTCGGTGAACATCACCGTTATCTGCCGCCGTTCGGCGGCATCTCCAGCGGACCGGCGTGGCGCGCCGGTGACTGCCAACAAAATCTCCGGATCGAGATTGGCGATTGCCTTGAGGACCCGCTTGCGAGGTCCCAGAGGTAATCCGATCTTTTCGAGATCCGACTCCGTCAGGTCAGCAAGAACATCGGCCTCGATCTCGTTGTCGCGAAACAATGCTTCATACTGGGCAAGCCCGAGGCCGCGCAGCCAAGACCCTACATCCATGTTCCGCTACCCTATCGAACCGAATGATGCTCCGATCGAACCAGAGTGTCTAGAACATTGCCATGACGGTAGTGGTGGTTCGAACCAGACCTTTGAACGGTTGAAGCGGCACAACGCTAACCTTGGAGATGTTCACTTCTGGCGCAAAGCTACCTTTGAGTAAACGAGCCGGCGACCATTCTGCCTGTCAGCTGTTCCGGCGCGGCGCTCCCCACCCATGGTTGCTCACATGCGACTTAAGTCCGTTGCCGGTAGGACCTAGGAAGCCCTCGACGGACGCATGGGTCTGACCGACTCGCTCTGCCAACCTTTGTTCCTTATGTCCCATCGGGGGCAATTCGAAGGTGCCACATGATCAGGACAAAAAGCCTGGGGATCGCAACAATCACCTTGTTTGTGCTTGGTTCGGTTCTGCCGCAGCCTGATGCAGGGGGACCGACGTTCCTTTCCAGCAGCTACGCGAAAGGCGGCAACGGCGGCGGCAACGGCCACGGCGGCGGCAATGGCCACGGCGGAGGCAATGGCAATGGCGGAGGCGGCGGGAAGAGCGGGGGCCAGGGAACAGGCAGCGGGAACGGAAGCTCCGCGGGAGGTCAGAGCGCCGGCGCCAACGGCAAAGCCTCCGGCGCAAACGCCGCAAGGGCAAGCGGCCAGGGAGCGGGCAGCAAGAAAGCAAGCCCTGCCGGTGGTCAGAGTAGTCGGAGCAGCAGCAAGGCCTCAGGCGTGGGAAGCGGCGGAACAAACCGAGGCGCTTCAGACACCAAGAGCACCCAGGGCGACACTGGTGAACGAGCGAAAACCCACCCCTCGGCAAAATCCATGAAAACAGGCGCGGCAACCCGATCAGGTCTCGCGCTCAACAGAAAAGCTGAGATCCGGCCTGAAAAGCCGGAGGGTAAGGTGAACTCGGTGCGAACAGAGGCGCGCTTGCGGCGCAATGCGGCTGACCCGCAAGTTCAGAAAGATCCTCACGGGAAGAACTTCCACGCCAAGCTGGCGGGGCTGAACTCCCTTAACCGCAACTTCCACGCCTATCTTCACACGCAATCGCCGCGCTTCGCCGCTCTGGCGGCGTTCGTCGCGACCTCTGCCCAATACGAGATTGCTCGGTCGAGGCTGGCTGCTCGGAACCACGACTTGACCGCCGCAGAAGCGCGGCTGGGCGCGCTTCTCGAAGCAAGCGGCATCGAGCCATACGACGGGGCGGTCGGGGTCTACAACGAAGCCAGCCTGGCGGATCTCCAGGATCGGCTTTCTTACCTCAATTCGGTAGCACCAGCCCCAGACGACGAGGACGCCTACAATGCCGAGCGAGATGCGCTGACCTCTATCCTGAGCAGCGACGAGGCCGCGGACGTATCCGAGGCTCAGTCGGCTGTCGACGAAGCCGAGGCTAGGGCGGCGGCGAGCTCGATCGGAACGGACGACCACGCCTTGAAGGAAGCGCTGTCGGATGCTGCCAACCGAAACCGTCTCGCGCAGTATGGCGACGACTACATCGATGGCGCGGTCATGGACTGGGCCAAGGATGTCCTAGGGGTAGGTGACTCGTTCGGCAAGATCGACGAGGTGAGGCAGTACCTGGATGCCGGCCAGGACGGCGACTAGCAAACCGTCCACTGCCAGCTGGCGAGGATGCATCTTGCGCCCAGCGGGGTTGCGAGGCTCGCCTTAGTCTCAAGAGAGACGCGCGCGGACTGCGACAACCGGCGCGACCGTGGCGGGCTGTTTGACTATGGGAACGCCCACGGGTGCCATCCGCATAGCTTACAAGCGAAGGAGGCGCCCAGCTCAGCGATGCCAGGCTTGCTTTCAATCACGGCTCTTCACTCAGCTTGTGCACGACATCGAGTACAAGGTTGCCGAGCAGGGTGGAACGGTCAACAACGCCGGCGAAGTTCCCGTCGTGATCGACGACCGGAAGCCAGTCCCGCCGTGCTGCCTGCATCTTCATCAAAGCTTCGGCGCGATCGCTGCCTTCGGTCACGGCGAGAGTTTTGTCCTCGCAGAAGTCGAGCTTTGCGAGTTCCTGGACAATCGCTCCCGACGAGATGTTTTCGACGAAGGCCTCGACATTGAGATCAGTCCCATCGGCAAGGATGAACTCGATGAGGGGGGAGGCTTGGCAGATCGCCGCGAGTGCCCCGCGACTGTCTTGAAGAACGATGTAGCGCAGGAACTTCTGCGAGCGCAGCTGTTGGAAATATTCCCTCACAGCGTCTGGCGTATAGTAGCCCTGCCGGCCGACCTCAAATGTTAAGACCGGCACCTTGTTGTCGACCATAGCCGAGATGGCGGACGTCGATTCCTTGCTGAAGGTCTGTAGTTCTGTAAACGGAACAGCGCTCTTGTCGAGCGGA
The DNA here is from genome assembly GCA_963791325.1 of uncultured Alphaproteobacteria bacterium. GTDB lineage: Bacteria > Pseudomonadota > Alphaproteobacteria > Rhizobiales > Rhizobiaceae > JBEVJK01. Next base: position 20,192 of record CAWBRU010000016.1, on the reverse strand, counting down.
TTCGTTGTCTGTCGGGCAGAACTGACAATGGCCTTCGCCGCGGCCTCGACTTCGAAGCCCTGCGGACCGAACGAGGCCTTGGTGATATAGCCGGATGCGAGGAGCAGAAGGACCAAGGGCGCAAGCGCAACAAGAATGTCGGAGACGCGCACTTCCACCTGCCGTTTGATTCTCAAGGCGATGACTGCCCAAAGAATGATTAGAAAAGCGACCCCGAGCAGGATCGCGATGATCAATTGGTTGGCGCTTTCGGTCAGCATCTGCCCCTTCCATGCGGCCGGCGGCGCCGGGCCTCTCGACTTAGCCGCTCGCCGCACCTAACTACCGTTTCAGTACCAGTTGGGCGAGAGACATGGTTGGCAAGCCGCGGCAGATGCTGCCGAAGTTTTCCAAGGGCAACGAGATCTCGATGACCGGCACCGTCCGGATCGTCCACGACGATAAGTATAGCAGGCCACGCCTTGCCGTTCGTCTTCAAGGCTACAATATCCCGGTCACGGGCTCGGACGAGCACGTCGATCTCTGCACAAATGGAGAGCCGGTGAAAACCGGTCGGCGCAAGCAGCCACTTGTGGAGGTGGAGGCAGATTGAGGCATGCGGCCCGACAACCGCTTTATCCTGCTCGTCCTGGTGCTCGCCGCCGTCGCTGAATTGGGCTACCACCAGCACCACGCTTACGAGGAGTGGCGGAATTTCGTCGACGTCTGCACCGCGGCGAGCCAGGGCCGGTCCGACGCTGACGATTACTACAAGACCTGTATGCAAGGGCACCAGTGAGCCAGAGCCTCGTCCAGAGAGATACCGGGGTGCCGAGCAGAATCACACCCGCGATGCCCGCCGAGAGGCCAAGAGGATCTGTTCCGAAAAGTTCCATCGGTAGATCAGCACTCGAGCTGGGTTGAAGTCCGGTTCTCAGCTGTTTGGCAGGCCCCTGGCGATGAGCCGCGCAAGGCGTTCGGAGAATGCCTTGGCGTCGGCCGGCTTGTCCCCGTCGAGCACGCGCGCCTCATCGTAAAGGAGCTGGGCTACGTCCTCCTTGAAGGAGCGTTCGTCCTCGCCAAGCTTTGCAACGGTGATGATCCGCTTGTGCGTCGGGTTGATTTCCAGGATCGGTTTGGCGGCCTGCTCGAGCCGGCCGGCGGCGCCCAGCAGCCGCTCGAACTGTCGGTCGGGCCCGTGCTCGGGCGCCACCAGGCAGACTGCGCTTTCCGTCAGCCGGTTGGAAGCCTTGACGTCCGACACGACGTCGGCCAGCACCGACTTGACAAATTGAAGAAAGGCCAGAACTTCCAGGCTGGTGTCGGGTGCAGGTCTTTCGGCATCGCCGAGCAGTGGGATGCTCGCAAGGTGGTCGGCAGCTCCTTGCGTCACCGAGGCGAAGGACTTGTCTTCGAATGTCGGCGAGATCGTTACCCAAAAACTGTCGACCGGGTCGGTCAGCAGCAGCACCTCAACGCCGCGTGCTCTGAAGCCTTCGAGCTGTGGCGAGGCTTCCAGCCGGCTCGAGATCGTCGCCGGCCATGAAGAAGATGTCGTTCTGCCCCTCCTTGAACGAGGACATATAGTCGGCGAGGCTGCGCCAGGCATCACCCGAGGCCGTCGACTTGAAGCGGGCGAGCTTGAGCAACTGATCGCGCCGCTCGAAGTCCTCGTAGAGTCCCTCCTTCAGGACGCCGCCGAAATTCTCCCAGATCTTCGCATAGGCCGCAGGATCCCTATCTGCCAGCTTGGCAAGCTCGCTCAGGACACGGTTCGCAACACCTTTGCGAATGGCGGCGAGCAGCGGGCTTTCCTGGATCATCTCGCGCGAGACATTGAGCGGCAGATCGGCAGAATCGACCAATCCCCTGGCAAAGCGCAGGTAGCGGGGCAGAAGGTCGGCGTGGTCGGTGATAAAGACCCGCCGCACATAGAGCTTCATGCGGCCCGTCCGATCCTGGTCGAAGAGATCGAAGGGGCGCGAGCCGGGGACGAAGGCAAGCACGCTGTATTCCTGGCGGCCCTCGGCGCGGAAGTGGATCGTCAGAGCCGGTTCGTCGTACTGACCGGCGATGCTGCGGTAGAAATCGGTGTACTCTTCGGGCTTGATATCGTTTTTCTGCCGCACCCAAAGGGCTGCGCCGTCGGCGATGTCGCGGGCCTCCATGCCCGGCTTCTCGACCAGTGAGATCGGCACGGGCACGTGACCCGACTGCGATTTGACCAGCCGTTCCAGCCGGGTCGGGTCGGCGTAGGAGGCCGCGTCGTCCATCAGATGAAGGACGACTCGCGTGCCCCGCTGCGGCGCATCGGCAAGCGGAGCCGGGCCGATCTCGTAGGCGCCCTTGCCTTGCGACGACCAGCGCCAGGCATCTTCGCTGCCGGCCAGGCGGCTCGTCACGTCGACACGGTCGGCCACCATGAAGGCGGAGTAGAAGCCCACTCCGAACTGGCCGATGAATTGGGCGTCGTCGCTTGTCTCGCCAGAATCGAGGCGCTCCATGAAGGCGCGTGTGCCCGATCGCGCGATCGTGCCCAACGCCTCCGCCATCTCGTCGCGGCCCATGCCGATGCCGTTGTCCTCGACGCTGAGCCGCTTGTTCTGCGCATCCGCCACGATGGTGATGCGCAGCTTCGGGTCGTTCCCGAGCAGGTCGGGGCGGGTGATCGCCTCGAAGCGAAGCCTTTCGCAGGCGTCCGCGGCATTCGAGATCTGCTCACGCAGGAAGACGTCGCGGTCGGAATAGACCGAATGCACCATCAAGTGGAGCAGGCGCCCGACATCGGCTTCGAATGTCTTGGTCTCGGTGGGTTTCATATCTGCCGGCATTACGAACGTCGCATCCCTCGTTGCAGGTACTCCCCGCGGCCGTACCATTCTGAGACGGCAAGTGTCGACTACAGCACCTTGGGGCCGCCGTCGACAGCACCCGGTATAAGCGAGAGCGCAGAAGCCGTTCTCGGCGTTCTGGAAGGTGACCCGCTCAATGTCGACACTTCCGCCGCCTCAGTGCTCGATCGGCAGCCACGGCGACTCACCCGGCATGGCAGAACGCAAAGGCGCTTGCGGGGCTCCTCGGCAGTGCCGATAGGCTCGACATCAGTTGAAGGTGTGAAGCCGAATCTTGTAGATGCCGCTCGCCTGCTTCGTGAACACATGCGAGGTCACGCCGCCCCAAGGCTGGTCTTTCCCGTCCTTGTCCTTGCCGTCGGCCGACCACTTGGCGGCACCGAAAATCATGTCGCCGGCGCCACCTGCTTCAATCAACTCAAGCCGGTGGTTCGTGACGCCCATCTTGAACAGCGCAGCGAAGAACTTTTCCAGGTTCCGCCTGTCCCTGATGATCTCGTGATTGGCAGGCAAGAAGACGAGGTCTTCGTCGTAGAGGTCGGCCAAAGCCTTGGCGTCACCCTTGTTGAAAGCTGCGTCCCAAGCCTTGTAACAGTCTATCACTTCTGTTGCCGCCGGACCGGCAGCGTGCGCTGCTGATAGGAAGAACATTAGCGTCAGCACCGTGCAGATAGATTGCAGCATCCGCATTGTAGTCCTCCCTGGCTGTTCGGTGTGCAAAAGCTAGAACTTACCCGCTCACCTCCGGTTGGTGGAGGGGCAGCGAAGAATGCTATAGTGAATATACTTCATGCGGCCGCCGCTGCCCACCTTACAAAACATCGCCCATTGAAGTCTCACCTAGAAGGCGGACTTGTGCGCCATGCCGCCACTGACCCATCGCGCCGTCAGGCCAATCGAGGGGTGAGTCGCGGCATTCCGGCGAGCATCCCCCTTTTCCTGGAGATCCGATCGCGAGATAATCCACTAGATGTAATCTTGTATTCCAAATGCGGCCACTGCATTGCGGTCGCGAGCAGCGTTGATGTTCGGCAACCTAAACTAGAGAATCCTGATCGGTTGGGGAAATAAGGCTAATCTCACCCGGAACTCTTCTTCAGCACTTATCGATCTGGCTGGTAGCAGAAGAAAATGGTGGTACTGTTGTTGTCAATCAGCGGTCCTCTGCGGCCACCAGTTGATCGACGCGGGACCGGATTGAAGAGCCGCGGCCCGATCCTCGCAGTGCCAACTTCAAGGATTGCACCATGTCTCGAGACATTCTGGACGTTGCAATCGTCGGCGGGGGTGTATCCGGCTGCTACGCCGCCTATCGATTGCTCACCGCTGATCCCACTCTTCCTGATCTGAAGAATATGAGGAATTTGTCCGGACGCGATGCGCTCTCTATTGCTCTCTACGAAGCCAGCGATCGGATCGGCGGGCGTCTCTGGAGCTACCGGTTCCGGGAACTACCCAACCAAGTGGCCGAGATGGGCGGGATGTGTTTCAGTCCGCTTCATGCCAACGTTTACGGCCTGTGTACCAAGGAACTGCGGCTGAACGCTGAGAATGCCGACGAATTCAGTGTCTACAACCTTCAATACCTCCGAAACCACCGGTTTGCGTTTGAAGACTACGCTCCCGAAGTTCGGCCTGACGGATATTATCCCAGTACCATACCTTACTTTCTCAAGGACAATGAAAAGTGGCGGCTGCCGACAGACTTGATGCTTTCGGCGTTCAAGGAGGCCGTTCCGGAAGCAGGCCCGTTGCTCGATCAACTCTCGAAAATGGGCGACAATCCCGAAAAGGCTCGAAAGATCATTGTCGAACTCGACCTGGCGCTCCGAAGCGCCCGGCTGGCAGGAACCGATGTGCGCCTCCACGACTACGGTTTCTGGAATCTTCTGTGCCAGCACGCGAGCCAGGAAGCCTACGAGATGGCGACGATGTCTTCAGGCTTCTATTCGACCACCCAGAATTGGAACGCCTATAACACGCTGCTCAGCGCCTTCGTCGATTTCTCCGTCCCTCAGGCATGGACGAAGCTGCAGAACGGCTACGATTCGCTGCCACAAGCGATGGCCAAGCGATTCGACGAGCTTGGCGGAAAGATCTGCAGAAATACGCGATTGTGCGGCCTCGAGATCGACGGAAACGCCCCAGAGGTCATAAAGATGCGCCTCGAGGCGCCCGGTGTCCCCGCTTGGACGCAGCGGGCGAGGAACGTCATCTTGGCGCTTCCGCCGCGCTCGGTTTGCCTGCTCAGTCAGGACACCTTCCTGTTCGCAGACGATCAGTTCGTGGACGACCTGAACTCTGTCACCTGCGAGCCCGCGAGCAAGCTGTTCCTGACTTTTGCGCAGCCCTGGTGGAAGAAAGTGGCGACGCCGCCTCATCAGACCAAAACGACGATCGAGAGCGGCCAATCCTCGACCGACCTGCCGATGCGGCTCTGCTATTACCTTGGATCCGAAAGCGACGGCAAATCCCTGCTTTTGGCCTCATTCAGCGATTCCATTGCCGTCGAATATTGGAACGGCTATTTCCCCCAGAGTCGCTTCGGCAAATCCGACTCAGCCGGAAACAGCACCGGAAAACGTCCAGGCGACCTGCTGATGGACCCTCCTCCGGCGATGGTGCTGGACGCAGTCAGGCAACTGAGAGCAGTGCACGACCTCGATGTTCCCGCGCCCCTGTCCGCGGCCTTCGTCGATTGGTGCGCAGATCCTTACGGCGGCGGCTTTCACTTCTGGAACACCCATGTGCGCAGCTGGGAAGTGATGCCGCGAATTCGTCGCCCTGTGGCAGGCGCAAACGTGTTCCTTTGCGGGGAGGCCTTCTCGGCGAAGCAGGGATGGGTGGAGGGTGCGATCAACACCGCCGAGGTCACTCTCGAAACCTATTTCGGACTGCCTCGGCCGGCCTGGGTGCCCGAAGACTACGACTTCGGACCCTGAAGAATAGCAGGTCTTGATCGGACAGATTGGCGGCGAAGGAAAAACCGCATGGCCTTGAGCGTAGCCCGATCCACGATTGCCGCGGCCGCCCCCGTCATTGAGGGCTATCGTACCCTTGATCAGCTGACGAGCGGCGACCCCTCCACCCTCGTCTACCGCGCTGTGCGCAGCGCCGACGACAGGCCTGTCGTGCTGAAGATCCTGCGCAACGCATACGCCACGCCGTTGGAGCGTGCGAGCTTTCAATGGGAATTCGAACTTCTGCACGATTTGGATATTCCTGGTGTCGTGCGCGCCTACGATTTCGCGTGGTGGGAAGGCTCGCCGGCAATCGTGCTTCAGGAGTTGGGCGGCCAATCCTTGGCCGATCTGCTTGGCGCGCGCCCGCTGGCCATCGTGGAAGCGCTCGAATGTGCCGCCCAGATAGCCGAGACGCTCGATCGGTTGCACCATGCTCACATCTTGCACCGCAATGTGAGCCCGCGTTGCATCGTATTGGCGAGGACCGGCCGGGCCGTCTTGACCGATTTCAGGCACGCAACCGACCAGTCGGGGCTGCAGCCGGCGACACATGCAATCGGCCTCTTGACGGATCGGCTCACCTACATGTCGCCGGAGCAGACCGGACGGATGAACCGGTCGGTGGACGATCGCAGCGACTTGTATTCGCTCGGCGTCACTCTCTACCAAATGCTCACCGGAGCGCCGCCTTTCTCCGGCGACCAGCCACTCGCACTGATCTATGCCCATATCGCCACGCCCCCGACGCCGCCGAGCGATGTCAATCCGGCGATTCCGCGGGCGCTTTCCGACATCGTGCTCAAGCTCATGGCCAAGAATGCAGAGGACCGTTATCAATCGGCCGCCGGTCTAAAAGCGGATCTCGAGGATTGTCTTCGCCAGTGGCGCAGCGAAGGCCTCGTCCGACCGTTTCCAATCGGACGGCGCGACCTGACGCGCGAGATCCGCATTCCAGAACGACTCTATGGCCGCGAGCGGGAGAGCGCGGTCTTGATGGAGTCGTATGCTCGGGCCAGTCAGGGGATAGGCGAACTGCTGCTTGTCTCGGGGCCGCCCGGCATCGGCAAGACCACGCTGGTGAACGAGGTGCACCGCCCCCTTACGCAGCATCGCGGCAGCTTTATTGCGGGAAAGGTCGATGCTCTCCACCGAACCGTGCCCTATGCGGCGCTGACGCAGGCTCTTCGCTCCAAAGTGGAGCAGGTCCTGACCGGATCTGCGGCAGAGATGGCTGCTTGGCGCGACCGCGTGCTCCAGGCACTCGGACCCAATGCCGGGATCATCAGCGGGATTCTGCCCGAGCTGAAGCGGGTTATCGGTGAGCAGGCCCCCCCGCCGTCTCTGACGCCGCGCGAGGCGCAGAACCAATTGTACCTTGCGTTCCGGCAATTTTTTCAGGTCCTTGCCCGCCCGGAGGATCCCCTCGTGTTGTTTCTGGATGATCTCCAGTGGGCAGACACGACGTTGCTTGGGCTCGTGCAATCTGTGGTCTCGGCGCGGGTCGCAAACCTGCTCGTTATCGGAGCCTATCGGGACAGCGAGGTTTCGTCCGTCCATCCACTGATGCAGAGCGTCGACGAGATCCGAAAAAGTGGTGCGCGGGTGACCGAGGTGCGTCTCGGTCAGCTTAGTGAGGTGAACGTCGCGGAGTTGATCTCTGACACGCTGTCCTGCTCCACCCGAGCAGCCCGGCCGCTCTCCAACCTGATGCTGGACAAGACCGACGGCAATCCGTTTTTCCTGCGCGAGTTCCTTCGAACGCTTCGGCAGGAAGGCCATCTGGCGTTCGACCTCGATGCAGGCCGATGGACTTGGGACGTCAATCGACTTGCATCGCTTCGCATCACGAGCAACGTCGTCGACCTGGTCGCCCAGCGAGTCCGGCAATCCTCCGTGACCACACTGCGAACTCTTGAGGCCGCGGCCGTAATCGGAACGCGTTTCGAACTCGGCCTAGTTGCAGCCCTCGTCGGGATCGCGCCTCACGTGGCCGCAATGGCGCTGAAGGAAGCTATTAGCGAGGCCATCGTCGTGCCTCTCGATGACGATCACCGGCTGGCCGAAAGAGTAGGCAGAGGCGATCAGGATTTTCGGGTCGATTACCGCTTCGCCCACGATCGCGTTCAGCAGGCGGTCTACACGATCCTGAGCGACTCGGAGCGCGAGGCTCTGCATTTGCGGCTGGCCAGGCTCCTGCCCGACCACGCAAGGCATAGTGGCGCCGACCCGACCTTTGACGTGGCGAACCACCTTCATCTGGCTCGCGGGCTTCGCCAGGAGGCGGTGGCGCCAGACGAGATGGCTCGCATCAATCTGAGCGCCGGGCGGAAGGCTCGCGCGGCCTCGGTCTTCGCGATCGCCAGCGAGTACTTTCGCAGGGGTATCGAAGCCGTCGGCCCCGACGCGTGGGCGAGAGATTATGATCTCGCGCGGGATCTCCATCTCGAGGGTGCCGAGGCCGCCTATCTGAGAGGGGATTTCCAGCATACGACCGAGTGGACGGCCGCGGCGATCGAGCACGGCGCAACCGAACTCGACCGGATCCGGGCGTATGAAATCCGCGTCTTGGCAGCGATCGCACACGGCGAACCCGACGTGGCCGTCTCAGAAGGACTGAAGCTGCTCAATGTGTTGGGTGTGCGGATCCCTAATGCTCCAACGAAGCGCGACGTCGTTCAAGGGCTGTTGGCGACCAAGCTCATGCTTTCCTTCAGACGCACGGAGAGCCTGGCGCACTTGGCGGTGATGACGGACGAGCGCGATCTGACCACGATGCGGCTGCTGCAGTTGGTCATGACAGCCGCCTACATCGCGCGCCCGGAGGTCTTCGCGGTTGCGGTGTTCAAGTCGGTCATGCTCTCGGTTCGACGCGGCAACTCGCCGCTGGCCGCCCAGGCCTACCTCTCCTATGGCATCATCCTGTGCGGTGTGACCGGCGACATCGCGACCGGTTACAAGTTCGGTGAGTTGGCGTTGAACCTGCTTGACAGCTTCGATGCCCGATCGCTTCGGCCGCGCGCCCTGTTCCTGTTCAATGGCTTCATCGCTCATTGGCGCAATCACTATCGCGAAACTTTCGCCCCGCTTCGGGAGGCCTATCAATTGGGCCTCGAGAGCGGCGATTTCAATTTCGCCGGGCTTGCGGCTTTCGACTACACGTTCCAGGCTTATTGGGCCGGTGAAGATCTGGCCAGCCTGGAACGCGAGCTGGTCGGCTATGCAGATGTCTTTCGGACGCTCAATCAGGAGATCATTGTTGGGCTGTTGACGATGTATCGTCAGGCGATCTTGAACCTCACCAAGGGCGGCGGCAGCCCGGACGTGCTCATTGGGGAGTGCTACGACGAGGAAGCGGCTGCTCCGGAGTTGGAGGCAACCCACAACGTCAACGCTCTATGCCAGCTTCACCTGCACAAGATGATCTTGGCGTATCTGTTCCGACGCTACGAGGATGCCGCCCGTCACTCGATCAAGGTCCGGCAGTACCTTGAGGGCCTGACAGCCACGCAAGGCGTACCGATCTTTCACTACTATTCGGCGCTCATCCATCTGGGGCTCGCCGGTTCAGGGCTTGCGCGACGCAAGGACAAATCCGCGCCGACCAGGAAAGTCGTGAACGGCATCGTCAAGAAGCTGAGGAGGTGGGCGAAATCCGCACCGGCGAACTATGCGCACCGGCTGCATCTCGTTGAAGCCGAGCTGGCTCGCGTCCTTGGCCAGCATACGGCAGCCCGTGAGCACTACGACAAGGCCATACTCCTCGCTGGGCAGCATCAGTTCCTCAACGACGGCGCGCTGGCTGCAGAATTGGCCGGTCGCTACCACTTCGAACGCGGGCTGACGCACGTGGCGCGGGCGTACCTTCGCGACGCCCAGTACGGTTATACGTACTGGGGAGCGCACGCGCTGGCGCGGGAGATCGAGGCGAGCTTTCCGCAGTTCATCGAGCAATCCGGCCAAGCCCTGGTCGATCCGACTGGTCCCCGCGGGCAGACAAGCGGGCCCGGGCTCGACTTGGTCAGTGTGCTGCGTGCCTCGCAGGTCATCTCGAGCGAGATCGAGCTTCGGCCTCTGTTGCGCCGGTTGATGGGCTTGGTGATGGAAAATTCCGGCGCTCGGCGGGCCTGTTTCCTCGTCGAGCGGGAACACCGGTTGTTTGTCGAGGCCGAAGTGACGGCGGACCGTCCGGAAGTGGCACTTCAAGCTGAGCCAGCTGACGAGACGCGGGACGGCCGGCCGCTGCTGCCGCTCGGCATCGTCAATTTCGTGCTCCATACCCAAGAGACCGTATTGCTCGACGACGCCATGGCCGATCCCCGTTTCAGCCGTGACCCCTATCTGATCCAAGTCCGGCCGTACTCGGTGCTTTGCGCCCCTTTGGTCAAGCAGGGTCGGATCACCGGATTGCTGTATCTCGAGAACGACCTGAACCGGGGCGCTTTCACGCCGGAGCGTCTGGCGCTATTGAACCACGTGGCCGCACAAGCAGCCATTTCCGTCGACAATGCGCGCCTCTACGACAACATTCGTGCGCTCAACATCGCTTACCAACGGTTCGTGCCCCGACAGTTCCTGGGGATTCTCGACCGAACGACGATCACCGACGTGGTCCTTGGTGATCGTGCCCAGCGAGAAATGACGGTTCTATTCTCCGACATACGCCAGTTCACGCGACTCGCGGAAGGCATGAGGCTGGACGAAACCTTTGCATTCATCAATCGCTACCTGGGTCGGATGGTGCCGGCGATCGAGGCCCACAACGGTATCGTCGACAAATATCTGGGCGATGCGATCATGGCTCTTTTTCCGAGGCAAGCGGATGACGCGTTGGAGGCGGCCATCGCCATGCAGCGCGCTTTGGCCGAACTCAACCGGGAACTCGCGGCCGAGGGCAAAGCTCCATTGCAGGTCGGCATGGGGATTCACTACGGCCAACTCATGATGGGCATAGTCGGCGCCCAAGGGCGGATGGATGGCACTGTCATTGGCGACGCCGTCAACGTGGCATCGCGAATTGAGGGGTCGACACGTGCCTACGGCCTTTCGTTGCTGTTGACCGCCCAAGCGCGTGACCGCCTCGAGTTCCCTGGCCGCTTCGCCCTGCGCGAGATCGATCGCGTACGGGTGTTTGGCCGCCACGAGCCGGTTACGTTGTTCGAGGCATTCGATGCCGACTCGCCCGAGGCCGGATCGGCGAAGCGGGAGAATCTGCCGCTGCTCGCCGCTCTGATCGATCACTATCGCCGCGGACGCCTCGATGAAGCGACCGCTTGCGCGCAGGCGATGTTGGCGCGGGCGCCCGAAGATGCGGTCGCCCAATTGTATCTCGCCCGGTGTAAGAGCTTTGCCGGCGCCAAGCTTCCTGAGCATTGGGACGGGGTAGGGACACTGGAGCTGAAGTAGTCCGCGAAGCGGAGTGAGGTCTATACTGGTGCGACGCAGGTCTTGCCGACTAGCCGGTCAAAGAAGCGTTTGTCATCGAATATGAATTGGGTCAACATATCGCCGTGCTGCTTTCGGTTCAACGAGCAGACGAGGGAGGCGACAATGGCCCGTCAGATTACGGCGAGTGAATGGGGTCGGATTATTGCACATGCATGGATCGATCCGACATTTGCAGATGAGCTGTCCACCGATCCCGCCAAGGCGGCCAAGAGCTTCCTGGGGCTCGATGTCAACGCGCAGGTCCGTGTGTTCGAGGTCCCGGCCAAGCCGGCGGACCTGAGCCAGCCGCAGTTGGAAGACATTCGGAGCGGCAATACTCCGGGTCCATTCGTGGCTGCGTACAGCTGCTAGGCGATTCGCCTCCTCGCGAACTGCGCGCGGACGCTGGCCCGCCCTTCATGAGCGATCGGATCCGATTAAGGGAAAACGTCGCTTGCGAGGTTCTGGACGACGGGGTCGTCCTACTGTCAGAGCACGGTTCACGGCTGCTGACAGGGCGCGCCGAGCGCCTGGTCGCGCGCAATCTCGACGGGTCTGCCACCTTGGACGAAATCATCGAACGTCTTGGGGGTACCCTGTCCGCCGTCGAGGTCTGCTATGTCATAGAGCGGCTCACGCTGGACGGCTTTGTCGTGGCCGGGCCGCGTCTCGAAGGTGCGGAGCGGGGCTGGGAGGCGCTCGGCGCCGAGCCGGACAAGGTCAAGCGCTTGCGGCGAGTGGAGATCGAGATCGTTGCGATGGGCGCCGTTAGCGCAGCGGTGAAAGAGACCTTCGTCCGTGAGCTGCGCAGCCTCCTCGCGCAAGCTGACCCAGGCAGCGTCGGCGCCCCTTCAGGCATCGGACCAGCACCGGCAAAGCCGAATGCACTTCGGGTGGTGCTGACCGACGACTATCTGCGAAGCGGTTTGGCCGATGCCAATGCCGAAAGCTTGGCCGGCGGTCGTCCTTGGCTCCTGGCGAAGCCGACGGGCGCTCAAGCGTGGGTCGGTCCGTTTTTTCGGCCTGGCGAGACCGCCTGCTGGCAATGCCTCGCCGGGCGGCTGCGCGCCCATCGCCGGGTAGACGAGTACCTGCGCCAAAGGCGGGGCGAGGACGATGTGGCGACCTGCGCCCCGGCCGGTTTGCCCGGCTTGACCAGTGTGGCGGCCGGTCTTGCGACGACAGCGCTGGGCAACTGGATCGTGCATGGCCGGTCGGGCCTCGAGGACGCCGTGTGGACGCTCGATGCGAGGGACTTGGCTTTACAGCGGCATGTTCTGACCAGGCGACCGCAATGTCCGGCATGCGGCGAGGCAGCGCCGGGCGGTGACGTCTTATCGCTCGACCGAAGCGGCGGCCGCCCCTTGAGACTGGAATCCCGACGCAGCGCGACAGTCGGCGGCGGACTGCGGACAACCTCGCCTGACCACACCTTCGATCGGCTCAAGCACCATATCAGCCCCATCACCGGGATCGTCAGCGCACTCGTGGAAGGGTCGGACTCCCCTGGATCTGCCAATCCCGCCGCGACCTTCCTCGCAAGCCATGCTTTTACAACCGGCGCGCGAGACGTGGAGGAACTGCGCGATAGCCTGCAGCGCATCGCGGGAGGAAAGGGCCTGACGTCCGCTGAGGCCCGGGCGGGGGCCCTATGCGAGGCACTGGAGAGGTATTCCGGGGTGTTCGACGGCACCGAAACGTGCGTGCGCGCTCAGAGATCGGAACTTGGTGGCCTGGCGATGCATCCGAACGAATGCATGCTCTTCAGCGAACGGCAATTGAGCAAGTCGCACCACCTCGCGGCAGGCAGGTCCCGGTCGCAGGACAGCCGTCCTGCCACCCGGCGCCCGCCAAATTCCCGCCCCGTTCGATGACGATGCACAAATCGATTGGACGCCCGTGTGGTCGCTTACCCGGGCAAGGTTCAGCTATCTGCCTACCGCCTACTGCTACTACGGAGCAGCGCATCGCCCAGGCGCCGCGTTCGCCATCGCCGACTCCAACGGCTGCGCTGCGGGCAACGTGATCGAGGAAGCCATTCTGCAGGGCTTTCTTGAACTCGTGGAGCGGGATGGCGTCGCCATCTGGTGGTACAATCGCCTCAGCCGACCGAGAGTTGACGTCCATCTGTGGAACGATCGGGCGTTGGACGGGGTGATGGACAGATTTGCGCAAATGGGTCGCGAAATCTGGGTACTCGACGTCACCACAGACTTGGGAATTCCAACCTTCGCCGCCGTAACCTGCACCGCCGGTGCTCCGCGAGGTCAGGTGCTTCTGGGCTTCGGCGCGCATCTCAACGCGCGGATAGCGCTGAGCCGCGCCCTTACCGAACTCACACAGTCCCTGCCGGCAAGCCAAAGTGCTGCGTCAAGTTCGATGCTGAACGACCCCAGGGCAGCGGCGCTCGACTGGTGGGCCACGGCGACGGTGGAGGATCACTCCTATCTGGCACCGAGTCCGGATGCGCCACCCCGGACGCCGGCGGATTATCCGTGGGCAGGCGACGATTTGCTGGACGCCATCCAGCATTGTATCGAGACAGCTCGAGCACGCGGGCTTGAGACTCTTGTCCTTGACCAGACACGTCCCGATGTCGGGCTGGCGGTGGTGAAGGTATTCGTCCCTGGGCTTCGTCATTTCTGGCCTCAATTCGCCAAGGGGCGCCTTTATGACGTTCCCGTCCACCTCGGTTGGCGAACTCACGCCCTGGCAGAAAGCGAATTGAACTCCTCTCCCATCTATCTCTGATCCAGCGACCCGGTAAAGGTCCCGTGACGAAAGTCGATAGCGGTACACCACTTCTCAAACTGCAGCTGGCCGAAGGAGCTCGAATAGAGGCCCGGCCTGGCGAGGAGAACCAGGTCAGCGTGTATTGGCAAGCTTGGGCAGTCCCGTTGGGCGGCTTGACGCGCGCCCTGCGCGATGCTGCGGCGTGGTTGGCCGATGGCGTGGACGAGGAATACGCAGCCAGCTACGTCCGCGAAACGGAGGGCCTGGGAGCCCTTGCTCGCTGGTCCTTGCTTGTGCAAACGCTGCTTGACGCCGGAAGCCTGCGCTGCACGCTTTCATCCGCCGCCGGAGATCCTTTGGCGACCATTTCCGTGCTGGCGCCAGGCCCGACCATTCTCCTCACCCCGTTTCGATCCGCCGATCCGGTGACAATCTCGCGCTTCGCGTTTCTTCGCGCTTCGAGCGGGATGCTTGTGCTCCGGTCGCCGCTTGGCCGAGCTCAAATCCAGCTGCACGATCCGCGGTTGTCGGCGGCGGTCGCACAGCTTGCGCTTCCTTCGACGGTCGACCAGCTCACGACATCGACAGGACTGGGGACGGAAACAGCAGCCGCTTTCCTGGGCTTTTTGCGGGGCGCAAGCGCGCTGGCACTGCCAGGCGAGACGGACGGAGAAGCGGACCCTCGGGGGCTTCCTCTTTGGGAAATGGAGGATGCCTTGTTTCATGTCCACAGCCGGCTCGGGCGGCGGGGGCGCGCCTACGGCGCAACGCACCGCTTCCGTGGCCGCATTCCGGCGCCGCCCGCGATCGCCCCGAGCGAGGGACGCATCCTACCTTTGCCGGTTCCCGACCTGGCCAGGTGCGCGGCGACGGATCGGTCTTTCACGGCGATCCTGGAGGCCAGGCGGTCGCAGCGAACGTTCGGTCGCGAGCCCGTCCACAAGGCGGTCCTATCGGAGTTCCTCTATCGCTCGACGCGCAATACGCGACCGCCGCAGCAGCCGGCAACCGGTGCGATGGAGATGGCGCCGATTGGACGACCTTATCCTGGGGCAGGCGGATGTCATCCTCTCGAGCTCTACATCGTCGCCCACCACTGCGCCGATCTCGCACGAGACCTCTACCGTTATGAGCCCTCTGGCCACGGGCTGGTGGCCCTCGCGTCCAGCCACGCCGATCTTGACCGATTGCTGAGTGGCGCCCGCGCCGCGGGCGCCGTCGCGGACGATCCGCCGGTTCTGATCGTGGTCGCCGTCCGCTTCGCGCGCATGTTTTGGAAGTACGAAGGAATAGGCTATGCCAACGTGCTGAAGGACGCCGGAGGTCTGCTGCAGACAATGTATCTTGTGGCGACAGCGATGGGCCTGGCTTCATGTGCCGTTGGCGGCGGAGACGCGGAGTGCTTCGTCGCCGCGGCCGGTACAAGATTCTGGGAGGAATCGTCAGTGGCTGAATTCGTGCTCGGACATGCTGCCGGACGGGACGCGTGAAATTGGCTGTGCGTTCCACCCCCACGCCCGAGCAGGCGACATTCTTCCGCCAGCACGGTTTCGTAACGTTGCGAAATCTCTTCTCGGGCGACGAACTCGCGGAACTGGCAGAGAGTTTCGATACGGCGGTGAGAGGGGCGACACGTCGCAGGCCGGGAGATCAGCCAGAACCGCTGGTGACCGTGGTATCACCCGAAGCGCGGGTTCCGGTGCTGGCCACCTCGCGCCTGGTCGGCGAGGCGCGCCGGGTCATTTCGGCCTTGCTCGACGTCTCGGAAGACAGGATCCTCTGCGGCTGGCGCTGCTTCCTGAAGCCCTCCGGAGCCGACATCACGCCATGGCACCAGGACGCCGCCTACCGTCCGCCGCCGTATCACGGCGGCACTGTGTGGCTACCGCTTGATCCTGCGACGACCGAGAGCGGCTGTCTGGAATTTCTGCCTGGTTCTCATCGGGACGGAGTATTTGAGCACACGCTCCACGGGCACCATTTTGTGGCCGAGCCGGCCGGCGTGGAAGGTGCAGTGAGCTGTCCATTGAACCTCGGCGACGTCTCCGTCCATAGCTGCTTGACCATGCATCGGGCGGGCGCCAATCGAACCGACAGGCCGCGCCGTGCGTTCGCCCTGGTCTGTCAGGTGCTACCGGAATGATGGCGCCCGACAGGATCTCACACGGGCGGCCCCTGATCTGCCGCCAGCGTGCATTCATGCTCTTCGACGGATAGTCGACGTATTCGGCGAACAAAGTGCTAAATCATTGGAGTTGCTGGCACGCCCAAGGGGAATCGAACCCCTGTTTGCGCCGTGAGAGGGCCATTTCTCAACCCTTAGCTACTACGCGATGCTACGCGGTGTTCTCTCTAGATCATTGAATAGATGAATTTATTTTCCTACTGCGTAATAGCGCGGGCTAGCGCGGGCCGTCCAATTAGTTTAGCCTTGTTTTAGCCTGGGGGTGGGCCCAGGGGCAACAAGAGGCATAAAAAATTGGCAACGAAGAGTGACAAAACAGACATCACAACGAAGACCGCGCGAGCGCGGCTGCGCGTGCAGCCCGCCGCTTATCCGCGAGCGCTGAAGCCCAAGCAGCTGACGCTGCTCTACAGCAAGACCAAGGCGGGCGAGGCGGGCAAGTGGATCACGCAGACCTATCTGGGGCTCAACGAAGAGGGCAAGCCGCGCCACACCAAGAAGAACATTGGCATCGCGGACGACCTCCAAGCGCCAGATGGCGAGCACATCCTCACCTTCACCCAGGCGCAGCAGAAGGCGCTCGACACCCACGACAAGCAGCTGAAGGCCAAGAAGGCGGGGACCCACACCGGGCCGCTCACCGTGCAGGACGTGACCACTAGCTACCTGCGGCACCTGAAGGCGCACGGCCAACCGGCCGACCACGCTGAGCGGCGGATTCGCGTCCACATCTTACCGGCGCTGGGTCGGCTTCAGGTTGACGAGCTGACCACGCACCGCCTGGTCCGTTGGCGCGATGCCATGGCGGCCGAGCCTGCCCGGTTGCGCACCGCGAAGGACAAGCCGCAGCGCTGGCGCGACGCCCCGCTGACTCCGGACGAGCAGCGTGCCCGGCGTGCAACCGTGAACCGCACGGTCACGGTGCTCAAAGCCGCGCTGAACCGCGCCTTTAAGGCCGGTCGCCTCCACGACGATACCGCTTGGCGTCGCCTGGAGCCGTTCGGCAAGGTGGACGTGGCCCGTCCGGGCTTCCTGTCGCCGCAAGAGGCCCAACGGTTGATAAACGCCGCTCCCCCTGACTTCCGCGCGGTAGTCCGCGCCGCCCTTTATACCGGCGCGCGCTACGGGGAGCTCTGCCGGCTCGTGGTGGCCGACTTCCAGCGGAACCGGCTGGTCATCCGCAAATCGAAGAGCGGCAAGCCCCGCGACATCCGGCTCCAAGAGGAGGCCGTTGCGTTCTTCCAGCAACTGACGCTCGGCCGCCCCTCCGGAGAGACGCTACTGCTGCGGCCGGACGCGCAGCCCTGGGGTCCTTCGCACCAGGCCCGCCCAATGCGTGCGGCTTGCGAGGCCGCAAAGCTGACGCCGATCGGCATTCATCAGTTGCGGCACACCTGGGCCAGCCAGGCCGTCATGTCCGGTTTGCCGTTGCTGCTGGTGGCCGAGAACCTTGGCCACGCCGACACGCGAATGGTCGAGAAGCATTATGGGCATCTGACGCAATCGTACAAAGACGAGATGTTCGCCAAGCACGCGCCGCGCTTCGGCTCTCCGGAGGAATCCAACATTGTGCCCATGGAGAAGGCCGGATGAGCAAGAAACCGAAACTGCCGAAGCAGCCCAAGCCGTACCCCGGCAGCGAGAGATTTGGCGATTGGACCAGCGACAATGTGCTCTGGGTCAACCCCAGTGAGCGCGTTGTGCCGGACCCGGACAACGAAGATCCCAACCCGTTGGCAAACGTTGGCGGGTTTGCCAAGCCCCGCCACGAGTAGCTTTAGGCCCCGCCGCCGCGCTGGGAAGCCGTAGGCTCCGACGGAGGGGCGGCCGGTAGACTAGGGCGGCGGGCCGCCCGTGCGCGCTACGGCGCTCCCAGCGTCGGTTTTTTAGCGACTCCCTAAGCCGTATCTTCAACAGTTTCATTTAGGGCTACTTATCCGCTATGGTGCTTCGATGGACGATGACGACTTCCTGATCGATGACGATTTCCTGATTGAGCCACCCTCCACCGGTCCCACCGAGGTCTTCCGGATCAAGCCACTCTTCTCCGGTACCACCGACAGCGAACGGCGAGCCTATGCGGTGCTACTGCGCAGCGGACAGCTGCCATCTGCTGAGGTCCGTGAGGAAATCGCCCGGCTGGTCGAGCCCCGACAGGCGGGCCGTCCGGAACTGACCCTGTGGGGCAAGGCCAACAAGCAGTTGCGACGGGTTCTCCTAAAACATCTAGTCAGCCTCGAAATGAAGAGGACGAAGGTGACTAAAACAGCGGCGATTGATGCCGTCGCCGCCGTGTACGGACTCACGCCCGACAGCATTCGCAACGCGCTCAAGGGTAAATAAACACCCCTTTTTATAACCGTGGACGTGCAAGAACGACCTGCGCTTAGATGCTTGGCGCGGGAGTGCGTAGCATTACCCAAAGGAGAAACGACACAATGCTGGAAACACATACGGATGACACAGCCGCTTCGGCCAACAGCAACCAATCACCTATCGTCCTGGACTGCCAAGTACAGGGAATTGACGCTCTCACCAAGCTCCTCACAGCGATTGGCGCTATTTGGTTGACGCACGTTGATGATTGGCGGCTAAACGAACTTTCGTTCAACGTGAAGTTCCGCGAAGACGGCTCAGCTTCAGTTATGATTGAAGCTGAATGAAGCTAACAGTAGAGCTTGCGTTGCTCAACAGTAACGCAAGCTCCCCGTGACCAATCCACGCCCCTGCCAGGGGCGTGGGAGTGCGTAGCAATGCCCAAAGGAGGAATGAACCATGGCAAAGAAACTATCCAAGAAGGAAGCGGAAAAACTCTGGGAGGAATTTGAGAGGAATCGGAGACCATTGTCTGACGACTATCCCGAAGGCTTCTTCGCCTACTACGAGGGCAAGGACTTTAATGCCTTCGCCGCTGAGATGGTCGAGAAGTTCGGCTTCAACCCCTGGGACAAGTGCAATATCTACTTCTACATCCCTCCCTATGCGTTGGATGCGGTGTACGGCAGTGGCGACTATCCGCTTGGGTCGTAGAACAAAGCTCGCGTCCTCGAGGACGGCAACGCGAGCGGGGCAGAACATTACAGAGGAACCAAAGGAAGCTTCTGATGAAATACTACTCGACTATATATGTTCCCTCTCTCAGTAATCTAGTTATCCACGGTGTTTCAGAACACACTAATTGGGGCGCAGAATGGGAGCTTAAGATTACGGGAACTTGTATCAATCACGATGAAGATATTCCCGAGACAGCAGGGGACTTGGATATCACCTGGGACGTTCGGTGGCCCGTGGCAGACGTGGTAGACTACGAGCGGTTTCGCGCTCGCTGCCACAAAGAACTCGATCTAGTCTTTTTTCCCCTTGTTGATGAGTTGAGAGTCTCCGACAAGGACCATACCTGCTGCAACTCGCACCAATTTTGGATTGGTGAGATATTTGACCTTATGAAAGACGCTAAGCGGCTAGTACCAGTTGCCGAATAGTTCGCCAGCAGTAGAGCTTGTGTTATTCAACGGTGACGCAAGCTTTCTGCGATTTCGCCAAAGCCTATTTATAGGTTTACGTAGGGCCGCGCGCGGCGTTATACTATTAAACGCTACAACTAAGAGGCAAACCTATGGTAGAAGAAACCAAAGAAGAACCAAAAACAACCAGAGACTTTTTGACATGGGCTGAGGTACTACACCTTGCAGGGGTGTCCGATACCCATATGCGCAAGCTGATTGCCATGGACATCGGCCCGCGAACCACACGTCTGGGGGGCAAGGTGCTGATTGCCGTGGAGGACTATGAGGAGTGGAAGCACTCCATACGATTCCCTCGGGGGCGCGCAGCAAAGATCGTCGCTGAAAATGCCAGGATGGCGAGCCAGAAGAGTAAGCGGAATTCCGCCATGCGCAAGGATCGACAAGGAGGGAATAAGACGTGATTGGGACTCAGCAGCCTCGGTATCCGGAAATCGAGTGTGTGAAAAGACATGCAGGAGGATACCGTAGATACAAAGAAGGGGAAATCCATTTCAAAATAAGGCTGAAAGACTATGGCTCGGCAGTGATA
>CAWBRU010000015.1:0-175734 GCA_963791325.1 uncultured Alphaproteobacteria bacterium | reverse complement strand
ACTGTCCGTCGTCAGGGAATTTGAGACAACTGGCGGCCTGATTTAGTGGAGGCTCTGGCCCATCTCGGTTGTCAATTTAGGCGACGGCGTTGCGGTGAAGCAAGCGCCGCTGGTTGATGGTTTGTCGCTTGATCCTTTCTCGTTGCAGCAGGATGGTGTGGCCGCGCCCGAAGTAGACGTCGACCGGGGTGAGGTTGTCGAGGCTCTCGTGGTATCGGCGGTTGTTGTAGTGCTCGACGAAGGTGGCGATTTGGGCTTCGAGGTCGCCGGGCAGGAAGTAGTTCTCCAGCAGGATGCGGTTCTTCAGTGTCTGGTGCCAACGCTCGATCTTGCCCTGGGTCTGAGGGTGGCTTGGTGCGCCATGGACGTGATCGATTGCCCTGTCCGAGAGCCATTCGGCCAGGTCGGCCGCGACGTAGCATGGTCCGTTGTCGGAGAGCAGCCGCGGCCGCTGCATGACCCTGGCGTTGTCGCAGCCTGATGCGACAAGCGCCAGGTTGAGCGTGTCGGTGACGTCCTGTGCCCTCATGGTCGTGCACAGCTTCCAGGCGACGATGTAGCGCGAGAAGTCGTCGAGGATGGTCGACAGATAGAACCAGCCCCAGCCGATCACCTTGAGATAAGTGAAGTCGGTCTGCCAGAGCTGATCGGGAGCCGTGGTCTTGTCCTTGAACGCATCGGCGGCCTTGATGACGATGAAGGCCGGGCTGGTGATCAGGTCGTGGGCCTTGAGCAGGCGATAGACCGAAGCCTCGGAGACAAAATAACTTTCGGCGTCGGTGAAGGAGACTGCCAGCTCGCGCGGCGACAGCTCCGGCCTGTCCAGGGCAAGCTCAATGATCTTGTCTCGCACCTCATCAGGAATGCGGTTCCAGACCCGTTTCGGCCGTGGCCGGCCATCCTCGAGCGCTTCGACGCCGCTGGTCAGGAAACGATCATACCATCGGTGGAAGGTGGCGCGGGGAATGCCAAGCTTCTCCAGCGTGCGGCGCACCGGCAGGCGCGACTGCTCGACGAGCCGGATGATCTCCAGCTTCTCGCAGGCAGGGTATCTCATTCGTCGCCGCCCCCATCCGCGATCATGCTTTTTTTGAGCAGACGCAATTCCAGCGCCTGTTCGGCGACGACCTCCTTCAGATCGCGGGTCTCGCGGCGCAGCTGCTTAACGTCATCGCTGGTGGCAGCCCGCGCTGTATCACCAGCCAGCCGCTTCTTGCCGGCTTCGAGGAATTCCTTCGACCAGTTGTAGTAAAGGCTCTCGGCGATCCCTTCACGTCGGCACAGCGAGGCGATCGAACTCCTCGCCGCGCAGACCTTCCAGCACGATGCGGATCTTCTCCTCCGCCCCATACTGCTTGCGCGTCGCGCGCCGGATGTCCTTGATAACGGCCTCTGCCGACGCTTTCTGTGTCCCGGATTTCTGGCTCATCTTCGCTCCTTTTGAAAGGCTACGATGAGCCAGAAATCCTCCGCTCTCAGTTAAGCCGATTTTGTCTCATTGGTGCTGACGCCGGACAGCGTAGTGATATCGGCGTACGGTGGCTTCCTTAAGGGTTCGGTTCATGCGTTCGACTTGGCCGTTATCCGGTATGTGATCTGCGGCGCCTTTTCGTCCCGCTGTTCATCTTTTGAACGGCCGTATGGCGAGCCCATCCGGACGCGGGGCGCCGGGAGCACGAAGGTGAGGGAGGCCGCAATAGACAGTGGGCTGAGAGCGAGCCCGTTCGACCGATTTCCGTGAGCGTGTTGCCCGCCAGCTCCCGTCTTCAACCGAGCCCGGAAGGAGGAGCAGCATGCGCATCATCGGATTGGATATCCGATCGCGGCTTCGGTGAGGCAGTGGCATCGGAGGGCGGCAAGCTCAAGCGCGTTGGCCGCGTCAACATGCGGCGCGATCTGTTGTTGGCGTTCGCCGCAAAGCTGTCGCTCAGAGCGACATTGCAGCGATCGAGGCTCGACGGGTAATGCGATGTCGGCCGCGGCGGTGATCGGACCTGGCACGTAGAGAAGGTGATCATCTCTGCTCGTCTGTCGGTGCTTCGAGCTTGACCATGGCGCTGTCGCTGAAGGCCGTGTTGGAATACTCACCGGATGCGCCGAGGATCACGCCAGTGTCGAAACTGTGCGAAGCACTGGCTTTGACCTTGGCGTTTTTGGGGACAGCAAGATCGTGCGCCTCTCGATCGGTGGTAAAGCTCACCCCGACGGAGTTGCTGTCCGCGGCTGCCGGGAAGCCGAGCAAGACCAAAACCAATCCCGACAATAGACCAGGTGAGAGAGCCTCCACTCGCTTTGACGGCGTGTCACCATCACTTCCAGTTTCTCGCGCCGCATGATCCGCTGCGAAACGACGATTTGCTCATACACCCTGTCGAGGCTCAGCTTTCCGGCAGTCCACGCCCACCGACGTCAACCGTCAAGCGCATCCGGAGGTCTGCTAATCTCATTCTCACGAAGGTGTTGCAGCCCCGCCGCAGCGAAATCGGAGCGAACTGGTTTTTGGCATCTGAGTTCCTAGGATGTCTGCGACGGCATGATCGCAGGCCGCGGAGCCTTGAGAGGGCAAGGCTCGCGACGTTCGCCTCCAGGCACCGGTCAACAATCCTTACCGGGTGAAGTGCTGAGGCCGGGGCAGCCGCTTTGCCAGCTTCGCCAAGGTGGAGCGAGAGCAGCCAGTGGCCAGAACGATAGAGGACCAGCTCTGCCCTTTCCTAGCATGGCCATGATCGCGCTATTCTCTTCTCATTCTCAGGCTGTCCCTTCATGCGTCCCTTGGTCTTCGCCTTGTCGATGCGCTGCGCTTGTCGACGAGGGCGGTCCTCGTAGTCCTTGCTGGCAATTGCGGCGAGCATGTCCGCAGCATCCCGTTGACCGCCTCGAACGCCCCGTGAACGCGTCCTCGGACTTGAGGAACATGTGCCTGAAGGCCATCCAATGGTGGGGCGACGAGCTCGACCGGCTCGGAGTTGACCTTCGCCTGGGCCAGGAGGGCTCGCCGGCCGACGTTGTTGAGCTTCAACCTTCGGTGACGCTGCTTGCCACCGGGTCGCGGCCGATCGGCGCCGCGACGGACAGCGCGCTGCCAGCGGCGCGCATTCGCGGGCATTCTCCTGGATGGAGCCATCAACGGCCATTTTGTTATGTTTTTCAGCCGGTGCTTTAGTGAGTCCTGCGATCCGTGTCAGCATTTTGGTCCCGGGCGCATTCCGTCCGACTGTGATTCGTCAGGAGTCGCGGCAGAGTGGGTTGGGATGAGCGCTGGACGGGTCTCTGCCTCGTCAACGCGAATGTTTCGGCGCTTTAGCCTGAGTACGCGCCGCTCGCGCAGGCTGTCGAAGAAGACCGCCAGGAAGATGACTGCGGCGAGAACCATTGGCTGCATGTAGAGGTTGACCTGGATGAAGACCATGCCGGCCTGCACCATCTGCACGAGCACCGCACCTACCACGGCGCCGAACGCGTAGCCTATGCCACCGAACAGGCTGGCGCCGCCCAGCACCGCGGCAGTGATCACTTCAAATTCCTTGCCGACGCCAAACGTCTGGTTGAGCCGGCCGATGAGTGCGATCAGCATAAGGCCACCGAGAGCAGCGCAGATCCCGCAAATCACATAGACCGAGAAGATGATGCGGCGTGTGTCAATGCCCGCCTTCTTGGCCGCTTCGATGTCGTTGCCAACCGCATAGATCTGACGGCCGAAAGGAGTTTGCGTTAGGACGATGTGGGCTGCGCCGACCACGAAGACGAAGACGAAGATCGGCATGGAGGTCAGCGGCGCGATACGTCCGGCGATCGTGTTCAAAAACGAACCATCTGATGTTTCGGGCGCGCGGACGAGCGACCACGATCCGAAGCGGGCGAAGGCCTTGGTGAAGTTGACCCCATAGGATTCGGTGATCGCCGTGCCGAGACCGCGCCCGGCGACCAGGGTCGCCAGCGTCACCAGGAATGGCGTTATGCGTAGCACCACGATGCAGAACGCGTTAACGGCCCCGAAAATCGCTCCGGCACACAGGCCAACAATGATCGCAGCGACGGTCCCAAAACCGTTCTGCATGTTCGGCATTTGCAGGAAGTATCCGGCGGCCATTGCCGAGAGATACATGTTCGATCCGACCGAGAGGTCGATACCTGCTGTGAGCAGGACGAAGATCATGCCGACGGCGATCACGCCGGTGAAAGATGCCTGCTTTACGATGTTGCCGGCATTCTCGGCGCCGAAGAAATTGGCGCTCTGAAGACCGAAGAAGACAAAGACGACAATGAAGATGATCGCCGTCGCGTTGCGCAGGAGGATATCGGCGAGCCGCACCGCAAAGATACTGTTCATGCCGCGACCTCGTGTTCGCGGAACGCCGAGCGCAGGATCTGCTCCTTGTCGAACGCCTTGCGGGCGAATTTACCAACGATCTCGCCATGGCTCATCACCAGGATACGGTCGCACATGGCAAGCAGCTCCTCTATTTCAGAAGAGATGAAGAGTACGGCGCCACCATCGCCTGCGAGGCGGTCGATCATCGAATAGATCTCGTGCTTTGCCGCCACGTCGATGCCCCGCGTCGGCTCGTCCATCAGGAAGATAGCCGGCTGCGACATCAGCCATTTGGCGAGCACCACCTTTTGCTGGTTGCCGCCAGACAGGTTTTTTGCCGGCTGCGATATCGACCCGATCTTGATCCCAAGCAGGTCCGCGACTGCGGCGGCGGCCGAGGTGAGACGCTCCTCATCGATGAGTTGCAGCGGCGTCATCCCGAACTTGGGTAGGGCGGCGAGCGCGACGTTCTCGGCTATGTTCATATTCATGAGCAAACCTTCGTCACGCCGATTTTCGGTGATGAAGGCGATCCGCCGGCTAATGCTGCTGCGCGGCGAGTTGCGATGGACCGGCTGGCCACCAAGCCGGATTTCGCCGGAGTTGAACGTATCGAGACCGAAGAGAATGCGAGCGAGTTCCGTGCGGCCGGACCCCATGAGACCGAACAGGCCGAGCACTTCACCGCGGTGCAGGGCGAGATTGATGTCCTTGACCACACCTTTCGCGCTGAGGTCGCGCGTGGCGAGCAGCACGGCCGCCTGCGGAGCAGATGTGCGTGGAGGATAAAGCTGCTCAATGGCGCGGCCGATCATAAGCGTGATCATGCGGCTGATGTCGAATTCCCGGGCCGGGCCGAAAGCCGTCAGATCGCCGTCGCGAAGCACCGCGATGTCGTCCGCGACGCGCATGACCTCGCCAAGAATGTGCGAAATGTAGATCAGCGACTTGCCTGACTGGCGCAGCCGCTCGATCAGACCGAACAGGCGCTCGGTCTCGCGCGCGGTGAGAGATGTGGTCGGCTCGTCGAAGATGATGATCGGGGCGTCGAGCTGCAACGCCTTGGCGACCTCGACCGATTGGCGTTCGCCCGGAGACAACCGCTCAAGCCCCGTCTCAGGAGCGAGATCGAGATCGACCTGCGCCAGCAGGTTGCGCGCGCGGGCCTCCATGGCTGGCCGATCGACCAGCGCGAGCGGTCCGAAACGGCGGCTTGGGAATCCGTCGATGAAGATGTTTTCGGCGATCGAGAGATTGCTGAAGAGATTGAGCTCTTGGTGGATTGTCCGGCGTCAGCACCAATGAGACAAAATCGGCTTAACTGAGAGCGGAGGATTTCTGGCTCATCGTAGCCTTTCAAAAGGAGCGAAGATGAGCCAGAAATCCGGGACACAGAAAGCGTCGGCAGAGGCCGTTATCAAGGACATCCGGCGCGCGACGCGCAAGCAGTATGGGGCGGAGGAGAAGATCCGCATCGTGCTGGAAGGTCTGCGCGGCGAGGAGTTGATCGCCTCGCTGTGCCGACGTGAAGGGATCGCCGAGAGCCTTTACTACAACTGGTCGAAGGAATTCCTCGAAGCCGGCAAGAAGCGGCTGGCTGGTGATACAGCGCGGGCTGCCACCAGCGATGACGTTAAGCAGCTGCGCCGCGAGACCCGCGATCTGAAGGAGGTCGTCGCCGAACAGGCGCTGGAATTGCGTCTGCTCAAAAAACGTATGGCCCGCCCGTCAGCAAGAGGTTTATTTCTGATGGCAACTTCGGTCTGCATCAACGTATACGGCATGTGGCTTTTGAGCCATTGCCAAGATGGAGATCCGCACGCGCAGGGCCTCATAAAACACACGGCGTCGGCGCGCCATCTTTTTAACCAGGCTTCCGGGGCGTCGGTTTGACCGTCAGGCCATCTTTCAAAGTCCTCCCGCAGACATCAGGGGTCAGGCAGCGCTTCCTTCGTAGCGCCGCCGACCAATTTCTTTAAGCCGCTGCTGGCTGCTCACCTCGAAGGTAACTCCGTATCGCAGCGCCGCCCAAGCGATGCGGGCGAGTTTGTTAGCCAGGGCCACGACCACCGTGTTGCGATGTCTCCTTGCGAGCAGGCTACGCAGCCACGCGCCCAGCCTTGTCTGACTCTGGGCAAGGGATGGCAACGCCGCCCTGGCGCCGTGGATCAGCAGCGTTCGCAGATACTTATTGCCGCGTTTGCTGATGCCGAGCAGCCGCGGCTTGCCGCCGGTGGTATGTTGTCTCGGCACAAGTCCCAGCCAAGCACCCAGATCGCGTGCTCTGGCAAAGGTCGTTCCGTCTCCGATAGCTGCGACGAGCGCCGTGGCGTTGAGAACGCCGATCCCGGGAATGGACACCAGCCGATGGGCGGCCTCATTGTCGCGAGCGAGTTCGATAAACTCCCGATCCAGTGCTTCGATGCGCCTGTCGAGATCGCTCCATTCCTCCCGCATCTCGGCAACCAGTCGCCGGATTCGGGTGTTCGCCATGAAGTTCGGATCGGCGAGCCGCATGTCGACGACATGCTCGAGCTTGCGGCGACCCTGCGCTATGGTCATTCCGCGTTCGAGAAGAATGGCCCGCAATTGATTGGTCAAGTTCGTGCGCGAACTCACCAGCCGGGAGCGAACTCGGTGCAGCGACTGGACGTCAAGCTGCTCCTGAGACTTCAATTCAACAAAGCGCATTGTAGGGCGCGTAGCAGCCTCGGCGATGGCTTCCGCATCTCGCTCGTCATTCTTGTTGGCCTTCACATAGGGGCGAACATATTCCGGCGACATCAGTCGAACCTCGTGTCCAAGGTTGGCCAGAAGACGCCCCAGATGATGCGCACCGCAACACGCTTCCATGGCGATAACGCACGGCGGCAGCTTCGCGGCGAAACTCACAATCGTCTTGGGCTGCATTCGCCGGAGAAGCACTACCTTCCCGGCCGCATCCAATCCCGCAACACTGCAGCTGTTCTTGCCAAGGTCAATTCCCAACATCATGATCGTCATGGCTCGTCCTTCTCCGTTTCCAAACACCAGCATCCTAGCCGATGCCTTCGAGGAGGGCGGGCCATTCCATAAAGCATGATCGCGGATGGGGGCGGCGACGAATGAGATACCCTGCCTGCGAGAAGCTGGAGATCATCCGGCTCGTCGAGCAGTCGCGCCTGCCGGTGCGCCGCACGCTGGAGAAGCTTGGCATTCCCCGCGCCACCTTCCACCGATGGTATGATCGTTTCCTGACCAGCGGCGTCGAAGCGCTCGAGGATGGCCGGCCACGGCCGAAACGGGTCTGGAACCGCATTCCTGATGAGGTGCGAGACAAGATCATTGAGCTTGCCCTGGACAGGCCGGAGCTGTCGCCGCGCGAGCTGGCAGTCTCCTTCACCGACGCCGAAAGTTATTTTGTCTCCGAGGCTTCGGTCTATCGCCTGCTCAAGGCCCACGACCTGATCACCAGCCCGGCCTTCATCGTCATCAAGGCCGCCGATGCGTTCAAGGACAAGACCACGGCTCCCGATCAGCTCTGGCAGACCGACTTCACTTATCTCAAGGTGATCGGCTGGGGCTGGTTCTATCTGTCGACCATCCTCGACGACTTCTCGCGCTACATCGTCGCCTGGAAGCTGTGCACGACCATGAGGGCACAGGACGTCACCGACACGCTCAACCTGGCGCTTGTCGCATCAGGCTGCGACAACGCCAGGGTCATGCAGCGGCCGCGGCTGCTCTCCGACAACGGACCATGCTACGTCGCGGCCGACCTGGCCGAATGGCTCTCGGACAGGGCAATCGATCACGTCCATGGCGCACCAAGCCACCCTCAGACCCAGGGCAAGATCGAGCGTTGGCACCAGACACTGAAGAACCGCATCCTGCTGGAGAACTACTTCCTGCCCGGCGACCTCGAAGCCCAAATCGCCACCTTCGTCGAGCACTACAACAACCGCCGATACCACGAGAGCCTCGACAACCTCACCCCGGTCGACGTCTACTTCGGGCGCGGCCACACCATCCTGCTGCAACGAGAAAGGATCAAGCGACAAACCATCAACCAGCGGCGCTTGCTTCACCGCAACGCCGTCGCCTAAATTGACAACCGAGATGGGCCAGAGCCTCCACTAAATCAGGCCGCCAGTTGTCTCAAATTCCCTGACGACGGACACTCCACGGCAGCGCCACGACCACGCGCGCCATCCGAACTGCGATACAGCGATCGAAGGCTCCGCTCAAAGAGCTAGCCACCCGCTACGGTCTCAACTCGAAGACCGTCGCCAAGTGGCGCAAACGCGCCTTCGCACACGATGCTCGCATGGGTCCCAAGGTCATTCGCTCCACAGTGCTGGCGACTGAGGAGGAAGCAGTGATCGTCGCCTTCCGTAAGCATACCTTGCTGCCGCTCGACGACTGCCTCTACGCACTGCAGGCCACTATTCCGCATCTAACCCGCTCTTCCCTGCACCGGTGTCTCCAACGACACGGCATCAGCCGGTTGCCCGAAGTCGAAGGCAATAAGCCCAAACAGCCGTTTAAGACTTACCCGATCGGCTACTTCCATATCGACATCGCTGAGGTGAGAACCGATAAGGCCAAGCTCTACCTGTTCGTAGCCATCGACCGCACTTGCAAGTTCGCCTTCGCCAAGCTGCATCGTAAGGCGGACGTCAGCACCGCTGCCGGCTTTCTGGAGGCTCTTGTCGACGCCGTCCCCTACCAGATCCACACCGTGCTTACTGACAACGGCATCCAGTTCGGCGATGCCATCCAGCATCGCTCAGGGCCGACAGCGCGCTACCGGTTGCATAGGTTCGACCGGGCGTGTCTCGAGCACCGCATCGAGCATCGCTTCACCAAGCCCAATCACCCCTGGACCACTGATGTGATCGACAAGAGCCTTTTGGATGGATCTGCGCTATTTTCACGTTGCGCACGGAGGACCGCGTGGCGAAGAGCAGGGTCTGAGGTGAAAGCCCTGCCGCGCAGCCTCTATCGTAGCCCCTCACTTGCGGCATCCGTGCGCGCCTTCTTCAGACCTCGCGGGTTCCAGCCCGCGACGAAGCGGGCATAAGCACCCTCGGCCTGCTCCACCCAGCGCCGCTCCTCTTCTCGGTGGCTCTTCATGTTGTAGGCATGCGCTGCACCCTTCTGGCCGCGCGCAGCCTTGCTCCCGGCCTTGAGTTCCATGTCGCGCAGCTTCTTGGCATGCAGAGAAGGGCGAGCCCAGGCGTAGCTCTCCTGCTTGGTCAACAGATGCCAGATTACGACAGCCAGCTTACGTGCGGTGGCGACGGCCGCGACATGCTGACCACGCCGGGACCGCACCCGCAGGAAAAAGGCCCGCAACGGTCCCGGTGCCCGTGCCGCCGCCCAGGCCGCCTCGACGAGCATGCCGCGCGCATGTCCGCGGCCTTGTTTGCTAATCCGTCCATGGTAGGCGGGACCTGGTCCTGATTGCCTGACGCTCGGATTGAGGCCCAGATAGCTCACCAGCTTCTGCGGTTCGGGGAAGCGCGACACGTCGCCGATGGCTGCCTTCATCGCCAGCGCGACGGTCATGTCGATGCCGGGAATGGTCATCAAGCGCTTCACGCCTTCATCGTCAAGAGCCGAGCGGGCAAGGTCACGCTCGATGACCTGGAGGTCTTCGCCGAGCCGATCGAACTCGCGCAGATGCCGCTCGATCGCCAGGCGCTCGTCCTCGGGTACGAACTGCTCGTTCAACCACGAGCGTCCCTTGGCGCCGCACAGGTCGGCATGCGGGCAGGACGGGATCAAGTGACCATGGAGGATCGACTGGATGACATTCTTCAAGCGCGATCTCTGGCGAACAATCTGATTGCGCCGCGTCACCTGCCGGCGTAGCGCCTGCGTCGGCTCATCCGGAATCCAGACTTCTGGCAGGAACCCGCTGGCATAGAGTTGTGCAAGAACGCCGGCATCGATCGTGTCCGTCTTGATCTTGGCATAGGCGATAATGCGCACCTGCTTCGGGTTGGCGATCACCACTTTGTTCACATAGGGCGCGACAACTGCCGCAGCCGAGGTAGAATTGCCCGTAGCCTCGATCACCACGACGTCAGTCGCTGACAGCCTTGCCGCGAACGCCTCGAGCAAGTCACGTCGCATGTCGACACGACCTAGTCGCCTCAGCCTGCCGTCTTCCCAAGCCACTGCCTCGGCGAAGGTGCGATGGATATCCAGTCCGATAATGCGCATGCCCTTCCTCCTTCCTGCTTGGTCAAGGACGGGAGCTGGCGGGCAACACGACATCTACTGATCCGCGCTCGCAGCGCATCCGGGAAAGTCGCAAGGGGCGGCCATGTAACGAGCTCGGGCTCTCAGCCCACGGTCTTTGGACGGCCTGCCCGCACCTTCGTGCTCCCGGTGCCCCACGTCCCGGATGGGCTCACCATAAGGCCGTTCCGAACAAGAACAGCAGGACGAAAGGCACCAAACATCACATACCGGATAACGGCCAAGTCGAACGCATGAACCGAACCCTTAAGGAAGCCACCGTACGCCGATATCACTACGCCACAGACCAGCAGCTCCAAGAACACCTCGCTGCCTTCCTGGATGCCTACAACTTCGCCAAGCGTCTCAAGTCCCTCAACGGCCTTACACCTTACGAAGCCATCTCCAAGGCTTGGGCCGCCCAACCAGGTCGCTTCCTACGAGACCCAACCCAGCTCAATACGGGACTGAACACCTAGACTATAGCCGGATTTCGGCTCGAACAAATCAAGAAGGGTTCGACGCATCACTGCGGCGTCGACGTCGACGCCGGTCCAATACTTGACGCCGATCACACCTTGGTTAACCAGCATCCCCAGCCCATCAAGAACCTTGCAGCCGCGCTTCTCCGCCTCACGGATCAACCGTGTTCTCGGCGGATTGGGAATCACGTCTGCGACGAGCATGCCGGGACCGAGGGTCTCGAAGTCGAGATCAAGCTGCGCGTCGACGTCTGGAAATAGGCCGACAGAGGTGGCATTCACGACGATCTCGGCAGCGGCCGGAACGGGATAGGTCATCGACCATTCGACGAGCTCGGCCTTGGCGGCTGTCTTCTCGTTGAGCAGGTCGACGACTGTTTTCCCGCGGATCGGATCGCGATTGACAACGGTAATCGACGCGGCCCCTGCCAAGGCGAGTTCCACCCCGATGGCGCGTGCCGCACCGCCAGCCCCGAACATCACGACCGAGCGTCCGGCGGGATCGACGACCTCGCGAAGCGAGGCGAGGAAGCCTTTGCCGTCGGTGTTCTCGCCGATGTAGGAGGTTCCCCGGCGCACCACGCAATTCACAGCGCCCATGATGCTGGCCGACTCGCCCAGGCCGTCGAGATGGCGAATGACCGCGACCTTGTGAGGCAGCGAACAATTGAACCCTGCCCAGTTCATGGCGCGCGCTCCGGCGACGGCGGCGGCAAGGTTCTCGGGCGTGACCTCGCAGTTGATGTAACGCCAGTCGAGCTGATGATGGCGATAAGCGGCCTCGATCATTGCCACGGTCGGGTTTTCCGCCGCCGGCATGGCGAAGGAGCCGGTGAGCTCACTCAGAAAATCGGGCGCCATTGCTCTTCTTGGGAAACCACTTGCCTGCACGTCACTGCTCCATATCTAAACGGGCAGCAGGCACGCCTATATCCGTAGGACTATGGCGTGTACCAGCTCCCAAGCAATGCCCGCCGACATGGGAGCAAGCTGTCGGCAGGCCGTCTGACTTCGGACGAATTGCCTAGAACTTGAACTCGGCCAGATTTTCGGGGGTCACGATCTTCGCCGGCCCAAGAACCAATTCGCCGCCGGCCCCGATCGTGTATTCGCCGAGCCTGCCTGCAGTGAACTTCTCACCTTCCTTGCCGGTGATCTTGCACTGCGCAAGGGCCTGGGCGGTCTGATAGGTGAGATAGCCGAGATCGGTGACGTTCCACCAGATATCCTGAGCGGCGCCGTCCTTGATGTATTTCGAGATCAGAGTGGCGGGCGCGAGGCCGGTCAGCTTGACCTTGCCGATCATGCCCGCCTCCTCGAGTGCACGCGCGGCCGCCGGGAGGCCAATGCCCGCCGGAACGATGATCACCTTGAGATCCGGAAACGCCTGGACCAGCGCCAGCGCCTGTTGCTGGTTGATCTGTTCGCTTTCTTCGCCATAGGCGACCTGCACCAACTTCATCTTGGAAAACTTCGGCTCGGCCGCCATCTTCGCCTTCATGAAGTCGATCCAGGCGTTCTGGTTGGTCGCCGTGGGCGTTGACGACAGGATCGCGAATTCGCCTTCACCGCCGCTGAGGTCGAATGCACTTTCCAGCATCATTTCGGCGAGACTGTCGCCCTTCACCTGATTCACGAATACCGCGCGGGCATCGGCCGCCACGTCGGAGTCATACGAGATCACCCTGACGCCCTGCTGAACGGCTCGCTTCAGCGCAGGCGCTACGGCATTGGCGTCGTTACCGGCAATTGCGATGACCCCGACCTTCTGCGACACGAGGCTGTTTATGAATTCGATCTGCGCCTCGGCCGTCGCCTGCGATGGGGCGACCTGGGTAGCGGTGCCGCCAATTTCCTTCGCTGCCTCTTCTGCGCCTCCAAAAGCCACCTTGAAGTAGGGGTCGGTGTCGAGCTTGGGCAGGAAACCGACCGTTACGGGTTCCTTGGCGCACTCCTGGCTGAAGGCCAGCGAGGTTGGCGCGAGCAGAACCGCGGATGCGAGCAGGGCTAGTCTAAACGCTTTCATTGTGACTCCTCCGTCAAAATTCGGGCTTGAATGAAGGGGCCCGAGATCACCCCTTTGTCTCGCGCATTGCGCGGGATCTGCTGAGCAGCTCCTGTGTGGAGCGCCAGTAATTGCCGACGAGCAGAGAACCGATAAGCAGCATGCCGATGATCATGCCCTGTGCGTCGCCGCCGATCTGGTTGAGCGCCAGCACGTTGCGGATGATGGCGATCAGGACCAGCGCCAGCATGACGCCGGTCAGGCGGCCCTTGCCGCCAAAGACGCTGACGCCGCCGAGCAGCACGATGGTGATGACATCGAGTTCCATGCCGAGCGCATTGTTGGCGCGGGCATTGGAGAGGCGCGCGGTATAGACGATGCCCGCGATGGCGGCGACGACGCCCGAGACGACGAACAGTCTCAGGACCATCCGGCGCGTGTTGATGCCGGAATAGCGCGCCACTTCGGGGCTGCCGCCGAGCGCGTAGATGCGCTTGCCGGTCGGCGTCTTTTGCAGAACGACTGCGAAGATCGGGCGCCAGCACCAGGAACGGCACGATGGTCCAGGGTATCTGGGTGCCCGGCAAGTTGTTGATGCCGAAGTCGACGACCGCGGGCGGCAGGATGTTGACCGAGCCGGTGCCGAGCAGGATGTAGCCGACGCCGCGATAGAGCGCCATGGTGCCGAGCGTCACCACCAGCGACTGCAATCCCAGGCCCGAGACCAGATAGCCGTTGAAGGCGCCGAGCAGGCCGCCAAAGACAAGCGTCAGCGGGATTGCCGCCAGCGTCGGCACGCCAGCCTGGACGAGCAGGCCGAAGACCACGGACGTCAACGCCAGCATCGAGGCGATCGACAGGTCGATCTCGCGGGTGATGATGAGCAGTGTCATCGGCAGGATCAGCAACGCCTTTTCCGACGCGCTCGCGGCCAGTTGCGACAGATTGAAGCCGGAAACGAAATTCGGCACGAAGATCGCCGCGTAGAGGAAGATGGCCAGGCAAGAGGCCGCCAGCAGCAGGTCCCAGAAGTCGATCGAACGAAGGAATTTTCTCATCTCGCCCTCGCCAGTCTCGCCTGCTCTGCGCGCCGCACGATGAAGGTGTCGATGCCGATGGCGACCAGGATCACCAGGCCGTAGACGCCCTGCAGCCAAAGCGGATCGACCCGTACCAGGGTGAGCCCGTTCCTGATGACCAACAGCGTCAGGGCGCCGAACACGATGCCGAGCAGCGTGCCCGAACCGCCGCGGATGGCGACGCCGCCGACCACGGCCGAAGCGATCACGGTGAGTTCGAAGCCAAGCGCGACGCGGGCATCGATGGTGGCGTAGCGGGATGCCCAGAGCGCGCCGCACAGGCCGCCGAGCAGGCCGGCCATGCCAAAGGCCATGAGGATGCGCCGATCGACAGGGATGCCGATGAGACGCGCGCCGTCCGGGTTGGATCCGGTGGCGAACAGTTCGCGTCCGACAGCCGTGCGATAGAGCAGCACGTAGCCGGCGCAGAGAATGACGATGGCGATGACGACGATCAGCGGCACGCCGGCGATCTTCAGGCCGGTCATGTCGAGCCAGGCTTGCGTGACCTCGTCGGCGCTGATCTGGTCGCCGGCCGCCCAGATCGAGTTGAAGCCGCGAAAGATCGACATAGAGGCCAGCGTGACGACAATGGCCGGAATCTTTCCCCTGGTGACGACAAGGCCGTTGAGCAGCCCGGCGACACCGCCGACCGCGCAAGCGGTCGCCAGGCCGACGACGATGTCGAGCCCGGGATAGGCCTGAACCATGCTGGCCGCCATGTAGGCCGAAAGGCCGATCACCGCGGCGATCGAAAGGTCGATGTTGCGGGTGATCAGCACCAGCATCTGAGCGAGCGCGGCGACGACCAGCAGGGCAGCGTCCATCGACACCGCCGTCAGGTTTGCCGCACTCACCATGCGCGGGTTGATGATGGTGACCGGGATGGCGACCGCCAGCATCGCGGCGAGCAGGCCGAACTCCCGCCGCTTCAGGAAATCGAGCGGTCCCTTCTTCTTCTCCTCGCGAGCGGCACGCTCCGCCTGCGCTGCCGGGTCAGCGTGTTCGCCGGTCTTCGTGGCCGCTTCCAACACCTTTTCCTGGGTGGCTTCGCCCCTCGCGAATTCGGCCGTCCGGTGGCCTTCGCGCAGAACGACGATGCGGTCGCACATGCCGATGAGTTCGGGCATCTCGGAGGAGATCAGGATGATCGCCATGCCTTGTGCGGCAAGGTCGGCGATCATCGCGTGCACTTCCGCCTTGGTGCCGACATCGATGCCTTGCGTCGGCTCGTCGAGGATGAGGACGCGCGGCTCGGTGCGCAGCCATTTGGCCAGCGACCACCTTCTGCTGGTTGCCGCCGGACAGTTCCTTGACCGGCTGCCCGTACCCGGAAAAGCGCAGCTTCATGCGCTTCAACCAGTCCGAGACCAGATCGATCGCGCGATCCGTGCCGTAGAGGCCTGCCCGGGCGGCCTTGTCGAGGACAGGCAGCACCGCATTGTCGAGGATGGAGAAATCCATCACCAGGCTCTGGCCCATGCGGTCTTCCGAGACATAGGCGATGCGCGCATCCATGGCGTCGCGCGCCGATGCGAAGCTGACCTGCCTGCCATCGATCAGGATTTCGCCGGCGTCCGGCTGGTCGATGCCGAACAGCACGCGCGCGATCTCGGTCCGACCGCTGCCGACCAGGCCGCCAAGCCCGAGCACCTCTCCGGCGTGGAGCTTGAGGTCGATATTCGAAAAGCCGCCGGCGCGCGAAAGGCCCCTGCGCCTCCAGCACAAGCGCGCCAATCGCGTGGCGGCGTTCGGGATAGAGGTCGGTGACTTCGCGGCCAACCATCATGCTGATCGCTGCCGCACGGCCGAGTTCCGCCTTGGGTTTCACGCCGATGAGACGACCGTCGCGCAGCACCGCGATGCGGTCGGCGATGCGGAAGATCTCGTCCATGCGATGGCCGACGAACATCATCGCCACGCCGTGCAGCCTGAGATCGGCGACGACCGTGAAAAGCCGCTCGACCTCGCGCTGCGACAGGGCGGCCGTGGGCTCGTCCATGATCAGCACGCGCGCGTCGAGCGACAGCGCGCGGGCGATCTCGACCAGTTGCTGTTCGGACGTGCGCAGCGTTCCAAGTCGCGTTTCGGCAGGCACGTCGAGGCCGACTGTCGCCAGCACCTTGCGTGCGCCGACCAGCATGGCGCGTTGTCGATGCCGCCAAGGCGATCGCGCGGCATGTGGCCGAGATAGATGTTTTCCGCCACCGAAAGATCCGGGAACAAGCCGGGATGCTGGTGCATGACCGAGATGCCGGCGGCCTGGGCGTCGTGCGGCGAATGGAAGGCCACTGGCTTGCCGTCGACCTCGACATGACCGTCGGTGGGAGAATAAACGCCGGCCAGCAGCTTCACGCAGGTGCTCTTACCAGCACCGTTCTCCCCGAGCAGCGCCAGCACTTCGCCGGAGCGCAATTCGAAAGACGCGTCCATGAGGGCAATTGTGCCGCCAAAGGCCTTTGTGGCGTGAACCAGGGCAACGGGGACAGCCACGCCCTTCACCTCGGCGGCATCGACTTCGCCGTGTGCACCAGTTTTCAGCACCTCTCCCCCTTGATTTGCAACTAGTCGCCGTCACGATCCGAGTGTGCATTTCAAGTTCTTACAGCCACTTCGTCGAAACTGACTAGTCGAGATTGCAACACGCATGTGATGTTTCGGAGTAACGAGGCTCGTCACGAGCAAGTGCAAGTGGCCTGGTGGCACGTCCAACGAGGGCCCGAACCCGTTTCTCCGCCGTGAAAAGGCGAATTCTCCGCATCGCCGCGTCAGGGCAGGGCTAGCTGAGATCATGCCATTCGCTGCACTTGCCCAAGCCACTCGTCGAGCTTCGACCAGCGCCGGCGGCCTGAGACGTTGCGGACTGCTATGGCGATCGCTTTCTTCTGCCCGACCAGCACCACGAGGCGCTTGCCGCGGGTGATGCCTGTGTAAAGAAGGTTCCGCTGCAGCATCGCATAGTGCTGGGTCAGGACCGGGATCACGACGGCAGGATATTCGGAGCCCTGGCTCTTGTGGATCGTCGCCGCATAGGCCGGCACCAGTGTGTCGAGCTCGCCGAAACCGTAGCTGACTGAACGCCCGTCGAAGTTTGCGGAGAGCTCGCCGGCCTCGGAATCGACGTCTTCAAGGTAGCCGATGTCGCCGTTGTAGACCTCCTTGTCGTAGTCGTTTTCGATCTGCATGACCTTGTCGCCGGGTGCGAAGGTCCAGCCGAAGCGCTCCACCTTGCGCTCGCCGGCGGGGTTCAGGGCGGCTTGGAGTTCGACGTTGAGCGAGCGGGCGCCGACCCCGCCGCGGTTCATCGGGCATAGCACCTGAATGTCGCGGACCGGATCGAGGCCGAAGCGTTGCGGGATCCTTGTCTTCACCAGTTCGACGATGCGCGGAACCGCGGTTTCGGGGTCGTCGGCTTGCACGAAGTAAAAGTCGCTGTCGCCATCGGGTCGGCCGAGATCCGGAAGCTGGCCCTGGTTGATGCGGTGCGCGGTGACGATAATCCGGCTCGCGGCTGCCTGACGAAAAATTTCCGTCAGGCGCACGACCGGAAGGGCGTTGGAAGCGATGATATCGGCCAGCACCTGTCCCGGGCCGACCGATGGCAGCTGGTCGATATCGCCGACGATCAATAGCGCAGCCTTGTCCGGCACCGCCTTCAGCAGCGCTTGCATCAGCATGACGTCGACCATCGAGCTTTCGTCGACGACCAAAAGATCGCAGTCGAGTGGGTTGTCGCTCCCCCGCTTGAAGCCGCCACCCTTCGGATCGACCTCGAGGAGGCGGTGGATGGTCTTGGCCTGGAACCCGGTCGCTTCGGTCATGCGCTTGGCGGCGCGGCCGGTCGGGGCGCAGAGGAGCAGCCTCACGCTCTTGGCCGCCAGCACCTGGAGAATGGACTTGACGATGGTGGTCTTGCCGACCCCTGGCCCGCCGGTGATGACGAGCACTTTTGAGGTCAGGGCCAGGCGGATCGCTATCTTCTGGCTGTCGGCAAGCTGAAGGCCGCTGCGTTGCTCGATCCAGGGCAGGGCCTTGTCGGGATCGATCGAGGGCCAGGGGAGCTCGCCGTCGGCGAGCCGCAGCAGCCGCTCGGCGATGGCCCGCTCGCCTCGGTGGAGACCTGCCAAGAACACGCACGGCGTGTCACCGACCGTGTCGGCAATGACCGCTCCGCCCGCGAGTTCCAGATCGACGGCCGCACGGATCAGATCCTGCGGCACCTCGAGCAAGCCTTCTGCCAGCGGGATCAGCTCGGCAAGGGGCAGTCCGCAATGGCCTTCGTCCATGGCTTCGGTGAGGGCAAAGGAGATGCCGGCCCGCACCCGGATCATCGCAGTCTTCTCGATCCCAAGCTTTTCGGCGATGGCATCGGCGGTCTTGAAGCCGATGCCGCGGATGTCGCGCGCCAGGCGGTACGGGTTCTGGGTCATCACCTCGACGGCGTCGTTGCCGTAGGTCTTGTAGATCCGCACCGCCCTAGCGGTGCCGACGCCGTGCTCATGCAGGAACACCATGATCTCACGAACCACCTTCTGCTCGGCCCAGGCATCGGTGATGCGCCGGGCCCGCACCGGTCCGATGCCGGTCACCTCCCGCAGGCGTTCGGGTTCAGCCTCGATCGTCTCGAACACGCGTTCGCCGAACGCCCGGACCAGCTTCTTGGCATAAACCGGGCCGATGCCGCGGATCATGCCGGAGCCGAGATACCTCTCGATGCCCTCGACCGTTGTCGGCGCCGAGGTCCTGAGAAAGCGCGCCTTGAACTGCTGGCCGTGGGTGCGGTCGTTGATCCACTCGCCCGAGGCGGTGATCCACTCGCCCGGCGCAATGGTCGCGGCGTGACCGACGATCGTTACCAGGTCGCGATGTCCGCGCGCCTTGGCCCTGAGAACGCAGAAGCCGTTGTCGGCGTTCTGGAAGGTGATCCGCTCGACGAGGCCGGCAAGAACCTCCTGGGTCATTTCTGCTTGCGACTCACGTTGCTGAACCATCCCTTTCTCACAAACGGCGTACGATCGAACAGGCTGCGGTTCCATGCCGGACTGCGAGAGCCAATGAACCGGATGAATCTCTCTGCGTTATCCGGCATTGAAGCAACACTATGGAGGAAGTCATGGCGAACACCGAAACACCTCGCGGCCGCAACCAAGACCGAGCCAGGGTCGCTGCCGGCCAGGATCATGAACTGCGATACGAGGCCGGCAAGACCGGCTCAAGCAAGGCCGAGGTCAAGTCGGCCGTGAAGTCTGCAGGAAACAGCCGCAAGAAGGTCGAAGCCAAGCTGGTCAAGAAATAAGTCCTCGTCGGGCGTCGGGTGCGTTTGCAAGCGACTGGTTCAGAGCAAGGGGCAAGACCAGATCACCTAGCGATCCCGAGGCCAAGGAGGCGGGCGCCTGACACGGATTGCTACCTTCAATGTGAACGGCGTTAACGGCCGGCTGCCGGTCCTGCTCGAATGGCTCGGCCAGACCGGCTACGACATCGTCTGCCTGCAGGAACTCAAGACCTCGGACGACAAATTCCCGGCCGAAGCGATCAGGGAGGCTGGCTACGGCGCGATCTGGCATGGTCAGAAGTCGTACAATGGCGTCGCCATTCTGGTTCGTGGGTCGGACCCGGTGGAGCGGCGACGCGGCCTTCCCGGCGATTCCGACGACACTCACAGCCGCTACATCGAGGCCGAGGTGGACGGGCTTGTTGTCGGCTGTCTCTACCTTCCCAACGGCAATCCGGCACCTGGGCCAAAGTTCGACTACAAGCTGCCCTGGTTCGATCAACTCCTCAGCTACGGCAAGCAGCTGCTCCGCGACGGCGCTCCAGCCGTCCTTTGCGGTGACTACAACGTCGTGCCGACAGCCATTGACGCTGTCGTTCCGAGAAGATGGCTGGGTGATGCGGTCTACTTTTCGGAGAGCAGGCAAGCCTACGCCGCGATGCTCGAGGCCGGGTGGATCGATGCCGTACGGAGGATTGATCCAGAGAAGGGCATCTATACGTATTGGAACTTCGCCTACCGGGGTGGCTACGACCGAAGTTCCGGCCTCAGGATGGACCACCTCCTCGTGAGCCTGTCGCTGTCTGACCGCCTCCAGGGCGCCGGCGTGGATGTCGAAGTTCGTGGATGGCAGAAGCCAAGCGATCATGCGCCGGCCTGGATCGAGCTCGGTTGATCGCCGGGCACAGTCGATCGACGCAGCCCGGAGAGTCGCGCGCGGCGAGAGATATTGGCTAGGCTAAGTACGATCGACTGCAAAAATTTCGGTAGGCGCCTGACCGGCTCGGCTGGTTGACGGTTATCGACACTTGCAGCGATGCAAACCAGACAGGTTCCAAGGCTCGGTTCGCGATGGCGAAGGGCTCACCAATGGCAGTAATCTGCTTCGTCGGGGCTCGCCGCAGGAGTTGAGTGCGGCGAACCACGCCAGGGCCTCCCAGACTTGTGAAGATCCGATGCGCGTATAGCCTCTCAGCGAATGCGATACTTTTCCAGGCCGGCGCGATCGTCCACGCCCAATTCCTTAGCCCATTTGGGAATAGCGCCTCGTCCCGAGTACTCTTGGCCATTGGGGCCTCGGAAATGTGTTGCAACCTTCCTCCCAGAGCCGTTGCCACGCCTCCGACCGGTCCGTGCGGCAGCCTCAATGGACCGAACATTCGTCCGGCC
The DNA here is from genome assembly GCA_963791325.1 of uncultured Alphaproteobacteria bacterium. GTDB lineage: Bacteria > Pseudomonadota > Alphaproteobacteria > Rhizobiales > Rhizobiaceae > JBEVJK01. Next base: position 154,964 of record CAWBRU010000015.1, on the reverse strand, counting down.
ACGCCGCGGCGCTGGATCACTCTCAGCAGCCCAGCCTGCCAAGCTCAGCTTGCAATTCCCTGATCCGCTTCCCCCGGATCTCGTCAATCCGTTTGGTCGCAAGAGAGACGAGCCTAGAGAGCTCGTCGAATGAGTATCCTGAAACATCAGGCAGTTTAGGCATTTAGTCGAACTCCTCGAACAGGTTTGGGCGCCATCCAATCGCGAAGCCTACCGCCAGCGCAATCTCATCGTGCGCATGTTCGCCAGGCTCAAGGACTTCCGCCGCATCGCCACGCGCTACGATAAGCTCGCAAGGAACTTCATAGCGGGCGTCCTTCTCGCCGCGGCCGTAACCTGGTGGCTCAATTGAGTCAGGACCCTAGTCTAGATGGCTTCCCATTTCGCGTTGAGGTCTGGACGCGAGACGACCAACATGTTGACGAGCTGATGGCTGTGGCAAGGAACGTATTAGTTGCGCAGGCAGCTTACGGCGCCTGCCTTAAGGTGCGGCGTGGCAGGCTCGTAAGATTGCGGATCAAGGCCCGGATTATTGAGAACGACTCTGCCTTGATGGTTAACAGCACTCTTCTGCCTCAGAATTGCAGGATAATCGAGAAGCCGTTACCGTAACCCGGGTAATACCCGGGGTAGTAGCCCCGGCCATAGTAGGGGCGGTAGTGACGGTAGTGGCCATAATACGGGCGGTAAGGACGATAGCCCCGGTAGTATGGCCGGTAGTATGGTCTATAGTAAGGTCGGTAATAAGCGTATGGCCTGTAGTATGGCCTGTGATACGGTCTATAATAACCACCGCCGTGCCGCCAATAACGATTCCCATTCCAGTGACGGTGATGGCCATTGTAGTGTCGCCAACCGATTTGCTGGACGGGGTTTGCATACGCCGGGCGTGCCGTGGGAATCGGCACCGCCGCCGCCGGTAGGATGGAAGAAAACGCTAGCGTGAGGGCCGCAATTATCGGGGAGAGTTTCACCGGTTTGGTTCCTTCTGGGGCCATCCCTTGCAAGGGACGGCGGCCATCAAGGAAACGACCGTCGCCCCAACTTGGAGCGGTCATTGCCAATATAGCACCCCACAGGAATATTAGCCAATTGTGGGCGAAGGACTTGGAACTAAGCAGTCGCAACTCAGAAGTCGATAAAGCGCACCGAAATTGCTGGGGCAAAACAACTGCGGTTCGCGGCATCGCGGCACCACAGCTCCTGGTGGAGGAAAGTCCACTGAAGTCGCGTAAGGGTGGGCGTCCAGCAGCTTTGCGCCCGACCTGAGCGCCCACCCCCCGACCAGGGACCCCTGATACCTTCAACTTACCACAATCCAGGGCGGCAAATTATCTGGGAAAAGATTTGAGCCGCCTCATCCGAACAGACAGGCCCGGGCATAATCTCGTTACTCGCTACGCCGGCGAGCTGAGCGATCGGTCAAATGGAAAATGACGTGGGGCGACGGCCACGCCTCGTAGAATGGCCGTCGCCTCTGGACCGTTCCGTTTGGGGTTTAAGGGTGGGGTGATGAGCCGGAGGGGGCCCTGGGGCTCAACACGGAACAGTCGCTACAGTATAGCACGCCGTAGGTGACAGCGCATCTGTCAATGAAGCAATTTGCACAACATCCTGCGAAAGTGATCAGCTGTCAAACAGCCACACCAGAGGCGTCCGTCGCCCAAACTTCGAGAGGGAAGGCGACGGGCGCCCAACACCGGAATGGCTCCGCCCAATGTGCCAACCCGGATCACTATGATGGACCGGTTGCAGAGCGAGTCAATCTCGAAATTTAAACGGCTAAATAAGGTGGCGACGGCCAACCTTCCTTCAAAGTGACCATCGCCTCCTAACCGCTCCATTGGGCATCAAGGATGGATGCTGGGCCTAGAAGTGCCGGCTCCGGCCCAGAACAGAGCGATCACTTTCCCATAGCATGCCCGGAGGGGCAGCGCGCAACTAATAAGGCGGCGGCCACCCTGAAAGTGACCGTCGCCCAGTCTCTCCGTGTTCACCTCATTCGGGCGGAGTGAGGCAGAGGCCGAACAATGTCTTAGCGAACGAGGTCCGGCCTCAGCACGGAGCGGCTTTTTCCAATGTAGCACATGACATATAACCTTGCCAACATATGTTAATGCCCTATGCTGACTATTGCCGTGCCCTAATCGCGGCCGTGGGTGGACTTCCGTATGCGATCTTCGAAGGTCCACCCCTTCTCTCCATGTACAATGAGCGTGGGTAATCGAGGAGCGACTTGCAGTTTCCTCATGGTCAAAGGCCGTAACCTCGATGCGGTAGGAGAACTTATCGCGGATATCGCGGATTAGGTGGGGGGGCGTCGTAGTGGCCAAGTGGCCAAGGTGTTCAAACAGGAGGAATCAGATTACCCTAACGGCTGAAGTGACGGGCGGAGATCTTGATTGTAACGGTAGACCAAGGGTCATGCTTCCCACGAGAAGCGGGTCACGTCTCGGCCAACGAGGCCGCGAAATAGTCGGAGAAAATGAAAGGTCTGTTATCATGGCGCGGCAATACCTAGATGACGACGACCTGTATGAAAATTATTGGCAGTTCGCCGATCTACCAGAAAGTAGCGATAGCTGGCCCACAGACCTCATCGTAATCGGCATCTGTTGGACGATCTATATTGCTTTCCTCTTCGCAATCGGCACCGCGCAAGATTGGATTGTTTGGTTCTTGCGAAGTGTTCTCTAAAGCTGGAATACGCAAAGTAAGTGCTGGGGAGAAAGGTTTGCCAAAAAAACGGCGGTCACCTTGCCTGATTGATGACCGCCGCACCCTAGGGCTAACTGAAAGCACCACTTCGTGTTGGAGTGCAAAGAAACGGCAGACTGCACTGCGGCACTGAGCGGCCACCTCCAATACGCACACTACAACTCACAGCGGTAGAGTGTTCGCACGCGAATACTCGGGAAGCGATATTTGAAGAGTAAGGGGACGGTCACCTTAATTTGGTATGACCGTCCCCTCGGAACCGCCCCATCATGGATGCTTGAGCTTGGTATTGTGAGAGGCTCAGTACGGAGCGGGCCGTTCCTAGCGTAGCACAGCACCAAACAGCACTTGCCATAACAAAGGTTAACTCACGAGGCTAACTAGCCGCCCTAACGCGGCACTCGGGTGGGCTTCCGTACTACGCAATTCTCGAAGGTCCACCCTCCTCCTGATCACAGGAAAGCAGGGGCACCCTCTGAAATGACCGCCGCTGATTGCTCCGTGCATCGGGCTGAGGCTAGCGGCACGAATGAGGACCTACCGGCAAGCCCGGAGTGGGCATTCCGACCCTAGCACAGCAGCCAATATCGCCCGTACAAACAAGTTAAGCCGGGAAGGCGCGCCCTACCCTCCGCCCCTGCGAACTTGGATTTTTGACGGACCGGAGCGCTGAAATGCCGACGCGAGTGGGCCCCAACAGGCTCAAGGCCGGTCCAAGCCGGCGAAGCCGCGCGGCCAAGGCCGGTGTTCTCGAAGAACCGAGACCGGCTGCTGGCAGGCGACATCGCGGCGAAGTTCCTGACGGCGGTGCTTTCGCAGCCCAAGGTGAAGAAACTTCTGTCCACGGATCACTTCTCGGTCGACGGCACGCTGATCGAGGCATGGGCGTCGATGAAGAGCGTCAAGCCGAAGAGCCCGGACTCGGCCGAACCGCCGGTAAGCGGCGGGCGCAACGGGTCGAGGCACGCGTCTCGTTCGACCGCTTCTGGCAATGAAGTCGGCTTCTGCCGCTGATGTGGTGATTGCCTATTTCAGCGGGGACGATGATGCCGAAGATACCAGCGCCGTGCGAGTCAAGCGTTTCTGGCTCGAACAATAGCAAAGCAATCACATAGGCGAGAAGGATCAGAAAAGCGGTGGGTCGGGACGTGAAGGTTCCGATTCCCGTGATAACTGTGTTGATCTGGTGGAGCATTGGGCCGAACCGGACAGACGACACTCTGTTCCGCTTGCGCTCCGGGCGACGTTCCAGGCAGGCGCGGCTCTCTTGTCGATGCTTCTTTTCCGCGCCAGTTCAGATGGGCGGCCACGAAGGCTGACATTGCGGAGAAGGAGAGTGTGAGGCGCGCTCGAGCGAAACAGACATCGGAGATTGCCAAGGCGATCCTGGCAAACGAGGTAGAGCATCGCAAGGCCAAGACAGCGCGCCTGAAGGAACTACGCGGCAAGGAACGGCGGCGCAAGCTCAGGCCAAGCCCGGGGCCGCAGGAAAACAAAGGAGCAGCGGCATGTTTCTGATTCAAATTCTGCTGCCCCGCTCAGATGGTTCCGGCACGCCATTTGGTCCTGAAGAATTCGATCGTGTGAAGCAGAATCTTACCGAAGAATTCGGGGGCGTCACGGCTTATCTCCAAGCTCCCGCCGAAGGTCTCTGGAAGGAGGCGAGCAAAGCTGCCCAGGATGACATCGTCGTCATCGAAGTCATGGCCGCGAGCGTCGACCTTGCAAGCTGGCGTCAACGGCGGTCAGAACTGGAACGCCGCTTCCGTCAGGACAAAGTGATTATCCGCTACAGCGAAATCTTCCTTATCTGAGCTCGCAACTCAGTTCCCCTTGTGCTGGCGGAGAGCGGGCGATGAGAACCCTTTTCCTCTTCAACCGCTTGGCGACTGGCAACGATGGCTCTAGCACGCCAAGAAGAGCTAGGTGGGCCGCAGCGGCCAGGCAGCGATGAGCCACGGCGCTACTGCGGGTCCCGACCCGGTCCTTGGCCTCAAGTCCCTGCTTGATACAGCGGTCGCCGATGTCGACCCAGCTTCTCCGCATCGATCAGGTGGAGGAACCCGTCTCCTGCAAGGCGGTTTGGTCGCCATGATCAAGGATGAACTCGGCCCGAACTGGGCCCATATTTGCGTCGACATGCAGCTCCTATTCGCGCCCGGCGAGGATTGGGGTCTGACCTGGCTGCCCACCGTTGTGCCGAAGATCGCCAGGTTGTGTGAGGTCGATCCGGCCCGCACGGCATTTACCCGTTTCATTCCGGCACGGCGGCCTGGAGAGGGGCAGGGGCATTGGCGCAGCTACTATCGCCGCTGGGCGCATCTCACCCTGGAGGAGCGTGGTCGGTCGTTGATCGAACTGGTGCCCGAGCTGCGTATCTTCGCGCCAGCGGCCGATGTCGTCGACAAGCCGGTCTACTCGCCCTGGCTCGGGTCAGATCTTCGGACGCGTTTGGAGGCGCGCGGCGTCGACACCTTGCTAGTAACCGGGGGTGAGACCGACATGTGCGTGCTGTCCACCATTTTGGGCGCGATTGACTGGGGCTATCGGACGATACTGGTCACCGACGGCGTTTGCAGCGCCTCTGACGAGGCGCACGACGCGATGCTCAGGCTGTTCAGCAAACGCTACAGCCAACATGTGGAGACGGCGGACGTGACGGAAGTGCTCGAGCGGCTCAAGGCTTGAGAGCGACTGGGACCGGCAGGCTGAACTGTACAGTGAAGTAGGTAAGCGACACAAACAGCCGGGTAAGGACCGTGCAGCCGAAGTTGCTCTTGGTGAACAATCCTGTTCCGCTCAGGGCCAGAAAACTGCCGCAGCTTGTCCGTCTTCACTGAAAGTCAGAATTCCCTTTTGCTTCGGTTGGGCACTATAGACGGTGCCCGTCCGCCAAAAGCGGTCTCACGTGCTTTGTTGCTATCCGGGGTCCGGTGTGGGGCTTGCCTTGCCAAGTGCGACGCGCGCCTATCGAGAGCTCCCGTTCGCGCCGTTCACCAGCTCGTCCTACTTCCTGGCCACTTCCTTGACTCGCTTCTCGAAGTAGGTCGCGGCCGCGCCCGCTAGCTGGCCGCCGCCTTTGGTTTGGGTGAGACCTCAGCCGCGGCGCGGGGTGGGGGTTCGCTCTCCTTCGGAAAAGGCAAGACAACGCCCCCAACATCCAGGCCGGAGCAAGGTGGCTTTGGCCGCACCAATATGGGCGAATGGGGAAAGCTGACGCGTGCGCGCCAACTCCCTAATCAGCTCGGCTCGGAACCACGCCCTCGTAGAGTGTTTCGGGCGGCTTCCACTGTAGTGTCCGCGACATCGGAAAGACGCTCAGCAACAGTCGGACCTTCGCCGGTGGGCAGAAGGCCGCTTTCTTCTGCCTTCTTTTCGGCTGCCTCGACCGCGTTACCGGCCACCTCCTTGACCTTCTCCAATCCCGCTTCGAGTTGAGCCTCACCGGCCTGGCGCAGCGACTTGCCCACTCCGCCAAATGTTCGTCTTCGAGACGCGTGCCGGGGAGCATCGCCCCTAGCGCGGTACCGAAGGCGAGCCCAACGCGGCGAGCAGCAGCGGATCCTGATTCGAGACCGTGTCCGCCACGGCTTGCAGCGAACGCTGCGCCTGCTCGGCGCCGGGCGGCTCTTGCGGGCCGGCTTACCGCGCGGACAGCCGTGGTGCTTAGTGCTTCCTGCGCCCCGACGACGCTGAATCCCGACAGAAGCAAGGCGCGACATAGGAAGCATCGCTCCGAAACCAGCCCGATTTTTTGCCAATCGCTCCAGGGACACTACATCTCAACAGCCCGGGTCTTTCCGTGCACTGAGGCCCAGGGTCGAGGGGGTGAGCAGCCCAGGTCCTAACGCAAGCGCCGCAGCGCTCACCCCCTACGGCATACGCTCCAATGGTCGAGCCATCCGTGCCCCGGAGCCTGGGGTCCCTTTGTTGACCAATAAGGGCCGAGCAGAGCCCGTCTCCGAATCGGGATGTGGCCTGAGGGCCGACCGTGCCGATCGCGCACATGACTCTCGTCAGTATCGCTGCAGCGCGTCGGCGCGCAATTGTTCCTCAAAACTGTCGGGCACTGGGAGCAAGGTCGAGGTTCCTTCCTATCCGGTCGACCAAGATCGGGCGGTATTCCGATCGACGACTGATCTCACCTTCCTGTGCCGACTGAGCGGTCTAAATGTGGCTGCCTTCCCATACGATATGATCAGTGGCATGCTTGCCGCCCAAGGCAGGTCTTATGCGATGCGGCCAACGTCGCGCCTGTGCAGCATGGAGGTTGACCAGACCATGAAGGGAATTGTCTTCACCGAGTTCCTTGAGATGGTCGAGCAAAAGTTCTCGCCTGAACTCGTTGATCTTATCGTAGAGGAGGCCGAACTCCCCTCCGGCGGAGTGTATACAACGGTGGGCACCTACAACCATGGTGAGATGATCAGGCTCGTAACTTGTCTCAGCAAAGAGAGCGGCATCAGTACCACCGACCTGATGCGCGTCTTCGGAGAGCACCTGTTCGCTCGCTTTTCGATTCTTTATCCAAAATACTTCAATGGCATCGATTCTTCTTTTGATTTCCTAGCCCGGATAGAAAACTACATACACGTGGAAGTGCGCAAGCTGTATCCTGAGGCGGAGTTGCCATCGTTCGATTGCGACGCTTCGCGGCCAGGATCTCTGAGCCTCACCTACCAATCTACTCGCCCGTTCGCGCCTCTTGCGGAGGGCTTGATCCGCGGTTGCCTAGCACATTTCGGCGAGTCCGCTGATATCCAGATGGAAGACCTTTCGGCCGGGGCAGGAACGGCGGCACGGTTCCTGATCACGCTGCGAGAAGCCGCCCTGTGAGTACTATCGAACAACTTGAGCGACGCCTTGAACGGGAGAGGCGAGCCCGGAAGGCTGCTGAAGCTATTGCCGAGGAGAAGACACGCGAGATTTACGAAACGAACATCCGCCTGCAGGAGCTCAACAATCGCCTAGAGGAGCTTGTCAGGCAGCGCACTACCGAGCTCGCCGCGGCTCGTGATGAGGCTGTCAGGGCAAGCCAGACGAAATCAGATTTCCTCGCCAGCATGAGCCACGAGCTCAGGACGCCGCTGAACGCAATTATCGGCTACAGCGAGATCCTTCTCGACGAGTTTGACGATCTGGTGCATCCGGAGCTTAGGCCTGATCTCGAGAAGATCCGCGGTGCCGGCAAGCACCTACTCGGTCTGATCAATGATATTCTAGACCTCTCGAAAATCGAGGCAGGCAAGATGGACGTGTTCCTAGAGACGTTCGATGTCGCCGCCCTGCTCGATGATGTGAGCGCGACCGTCCAGCCGCTGGTACGCAAGAATGACAATCATCTCACCGTGAACTGCGGGCCCGATCTCGGAAGACTGCGTTCAGATCAGACCAAAGTGCGGCAGATTCTGCTTAACCTACTTAGCAACGCCTCGAAGTTCACGACCCAGGGCCAAATCAGGCTGGCGGCAAGGCGACCGATGCGAGGCGCGAATAGCCTGGTGGAGTTCATGGTCTCGGATACCGGCATCGGGATGACCCCAGAACAGGTAATCGGGCTTTTCCAGCCCTTCAGTCAAGCCGACGCATCAACCACTCGGAACTACGGCGGGACCGGACTCGGGTTGGCAATCACCCAGCACTTCTGCCGCATGCTTGGCGGGGAGGTGACCGTTGAAAGCGAATACGGGAAGGGCTCGACATTCACCGTCACTGTTCCTGAAATCTACCAACAAGCTGCTCCCGCGGCCCTTCAACCGGCGCGGGAACGAAGCGTACATGGCACAGTGCTGGTGGTGGACGATGAACGCGAAGCTACTAAGGTGCTCGGAGGGCCACTTGGTCAAGAGGGTTATCGGGTGGTTACGGCTGCGGGCGGGGCGGACGGGTTGCGACTCGCCCGCGAGGAAAAGCCCGATGCAATCATCCTGGACGTGATCAATCCAGACTTCGACGGCTGGACAATCTTGCGGCTACTCAAAACCGATGCCGAACTCTGCGACATTCCGGTCATACTTGTAACGATGCTTGGCGATCGAGATATGGGATTCGCGCTTGGCGCCGCGGAACACCTTAGCAAACCCATCAACCCCAAAGAATTGCTGCGGCTCTTGGCTCGCGTGCAACGGTCGGAGACCGCGCCTGACGTTCTGATTGTGGACGACGACCAAGCGACGCGCGACATGCTGCGCCGGATGCTCGTGAAAGAGGGCTGGACCGTAAGAGAGGCCGCCAGCGGCACCGAAGGTTTGCGGCAGCTGGCGAGGGCCGTGCCTGCCGTGATGCTGCTTGACCTCATGATGCCCGAGGTAGACGGGTTTGAGGTGTTGCGTGCGGTGCGTCAGACGGCGGCCTGGCGCGACATTCCAGTCGTCATTGTTACATCGAAGGATCTGAGTAGGGACGAGCTGGAATGGCTGCGCGGCCATGCCATGGACGTGTTCCAGAAAGGGGCCTACAGTCGTGCCGAACTCATCGCGGCAGTGCGCGCAATGCTCGAGGCCGCACGTCTCGCGCCGTCTCGAATGATGCCCGCCTGACCGGCACGAAAGGTGAGGAGCTGGTATGGCGAAGATACTTCTGGTTGAGGACAACGAGCTAAACAGGGATATGCTGTCCCGGCGGCTCACTCGGCAAGGCTACCAAGTCCTGCTTGCTCATGACGGCGCACGCGGTGTGGAAATGACCGGGTCGGAGAAACCGGATCTCGTGTTGATGGATATGAGCCTGCCGGTGCTCGATGGGTGGGAGGCGGCGAAGCGCCTCAAGGCCGACCCGGCGACGCGCTCAATCCCTGTTATCGCCCTGACAGCACACGCCATGACAGCGGATCGAGAGAGGGCATTGGCTGCCGGCTGTGACGACTACGACACGAAACCCATTGTGCTGCCTAGGCTCCTGGAGAAGATGCAACGGCTGCTGCACGGGGCGTAATATCGCCGTGGTGCGAGCGAGAGACGGACGGCATGACAACCAAGGAGGTCGACGCGGAGTTCAAACGGCGCGCCTCCCTTGCCATCATCTGGCAGGACCTCGTGACGCCTGTTCGCGCAATTCTCGGCTACCAGGAAATCATACTTGAGGAGGCACAACGCCTTCGGCTCGAAGAGGTGCTTCCTTCTCTTCGTCACGTCATGACTGCGGCTATAATGTTGAGCGACCTCGTCGACCGGATCGTCGAGACCAAAGCAGATGCGAAGACCGGTGCCGACGATCCAACTAGTTTTCAAGCGACACTTCGGCACGATCTGCGGACCCCACTCAACGCTATCGTGGGCTACACCGAGATGGTGCTGGAAGATTTGGAGAGTTCGACCGGCGCAGAAATGTTGCGGCCGGATCTTGAAAAGCTGCTGATCGAAGCGCGACACCTACTCGATCGTATCGAAGCGATTGTGGACCTCAGTAGGCGAGATATGGCCGGAGCCGAGGTCGCGGAAAACTCCTCGGATGCTGCTGCCGAAGCTGCGATCGTCAGCCTTGTTCGAACGTTGGAGCCAAAAAGGAGCTACCCGAAGCCCACTGAGTCAGGACGCATTCTCGTAGTAGATGACAACAACAGCAACCGCGACCTCCTTTGCCGTCGCCTGATCCACGAGGGCCATGAGGTCGTTGTAGCTTCGTCTGGACTCGAAGCGTTGGCGATCCTAGAGGGGGATCGCTTCGACCTAATCCTGCTCGACTTGCTCATGCCCGACATGAACGGCGTGGAGGTCTTGGAACGACTGAAGTTGGATGAGCGATGGCGCTCCACCGCAGTCATCATGATCTCGGGGCTTAGCGAAACGGACGCCGTGATCCGCTGCATCGAGGCAGGCGCCGATGACTATTTACCAAAACCCTTCAACCTTATTCTGCTGCGTGCCCGGATCAACGCCTGCCTTGAGCGGAAGCGATGGCAAGACCGGGAGCGGGACTATCTGGCCCAGCTGCAGATAGAGAAGGACCGCTCAGAGGCATTGCTTCGCAACATTCTCCCGAGCCCAATAATTTTACGACTCAGCGCGGGCGAGACGCTCATTGCGGACCGCTTCGAGAACGTCTCGATCCTTTTCGCTGATCTTGTCGAATTCACGCCGACGGCGGCGCTCATGACCCCGTCCCAACTGGTCGAGCGACTGAATCGTGTCTTTTCGCAGTTCGATCTGCTGGCTCTGCGAAGTGGCGTGGAGAAGATCAAGACAATGGGCGACGCTTACATGGCGGCGACAGGGCTACCGGAGCCGCGAGCGGACCATGCAGTCATTATTGCGCAGTTCGGACTCGAGATGCTGGAAGCCTTGCACCAAATCGATCGCGCAGACGGGGGTAGCCCGATTCAGATGCGGATCGGCATTCACACTGGCCCCGTAGTTGCAGGCGTCATTGGCCATCATAAATTTAGTTATGACGTTTGGGGGGACACCGTCAATGTGGCAAGCCGGCTGGAATCAAACAGCCTTCCTGGTAGGATACAGGTGTCCGAAGCGGCTCGCCGGCTCCTCGCTGACCGCTACAGTTTCGAACCGCGCGGACCGGTTGCATTAAAAGGAAGGGGGTTCACAGAAACTTTCCTCTTGATCCCTCCAGACGCAACCGGCGTCAACTAGGCCGTCCAAAGGCCGTGGAACCACTTGGCTATTGTTGTTGTGCTTGGATGGAGACCCTGAACGACGGAGAGCTGTTGAACGCGATGATCAAAAATTGGATCCTGATCCGTCGCTTCGCAGTGTCATGGGCGTAACTCTCTGTCGTCCATCACTGTCCGTCGTCAGGGAATTTGAGACAACTGGCGGCCTGATTTAGTGGAGGCTCTGGCCCATCTCGGTTGTCAATTTAGGCGACGGCGTTGCGGTGAAGCAAGCGCCGCTGGTTGATGGTTTGTCGCTTGATCCTTTCTCGTTGCAGCAGGATGGTGTGGCCGCGCCCGAAGTAGACGTCGACCGGGGTGAGGTTGTCGAGGCTCTCGTGGTATCGGCGGTTGTTGTAGTGCTCGACGAAGGTGGCGATTTGGGCTTCGAGGTCGCCGGGCAGGAAGTAGTTCTCCAGCAGGATGCGGTTCTTCAGTGTCTGGTGCCAACGCTCGATCTTGCCCTGGGTCTGAGGGTGGCTTGGTGCGCCATGGACGTGATCGATTGCCCTGTCCGAGAGCCATTCGGCCAGGTCGGCCGCGACGTAGCATGGTCCGTTGTCGGAGAGCAGCCGCGGCCGCTGCATGACCCTGGCGTTGTCGCAGCCTGATGCGACAAGCGCCAGGTTGAGCGTGTCGGTGACGTCCTGTGCCCTCATGGTCGTGCACAGCTTCCAGGCGACGATGTAGCGCGAGAAGTCGTCGAGGATGGTCGACAGATAGAACCAGCCCCAGCCGATCACCTTGAGATAAGTGAAGTCGGTCTGCCAGAGCTGATCGGGAGCCGTGGTCTTGTCCTTGAACGCATCGGCGGCCTTGATGACGATGAAGGCCGGGCTGGTGATCAGGTCGTGGGCCTTGAGCAGGCGATAGACCGAAGCCTCGGAGACAAAATAACTTTCGGCGTCGGTGAAGGAGACTGCCAGCTCGCGCGGCGACAGCTCCGGCCTGTCCAGGGCAAGCTCAATGATCTTGTCTCGCACCTCATCAGGAATGCGGTTCCAGACCCGTTTCGGCCGTGGCCGGCCATCCTCGAGCGCTTCGACGCCGCTGGTCAGGAAACGATCATACCATCGGTGGAAGGTGGCGCGGGGAATGCCAAGCTTCTCCAGCGTGCGGCGCACCGGCAGGCGCGACTGCTCGACGAGCCGGATGATCTCCAGCTTCTCGCAGGCAGGGTATCTCATTCGTCGTCGCCCCCATCCGCGATCATGCTTTATGGAATGGCCCGCCCTCCTCGAAGGCATCGGCTAGGATGCCGGTGTTTGGAAACGGAGAAGGACGAGCCATGACGATCATGATGTTGGGAATTGACCTTGGCAAGAACAGCTGCAGCGTTGCGGGATTGGATGCGGCCGGGAAGGTAGTGCTTCTCCGGCGAATGCAGCCCAAGACGATTGTGAGTTTCGCCTCGAAGCTGCCGCCGTGCGTTATCGCCATGGAAGCGTGTTGCGGTGCGCATCATCTGGGGCGTCTTCTGGCCAACCTTGGACACGAGGTTCGACTGATGTCGCCGGAATATGTTCGCCCCTATGTGAAGGCCCACAAGAATGACGACCGAGATGCGGAAGCCATCGCCGAGGCTGCTACGCGCCCTACAATGCGCTTTGTTGAATTGAAGTCTCAGGAGCAGCTTGACGTCCAGTCGCTGCACCGAGTTCGCTCTCGGCTGGTGAGTTCGCGCACGAACTTGACCAATCAATTGCGCGCCATTCTTCTCGAACGCGGAATGACCATAGCGCAGGGTCGCCGCAAGCTCGAGCATGTCGTCGACATGCGGCTCGCCGATCCGAACTTCATGGCGAACACCCGAATCCGGCGACTGGTTGCCGAGATGCGGGAGGAATGGAGCGATCTCGACAGGCGCATCGAAGCACTGGATCGGGAGTTCATCGAACTCGCTCGCGACAATGAGGCCGCCCATCGGCTGGTGTCCATTCCCGGGATCGGCGTTCTCAACGCCACGGCGCTCGTCGCAGCTGTCGGAGACGGAACGACCTTTGCCAGAGCACGCGATCTGGGTGCTTGGCTGGGACTTGTGCCGAGACAACATACCACCGGCGGCAAGCCGCGGCTGCTCGGCATCAGCAAACGCGGCAACAAGTATCTGCGAACGCTGCTGATCCACGGCGCCAGGGCGGCGTTGCCATCCCTTGCCCAGAGTCAGACAAGGCTGGGCGCGTGGCTGCGTAGCCTGCTCGCAAGGAGACATCGCAACACGGTGGTCGTGGCCCTGGCTAACAAACTCGCCCGCATCGCTTGGGCGGCGCTGCGATACGGAGTTACCTTCGAGGTGAGCAGCCAGCAGCGGCTTAAAGAAATTGGTCGGCGGCGCTACGAAGGAAGCGCTGCCTGACCCCTGATGTCTGCGGGAGGACTTTGAAAGATGGCCTGACGGTCAAACCGACGCCCCGGAAGCCTGGTTAAAAAGATGGCGCACCGACGCCGTGTGTTTTATGAGGCCCTGCGCGTGCGGATCTCCATCTTGGCAACGGCTCCAAGCCACATGCCGTATACGTTGATGCAGACCGAAGTTGCCATCAGAAATAAACCTCTTGCTGACGGGCGGGCCATACGTTTTTTGAGCAGACGCAATTCCAGCGCCTGTTCGGCGACGACCTCCTTCAGATCGCGGGTCTCGCGGCGCAGCTGCTTCACGTCATCGCTGGTGGCAGCCCGCGCAGTATCGCCAGCCAGCCGCTTCTTGCCGGCTTCGAGGAATTCCTTCGACCAGTTGTAGTAGAGGCTCTCGGCGATCCCTTCACGTCGGCACAGCGAGGCGATCGACTCCTCGCCGCGCAGACCTTCCAGCACGATGCGGATCTTCTCCTCCGCCCCATACTGCTTGCGCGTCGCGCGCCGGATGTCCTTGATAACGGCCTCTGCCGACGCTTTCTGTGTCCCGGATTTCTGGCTCATCTTCGCTCCTTTTGAAAGGCTACGATGAGCCAGAAATCCTCCGCTCTCAGTTAAGCCGATTTTGTCTCATTGGTGCTGACGCCGGACAATCGGTAAGTTTACCCCACTGCTCCTTGATGCGACCCTTGATCTGCTTCCAATTGCCTTCCACTCGGACCCAATCCATGACTGCTCCCCATTATTTCCGAGCCGCCTCCTAATGCGGCCTTGATCGGAAACTGTTCGGGGACACCAACGGTTCCGATGTGCCTGGTCACGTTCAGGTCGCCTACTTTTGGGTTCCATTTGCTCTTCGCTCACCAGCGCAACGGTCTCGTCGAATTGGCGCTCAGCTGACGTGTTCTGGCATGTCCCGGTCAAGGCAGCACGGGCACCGTCGGGGCGTGGCGGCAGTGTCTGTCAGTCCCCGAGATGGCAGGGTGCCGGGCGCATGCGTGGCGGCTGCCAGCGACAGGCGCGGGCAAGCGGCGCGCTCGCGGGCTCCACCTGCGGGTTGTCGGAACTTTCCACGCAGCCGACCTCGTCGCCAACTCCGAAACGATTGCTTGCCACGGCCCTGAGATGAAGCGCTGCACCTGGCTAGGCAAGGACGTCCACCGCCGCAAAAATCGCCCCACCCGCCAGGAACACGGCGGCCACCAGCGCTGTTCGGGCCTCGCCGGTTAGCCTCCGGTGGCAGCCTAGCCCTCGAACATCTGAGCTGAAGGCGGAAGCGTCCGCCACTTGCAAAGAGACGCTTCCGCCTCTCTGGCCCGCGTGGATCTCGGGCCGCATGGAGTTGGGTGGACGCCCGGCTGAGCCATGGACATTATCTCCGCGTTCTTCGCCGGGCTCCTTGTGGCCGTATTCGTGCTCGGTATTGTCCTGCTCTACTTGCTACAGCTACCGCCCCTTGGCGCTGTGCTTCTTGGCGCGTTCTTTTTCGCGCTCCTGTCATCAACCTCGCGCTGATCATGCGGCGAGCGCGGTAATGGCCGATCGCCAATTCACCTACCGGTGGACCCGAAGTGCGAAGACACGCCGGATGACTAACACCGCCTTCGATGTCCACCCGCTGAATAGCATCAGCAGGGGCGGCTGGTATGGGGCGATGACGCATCCCGAATGGTTCGGCTCGGCCGCCGGCACCGCCGAGCCGCGCGACCAGGCCTGCCATGAAGTCGAGCGGCAATATGAAGGGCGCATCGCGGCAGCTAAGTCGAAGGCTGAGAGCCGGGCCGACCTCTCTGGTGGAACACGAAGAAAGGGAGGCAGTTCGGAACGGCCCCTCGACCTCACGCCGGCAAATGCAACCTCCTAGACCCGGGTTGCTGGCGCAAGCGGAACCACTAGCCCGCATTTAGGTCCGCTTCCGCCGTGTGTAGGGCTTCAAGATGCGAAGGGCGCGCTTGAAGGTCGCGCCCCGATCTATCTGTTTGCTGATTTCACGTCCGAGCGCTTCGCAATGCCGGGTGATGGCATCGGACAGCTCCTCCAGCGAGATACCCTGGAACTGCGGCCCGAGATCCTTCATCAGCGAGCGCCGGTCGATAGGCTGATCGGGTGGCGTAACCGCCAGCGCGCGGCAGATAGCGATGGAGAGCCGCTGTTCTACGTCGGGCGTCATGGCACCCGAACTGAGGACGGGCGGGCTTGTTCAGGTTTCTGTCAGTTCCATCTTCGAGCCCCCCGTGCACTCTCGTTGACCACATCACGCGTAGGCCCGGAAGCGCTTTCAGGCATCGCTCCCGCTCTCTTTCTCCCCCGAACGCCATAAGACAGTCAGACATCCCAGCTCGTTTTCCGGGTCGCTGGACGCCCTTGCTGCTGGCAAGCGGATTGTGTGGCGCCGACCTCGGACCGCTCTCCAGACGCCCTCTCAAGGCGCGCCTACGTACCGCAAAGCCGACTTCTGCGAGGACGCCAAGTGCCACGGGCGGCATCAGCTCCAAGACGTACGGGGACAAAATCGAGGTAGATCAGACCCTCGAGCTCAAGAATGAAATCTCAATCATCAGGCTCGTGGCCCGATCGGCCAATGCAGCGCCAAGACGAGGACGTGCTTGCGATCACGGATCGGTCCGGGCCCACGGTGCTCAGGAGCCCTTCAGCGACAATTCGAGGTCAAACTCGTGTCTGCCTCGTCGAAGGGAAGGGCCTGATGGATTTTGTTCTGCCTGCCGAGATCGTCAGCGGGCGACCCACTCCTGCCCATCAGTGTCGTCCACTCCTGCCGATCAGTGTCGTATTGAAGGCCGGGGGGGCCTAGTCGGCTTGCCCAGATCTTCCTCCGAAGGGCCTTCGGTTTCCGCTTGCTACCGTCACGGCGGCGGCAATCGCCGCCGGGCCTATAAGGCACGGTAGTGTTTCGTGAGGTTGGCGTATTCAGCGCGGGCGCGCTCGTTTTTGGTTTGGAGAATTGACATGTGGTCTCCATTGATAGGCAATACGACCCTTCAAATTCTAAACTTCCAGAGCCGAGTGTCGTTCCGCCAGGCGACAACTTGTCCAAGGGTTGCTCCCCCGCGGGCTCGACAGAAACATAGCAGAATTCAGGATGGTCACGGGTCAACGCAATTGGGGACGAGATCCTCGCCATCGTTGACGCGTTTGGCAGGCGACCCCTAAGGGGTCAAGGACGGCTCCAGGAAGTATGTGCCGCTCAAGGCAATCATCCAGATCAGGAAGGCGAGAGCAAACGCCCAACTTGGAGGCAACTTGTCTCTCCACCCGGGGCGGCTTGAACGCGCGAATGGGAATTCATCCGGCTCCAGCCGAATTTCGGGGTGATCCCGGTCCACCAAACGCTTCAAAAGAGAATACTCCACCTCTGGCCGAGGCGCCGGGAGCGACCGGTTCCGTGGGGGTAGGACCTGTAATCACTCCCGGGCCACTCACGGAACACGCGCGAGTAGTTCCGCCTGCTAGAAGTATATTATCGGGTCGCCATTTTGTTAGATGGACCAAAGCCCCTCTCAGACCGCCTTAAGTGCGGCGTTTCGCGTCCAAAAGTCCAAAATCCTGAACTTGCGGAACATCGGGCTCCAGCGTCGATTAGGACCATTGTTGTCTCGGCGCTGCAGCAACGAACTCACCGGGTTCAGCCTCTGTGCCGGACCCCTTTTTTGCTAGAGGCAGACTGTCTGCTGAGCTGGGGTGAATGCGCAAAGCCGCTCGGATACTCAAGGCACTCCTGGTGCTCGCGTTGATCGTCGGAGTGTTCGTCCTGTTGACCCGGATGCTCGCCGTGCCGGACCACTGCCGAGAGTTGGCCGGAGTGGATTCCTCCACCAGCGGTTCTGCCAAACTTCCCGAGGAGTGCATGCGCGACTTCCCACCTTATCCTCCCTAGTCTCGACACCCAACAACGTCTTCGCCTTGGGAAAGACGCGCTCAACCTCTATCGAACCTGTGCAACAAAACGTTATGTTCCTCATCATCGAACTGGAGCGTTTGAGAGCATGAGAGCTCATGGAGCGACTAGGATGCTTCCCTCGATCCCATCCGACATTGCGCCGGAAAATGATCCTACGCCGGCGCGTTGACGGTCCCCTCGAACGCGCGGGCAGCGAAAGGCTGGAGCGCCTCACCATTCAGATCCCTTAAACGCTCGAGCAGCCACGGCGGCGGTTCGCCAAAGCTCAGGCGACGCAGCCTGACCGGCGAGGATTTTAGCTGCGGCTGCTTGCTGACCGGGTCGCGCGCGTACCAAGTGTGCTGGTTGGCTGCCTCATCGCCCTGTCCAAAATGGAACGGCGTAAAAACTTCGCCCGGCCGAACTGTGTCGACCACCATGGCAATTACCTCCATGCGCCCGTGAGGAGAAGTGATCTCCACAAGGTCGCCTAACTCAACGCCGAGCCGAATGGCATCATCCGGATGGATCTCGACGTAAGCGCGAGGGGAACGGTCGTTCAAAGCCTTGGAACGGCCGGTCTTCGTGCGGGTGTGGAAGTGGTAGACGACCCGGCCCGTGATCAGCAAAAACGGATACTCCTCAGTCACTGGATTGGGCTGGCGACGCCACTCGCAAGGCTTGAGGAAGGCCTTGCCGTGCGGGTCCATATGGCCGTAGTCCGAGCGAGTGGCCTTGTTGCCGGTCAGAAAGTCAACCCCGTAGCTCTCGCACTCGTCGATGCCGGTCCAGAACCTGTAATCCTCGTAGAGCCGCTCAGAACCGCGCGGATGGGCCTCGTTACATGGCCAGCGCACCGCGCCCATCTCACGGATCAAGTCATAGGTCATGCTGGAGTAATCGCAGGGCCGCCCCTTGGACACTCGCCGCCATTCCTCGAACGCATCTTCCGGCTTCTGGAAAGGGATGAGCGCCGCCCCGTTCTTGTCCGTGAAGCCCAGCCGCCGCCCAACCTCCGTAAAAATGTCGAAGTCGGACCTCGACTCTCCCGGCGGGTCGACCGCCTTCTGCAATAGGTTCACGCTCCGATCGGCATTGGTGACGCAACCGGCCTTTTCGCCCCACATGGCGGCGGGCAGGTAAATGTCCGCGAGGTCAACCGTCTCAGCGTCGACAAACGGGTCCTGCACCACCAGGAACAGCCGTTTCAAGATCCGTTCGGTGCGGTTCTGATCGGGGAGGCTTACCAGCGGGTTGGTGCCGATCACCCACATGAACTCGATCTCGCCGCGCTCGGCGGTCTCCATCATCAGCAGGATGTCGCTGGGGACTTCCGGGTGGAAACGCTCGAAGTCGATGTTCCATAGGTCGCATAGCTCACGCATCTGCTTCTCGCAGTGCGGGTTGCGGTAACCGGGGTAGGACCCGTCCGCCCCGGCCTCGCGGTTGGACATGGCGGACGGCTGGCCAGCCATCAGCAGCGGGCCGGCGCCGGGCTTGCCGATCGCCCCGGTGAGCAGGTGCACGCTGTTGACCAGCGAGGAAGAGGCGGTCGCCTCGACACTCTGATAGAAGCCCTGCAGGACCGTCGAGACCATCTTCGGGGTCGTACCGATCCATTCGGCCGCCGTCTCGAGCTGGTCCACGGGGAGGCCGCAGATCTCGGCGACCCGCTCGGGCGGATATGCTCTTGTGGTTGCCTCCATCTGGTCGTAGCCGACCGTGTGAGCATCGACGAAGTCGCGGTCCACACACCCGGTTTTGATCAGCTGATAAATAATCCCGTTCATCAAAGCCACGTTGGTCCCGGCGCGCAGCTGCAGATGCAAGTCAGCGCCCTGCCGTACGGTGGGAGTCTTGCGGGGATCGGCGACTATGATGCGGCCCTGGTTTTTCGCCTTCGCGACGAGCATCCGCTCCCAAAGGACGGTCTGCGCCTCAGCGACATTGTGGCCGTAAAGGCAGAGAAGCTCCGCCTGGTCTATGTCGACATAGGAAGCGACCGGCCCGTCTACGCCGAAGTTTGCCATCAACCCTGTTGCCGAGGTCGCCGTACACAGGCGCGTATTGCCGTCGATGTTCGAGGACTGCAGACCACCGCGCCACATCTTCCCGAGGGTATAGAACTCCTCGATCGTGAGCTGGCCGGAATTGTAGCAGGCAAGGTTCTCATGGCCCTGCGCCCATGCGGCACGGAACTGCTCAACAAAAAAATCAAGCGCTTCGTCCCAGCTCACCGCCTGCAGCGGCTCGCCCTTGTGGCGGCGGATCATCGGCTGCCTGCCCCGACGCCGGCTGTTGTTTGCCACCCAGCCGTGCTCGCCCTTGGGGCCTAGGTGACCGAAGTTGACGGGGTGCTCGGCGCGCCCCCGTACCCCGGCTATTTGCCCATCCTTGACCGCAATATCGAGCCCGCATCCGTTCGAGCAAAGAATGCAGGCAGAGGGCACCCAGTGATCAGGTTCGCCGATGATGCCGAGATTGGAGTCGATGCGGGGATCCATGGATGCTCCCGGGGTTTGCACGCCCTCTCTGGCCGCCCCAACAACAAAGTGGCGCGTTTGTTCCGGGGATTGCACGTATGCGGACCAGGTGGCGAACTTCGGTCGCAGCGCGACCGCTGAGTACGTGTACCGGACCAACGGCCTGTTCCTAAGGTACGAATGCAAACTCTTTAGGGGTCCGTGAGCGACGCGCTGATCGCGTTCATGGCTGCAATGGCGAAAAGCCCCGCAGGCGGTTGCCACAAGGGAGCTCAGCGGGCCGGAATTGCCGCTGCGAAGGCCAATGGGCGCGCTTACCGAGGTCGGAAACCCCAGCTTCGACACGAAGCAGCGAACTACGGCCGGTTTTCAGACTAAAGTGCTGTCCGAATGTGCCGGAAGCCTTAGGTTGCGCCGTCTGAAGGGCAACTACCCCGGATTTGCGGAACATTAGCCACGACAGGCAATTCCTTGGTCGTTGTTGTTAACGCCTGCAGCAACATTCTTAACAGGTCCGGCGTGACTTCCTCCGGACCCTCTTTTTTAACCATCCCGATGCGCCCCGCAGGGTCGTCGAACCACTCGGCCCTGGTCAAGATGGTAGTTGTCAACATCAAGGCACCGCGAAATGTGGTCGTGTGTCACGTCGATCCAGCCTCTTGCGAGACACTCAATCGGAAATCACCCAGCCGTCGGGCAGCAACGCGGCGGGGCTGCCATCGTCAGCGGACTTCTCGGCCCACGGACCACCTGATGGGTGTTAAAGGTCGACATTTAAATTCGATAGCCCCCAGTTGGGGGTCGCAGTGCCCGAGACCGGGGTAGGACGCGCGTCTGCCTCTCGGAGAGCCCCCTCTTCTGGACCTTAAGGAGCGAGACCGCGCTCAGCGGCCGTTTCTGAGGGAAAGACACGAGCCCGCCGGAGGCGTGCGGCAAAGCCGGTGCCTTTGCCAGGGTCACCATGAAGAGCATGCAGCAATGTCAGCCCCAACTCGGCGCCGGGGCAAGTGTTCCGCGGAGGCGCTACGTGTTGCCGGATCGAGCCCTTTGTGCCTGATAAGCCTGAGCCCTTGGTGAGAGCTGTGTAATGCCTGAGAGGCTGTGTAATGTCAAAGGTGCCGTTGTAAGGCGCGAGACACAAGTTCGTCGAGGCGATTTAGGCGACCTTGGTCGGAGAGCGCGAAACACCTAACCCGTGTTCCTTGGCTGACACACGCCTTCAGTAAATCGACAGCGATTGAGAGCAGGAGGGCCGCCGTTGATCCCGGCGGCCCGATGAATTCAGATGGCCCTAGCGGGCGTAAAATTCGTCTATGCCTCGAGTATATTCAGGATCGTCCCACACCTCTATGTCGTCCTCACGATAAGTGGGCGCTCCTTCAAGACGTTCCTTGTTCAGATCGACGACGTAACCGCCCTGGTTTGTATCGTAGTGCAGTACCGACCAGGGTAGGGGGTGATAATCCTCACCCAAGCCCAAAAACCCGCCGAACGACATGATGGCATACGACACTTTACCGGAAATCTTGTCGATCATGACATCATAGATCGAGCCAAGGCTTTCACCTTGCCGGTTGTACACGCTCGTTCCGTTCACTTTGCTTGCGGCGATCAGGGTGCCGGTTTCGTCGGTGGCAACATACCGAGCCATGCTACTTCTCATATTGGCCATCGTTTCGCTCCTTGTTGCGATCAACAAAAACCGATGGCTGCGGAAGCAGTTCCACGCCTGGCTGAAAATTTGAAAAGGCTGCCGACGGTCGCCGGGGGAAGGAACCCTTGCCGGCGTCTGGCATTCACCAATCACCAGGCAACCAAGATTTTTCCGTTTGTGAGGTCCGGTCGGGCGGGTGTACGGAGCCGTCAATCAGCGCGGCGTCGTAACCGGTTACGGTGATTGTCGCGGCGAAGATCGCTTCGAAGACCATCAGCACGGGCTGCTGTCCGGCCTCACTTCCAGCCCGCGCAGCAACGCGGTCTGGCCAGCTTGAAGTTGGTTACCGCGCGCTGATGAGGACGCGGTCAAGACAGCCTGACCCGCTCGTTTTCGTGACAAAAGACTTTCAACGCTGAGGAACAGCGTTGTTAGTCCAGGAATGGCAGCACAACCAGGCTGTCGGGATCGATCCCGTGGCGGCTGCAGACGCCCTGAGCCAAATCGAAATAGCGCTCCGCCTCGGAAAGATTGCCGAGGTCAAGATGGAGCGTGGCAAGGCCGTCATAGCAGGGGAACAAAAGCTGCGGCTCGTCCGCCTCGCGGGCCATGTCGAGAGCTTCGCCATAGCAGGTAAGCGCGAGCTCGGCCCGACCGCTGCACTGGTGGATCTGGCCGAGCACGATGAGCGGAACAGGCAGGTGCTCCCGCTGGTCCAGCGCGCGGTCGAGCTCGATTGCTTTCTCGGCCGCTGGTACCCCCTCGCCAGCGCAGCGGTCGGTGAAGGTGCAGGAGGCGACCGAAAAATTAGCGAGCAGCCGCGCCTGCAGGCCAAGGTCGCCGATCGTCTTGGCGACCTCGAGGCCGCGTTGGCAGGCGTCCATTGCCCGGGACGGATCGAGCAGGCAATAGAGAACGCCGAGATTGTTGTAGCCACGGCAGGCCGCGCTCGGGATCCCAGCCGACTGGGCGACCGAAATGCTGCGCTCGACCTCGCGCACGGCCTTTTCACTCATGCCGAGGCGGGCGAGCGCCACGCCCTTGGTGTTGAGCGCATCGGCGACAGCCCGCGCCGCCTCGAGAGCTGCCTCGCCGACCACACCTGGCGCCGCGGCTTCGGCATGACCGAGCGCCTCCTCGGCCCAGCGCACGGCCGCCTCATTATCGCCGCTACGAAAGGCGAGGCGGCCGCGCTCTTGGAGCAAGATGGCGCGTTCGATCGGCGCCTCGGTGCCTTCGAGCAAGGCTTGCGCCTCGACGTAGCACTCCTCGGCGCGGGCGCGCTTGCCTGCCTCCCAGAATAGCCGCCCGAGCTTGCGCACGATCCGTGCCTGACCGACGCGCTCGTCGTCCCTGCGCGCCGACGCGAGCAACTTGTCGTAGTGGTGCTCCGCCTCGGAGCGGCGCCCAATCGACGCGAGCAGGTCGGCGATCCGCTCAGACAGCGCCAGCTGATCGGCCGGCCGTTCCGCCACGGCTCGAAGCGCTTCAAGAGCTTCCTGGTAGAGCCGGATCGCGTCCTCATTGGCATAGATCATGCGGCCGCGATCGCCGGCCCGCGCAAGATAGTGGGCGCCTTTGGCGCGGTTGCTGCTGCGCCCGAAATGGTAACCAAGCAAGGTCAGATCCTCGAGCCGCTCTGGGTCGCTGCCGGCGATGCCCTCGAAGGCTTGACCGACGCGGCCGTGCATCTCGATTCGCTCTTTCAGAAGCAAGTTGCGATAGATCACGTCGTGGACCAGGAACTGGCGGAACTGGTAGGCCTGCGTGGCAAACGCGCCAGCGCCTGCTACCTCCTCGACGATCTCGGCATCGCACAAAAGCTCCAGCCCCGCCTCGAGCTTGGCCGGTTCCGTGGCGACAGCGGCCAGCAGCGCGACGTCGAACCTTGGGCCAATGACTGCCGCGTCCTGCGCCAACCGGCGAACGTTGGGAGGGAGGCGGTCAAGCCGGCCGAGTAGCATTGCTTCGAGGCTCGGTGGAACCTCGGGCATGTCGAGGCCCGGCTTGGCGCGCCAACCTTGCTGGGTGCGGGTGAGCTGGCTCTCCTCGATCAGGCCGCGCACGATTTCCTCGGCAAACAGCGGATTGCCGTCGGCCTGAACGGCAATTGTTTGACCGATATGCGGCGCAAGCTCGTCCCAGCCGACGCCGAAATAGGCGCTGAGCAAGGCGCCGATGTCGGCCCGACCAAGAGGCGGCAAACGCAGCGTGGTGTGACCGATCCTAGCAGCATCGAGGGCATCGGCTTGCTGTGTCGGCCGACAGGTCAGCAACAGCATCATTCGCTGGCCTTCGAGCCGATCGATCACGAATCGCAAGGCTTCGAGCGAGACAGCATCGGACCAGTGCAGGTCCTCCAAGACGATGAGCATCGGGGCCAGCGCCAGACGCCGTTCGATGATAGTACGGATGGCATGCAGGATATGTCGGCGTCGCTGCTCCGGCTCGACATGTCGAAGTGCCGCCTCGGCGTCGGGCAGGCCGAGCACGTGACCGAGAAGCGGCATCAGGCGCGCCGCCTCCTGACTGGGTACGGCAAGCTCCTCCAACAGCGCGGCGAGTTTGCTGCGCACCACATCGAGAGCGTCTGAAGGTTGGATTGCGCCGGCGCTTCTGACGACTGCGCTAGGACGCCGTAGGATTGCTGTGCTAGCGGCGAGCAGGTCGTCTGGCGCACCGCGAGGCCTGCAAAGCGCGGATCGTCGGCGACGCGCGACAGAAATTCAGTGACGAGGCGGCTCTTGCCGACACCCGCTTCGCCGACGATGCGGACCAATTGCGCCGAGCCTGCCCCGGCGAGCTCGAGCGCAGTCATCAGCCGTGCCAGTTCAACGTCTCGGCCGATCATCGGCGAGCCGACGCCCAATGCCTCCAGTCCGCGCGCCGGGCGCGGCTCCGCCAGTGCCTCGACCAGGCGATGCACGGCAACCGTTCCCGACTTGCCGCGCAGGGTGACGTCGCCCAGTAACTCATAGCCGAACGCATTGCGCGTCAGCCGCCAGGTGAGCGGACCGACCAGGACTTCGTCTGGGGCTGCCATCGACTGTAGCCGCTGGGCGATGTTCACTGTGTCGCCGGTGACCGAATAGGATTTAGCGGCACCCACGCCGAAGCCGCCGGTGACCACCGGCCCGGTGTTCACCCCGATGTGCAGCGACAGCGGTCTATCGAGCTGCACGGGCACGTGGTGGCCGAGCTCGATCGCCTTGCTCCGCATTTGCAGCGCGGCCGAAAGTGCGCGTTCGGCATCGTCCTCGTGCGCCACCGGCGCGCCGAATAGGGCCAGGAGAGCGTCGCCCAGGAACTTGTCGACATAGCCGCCACAGGCTTCGACCGTCTCGGTCAGCATTTCGAACAGCTGGTTTTGCACGCCACGCATGATCTCCGGGTCGAGCCGCTCGCTGAGCGCGGTGAAGCCGCTCAAGTCGGCAAACACCACGGTGACTGTGCGGCGGTCCGCGTCGGTTCGGCCAGCCGCCGGATCGCTTGGCTGGGCAGCCGCCGGTAGGGGCGGTGCGGCAGCCAAGGAGGTGCCACAGCGTGGGCAAAATGAAAAGGTCGGCTCACACGCCGATCCGCAGCTGTGGCACAGCTTCGGCTGCTTCGCCCCACAGGCGGGGCAGAAGGCAAAGCCGCTTTGAACTTCAAAGCCGCATCCAGCGCAATTCATCCGCGGACCCTCGGCCAGGCAATGCCGCCACAAAAGGCGGGTGAGCAAGCGCCACAAAGGCGCAGGTCCATTGCTAGGACTTAAGCGTTGTTCTGACCGCCGTCAGGATCGCGTCGGTGGTCGGGAATTTACCAACGCCCGCCAGGCCTTCGGCTGCACATTCGATGTTGGTCCAGCGCACGACCCCATCTCTGTCGATGAGAAACTGGCCTTCTGCGGCCACTGTCGTTCCATGTCGGCGTGATCGGCGTCAGTCTCTCGATAACCGTCTAGCCGGGCCGCGGCCGCCGCCGCTTGCGGTATGGGCAACGGCTCAGGCAGCATCCCGTCCGGATTGATACGAGTCGCTTCCATCTCGCCCAGGAGTTGCGGCGTGGAGACGGGCTTGGGCACGCCATAGGCCTGGTGCGTGGACAGCTTCGGGTCTGCCGCCACGCGCAGGCCACTTGGCCGGAATCTGAAATAGAGACGGGCATTCTCCGGCGACGTGGCAACCACACAAAGCGTCTCCACCCCCGATTTCTTGAGCTCCGGTTCGGTCAGACCAAGCTGGGCAATGGCACGCCGGCAGAATGGACACCATAGCCCGACAAACAAAGCCAGAAATAGCGGCGTCTGACCTTGATAGTCGGCGAGCGAGACCGAACCGCTGCCATCGGCCATCGTCAGGTTGAAGTCCGGCGCTGTCTGGCCCGGGCGGATCGCCGAGGCAAACGCAGGTGCCGTCATGAGAACGAACATTCGATCCGGCCGATTTCGCCACGAACGTCCCCGGTGCGCAGAACAGTCATGCCGAGACTATACTTTAACTGCGGGGATACCGCACTCGCAAATCTTCACAAAGGCGTGCATATCGCCCTTACCCTTGCACGCAGATAATCTAAGGCTTCTATCTGAGATGGATCGATCATTTAATCAGTGGTTGGCAATACGTTGCCTCCGCTTTAGATGCGCTCGAGTTCAATGGTCGCCGGGCGAACGGCTGCCTTGGGTCGCGCTTTCGCTTTGAGCAGCGACGCGTGGCCACATAAATCGCCAGTTAGAGAATTCAACCCTTAGCGTTTGATGATGCTGCCAATCATCACGAAGTCGTAGTTTTACCTGCTGCCTTCAGTCGAACAAAATAGCGTAGATCGGGCAGCGCGAATTCGGTCAAAGTTCGGGCACTTACTGTTCAATTCGGGACGCTGCCGACATCACCTCCTCTGCAGTTGGGGCACCGAACAAGTAGCGGCCCCCCTCGATAACCTCGGTGAAGGTCCAACGGACAACGCCATCGCGGTCGAGCAAAAATTGGCCGATGAGCTGCCCCATGCCGGCGGCCATCATCTGCTGATCGACTTCAGTGATATCGTAAGCGTCTTTTTTGTTCAGATATTCGAGCGCAGCAAATGGATCCATTGGCTCGGGCATATCCTCCGGCAGGTTGACCCGCATCGACTTCGCGTCCTTGATCGCAACCTTCTGTGGCCAGGCGGTTTCATCCTCAGTGAACTGCATGGTCGGCAATCCAAAGGCGCGGTGCGAGGTGCGCTCCGGATCGGCGGCAGCGAGCAACCCCGGCATTGGGTGATAGCGAAAATAAAGGCGAGCCCGCTCAATGGGCGTGCTCACAACGGTTAGGCTTTCGATCCCCTTCTCTTGGAGTGATGGAGTGAGGTGCGAGAGCGCCACGATGTGACGCCTGCAAAATGGGCAATGCAGGCCTCGATATAGTCCGACCAGCAGCGGTTTCTCCCCACGAAAATCATCGATAGCGACCTTGCCCTCGCGGGTGACCGCATCGAGCACGAAATTGGGCGCTCGTTCGCCCAGCTGAAGTGGGCCTAGGTCGACACGATCTGACATTGCTGATCTCCTCCCTGTCAGTCCAGTAACGGTAGCGCGAAGGGTGGACTGGCCAATCGTGCTCGGTCAATCTATCCGCTTATACGTTTGCCCGCTCGAATTGGAAAAGATGCGAGGCCGAACTCAACCATCATTGTAGTAGCAAGAGAACTGCCGCTAGCCTCTCGGAGGGGACCACAAGCTACCTCGTTGAGGCGCACGAGTCCAATGCCCCCTGAGTGTCCGTCGTCAGGGAATTTGAGACAACTGGCGCGCTGATTTATTGGAGGCTCTGGCGCATCTCGGTTGTCGTTTTAGGCTGCGGCCCTGCGATGCTGCAAGCGCCGTTGTTCGATGGTCTTTCGCTTGATCCTTTCTCGTTGCAACAGAATGGGCTGGCCGCGTCCGAAGTAGACGTCGGCCGGGGTGAGATTGTCGAGGCTCTCGTGGTAGCGCCGGTGATTGTAGTGCTCGACGAAAGCGGCGATCTGGCCTTCGAGGTCGCCCGGCAGGAAGTAGTTTTCGCAGAAGGATGCGGTTCTTCAGCGTCTGATGCCAGCGTTCGATCTTGCCTTGGGTCTGGGGATGGCTGGGTGATCCGCGCGTGTGTTCGATGCTCTGGTCGGCGAGCCAGTCGGCCAGGTCGGCGGCGACGTAGCACGGGCCGTTGTCGGAAAGCAGCCGCGGCCGCTGCACGACCCTGGCGTTGTCGCAGCCTGATGCCGCAAGCGCCAGGTTGAGCGTGTCGGTGACGTCCTCGGCCCTCATGGTCGTGCACAGCTTCCAGGCGATGATGTAGCGCGAGAAGTCGTCGAGGATGGTCGACAGATAGAACCAGCCCCAGCCGATCACCTTGAGATAGGTGAAGTCGGTCTGCCAGAGCTGGTTGGGCGCCGTGGTCTTGTCCTTGAACTCGTCGGCGGCCTTGATGACGATGAAGGCCGGGCTGGTGATCAGGTCGTGGGCCTTGAGCAGGCGATAGACCGAAGCCTCGGAGACAAAATAGCTTTCGGTGTCGGTGAACGTCACCGCCAGCTCCCGTGGCGACAGCTCCGGCCTGTTCAGGGCCAGTTCGATGATCCGCTCCCGCACGTCCTCGGGAATGCGGTTCCAGACCCGGCCTGGCCGCGGACGGCGATCCTCGAGGGCATCGACACCGCCGCTCAGGAACCGCTCATACCAGCGGTGGAAGGTGGCGCGGGGTATGCCGAGCTTTTCCAGTGTGCGGCGCGCCGGCAGGTGCGACTGCTCGACGAGCCGGATGATCTCCAGCTTCTCGGATGCGGGGTATCTCATTCCTCGTCGCCCCCATCCGCGATCATGCTTTTTTTCAGCAGCCGCAGCTCCAGCGCCTGCTCGGCGACGACCTCCTTCAGATCGCGGGTCTCGCGACGCAGCTCCTTGACCTCGTCGGTGGTTGCGGCACGCGCCGTGTCGCCCGCAAGCCGTTTCTTGCCAGCTTCGAGGAACTCCTTCGACCAGTTGTAATAGAGGCTCTCGGCGATCCCTTCGCGCCGGCACAGCGCGGCGATCGATTCCTCGCCGCGAAGACCGTCCAGCACGATGCGGATCTTCTCTTCCGCCCCATAGTGCTTGCGGGTGGCCCGCCGGATGTCCTTGATGACCCTCTCCGCCGACGGCTTCTCTGATCCGGCTTTCTGTCTCATCTTCGCTCCTTTGAAAGGCTACGATGAGCCAGAAATCCTCCTCTCTCAGTTAACCCGATTTTGTCTCATTGGTGCTGACGCCGGACAATCGACTATGGCGTCGAGGTTGCGAATGGTCTGGATCATCTGCGCCGCCATGGCGGCAAAGTTTTCATCCAGGCTGGTCAGGAGTGCAGGCCCGGGATCGACGGCAAACTGCTCCAACTGCGACAGCGGGCATCGATAGTCGCTAGTTGTGTCGGCGGTATGGAGTGCGCCCCTAGAAGGCGACAGGATCAGGCGGCAGTTTTGACAGAATGCCGGGTGTGTTGATCCTCGAACTGCTGCGGGCTTAGATATGCAAGCGCCGAGTGTAGCCGGCGCTCGTTGTAGACCTGATCGATGAAGCGCGGTAGGTCGGCGGCGACATCCGCAAAGCTCTCGTAGGCCAAAGGGTAGACCGCCTCGACCTTCAAGGTTTTCATGAAGCTCTCCGCCTTGGCATTATCGTAGGGGTTGCCTCGACGACCCATCGAGCCGATGAAGCCGCGAGCGGCAAGTGCCTGCCGATAGGCCGCCGCCGCGTATTGCGAGCCTCTGTCTGAGTGGTGGATACAGCCTGTAGTCGGTTTCCTCTTCTCGACGGCGGACTGCAGCGCTGCCAGCGTCAGCCGCACGTCCATCGACCGCGCTATCGCATAGCCCACCACCTTGCGCGACCAGGCGTCGAGGATGACGGCGACATAGACGAAACCGGCTGGGATTGCGACATACGTGATGTCCGCGACCCAGAGCCGGTTGGGACCATCGGCGACGATCTCTCTTGCCAGGTTCGGGAAGATCGGCAGGTCGTGATCGCTATCGGTGGTGGCTATGTAACGACGGCGCCTGCGAGGCTGCAGGTCGTGCTCCCGCATCAGGCGTCGCAGTTTCTTATGGTTCACGACGAAGCCCTGCTGGCGTAGCGCAGCCTGCATGCGGCGATAGCCATAGGTCTCGAAGTTGTCGGAGATCGCCACCATTCGTTCGACGAGCGCGGTGTCGTCAAAGCTCAAGGCCGGCCGGTCGTAGTAGGTCGAGCGTGCGATGCCCATCAGCCTGCACCCTTCGGCGACGGAGATGCCCCGGGGCCGGTGATCATGGATGTAGTCGCGCTTCTCGGTCGCGGTCCGTGCTTCAGAGCCCCCTTTAGAAACTCGATCTCCAAAGCCTGTCTGCCGACCAGCCGCTCCAGCGCAGCGATCCTGGCCTCATAGGCTTCGATCGTGCTCGCCGCGATAGCCTCGTCGTCAAAGGCGCCGGCTTCGAACTTTTGGATCCAGATGCGGACCAGATTCCGCGACAGATCATGCCGCCTGGCGAGTCCATGGAGCGTCTCGCCGGCAAGATAGTCCTGCACGACCTCACGCTTGAACTCGATGCTGTGGGTGCGATGTCGAACCATGGGCTTCCATCCTTCGAAAGCCCGGCGAGCCGGTCAATGCCCTTCCACCAATTTGTCCATCCACAGGGGCGCACACCAGTAGTGTCCAAAATCTTTTGCACAATTGGCTGGGCCGAGCGGTGCCTGATCCTGCCTCTCTCTGTAACGGCGTGATTGAGCTGCAGCTTCTTCAACGGTTCCAGTTCAGACAAATTCGGGACCGCCAGCCCATCAAATTTGTGCGGAGAATTCAATACGTCATCGTGTCGGCCAGGCAGCCTTGAGAGGTGGCCAGCGACGGCAATCATTGTCGAACCACCACCGAGTGCGTTCGAAGCGAAACATCGTGGTTTCTCTCAACCGGAAAACCGAATCCTACGTCGGAGTGCCTGACCTGAGACCCTAATCTCCTCCGGTTTGAGGGAGAGTCCTGGGTTTCGTTTCTGGCCTTATGCGGCCTGTTTTTCCAGCGTGGATTTCATCGCGAACTCGGCCGGCGTGATGTTGCCGAGGGCCGAGTGTGGTCGGTGGTGGTTGTAGTCCTCCTTCCATGAGGTGATGGCGCTGCGGGCCTCGGACAGTGTCGAGAACAGCGTGTCGTTGAGGCACTCGTCCCTGAAGCGCCCGTTGAAGCTCTCGACGAAGGCGTTCTGCGTCGGCTTGCCGGGCGCGATGTAATGCCATTCGACGCCGGTCTGCTGGCACCATCGCAGGATCGCCATCGAGGTCAGCTCGGTGCCGTTGTCGGAGACGATCGTGTCCGGTCGACCGCGCCAGCGGATGATGGCATCCAGTTCGCGCGCCACGCGCAGGCCCGAGAGCGAGGTGTCGGCGACAAGCGCCAGGCACTCCCGCGTATAGTCGTCGACGACGGCCAGCACCCGGAAGCGACGGCCGTCCGTGAAGGTGTCGGAGACGAAGTCCAGGCTCCAGCGCGCGTTGGCGCGATCCGGAACGAGCATGGGCCTGCGCGTGCCCAGCGCCCGCTTGCGGCCGCCGCGACGGCGCACCTGCAGCTTCTCCTCGCGGTAGAGGCGCCGCAGCTTCTTCTGGTTCATCACGATGCCCTGCCGGTCCAGCATGACGTGGATCCTGCGATAGCCGAACCGCCGGCGCTCCGCCGCCACGGCCTTCATCGCCTCGCGCAACGGAGCGTCGTCCGGACGGGTGCTGGTGTAGCGCACCGTCGAACGGTCGATCTTCAGAGCCTGGCACGCCCGACGCTGGCTCACCCCATGCACCTCGCAGGCATGAGCCACCGCCTTCCGCTTCGCATCGGGCGTCACCATTTTTTTGCGGCGACATCCTTCAGGATCGCGTTGTCCAGCATCTGCTCGGCCAGCAGCTTCTTCAGCCGGGCGTTCTCGTCTTCCAGAGCCTTCAGGCGACGGGCGTCGGACACGTCCATCCCGCCGAACTTCGCCTTGAACTTGTAGAAGGTCGCTGCCGAGATGCCGTGCTTGCGGCAGACATCAGCCGTCTTCGCACCGGCCTCCTGCTCCTTCAGCATCCCGATGATCTGCTCTTCCGTGAACCGTGAGGGTCGCATCGTCCGTCTCCGTGATCGACGGACTCTACCCAAATCTGGAGGAAGTTCAGGGTCTCAGGTCATGCCCAAATTTGAATGAGCCAAAAGAACCACACCATCTGCTGCACGGCCAAGCGCTATTTTTTGCCTTTGTCCGGACCGGGATGAGACGACGAAATAGGAGGACCGCCACCTTCAGTTCGTCTCGGAGAGCTCTCAATTCTGAATTCGTCGCTCCACGAAGTTCCTTGCCTCGTTCCGGGTTGAAAGCGATCATAGTCGATCGGTCCAACTGAAGGCCTTGAGAGGTCAAAAGCCTCAAAGACATTTGTCGGCTTGTTAGTGAGGAAGTTTACGAAACATTGGTCTTGCGCCAATGTGAAGCACCTATCTATGGCGCGACCTAAAACGCTATCAATCCTGCCTTGCCAATCGATCGAACCAACGTCTTTTACAAGTCCTTTAGCGAAAACAACGTATCAAAAAAATTGTCGCATGCTTTCAGCTTTTCTTCTGCATTCGCATCTTTGTCCTGAAGAACCGTGCCCATGCGGTCAATATATTTTTTCAAATCTTCCACGTATTGGACCGGCTTCTCGCGATCGTCCCAGCGTGGTAATTCCTGAATCAGGTTAGAAAGATTTGGATAGAGTTCATTCAGCTTCAAAGTGTCGGTATTGCTTCGGGCGGCCATAGGGCGCGGCAATTCGATGCCCCCTTGACGACTAATGCGCCAAAAATAGTCCACTAATGCCGCAGATTTCCCTGCAGCTTTCCTTTCAATTACGACAACAAAATTCTCAACGCAGTCAAAAAAAGCCCTATGTAAGGGCTTTATGGTGCCGTCCCAAGTATTCGTATCGTTATAATGCGGATTGGTTCGGACATCATCTAGAAGCTTCAAATAGTCAACGATCCTATCTAGGCTATCCCAACCTATGACCGAAAAATCGTGCGTCGATATATAATCCATATCCTGGATAGAAATCATGAAACCAGCACGGGTAGATTTTGAAAAATCAAAAACATTATCAAGGATAAAACTATTAATTTTGTCGACGGCCTTAGTCATATAGCCTTCAAATTTCCCGTCAGATAGCTTGTTCCACCCTTTGCTAAGAAACTCCGAGCCAATATTCGAGTTGACAGTATAATTCGCGATCTGCCCCCAAAGAAACGCCCCTTCCTTGGTCAAGAATTTGTACCCGCACATTTCGACACCTCTATTTTGAGAAATCAATGTCGGTTCTGCGCGCTACAACTATATTGTTTCGATAAACATTCAGCACCGCGTTCAATCCTTCTACCGTCGTACCGTGAGTGTGAGTAACGTGAGAAATCAGCTCCGTGGCCCCTGTAGCAGCCGCAGCAAACCAGCCAGCAATAGGCACTGCTGCCCCTGCAGCCGCTTCTGCCGGACGAAACGTCTTCTCAACCAGGACCAACGTATGGGTCAATTTCACCCATAACGTGTGCGTCCCTTCCACGTTGTTGTCGATCTGGAACAGGCACTTCGAACTTAGATCTAAGCTGCTTGACGCGCGAGGAGGTATTCTATGAAGTTTGCCAGCCTCGAATACGCTCCCAACCAGGTCCGTTACTTCATCGTATTTTCCACCCTGCACGGCGCCGAGTTTGTAATTATGGTTGACCTGGGTATCGCTGCTAATGTTTTCGACGTAGAAGTCGTCGATGGAAGTGGAGGCACTGGTATTGTGTCCAAATGTCACGCTAGCAGTTGGATCAGTGGCGAAAACGCCTAAGTTAATCGATTGGTCAGTGCCATCCGTATAGTTTCCGCCAATTTGGGTTGAGGTCGGTTTGTCTTGGACCAGATTGCCGTCAGTGAGACTGATTTCTACAAGTACCTTTTCAGTGAAATATCCGCGGATGTCATCTTGATCTCTTGCCATTGGCCCATTTGTTAATCTGGTCCCTTCCAAGGAGACATATAAGAATTTTCTAATGCTGTCGCTTGGTGTCCTGGCGGTGACAAGTGATACATCCATATTTAAGTCGCATCGAATATTTTGAGAGGGATACGCGTCAACCGCCCTTATTGGGTTTGAATATCTTTCAGGATCTAAATTAAGATCTCTGCTACCGATAACGCTAGTTTTAGATGGTCCAACCATAGTCGTGCCTCCCACATAGAAACTGTAGATGGGAAGTATATCCATATGGCGCGGAGGTACAAAGTCAATTTATTTGATCGTGAACCCTGGACAGGCGTGACTGCAAAAAGATCACCGCCGTGTTCTCATCCGAGCTTATTTGAACTGATTTCAGGGGAATTCTGAATCTCGAGCCTCACGCGAAGCGGCTTAGGCCCTTGTCGCCGCGATCGGTTTTTCCGACCCGCTCCCCCTCGCGATTTTGGATATAAAACTTCATCCGCCAGATTTGCGCTTGGTTGGCCTGGAGTTGCCCCTAGTTGGCTGTTGGTCATCAGCCGCAATTCCCGGAACCGTTTCGGATAGTTGCGGATGCCAGTCGCGGGATGCAGGTTGGCGGTCATCGGCTCAACTGGCATTGCGGGCCAGACCGAGGATTTGTCGCCTGACGAGCTCGGTGCCGGCGAGGTGCTCCAGTCCTTCCGGTGACAGGCGGCCGGAGTGCAGTACGTCGAGCGCTTCGGTGCTCAGCGCTGCCATTGTCGACCGCGTTCGAGCAGCATCTTCTCTGGCATCGGAAAGGCGGGCAGGACCACGCTATCGGCGCCCTCGATCAGGGCTTGTTCCAGCCACACGGGGAAAATCTCCTTCTCCTCTGGCCGGCGCTGCTTGAGGAACGGGATCACGTTGTCGTCGGCCATGCTAGTGTCTCGCGATTGGTCGGACGGACCTACTCCGCACGGCCCGGATGCGTGATCGGACGGCCACGCGGACGGTAGGCCCGTCCCTGGGAAAGACCATGGAGGAAGGCGTGGGCAAGATCAAACCGCGGGTGTCGACCGAGGCGCAGATCGACGTGGTCGTCGCTCGCTGTGCGCAACTTTGGCGCGGGGACAGCCGCAAGGAGTTTAGCGCCTATTGTGAGGAGCAGTTGCGGAGGCGCGGCTACCCTGTGACGATGTTGGCTTTGGCCGCGATCCGCACGGCGCGGGCCGAGCTGTTCGCGGATCGCCCGGCCGAAGGGGCGCGGTCGATGCGGATGCCGGTGGGCGAAGCGGCGGAGTATGCCAGGGCATCGTTAATCCACTCCGCCGATCAGGGCCGAGGATGACCAGGGGCGCGGCCGTGAGCATGCAATTGCGCCGCCTGGAACGAGCCGCTCGACGTTGAGGAGCAGTCGGCCCCCTTGCTATCCGCCTCTTTTCTTTAGCTGAAGCATGATGTTCTGGTGCCCTCTGGTCATGAAAACCGCAGAGTTCTAGGGCTCTTGCCTTATGCCGAAAATGTCTGATAATCGGCAATCATGAGCGATCAACAAGACCATCCCGACGACCAAACCGACGACATCGAGATCCTGCGGGAGAACCTGCGCCATGTGCGGCGCAGGCTGGCCGAGCGGGAGCACGATCTCGCAGCAGCCGACGCCTTGGTCACCGAGACGCGCCAATCCACTGAGAAGCAAGGCGAACTGTTCGCGCGTTGGATCGAGGTGTTCGACATGGAGTTGGACACGGATGGCAAATGGATCTTCGACCGTGATCAGACCGAGTTATGGACCAAATACGACGAACTGCTCGACCGAAATCTGAAGCTGCTGCGCGACTGGAACCGGTTCGTGCCGAAGTACAACGCCACCTTTGCCGACGAGCGCCCGCCACGCGGCAAGGGACGGCCCAGGGCGGCGTCGGAGGCGCAGCAGGCGGAAGTGATCAAGCTGCGTCAGCAGGGGCTGTCCTACGGCGCGATTGTCGACGCCACCGGCCTGTCGGCGAAGACCGTGCGGACGATCACCACGGCACCGATCAAGGCGGCGGAAGAGCGGCAGAAGCTGAAGCGGCAAATCCTCAACAAGGAGGCTGCCGCCCGCTACCGGGCAAGGCTACGCGGCCGGGCGCTGCTGGAGACGGAGATCAACGACAGTGCCAAACGGCAGGCCGCGCTGATCAAGGCCGCGAAGGGCCTCGGCCGGGACTGATCCAACCGCAGGGGAACTTGCCGCGAACAAAAAAGCCGTCCGTTGAGGGGCGGCTCGCTGTCTAATGGTGGAAGTTGACGGACTTGCCGCCGACTGTGCCGGTGATGCGGCGCGCGCCGGAGGGGCCGTCTTCATACAGACGGTAGCGCTGACCGTCCGCCGTGTGGCCGTAGTAGGAGACGCCGGGCCAAAGGTCCTGGCGGGCTGCAGAGTGCAGCCCGCCAGCGTGGACAGCACGATGAGCGTCGTGAGGATCCGGATCATGCCGCCATCTCCCAGTCGGATTTCATCTTGTCGCTCTTCCGCAGGTTTTCTTCGATGGTGAGATACTGAAGGTTCCACGGCACATGCAGGCCGCAGGCTTTTCCCTTACGCGGTCGTAACGGCATGATGTGATCGACCTGATGACCTTCTGGACAGTTGCCGTAGATCGTCAGGATCTCGCTCTCGAAATAACGTGAGATCGGGGTGTCCATCACGGCTCGTCGCGCCTCATTCATGCGAGCGCACCAGAGCACGACCTTGCCCGCATAGACCGGATCGGTCTTCATCCGCTTTTTGTGCCATTCGTTTTTCTGCGCACGTATGCGTGCCCGGTTCTTGGCCCGGTAGGCATTCTGGGTCGGGTTGACCTTGTCACGGTTTTCGGACCGCCATGTGTTGATGCGCTCCCGATACTCCTTGCGATACTCCGAGTT
Organism: uncultured Alphaproteobacteria bacterium; assembly: GCA_963791325.1. Taxonomy (GTDB): domain Bacteria; phylum Pseudomonadota; class Alphaproteobacteria; order Rhizobiales; family Rhizobiaceae; genus JBEVJK01. The sequence continues at coordinate 118,364 of CAWBRU010000015.1, read as the reverse complement.
GTAGGTATCGACCTTCTCGCGGTGGTTTTCTTTGTAGGCGGCCACCTGTGCTGAGATCCGTTCACCGTTCTTTTCGCGATAGCGTTCCATCCTCGTTTTCAGCCGATCTAGGTTCTTGGCTTTCCAGGCTCGGTAGACGGCGAGATTGCAGGCCTTGCATTCCGGCCGTCGACCGGCCCGACGGGACTCGTCCAGTTCCAGTTTGCATTTCGAGCAGGTGAACATCAGTCGTCCCCGGCTAATTCGAGTTTGAGCAGATGATCGGCCAGCCGCTCCGCTTCTTCGATGCGGATCGTCTTGACGGTCTGGGCGTAGTCAAGGTCAGGCGGATCGAGATGCCGCCATGCGTCCGGCCCTTCCAACACCCAATCCTCACGCCGGGCGAAGGTGCGGATCTAGCTGAGCACCTGATTGAACTCGTCACCGTCCGGTTGTAGGTGTCGAAAGCGGCGGCGAACGCCTGTGCAGCGGCAACCACGGCAGCAACTTCGTCACGAACCGCATCGGCCAGCGCTTCGCGTTCGTAGTCGCGCTCTACCTGTTTGGGTGGGGCTTCGTCGTCGCCCAGATGGTCGGCAGCGGTCTCGGCCAAACGTTCCTCGGTGTAGTGGGTCATGATGTTCTCCTCGTCAGTGTTGGTTGATTGGTGTTCGTGGTCAGGCGGCTGCCTCGACCGGCTGGATCTGCACGAAGCGGACAGCGGTGCCGGTGACCGAGACGAGCACCATGCCGTTGCCGGCGGAGAATTCGGAGATGTCGAAATCGACGCCGACGACGGCATCCGCACCGAGTTCGACGGGCTTCTTGCTCGATCTCGTCAAAGGCCGCCTTGCGTGAGGCCGCGAGCATGTTCTGCAAGTTCGCGGAGCGTCCGCCAGCCACGTCGCGGAAAGCTTGGCCGAGATCCTTGAACAGGTTCAGGCCGATGGCGACTTGAGCGCTGACGATGCCGACGCTCTCGGTGATCTCGCGGCCGGGGACGGTCGGCGTCGTGGTCAGGATGAGCCTGTCGATAAAGGTATCTTGAGATACCTTTTCACAGCGCGGCGGATACTGATCCGCCGGAAGCTTGACCGCGCAGAAGGTGCAGATCTCGCGATCCGGGATTAAGTCGAGCGCTCGGGTCGAGCGTCGGCAGTGTAGACAGACGGGGTTACTCATTGTCGTGGTTCGGAGGTTTTGATTAATGGGATGACTTCCTCGATGCGTGTGTTGATGGCGTCGACCAATTGCGTGGCGTCTTCGCGCAGTTTGTCGAGTTGCGGCCAAAGCGATTTATCGAAGTCGAGATAGCTGTTCGTGTAGGTCAGCTTGTAGGCACGGCCGCGCAGTTTCAGCAGTTGCTCGAATGTCCGACGTGCCATTGCTGACGAGCGCTGGATCCGGCCGAGTTCTTCGATGTCCTTGGCTAACCGTCCGGGAGCCTCTCGACGGACGCCTTCCTGAATGGCGTCTTCGCGGGCCTGCTGCCGTGAGACGTAGCGGGATTGGGCCAGCCCGACATAGGCGAGCGCCTCGTGCTGGGCCTCTTCCATCGTCGCGTAGGAGCCGGAGAAATGCGGCTCCATGCGGTCTTCGTCCTGATCGATGCGACTATGGACGAACTTCCAGAACCGTTTGGGCACCCTTTGGTCGAGGGCCTTGTCGTAGATATCATCGTCTTGGGGGAAGACCACCAATTGCTTGCCGTTGCTGAATTCCAGCATCGGGTTGCCACGCTCCGAGGTCGACCAGCGGACAGCATTTGCCTGCTCTCTTGGAGGCGATGTGTTGTAGGAGCCGGACGTGTTGTAGGAGTGGTCATAGACGACCGGTTCGGGACGGCCGAACAGCCAATCGAAGATGCCGATCACGCGGCCTCCTCGATGCGCTCGATCTGCCTTAGCGATGAATTGACGGCAGCGATGTAGCCGCAATACTCGCAGTCCGGCGGTGCCGCTGGCAGTTGATCGCTGAGCAGGCACTGCTTCAGGTCAGCGAGGACCGGTTCGATCCAATCGGTGCCACCGCTGTAGGGCAGCAGTACCGTGGTGAAGGAAAGCTGGTTGTTGAAGGCGGGGGCTTTCTGGCCGTTGGCGTAGAGGAAGAAGCCCCGTTCATCGACTTGGAAGCCCAACTGACGCAGCAGCCAGATGTAAACTTCCATCTGGCGTTTGTAGCCCATCTGCCAGTCGGCATCGAGGTTAACCTCGCCGTTTTTGCTGGTCGCTTTGTAGTCGACGACGATCAGCCGCCCGCTGTCACGGCATTGCCAAACGTCGTCGACGGCGCCCGCGATCAGCAGATTGGTGGGGCCGTGCAGATGCTGGATGCCTTTGAAGTTCTCGCGCCAGATGTCGATGTCGGGATGCTGGAACGGCACCGCGTTGAGGCCATAATCCAGCATGATCGGATGCGGCTGCTGCCGCTTGCGCAACAGATCGAACTCGGCCTTTAGATTGGTGTCGACCAGCGAGTTGATGGTGAACGGCGGTCCTGACGGACGCCGTAGCCCGGCGCGGTGATTGCACCAGAAGCAGCGCGGGCATTCAACGAACGCTTCGATCTGACTACGGCTGATCTTGAACGCCTTGTTCGCCTGCCAGTCGAACAGGCCACGGGATTTGATCTCATAGACCTGTTTCATCTCAGGCCGCCTTCTCGATCAGCATGCTGTCGACCGGTGCTTCAGCGAGCATTGCGCCGTCGCGGCCGATCTGGTCGAGGTAGGCGAGCGCCAGTTCTTCGTCGGGGAAGTCGTGGCGGACGAGATGTTGGTCGATGACGTAGAAGGTCAGCGCGACCTCGTCCTCTGCGACGTGCAGAGTGATCAGTTCGAGGAGGTCGTCATTGTCGGCGGCGTTCACGGTTCGTGTCCTTTTGTTTCGGGTTGTGATCCGGCGGATGACTGTCAGACTTCCGCAGGGGAAGCTTGCGCCAATCCGCCAATTGCTTGTTGTTCAGGCTCGCCTGGCCTCATGCCCCATTGTTGTGTGTAAAATAGTATCTTGATCATTTGAGTTCAATGGACAAATGCTGAAAAGCGAATTACATTCCGTTCATGCCCGCAAAACTTGATCCCGACAGCCAGACCGAACGTCTCCAGATCGTCGCCCCGGCGAGCTTGGTCGCCCGCATCGAGGAGTGGCGGCGCAAGCAGCCGCGCATTCCGACCAAGTCGGAAGCGATCCGTCTGCTGGTCGAGCGAGCATTGGATTGGGATGGTTGAGAGGCACGAGATCGTTGCCCGCCTCGCCGCCATCCGCGAGCGGATCAAGGATCTCGCGGAGGATCTATCCGCCGACGGGCTGCAAGCGATCCATGACGAGATCCTGGTGCTGGAGTTGGATGTTGATCGGAAGGCCAACGATCCGGATGCGCCGAGCGTCGACAATGCCCAGGATCTGCTCCCTAATCGGCAGGGCGAGTGGACGGTCGAGGGAGCCGCGGCCTTCCTGAACGTTGCACAGGCCGATATCTACAAGCTGATCGAGATGGGCCAGTTGGACGTGCGCCTCCGCTTTGCCGATCTGCAGGCCTGCGAGCAGGCGCAGCGGCAGCGCGCCGACGACGACTAGGGTTTGCGTTGGTTCCCGGTTCAAGTTGGGTAAGTGACAAATGGCGAGCAAGCCGCGGCAGCCTGCCGCCGAAGTTCTTTAAGGGCGACGAGATCAGCATGACCGACACGGTCACCATTGTGCACGACGAACCTTACGGGCGCCGGCAGGTCATCGTTCGGCTGCGCGGCTTCGATTACCCAATAACCGTTTCCGATGAGCACGTTGATCTCGTCGCCAAGGCCGAGCGGCCAAACAGCGGTCGGCGCAAGTCGCTGGTCGACCTGATGGACTGAAGACGTTGAAAGTCCTCACCCTCACGTTCACCGGGCTGCTGTTGGTGCTCGCGTTGGGTCTTCTCTTGCTCCACCAGATCGCGATACCGGGGCTGCTGGGGATCGCTCTCGTAGTGCTGTTTGTTGGCTTGGTTGCCGTCAATCTGACGCTGATCTTGCGCCGGGGACGCGACTGAAATGGTCAAGGAGCGCCCACGCCGGTTCAAATACACGTGGATGCGGACCGCCGAAGATCGCGCCGAGGACTACTCCGCCTTTGACGGCGCGCTGATCATCGGCCGGGTTTACCGGCTCAAGAGCACGACCGCAGGCGGCTGGTGGTGGGGCTCGCAAGCCGCGCTCGAGTGGCACGGGCACCGCGCGCGGCGTCGCGACCACCCTCGACGAGGCGTGTCACGCCGTCGAGGCCGAGTACGATGCGCTGGTTGCGCGAATCGCCGCGGCCAAGTTGAAGGGCCAGCTCTGAGGTGGCCGGAGGCTCCAACCGAGGAGAAGTCGCCCCCGGCCTCGCGGCCGATGTGGGACGCCCAGATAGGGAGACTGGACCACCGGCCTCGAAAGGGGCCGGCGGCGCGTGTTCAGGGTATGGCGACGAGCCGCCGGCGGGCCCCGGTGAGGTGTGGGTGCGTGCGCCGGGGCACTATTTTCAATCCTGTTGATTGTATCTGGTTCCGGCTCTCGGACGGGTACAAACGATTTTTCCAGCGGTCCCGCAAACCGGCTCGCAACGGTGCACATCGAACGTTGCGCGCGAAATCAAAGCAAACGTGGGTATTTGCAGACGACAGTCGGAAGTGGAATGCGATGGGCGGCAATAACGACAGTACTCGAGGATGGGGACTTGCTATCGGAGGCGCGTTTGCCGTCAAGCGAATGATCGACAGCCGATAGCGCTCCCCTTCATGATCGTAGATAGATAAAATCGGGAGGCCGCTTCGGCCAAGACCCCGCCCGCACGCCTGCGCGAACTGGACTGCCAGCTGTTTCTCGGTTGGTTGGCGCTGAAGCAGGGTCCAGCAACAGCGCAGCGACGACGCCATGCGCCGCTGTACTCAATAGGCGAAGGAGTTGCGGCTTGACGATTAGGGCTTACGCGGCCACAGCGATGGAAGGGCGACCAGCAAGCCGATCAGGGCAACCACCACGACAGCCGACCACAGGATCTCGGGGAAGCTCATCATCCGCATCGATAAGATCGGCGGCTGATCAGGGTCAGTTCTACGGCTTTCGGCGCAATCTATTCGCAGACGCGCCCGAGTGCTTCGCAGTGCCGTGCGACCGCAGCGCGCACCGTTTCTTCGCTCAGCTCGTCGAATGGCGGTCTGGTGCGGATTTGACGCACGAACGAGGACACCTTCACCAGCTGCTCCGGGTCCATGGTCTCCATCATCTCGCGGATCATCAGCGACAGCAGCTGGTCTTCGTCTTCCATCATGTTCGCCAAACTTGGTGGGCGATGCGGTGTTCCCGCATTGGCGGTCCGCTGCTTGCTAGACCGCTGCCCTCGTGCTTCAACTTACAACTGGTTCGGGGTGAGTTTGGGCATGTATGCGTAGGCGTAAGGGACAGAGCCAGTTCGGCTTTATCGAGCCGATGCAGCCGACCTTGGTCGATGAGCCGCCGGACGGCGACACGTGGCTGCACGAGGTCAAATGGGACGGCTATCGCACCGAAGTCGTCATCACCAACGGCAAGGCTGTTGTTTACACCCGCCGCGGTCACGACTGGACCGAGAAATATTTGCCGATCGCCCAGGCGGCCGAGGCGCTGCCGTGCCAATCGGCGATCATCGACGGCGAGATGATCGTTGCGGACGAGCAAGGCCGCTCGTCGTTTCGCGAACTGCGCTCCGCCATCACCAGCAACCCTCAGCGCCTGGTGCTGGTGGTTTTCGATCTGCTCCACCTCGACGGTCAGGATCTCAGGGACAGGCCGCTCACCGAGCGCCGGCAGGCGCTGCAGGATCTGGTCCGCGAGACCGGCTCTGCCATCCAGTTCTCGGAGGAACTGTCCGGCGACGGTGCTTCAGTCTATCGCGCCGTCGACCGCCTTGGGCTCGAGGGTATGGTGTCGAAGGAGCGCAGCAGTCCGTACCGCTCAGGGCCGACGATGCGCTGGCAGAAGATCAAGTGCTATGCGACGGACGAGTTCGAGATCATTGCCGTCGAGCGCGAGCGCGGCAAGGTGCCCGTGGCGCTGCTCAACAAGGGTGGCAAATATGTCGGCGCCGCCATCATCAGTCTCAATCGTCGCCTCCGCGAGCGCCTATGGGAGCGGGTGGAGGCGAAGAAGAAACCGTCGCCAGCCCGCTTCGCGCGCGAGCGGCCGGCGGCCCAGCTGGTCCAGCCGGGCCTGTTTGCCACGGTGCGATTCCTCAAGGGCGAGGAGACACTGAGGCACGCGTCGGTGCGCGAGTGGCGCGAGGATGAGGACTAGACGGTCGGGTCGATTCGCTCAGTCGGACGATTTCAGCCGCTGCCACTCGCGCCGCGCCTGCCGGTATCCCATCGTCTCCCCAATTCAGCTGTTGCCTAGCCTGCGCCACACCGTTTGAATTTCGCTGTCGTATTGTATGGCTTGCCATAGACTATCCTGAGGAAGTCGCCCTCCACCACCAGATCGGCCGATACCTTGTCCGTCGAGCCTTCGCCCGCGCACGTCATCATCGCGTGCCAATGGCCGGAGCCGCCGGTAATCTTGGGGAACCGGCACAGACCGTTCTCAAGCAGGTGCATCTCATGCTGCGTTAGGGAGATCGTGTCGTCCGGGCGGCAGGTATACGGCTCTTCTGACCACCGGCCGACATAGGTGGTGGCCGAAGCGGTTCTGCCGGCCGGTGGCGTGCCGGTCGCTTCGCCTTGAGCAGATTTTGCGGTATTTCGTGTTAATTCGCTGTCGAACCCGCAGGCGGCCCCGTGGGCGCTGCATTGTTTTTCCTCGATCCGAATGCCTTTAGCCCCACGCCTTGAGATCGAGAGGGTGCAATCCTCGTCGTTGATCAACAGCTTGCCCCCTACCAACTTGGCAGGCGCGGAAACGTCACCCGAACATTCGGGCATCTTTGACGCCACAGAGATGTGGAGATTGTAGACGCCAGCGGCCCGGTTGGTGATCGTCGCTTCCCAACGATACGAGTCAACATGCCCCGTGTACTGCCCGACCCAGGTATCCGCCGCGATCACTGGCGCGACCCACCCGCCGATTGTCAGAAGCGCCGCGATCGAAGCGGTCGATATCATCCTTTTCATTCAAGTCCCTCCGCTGCACTAGGCTAAGCCTAAGGCGTGCCCAGGCCCCCGCCCAATGTCAACTGGTCCGTGCTTGAAAGCCCATTTGGGCAGAATTGGGCGCGATCGATGACTCCCCTTCCGCGTCGAATTGTGGATCGCCGACGACCGACACGTCGCCGAGCGGCTGGCGCTGGTCCGCAACGTCGCTACCGCCCGGGCTGCCTATTTCGCCGCCCTTAACGAGCGCCCGGGCTAGATTGTCCGGCCGAGAATGCGGGCACATGTGATGGAGGAAGGGTTGGCTTGATGGTTGTAGGTCAAGGGAATTAGCCGACAATAGCGCAGTTTCCGAACGCTGGGAAATTAAAGTCCGGCAGACAATTTAACTGAGTGCATACTCTGGCGCGGTGCATTTTCCAGAGATATAAATTGGCCCAGGGTCACGCAAGTATTTGAGGTGGTGATGAAAAGAGCAAGATTATCGCTATTCTACTTCTTCGCTTTTGCCACGTGCGGGCTGTCGAGCGCTCTGGCATTCGACGAGACGGTAGAGGTGCCGTCGCTTACCTTGACTGACGCGCACTTTGTCAACGCTGATGTCAATGCGGGTAAGGCCGTCAAATTGACCGGGAACCTTGTAGGCCCGGACAACGGATCACCGTCCCCGGTCGTTGTTCTGCTTCACGGTGGCGATGGTCCAACCAGTGGGGCTGTTTGGAACTGGAGTCGTTACCTGAACGGCGTCGGCATCGCCACTTTCAGCCTGGATAGCTACACTGGTAGAGGATTCGAGCATGCGCCTGCGGACTCGTCGCTATTTGGCCAGTTCACCCAGATTTACGACGCTTATCGAGCCGTCGAGGTCCTGGCCCGCAATCCGAAAGTGGATGGATCGCGAGTCGTTCTGATGGGGTTTTCACGTGGCGGGAATACTGCATTGTACTCGGCAATGATGCGGTTTCAGAAAGCGTTCGGGCCAAGCAAGGGTAAGATTGTCGCGCACATTGCTTTTTACCCCTACTGCAATTTTGAGCTTGCCGACCAGTTCGATATCGGAGCCGTCCCGCTACGCGAGTTTCATGGCGCAGAGGACGATCAAAGTCCGGTTGCTTCTTGTCAGAATTACATAGAGAGCTTGGCGGGCGCCGGTCACGATGCTGAAATGACGGTGTATCCAGGCGCGCTCCACGCATTTGACGACCCGCGCCGCCCCGCTCGCGTTGCTGATGATGAGTGGCTCACCGCTCGAAATTGCAAAATTCAAGAGAAGAACAGGCAGTTGGTCAACAAGGCGACGGGAAAGCCGTCGCTTTCACAGACGCGTGCGTGGAACACGGCGCTAGCGTCCAATACAACGATCAGGCCGCGACTGCGGCGCAGTCAAGCGTCAGGTCCTTCCTCACCGAGGTCTTCGAGCAGAAGTGACATTTTGGCTTCTGCTGTCCTCAATCAGGTTGGGCAACACAGTACACGAGCGGTGGTATCGGTCCTTTGATCATGGTGGAACCAGGGTGTTCCGCTTCGAAGTCGCGCTTCGCCTCCGCCGATGCCGCCATCGACTGCTCGTGGATTGACGCTTTCGTCTGTTCGCAGGCGGCTGGACTGGGGAACGCGACGGGCGTCGTGGGGCCGCCAGTGCAGGCGACGATGATGAGCAGCGTCTTCATGACCAGCCTCCGGGTTCAGCCTTCTTTAGAGCGACCACATTGTCCGGCTTCGGCTCGCACCATGCGCCCCAGGCGAGCATCAGTTCACGGCGGCGGGCGAGCGCATCCGAGCGACGATCGGCGCGCTCAGCTGCCCGGAGTGCAGCCACTGGGGCGCTAGTTCCTACTTTCAATGAACAGACCAAAGAAGTCCTTCAACATGTTCGAGACCGCATTCGACATGCCTTCCGCGAGCTCGCTTTCGGAGCCGCCGACGCCGATGGCGGTGCGTTGCCAAAGTTCAAGCGTCCCGCCTCGAGGTTGGCCTTCCGGGCGATCAGCGGGCGCGCTTTTCTCGATGGCGTCGGCGTAGAAGGAGGTCGCCGCCAAACTGACCGCGATAGCCCGATTGCCGCCTTGCGTGGCGCGAAGCGTGGTCTCAAGGACCAGCGCACCGTTCAACTCATCGCTGGCCATGGAAACATCAAAATAGCCTTTGTCGCCAACATCGCGGAACGGGATCTTACCAGTTGCCGCAAGCAATCGTGCCTCGGTGGCTGCGTTCGCGCAGATCTGCTTTTGGGTAGCGTCATTCGCCACATCGGGAATGCATCGAAATACAATTCCGCCCCAACCGGCAAACTGCTCACGATAGAATTTCTGCTCGTCGGTCTGAGCCCCGCCCGATGTGGCAACCAGAGCGATGAGGCTTGCCAAGGCAGCCCGCGATAGCGTGTGGTTCATAGTGTTGCAGCCGCAGCTTCGGCCCGGCACCGGAGTGTTCATCCGGGTAGGGTAACGCCGACGAAAGTCGCGCTCCATTTCAGCGTGTCGTAGCAAGGCTTGAGCGCCGGCACGAAGCGGACCACATCGGCGACCGCCGTGACATAGCCCTTGATCTTGGTGGTGTTGGGTGTCGGCTTGGCCAATTCGGTCCTGGTGTCTCTGACGGTCTCCTCGACCTCGGACTTGAATTGCGCTGGCAACGCGGTCTCCTTGGCCAGAGCGGCAGCGAGCAGATCGAGGGCCTGCTCAAGCCCCTCGCGGGCTGATGCGTCGATGGTCTGGTGCGAGATCCCGACGGCGTGATCGCCGGTCTGGATGACCCCTACATTGCCATGGAAGTGCATGGTCGGCGTAGCGCCGGGCGCAGCTGCCGGCTGCTGGCTGGCCGTCGCGGCCATCAGGGTGATGTTTTCCTTGAGCCTGTTGGTTTCGCGCAGGACAACATCGGTGATCGGCTTGATGAATGGCGCGCTGGCGATGTTGTTGCCTTTGAAGGTCGAGGAGTTGGCGATCAGCGGCACCAGCCTGTTGTGCTGGTCGCTGAGGAACGTGCCGAGCACCGCGATCACCTCGTCCCGGTTGTTGGCACTGACCCCCGAGCCGTGCGCCTGCATCGCCTTCAGTAATGTCTCGAACGCCAGTTGTGCGCGCACCGGGATGCTATGGACGGCAACCATTGCCACCTGCCGCATGGCGGCCCCGCTGCGCGACCGTCCCGCAGCACTGGCCTCCATCGCGGCGCGGCCAATCTCGTCGGCAATTCGATCGTCGAGGTTGGCCGTTTCAACGGCGATCAGCCCATTGAAGCTGTCGAGGATCTTGGCGTCGATCATTGCACTTAACCTCCCCCAGAAATTCTCCCCCATATCTCCCCCAATTGACTTTCTCGTCGTTCAGTCATATAGGAGAAGAAATTAAAGTTCTGATTTTACTATCGATTTTTGGTGAGCGCGATGGGGCTCGAACCCATGACCTACTGATTAAAAGTGTCCGGAGCGATCAGAGGGCGACAGTAGGGTCCTCGCCGCTGCTTCCCCGCAGACTCCAGGCGTTTCGCGGCAGCTCCCAAGTATCACGAACTTTCGTCTGGCGGGTCGGTCTTGATCTGGATGCCACATATTGGGGAGCTTGATGGTGCTGACCGGGGCTCCTGGTGTATTTCGCTCCGCCTGCAGTTCGGTGGTCGGCAGATGGCGGGCGATGAGAAGCTACCGGAACGGCCGCGGCAGTACCCGAGCGGTTTTACTCAGCTGGTTGCCCCAACTTTGGACCTCGACTTGTGTCTGTCGTGCAACGCCTGGGCCCAGCGTGGTGTTGGAGTTAGTCAATCGCGGGTGATGCAAAAACCGGTGCAGACGATGCGGGTGCGCAGTCATAAGTTATTGAAGTTGCACAGATATTTTTCCCATTAGGACTTGGCCTAGGGATCCAAACGCCGGTCCGACGACTTTGTTGAAAACATGATCTTGGTTCATGTCCGATATCCTGACTTTAAAATCAACGCATATTTGCGTTGTATTGGCAAATCAATTCATGTATAAATTGAGCGAATACTTAATAATAGTATAGGTTACCGCAAATGGTTCAGACAGTTTATTCACGAAAAGAAATGGAGCAATTAGAAAAACTTGCGCGGCGTGCAGCAGGTATTCCCGAGGCGAAGACGGCGCTTGAATTGGTCGAAACGCATTTACCGGCAGCATTGGAAATGGTTGCGCAGTTGTCGCGACAGTGCGCAGATCCAAAGATCCGTTTGGACGCCTGCAAAACGCTAATTTCATTGGGAGAGATTGCGCGCCAGGAGAAGGAAAAGCGCGAAGAGCTGTACTACGCCGGCAATCCCGAAGCGCTCAAGCAATTGTCGCTTTTGCAGGATGCTAACGAGCAGCGACAGGCAGCCTTGCAGCTGTTTGCCGAGCAGCGGATCAATCGAGTGGACTTGAACGATGTTCTCCGCGCGATTGATGACGAGAAGGATCGCCGCATAAAAGCGCTGGCCGAGGAGAACGAGCAGCTCACTCGCACGATTGAAGGCGAAGAGCCGGCGAAGCCTACCAAGCCAATCAAGCAGATTATCAACGGAGCTGCCACTCATGTGGCCACGAACGGAGCTTCGCACTGATGCTGCGGGATGGCATTCTATCGCGACGGGCAAGAGTTGAACGAGCAAAGGCGCGTGCCCTACGTCAAGGCGGTAAGATCGGGCCGGCCAAGTACAAGCGCGCGACGTTCGAAATCGTCGGCACTGACGGGACGGTGAAGACGTACGGCGAGCCAGGGGATGACGCCTTGCACCTCACCGTCACCCTGGTTGATGGTGGCCAATTTTTACCGTCGCTGATCACCCATTGCATGGATGGAACGGAAATTCCCTACGATGTGCTGGACGACGATGGGATAGAAATTTGGTTGAAGGCACACGCCGAACGGACGGTGTTCTTCGATGCGACAATCAGTGCGCCCGCCGCAGAGGCACATAGCAACTACAAACGCCTGACCGACCCGCCGCGTTCGCTGATGGCGACATAGTCGAGCAGCCACAGGCGGATGGGAATGGCGGTGGTGAGAGTGAGGACGCCGGGGAGGATGGCGAAGCTGCCAGTGCTGCGCAGTCATTCGCGCCTGTGGCTGCGAGCAGTGATATTGAAGCGCGCCTGTCGCCACATGCGCAGGAGGAACTAGCGGCCTTCAATCGGGACAGAAAAATGAACCCGTTAAAATACATCTCCACGAAGGCTGGCGAGCTGGTGCACGAAGTCAGCGAAGCAATCGGCAACTGGACAGCCAAGGACGAGACCAAAGAAGCCTTGCCAATGGCGATGCCGGCTCCGGTCGCTACGAAGCGAAAACTTGAATCGGGCAAGACAGCCTGGGAGCAGCTCATTGCCGACAACATTGCCAAGCGAGAAGCCTACCAGCAGCAGAAGGCCGTGGCTCGGCTAGTATCCTGTCCCGCAAATAGCTTTACATAAGCGAGCGACCTTTTCGAGGATGGCTTCGCTGGTCGCGGTCCAAACGAAGGGACGAGCCTTTCCGTTGTAGGCCGTTACGAAGGTCTCGATTTTTCCCACGAGATCCTTCGCACTGACGAACGATCCGCGTCGGATATGACGCTCGGTGATGATCGCGAACCAGCGCTCGACTTGGTTCAGCCACGAGGCATAGGTGGGCGTGTAGTGGACGTGGTAACGCCGCCGATCCCCGAGCCAGGCTCGCACTTTCGGATGCTTGTGGGTGGCGTAGTTATCGACGACGAGATGCACGTCGAGGTCAGGCGGCACATTCGCATCGATATGCTTGAGGAAGGCGAGGAACTCCTGGTGACGATGCTGAGCCCGGCACTGGGTCAGCACCTGACCATTGGCAATGTCGAGAGCGGCGAACAGCGTCGTCGTCCCGTGCCGGACATAATCGTGGGTGATGCCCTCGATGTAGCCGAGCCCGAGCGGCAGGATCGGCTGCGTTCGCTCGAGCGCCTGGATCTGGCTCTTTTCGTCAACGCACAGAACGATCGCGTTGTCAGGCGGGTTGAGGTAGAGCCCGACGATATCCTTCACCTTATCGACGAACAGCGGATCGGTGGAGAGCTTGAAGCTTTTGGTGCGATGCGGCTGCACCCCGAAGAGCGCGAGCATGCGCGCCACCGTGCTCTTCGACAGGCCCGTGACCGCCGCTGCGGAGCGGACGGTCCAATGAGTGCCCTGGATCGGCTTGGTATCGAGAACGGTGCGCAGGAGCTGCGCGACTGTTTCCTCGTCGTGGGTTCGTGGCCTGCCAGGGCGGGATTCCCCGTACAGCCCGACGATCCCCTGTTCAAACCACTTCTTGCGCCAATGGCAGATCGTCGGATTGCTCACTCCTAAACGCTCCGCGATCGCAGTGTTCGGCTCGCCCCTGGCCGAGGCCAGCACGATCTGCGCGCGCCGCACCAGACTGTGTCGCGCCGAGCGCGACCGACCGATGCGCTCGAGCTCGTCGCGCTCCCCATCACTCAGCGTCAGAGCCCGTTCTGGAGGTCGACCTATCCGCGCCATGATCCGCTCCGTGCACCGGCAAATCATCAGCGAAGCGTCTGCTTTTGTAAAGCTATTTTTGGGACAATACACTAGGCGTGAACGACTACGGGGAAACGATCCTCATCCTCGCCTTCGAATCGACGGACCATCCGGTCGATGCGTGGGCGCAGCGAGCGATTGAGTTGATCCTAGACAATGGCGGCCGGAAGCACGCCGACGATCCGCGCCGCCCAGGTTTGGCGCGAGGCATTCACACGCATGCCGTACAGCCGCGAGTTGACGGTTCCGCTCGGCGTGATCAACGACACATTCGAGACAGCCGTGACATGGGACAAGTTTGAGGACTTTCATACCGCCGTAGCGGCGGCAACGGCAGAGGCGATCAAGGAGGCAACGGGGAGCGCCGGGACTGTTTCGACCCGCTTCACCCATGTCTATCCCGAAACCAGACACCTCCGCTCTCGGCCAGCTGCGGTCCTTCAGAATCCGAGGGGTGGAACTGGACCGCTTATGGTGCGAATGCGACCGCGCCTATCGAACGCTGCTGGTCCATTTCTGACCCGACGATCACTACCGTCTGCCGCAACGCTGAGGTCAGTTTCGCGGTCAGCTGCGCCAAAAAGCGGGCTCATCGTTCAATTCCCCGAATGCAGTCGTTCGATGAGGAGGACCGGCCGGTCACGGCGCCACCTTGAGCACGATCTTGCCCGGATCGCTTGACCAGCCTGACGGTCTTCGACCGGATCGTCGAATGCGACGGCTTCTTATCTGCGTCATTGCCCCCAGTGGAGCATCTGCAACTCGGCAATTCGATTGTCGGCCCGACGGAGCCGCCGACAAAGTTCGCGGTTCATATTCTGCATCACCATCACATACGCCTGGATGTCGGTTTTGTAGCAGGTATAGAGTTGCTGGGCCGTGAGCTCGAATCGTACGGTTGGGCTTTCCACCACCACGGTGGCTGATCGGTTCTGCATTTCGATCAGCGTCATTTCGCCGAAAAAGTCACCGGGCTCAAGACTCGACATTCGACTGACACGTCCCGACTCCGCGTCGAGGAGCTTGCTCACGCCCAGCTGGCCAGAAAAAACAATGAACATGGAACGCCCCTGCTCGCCTTCGGCGACGACGGTGACGCCGGCGTCGAAGCGGCGCTCGACCAACATAGAAACAAGGAGTTCGAGGCTGGCGTCTGAGAGGCCACCGAAGAAAGGTGTAGCTAGCAGGAACGCTTTCAAACCGGGTGAGCTGACAGCCATCGAATTGATTTACCCTCGTGGCCAGCGGCGGCAAGCGGACCAAGCTCGCTCCGGCACGGCAACACCTCGACACTCAGCGTGATCCGCCAGTACTTGGCGGTCCAATGATAGCCGTTCCGGTAAGGCGCGGACGCTCTCAGGCTGTCGATCACGCGCAAGCGCTCATTCCGCACCACCGGTCCTCCGTATTCGTCGACCACCCCAATGCCTTCGCAGGCACTAAATTTGCGGAGACCGCCGATGGCGACGATGACGCTCGCCCGGCTCCGCTTCAGCCAAGCGAATGTCGAGGTCAGCACCGTGTAGCTTTGCTCGAAGCCAACTCGGTATCCAGCATAGATTTGCATGCTGCTCATCACATCCGGCTGAGCCGCGCCCAGGAACAGGCGCCCCGTCGGTTCAAGCCGCGAACGGATGATGCCGCGCTTCGGATTGTGAGGGTTGCGGCCCATGCCGCAACGGGCATGCGGGGCAGTCCATGATTGCGTAGCGTCGGATCTCGGCTTTGTTGTCGGACGAGCAGGCCTAAACACGATCTCGCGAATTTCGGTGAGCCGTTTCGGAAACTGGCTCGACTGGAGGCCGAGAAGCTATCATGACGCGCGTCCCCCCTCGGCTACCCCATGCATGACGCGCAAGCGGTGACCCAGTGCGCCAATGGGTCTGGGGATGGCCGCCGGCCGTTAAGACGTCGAGCGGGATCGTCATCGGATCTCGACCCACGAGATTGCCGTTCCGATCCCGATCGCAGAGCCAGTCGTTAGGGATGTTTGAAAAAGGAAGCGTGGAGCCCATTGCAGTGTGGGGGTGAACGTTCTCAATTAGCGCCTCGCAGAGCTGCTCATCCGCGACCCTGGTCGTAGCGAACACGCGGAGTTGTTCCCAAGGCACCCACCATGACCAGCGATCCTGAAAGGATCGTAAACCTGGGGCGCTGAAAGAACGCCCGGGTGAGCGAAAGAAAGGGTTTCCCACGGAAAAGGCGACGACCACCTTGTACGTGACCGTCGCCCCAACACTTCGTGCTGACCGCGAGATGAGGGTCTCCGATGACAACACGGAGCGGTCGCTCATCATAGCACCAACCGACAGTGGACAGTAAGGCGACGGCCATCCCTCAGGTGACCGCCGCCTTACAGCCCTGCGTGCTCGGTTTGGGGCAGAGGCGGCCGGAAGAACGAGGGCTTGGGGGTTCCGGCCTACACGGAGCGAATTTCGATAGCATGATTCGCCACCAGCGGAAGAGCACGAGACGGTAGGGAAAAGCGGCGGCGGCAGCCCGATCCACCGTCAACGTGGGTAGGCCGGCGCCATGAGTTCCAGCGGAAACCAAAGGAAGGGTGCGTCTTGGCAGTGCTGATGCTTACCGGCTCCGGGACTTTTGGGTGATCGCGGCGAGGTTCGGCCTTGCCACTGCCCGTCCCTGGCGCCAATCTTGCCTCCTATCCGGCCAGGGAAGCCGTCGAGAGGATTTTGCTCTTACTCGGGAACGGGCCTCGCGTCGTCGAGCGAGGGTAAGGGCCGAAAGGATCGGCCCGCCATCCGGTCGCCGTCAAAAGGCAGCTTGCGAACTCCCGATGTTCACTATACGTTCCTATTCCTGGTGTGGTCGAATCAAGTCTTCCAAACGAGCGTTTATGGCTGATCAGATTGTTATCACGGAGAAAACCAGCCAGGCGAAAGACGTCCACGCCGCCGTTGGTTCTCGCTACGGAGACATTCTCCCAGCCGAAGGCCATTTGTTCGACCTGCTCGAACCTGAGGATGTCGTGCCGGCGTGGAAGCGCTGGTCGCCGATCCTGTTGCGGCCCGAAGGCCTTTACGGCACGCGCCCCGCAGAGGGCGGTAACAAGGTCGCCAAGCTCAGGGCCATTCGCGAGGCGCTGCGCACAGCCAAGCGGGTTTGGCTCGCTACCGATTGCGACCGCGAGGGTCAGCTCATCGGTCAGGAAATTCTTGAGCACTACGGGTACCGCGGCCAGGTCATGAGGGTGCTGTTCACCGCGCAAGATTCGCAGACCATCCGCGACGCATTCGGTCGGGCAAAACCAAACACCGAATATGCCCGGCTTTACGCCGCAGCCGTTGCGCGCCGGCAGGCCGACCAGATCTACAATCTGTCGCTCACCCGCACCGCCACCGTCATTCTTGGGCAGGGCGCGCGGAGAGTGATCGGCGTTGGCCGAGTGAAGACGCCGACTTTGGCCATTGTATGCAAGCGCGAGTTGGAAATTCGGAACTTCGTACCAATCGCCTACTTTGAAGTTGTCGCCACCGCGAAAGTTGCAGGCGGCCAGTTCCAGATGCGCCATGCGCCGCAAGAGCGGATCCTCAAGCGTGAGCTTGCCGAGACTGTCATCAACGCCGCTCAAGGATTCGGGGGCGCGCTCGCCGTGTGCGTCGAAGACAAGCGTCAAGGACCGCCCAAGCTGCACGATTTGCCGTCGCTGCAGAAACTATGCGGCTCGCGCTTCGGCTGGCCGGCGAGCAAGACGCTCGAGGTGGCGCAGGAGCTCTATGACGGCCAGGGCAAGAAGATCATCACCTATCCTCGCGCCGAGGTGCGCTACCTGCCACAGAGCTTGATATCGGACGTACCGAAGATCGTGGCCGGACTGCAGGTGGGGCAATCGTTCAGCGCAATCCCCGTGCCCGATCCACCCGTCATCCGCAGGGGCGCGAGTGGTACTTTCTACGACAAGGGTCTGGAGGGTGCGAGCCATCACGCCGTTATTCCCAACGTCAATACGATCGACAAGCTGCAGGAGGTCTGGCCTCGTCTGTCGTCTGACGAGAAGAAACTGTTCGACGTCATTGCGCGGGCCTATCTGGCCGCACTGATGCCCGACTTCCGCTACCGGCAGACCACCGCCACGCTCGACGTGCGCGGCTTCGAATTCCGCGCCGCCGGCCGTCAGCCTCTCGATCTCGGCTGGCGTGCGGCATTCCCGGAGTGGCAGCCCGCCGACGAAAAGGGCTGCGAGGCGCAATTGCTTCCGCCACTCCGCAACGGCGAGATCGCGCAACTGCACGATCCAAAAATCGAGGACAAGGAGACCCGGCCACCTCCGCGATACAACGAAGGCACTCTGATCGATGCGATGCAAAATGCCTGGCGTTTTGTTGATGATGAGGTTTTGCGGGAGCGCCTGAAGGAGGCCAAGGGTATTGGCACGCCGGCGACCCGGGCCGAGATCATCGGCGGGCTGAAGAAACAGGGTTTCCTGACTGCCCGGGAAAAGCACATTGTGCCGACCGAGACCGGCCTGTCGCTGTTCGGCGTTCTCCAACAGGCCGATCCTGCGCTGGTCGATCCGGGCGTGACGGCGCAACTTGAATGCCTGCTCGATGATGTCGTTGTCGGCAAGCAGGAAATGGTCGCTGCGATTGACGCGGTGTGCAACGTCGCCGAGCGCATAATCGGCAAGCTCAAGGACGGCGCAGCCTCCGGCGGACCTCCATTGCTTGGTGCCGCAGCCGGCAACGGCGCCGCGGCATACCAACCAACGCCCGCGATGAAGCGCTTTGCCGACAGCCTCGTCCGGCAGAAGGGCATCAAGCCTCCGCCCGGCTACACAACGTCGATCTCGATCTGTCGCAAATTCCTCAACGAACACGCGCCCAAGAAAGGCGAGGGTGAAACGGCTGAGAAGCATGAACCCAAACCGGTCAGTCCGGCCCAGTTGCTGTACGCAAAGAAGATCGCGCAGGGGCAAGGCCTCGTCATTCCCGACGAGGCCAAGGCCAGCTCGGTCACCATGTCTGCGTGGATTAAATCGAACCGAGCCAGCAAGCGCCGCGGGCGCGGTCGAAAGACTGCCTACAAGCCGGCTGGTTCAGCTGCGCCTCAATCGACGGGGCCGACAAAGAGGTCTCGGAAACGCAAAGCTGGCGCCGATGCCATTCCGCCAGCTGTCGCCCATCCAAAATCGGTAACCGGGACGCCACTACGGATCCCTTATGGCAACAAGGACGCCGCGATGAAGCTTGGCGCCCGCTATGGCTCGGCGGGATGGTACGCGCCGCCGGGAGTTGATCTTTCTGCATTCGGCGAGCGCGGATGGCTGTAACGCCAAGTTGTGTCGGCTCGGGCTGCAATGTCTCTTGTGGGTCAGGTTTTGCCGTTTGAGCCTACGCCGGAACGGGCAACTCTCGCTAGTTTCGACCATCCATCAATCAGGAACGAATGACTTGCTTGGTGCGGCAAGCCGACCTCAGAGGCGTGCCGCAAGGCTTCATCTGAGGCGTTGTTTGCAAAAAGGACTGCGGAGCCAGCCTAGGTGGCGTCCGCGCCTCGGTCGCGGTCACCGATGCCGCGGGCTGCTTACTTTGGCAGCCGACCTAGAGTGTCGCCGACCGACAGGCGGGCCCATGGGCGAGACGCGATCGAACTACGGAAGTCGTCACCCTCTCCGCGGCTCCCGCACCGAGCGTTCATCTCGGGAGCTGTTGTCCGTGTCGCGCGCTCCCCATTGAGGCACGAGTGACGTGCGAAAGATATGGTCGCTGTAAAGCAGATCTGACGAGATATCGCCCAGCCGCGCGCATCCGGCGAGTTTCATGGTCAGTGCGAGCTCCTCATTCAAAAGGTTCAACACCTGAGTCACCCCGCTCTGCCCGTTCACGGAGAGGCCCCACAGGACTGGCCGGCCTACGAGCACGCCATTCGCTCCTAGACCGAGCGCCTTGAAAACGTCGGATCCACGCCGAACTCCTCCGTCCATTAGAAGCGGGATCTTGTAGCCAGCCCGGTTCATCAACTCCAGAGCCGACGGCAGGACCTCGAGTGGCGACAGGGCGACATCAAGCTGACGTCCCCCGTGGTTGGACAACACCACGCCATCGAAGCCCCGCTCACAGGCGCGCAGCACGTCCTCTTCTCGCAAAATCCCCTTCAGCCAGATCGGCAATTTTGTCTGTTCACGGAGCCAAGCCAGGCGCTTCCATGTGAGGCTCGAGTCCTTCATCGCCTCGAACTGGATCAAGGGCGAGCGCGTCGTTGAGCGGCGGCCATTCAGATGAGGGAGATCCACATGGCTCGCCAGCGCCAGCCGATTCCGGATATCAGCCTCCCGACGGCCGGATGCCGGGGCATCCACGGTGATGACAAGACCTTGATACCCGCTCCCTTCAGCACGATGAACCAGCTCCTCCGTGAGGCCTTGATCCTTGAGGATGTATAGCTGAAAGAGCGCCAGCCCGGAGGGGCCTCGCAGCAAGTCCCCCAAAGGCTCCAGGGCGGTGGTCGACAGCATGGACACGATCATGCCCATGTTGAGCTGGGCAGCTGCCCTCGCGACCGCGGATTCACCTTGCGAATGAGCGAGCTTGTGCATGGCGGTGGGCGCGATCAGGATCGGCGAGGCGAGCGCGTGGCCCAGGAGTTGGCAGGTGGTGGAGACCGAAGAGACGTCGACGAGCACCCGTGGACAAACATGGATCCAGCCGAAGGCTTGCCGGTTGCGTTCGAGTGCCAGCCCATCATCGGCTGCACCCGCGTAGTAGTCGAAAATCGGTTTGCTAAGCTTTGCCTTGGCCTCACCTTCGAAGTCCTGCACGTTAAGCAGACCCACCGTCTCCGGTTTGGGCCCGCGCTGGGCGTGAACGGCCTTGTGTGCGGGGATGATCTGTCCACTAGCCACAACGGCGCCGGTCTCGACAATGGCGAACTGGCCGATCTCCGCGCCGTCCCCTATCGTGGTGGCCTCGAGCATCAAACTGTGATGCTCAATCGAGTGCCCGAACACCAGCGATTGATACTGCAGGACCACGTCGCTCCCAATGGTCTTTAGATCGAAATCGCATCCGAGCGACGAGGCGAGGATGCAGGTGTTAGGGCCCACGCGGGCGCCAAGCCCGCGCCAGAGGAGGTTGAGGAACTGCGTGCCCTGCAGCTGTTTCAGGAAGGCCGCCTCGACATCCATGATGACCGCTTCTACTAAGAGCCACCGGGTGTAGTACCAGCCATACGCGGAATGCTCGCCTGCTACCACCTTGCCCAGGACTAGCCATTTGACGAGAGGCACGAAGGCAACTTTCACCAGTCGAGAAAGAAGCAAAAGACCCGGCAGCGCGCACCACAGTATCCAGACCTGTACCCAATCCAGGAGTCCGTTGAAACAAAGTCCGATCAGCACAAAGCCGGCGACGTTACTGCTGGCCAGGAAGATCCACTGGAGACAGAACGAGCAAAGACTGATTTAGAACGTACTGCCGGGTGGACACCGCATCGAGCCGAAAATTCGTGCGTCCGACGACCCTTGGAGGTGAACCAACGGCGATAGCATTCGGGGGGATCACATCAGCCTGACCTGCGACGCTTAGGTCGCCCAGAAGAGTCGAACTCGGGGAGCTCCACTCCGGCTAGCAGCACACAGGAGTTTGTCACTACTGCCGACTCTCCTACGCGGATCGGACCTGCTCGTTGACCGAGGACATCGACGCCATAGACCGATACATTCCCCGCCACCATGCCTCGGTCCCCGATCTCAAGCAGCTCCGGCTCTGCCGTATACGGAGCAGCCAGAAAGGGTCGGGCGCCGACGCGGGACCCGAGCAGCTGGTAGTTCCACTTCGTCAGATGCGACATGACGTTCAGCTGCAGATACATCGTAAAGAAGGGCACATCGCAGAGCTTGCTATAGACCCAGTGAGACCAGGTCAGATGGACTCCCAACTCTCCTACCGTCATTTGTGGCGAGAGGTTGCCGAGCAGGAGTCGCTTGAAGGCCGCCACCAGGGCAAAATAGGATGCCGGCATCACGAAGTAGATCGCCAACGCCACGGCGACGAAGAAGGAGAGAGGGACCGGCGTCGCTGTTTGGCCCAGCAACAAGTTGGCAATCGAGGGAACCGTGGCCCCGACAGTCTCCACCGCGTATTGCACGAAGAGCATGCCAATGGCGACGGCCATTGTAGTGACATATCCCACTACGAGGTATCCGGCGGTCCGCGAGGACAAAGTCAAAAATTTCGACGAGACCCGGGGCGCTCCCGACGGGTCGGCTGCGGACGAGGGGACGGAAGAGTTGATGGCGGACAGAGGCCGGATGTTGGTGCCGTCTGGAATGTCCGCGCCCCCGAGCAGCGAGCTGTTTGGGCCAATGAAACAACGACTTCCTATCCGGATCGGTTGCTTGGTGAGCTTGCCGGCATGGACCCGGGCGGGCTGGAAGTTCGCGTCTCGCCCGATGATCGTTTGGTCTCCGATGTGAATGCACTCCAAATCGTAGAGGGTGACTGTATCGAGCTGAACGTCCTTGCCGATCGTTGCCCCGCCGAGCCGGTAGAAAGCTCGCAGGATCGCGGTCCCCCGCAGCACCCCTAGAATTCCCTCGACAGAGCGAAACAGTTGATGAACTAGGAGCCACCGAAAGTACTCCGGGCCCCATAGCTCGTGCTCAGGGTCGCTTGCCCGCCCGACCGCCTTCATGAACACAAGGACGACCGCCATGGTGGTCAGAGGCACCAGCGCCAGCCATAGAGGTCCCATCAGCAGCAATTGGTAAGTGGTCAGCCACCCGGCGCTGAGGTCGAACAGGACGAGGAGAGGGACGATACTTAGGGCGAGCAATGCCGGTTTGATGCCGAGAGCCACAACCTGCAGCAAAAGCGCTCCGGGCGCGGTTGCCGATCGCCGGGCGCGAGAAGGAGCTGGCGTGCTCGGTAGCTCATCGGTTGCGCGGGGTTGCTCAGCGGCAGACACCACTGCGGCAGCAGTGTCCTGTAAGGCGAAGTATGCCACAAGCTCGCGCATCGTCGGATGGTCGTACAGGAGAGTGGGCGGCACCTTCAGCGAAAAGCGCTTCTCGAACTCCTCAATCAACTCCAGGGTGCCGAGGGAGTCGAGGCCAGCGTCGAACAACGGTCGATCATCATCAATGCGCTCGCTGGTGAGCGTGGCCATGTAAGTGGTCACGACCTCCGCAACCGTTTCAGCGATCGTGGCTGACGACTGTCCGCCTCCGGTGAACTGGGCATCGGGAGGAACCGGCATGGCCCGGATTCTGTCTGCGATAAGCTTCTTCTGCACCTTGCCGGTCTGCGTCCGCGGTAGCTCGTCCACAAAATGCACGCGATGCGGGACCTTGAAATTCGCCAGCAGCTTTCGACAGCGCTCCTTCACCCGAGCCACCGTTGGCTGAGCGCCAGCGCGAACGATGGCAACCTCAACTACTTCGCCGAGCACGTCGTCGGGCATGGCAAAAGCCGCGCACTCCTTTACACCTTCCATGTGGTCGATGACCTGCTCGATTTCCCAGGCAAAAACATTTTCCCCGCCGACATTGATCATGTCCTTGCGCCGGCCGACGACGTGGACATGGCCAACCTCGTCGAGGGAGCCCAGGTCGCCGCTTCGGTAATAGCCTTGACGAGTGAAGACCTCCGCGCTTCCCGACTCCCACTTCCCGTCGGCGAGGTAG
This sequence comes from uncultured Alphaproteobacteria bacterium, assembly GCA_963791325.1. Classification (GTDB taxonomy): domain Bacteria; phylum Pseudomonadota; class Alphaproteobacteria; order Rhizobiales; family Rhizobiaceae; genus JBEVJK01. The sequence goes on along the minus strand of CAWBRU010000015.1, from coordinate 95,172 downwards.
CCGCTGAACACCGTCTCTCCTTTGAGTACGATTTCTCCGACTTGCCCTGGGCTCACCGTTTCGTCCTCCGGATCGACAACCTTGAGGTCGAGTCCGGGTAGGACGTGAAGCCCTTCCTTCATGGGCGCCTGCGTCTCCACCTTAAAAGCAACGTGGCAGGTCGCCTCCGTCATGCCGTATCCTTGGATGACATCACAGTCGAAGAGGGTGGCGACCCGGTGAACCAGCGCGGGGTCGAGAGCGGCCCCTCCCGTAAGAATCCAGCGCAGGTCGGGAAACCTCAGCGCCTTGAGGCTGTCAGATTCACACATCAGCTGTAGCATCGACGGCACCAGCTTGACGATTGTGACGTGCTCGCCGGCCAGGAGTTTGCCGACCTCTTCGAAATGCAGCTGATTCTCGTGGAAGACATGGCGCGCGCCTAGAAGCAGCGCGATCCATACGAAGGCGGCGTCGCCGACATGGAACATAGGGCCGAAGTGGCCCCAGCAGTGGTCGTCATCCGCGTTGAGTTCGAGTGCCTGGATGGTCGCGAAGGAATGGATACAGACATTTCGGTGGGAGTGCAGAACCGTCTTGCTCCGTCCGGTGGTTCCCGACGTACCGAATCCCTGTAGCAAGGAAGATGGCGTTGGCATTGATGGCTCGCTGGCGGACGAGCCCGACAGGATGGAATCCCAGGAGCGATGCTCCTTGACCGGGAGATCACCCGGAGCACCCGCCCAGATGATGGTCTGCACGGAGAGCATGGCCCAATGGACCTCACCCAGCGTCTTGGCAAAGGCGTCCGACGTCAGGAGGATTATGGCACCGCTGGCACGCAATGCGGCCTCGATCTCGGCGACGGACAGCCGGTGGTTCAGCGGGAAGACGATGGAGTGCGTGACGGCCGCGGTGAAGAAGAATTCGAGAACATGATGGCTGTTCGGCAGCAGGACGGCGATGGTCGGTTGCCGCCCCGTCGCTTGACGGGCTTGGGCCAGGACATCATTCAGCGACGCCGCGATACGGGAAACACGTGCACCGCAGTCAGCGTATGTGATCCATGTCCCGTTTACTTGGTAGGCCGGTCGCGCTTGGTACTCCCGGCAGGCAGTCACGAATAGGCTTGCCATATTGGTAAGGTCCGACTCCACCCACCTGACCAACTCCGAAAGAGGACGGAGCGTGGATGATGCGGGTGACGTCGCCGCGCGGAGGCGACGTGAGAGCAACATTCCCAGGGCACGGTAGAACCTCAGGCTGAAACCAGGATCGGCAGCAAGGCTCTGTTCGAGCGCGCCTCGAGGGATGCGCAGCACTGTCACTGGTGTGATGGCGCACACGGTGGCGGCTGCTGGTTGTGACTCGAGCAGCGACATTTCGCCGAGAATATCCCCCTTGCCGACGTACGCGATCACGCTTTCGCGGCCTTTCACCGCCACGCTCAGTCTCCCATCGAGCACCAGGTAGATCGCGTCGGGGTGCGTTCGTTCCGTTAGGAGCCTGTCGCCCACGCGGAGTTGTTGCCGAGTGCCAATGCGCATCAGTGCCTCGACATCCGGCTCCGCGAGCGCACCGAATACGTACGTGATTTCCTTCATGACCCGTTCCCTGGCAGTTGCAAACCTGCCGCGAATGCAGCGGCTTCAGGCTGCGCACCGGAGTTTTCCGGCATCGGCAGTCGCGGGACATTGTCAGAATGGACATTGGTCAGCATGGGTGCTTGTGCTGCACAAGGCGCAACAACACGGTACCCGCAAGGGTCAAGTTGCACCTTCTCTGACGTCAAGGGGCTCCGGAATCTAGCCCTTTCGATACGAGAGTGCTAGCGCCGTGGATGCATCGGCTTCGCGCTGTCGGTCATTCGTGCATCAGGATCTGGAGTTGCAGGGTACCCGGATCAGCCGATTGACAACCAGGACCGCCCGCCGGAAGTACCCACTGGCGGGTACGGTCAGGTTATCTATCGCGTTTCCCACGCGGGCCTCGGCACTGCCGGAGGTGCATCCGGTCGCCGCTGCGTACGCGAGCTGTAGATCAGTCCGTTGGACCATGGATGAGCACCTTCCGGTACGTTTTACCCTATTGCGGCGCCAGGCGTCGGCCACTGGGCTCAATTTCAGTTGCGAGTGTCCCACTCGATTTGCCGGGGTGCAGCCACGTTATGGGACTGCGGCGGGAGGGGCCTCCGCCATTGAATGTGCGGTGAAAGCTGAACGGGAGCGGCCCGCCCATTGTAGACGTTGTTGCAAGCTCCGACGGCACGATCTCTTGACTGATCGTCTGTGAGTGCTGGATCCTCTCATGAGAGGTTTTTACAATTCGGAGGTCCCGAACCATGGCGATTTAAAGACCCCCTCCGTTCACCGGCGCCGACATTCTTTTTTTTCGGCAAACGCCCGCGTCGGATTACCGCATCGCCTACACCTTCGTTGAGTCGCTCAACGAGGGAACGTTGTTCGACCGCTCGGCCCGAATTTTCGAAGAAGCGGCCCGTACCCAACGCCTTTATGACGTTGTTGTCGGTGACGATCAGCGGGTCATCGGCGCCGGGATGCTGCAGGATACTCTCAAGGAAGCCGACGGGCTTTGTCGGGAAGAGGAGCTGGGCGCTCTGATGGTGCATCCCGCCGCCCGCGGCATCGGGATCGTTGGCCTTTTGGTTAAGCTTATGCTGGTCCACCGCTATGCCGTCTTGCGCACCAGCGACACGGAGGAGGACTATGTCGCTCACGTCGTCGACGGCAATCTCGGCCCGATTCATGCGCTCCTAGCCGCCGGGTTTGAGGACCTCGGCCCGATGAAGCTTCACCCGGGCGAATTCGATGGCCATGTCGAGCACATGATGGCACCCGGCGAAAACTATGTGCCCATGCATGCCTACCGCTTCAATCGCGACACCATCGACAACCTGATCCGCGACCTCTGGAGCTTCTGGCACGCAGGCGGAGAACTCAGCCGTCCGGACCGGAACCTACGCGTGAGGGTGGATTTTTCCGATATGGTCGATCCAGCCTTCCTGGACGCAGAGGTCGAATGCATCGGCCAACTCCGCAGCTCGAATTAGCACTTCAGATGCGTCACTCCATCACGAACGGGCCGGGGAAATTGATCGCCCTAGCACTCTCGGGTGGCGAGTGCTAAGAGCTACCCGCAGACCTCTTGAACCGTGAAGAGCCAAGGTCCAGATCGAGCTGCGCGTTGCCGAACGGGTGACGCGCCCGCGTGTGATCGGCTTGGATGCACCGCGGCGGGAGGTCTCGAAAACCTGTTTGCTGACGAGGAGAACGACATGACGTTTCGTCCATTGCACGACCGTATTCTGGTCCGCCGCATCGAGGCCGAGGAAAAGACGGCAGGCGGCATTATCATCCCCGATACGGCCAAGGAGAAGCCGCAGGAAGGCGAGGTCCTCGCCGCCGGCCCCGGCGCGCGTGACGACAGTGGCCAGCTGCAGCCGCTCGACGTCAGGGTCGGCGACCGCATCCTGTTCGGCAAATGGTCGGGCACCGAGATCAGGCTCGATGGCGAGGATCTGATGATCATGAAGGAGTCCGATGTGATGGGGGTGATCGAGGCCGAGGCCAAGGCGAAGAAGGCTGCCTAGCTGGTCGAATAGAACACATCGGACTTTGCCAGTTGAAGGAGCAGGTAAATGGCTGCAAAAGAAGTGAAATTCCAATCCGAGGCGCGCGACAAGATGTTGCGCGGCGTCGAAATCCTCGCCAACGCGGTGAAGGTCACGCTCGGTCCGAAGGGCCGTAATGTGGTGCTGGACAAATCGTTTGGCGCGCCCCGCATCACCAAGGACGGCGTCACAGTGGCGAAGGAAATCGAACTGGAGGACAAGTTCGAGAACATGGGCGCGCAGATGGTGCGTGCGGTCGCATCGAAGACCAGCGACATCGCTGGCGATGGTACCACAACCGCGACCATTCTTGCTCACGCCATCGTCAAGGAAGGCATGAAGGCGGTTGCGGCGGGCATGAACCCGATGGATCTCAAGCGCGGCATCGACAAGGCGGTCGAGCTTGTCGTGCAGGAACTGAAGACCAACGCGCGCAACGTTACCAACAATGATGAAATCGCTCAGGTCGGCACCATCTCGGCCAATGGCGATACCGAGATCGGCCGCTTCCTCGCCGAAGCGATGCAGAAGGTCGGCAACGAAGGTGTGATCACCGTCGAGGAAGCCAAGACCGCCGAGACCGAGCTCGAAGTGGTCGAGGGCATGCAGTTCGACCGCGGCTATCTCAGCCCGTATTTCATCACCAATCCGGACAAGATGCGCGTCGAGCTGGAAGAGCCCTATCTGCTCATCCACGAAAAGAAGCTCTCCAACCTGCAGGCGCTTCTGCCGATACTCGAAGCGACCGTGCAATCGAGCAAGCCGTTGCTGATCATTGCCGAGGACGTTGAAGGTGAGGCGCTTGCCACCCTCGTCGTCAACAAACTGCGGGGCGGTCTGAAGGTCGCGGCCGTCAAGGCGCCGGGCTTTGGCGACCGCCGCAAGGCGATGCTCGAGGACATCGCGATCCTGACCGGCGGCACTGCGGTTTCCGAAGATCTCGGAATCAAGCTCGAAAACGTCACCCTCGATATGCTCGGCCGGGCCAAGAACGTCGTCCTCGAGAAAGAGACTACCACGATCGTCGACGGTGCAGGCTCGAAGGGCGAGATCCAGGGGCGGATCTCCCAGATCAAGGCGCAGATCGAGGAGACGACGTCCGACTATGACCGCGAGAAACTGCAGGAGCGCCTTGCCAAGCTCGCCGGCGGCGTCGCCGTCATCCGTGTCGGCGGCTCGACCGAGGTCGAGGTGAAGGAACGCAAGGATCGCGTCGATGACGCCATGCACGCAACGCGGGCGGCCGTTGAGGAAGGCATTCTGCCTGGCGGTGGCGTCGCACTGCTCCGCGCCGTCAAGGCCCTGGAGAACGTCCAGGTCGACAATGCCGACCAGAAGCACGGGATTGAGATCGTCCGCCGCGCCTCTGGAGGCGCCAGTGCGCCAGATCGCCGAGAACGCGGGCGCTGAAGGCTCGCTCATCGTCGGCAAGCTGCGCGAGAATGCAGAGTTCGCCTATGGCTGGAACGCGCAGACCAATGAGTTCGGTGATCTCTACAAGCAAGGCGTCATCGATCCGGTAAAGGTCGTCCGGACCGCGCTGCAGGATGCCGCGTCGGTCGCTGGCCTGCTCGTGACCACCGAAGCCATGGTGGCCGAGAAGCCGAAGAAGGACACGCCAGCTCCACCGATGCCGGGCGGCGGCATGGACTATTGACGAGGAATGGATCTGTCCGCGCCCTTTTGGGCGCGGACTGCTCATCGAGTTCGCCCGGACACCCGGTGCGTCGAAGTTTCGTTCGTGGTTGCTTGAGACTGCTCGCCTAAGAGCCTCTCCGGCGACTTCGTCATCAAGCACCGGACCGGCAGATGTGAACGCGGGCAGCCATCAGTGCCAAGTTCATCGTCTCGGAAGTGCACTCCACTTGCGGCGAGGATCGACTGTTCCTCGCGAGATCGGCTGACGGCTGGTGGATCAAGTCGGCAGCCCTGTGAGCGCAGATGCGTACGCCGGCGAACCCGGGCGACTGACGGCTGATTCTCGGTTGCTGCCCGGTTTGAAGACCGGCAAACCAGTGGCGCATCACGCAAGCAGTGGCAAATCCGATGACGACCTGGAGCTGAGGGCAGCGCAAATCTGACCGCGAGGCTTTTCGGAAGGTGAGGTTTTCCGGGCTAATCGCCTCGATGGAGATCTAGAGAAGGCAGTTTCATTGTTGGCCGCAAAGCGGGCCTCCTACATCCGCGGCAGGTGCCGCTCCTGGCGCGAATCGCCGATTGAGCCCTGAGCGGACGTCGGCATGGCATCGTGAGATGGACAGGTCCTGCCAGGCTTGCACGTCGGCTGCGGTTGACCTCGAACATGGCGAGCCGCTGTCGTGTCCAAACCCGAAAGTTCCCCCTTCCTCTGCCTTCCTTGTTATCATGAATTTGAGGGGATGACGCGCCAATGAGCGAGAATCGCAAGCTAGCCGCAATCCTAGCCGCAGACGTGGTTGGATATAGTCGCCTCGCCAGCGCGGACGAAGATCGTACTCTGGCTAGGTTGCGGGCACTGCGCAGTGACCTGATCGATCCGACTATCGCGGTGCATAACGGGCGCGTGATCAAGCGCACGGGGGACGGGGCGCTCGTGGAGTTCCGCAGCGTGGTGGATGCCGTGCGCTGCGCTATCGAGGTGCAGCACGGAATGGTTGAGCGCAACGCCGGTGTACCGCAGGACCGTCGCATCGAGTTCCGGATCGGGGTTCATCTGGGAGACGTTGTCGAGGAAACCGACGGCGACCTTATGGGCGATGGTGTCAACATCGCTTCGCGTCTTGAGGGCGTTGCGGCGCCCGGAGCCATCTGCCTGTCCGAAGATGCCTATCGCCAGGTCAAAGCGAGGCTCGACCTCTCGGTCGCCGATCTCGGCAGCACGCAGCTAAAGAACATAGCCGAGCCGATCCGAGTTTATTCCCTGGCGGTCGGTGCCGCCGTCGCGAAGGCGATCGCGACGTCGGAACCCACGACCAGCCTGCCGGTAGGGTCAACGCCGGCAAACCAGTCGATCGCCGTCCTGCCATTCGACAACATGAGCGGCGATCCGGAGCAGGAATATTTCGCCGACGGCATCACCGAGGACATCATTACCGAGATCTCGAAGATACACGGGCTTGTGGTGATCTCGCGCAACTCCACCTTCACCTACAAGAAGAAGGCGGTCAAAGCGCAGGATGTCTGCCGCGATCTTGGCGTCCGCTACATTCTAAGAAGGCAGTGTACGAAAGGCCGGTGAGCGCGTGCGGATCACAGCGCAGCTGATTGACGGACGCTCAGGAGGGCATCTCTGGGCCGAGCGCTACGATAGGTGGCTGGCAGACATTTTCGCCGTGCAGGACGATGTGACGGAACGGATCGTGCGCAGCCTCGAGGTAAAACTTGGCGACAGGGACGACGCCCGGTCGTCTCGCGTCGAAACCGACAACCCGGAAGCCTACGATTGCGTCCTGCGCGGGCGCGAGCAGTATCGCTTGTTCTCAACGGACGGCAATGCCGCCGCTCGGCGGCTCTACGAGAGGGCGATTGCGATCGACCCGAGCTATGCGGCGGCCCATGCTGCCCTAGCCGAGACGTATCTGCATGACTGGTTCAGGGGCGTTCCGGAGGCGCTGGATCTGGCCTTCGAGTTGGCGCAGACAGCCAGGGACCTCGATCCGTCGCTGCCGTTGGTCTACGAGGCGCTCAGCGCAGTCCATCTTTTCAAAAGGCAGCACGAGGAAGCCTTCGCGGCCGCCAACCGGTGGATCGAGTTCGAACCTGGCAATGCCGAGGCCTACGCGAACCTCGCTGGCATACTCCATTTCGCAGGCGAGCCCGAGCGGGTCGCCGGATTGATCAAAAAGGCGAAGCGCCTCAATCCGTTCTATCCCTTTTACTACACCCTCTATGTCGGCCAGGCCTATTTTACCCTGCATCGCTTCGAGGAGGCGGCGGCGACAATTGCACGGGCTGTCGCTCACAATCCTCAATCGCTGCAATCTCATTTCTATCTCGCAGCAGTCTACGGCCAGCTGGGAGAAGCCGCTCGCGCACGCGAAGCCCTAGCGGAGATTCGAAGGGTCAATCCCGATTTTTCGATCGCGCAAGCTCGCACCATCGCGGCCTACAAGCGGGCGGATGATCTGAACTTGCTGATCGACGGCCTGCGCAAGGTGGGTTTTCCGGAATGATGCGCCGATCAAACCTTCGCGTTCGGGTGAGGGTGGACTGATGCTCCCGGCGCCATCCTCGCTAGCGCCGAAAGGCCCCCCCCAAAACAGTCCTCTCTTTTCATCGGACGCTTTTTCCGAAAGCAGCTTCAGATCAGTCGATTTCGAATGTTGGGCGCGGCGTACGAGATTCGAACTGAGACCGGGCGTCCGCTCTCGGCGCAAGCAGGCATCTGGCCGAGCAATTTGGTTGTCGCCTTCAGGTCAGTTCACGTCGATGCACGCAGGCCGCCTGAAGGTCCGCTTCTGACATTCCGAGCCTCGAAGCCGCAAGTCCGCTTTCGGCCACCAATCCGTCCTTTGCATCCGCGCCATAATATTTCCAGCGCACGGCGCGACTTCCATGCAAATGTTGAGTATCAAGCAACCCTATGGGTAGCGCATCGCGCAATACATTTTTCGGATAAGAAATGGCCAAGACAGACCTCGCTGTTCTGAAATACTGGCGATCATCGGTCGCAGACAGTGCAATCGGAGACGCCTGCCTGACGAGCAGGATGCTCGAGGAATTCCACAGCGTTTCGCGCAAAGAAGCCGAGACTGGTGTGCTTGGGCAGGATGCTATCGACTTCCTATTTGGCGAGGTGCCGAGCCATGTGCGGCGCATCGCGGTCAGCTACCGCCCCCTCCATGTGCGCCGGCAGAGCCGACATACAAGATCGCGTGGTGATGGCCTCCCGTCCGAGGTCACCCCGGTCATTACCGAGGCACAGGTCACACGTGAAGGCCGGATCATTCCCAATCAGACGCCATCGTTGACATCGGCTGGCGCGTGAATGTGGGCAAGGCCCATTCGGAATTTTTTAGCGGGTCCTTGCGCGGGTTTTTATGCGCCACGATCGATTTCCACAAGCCATCTTGCCGTGGATAGCGGCGGGGTAGGGGTGCCGCGTCCATCGGCAACGAAGCCGCCTGTGCACGTACCAAGCTGGGCGAAACCGTCACCTGGGCCGCTAGCAGTCTGTTGAAGCAGGTCTCCCGGACAGCATTGAGCATGGCTACTTCGTCGAGGTGGAATGACAGCTCGATTTCGAAACTGCCATCGTCGTCAAGCTCGGCTGAGCCGGACCCGCCTGGCCATTTGGTCGCAACACCTGTTCAGGTTGAACAGATCGCGATGGTAGAAGGAAAGTACTACTTGAGATCGCTTGCGGCAAGCATCACACGTGCTACAGTTATTCTGGGTAAAGAAAATGTCTAAAGCATGGATGTTTATTTGATTTTTGCCATGGTTGATGGAACAAAGGAGCTAAGATGAGTGTAGCAATCGATGACCTGGTTCAGCGTCTGGCTTGTATACTTGCCGAGCTCGACAACTTGATTGGTCAGGATCTCGAACACCTCGCCAATTCACCCCTGCCTGACGGCGCCGCCTCAGCGAGGGAAAATAAGGCAAGGAAGCTGGTGCGTGCCCTTGCTCGTCGGGAGATCGTCGGCAAGGTTCCGCTTGCTACCGGTGTCCCAGCGACCGAGCCGACCATCATCCCGGCACCGCCAGGCTTCTTCGTCGTCTACCTGATGCCACTGTCGGATGGCAGCTTTGACCGCGAGCGTGTCCTGCGGGAGCCGGTCGTTGGATGGCAGGTCGAAGCGGGCGGTTACGTCGAGCCACTCATTGTCGGGATGCCCGTGACCGACCGGTGGGCGGTCCTTACCCCTGAGGGCTTGGTCATGACCGACAGCTTCACCAACACGTTCGGAGAGGCCCCGCTGTCCCTCAAGGATTGGATAAAATCCGAAATCGAATGGCTGGAGGGCTGCAACGGCGGTCCTGTGGTCGAGTTTCCGACGGTAGTTAATCGCGTGTTCGACTACAGCGGGCCCGTTGCGAATGCCCTTGGGTTGATGATGGCTGGCCGTCCAGATTGGACCGGCACGCTCGAGGAGTTGTACGTCACGCTCTCCAAGGTTCAGGACGGCACTCTTGCGACGAGGAAAGACTGGCCGGCCGATCCGCTGGCGATGGCAGCAGCGGTAAAAGCGCTGGAGCCGAAGTTGGCCGACGCTGACCTCTTCTTCGGCCGAACCGACGACGGGCGCCTGCTCATTCATCGCCGGAGCGGCGAGAATGCCGTTGGAGGTTCTTCATCCTCTGCGCTTCAGTAGGGCGCGCCAGATGGACAGGAAGCTCATGGTTCAAGACCATGGGCGGGGCCTGTTCAAGCGGCATGCCAGGCCCGCAGCAGTGCGCCGACGAGGCGGACTATGGCGTCGTCGTTCGGGAAGATGCCAACGACATCGAGCTTCACGCCACGCAAGCCACGCCTGGTGAGCTTGCGCAGGAACTCGGTCCAGATCGGCTCGGCTTGCGATGTGCCAATCTCCATGCCCAGCGCCTCGCGCGGTGATGACCGCTTCGATGCGGGACGTGTGGTCGAGGTCCCCGAGCCGGTGGTTGAGGGCGAGCTCCGAGGCAGAAGAAATATTCGATGGGAGGGCCGCCGCTTGGCAATACTCGCAGCTTCACGCTTCGATTGACTGATGCGATGGCCGAGCGGATTGATCGGTTGGTCGGCACTCAGAAGCGCAATCAGTTCATTCGCGCGGCGATCATCGAAAAGTTGCAGCGGGAGGAGCGCAAAGGCGCCGTCGCGCTCATCACCTAGATAGCGCAGCGGGTCATCGCCGAGATTGCTTGGACGTGCCTACTTCTTGGATTGGACCGCCACCGGTCTAGCTGCCTTTCGGTCGTCCAATGGTTTCGAATAGTCCCAGTTCGCGGCGTGCCGTGATATAGGCGAGATGCTGTCTTTGCGGACTGTCAGGATGGGCGGCAACGGCTTTGTCGAAGGCCTGTCTTAGTGGTCCGCTTTCCGGAATCGAGGCACTGTGCTGCTGCATTAGCCGGACAAAGAAGCCGGATGGTTGAAGTGTAGCACTGATCAGGAGTCCGGCGGGAAAGAGGTGCACGGGAACCCGCACACCTTCTGGAGCGTGCGTCAGCGAAGGACGCCTCGCTGCCGTAGCTTTGCCTCCAGGCGGCCTATGGCAGTCCGGAGGAGGGCCGTGGTCAGATCCACCGTCTCGTGACCGTGAGCCTTCTTCAGACAGGCCAGAGCTTGGCCGAGCGCAGTCAGCGCGTGTCTATCGGTGGCATCCTCGACCGACACCAGCGGGATCGTTCAGAGTCTCACCGGTAGGCTCCTGGGAGAGCACTCGTAGGGTGATCGGTTGGGCTTGTTCTTCAACGGGTCGTCGTTCGACTGCCGATAATATCAGCGACCGCCTGGCCGCATGGGCCTCTTCGGCTGCCTTGTTGGCTTCGATTGCAGCCTGAATCGCTGTGTCTATGACGGTCGATGCCTTTGATTTTCTCATCTGTGTGACCTCCGGTTCGGCCGCGCATCCGGCCGGTGTGTTGAGTGAATGGGGGAAGATCGGTCGGGCGTGCCCGATCAGTCTCTCGGGCGCTTTCGTTTCGGCGAAGCCGAAGCATTCGGCACGTAGGTGACGGCTACAAGTTTCCCATGAGCGTAAATCGGCTCGACCACCATATCGTTGGCCGGGTCTACCTCGGTGATGAGCTTCGGGATGGTGATCAGCCGAGGCCTGCGTGACTTATGCATAGGCTTGCTCTCCTCAGAATTGGTACTGTTGATGAGAAGGGATCGGTCGGGCACGCTGGACCGAAGTCCCACGCAGCGCGCAGTTCAGTTCGTCGACCGAAGTGTCGCGGCTTCGCTTAGACCCTTGACGCTGGCCGTCTGGCCCGAAGGCGCTGCGGCGCTGGAATCCGGTTCTCGGTGGAAGATACCCGCTCGCGCGACATCCGAAATAAATCACAGAAAATCGGCTTAGACAAGTGGTCCGAGTCGGCGCCGAACCCGACAACGTTTCGGAAACCAGCGCCGAGCTAGACTGGCCGGGGTCTGGTTCGGTCGAGGGGAGCTCTCACGATGATGTCCGCCCAGTGGCTCACAGCTGTCATTGCTGGGGTGGTGGCGGTGATCGTGTTCCTGCAGTGGCGAACGGCGCACCAGAAGATCGCTTGCGGCAGTGCGGCATTTGTGCGGCATTTGGAGCTTGGTTCATGCCAAAAAGTTAGCCAAATCAAACGGTTTAAAGTGCACACATACGGGCATGCAGAACCGGCGCTATTTCGACGACGCGCTGAAGGAGTATATCGACGAATTCCGCCGCATCGACAGGCCGGTCGGGCTGATCATTCTCGATCTCGATCACTTCAAGGCCGTCAACGACACCTATGGCCACGATGTCGGCGACGAGGTGCTGAAGTCGGTCGCCGGCTGCTTGCGCGAGATGACGCGCTACCACGACGTCGCCGCCCGGCTCGGCGGGGAAGAGTTTGCAGTGGTCGCGCCCAACCTCGACGACGAGCAGCTGCACAAGCTCGCCGAGCGGATCCGCAAAGGAGTGGCGGCGATGACCGTGCAAGCCGACACGACGCAGCTTTCGATCACCACCAGCGTCGGCGTCGCGGTCTGGAACCGGCGCGAATCGTCCGAGGAGCTTTACCGGCGCGCCGACCGCAATCTCTACGAGGCCAAGCGGATGGGTCGCAACCGCGTCTGCGCCTGAGTGCGGACGGCACCGGCCGCCAAAAGGCTGCTGCTCCAGTCTAGGCCTTGTGGTGTACCGGCTGCAGCCCATAGACCGGCGTCGGGATGCCTTCCATCCGAGCCTTCAGCTGCAACGCCAGAAACTGCGAGTAGTGCCGCGACTGGTGCAGGTTGCCGCCATGGAACCACAGCCCCTCCTGCTGGGTCGGCTTCCACATGTTGCGCTCTTCACCCTCCCACGGCCCCGGGTCCTTGGTCGTCGCCGAGCCGAGCCCCCAGCACTTGCCGACAGCGTCGGCGACCTCCTGAGAAATAAGCTCGGCTGCCCAGCCGTTCATCGAGCCATAGCCGGTGGCATAGACGATGAGGTCGGCCGGCAGTTCCCGGCCGTCGTCGAGCACCACGCCGGTCTCGGTGATCGCCTTGACGTTGACGCCACTTGCCAGCTTGATCGCGCCGTCGATGATCAGCTGCGAGGCGCCGACATCGATGTAGTAGCCGGAGCCACGACGCAGATACTTCATGAACAGTCCGGACTGGTCGTCGCCCCAGTCGAGCAGAAAGCCGGCCTTCTCGAGTTGGTCGTAGAAGGCGGCATCCTTCTCGCGGATCTGCGCATAAAGCGGAATCTGGAAGTCGTGCATGATCCGATAGGGGACCGAGGCGAAAATCAGGTCGGCCTTGGCCGTTGTGATCCCGCCCGCCACCGCCTGCTCCGAATAGAGCGGCCCGAGGGACAGCTCCATCAGCGTGTCCGAGCGCACGATATGGGTCGGCGTCCGCTGCACCATGGTGACGTCGCAGCCCGCCTCCCAGAGGGCTGCGCAGATATCATGGGCAGAATTGTTCGATCCGATGACCACCGCCTTCTTGCCGGCATAGGCGTCGGGCCCGGGATGCTGCGAGGAGTGGTGCTGATCCCCCTTGAAGCGCTCCATGCCGGGGAACGAAGGAATGTTGGGCTTGCCCGACATGCCGGTCGCAAGCACCAGCTGCTTGGGCTTGAGCGTGATCTCGCGGCCGTCCCGCTCGACCACTACCGTCCATTCCTTGGCCTGGGCGTCGAAACTGGCTTTCTTGGCAAGTGTCGAGCCCCAGTAGTTGAGCTCCATCACCTTGGCATACATCTCCAGCCAGTCGCCGATCTTGTCCTTCGGCGAAAACACCGGCCAGTTCTTGGGGAAGTCGATGTAGGGGAGATGGTCGTACCAGACCGGGTCGTGCAGGCAGAGCGATTTGTAGCGCTTGCGCCAGGCATCGCCCGGCCGCGCATGCTTGTCGACGATGATGGTCGGCACATCGAGCTGGCGCAGCCGCGCGCCGAGCGCAATTCCGCCCTGGCCGCCGCCGACGACCAGGCAATACGGCTGACGGCTGGTGCCGAGCTCGGCCGCCTCCTGCTCGCGCTCTTCCTTCCAGGTCCTGCGGTTTTTGTCAGCTCCATGTTTGGCGCCGAACGGCCGGGCGAACCCCGCCTTCTCTTCAAAGCCCTTCAGCTCGACCATGGTGGTGAGCAGTGTCCAGATCTTGCCGTTGCGGACGCGGATATGGCCATAGCCGCGCGCCGCGCCGGTCTCGAAGCGAAGCCAGCCCTCGATGAGCCCATTCGCCTCGCTCGCCTCTTCGCCCTCGGCCGGGGCAAAGCCGGTCGGCGCCACGCGCGGCAATTGGCTCTCGAGCATCGCCCGGATTTCGTCCTTGCCCTCGAGCGTCTTGATGTTCCAGGTCAAGGCGACGAGGTCGCGCCAATAGCAGTCATCCTCGAACTGGTCGACCGCCCGGCCGATGTCGCCGGCGGCAAGGGCCGCGTCGAAGGCGTCCAGCAATCGCGCCAGCTTGGCGGTGGGTGTGGTGTCGAGCATGGTTGTTCCTCCGGCGCCCTTGGCAGGCTGGCAGCCCAGCTTACCTGCTATCGGGATGTGCCGCGCCTCGGTCAATTGGCAAATCGTCGGAATTTGCGCTGGCACAAGCATTGCCGCGCAGCCTGCGCCGGCAGCCATTGACGGATGGCGGGTTTGGCCTCTAAGGTGCGCTGCCATGAAGCGGACAACCATTCTCGTAGTAGGAAGGCGCATGGGCAAGGCGGGCTGACCGCCGGGCAAGTTCCACCCATGCGCTGCACAAGGGCTCCCTCGAGGGGCCCTTTTTATTGATTTATACGGACGGAAATGACGCGCAAGCCTGGCGCGGGGAACGACGGAAAGCAACGATGATGAGCAACCGACACGACGAAGGCGGCCGCCGCGAAATGACCGGGGCCGAGATGGTGGTCCAGGCGCTGAAGGACAACGGGGTCGAGCACATCTTCGGCTACCCCGGCGGTGCGGTGCTGCCGATCTATGACGAGCTGTTCCAGCAGGAGGACGTTCAGCACATTCTGGTCCGCCACGAGCAGGGTGCCGGCCACGCCGCCGAAGGCTATGCCCGCTCGACCGGCAAGGCCGGCGTGCTGCTGGTTACCTCGGGTCCGGGCGCCACCAATGCCGTGACGCCGCTGCAGGACGCCTTGATGGACTCGATCCCGCTGGTCTGCATCACCGGCCAAGTGCCGACCTCGCTGATCGGTTCGGACGCCTTCCAGGAGTGCGACACGGTGGGCATCACCCGGCCCTGCACCAAGCACAATTGGCTGGTCAAGGACGTCAACGATCTCGCCGGGGTGCTGCACGAGGCCTTTCACGTCGCCATCACCGGCCGGCCCGGTCCGGTGGTCGTCGACATTCCCAAGGACGTGCAGTTCGCCAAAGGCCTCTACACGCCGCCGCAGACGGCCCCGCGGACCAGCTATCAGCCCAAGGTGCAAGGCGACCTCGAGCGCATCAAGGCGGCGGTGGCGCTGCTGACCGAGGCCCGGCGCCCGATCATCTACAGCGGCGGCGGCGTCATCAATTCGGGCCCCGAGGCCAGCCATTTGCTGCGCGAATTCGTCGATCTCAGCGGCTTTCCGATCACCTCGACGCTGATGGGCCTCGGCGCCTATCCGGCCTCCGGCCCGAACTGGCTCGGCATGCTCGGCATGCACGGCACCTACGAAGCCAATATGGCCATGCATGATTGCGACGTGATGCTGTGCATCGGCGCCCGCTTCGATGACCGCATCACCGGCCGGCTCAACGCCTTCTCGCCCGATTCCAAGAAGATTCACATCGATATCGACCCGAGCTCGATCAACAAGAACGTCCGCGCCGACATCGGCATTCTGGGCGATGTCGGGCGCGTGCTGGAAGATCTGGTGCGCCTGTGGCGGGCCAGCGGCCGGGCCGACAAGAGATTGCTCAAGCCGTGGTGGGATCAGATCGCGCGCTGGCGGGCGCGCGATTCGCTCGCCTACCGGCAGAGCCACGACGTGATCATGCCGCAGTTCGCCGTGCAGCGGCTCTATGCGGCAACCAAGGACCTGGACACCTACATCACCACGGAGGTGGGTCAGCATCAGATGTGGGCCGCGCAGCACTACGGCTTCGAGCGGCCGAACCGCTGGATGACCAGCGGCGGCCTCGGCACCATGGGCTACGGCCTGCCGGCCGCGCTCGGGGTGCAGATCGCCCATCCCGAGGCGCTGGTCATCGACATCGCCGGCGATGCCTCGGTGCTGATGACCATGCAGGAGATCTCCGCGGCGGTGCAGCACGAGGCGCCGATCAAGATCTTCATCATGAACAACCAGTACATGGGCATGGTCCGCCAGTGGCAGCAGCTGCTGCACGGCAACCGGCTGTCGCATTCCTATACCGAGGCGCTGCCGGATTTCGTCAAGCTGGCCGAGGCTTATGGTGCCCACGGCATCCGCTGTGAGAAGCCCGGCAACCTCGATGCGGCCATCGCCGAGATGATCGCGGTCAAGAAGCCGGTGCTGTTCGACTGCCGCGTCGCCAACCTCGCCAACTGCTTTCCGATGATCCCGTCCGGCAAGGCGCACAACGAGATGCTCCTGCCGGACGAGGCCACCGACGAAGCGGTGGCCAACGCCATCGATGCTGAAGGCCGGGAGCTGGTGTAGAGTGGCGCTTTTCTGGGCCAGGAGCTTACGGTGAAGGTTACAATATCGGACAAAGGGCAGGTCGTTGTGCCGAAGCGGCTGCGCGACAAGTATGGCTGGACCCCAGGGACCCAGCTCAACGTGTCAGAGGCTGACGGCGGGGTGATCTTGCAGGCTGCCGCCGCCGACATCGAAGACCAGTTCCCCCCAATGACCGTCGAGGAGTTCCTCAAACGCGTCATCAAGGTTGATAAGCCTCTTCCAAACGACAAACAGATTCAGCAGCTTATCGATACCGAAGCAGTGAAGCGGTTCAATGCCACGCGCCGTTGATACCAATGTCCTGGTTCGGATTCTGGTTGACGACGGAACGGAACAGGCCGACCGGGCTAGGCAGCGCTTTGTGACCGAGGAGCTCTTCGTTCCCTCATCGGTCCTGCTCGAGACCGAATGGGTTTTGCGCAGTCATTTGGGCCTCGACCGCAAGGCGCTCAACTGTTTCGGCGCAAGGCAGCGAAGCTGAACGCCCCGTTATCTGTTCTGTTTCCTTAGCGAGATCGATTGCCATGAGCGCCCACCTTCAACCCACCGGCTCCGCCTATTTCATCGCCAAGGAAACCGAGAAGCCGGAGACGCATACGCTGTCGGTGCTGGTCGACAATGAGCCCGGCGTGCTGGCGCGGGTGATCGGGCTTTTCTCCGGCCGCGGCTACAACATCGAGAGCCTGACCGTCTCGGAGACGGAGCACGAGAAGCACTTGTCGCGCATCACCATCGTGACGCGCGGCACCCCGCATGTGCTGGAGCAGATCAAGCACCAGCTCGAGCGCATCGTCCCCGTCCACCGGGTGCTCGACCTCTCGGTGCGGGCGACCGAGCTCGGTCAGGACCGGCCGCTCGAGCGCGAGCTGGCCCTGGTCAAAGTATCGGGGACCGGCGATGCGCGCGTCGAGGCGCTCAGGCTTGCCGAAGCCTTCCGCGCCAGCGTGATCGACGCTAACACCGAGCACTTCATCTTCCAGATCACCGGCAAGGTCGCCAAGATCGAGCAGTTCATCGCCATCATGAAGCCGCTCGGCCTGGTCGAGGTCTGCCGGACCGGGGTAGCCGCAATGAATCGCGGCCCGCAAGCAATGTAGCGGAAGCCGGGCGAGGACCGTCCCCGGTCCGGCGAAAGCCGAAGTGGTTTGGGTCCGAACTCGCGAACAGCGGATGGAACCGACCACCCGCGTCGAAGACGCGGGTGGTTCGCTTCAGAAGCCGACGCTCTCGTCGATATAGAAGGTGTTGAGGATCGAGACGCGCGGCTTGTCGATCGGCGCGGTGATCTTCGGCCGGCCGTGCCAGCTCATCCCGGTCAGCGTGTGGTAAGCCTTCAGCACCACGAACGCATAGCCGACATTGGGCAGAAACGGCAGCGTCTTGACCGGCTCGAGGAAATAGGAGCCGGCATGCACCAGGCCCTTGAGCGACGCCTGGTAGAGGGTCGTGCCGAGCTCTTCCTGCGACTGGTCGGTGGGGCAGTAAAGCTGCATCGTCACCACCTTCTTGCGGGTGTCCGGATGCGGCTTGATCTGGTAGCCGTCCTTGTCGCTGTAGAGAACGGGCTTGGCGACCAGCTTCAAGGCCTCGGGGCCGGCCATCTTGTCGCCGCGGGCGCGCGTCTCCAGCCCTTCGCGCAGCTTGTCGCGGATGGCGTGCTCGACCTCGCGCGAGGTCAGGCACTCCGACACCCCGGCCCAGGCGGCGCGCAGTTCGGGGTCGATGGCCTGGATATTGTCGCCGTAGAGCCTCAGCGCCATGCGCGTCCCGTCCCCCTTGATCGGCTCATAGCCGGTGGTCGGGATGCGCGCGGTCAGCTCGGCGTAGAAATCGGCAGGGAAGACGTCGCGAAAGAAAATATGGGGAAAAGGCCGCGAGAACGTGTCGGCCGCCCGGATGCTGGCCACGGCGTGGTCGATCAGCTCTTGCGACAGCGAAGGTCTCGCCGCCTGCGCCAATGCCGCCATGTAGCTCTCTCCTTGCATGGTCGAGATCGGCCGAGAACTCCTACGATCGGACGGCCAAGTCAATCAGCGATCCCGCGCGGGGATCCCGCTCACGGCGTCGGGCGGCAGCCTTGGAAGGCTCGCTACCGGCCGGATCTCGGCCCTAAATAGGTCAATGTCCCTGCCATAGCAACCCGACGGGCGGATCGGCTGAAAAGGATAGGGTCAGCGGCGTGCCAGGCTGGCCTCGATCAAGAGATCGGCGTTTTCGGCCACCGCCTGGGCCGGCCCGCCAGCCCCGAACAGCTGGCCGGTGATATAGGCGCCTTCGATCAGCAACAGCAGCCCGTCGCCGAGCACATCCGGCGCGCGGGCCCCCATCTCCTGGGCCATGGCACGCAGCCGGCGGCGGAGCTCGCGCTTGTTGGTCTCGCCCACCTGCCGTGCCGGGTGGCCCGGCTCCGGATATTCGACCGCGGCATTGGTCATGCCGCAGCCGCGATAGCCGCGCGCCCCCGCACGCCGGCCGGCGCCGCTCAGGAACTCGACGATCTGGCGGCGCGGATCCCCAGGATGGGCGGCGACGGCACTGTCGAACCGGACCCAGAACTCGCGCTCGTAGAGCTTCAGATAGGAGGCGGCGAGCGCATCCTTCGACGAGAAGCTGCGGTAGAGGCTTGGCTTGGTGACGCCGGCATGGCGCACGATCTCGTCGACGCCGACGGCGCGGATGCCCTCGCGGTAGAACAGGTCGCGGGCGGCGCCGAGGATCCGGTCGGCGGCACGCTTCGGCTGGCTGCCGCCGTTGCCTGCCGCACGTTCCTCTTTGTCCCTCACCATGTACGCGCCTCTTGACAATGTTACTGACCGGTACGTATAGAGTTTTGCTCAGAATAGGAGCCATCGAGCGTGATTACAAGAGCCGCGTCAGCCCGCCCCTTCGGTCAGCGTTATGCCTTCGTCGTGGTCGGCGTCATCTTCGTGGCGCTGTTGATTTCGGCGGGTCTGCGCTCCTCCCCCGCTGTGATGATGCTGCCGCTGGAGGAGAGCTTCGGCTGGCGCCGCGACGTGATTTCGCTGGCCGCAGCGATCGGCATCTTCCTCTACGGGCTGGCCGGTCCGTTCGCTGCCGCGCTGATGGAGCGGTTCGGGCTGCGCCGCACCTTGCTCAGCGCGCTGGCGCTGATGTCGGTGGCCACCGGGCTCAGCCTGTGGATGACAGAGCCGTGGCAGCTGATCGCCACCTGGGGCGTGCTTTCCGGCCTCGGCTCCGGGGCCGTCGCCAGCGTCCTCGGCGCCACCATCGTCACCCGCTGGTTCAAGACCAATCGCGGGCTGATGATGGGCCTGATGTCGGCCAGCGCGGCAACCGGACTGCTGGTGTTCCTGCCCGTTTTGGCGGCGCTGGCCGAATGGGGCGGCTGGCGGCCGGTCGCGGCGGTCGTGTCGGTCGCCACCTTGCTGCTGATTCCGCTGGTGTTTCTGCTCGTGCCGGAAAGCCCGGCATCGATCGGGCTGACGCGCTATGGCGCCACCGGTCCGGAGCCCGCCGCCGAGCGGAGCGGCGGCAATTTCCTGGCGGTGACCTTCGCCACGCTCAAGGCCGCCGCCGCAACCCGCGTCTTCTGGTTCCTGTTCGCCACCTTCTTCATCTGCGGCTTCACCACCAACGGCCTGGTCGGCACGCACCTCATCGCCTTTTGCGGCGACATGGGCATTCCGGAGGTCCAGGCGGCCGGGCTGCTGGCGCTGATGGGCGTGTTCGACCTGATCGGCACCACCGGCTCCGGCTGGCTCACCGACCGCTACGACCCGCGCAAGCTGCTCGGCATCTACTACGCCGTGCGCGGCCTGGCGCTGATCTACCTGCCGCTGTCGGGCTTCTCGCCGGTCAGCCTGGCGGCTTTCGCGGTGTTCTACGGCCTCGACTGGATCGCCACCGTGCCGCCGACGTTGCGGCTGTCCAATGAGGCCTTCGGCGACAAGAGCGGCCCGCTGGTGTTCGGCTGGATCGCCGCGGGACACCAGATCGGTGCCGCGTCGGCGGCCTTTTTCGGCGGCTTTATGCGCGAGCTGCAGGGCAACTACGCGCTCGCCTTCCAGATCGCCGGGATGACGGCCATCGCCGCGGCCGCGCTGTCGATGTTGATCGCACCGACGCAGCCGCGGGCAGCCGACGTACCGCAGGCCGCCTGAGCCGGAACGCCGACCCGCCACGGTGCGTCTTGCGCCGGCGCGATGTTCCTAATATGTTCTTGCCCGGGTGGGCTATCCGCCTTGCCCTTCGCCCGCGAATCCTGTCTCTCGGTGCCATGCAACTGTCTCCCCAGCAGGACGCCGCGCTGAAAGCGGTCGGGCAATGGCTGAAGGCCGGCAAGCCGCAGCTCTTCCGGCTGTTCGGCTATGCCGGGACCGGCAAGACCACGCTTGCCCGGCACTTCGCCGAGCATGTCGATGGCGACGTGCTGTTTGCCGCCTTCACCGGCAAGGCCGCCCAGGTGCTCCGGGCGAGGGGGGCGACCAAGGCCCGCACCATCCACTCGCTGATCTACCGGCCGCGCGGCGAGGAGGCGGTCGCCGACGATTCCACCGGCAAGACCTCGATGTCGCCGACCTTCAAGCTCAACCGGCAGAGCCCGGTAGCCCGTGCCAAGCTCATCATCGTCGACGAGTGCTCGATGGTCGACGAGGCGCTCGGCCGTGACCTGATGAGCTTCGGAACGCCGATTCTGGTGCTTGGTGACCCGGCGCAGCTGCCGCCGATCTCCGGCGGCGGCTATTTCACCGAGCATGGGCCGGACTTCCTGTTGACGGAGGTCCACCGCCAGGCTCGCGACAATCCGATCGTGCGGCTCGCACTCGACGTGCGCGAGGGCCGCGACCTGGCGGCCGGCGACCATGGCACCGTCAGGGTGATTTCCCGCGCCGACGTCGACCAGGCGCTGGTGCTGAAAGCGGATCAGGTGCTGGTCGGGGTGAACCGCACGCGCCGCCGCTACAATGGGCGCCTGCGCGAACTCAAGGGCTTTGCGGTCCAGTATCCGCAAGCCGGCGACAAGCTTGTCTGCCTGCGCAACGATCCGCAGAAGGGGCTGCTCAACGGCTCGCTTTGGAAGGTGATGACTGCCGCGCGCGAGACGGTGAAGCCCGGCATCAATCTCCTGGTTTCGCCGGAGGAGGACGATCCGGAGCGCGGCGTGGCCAAGATCAAGCTGCTGAAGCAGGCGTTCGAGGATCCCGAGGGCGAGATCGCCTGGTCCCAGCGCAAGCGCTTCGACGATTTCGACTATGGCTATGCGCTGACGGTGCACAAGGCGCAGGGTTCGCAGTGGGACGAGGTGGTGGTCTTCGACGAGGGCTGGGCGTTCAAGGAAACCCGCCGGCGCTGGCTTTATACGGCGATCACCCGCGCCGCCGAGCGGTTGACCGTGGTGCGCTGAGACGCGCGGGGAGGCGGCAGGATCATCGTCGGCCGGGCCCGCCGTCCAGCTTGGGAACCGCCTCCAAATGGTCGTCCCAGTTTGCGCGGCTGGCGAAGTAGATGTGGGCGTCAGGCCGCATCTCGACGTCGCTGTCGAGGCAGCCGGCGGGCACAACCAGCCAATCGGCTTCCAAGCGGTCGCGCGGAAGCGCCGCGCCGCATTCGGCACAAAAACACCTCGCATGCCGGGTCGCCGGAAGCCGGTAGGTCCGAATGAAGTCGCGTCCCGCGAGCCAGGTGATCGTTGCGGTGGACGAGAACAGATTGGCCGCATGCGCCGAGCCGGTTTGCTTGCGGCACCGCGAGCAATGGCAAAGGAAGAAGCTTTCGAACGCGCCGGCAATCTCGAACCTGACCGCGCCGCAGAGGCAAGCGCCAACCATCTTCGTCGCCATCGCGTCCACCCACGAGCCGGTCTGATCCCGCCAGACAGTCTAGCGCATCGCTGGGAGCGGGGACATCGGCAGCGATCGAGCACCGATCTGCCGATCTTCCCGCTGCAGGGGGCGCTTCAGGGGTCGCCGGGCGGCTTTTCCTCGGCCTCGATCCAGGCCCAGGCGCGCGCCTCGTCGCGCAGCTCGAAATGCCGCGTCTTGACCGAGGTCAGCGGGCCGAACACGGCCAGCACCGGTTTCAGCCAAGCCGGCCCGCCGACCAGCGCGTAGCGTCGAAGATGGCGCAAGGCGTGGGCCTTGCCGCGAATTGTGCGCTCGTCGAATACCGCGGCCCAGTCGAAACCCTGGTAGTTGCGCATCCTGACCAGGAGGTCGACGGTGTCATGTTCGGAATAGGCCGCTTCCAGCAGCCCGTAGGCGTTCTCCAGGTCCGCCGCGGTGAAATGCCCGACAATGTCGAGCGCGCACAGGTTGCCGCGATGGGTGTCGATGCGCCGGATCGCCGGCAGCGGGTCGCGTGCGGGCATTGCGCCTGTCTCCTCCGCTTGCGCGGCCGACTGCTTTCTGGAACAAACAATCGCCGCTGTCCGTTCCGTGCAGGCGGATTATTCTGAGCACGCTGAAGCGCGTGTCCTCGAGGTTTCCCGCATGCCGGCCAAGCTTTCCGTCAATCTGAACGCGGTGGCGCTGCTGCGCAACCGGCGCGATCTGCCATGGCCGAGTGTCACCGAGATCGGCCGCCTGGCGCTCGCCGCCGGCGCCCATGGCCTTACCGTCCATCCCCGTCCGGACCAGCGCCACACCCGCCATGCCGACCTGCCGGCACTCAGGGCGCTGATCGACGATGCGTTTCCCGCGGCCGAGTTCAACATCGAAGGCTATCCCAGCGAGGATTTTCTCAGGCTGGTGGAAGACAACCAACCCGATCAGGTGACGCTGGTGCCGGACGATCCGGCCCAACCCACCTCCGATCATGGCTGGCGGTTCGACAGCCAGGGCGACGCGCTCAAGCCGATCGTCGCCAGACTGAAGCGCAACGGCTTCAGGGTATCGCTGTTTTCCGACCCCGATCCGGCCGGAATGGCGGCGGCGCGGGCGACCGGTGCCGACCGGGTCGAGCTCTATACCGGCCCTTATGGCGCGTGCCATGACGATGCGGCAAAGGCCGCCGCGGCTCTGGAGCGGCTCGGCGCGGCGGCCGAGGCGGCGCTGTCCCTGGGCCTCGCCGTCAACGCCGGCCATGACCTCACCGTCGCCAACCTGCCGCCGCTGATCACCCGCATCCCGCGCCTGGCCGAAGTCTCGATCGGTCACGGGCTCACTGCGGACGCCCTCCACTACGGCATGGCGGCGACGGTAAAGCGCTTCCTGGCCGCGGCGGGCTGGTGAGGGCGGCCGCAGGCCAGGGTGCGGCCGGGCTCGGCGGATGGTCTTAAGGGCGCGCGGAACAGTCGCGATGGCCTGCGGTTGGTCTGCCGGACCGATGCGCGACAGGCCGCGCGCCGGGATCTGCCGAGACCTTCACGGCCCGGTCGCGGTGGACAGATGGCCGGCCCCGCCCTAGGGTTGCGGCGGCCATGGAGGGCATTCAAGCGGAGGGCCGGGGGGCTGCCGAGGTGCCGCAACGAAAGCATTGCTTTTGCGTTGCAACAGGACTATCGCACCGCGCCAGTCCGGATGGAGTGATGTTGAATGGCTAATGCCGAGGCGGGCAGGCGCGGCCGGGCAGGCGCGACAGCCGCAGTCCAGGAAGGCCATCGCCAGCAAAGCCTCTCGGTGCTGATGATCGGCGCTTTGGGGGTCGTCTATGGCGACATCGGCACCAGCCCGATCTACGCATTCCGCGAGGCATTGCATGCATCCGCCGGCGGCGGAACGGTGTCGCGGCTGGATGTGCTCGGCGTTCTGTCGCTGATCGTCTGGGCGCTGACGGTGATCGTCACCGTCAAATATGTGGTCTTCGTGCTGCGCGCCGACAACCGGGGCGAGGGCGGCACGCTGTCGTTGATGGCGCTCGCCCGCAGCGCCTATCCGCGCGCGGCCGGCGTCATCCTGACGATCGGTATCTGCGGCGCCGCCCTGTTCTTCGGCGATGCGATCATCACGCCGGCGATCTCGGTGCTGTCGGCGGTCGAGGGCCTGGAGGTGGTCACCCCCGCCTTCGACCCCTATGTGGTGCCGATCACCCTGATCATCCTCGCCGTGCTGTTTGCGGTGCAGCGCTTCGGCACCGGCAGCGTGGCCACGGTGTTCGGGCCGGTGACGCTCGTCTGGTTCATCGCCATCGGGCTGGCCGGGGTCTCCCACATCGCCGATGACCCGACCGTGTTCTTCGCCGTCAATCCCTACTACGCCGCTGCCTACCTGTTTGCGCAGCCGAACGTCGCCTTCGTCACCATCGGTGCGGTGTTCCTGGCCGTCACCGGCGCGGAGGCGCTCTATGTCGATCTCGGCCATTTCGGCCGCAAGCCGATCGTTACGGCCTGGCTGGCCGTCGTCTTTCCGTGCCTGCTGCTCAACTATTTCGGCCAGGGCGCTTTCGTTCTTGCCCATGGCGGCACCCTCGGACATCCCTTCTTCGAGATGCGGCCGCTGGTCGCTGGTGCCGATGGTGGTGCTCGCCACGGCGGCCACCGTCATCGCCAGCCAGGCGGTCATCTCCGGCGCCTATTCGCTGACCCGCCAGGCGGTGCAGCTGACCATCCTGCCGCGCTTCGAGATCCAGCACACGTCGGAGACGCAGTCGGGCCAGATCTACATGCCGCGGGTCAACTTCCTGCTCGCGCTCGGCGTCATGCTGCTGGTCGTCGGCTTCGGCGAATTCGAGCGAGCTCGCCTCGGCCTACGGCATCTCGGTCACCGGCAACATGCTGGTCACGACGATCCTGCTGTTCGTCGTCATGCGTCGGCGTCTGGAAGTGGACGCTGCTGGCCGTCGCTCGCGCTGACGTCGCTGTTCGCGCATCGTCGACATCGGCTTCTTCCTCGCCAATGCAGTCAAGGTTGCTCGAAGGCGGCTGGGTGTCGATCACTGTCGCGGCGATGATCGTGCCTGGTCATGCTCACCTGGGTGCGCGGCACGCGGCTATCTGTTCGAGAAGACCCGCAAGAACGAGATCCCGCTCGAATTCCTCACCGAGCAGCTCAAGAAGAAGCCGCCGCAGCTGGTGCCGGGCACGGCCGTGTTCCTGACCAGCGACCCCAACAGCGCGCCGACCGCGCTGATGCACAGCCTGAAGCATTACAAGGTGCTGCACGAGCAGAACGTCATCCTGTCCGTGGTCACCGCCCAGCAACCGACCGTGCCCGACAGCGAACGGGTGAAGATGGAGCCGATCAACGACCTGTTCATGCGCGTCACGATGACGTTCGGCTACATGGAGCAGCCGAACATTCCGCAAGGCGCTGGCGATCTGCCGCAAGCAGGGCTGGAAGTTCGACATCATGACGACGTCCTTCTTCCTCTCGCGGCGCTCGCTGAAGGCGTCGCCCAATTCCGGCATGCCGCTCTGGCAGGACCGGCTGTTCATCGGCTTGGCCCGCACCGCGGCCGACGCCACCGAGTATTTCCAGATCCCGACGGGGCGCGTGGTCGAGGTGGGCACCCAGGTCACGGTCTGACCACCCGCCGCGCCTTGCCGTGTCGCCGATAAACAGGGTTGCCATTCCACGACAACTCGGCCATAACGCCGAACCGTAACGTACGGTACTGGCTGGGCGGATCTGACGGGATTGCTGCGGGTGGATGAGACGTCGACGGCGCGGGCAGCGGGCGAGTGGACGCAGCGCCAGAAGGACGTTCTCGACGCCGCGCTCCATCTGATGGTCGAGGAAGGTGATGCGCTCACCATGGCGGCGGTTGCCCAGCGGGCCAGCTGCTCGAAGGAAACACTTTACAAGTGGTTTGGCGATCGCGACGGCCTGCTCACCGCAGCCGTGCGCCGGCAGGCGGCGAAGGTGCGCGTCGCACCGCTCGACGGCAGCCGGCTCGACCTTGCCGCTCTGATCGAGCGCCTGGAGCAGTTTGCGCGCGATTGGCTGACGGTGATTTCGAGCGAGACCTCGATCGCGCTCAACCGCATCGCCGTCGGCCAGGCTGCCTCCGACAAGACCGCGCTCGGCGCGATCGTGCTCCAGAACGGCCGGCTGGAGATGGGCCGCCGCCTGAAGCCTGTGCTCGAGGCCGGCCGCAGCGCCGGGCTCATCTGCTTCGCCAACGCCGAGGAGGCGTTCCGCACCTTCTTCGGCCTGATCGCGCGGGATATTCAGATCAGGCTCCTGCTCGGCGACGCGCTCAGCCTCACGGCCCCGCTCATCGCCGCCGACGCGACGCGCGCCACGGCGCAATTCATAGCCCTTTACCGGGCGAATCCAGAGCCGGCCCCTGCCGGCCACCGACCATAGGAAGGGAACCTCAAGGATGCGTGTCTATTACGATCGGGATGCCGACCTCAATCTGATCAAGGGCCGGAAAGTGGCCATCATCGGCTATGGCAGCCAAGGCCGGGCCCATGCGCTCAACCTCAAGGAGTCCGGCGTCAAAGATGTCGCCATCGGCCTCAAGCCCGGTTCGGCGACCGCCAAGAAGGTCGAGGCCGACGGCCTCAAGGTGCTGTCGGTCGCCGAGGCGGCCAAATGGGCCGACCTGATGATGATGGCGACCCCGGACGAGCTGCAGGCCGACATCTACAGGAACGAGATTGCGCCCAACATCCGCGACGGCGCTGCGATTGCCTTCGCCCACGGCCTCAACGTGCATTTCGGCCTGATCGAGCCCAAGTCGACCGTCGACGTGCTGATGGTGGCGCCGAAAGGTCCGGGCCACACCGTCCGCGGCGAATATCAGAAGGGCGGCGGCGTGCCGTGCCTTGTGGCGGTTCATCAGGACGCCTCGGGCAACGCGCTGGATCTCGGCCTCTCCTATGCCTGCGGCATCGGCGGCGGCCGCTCCGGCATCATCGAGACCAACTTCAAAGAGGAATGCGAGACCGATTTGTTCGGCGAGCAGGTGGTTCTGTGCGGCGGTTTGGTGGAGCTGATCCGCGCCGGCTTCGAGACCTTGGTGGAGGCCGGCTATGCGCCGGAAATGGCCTATTTCGAGTGCCTGCACGAGGTCAAGCTGATCGTCGATCTGATCTACGAAGGCGGCATCGCCAACATGAATTATTCGATCTCCAACACCGCCGAGTGGGGCGAGTATGTGTCGGGGCCGCGCATCATCACGGCCGAGACCAAGGCGGAGATGAAGCGCATTCTGAAGGACATTCAGACCGGCAAGTTCACCTCGGAATGGATGCAGGAATACCGCTCGGGGCTGTCGCGCTTCAAAGGCATCCGCCGCCTCAACGATGGCCACCAGATCGAGCAGGTGGGCGAGAAGCTCAGGGCGATGATGCCTTGGATCGCCAAGAACAAGCTGGTGGACAAGGCCAAGAACTGACGCGGCCGCACGGCCGGTCTGGAAAACCGGTCAGCGGTCTTCGGTCCGAAGTTGCGCCGAGGACGGGTTTGAAGCGGGGCGCCGAACCGGCGGACCGCTCGAGGCCGGTGCGGCGACGCCGGCGCAGCTCCATGCTTCGCTCCGGCTGTGGCGCAGCCGGCGCAGGCCGCAACGTAGAGCGCGCCGCATCCGCGCTTGCACGGCTGCCCGCAGGTGCGCCACCGATGAGGTTTATGGGGAGTTTTATCCACGCCTTTACCGAGGCTGTTATCCTTCTGATATCAGATACGAGATTGGAGGATACGATGCGCAGCGATTTGGCGCTCGGCTTGCAGGCCGAGATCTTCACCCGGATTTTCGAGTTCATCGAGCTGCCCGAGACCAGCGGTTCGGAAGCACCGTCGCCGGGCCTGTTCATCGACCCGGAGCTGCTCGAGCGAAAATCGCTGCGGCCGCGGCGGCCGCGGCGGCGCGCCGTCGAGGATATTGCGCTCGGCGTGTCCGAACCGGCGGAGGGGGAGGAGGCGCAGCTCGCCGTGCTGGTGCAGAGCCGGCGCGCGCTGCAGAGCCCGCTGATCGAGCGTATCCTCGACGTCGCCCGCGGCGAGGCCGAGATCGTCTATATCGGCCGACAGCGCCCGCTGTGGACGAGCGAGCGCAACGACCCCTTGCGGCTCGGTGCGAGCATCTCGCCGGTGACCGTTTCCTACGCCGGCACGCTCGGCTGTTTCGGCCGGGACGACAGCACCGGCCGGCGCGGGATCGTCTCCAACAACCATGTGCTTGCCGACGTCAACAGCGTTGCCATCGGCACGCGCATCATGCAGCCCGGCGCCCGCGACGGCGGCCGGCCGGGCGCCGACGACATCGCCGAGCTGCTGCGCTTCGTGCCGGTCCAGTTCGGCGGCATTCCCAACCGGGTCGACGCCGCATTCGCTGCGCTTGTCGAGCATGGCCGGGGTGAAGAGCCCGACGTGCTGTTCGGCAGCGAGTTGCCTCCGACCCCGGTTCTGACCCTCGATCCGTCGGCCGTGTCCGAGCCTTTGCCGGGCTTGGCGGTCGCCAAGACCGGCCGGACCACCGGCCATACGCGCGGCCGCGTGGTCGCCGTCAACGTCAACAACTTCCTGGTCGACATGGGCGTTGGCATCGCCCGCTTCGATGGTCAGATCGTCATCGAGACCGAGGCGCCGCCGCAGCCGTTCAGCCGCCCCGGCGACAGCGGCGCGCTGATCGTCGACGAGGCGGGCGCTCCGCTTGGCCTGCTGTTTTCGGGGTCGGCCTCGGGCGGCGCCGGAAATGTTGGAATTACCGGAGCCAACCCTATATCATCGGTGACGCGGGAGCTCGGGGTTACGTTGATCTGAGGCAGGATGGTGGCGACCAAACATTCGATGCAGGAGGCGATCGAGATCCAGCGCGCGTTCGAGCGGCGATTCGCCAAGCGCGGGCTGGTCGGCGTCGGGATCGGCCTGAACAGCCGCCGCGACGACCTCGCGCTCACGGTCTACGTTTCCCGCCAGAATGAAGCCGCCAAGCTGCCGGCGACATTTTCCGGCCTCGACGTGATGGTCGACGTGGTCGGTGCGGTTCGGGCGCTTTAGAGTTGCTCCGGAGAAGCTCCGGTTCGACGAACCGGGGCTCCCCCATTGGAGCGGCAGATCAGTACCGATAGGGCGAGATGCACTGCCGGCGCGGGCCATAATTGGGCTGAAAGGTGTTGTCCCAGGCCCGATAGGAGCGGTACCGGCTGTAGCACCAGCGCACATGCGGGTTGGCGGCCCGGTAGACCGGCCGCACCGGCGGGCCGTAGGCCCAGGGGTTGCCGTAATAGGAAAAGGCGGGCACGCCGAAACCCAGCACGAAGCCGCTGCCGTAGCCGCCCCAATAGCCGGGTCCGTAGTAGCGTCCTGGTCCGTAAAAGCGCCGCGGACCCCAGTAGCCGGGGCCGTAATAGCGTCCCGGACCATAATAGCGTCCAGGCCCATAATAGCGGCCCGGCCCATAAAACCTGTTTGGTCCGTTCCAGCCGCCGCGGAACACCGTGCCGCCGCGGAATCCCGGACCGACGCGGAATCCCGGTCCGCCGCGGAAACAGTTCGGGCCGCAATAGCCGACATCCTGGACAAGAGGTGCAGCCGCGTCGGCCGGCGCCGGGCGGGCTGCAAGTCCCGCCGGATCGGCCATGGCAGGGACCTGAACGCCGGCAAGGCCCGTTGCGATAAGGCCCGCACGCGCGAGTGTGCTGAGCTTGAACGTCATTGCGAAAACTCCGGAAACGGTGATCGTCGATCTCCCCTTCGCCAAAGCGTACCGGGAGGATGGACCATTTCGGCTGAACGGCACATGAACGGTTTGGTTCCCGGTCGCCCCGCAAGCCGGCCGAAGCGACCCATTCGCTTGTGTTTGCCGCTGCTTGCCTGCAAAGCTCCGGTCCATGTCGCTGCGCCTTGCCACCTTCAATGTCGAAAACCTGATGAACCGCTTC
The DNA here is from genome assembly GCA_963791325.1 of uncultured Alphaproteobacteria bacterium. Taxonomy (GTDB): domain Bacteria; phylum Pseudomonadota; class Alphaproteobacteria; order Rhizobiales; family Rhizobiaceae; genus JBEVJK01. The sequence continues at coordinate 65,081 of CAWBRU010000015.1, read as the reverse complement.
GACTTCTCGGGCTATCGCAATCAGCTCAACCAGGACCGTACGCTGGCGCTGTTTGCGATCAAGGACGAGGCCGAATACCGGCTGCTCGAGCAGGCGCGCGAGATCGCCCACACCGACGACACCCGCCAGCTGACCGCGCTCGCCATCGCCGCCGCGCGGGCCGACATTCTGTGCCTCCAGGAGGTCGACAATCTCGAGGCGCTGAAGGCCTTCGAATACGGCTATCTGTTCAAGATGATCGGGGCCGGCTACCGCAGCAAATACACCTCGACCGGCAACGACACCCGCGGCATCGACGTGGCCTTGATGATGCGCGATGCCACCGCGACCGGCGAGCCGATCGCCTTCGTTCGGCTCAGCAGCCATGCCGCGGTGACCTTCGAGGCGTTCGATCTGTTTTCGCCGGCGCTCGAGGCCGCCGGACACAAGCCGTTCGAACGCATCTTCCGCCGCGATTGCCTGGAGATCGATGCAGCCGGCCGCTCACGCTCTATCTCGTCCATCTGAAGTCGATGGGCTCGCCGCGCGACGGACTGAACGGCCGCGACGCCTCGATGGCGCTGCGCATCGCCGAGGCCAAGGCTGTGCGGCGGATCATCGAGGACCGTTTCGGCAAGGACTATGCAGCAGTCAAGGACTGGGCGATTTGCGGCGACTTCAACGATTACCGCGAGCGCGTGGCGATCACCGGCGATGCGCATTCCGGGTATCGTTTCGCGCCCGCCGAGGAGCCGGTTTCGGCGCTCGACGTGCTGCTTGCCGACGGCTTCTGCGAAAACATCGTCGCGCGCCGGCCGGAGCTCGACCGCTGGACGCTCTACCATTCGCGCGGCCCGGAGGAGCGGCACCTCTGCCAGCTCGACTACATCCTGCTTTCTGCCGCGCTGGCGCGGCGCAACGCCACCGTGCTGCCCGATATCGTCCGCCAGGGTCAGCCCTGGCGGACCGTGTTTCCTCCGGGCCAGGAGGTCGAACGCTTCCCGCGCGTCGGCTGGGACCGGCCCAAGGCGTCCGACCATTGTCCGGTCGCCGTCACGCTCGAGCTCGGCTGAGGGAGCCGGCGATGAGCTTCGATGTGCCGCGCGAAGTCGTGCTGCCGGTCGACCGGGTCGAGGTGCGGCTCAACCCGGCTCCGCATCCCTTCGCGCTCGCCCATGCCGCGCAGATCGCGGCCAATTGGCGTGCCGAGACGGCGGCCAATCCGGCGCTGTTCAACGGCGAGATGGTGCTGTTGTCCAGCCTTGCCTATCACGGGCGGCAGCTCACCGGCCGCTGCCACATGGTCCGCTATGCAGCGTTTCTCTACTGGCGCAAGCACCGCGACGCCTCGGCGGCCGCCCATGCCTTCGCCCACGCCGCCCTGGTCACCGCCGACAACGCGCTGCTGGCGATCCGTATGGGCCGCCACACCGTCAACCCTGGCGCGGTCTATTTCGCCGCCGGCTCGTTCGAGCCGGTCGATTTCCCGGCCGGCGTGGCCGACCTGCATGGCAACATGGCGCGCGAGGTGCTGGAGGAGACCGGGCTCAACATCGGTGACGCCCCGCGCGACCCCGCCTATCACGCCTTCTCGCAGGCCGCGGGCACGGTGATCTTCCGCCGCTATCGTCTCGGCATCGAGGCCGACGCTGCGGCCGAGCGCGTGGCCGACTTCGTCGCCGCAGAGGCCGAGCCGGAAATCTCCGGCCCGGTGGTGATCCGCAGCGCCGATGATCTGCCCGTCGGCATCCTGCCGCACATGGAGGCGATCGTGCGCTGGCATTTCGGGCCGGGTGCGACCGAGGGACCTGAATAGGAGCTCGAGCCGGCGGACGACCGCAGCTCACTCGTGGCGCAGCGCCTCGATCGGGTCGAGGCGGGCGCCGCGCAGCGCCGGGAAGAAGCCGAACACCATGCCGATCAGCGCCGAGAAGCCAACTGCCAGCAGGATCACCGCCGCGCTCGGGACGAACGGGATGGTCAGGCTGTAGGCTGCAGCGCCCGCCAGCGCCAGGCCGAGCGCAATGCCGATTAGGCCGCCGAGCAGCGACAGGACGGTCGCCTCGACCAGGAATTGCACCAGGATGTGGCGCTCATGCGCGCCGATCGCCAGGCGGATGCCGATCTCGCGCGTCCGCTCGGTCACCGACACCAGCATGATGTTCATGATGCCGATGCCGCCGACCAAAAGGCTGACGCCGGCCACCGCACCCAGCATGCCGGTCATCGTGGTGGTGGCGCTGGTCATCGCATCGGCGATCTGGGTCATGTCGCGGACGTCGAAATTGTCCTCACCGTCGGTCGGAATGCGGCGCTCCTGGCGCAGCACCGTCTCGATCGCATCCTGCACCCGCGCCGTCTCGACCCCATCCTCGGCGGCGACGTAGATGGTGTCGACATTGCGGTTGCCTGCGATCTGCCGCTGAAAGGCGTGCAGCGGCATGATCACGACATTGTCCTGGTCCTGGCCGAAGCCGGAGAAGCCCTTGCTGGCCAGCACGCCGATTACCCGGCAGGTCATGCGATTGACCCGCACCTGCTGCCCTTCCGGCTCGCCGGCGCCGAAGAACTGCTGCCGCACCGTCTCGCCGAGCAGGCAGACATTGGTGCCGGCGCGAACCTCCGAATTGGTGAACAGCCGGCCCGCGGCAAGCTCCCAGTCGCGAGCGGTGAAGTAGTCGACATCGGAGCCGGTGACATCGGCGGTGAGGTTCTGCGACCCGTAGACGACGCGCACCGATTTCTGCGACGCAGCCGAGACCGCCTTGACGCCGTCGAGCGCCTTGCTGAGCGCCGCCGCGTCCTTCTCCTCGAGCGCGCGCGGGGTGAACGACGTGGCGCCGCCGCGGTCGGGGCGGGCGGCGCGCACCACCAGAAGGTTGCTGCCGAGTTTGCCGATGTCGGATTTCACCCGCTCGGTGGTGCCGCTGCCGATGGTGATCATGGCGATGACGGCAGCCACGCCGATGACGATGCCGAGCAGGGTCAGCACCGAGCGCAGCACGTTGCGGCCGACCGAGCGCAGCGCCAGCTTGATGGTCTCCCACAGCATCAGGCGGCCTCGTGCGCCAGGCTGTCGGAGGCGACATGGCCGTCGAGAAAGCCGACCGTGCGCTCGGCATAGGCGGCGACGTCCGGCTCATGCGTGACCATCACGATGGTCAGCCCAAGCTCCCGGTTGAGGGCGGAGAGCAGCGTCATGATCTCGTGGCTGCGGGCGGTGTCGAGGTTGCCGGTCGGCTCGTCCGCCACCAGCAGCGCCGGCTTGCTGACGATGGCGCGGGCGATCGCCACGCGCTGCTGCTGGCCGCCCGAGAGCTCGGCCGGCGTATGATGCTCGCGCCCCGCAAGGCCGACCTGAGCCAACGCTTCGAGGGCTCGGGCGCGCCGCTCGCCGCTGCCTACGCCGCGGTAGATCAGCGGCAGCTCGACATTCTCGGCGGCCGTGGTGCGTGGCAGCAGATTGTAGCCCTGGAAGACGAAGCCGATATAGAGGTTGCGCAGCTCGGCGCGGCGGCCGCGATCGAGGCCCCCGGCGTCGAGGCCGCCGAAACCGTGCACGCCGGCGGTGGGCGTGTCGAGGCAGCCGATGATGTTCATCGCCGTCGACTTGCCCGACCCGGATGGCCCCATGATCGCGACGAACGAGCCACGCTCGATCGCCAGGTCGACGCCGGCCAGCGCATGCACCTTGGTCTCGCCATGGCCGTAGGTCTTCCACACCTTGTCGAAGCGGACGAGCGGCGCCACCTGCGCTTACTCCGCCCGTTCCGCAACGCCGGTGATCACTGGGTCCCCGGCGTTCAGGCCGGAGAGGATCTCGACGCGCTCGCCGTCGGTGGCGCCGGCCTTGACCCGGGTCTCGACCGGATGGCCATTGCGCAGAAGATAGACGGCCCGGGTGCCGTCGGCGGCGGTCTCGACCGACTTTTGCCGGTCGGGCCTGCCGATGCGCGGCGCAAACAGCCTCGCCAGGCTGAAGCCGCCGCCCCGGCGCGGCTCCGTCGGCGGCTTGTAGCGGAACGCGGCGGCCGGCACGGTGAGCACACCCTTGGCCTCGCGCGCCACGACGTTGACCGTGGCCGTCATCCCCGGCCGCAGCAGCAGCTCGGCATTGTCGACATCGAGCTCGGCATTGTAGGTGACCACCCCTTCCGTGGTTACCGAGGCATAGGAGATGTCGCGGATCTTCGCCGTGAAGCGGCGGTCGGAAAAGGCGTCGACGGTGAAGCGGCCCTGCTGGCCGGGATGCACGCTGCCGATATCGGCTTCGTCGATCGCGGCCTTGAGTTCCATATGGGTAAGGTCGGCGGCGATGACGAACAGCACCGGCGCCTGCAGCGAAGACGCCACCGTCTGTCCCGGATCGACCGAGCGGGTCAGCACCATGCCGTCGATCGGGGCGTAGATCGTGCTCTTCTCGAGGTCGGTCTGTTCGGACTTCAGGTCGGCCTTGGCGATTGCCAAGGTGGCTTGGGCATTGGCGAGCGCGCTGTCGGCGCGGTCGCGCGCAAACTCGGCGGTCTCGCGCGCCTCCTCGGCCACCATGCCGCGCGACGACAGCTGCTCGGCCCGGTCGAGCGCGCGCTTGGCTTCGTCGAGCGAAGTCTTGGCGCTGGCGACTTGCGCTTCGGCCACCTCGACGGAAGCCTGCGCGCGCTCGATCTGCACGCGCAGCTTGGCGGTGTCGAGCTCGGCCAGCACATCGCCCTTCTTGACGCGCTGGTTCTCGTCGGCAGAAACCGAGCGGACGATGCCGGAAAGCTCGCTGGAGATGCTGACTTGGATCAGCGGCTGCAAGGTCCCGGTGGCCGACACCTCGATCGTCATGTCGCCGATTTCAGCCGGACTGGTCAGATAGTTGAGCGGGGCGGCCGGCTGGCTGCGCCACAGGAAAATCGCCGCGGCTGCCGCCAGGACGAGCACTGCAGCAAGGGCAAAGCGCCAGCTGCGCCGGCGGCTGCCGCGCGGCGGCGGACCATCGAGCTGGAGTTGAGGGCCGCCGGCGGGCGATTGATCGGCCGTCGGCCGTGTAACGAGCTGGTCGATTGCAGACCCCCGTGGTACGCCGTATCAGTCCCTTCGACAGACAAATCGTGCCGGAACCGCCGGATTTCAAATTAAATTTCGCTCACAATTCGCGATCTCGCATTGAGGGAAGGCTGATATGAAGGGTCGCAGCTACGTCGTTTACGACGTTTTCACCGACACGCCGCTGACCGGCAATCCGCTGGCCGTGGTGCGCGAGGCGGACGGTCTGGACACGCCGACGATGCAGCGCATTGCGGCCGAATTCAACCTTTCGGAGACCGTGTTCGTGTTGCCGGCGGCGGCTTCGCGGCACCGCGCAAAAATCCGCATTTTCACGCCCGCGACCGAGCTGCCCTTTGCCGGCCATCCGACGGTCGGCACGGCGATTGCGCTTGCCGAACAGTCCGGCGAAGGCGGGGAAGCCGGCATTTTCGTGCTTGAGGAGGGCGTCGGCCCGGTGCGCTGTGCGGTTTCCGAGCGGCACGGCACGAGCTTTGCCGAATTCGACCTGCCGCGGCTCGCCGAGCCGGTCGCGTTTCCGGCGCTGCCGGAGGCGGTGGCCGCAGCGCTCGGTCTGGACGCCCATGAGATCGGCTTCGAGAACCACCGGATCGGGGCTTGGTCAGGCGGCGTCCCGTATGTGACCGTCCCGGTGCGCGGACTGGCGGAGGCGGCCAAGGCGCAGATGAATGTCGCGCTGTGGGTGAGCCTGGCGCCGCGGCTCGGCCATCTGGTTGCCGCCCCTTACGTCTATTGCCGCGACTGCGTGCGCCACGATTCGGCCTTCCACGCGCGCATGTTTGCCGCCCATGAAGGCATCCCGGAAGACCCGGCGACGGGCTCCGCGGTGGCTGCGCTCACCGGCGCGATCCTCCATTACGACCAGCCGGTTGACGGCTCGTCGCAGTTCTGGATCGAGCAGGGGGTCGAGATGGGCCGGCCGTCGCGAATCCGGCTGGAGATGGACGTGGCGGGCGGCAAGCTGACTGCCGGCCGCATCGGCGGCCATGCTGTGAGAGTGGCGGAAGGGACGCTGTTTGTATGAGCGAATAGCGAAACAGCGAGCCTCTTCACGGCTTGTCGCAAGTCATGGCGAAAGCGAGAAAACAAATAGATGCCCATGATAGTTTGAGATTATTTCGCCGGGATCTCACCTATCCGCTGAAAACGGGGCGGATCAGTAACGCACCATTTCGAACTACAAAGGAGATAGTTGAAACCGACGGCGCATCCGGAGTAGTGAGTGACTGGCCAGTTGCCAGGAGGGAAAGCGGCTTGGCTCCGCCAGCTCAGTCCAGCGAGACGGCGCCGTCCAGTGCGCGGAAGCCGCTCGACGACAGCGCAATCCGGGCGCAACTGGTGCGTATCCTGGCCAGCCCGGATTTCGACGCGACCGCCCGCACGCGCAAGTTCCTGACCTACGTCGTCGAAGAGGCGATCGCCGGCCGTGCCGATCGGATCAAGGCGTACGCCATTGCGACCGACGTGTTTGGCCGGGATGCATCGTTCGATGCCCATTCGGACCCTATCGTCCGCATTGAAGCAGGGCACCTCAGGCGAGCGTTGGATCGCTATTATCTCATGTCCGGCGTTTCGGATGCGGTCGTCATTTCGGTACCGAAGGGCGGCTACGTCCCGAAATTCGATATCGGCCGGCCGCCGCCGGTGGTCGAGGCGTCGGCGGGGCCTTCGCTGCGGCGGCGGGCGCTTCCTGCCGCGGTTCTTTCCCTAGCTGCCATTGCCGCGGCTTCATGGCTGGGGTTGGACTGGATCAAGGCCGACGACCTCCGGGCGCCCGCGATTCCGCGCCTCCTGGTCCGGCCTTTCGATGACCTTACCGACGCCGGCGGTTCGCAGGCCATCGCGCGGGGGCTGACGCGAGAAATCATCGGACAGATCGTCAGGTTCAAGGACATCGTGACCGTTGAAGGAGACGAAAACGTCGTCGGGACGAGCCCTGCGTCGACGAAAAGCCCACGCTATGTCCTCGCCGGCGACATCGACTTGACCGACGACAGCTACCACCTCCGTGCGCGGGTCATTGACAGCGCCGACAATTCGGTGATCTGGGCGAACAGCTACGATGGCGAATTGCAGCCCGCGAAGATCGTCGCCGTCGAAGCCGACATCGCGCGCCAGGTCACCACCGCGCTTGCGCAACCCTATGGGGTAATTTTCCAGGCCGATGCCTCGCGCCAACCGCAGGACGCCCCCGACGACTGGCAGGCCTATTCGTGCACGCTGTCCTACTATGCCTATCGCGCTACTCTCGATGCCAAGACGCATCCGATCGTGCGCAAATGTCTGGAGGAGGCCGTCCGGCGTTTTCCCAACTACGCGACCGCCTGGGCCCTGCTTTCGCAGACCTATGTCGACGAGGTTCGCTTTCGCTACCCGGTCGACCCTTCCTCGTCGCCGGCGTCGATCGACAGGGCGCTCACAGCGGCACGGCGCGCCGTCGAGCTCGATCCCGAAAACGTTCGCGCGCTGCAAGCCGAGATGTTCGCTTTGTATTTTCACGGCGACGTGGAGGCCGCTCTGAAGGTCGGAGAGGCTGCCTTCAAGCTCAATCCCAACGATACCGAGCTCGTCGGAGAATACGGCTATCGGCTCGCGCTCTCCGGCAACTGGTCCCGCGGCTGCGCGATGGTCGAAGACACCCGGCAGCGGAACCCCGGGCCGCTCGCCTACTACGAATCCGCCCTGGCGCTCTGCAGCTACGTTCGCGGCGATTTTCGCGAGGCGGCGATGTGGATCACCAAGACGCCGGCCGCAAGCAATCCCAACTACCACCTGATCGCGGCCGCGATCTTCGCCGAGACAGGTGAGGCCCAAAATGCGGCGCGAGAGCGGGAATGGCTGCTTTCCAATGCCCCGCGGCTGGTCGCGAACCTCAGATCCGAGATCGGCATGCGCGTCGTTCAATCCAACGACGTCGATCGCATTCTTCGGTCTCTGGAAAAGGCAGGGATCGGGCCCGCCAATCCGGGTTCCTTGTCGATCAACTAGCCCGGTGTCGAGCTGAGCCGATCGGGCTTCAGGAACAGCAAGGCGTTCAGTCGCGCCGGGCCGAGCGCGCGGCCGACATGCCGGAAGGCGAAGAACGGGATCAGCGCGAAGAACAGGATCACCGCGACGCAGACGATTCCGGACAGCCCGCCGCCTCCGATGCTCGGGCGCGCTGCCAAGAAGGCCTCCCCTCTGACCCGGCTCATGATCGCTTCTTCGACGAAGTGGAACGTGATGAACAGAACCGCGAAAGCGAAGGAGTCGTGCAGGATGGGATAAATGAGCGGTCGGCGGGGCAGCCAGCGGCTGACGTCCAAGTGCTCCGCGACCAGCATGACCTTGGCAAGAATGAAGGCATTCAAGATGGCGAAGCCATGCGCTGCGAAATCCATCCCATGCTGGTGAAGGACGATCCTTTCGTTGAGGACGAACAGCCCGAACAGGACCCATAGATAGAGAAAGAGGACCAGGAACTGCCTGCCCTCTGCGGCGGCGCGCTCGCGCAAGTCAGCCGCGCCACGCTTCGACGGGGCAGCGCCGTCCGCGCTCCTCGCCGCGTCTGAGCGTTTCGGTTCGACCTCGGTCATGACGCGGGCCGTGCCTCGGGCGATGATCGCTGCGCCAGTTCCTCGATGAGCATCGGAACCGCAAGATTGCAGGCCTGGATGCCCTGCGCGACACACAGCTTCAGCACCTCCATGATTTCGGCGATGCCGGCACCTGCGGCGAGCGCACCCTTGATGTGGCGTCGGATACCCGGAGCGTACATATGCGTAAACGAGGCGTCGAAGGCGATGCTGAGCAGCTCCGTTTCCTTCGGGCTGAACACGTCGCTGCCATAGATCCCTGCACCGGTCGCCATGAACTGATCGGTCCACTGCGGATCGAGCTTGAAAAACGGATCCCAGGCGTCGTTCCACTGGCCGATTTCCCGCATCCTGTCGCAGGCGGGCGTGGCCACCGATGAGGCCGGCGCGGAGGTCCTGCCGGCTGCTGCCGCTTCCTCGAGCAGGATGGGCGCTCCGAGGCTGCAGGAATGGATCGACATCACCGATGCCATCTTGACGACGGTCAGGATTTCTTCCGCCGTGGCGCCTGCGTCCAGTGCGCCGCCGATATGGCGGCGGGCGCCCTCGCGATTGAGATTGGTGCAGGCGACGTTGACCGCCAGCGCGACCAGCTCGGCGAATTTGCGGGAAAGGACGCTGCCGCTCCACGGATTTGTGCTCATCGCCCGGCAGGCGCGCGCCCACGGCTCGTCGAACCGTTCGAGCTGCGCCAGGGCGGTGGCGTCCCAAGGTCCCTGGGCCGCCTTTCCGATCATCTGCGACATGAAGGGCTCCCGTCAGTCCGGTTCCGGGACAGGGAAGGCGAGCGCGTCGGGCTGCCAGATCGCAAACGCGTTGCCGGCGGGATCGGCAGCACGGCCACCCATGCCGTTCGTGGAACTGCAGTCTTGGGCCGCACCACAGTCGCGCCCATCTCCTCGGCGAGGGCGATCGAATTGTCGACCGACTCGACGTTCACGAATTGCAGCCAACCCTTCGGGTCGGCGCGGGGCCGGTAGGTCAATCCACCGCCCACGCTGCTTGTCTCGGTCGGGTCGAGGTGGATGCGCCAGTAGTCCAGGCCTTCCGCCCGCTCCATTCGCCAATCGAACAGCGCGCTGTAGAACGTGGCGAGCTTCTCCGGCTCGTCGCCATAGATTTCGAAATGCGTCGTCTTCCCAGCCATGCTTTCCTCTCCCGCGTTCGTGCTCGAAGCGGGGCCCGCGCCGGAGCGCAGGCCCGCCATGCGACAACGGCCATCCGTTACGTGATTGCAATCTTCAGCTTGGCTTGTGCGGCCCGGACCGGCTCCGGGGCGATCATGCAAGCGGCGATGGGATGCGAGTCGCCACCCAGAACAGCCGGCTTGATCTTTCCGTCTGTTGGCCAGGTGAGAAAGCCCGGATTGAAGTCGGAGGGGCTGGGCGGCATGCCGTTGTTCTGCAGGGTCTCGTCGATGCTGTCATACCAGGTGCCGACCTTCATGATCTCACGCGCTTCCGCGGCGGTCGCCAGTTTGCGGCCGAACTCCTTGCAGAGACGCACCACCCCCTGAACCTGCTCGACCGTGGTCTTGCGCTTGCGGTCGGCGCCCCAAAGGTTGTCCTCGTTGCCGACGCGCACATGCTGGCCGAGCACCAGGGCCATCGCCGAGATGGAGATCAGCCCGCGCATGCTGGACCAGAAGGTGTTGATCGAACCCTGCGGCACCCGTTCCAGGAAATGCATCAGATCGAACGGATTGCGGCCGAGTGTCCCGCCGCCATAAGCGCAAAGCGCCATATTCAGCGGACCCATGTAGACACCTGCACGGACTAGCCGCTCGATGATCTCCCACTGGTGGACATGAGCGGGCACAAAGTAAGGCTGGATGCCGTTCTTGCGGAGACGCTTGAGGTGCTCGACATAGAACGCAGGCGTGGAATCCACCACCATGCCGGACCATGCCGCAAGCACCTTGGGATCATCCATGTGCGTCCCCTTGATGTCCTCCTTTGAGAACATCGAGGCGATGTCCCACAGCGTCGTGCCGGTCGTGACGGTCACGTATTCCGGCTTCGGGTCCAGTTCCGTGAGCATGTGGCGGGTGTCATAGTCGAGCCACTTGGCCTTGGCGTCGTCGGTATGCGGTGCGAACGAGATCGAGCCGCCGACTTGGATGATCATGTCCGGCACGGCTTCCTTCACCCGCTTCAGCAGGTAGTTGTAGTCGTTGAAGTTCGTCGACCCCATGCCGGTGGCCGGGTTACGGACGTGGAAGTGCAGCATGGTGGCGCCGGCTTCGTAGCAGTCCACCGCCGCCTGGACCTGCTCGTCCCAAGTCAGTGGAATGTCGCTGGCGTCGCCCGGCAGCCATGCCGGGCCGTAGGGCGCGGCCGTGATGATCAGCGGAGCCATGTTCTCCGGTAGGATCGAGTTGTCCGTGTAGTACATATGCTCAGTCTCCCTACTTGATTTCGGTATCTGTCTTCACATCCTGAGGCTGGCTCATAGCCGCTTCCGCGGATGGCCGGCCCAGCCGATGCGGGTCTCGTTGGCTTCCCCAAGCGCCCTGGCGATCTCGGCCGTCAGGCGCTCGATATAGTCCGTCCATTCCCCCGCTCGTTCCTGACGAACCGCCTCAGGCAGCCGGTCGGCGGCCCGCAGCGCGTCTTCCGCCTCGGCCAATTCCTCGCACATGTCGGCGAAGTCGCTGTCCCGCAGCACCAACGCCTCAATCAGCCGTCGTTCGCTCGGGAACCGCCGCAAGGCGGCCGTCTCGCCTGCTTTCCGCTGCCCTTGGTCTGACATCGACGCCGTTTCCGTCATCACGTCGGCATTCGTTTCGGGAGGAGACGTACACGGGACGGCGCCGGGCTCTGCGTAATTTACGCAGGTAACACGGGGGCAACACCACCCCGCGGCTTTTGCCGACGGTCGGTCCCCGGACGAGGCCTTTCGCATAAAGCGCGATCGTCGCCCTGCGCTGAAGGGAACAGATCTGGTCCGAAATTCTTAGACTTGCCCGCCGTTACGACCGGCTGGTTTGGTTGAGCGAATGGCGAGATAGCGAGCAGCGAATAGGGAACGCGCTATTCGCTACTCGCTATGCCGATAGGCTTCGATCGAGGCCGGCTTCATCTCGATCGAGAAGCCCGGCGCCTTGGGCGGCATATAGGCGGCGTTGCGGATTTCGCAGGGCTCGACGAAATGCTCGTGCAGGTGGTCGACGAATTCGATCACCCGTCCCTCCTTGGTGCCGGACACGACCAGGTAGTCGATCATCGACAGGTGCTGCACATATTCGCACAAGCCCACGCCGCCGGCATGCGGCCACACCGGCAGCTTGTATTTGGCCGCCAGCAACAGCACTGCCAGCACCTCATTCAGCCCGCCCATGCGGCAGGAATCGATCTGCACGATGTCGATCGCGCCCTCGGCGATGAATTGCTTGAACATGATCCGGTTCTGGCACATCTCGCCGGTCGCCACCTTGATCGGAGCGATCGCCGCGCGGATCTTGCCGTGGCCGGCGACGTCGTCGGGGCTGGTCGGCTCCTCAATGAAATACGGCTTGGCGAAGGCCAGCACCTTCATCCAGTCGATCGCCTGATCGACCTCCCAGACCTGGTTGGCGTCGACCATCAGGAAACGGTCGGGCCCGATCACCTCGCGCGCGATCGTCAGCCGGCGCTTGTCGTCTTCGAGGTCGCGGCCGACCTTCATCTTGATGTGGCTGAAGCCCGCGTCGACGGCTTCCTGGCAGAGCCGCAGCAGCTTGTCGTCGGGATAGCCGAGCCAGCCGGCCGAGGTGGTGTAGCACGCATAGCCGTCGCGCTCGAGCACCGCCCGCCGCTCGGCCTTGCCGGCCTCGGCGTCGGTCAGGATGGCGAGCGCCTCCTCGCGGGTGATGGCGTCGGTCAAATAACGGAAATCGACGATGCGCACGATCTCCTCCGGGGTCATATCGGCGACGAGCTGCCAAACCGGCTTGCCGTCGGCCTTCGCCCATAGGTCCCAAACCGCGTTCACCACAGCGCCGACCGCAAGGTGCATCGCCCCCTTGTCCGGGCCGATCCAGCGCAGCTGGCTGTCGCCGGTGAGGTGGTGCCAGAAGCGGCCGGGATTGGCCCTGACCCAGTCGAGCTCCATCCCAACGACCAGCCGCCGGAGCGCCTCGATCGCCAGGCACACCACCTCGTTGCCGCGGCCGATGGTGAACGTCAGGCCGTGGCCGGCAAGCCCGTCGGTATCGGTGTCGAGCACGACATAGGCGGCCGAATAATCGGGGTCCGGGTTCATCGCATCCGAGCCGTCGAGGCTCTGCGAGGTCGGGAAGCGAAGGTCGAAGACCCGCAATCCGGTGATCTTGGTCAAGGCGAAAGCCCTCCGGTCGATTTTGATCGAGCGGGTCACGGATCTTTGCATCGGCGACCTGCTCGGCTCCTGGCTCTTCGGCAATTCCGGACGGAAAAGCCCGCATCAACTTTTCTTAGAATCGATTCAGATTCCCCAGCCGCCCTCGATGGCGTAGGCCTGGCCGGTGGTGTAGGTCGCGCCGGCGAGGTAGACGGCAAGGTCGGCGATCTCCTCGGGCGTGCCCAGGCGGCCCATCGGCTGGCGGGCGATGAAGGCAGCCCGTGCGGTCTCGTAGTTGCCCTGCGCCCGCATCCGGTCCTCAAGCGACGGGCTTTGCACCGTGCCCGGGCAGATCGCGTTGCAGCGGATGCCCTTGTCGACATAGTCGGCGGCGATCGATTTGGTGAGCCCGATCACGGCCGCCTTGGTCAGGCCGTAGACGAAGCGATTGGGCACCCCTTTCACGCTGGAGGCGAGCGAGGACATGTTGACGATGGCGCCGCCGCCGCGCGCGATCATGCCGGGCAGGACGGCGCGGATCGTCCGCACCATCGAGCGCACATTGAGATCGAAGGCGAAGTCGAGCTCGTCCGGCTTCATCTCCAGGATGGTGCCGGCATGGACATAGCCGGCGCAATTGAACAGCACGTCGAGGGGAGGGAGCCCGGCGATCACCCGCTCGACATCGGCATCGTCGCGGACGTCGAGCTTGCGGGTGGTGATCCCATGGGTGCCGTCGAGCTCGCCCAGAACCGGCAGGTTGACGTCGGTGGCGTGCACCGCAGCACCCGCCCTGGCGAAGGCCAGCGCGCTCGCCCGGCCGATGCCCTGCGCGGCGGCCGTCACCAGTACCGTCTTGCCGGTCAGCTGTCCCGTCATTTGGTCTTCCTTTCCACGACATAGATGTGATCGGCCGCCAGCACGACTTCGTCGCGCTGGTTGAGAACCTCGCAGCGCTCGATCACGCGGCCGGCGCCGGGGCGCTTGGGGTCGTCCTCCTTGGCGACGATCGTCGTGCGGGTGCGGATGGTATCGCCGATGAAGACCGGACGCACGAAGCGCAGCCGGTCGTAGCCGTAGGAGAAGGCGACCGGGTTGATCACCGTCGCCGTCAGCCCGATGCCGACCGAAAACACCAGCGTGCCGTGGGCGATGCGCTGCCCGAACGGCGTTGCCTTCATGAACTCGGCGTCCATGTGGTGGGGAAAGAAATCGCCGGTGTGCCCGGCATGAACGACGAAGTCGGTCTCGGTGATGGTGCGCCCCGAGGTCAGCCGGCTCGCGCCGATCTCATAATCCTCGAAATGTCGGATCTGCTCCATCGGCGCTTACGGCCTCGCCGGGATCGGGGTGGCGTCGAGGGCGCTCGAGCGGTAGGCGGCCTCGACCAGCGCCATCGTCGACCAGGCGTCCTCGACCGAGCTCACCAGCTCCTGGTCCTCGCCATTGGCGAAGCGCTGCAGGTTGGCCATGCGCCCGACGAAGGCGTCCGGGAACCAGGCGCCCGACAGCGGCACCGGCACCCAGCCTTCCGCCCCTTTCGGCCGGATCTCCAGGATGTCCGGTTCGCCGCGCGGATAGTCGAGGTTGACGCCGAGCTGCAGAAACGCGGCGCCCTCGGTGCCGAGGATGCGGAACTCGCAAGCCTGGTGGCGGCGGCCGAAGGTGTGATCATGGTTGACCGACAGCGCGCAGCGCACGCGCCGGCCATAGTCGAGGATGGCGCTGGTGCGGGTCTGGGCGACCTCATGGCCGGGGTGGCCGATCGTCTTGGCGTGCACGCCGCGCGGGTCGCCGAGCAGCTCGCGCACCAGATCGAGATAATGGATCGAATGCATGGCGATCTCGATCCGCGGCAAACCTTTCAGGAACGGCCACAAATTCCACGGCGTCGACAGCGCCAGCCAGGCGTCGAAATCGACGATCTCGCCGAGCCAGCCCTTGTCGATGGCGTCCTGCAGCGCCAGCATCATCGGCGCGAAACGCAGCTGGAAATTGACCGCCGCGACGAGCCGCTTCCTGCGGCAGACCTCGAGGATCTCGGTCGCTTCGGCCAGGTCGCTGCCCATCGGCTTCTGAATGAGCACCACGGCCTGCTCGGGCAGCACGCCGAGCACCTCGGCATGCCGGGTCGGCGGAGTGGCGACGTCGAATACCACGTCCTTGATGGCGGCGGCCTCCTCGGCGCTGCCATAGGCGGCGATGTCCCAGGCGGCGGCGAGCTTGCGCGCCTTGGCCTGGTCGGGATCGTAGAGGCCGAGCACCGGGAAGCCGCCTTTGCGGTAGGCCGGCAGATGCGCGTCGCCGACGATCGACCCGGCGCCGAAGATGACCACCGGCCGCGGCGACAGCGGCAGCGGCCAGGCTTGCCGGAGCGTCGTCGGGTCGAAGTCTTCAGTCATGGTGGAAGACCTCGTCCATCATCGCCCACCATTCGCCGTCCTTGCGCGTTCCGAGCGGCGCCTGCAGCGGCATGCAGACAGCCCACCATTCCTGCGTCTTGGGGTCGGCCGCCATTTTCGCCGCGTCGGCGGCGAAGTCGCTGCCGTGATATTCCCAGGTACCGAACAAGAGGTTCTCAGGCTCCTTGAGGAAGATCGTATAGTTGCGGATATGGCACGCCGAAATCCTCGCCAGCACCTCCGGCCACACCGCTGCATGCAGGCGCTTGTACTCCGCGGCCGCCCCGTCCTTCAGGCCGATCACCATTCCCATCCGCTGCATCAGCTCTTCCTCACACTGGTGGTGAACTCGGGCAACGACATCGCCTTGACCGCATCCCAGTCCCAGTCGATGCCCAGCCCGGGCTCCTGGGGAGCATAGGCGAAGCCGTCCTCGATCCGCATCCTCTTGCCGGTCAGCGTGTCCAGCTGGGGGATGTATTCCACATATTTCCCGTTCGGCACGGCGCAGGCCAGGCTGACATGCAGCTCCATCAGGAAATGCGGGCAGACCGGCATGTCGAACGCCTCGGCCGCGTGGGCGACCTTCAGCCAGGGCGTGATGCCGCCGATGCGGCCGACATCCACCTGCACGATCGAACAGGCGCGCTTCTGCATATATTCGCGGAAATGGCGGATCGAATAGAGCGATTCGCCGATCGCGATCGGCGTTGATGTCGCAGCCGACAGCCGCCGATGGCCGTCGATGTCGTCGGCGGCCAGCGGTTCCTCGATCCAAGCGAGATCGAGCTCCTGCAGCCGGCCGGCCCGCCGGATCGCCTCGTCGAGGAGAAAACCCTGGTTGCAGTCGGTCATGATCTCGTAGTCGCCGCCGACGGCGGCGCGCACGGCCTGGAGCCGGGCATGGTCCTCGGCGCCATGCGGCTTGCCGATCTTGACCTTGGAGCCCCGGAACCCCTTGGCCTTGGCTGCCAAGGCGTCGTCGACCAGCGCGGCTGTGTCGATATGCAGCCAGCCGCCTTCGGTGGTGTAGAGCGGGCAGCGCTCCTTGGCGCCGCCGGCGAGCTTCCACAGCGGCAGGCCCTGCTTCCTGGCGCGCAAGTCCCACAGCGCGGTGTCGATCGCGGCGAGCGCGATCGCCGTGATCGCGCCGATGGTGGTGGCGTGGGTGGCGAATTCGAGTTCGTGCCAGATCGCCTCGATCCGGTCGGCATCGCAACCGATCAGCCGCGGCGCCAGATGATCGGCGATGAGCCGCATCACCGAGGAGCCGCCGGTGCCGATCGTGTAGCTGTAGCCGGTGCCGGTGGCGCCGTCGGCGTCGGTGATGGTGACGATCGGCGTCTCCTGGCTGACGAAGCTCTGGATGGCGTCGGTGCGCTTCACCTTGGGAATGAGGTTGACCATCCTCAGCTCGACCGTGTCGATCATGGCCATCCGGAAACTCCTCAAATGGTTGTGCCGGTCTCGGCGTCGAACAGATGCGCCTGCGACAGGTCGAAGCTCATGCGCACCGGGTCGCCGGGCTTGAGCGGCTTGGGGTTGAGCATGCGCGCCACCCAGTCGCGGCCGGCAAACTCGGCAAACACCAGCGTCTCGTTGCCGAGCGGCTCGGTGATGGTGACCGTCAGCGGCACTTCGTGGACGTCCTCGGCCGCCCCGGAATGAAGGCCATGGCCGGCAGGGTAGAGGTCGTCGGGCCTGAGCCCGACCACCACCTTGCGGCCGGCGCCGACCCGGCCGCGATGCTGGCGCGGCAGCGGCAGGCCGGCGCCGCCGGCGAGCGCGAGGCGCCCGTCGGCCACGGTCGCCTCGGCCATGTTCATCGGCGGCGAGCCGATGAAGCCCGCGACGAAGCGGCTCGCCGGGCGGCGAAACACCTCGTCGGGGGTGCCGACCTGCTCGATGAAACCGTCGCGCATGATGACGATGCGGTCGGCGAGCGTCATCGCCTCGACCTGGTCATGGGTGACGTAGATGACGGTCGAGCGCACCTTGGCGTGCAGCTTCTTGATCTCGGTGCGCATTTGGGTGCGCAGCTTGGCGTCGAGGTTGGAGAGCGGCTCGTCGAACAAGAACACGTCGGGATCGCGCACGATCGCCCGGCCCATGGCGACGCGCTGGCGCTGGCCGCCGGAGAGCTGCGCGGGGCGGCGCTCGAGCAGGCGTTCGATATCGAGGATGGCGGCGGCTTCGGCGACGCGGCGCGCGATCTCCTCCTTCGGCCGGTTGGCGATCTTCAGCGAGAAGCCCATGTTCTCGCCGACCGTCATGTGCGGATAGAGCGCATAGGATTGGAACACCATCGAGATGTTGCGGGCCCGCGGCGGCAGCTCGTTCACCAGCCGGCCGCCGATGCGGACCTCGCCGCCGCTGATCTCCTCCAGCCCGGCGATCATCCGCAGCGTGGTCGACTTGCCGCAGCCCGACGGCCCGACCAGGGCGATGAATTCGCGATCGGCGACTGCGAGATCGATGCCGTGCACGACCTCGGTGTTGCCATAGCGCTTGGTGAGCCTGTTGAGCGACACGGGAGCCATCGATCAGCCTTTGACTGCGCCGGAGGTAAGCCCGGAGACGAGGTGTTTCTGGACGATGAAGGTCAGCGTCAGCGCCGGCACGATCATCACCACCGCCAGCGCGCACATGCCGCGCCAGTCGATGGTGAACTCGGCGGTGTAGTCGAGCAGGCCGACCGGCAGGGTCTTCGAATTGGTCGAGCGTGTCAGCTGGGAAGCGAGCGCGAACTCGTTCCACGAGGTCAGGAAGGCAAAGATCGCCGCCGACGCGACGCCCGGGCCGGCGAGGGGGAACTCGACCTGCCAGAACGCCTGCCAGCGGGTGCAGCCGTCGATCTGGGCGGCCTCGGCGAGGTCGCGCGGCACCTGCCGGAAGAAGCCGTCGATCAGCCACACCGTGAACGGCACGTTGAGCGCGACATAGGCGAGGATCAGGCCGAAATGGGTGTCGATGATGCCGAGCCGGGCATAGACGAAGAACAGCGGCAGGGAGAGCGCGATCCCCGGCACGGTGCGGGTCAGCATCAGCCCCAGAAAGGTTCCGGTCTTGCCGCGGAAGCGGAAGCGGGCGAAGGCGTAGCCGCCGGCGAGCCCGATGGCGATGGCGATCGCGGTCGAGGTGAGCGACACGATCAGCGAATTGCGGAAATATTCGATCACCGGGATGCCGCCGCGGCCGATGCCGGAAAACATCGCGACATAGGCGTCGAGCGACAGGTTCTGCGGGATCCACACCGGCGGCTTGGCCATGATCTCGACGGTCGGCCTGAGCGACGACACGACGATCCACAGCCCCGGCAGGCAGATGACCAGCATTGCCAGGAACAGGCCCGCTTGATGGGCCAGCCCGGCGAGGCGCTTCTTCAGCCGGTGAGCGGTGTTGGCGTCCATCACCACTCCGCGCCGATCTGGCCGCGCGAGGCGGCGAGCTTGCGGTAGAAGTAGACGGTGAACAGGATCGACAGCAGGATCGAGACATAGGCCATGGCGTTGGCCAGCCCCATGCGGCCGTCGCTGTAGCCGGTGCGGGCGACGATCGTCCACAACAGCTCCGTGCGCTTGGCCGGGCCGCCATCGGTCATGATCTTGACGATGTCGTAGGCGCGGGCAACGTCGAGCGAGCGGATCGTCATCGCGATATAGGCGAACGGCATGATGAACGGCCAGGTCACATAGCGGAACGTCTGCCACGGCGTGCAGCCGTCGACGCGGGCCGCCTCGATCGGCTCGCGCGGCATGGCGAGCAGCCCGGCCAGGATCAGGATGGCGAACACCGAGGTCGACGACCAGACCTCGGCCACCAGGATGGCGATGAAGGCAAGGTCGCCGTCGATCAGCCAGGGAATCGCCCGGTCGGTCAGCCCGAGCGCCTGCAGTGCGTTGTTGACCAGGCCGACATTGTCGTTGAACAGGAACTTGAACTGGAAGCCGACCAGGATCGGCGAGAACATCATCGGAAACATCATCAAGGTGCGCAACAGCCGCTGGCCACGCGAGGCCTTTTCCACCAAGAGCGCCAGCCCGAGCCCGAGCAGCATTTCCAGGTTGAGCGCGATGGTGAGCAGGAGCACGGTGCGGCCGAACGCGGCCCAGAATTCCGGGTCGCTTGCCAGACCGACGTAATTGCGCAGCCCGATGAAAACGAAGAAGGTCGCCGGCTTGGTCAGCCGGAACGGGGTGAGGCTGGAGTAAAACGAGAGCGCCAGCGGCACCAGCACCACCGCCGCCAGCACGATCAGCGCCGGCGCGAGCAGCAGCAGCGGTGCCGATAGGCGCGGCCGTTTCATGAAGCCCGGCGCGAGCGTTGGCTGCGCGCCACCCGTGCCTGCCTGTGGGCCATCGCGAGCTGCTTGAGGGTGAGAAGCCGGCACATCACCCCCTCACCCGACGCGGGCCCCGCCCGCGTCGACCTCTCCCCGCCGGGGCGAGGTGGGCGGTGGCCTCTTGTAAAAGCCGGTGGGGCGAGGTGGCCGGTGGCCGCCCTGCAAAGCTGTTCCCCTTGGAAGCTCTCACCTTGGAACCCGCGTAACCGCTGCCGGCCGAGCACCGACCCGGCGGCCGGCGCCCCCTCGCCCCAACGGGGAGAGGGAAGCCGGCGCGTGAGCGCCGGCGGGTGAGGGGGGATCCGTGTAACCGCTGCAGGCCGCGCACCGACCCGGCGGCCGGCGCGGTCGGACAAAAAGCCCATCGCTGATCAATCAGAGCTTGCCGGCGTCCTCGAGGATCTCGTTTGCCTTCTTGGCGGCGTCGTCGAGCGCCTGCTTGGACGTCTTGTCGCCGAGGATGGCGGCCTGGAGCTCGGGATAGACGGCGTTGGAGATCTCGATCCATTCGGGCGTCTGCGGCACCGGGAAGGCGTTCTGCGCGGCTTCCTGGAAGGCGGTCAGCACCTCGGTCTTGTAGGCGTCGCCCTTGGCCTGGTCGATATCCCACTGCCACACGGCGGTGCGCGTCGGCAGCGGCCCGGCCGCGGCCTCGAGCTTTTGGCTGTCCTCGTTGGTCAGCCACCAGACGAGCGACGCCGCCGCCTCCTTGTTGGCGCAGCTTTCGGTCACCGAGAAGCCGTGGTGGCCCGACCAGCCGGTGCGCTTGCCGGACGAACCCTTGGGCTGCACCTTGACCCCGACATTGCCCGCCACCTTGGACGACTTCGGATCGTTGAAGAAACCGGCCCAGCCCGGCCAGTCGAGGTTGAGCGCCACCGTGCCCGACGCAAAGCCCTGGCCGAGGTCGTCCCACAGATAGTTGGTGGTGCCGGCCGGCACCGCCTTGGCCTTGTAGAGGTTGACGAACCAATCGAGCGCGCGCACCCCGGCGTCTGAATTGAAGGCCGGCTTGCCGTCCTTGTCGAGATACTCGCCGCCCTCGGCGACCACCATTTCGTAGAAACGGCCGTTGATCGCCTCTTCCTTGCCGGCGAACTGGGTTCCGTAGAAATCCGGCGGGGCGGCGAAGAACTCCGCCTGCCGCGTCACCTCTTCCCAGGTGTCCGGCGGCGCCAGCTCGACGCCGTATTTGTCCTTGTAGGCCTTCTTCTTGGCTTCGTCGGCATAGAGGCTCTTTTGGTAGTAAAGTGCCGACACGTCGAACTGCGCCCGCGGCAGCATCACCAGCTTGCCGTCCAGCGTCGAGGCCTTGATGTTGGCCGGCACGAAGGCATCGATCTCTTTCTTCGGCAGCAGCTGGGCGAGATCGGTGTAGATGTCGGGATATTGCGGCGCGAAGGAGGAATGGTTGGACGCCACGCACCAGTTGATGCTGCCCGAGGCAATGTCGGATTTGATCTCCTTGTCGAGCTCGAAATGGTTCTTCTTCGACAGGATGTTGACCTTGGCGCCGGTCAGCTTCTCCCATTCCGGGATGCGCGCATAGAGCGCTTCATATTGCTGGCCGCCGATCAGCTTGGCGTCGATCGTCACGCCTTCGAACTTGCCGGGCAGATCCGCGGCGGACGCGCCGCCGGAGATTGCCAAAAGGACGGCTCCGGCGGCGAGGCCGGTGAGCATTCTGGTCATCTGACTTCCTCCCTTGGGCAGAGTCGCGACGCACGGCCGAGGCCGGCGGTCGCAACGCTTCATTCATATACAAAGGTTATTTTTACAGAGAGGTCAAGCTGTTTCCCGCTTTCCCGCCGTTGCGGATCGTGCGTATATGCAGTGGGGAATTCACTGGAGAGGCATGTGACCGAAGACACCGAGGTCGATCGCTATCGGGCGCCGGCGCTCGATAAGGGGCTCGACATTCTCGAGCTGCTCTCCGGCGTCGACGGCGGATTGACCCAGGCCGAGGTCGCCAAGCGGCTGGGCCGCAGCCCGAACGAGTTCTATCGCATGCTCGACCGGCTGGTCAGGCGCGGCTACGTCACCAAGATCGACGGTGACCGCTATGCGCTGACGCTGAAGCTGTTCGGGCTGGCGCAGCTGCACCAGCCCGTGCGCCGGCTGGTGTCGTACGCCACCCCGCTGATGCGCGAGCTCGCCGAGCGCTCGCGGCAAGCCAATCAGCTGGTCGTCTTCGACCGCGGCTCCGCCGTGGTCATCGCCCAGCAGGAGGCGCCGGGCTATTGGGGCATCTCGATCCGCGTCGGCTCCCATATCAGCCTGTTCGACACCGGCTCAGGCCACGTCCTGCTTGCCTTCCGCTCGCCGGCGGAGCGGCTGATGATGATCGCCGAGCATATCGGCAGCACCGAGACGGCGCCGCAGCCGCCCGAATTCTTCGACCGTCTCGACCAGATCCGCGACCGTGGCTACGAAATGATGGCGAGCCTGCAGACCGCCGGCGTCTACAACCTGTCCGCCCCGGTGCTCGGCCCGGACGGGCGGGCACTCGCCGCGCTCACCGTGCCCTATATCACGCTCGTCAATGCGCCCGGCGCGCCCGACATCACCCGCACCGTCGAGCTCATTCTGGCGACCGCCGAGCGGCTGTCGCGGCTGGCCGGGTCGGACGTCACCCAGGCTCGCTGAATTCGTATTTGAACAACGAATTTTTCTGTGGAATGAATTCCAGGCGCCAGGAGGACGGCATGATCATCGATACGCATCTTCATGTCATCGATCGGACAGCGCTGCACTATCCGTGGCTCGCCGGGGTGCCGGCGCTCGACCGCGATTTTCCCTACGAGACCTACCGACGCGAGGCCGAGCGCGTCGGCATAGCCCAGGCGCTGCACATGGAGGTCGATGTCGACCCGGCCGACATCGACGCCGAGACCCGCTATGTCGCCGGCCTGGAAAAGCGGCCGGAGAGCCTGATCGTCGGCGCGATCGCCGCCTGCCGGCCGGAAGATCCCGGCTTCGACGCCACGCTCGCCGCGGCCAAGGCCGATCCGCTGGTCAAGGGCTTGCGCCGCGTGCTTCACGTGATGCCGGACGAGCTCAGCGAGGCGCCGGCCTTCCGCGCCAACATCGCCCGGCTCGCCGGCAGCGGGCTTACCTTCGACTTTTGCGTGCTGCCGCGCCAGATCGGCAGGGCGGCGGCGCTCGCCGATCTGGCGCCCGGCGCGACCTTCGTGCTCGATCATTGCGGCGTTCCCGACATCAGGTCGGGTGATGCGGCGGCATGGCGGGCGGCGATCACCGACATCGCCCGCCGGCCGAACGTCACCGCGAAAATTTCCGGCGTGGTCGCCTATGCCGACCCCGCCGACTGGACCGTCGCCACGCTCAGGCCGTATGTCGAGCACACGATCGAAAGCTTCGGCTGGGACCGGGTGGTGTGGGGCAGCGACTGGCCGGTCTGCACGCTGGGCGGCGGCCTATCCGCCTGGGTCGCCGCAACGCACGCGCTGCTTGAAGGGGTGAGCGCCGACGAGCGCGCCGCGCTGCTCTCCGGCAACGCCAAGCGCCTCTGGCGGCTTTAGGGCGGAGCACCGTTTCTTTAGAGCCGCCTTGATAGTCTAGATGGTCCCGCTGACGTGCGCTTCCCGGCCGTAGAGGGACACCAGAGCCACGATCACCGCCGCCCAGCGCGGCCTGCACGGTCGCCGGCTGGAACCCCAGTCCGATCAGCAAGCGTGTTGATCTCGGTCAGCACCAGCACCCCGACCAGCGTGCCGACGAAGCTGCCTCGGCCGCCGACCAGTGCCGCCCCGCCGACGACCACCGCGGCGATGGTCTGGAACAGATAGGGCTGTCCGACATCGCCATAGGCCGAACCGGTGAAGCCGAGCAGCAGGATGCCGGCCGCGGCGGCAAACAGCGCGCTGACGGCGTAGGTCAGCGTCCACATCCCGACCGGATCGATGAGCGCAAGCGGGGCCGCGCGCGGGTTGCTGCCCAGCGCATAGAGCCTGCGGCCGTAGGGCGTACGGGCGAGAACAAGCGCGATCAGCGCCGTCATGGCACGCCACCGACGGCACCAGCCACGGCACCGGCAGCGGCCCGACCGATCCGCCGATCGAGACGAACGCCGACACCGCCGCCGGCGCCGATCCCGACGGGAAGCCTTTGGTCCACAGAAGCACCAGTCCCTGCACGATCATTCCGATGCCCAGCGTGACGATCAGCGGGTGGATCGAGAGTGCCCGCGACAGGAGGCCGTTGACCGCGCCGATCGCCAGCGCCAGCGCTGCGACCAGCAGACAGACAAGCGCGAAGTTCCAGCCCTGGCCGTAGAGCTGCGCGGCGACGACATTGGCAAAGCCGATGACGAACGGGATCGACAGATCGATGCCGCCGAGGATCACCACCAGCGTCTGGCCGACCGAGGCGACGGCCAGCAGCGAGGCGATCACCAGCATGGCACGGACGGCAAACGGCGCCGAATAGCCGGGGATGAGCAGAGCGCCGATCAGGTGCAGCAGCACTGCGACCGCCGCGGCGCCGGCGATCGCGCCCGCGGGTGGTGGCGAGGAAGCCGCTCATCGCCGGCCTCCGCGTTGCGGCGAGCCGTTCCTGCAGCGCCGTCAGCACCACCGCCGAGACGAGGATCGCGCCGTAGGCGACCTGCAGCACGTAGGTCGACACGTTGAAGGCGGTGAGCAGGCTCTGCAGCAGGAAGATGTCGACCGCGCCGATGGCCGCGCCGGCCAGCCCGCCGCGCCCGCCGGCGAGGCTGACGCCGCCCAAGGCGACCGCGGCGATCGCGATCAGGGTATAGCTCGGGCCGATATTGGGGTCGGCCGAGCCGATCAGCGCGGTCAGCATCAGCCCGGCGGCGCCGGCCAGCACGCCGGTCAGCACGTAGGCCAGGAAGCGCACCAGCGTCACCGGCACGCCGGCGGTGTAGGCGGCGCGGTCGTCGCTGCCCACCGCCATCAGCTGATCGTAGAACGGCGTCTGCCGGATCAGCCACCAGGCGAGGAAGATCGCCGCCAGCGGCAGCGAGCGACAGCGGCCCGGCCATCGCTTTCAGCCAGGCCGGCGCGGGACCGATCGGCGCCGGCAGGATGCGTCAGCGTCACGCCGGCGAGAATCAGATAGGTGCCGAGCGTTGCGACGATCGGCTGGATGCGGATCATCGTTGCCATGAAGCCCGTTGGCTGCGCCGACCAGGCCGCCGACCGCCAGCGCCGCCGGAACGAGCACCAGCGGCGAGACTGATGCCCAGCTTGAGAAACAGAACGGCGATCACCACCGCGTTGACGAAGCCCATCAGCGGCCCGACCGAGATGTCGATGCCGCCGCGGCCGGCGAGGATGACCGGCGCGAGGCGGCAGCCGCGCCGATCAGCGGCGCGGCGAGGCCGAGCAGCGTGCCCCAGGCGGCCGGCTGGAAGCGGGCCGGGTTGAGCATCAGATTGGCCGCGAGCAGCACCACCAGCAGCACCAGCGCAAAGCCGGTGCGGGCCGCCAGCGTGGTGAGACGGCCGCTCATGCCGCGCGCCCGAACATCGCCGCGATCACCGCCTCGGCCGTCATCGCCGCGCCGGTGAGCTCGGCCGCCGACATGGCCGTCGCGGAACACCAGGACGCGGCTGGCAGAGAAGCAGCACCTCCTCGATCTCGGTCGACAGGATGACCAGCGCCATGCCTTCGCCGGCCAGCCCGCGGAACACGCCGTAGAGCACCTGCCGGGTGGCGACGTCGACGCCGCGGGTCGGGTCGTTGAGCAACAGCACGGCAGGCTCGAGCGCCAGAGCGCGCGCCAGGAGCACCTTCTGCTGGTTGCCCCCCGACAGGGTCGTGATCGGCGCATCCGGACGCGGCGCGACGATCGACAGGGTCCGGCGGAAGCGCTCGTAGCGGCGCACGGCGCTGCCGCCAGTCGATCAGGCCGAGCGGCCCGCGGTCGCGGCCGACGGTGGAGATGGCGAAATTGTCGAGCATCGACTGGGTCGGGAAGATGCCGGTCGCGCGCCGATCGCGCGGCAGATAGGCGATGCCTGCCGCGACCGCACTGCGGAAGCCCTCGATCGGGCGGGAAGCGTGTCCGTCGCTGGCGGACCACGGTGCCGGCAGCGGGGCCGGGCAAGCCCGGCAAGCGTCTCGAGGAAACGTTCCTGGCCATGGCCGTCGAGCCCGGCCAGCCCGACGATCTCGCCGGCACCGAGCGACAGCGACACCGGTTGGGCGCCGCGCGGCGACGACCACGTCCCGGCCGATCAGCACCGGTTCAGCCATGCGCCAGGCCCGCGGCGGTCTCCGGTGCCATCGCCCGCAGCAATTGACCGGCGCTGGACCGGCCGCGCGGTTCGGTGCGCACCACCTGGCCGCCGCGCAGGATGGAAATCCGATCGCGAGAGCGCCATCACCTCGTCCATGCGATGGGTGATGAACAGCACCAGGCCGCCCGCCGCCGCCCGCTGCCGCATCATCTGGAATACCGCCTCGCGGTCGGAAAAATCCAGCGCGGCGGTGACCTCGTCGAGGATCAGAATGGCGGGTCGCGGGCGACCGCGCGGGCAAGCACCACCAGCTGCTGCACCGCCAGCGGCAGCTCGCCGGCGGGCCGCTCGAGCGGCACCGGCGTGCGGGAGAGGGCGGCAAGCGCCGCGGCGGCGCGCGTCCGGCGTTGACCGCGCGGCACCCGCCGGATCCACAGCCCGTCGAGGCCGAGCAGGATATTGTCGGCGACCGAGCGGTCGGGCGCGATCAGCACCTCCTGGAACACGGTGGCAAAGCCGGCGGCCTGGAACGCGGCCGGGCCGCCGCCCGAAACCGGCCGACCGGCAAGCCGGATCTCGCCGCTGTCGGGCCTGACGATGCCGGACAGAAGCTTGACCAGGGTGCTCTTACCCGAGCCGTTCTCGCCCAGGATGGTGTGGATCGTGCCGGCTCGGAACACGATCGAGGCGTTGGCGAGCGCGATCGTCTCGCCGTAGCGTTTCGACAGCGCCGCCACCTCAAGCATCGCATTCACCCCGCGCCGGCCCGGCAGGCCGCATGCCGGATCTTGGCTGCTCATTTGGCGCAGGCGTCGGGCACCTTGGAATAGTCCCAGCCCTTGGTCGGCGCCGGGTTGGTGAAATAGGCGTCCATCCACTCCTCCGGCATCGGGTCCTTCGGCGGCACCGGGAACACCGAAACGGCATCCGGGGTCATGCAGTCCTTGTACCAGGAGGCGAGCTCGGCTGCGTGGACCGGCGGGATCGGGATCAACAGCGTATTGAGCTTCGGCTTCTGGCCCTCGAGCATGCGCAGCGCCGACGCGAAACAGGGTCTCGGCGGTCCAGTGCGGCAGCACCGCGTGGCCTTCGAACCTGTACTTGTCCGGGATTGGCCTTCCAGTAGCCCAGCGCATCGCCGGTGATCGACCCGGTGATCAGCGGTGCCGGCCGGCCCGGCCTCGGCAAAGGCTTCGGCGATCACCCGGCTCTCGCTGCCGGTCGTCCACACCGCGTCGATCGGCGCCGGATTGGTGGCGATCGCCTGCAGCACCACCGTCTTGGTGACGTTGGCCGTCCAGTTGCCGTTGACGCTGCGGGCGACCTTGAGCTTGGGATTCTCGCCGAGCGCCTTGTCGCCGCCTTGGCGCTCCTGGACCACGATCGGGTGGCCGGCGATGCCTTCGACCATCAGCACGCTGCCGCCGTCCGGCAGGGCTTTGCCGATGGCCGCGATCATGTCGTAGCCCCACCGCGAATAGTTGGAATCGACATTGATCGCGTTCGGGCTGGTCACCGAGCCGGCTGCGGTGACGAACGGAATGCCCGCCTTGGCAGCAGCATCGATGGCATCGTCGAGCGCCGTCGCCGAGCCGGGGATCGAGGTGATGATCGAGCAGCCCTTGTCGATGAAGGCGCGGATCTGGCTGATCTGCTGGCTGACATCGTTGTTCGAATCGGACGACCTCGAAGCTCGCGACGCTGCCGTCGGCGATCAGCCCGTCGACGAGCCGCTTCAGCTCGTTGGTCACCGTCACCCGCCACGGATTGCCCTGGTAGGATTCCGAATGGCACCATTTCCACGGCTTGGCCGCCGGTGTGAAATTGTCCCAGGCCGAAGGCAGCACCTTCTGCGGGGCGCCGTCATACTGGGCCTTGAGCTCGGGCGGCAGGCCGGCAATCGTGCCGGCGACGTCCTGGGCGAGCGCACCCGATGCGCTGAGGCCGATTGCGGTTGCGACGAGCAAGCTCTTTCTGTCCACGCGCATTGTCTCTCCTCCATGGTTCTTCAGGCGTTCTGGTTGACGTTTCCGGTAGCGGAACTGCCGCCCTTGAAGCTGTCGCGGAACAGGCGGTTGAGGTCGTCGATCACCGCCGCGGCCGGCTCGCCCGCGGCAAGCGCTGCGCCGAGGCGGTCGGCAGCCGCCTGCTGGAACGCCATGTAGCCGTCGTGCCGCGGCCGCACCCAGGCGCCGTCGAGGGTCGCGCGGGTGGCCTTGTAGAAGTCGCCGCTGTCGGCGTTGACGGCCGGCGTCCTCCCAGCCAGCCGCATGTCCGGGCTGCCCGCCGGAGCCGGCATAGACGGTGCTTTGCACCGCGGCCGCTTGCGACCCAATAGGCGAAATCGATCGCCGCAGCAGGCGCGCGGGAGAACGCCGAGACCGCGATCCCGGTGCCGCCGAGCGCCGAGCCCACCGGCCCGGCCGCGCCTGCCTGCGGGATGTCGGCGAACGCCGAGGCGGTGCGGGCGGAAGCCGTCGCGCGCATAGCTGACATAGCCGTAGATCAGCGGCGCGCAGGCGATCCGGCTGCCGGCCGCGGCCATGCGCCTCGGACACGGCGATCGGATCCATGGTCGAGGCACGCCGGATCGACGAGCGCGAACAGCTCGCGCATCATCTCGAAGCACGCGCATGCCCTGTTCGCCGCGTCGATCAGCTCGCCCGGCTCGCCCGTCGCGCAGGGCATGCCCAGATTGGCGGCGAGCGTGTAGAAGACCATCAGCGAATGCGGCGTGCGCAGCGGCAGCAGCACCCGGCCCTCGCCGGCCAGCGACAGCACCTCCGTCCCAGCGTCGCGGGCGCGGCCTCGATCAGGTCGGGCCGGTAGGCCTGCACCTGCGCTGCCGCATCGATCGGAAGCGCCCATTGCCGCCGCTGCCAGAGTGTAGCTCGGATAGGACCGGCCGACGCTGCCCGCCGCAAGCGCCGTCCGCTCGGCCTCGCGCCCGGCGACGTCGAGCGGCGTCAGGCAGCCCTCCGCGGTGATCTGGCCGACATGCGGGTGGTCGATGACGATCAGGTCGTAGCGGCGCGCCAGCTCCTCCACCGGGAACGATCTCGAAGTCCTGCAGCGAGCGCTTGTCCCAGGTCGACCTCGACGCCGGTCTTTCGCCTCCAGAGCGCGCGGCAGGCGACCATCGGATCGTAGCCGCGCGGGTGGTTCCAGGTCATGCCGCCGCGAGGGTGGCTCACAGGCCGAACTCCGCTCGGATCCTGGCGCTGTGCTCGCCGATGCGCGGTGCGGCGCGATCGACCTTGGTCCGCACGCCGTCGACGCGCAGCGGCGAGCGCGTGGTCAGGATCGAGACGTCGTCGTCGCGGGTCACGGTCTGCAGCATGTCGAGCGCCTTGAAGCCGTCGATGGTCGAGCAGCTCCGGCCAGTTCAGCACCTTGGCGCACCAGATATCGGCCGGCTCGAGGACGCTCAGCCAGTCCTCGATCGTGCGCGTCGCGATCTTCTGGGCGATGATCGCCTTGATCTCGTCGCGGGCGGTGAACCAGGTCGCCGGCTCGTCGCGCATAGGGCGCGAGCTCGCGTCGAGGTCGAGCAGGGCGGCGAGTTTGGCGATCGGCGTCATCGCGATAGCGAGAAAGCCGTCCTTGGCCGGGTAGACGCCGTAAGGCGCCGACAGATAGGCATGGGCGCTGCGAAAGCTCGAGCGCGCGCGGCAGCCGGCGGCCGTCGTTGAGGTGCGTGGTCAGCACCTCGAACTGGAAATCGACCAGCGCCTCGAGCAGGCTCGTCTCGACATGGGCGCCCTTGCCGGTCACGCCGCGTCGCACCAGCGCCGCGAGGATGCCCTGGGCGGCAGCCGCGCCGGCCAGCATGTCGCCGATCGCCAGGCCGAACGGCACCGGACCCTGGTCCTCGTCGCCGTTCAGCCACATCACCCCGGAGCGCGACTGCGCCAGCAGGTCCTGGCCCGGGCGCTTGACCCACGGGCCGTCCTCGCCATAGCCGCTGATCGAGGCATAGACCAGCCGCGGGTTGAGCGCCGCGACGCTGTCGTAGTCGAGGCCGAGCCGCTCGATGACGCCAGGCCGGAAATTCTGGATCAGCACGTCGGCCTGCGACAGCAGCTTGCGCAGCGCTGCCAGGTCGTCCGGATCCTTCAAGTCGACGGCGAGGCTTTCCTTGGCCGCGATTGATGGCGTGGAAGATGGTCGAGTCGCCGCCGATCTCGGTGTCGCTGAGGTAGAGCCGCCGCGACAGGTCGCCGCCGTCGGGGCGCTCGATCTTGATCACCCGGGCGCCCGAGGTCGAGCAGCCGCAGCGAGCAGTACGGGCCCGACAGGAACTGGCTCATGTCGACGACGACGAGCCCGGCGAGCGGCAATTCGCGATCTCCCGGCATCGCTGCTAGCGCTCCGTCTTGCCGACGAAGTCGGCCGGGTTGCGGTACTTCACCGTCTGCAGATGCTCGCAATAGAGCACCAGCTCGCCCTCGTCCTTGAACACCTCGTAGCTCGCCCGGATCAGGCCCATGTCCTTGTAGCGCGGCCGTTCTTGTCAAGGTTGCTGCGGATCGTGTAGATCGTGTCGCCGATGAACACCGGCTTGATGAAGCGCAGCTTGTCATAGCCGTAGGAAAAGGCGTTGACGCAGTTGGTCGCGACGAGCCCGAGGCCTGCCGAGAAGACGAACGCGCCCGGCGACCAGCCGCTTGCCGAATACGCCCTCGCTCTGCGCGAACATCTGATCCTGCACATAAGGGTGAATGTCGAGGACCAAGCTGTTGAACAGATGGCTGTCTCCCTCGGAGATCGTCCGCCGCAGCGAGCGGATCTTCTGGCCGACCGGCCAGTCCTCGTAGAACCAGTTCTCGGCATTCCACACCGGCAGATCGCTGTGCGTCGGCCGGCATGTCGGTCGGATGGGTGGACGAGACCCCCACCGTCGGCGCAAAATCGCTCATCGGCAGCCCGAGCCGCGCGCACGGCCAAGGGTCATGTCGGCTCCTCCCCAATTCCTTTATAAATAAAGTTTTCACATATGGAGCGCGTGTTCAAGGGGAAACTCGGATCCTCGACGGGTTTTCGCTGCGCCTTCGCGGAGGACCGCACGTCGAGTTGAGGGCCGAGCGGGCGCTCGTCGCCACAATTGACAGGATCCCGCCATTTCCGCTTACTAGCAAAGAGAACCTTCAGATAAGAACCGAGGGTAGGGAAGGAGGCGGACGCCATGGGCGATCTCACGCTGTTCGTCGGCAGCCTCAATCGCGCCGCGCCTTATTTCCAAGGTGCGCGCGGCAAGGGCCTGGCGGTGTTCGGCCTCGACGAAGCGAGCTTGCGCGTCACGCTGCTCGCCGAGACCGACGAGGTCGACAATCCGTCGTTCCTGTCGGTCTGCGCCGACGGCAAATATGTCTATACAAATTCAGAGGTGTTCGCCTGGCGCGAGGGCGTGGTCTCGGCCTATGCGTTCGACCGGGCGGCCGGACTGCGCTATTTGAACAAGCAGCCGGCGCTCGGCTCGATCACCGCCCACAACGCGGTGACCAAGGACGGCAGCAAGCTCCTGGTCGTCAACTACGGCATGGGCGAGGGCGGGCCGGACCAGTCGCTGGTGGTGTTCGGGATCGGTCCCGACGGGGCGCTCACCGCGCCGCTGGCAAGTGCCGCGCACCGCGGCACCGGCCCGAACCGGGAGCGCCAGGAGCGCAGCCATGCCCACAGCGTGCTGGAGCTCGACGGGGGCATTCTCCTGGTCGCCGACCTCGGCATCGACCGGCTGGTTCGCTACCGGCTCGGCGAGGACGGCAGCCTGACCCGCCTCGGCGAGCAGCATGCTGCGCCCGGCGCCGGCCCCCGCCACATGGTGTCCGACCCTGCCGGCCGCTTCGTCTTCGTCATGAACGAGCTCGATTCCACCGTGGCGTCGTTTGCGCTCGGCCCTGAGGGGGAACTCGCGCCCGTCGACAGCAAGCCGGCCGTGCCGGAGGCGGCGAAAGCCGGCAACCACTGCGCCGACATCCAGAT
This sequence comes from uncultured Alphaproteobacteria bacterium, assembly GCA_963791325.1. Taxonomy (GTDB): domain Bacteria; phylum Pseudomonadota; class Alphaproteobacteria; order Rhizobiales; family Rhizobiaceae; genus JBEVJK01. Next base: position 33,224 of record CAWBRU010000015.1, on the reverse strand, counting down.
CTCCCCCGACGGCTGCTTCATCTACGGCACCAATCGCGGCCATGACAGCATCGCCATCTTCGCCGTCGACGGTGGCCGGCTCGAGCCGATCGGCCATGTGCCGTGCGGCGGGGCCACCCCGCGCAATCTGGCGCTGACGCCTTCCGGAAGCCTCGCTTTGTCGGCCAATCAGAACGCCGACCGGGTGTCGATCTTTGCCCGCGATGCTGCGACCGGCCTGCTCTCCGACACCGGCGCGGCGATCGAGGTCGGCACGCCGATGTGCGTCAAGGCAGTCGGCTAGCGGCGCCGGCACCGGCGCGCGCCGCGGCGATCACCGCCCGCACCCGTTCCGTCGCGGTCACGGTCAACAGGTACTCCCGTTCCACGGCCGTGCCGCCCATGCCGAGCGCAGGGTTGCGGAAGCGCATGCCGCTCGGCTCCTCGGTGAGCGCGGCGAAGTGCAGCTCGGGCGCGCCGCTTCGCCTCTGGACTTCGGCGATGTTGGTTTCGTCCAAGCCGCCGCAGGCCATCACGACCAGCCGCCCGTCGGCGGCTTCGACGGTCTCGGCAAGCACGCCGATGCCGGCCAGCGCGGTGTCGTGGCGGCCGGAGGTGAGCACCCGGTCGACGCCTGCAGCAACCAGCGCCTCGACGGCCTCGCGGTGGTCGCGAGTCATGTCGAAGGCGCGATGGCAGGTGACCGCCATCGGCCGGGCCGCAGCGGTCAGCGCGGCCATGCGCTCGCCGTCGATGGTGCCGTCGGGGGAAAGGCAGCCGAACACCACGCCGGCCGCGCCCATCTCGCGGAACAGCTCGACATCGGCGAGCATCGCCCGGTACTCCACCTCCGTATAGAGGAAATCGCCGCCGCGCGGACGCACCATCACATAGGCGGGCACGGTGCCCAGCCGCAGCGCCTGCCTGACCATGCCGGCGCTCGGCGTCAGCCCGCCCTCGATCAGCGCGGCGCAGAGCTCGACCCGGTCGGCGCCGGCAGCCTCGGCGGCGAGCAGGCCGTCGGTGTTCTCGACGCAGACCTCGACGGCGCGCAGCGGCAAGGCTGCGGAGGGCTGATTGCGGTCCGGCATGTGAGCGTCCTTCTGCCGCGCGCCGGTCGCCTAAAAACAGCTGTCGGGCGGGCGGCGCGGCCAAACTAGGGCGGCGCAGCGAAAGCGCAAGCTGTTTTCCGCAGCTGGCCGCGACGTCCGCGTGGCGGACCGGGCGGAGGGGTCCGGCGAGCGTGGGTTGGGGTTCGGGGTGAGTCGCTCGCCGGACGGGGCAGGCTCTCGGTTGGGCTGCGAGAGCACGATGATTGTGCCGCGTAGGACACGCCGGCGCCATGGGCAGAATTGCCCAGGTGAGGCCGAAATCGCCGCCGAAAAGCAAAAAAATAGTGGACCAGGTCCACGAAATTTTGTTGACTCTGTCCAGGATCGAGGGAGCTTTCGAGGCGCTGTTCAGATTCGGCGAGGCGAAGATGGTCGAGCAGGATATCGGGCTGATTGCGGCGGTCAGGGCGTTCAACCGCCGCTACACGCGCACGGCGGGGCTGCTCGACGAGACGTTGAGCCGGAGTGCCTTCAGCCTGGCCGAGGCGCGGGTGCTGTTCGAGCTTGGAGAGCGGGGTGCGGCCGCTGCGGTGGAGATCGCCCAGGATCTCGGTCTGGACCCCGCCTATCTGGCGCGGATCCTGCGCGGCTTTGCCGGCCGCAGCTTGCTCGAGACCGCATCGGATCCGAGCGACGGGCGCCGCCGGCGGCTGACGCTGACGTCGGCCGGGCAAGCCGCGCTGGCCGAGCTGCAGTCGGCCGCCGATCGTGAGGTCGGCCGCCTGATCGCGCCGCTCGATCCTTATGAGCGCTCACGGCTCGGCCAGGCGCTCGACGCGGTGTCGGCGCTGTTGACGCAGACCGCGCGGCCGGCGGGCGTCGCCCGCCGCAAAGCCACGCTGCGCCCCCATCGCGCCGGCGACATCGGCTGGATCGTGTCCGCCCAGGGCAGGCTCTACGCCGGCGAATACGGTTGGGACGCCAGTTTCGAGGCCTTGGTCGCGGAGATCTGCGCGGCGTTTCTGCGCCACCACCAGCCGGGCCGCGACTTCTGCTGGATCGCCGAGCTCGATGGGCTGCCGGTCGGGGCGGTGATGCTGGTCCACGAGGATCAGGCCACCGCCAAGCTGCGCCTGCTGCATGTCGAAGCCTTCGCCAGGGGCCATGGCATCGGCCGCCTGCTGGTCGAGCGCTGCGTCGGCGAGGCGCGGCGGGCGGGCTACCTGCGGTTGACCCTGTGGACCAACGACGTGCTCGTCGCGGCCCGCCGCCTTTACGAGCGCGCCGGTTTTCGCCTGACGGCGCAGGCCACGCATCACAGTTTCGGCCAGGACCTGGTCGGCCAGACGTTCGAGCTCGACCTCACCCGGCCGGCGGCTGAAGGCTAGAGCGGATCAGCTCTTCTTGGAATCGGTGCTTCGCTCTAAGTCTTTGTTTCTTCGACAATTCCGGACGGAAAACCCTGGACGCTTTTCCCGGCATTGGTTGAGCGCCACAGCCCGAGAGACCCGGATCGGCCGAATCGCGCTTTGGCCGGTCACGCCGGGGCGGCTGCGGCAGCGAGCGCTGCCGGCAAGGCCTCGGCCAGCAGCGACAGTTCGGCATCGAGCCCGACGCTGATCCGGATGCAGCGGTCGAGGACCGGCACCATCGGCTTGCGCGCAAAGATGTCGCGGGCCAAAAGGTTCTTCAGCACCGACAGCGCGAAGGCGCCATCGCGGCCGCAGTCGATGGTGACGAAATTGGTCGCCGAAGCGATCGGCAACAGGCCGTTGTCGCGTGCGATCGCGGCGATGCGGTCGCGTCCGGCGGCGACCCGGCCCACCACCGCGGTGAGATAGGCCTGATCGCCCAGCGCGGCCAGCCCGGCGATCTGCGCCATCCGGCTCACCCCGTAGTGGTTGCGCACCTTTTCGACATCGGCGATCAGCCCGGCCTCGCCGACGGCATAGCCGCAGCGGATGCCGGCGAGGCCGTAGGCCTTGGAGAACGTCCGCAGGCGCACGACATTGGCCTGCCCGACATCGATCGGCGGCAGGGTGTCGGGCGGCGCGGTCTCGCCATAGGCCTCGTCGAGCAGCAAGAGCGTCGTCGCGGGCAGGGCGGCCGCGAAGGCGGAAACCTCTGCCGCCGGCCACCACGTGCCCATCGGGTTGTCGGGATTGGACAGATAGACCAGCGGCGCTCGCTCGCGGCGGACGGCGGCAAGCAAGCCGTCGAGGTTCTCACGGTCGTCCGCGAACGGTACCGCAACCAGACGGCCGCCGAACCCGTCGACGTGGAAATTGAAGGTCGGATAGGCACCGAGCGAGGTGACGACCGCGTCGCCCGGAGCAACGAACATGCGCACCAAGAGATTGAGCAGGCCGTCGATGCCCTCGCCGACGACGACGTTGCCGAGAGCGACGCCGAAATGGCGCGCGAGACCCGCCTTGAGGTCGAAATTGTCGGGGTCGCAATACATCCACATGTCGGGTGCGGCCTTGGCCATCGCCTCGACGACGCCGGGCGCCGGTCCGAACGGGCTCTCATTGGCGCCGATGCGCGCCCGGAACGGACGCCCGCGGGCCCTTTCCTGCGCCTCGGGTCCGACGAACGGCACGTTGGCGGGCAGCGCAGCGACCAGGGGCGTGAGGAGCGGCCTTGCGGCTGGCATGTTTCTTCGCTTCGCCTCGCGGGAGTGGCGGTTCGGGTCACGCTGCTCTTAGCAATTCCGGCCGAAGTGGAAAACGGTTTTGCGCTCGAACGCAAGGCTGAACTCAAAACACCGGATGCAAGCCGCCGCGGCGGCTGGAGAGACTGCCTTCCGCGTCGCAATCGGCCGGCCTTGTGCTTGTTGGCTGCATGCCCGCGGCGCCTCGTCAGCGCGTCGGGACCGTCGAGCCGGCGCGGCGACCCTCCGTCGGCCGGGCAGGCGGCAGCGGCGTCCGGCCGGAGCGGCGGGCGCTCACCTGAAACTGCACGGTATTCAGCCCGCCTTGCGCTCGGGCTTTTGCTGAGCGGCGCTGCGGTCGAGCACCGCCACGCAGGGGTCGAGGTCGTTGGTCGCGAGGTGCGCGTAGCGCATCGTCATCTGCAGCGTCTGGTGGCCGAGCCACATCTGCACGCGGCGGATGTCGATGCCGCAACGTACGCTTAGTAACTAATTGACATGAAAAGCTATTTTGGATATTCGCTAGTTTATCCCCATTTCTCTCCCCACTTACTCCAAGCTCCAGCCCTCTTTTCTGCCGAGTGTCCCGCCCGAATTTTTTCGCGTTTGTCACGCAACCGACCAACTCAAACTCTCTCGGTCTACCTCTCCTCTGCACCTGATTGAGGGTTGGGCATCCTAGTCTTAGACCGGGTTCAGCCTGCCACTGCCTTTCTCGAGAGTTTAGGCAGATTAGGGCGTAGTCCGGGTCTGCAGCCCTCCTGGAACAAGCGCGGATGCGACCGGTTAGACCGGGGGCCCAGCCACCTGGGTGGGCGCTCGAATTTGCAGAAGGATCCGGAGAATGATGGAGCGAAAGCTTGCCTTGGTTACCGGAGCATCGAGCGGCATTGGCCTGGAGCTTGCCAAGCAGTGTGCGGAGCACGACTTCGACCTGGTCATCGTTGCCGACGAAGCCGAGATCGAAAGCGCGGCGGAGGCTGTTCGAGCGGTTGCAGATGTCGATGTGCAAGGGATCAGGGCCGACCTCGCGGCGGAGGACCAAATTGAGCGCGTGCTGCAAAGTCTCGGCGGCAGAGCGGTCGACCTGCTCTGCGCCAACGCCGGACGCGGCATGGGGAAGGGCTTCGTCGAGCAGGATTGGCCGGAGATCCGAGATGTGATCGATACCAACATCACGGGGACCATTTATCTGACCCACCGGGTGGCGAGGGCCATGCTCGATCGTGGTGAAGGGAGGATTCTATTTACCGGCTCGATCGCCGGCTTCATTCCCGGCACGTTCCAAGCCGTCTACAACGCCTCCAAGGCGTTCATCGATTCGTTCTCGATCGCGCTCAGGCACGAACTCAAGGACAGCGGTGTCAGCGTCACGGTATTGATGCCAGGCGCCACCGAGACCCGCTTCTTCGAACGGGCCGACATGCTCGACACCGCAGTCGGTCAGGCCGAGAAGGATGATCCCGCGGACGTTGCCAAGGTTGGGCTGAAGGCTGCATTGAATGGTGACGAGCAGGTCATCAGCGGCTGGAAGAACAAGCTCCAGGTGGCGGCGGCTCATGTCACACCGGCCGGGCTCCTGGCCGAACAGCATCGCAAGATGGCGGAGCCCGGATCCGGGACTCGCGAGGCAGACGGCCAGCCTCATTCGGAAAATATGCGGACCATGTTGATCAGCAACGCCGTGCTTCTTGGGTTGGCTGGGTTGGGCATGCTCCTGGCCTATCAGAATCGAAGAAAGGTCGCTGAGATGCCAAGTCCAAGGTTTGGTCACTAAGAGGCACCTATTCCATCAGTTCCTGCCTGGCAGACCTTGAAGAGCTGAGGCGGTCATGCAGCGATCCGCTCCGGCCGACACTCTGACCCCGGCAAGCGGCTGAACACGCTCCGCGGGCCGGGATAGGGAACAGCCCAACTGCTGGGCAGTTTCGACCCGGAGGGTGGGGATCATCGGCTAGAACGACGCGCAGGCACATCTATGGCGAAGGACAGGAAACGGAAAGGTAATAGAGCCCAGAAGGCCCGGAAAGGCGCGAAAAGCAGGACCAAGCTTCCTTTGAACGAAGCGCTGCCGAGTGATCCTGTGGTGACGATCGCCAAGGAGATCGCTCACCAAGCCGCGGAGATGGTCGATGCGAGCATAGATGATTGAGCGAGAGCCTCAGACGCCAGAGGGATGGCTGATCACATTGGATGATCGAGGTCGACGCCGTGGTTTCCTCGCGGGCATAGCTGATTTGCAGGAAGCAAAACTCTGGGTAATGAATATGGTCCCAGATGCAAGGGAAGTTCGCGCTGATGCTCTACCGCGCGGGCTCGAGGAGTACGGTCTCCTTAAGGGGCAGATCATAGAATCTACCAGCCCCAATTGACTCGGGGCGGCCCGTCCAGCCTGTTCTCCGCGGCGGCACACCCCCCAGGCCACGCGCTGCTTGAGATCGCAGAGAAGGCCAACAATCATTGCAGAGGAACGACAGAGCGCCGTAGACATTTGCCATTTAGCGAGGCCAACGGCAGGGAGAGAACGATGGCCAATGGACGGCAGAACCAGCATGAATTCAGAGTGACGGCCGTTGAATTGGACGACAGTCCCTCGATAGATGTTGTTGCGATCACGTTGACAGATGTCCGCGGAGGTAGGGTTCGCCTTCACCTCAGCAGTGACATGGCCGAGCGTCTTCGCCAAACGGTCTCAGCAGCGTTGGATAAGACCGAGGGTCCTTAGGTCCGGGATTTGGCCAATTCGTACCGTTTGATTGGGGGAGGCATGCATCTAGCGCTTTGCGGTGACGGCCTCCAGCCTCTCAATACGGGCCAGGACCTCTTCTGAACTGGCCCCCATTTCGACCGGACAATCGGCCTAGCGCGGGAGGCTTAAGTCTATCCTCAAGCACAGGCTAATGGCTGACGATTATCGACGGATCGAACTGATCACCGGCGAGGCACGCCGCCGACACTGGACGACCGAACAGAAGCTTCAGATCATCGAGGAAAGTTCCTTCCGGGTGAGACGGTATCGTCGATTGCTCGGCTACGTGGCGTGGCGCCAAATCTCCTTTATCGATGGCGTCGAGGTGAGTTGTTGGCCAAGGCTCCCAAGCTGGGGGTTCTCGGAAGGGGAAGGCGACGGCATAAACGGCATTGGCAGCTTCGAGTGAAGCTGCAGATGACGCTACAGCCAAGCCAGCCAGTACGTGCCTGCGGCTGATTGATGGCTTGCGCTCGCCAATTCCCGGCTCGATCTGATGTTGGGTCATTTTTGTCCTCTTAGCCGAACCTGCGGGCGGCGCTCAGTTGATCCCGCCAACGTGGGTAGGGCTGGCTACCTGGGAGGGGCTCTTCGAGAACGTGAGCCTTGTTTCGGAGCCGCACGATCCTGTCTGGCCGCTCCTTTACTGCGGCTTCATATGCCGCTTTGGCTACGGTTGAGTTCTTGGCTACGGCAAGCCGCTCGTCGACGTGATCATCGTCGAAAGACCAAACTTCAATTTTGAACGGAAAAGCGTCTAGAGATTAGAGCATTCAGACAGGCTACTACCAGAACAGATCAGGAACAAGCTCTCTCTCGATGAGAGTCGTGCTCTTGGCTATCCCGGACGGAGAACTCCGGTTTGGCCTGTGAAAAGACGGCGTCCGCCCTAGATGTGACGTCACGGAGGGCGCTTCTGCTATTAGCGGGAGGCAAAGATGGTGCTCGTTCTGCTCGGCGCATCCCTTGTGATCACCGGCCTGTTGATAACCTTCTATAAGACGCTGAATCTCGGCCGCCTCAGTGGCACCAGACGCGAAGGCTCAATACCGCCCCAGGGGACGCTCGAACCAGCGACGCGAGGCACGCGATTTCTCGGCATTTCTACCCATTGGCCGGGTCTCGCGTTGATCGTCTTGGGAGCTCTGCTGCTTCTCATCGGCCCCATCATCTAACCGGGGCAATGAGCGGAAGCGTCTGAGGGATTGGGATCGACGCTTCCGAACGCAACCATGCTCACTGGGGTGGGCTTTTAGGTTGCTTGCCGGTAACTGGGCCGGCGCAGCCCGAACGGGATCTGCAGGCCCAAGTTCCGGTTTCAATTCGAGCTAGATCAAAGGGTCTAGCTCAGTCCTCGCGTAAGTCCTGCAGGGTCGCATGACGCAACTCGCCCTGACCCTTCAGAAAACGCACCCGCCCTTGGTGCCCGGCTGCACAACTCTACGCCCTTGTCGGCCATGGGCATGGAGGGCTTTGCGCCGGCCGGGACGCGATCCCACGAGCGCTCGGTGATGTGGCGCGCCCAATATCTAGGGTCTCCGTTTCGTAGGCGGCCGTTTGAGATTCCGATGCGAGGTGGGCTGGTGTCGGTCGAGTTCGACACCGATCCCGCAGGGACGACATCGCTCCTTGTTCGATCCAGTCGAGTGCGGAAAAGTGCCAGAACGCCGGTTGGCTGGCCATCAGGCTGCATGATGCTCTGGTCGAACAGCGCTGCGGCTGCAATCCGAACTGATTGTCACCGCTCCCGAGGGCTTTGGGCGGAGCCCGCACCGAGGCAGAGCTCCATCGAAGCCTCAATTGGCGACCGCCGCGAGCTCTCGCCGAGATCTTCGAGGATCTTTGACGTGCCCGGTTGAGGCGGCTCTTTCACGGTCCCCAACGCGCAGCCGCAGATGCTGGCGGTGTCATCGTGGCTGTTCCCATCACCCCGATCAGGATCAGCACGTAGTGCTGCTGACCAGGCAGGTTCTGGATAGTGCGCGGCGAGATAGACCGGCTCAGGGCCTATATGAGAGCGATCAGCAACAACGAGAGAGGCTGGGTCCTGAACGTCTGGCCATGTTCCCGCCACGTCGTCAGCCTACATCTCCGTTCGAATCTCCCGTCCAGAGCCTGTGTCCGGCAACAAACGAGTAACTAAGGATGCACGACAAATATGAGAATGCTCGCATCCAATTTTTTGCAGCGATACGAGCGCTCGCGGCGTCAAGTGACAGCATTCAAACGCGGTTGATGAATGCCAACGAGAGCATTCTGCTCGTTACCATGGATGAGTTTGACGGTGATCCCGAGCTGAAGATCAAGTTTGCCCGGATTTTGGACCTCCTCGCCGTCGATCAAGATGACATTGAAAGGGTTGCTGTTGAGACGGCTGCGCATATGAGCGATTCGGAAGCCGTCAAAGTTGCGGACCTCATTTGTGACTTTTTCTCCGAGCTGGCTTAAGATATCTCGAACGGATTCCAAACAAGATGTCCGAGAAACGAAATTCCCAATCTGCTGGTTCGCTCTGAATATTGGGCGGCCACCTAAATCGCTGTCGCGCTTGAAGGAGAGGCGGCTCTGCGCCGCTGATAGGAGGTGATGATGGGCTACGGGAATTCAGTATTTTACAGCAGCGAAAATGGCGATGAGTGGCTGCTCCTGTGTGACGGAGATCTCGTCTTAGTGAGACACCAACCAAACGCAGCATCTGGAGGGCGTGCCCGCGATATAGACCTGGGTGCTTTCCTCTCTCGGGAAGAGAACACCCCTCAGAACCGGGCGCTCCGGGAACTACTCTCAAGCCTTGTACCAGAGCAACCTTCCGTCGGCGAAAGGGACCTCTTGAACGCCCTCCGTGAATCGAGCGTGTCTGGGGGAAGTCATGGCTTCCCGGGCAACGTCTTCCATTTTTAGCCCCCGCGATGCCATCAGCCTGCAGGCTTCGCATCCACGGCTTCCGCGAGTGCCGTTGCGCACGCGCTTGCGACGGCAGATCGATATTTTTCGTTAACATTAGCGACCCAGCCGGCCTTGGTGACAAAGTCGCCACGGTTCCAGGAGCTCTCTTTCTTTAGGAGAACAACCTGTTCCGGTTGCTGCTCCCCCTTTGCAACACAGAGTGGCGCAAGCGCCAGGATTGTAGCATCCTGGGCGCTGGCAGACGCCATCTTTCCGGCTGTTCCTCCCGTGACCCAGCCTCCCCAGACGAAGCCGATTATTATTGCAGCGATCGCGCCGCCGATTACGCCCCATATTGCGGGCTTTACCGATGCTGGTACCTGCATTGAAAACTCCACTTCCAAGCTGTCCAGGTTTTAGGCGCTTTCAGAATTATAATCCAATCGGCTCCCGCGATATATCAGAAAACTGACCCCGGCAGTGGAGCCTCGCAGGAGCGCGGTGACGGGATTTGAACACACGCCTGCGGACACGAGGTCGGTGGGGCGAACCGGAACGGTCTCCCTGGCCCACGATGGGGGAGCCTGGCCGGAAGCGGGTGACTGTCCGCCTCAATGGCTACGACATCTGATGACCCTATGGGGACATCATCGGCTTTCGAACTGCCGCTACCGGAACAGTAGTGGGCCGAGCTGGTTAGAGCGTGCTTGACAGTCATTGCCTTCTGGGAAGTAGGCATTCCTATGGCTGCGAGCGGCCGGGAGCCTTCCCTCAGACTGCTCCTGGCCTTTTTCCATGGAGGACCTTGGCATGACCGACCCAACCGTAGTCACTTTCGAGGATACTTTGGCGCCGCCGCCTCCGGTCGAGGAGGTCCGCTCGATCCTTCAGAACCGCGTAAGCTGGGGCGCTATCCTAGCTGGCGTCGTTGTTGCCCTGGTTATCCAAGTTCTGCTCACCATGCTCGGAGCTGGCATTGGCATTGCCACGCTTGATCCCGGCACTAGCGACAACCCTGCCGCTTCGACCTTCTCGATTGCAGCGGGCGTCTGGTACATGCTGAGCGGGATTATTGCTGCCTTCGTGGGCGGCTACATAGCAGCCCGGCTATCGGGGAAGACCGTTGCCACTACCGGCGCACTGCATGGCCTGACTACATGGGCACTCACCACCTTGTTGGTGCTCTGGTTTCTGACCAGCACGGTTGGCGCGTTGGTTGGGGGCGTGTTCTCGGGTGTAGCTAGTGCTGTTGGCGGAGTGGGCCAAACCGTCGCCAGCGCTGCAGCGCCGATCGTTGCCAAAGCAAACCCGTTGGACACGATCGAGGCTCAAGTTCGCGCCACCGGAACCGATCCTGAGGCGCTAAATGCCTCGGCCGTCAATGCCGTTCGCAAGCTGATGACGAGTTCCGAGGCAGAGGCTGGACCGGCTCGCGAGCAGGCGGCCGAAGCGCTGGCTCAGGCGCGCAAAATCCCGGTCGACCAGGCAACTCAGCAGGTGGCGGCCATCGAGAAGCAATATCGGGACACCTTAGCCGCGGCTAAGCAGCAAGCAACGGATGCAGCAAGGGCGACTGCCAAAGCAGCATCAACGGGTGCGATCTCAGCGTTTATCGCCTTGGTGCTTGGTGCGATTGCCAGCTGGTTCGGCGGCCGTTCCGGGGTTGTGCATCCGATCTACGCTGACGGTGTCATTCCGAGCCGGCGCAGGCTGTAGTTCAAGGAGCCAGGGAGCAGATACGGCTTGCACAGCTCCCGGCCTTCACAGCCGGCTTGCCCCTCTCTTGGCAGAGGCATACACCGACCGTGAACGCAAATTGCTCCTGAGAATGTGGGTTTTCTTTGGTCGAGGGCGACCTTACCTGGGGTGACCATAACCTCAGGAGCCCGGCGATGTCACTAACCCGTCACCTCAGAACTGGCCCGCTCGCAATCGGTCTCCCGTGATCCCCTGCGGTAGGAACAAATTGTTCAGAACATTCCTGACTAGTCCGGGTTCAACCAGCCCTTGGTGACGATCGCACCGCAATGACGACAGGCAGAGTCCTCCAACGGTTCGACTTCAACCGGGTCGGTTCCGACACATTTGCGGCACAAAAATTTCGGCAGCTCATCGGGAGCAACGTTCGGAGGAATGGCGGGCATCATTATAATGGCTCCGTGGTTCGCAGCCGGAGACACTACAGGGGATCTTGCTGGAGCCTCTACCATGTCCCCGGCTCGACCGAGGTCTCGAGTCCTCGACGTTTCATCAACTTAGCCGGCTCGCAACCGTTCCGGTGCTTTTCTGAAAAATCATTGGAGGTTGCCGATGAACGTCGTCTGCCAACGAAGCTACACCGCCGACAATCCAGTGCCGTGCAAGCTGTTGTCCGCTGGGGCGAGCCGCGCGCCGCTGTTGACCGCACCGCTGGTGTAGCCTGACCCCACTCCGTAGACGAGCTCTTCTTCGTTCATTGCGGGGCACCTTGCACGGCAAGCCGGCGTATGCGTGCTGCCCTGCCGTCCTTCTTGGCCAACACATGCAGCCGGACTTTGCCAGCTACCAGGATCGCTTCAACAACATCGCCGTTGAGCTTTACCGCATATGCACCAGCGCCATCCGCAACGAAGCGGGGCGCAAGCAGCCCGTCCACGAAGGCGGTTGGGAGCGGTTCGGATTTCCTGGCCACGATCATCCCCTCAGGTCGTCAACCGTCAGGCGGATATCAGAGGCTCTGGAGCGGGCGACTTCCTCATTGATGATGGCCAGGACGGGTCGCCGGATCGGCCACCAGGTCAGAGCAGGCCTAGGCCGACGATTGCGCGGGCCAGAATGAACAGCAGGGCAAACGCGCCGATAGCGAATGGGATTGCGAGCACGGCTTCCATGTGTTCACTCGATGCCTGCGCCCATGTCGTCTTTGCTCGTCGGATGCAGCATCGCGGCGATCTCCTTCATCTTATCGACCGCCATCCAGCCGACGGTCGTGATAGGGTTGGCCTGCTCGCGCTCAAGGCTTTCTGCAGCCATGATGATCAGCTCGACTATCCGCCGTGCGTCTGCGAGGAGGTCGACGGCGTTGAGAATAAGCAAGCCTTCGGCGGCTGCCGGAACGGTCGTGTTGGGCATCTTGTAATTTCCTTCAGGGAAGGCTATCGATACGAAAAGTATCAGGTTGGGATCGGCATGGAGTCAATACCAAAAGTATTAGTTAGGCAGATCAAGGCCGCTAGAGCGCTTCTGGCGTGGTCTCAAACGGACCTCGCTGAATGTTCGGGTGTATCGGAGGCGACCATCAAGCGGCTCGAAGCTTCCAGGCGAGAATCCGGCGGGCGAGCCGACACATGGGGGAAGATGGTGAGCGCGCTTGAATCCGCAGGGATCGAATTCATCCCCGAGAACGGCGGCGGGCCAGGGGTCAGGCTGAGAAAGGGACACGCGTCCAAGTCGCGCAACAGCGCTGAGGGCGAGGCCGGTATCATCGACCAAAATGAGATGTAAGGGGTCCGATTTCTATTCTGAGCGGCTACAGGACAAGCCGAAGCCTAGTACATCTCCTAACCCTCATCACCTGGACGGATTCTCTTCCGCCTCGCGTGGTTTGTAGTCCATTTCATTGACCGGAGTGTTCCGCGCTCGAAGCGCGGCAAATTGTTCAGGCGTCACTTTGCGAACCCGAGGCTTCAGAAAGTTGCCGGATGACAGCATCATGCTCGATACCATTTTGAACAATTCTCGCCCCAAGTCGGCATTGGAAGCCACACCTCTTTGAGCCAAAGCAATGACGACTTCGGCGAGGCGCTCCCTATCCTCGACAGTGACCTCTTGGTCTCCAATGACGTTATCCAAAACCTGCGTCAAGGACCGGAGTTGGACGGGGGTGAAATAGCCATGACTGAGTCGGATCATGATCGTGCTCCCTAGCGGAGGGCGGGAGCGCGATCGTTGTCTCTCAAGAGCGGGCGGCCAACGCATGACCCGCTACGTCCCGAACCTTAAAGGACGGCGCGGGCCGGCACGACCGAATTCGTCACCTCACCGATCACAGAAGCGGCATCCCTCCGTCGAGGTTTGCTAGGACATTTCAATGTCCCGCTTGGCCGGCAGCTTCCCAGGCTGTGCAAAAACAAGGCGCCCTTGGTCCTGAGTCACTGGAAAGTTCGAAATCATCACGCCGGGGCCATATATCCGCTAAAGTCGATCCTATTTGTGGCTGGGCGTGGTGGACACCGAACTCCTAGTCTATCGCCCGCAACCTTGACCGCGTTCCCGTCCTAGACTGTGGGTTGCCTGGTACTTGCTTGAGCCCTGCGAGCGCCCCAGGGGACGCTTGAACCCCCGACGCGCGGACCACGAGACTTAGGAACAATCTTGGCTCACGAGTGAATGGGGATCGGATCAAGCGCCGACCCAGCTTGCATGCCTCGCTATTTCTTCGATGCTTTCGATGGTAATGCCTGGACCGCCGATGAGATCGGCGTTGAGCTCGAGGATCTGTGAAGGCTGCGAGAGTGATGCCGAGCGAGGCGCTCATCGATCCGATCCGCGATACCGGCCCCGACCAGCGTGATGTCGTTTACCGAATTCGAGACCAAGCAGGCTCATAGTAGGATGCCAGCCTCGTTATCAGCAACGGGTGAGGCTACATTAGCGTTTGGCTGCGCGATCTGGTCTAGCCTGAAGGCAACGTAAGCGCCCTTGACGGCATGGCAGCCTCAACTCGCCAACCGCGCATCGCAATGTTGGTTCTCCGGCGCCGTCGATCCATTGTGTACCAAACCGGCACTCAATTGAATGGCACGGCGTTTGCTTTGCTCTGGGTCTCAGTATTATCGGGTGTTTCGTTTCATGGTTGCTTTTGAAAATTGGTCGGCGCGAGTACGCTCCCAGCGGTCCGACAGGCGCTGGCGCAAGGGCGATCAGGCTGTTCTCCGGCGGAACGAGGGCCGCCTGTCCTCGGTCCAGGTTAGGGCAACCGAGGATGACACTGGCCAGGTGCTGGTCTGCCTCGACATGATGCGCCGCGGTCGTGGCCGCAGGGTGTATCCGTTCCTCGCTCCGGCGAACCAGCTGTTCGCTACCGCCGAGCAGGCGCTCTGCGCATAGCGTCGGGCGCGAGGCAAGTGCACGCTAGGGCTGGAGAAAAATATTTCACTCGGCCGCACCCTTCCTCAACCTGAAGCCTGGCCCGCCCCCATCGAGACTTGTCGCACTTCTCCCACACGTACTCGTGCCGATTGAAGCAATAGCCATGCTTCTTCAGCGGCGTCGTGAGCTGGTCGCGAGCCGCACATGTCGTATCATCATCGTCGACATCTGGGCTCCGGCATAGAGCGTAGGCAGCGGCCCTTTCCTGCACTTCCCGAACCGCATCGAAGGCCAGGGCTTGCGTCGGGCTCAACGCTATCAGCAGGGCCGCCGGCGTTTTCATCCTCTCCTTCTTAACCATCGTTGCTCGCGTTGAGCTCGTCGGTGCGCATGCCTTCGTCAGGGCTTGCCAGGATCGCCTCAATCTCTCGGATGTGACGCTGGATCAGTGCGACCACTTCATCAGTGATGTCTCGGTTGCCGTCCCGAATGCGATGCCGGTTCGGATTAAAGGCCTTCAATTCCGTGAGCCGCTCCTCAAGGAATCGGCGTCCGTCATCTCGATTCATCCTTTGCCTCCCTCAGCCTCAGCCCGAAGCCTCTACATCTCGTTCTGGTCGATGATGCCGCCTTCGCCTTCAGAGCTTCTGTGAGGTGCAGGCACGCTCTTCCTCAGCCTCACGCCCGGCCCGGGCCGTTCTCGGCGATGAACTTCACGCCGACTCGGCAGAGCATGCATCAGACACCATCAGGTGGGATCGAGGGTGGCCGTGTAAAATCTATGCTATATCGGTTCCAATGCTGTAGACGAGCTTTGAAGAGTGGTAGGGGGATAGCCGAAGCACCTCTCGCCTCTGTATCGCCTTCTATTTCGATTGCTCTTCAGGCCGCCACCCGCCCGACCAGCACATCAGCCCAATCCGTGTCAGTCTTGCTCGGGATGTGGATTTCGACAGTCAGGGCTTTGGCCCTGAATCGCTTGGCCTGGGTGAAGACCGCCTCCTGGCCGGTGAAGCTGACGTCATGAGGCAGATCACGACCGCGTAGCACGGATCCCTGGCCTCCCTCTTCTTACAGCCCCCATCGCGCGCGTGCGCGTAGTGTTCTCGTTACGGCGGTCTGATCGCTCGCGTCAAGGCGACGCGCCAGTGGCTCGGCGGCCTGAGCGGGCGCATGTGCAGAGTGGATTGAGCTAATCATTAGCACCTCCCTCAAGGCGCACCTGAAACATATGCAAGACCAGCGGCAACAAAATACATCGCTGGTTGCCAAGCTTGCTTCCGTCCCGAGCAACATTGCTCGTCAAGCATGTTTGCGAAACTCGATACGACCATCGAACTCTCGGAACTCTTGGCGCGGGGAGTCGTCGGGACAGGCCTGCGAAGGACGCGCATGTACGCGAAATGGCTTTCTAGGCAGCATTGCCGTCTGAGCGGCACTAGGTGCGAAGGCTCAATACCGGCCAAGGAACGCTCGAACCACCGACACGCAGTACACGATTTCTCCAAGGGCAGCCTTGAAAGGATACTCTCGATCATTTCGTGGTCGCCTGCGTGGAGATTGCCAGTCGCAGCCGCTCGATCTCCGCCCTTAGCGCTTCGAGACGATCGCTGACGCCCGAGATCTCGCCGTGGCGCAATTCGTCCAACTTCTCGTGCAGCGCCATGATCTCGATCTCCGCCTTCAGATTGATCTCGTAATCGTGCGCTGCGTCGCTACGGTCGCGCTTGGCCTGGCGATTCTGCGACATCATGATGACGGGAGCCTGGAGGGCGGCCAGCATAGAGAGGATGAGGTTGAGAAAGATGAAGGGATATGGATCGAAGGCGCCGACGGCGATCAGCGCCGTGTTGAGCGCCGTCCACGCGAAAAGGAAGACGAGGAAGCCGATGATGAAGGTCCACGAGCCGCCGATCCGAGCGATCGCATCGGCCACCCGGTCGCCAACACCGGATTCGGCCGCCTCCCGCTCGACGCGATCTCGCGACAGCGTCTTGCGGTCGATGGCGCTTTGGAGGACGCGCCGCTCAGCATCGGAGAGCGCGTCGGCGTTGCGCGCGAGCCAGCGTAGCGCGAGATCGGCAACGGTTTTGTTCATCCTGGCCTCGGCCATGTGGACGGTGTGTGTCGAACGGTCAGCAAGTCACAGATCAGTTCCCCTCTCTCAGGCCGCGACGTCGGCTTCGACCTGCTTACCCACCGCGGTTTTGACGGCGATCTGACGCCGGTTCATCTCCTCAGGAACGTCCTTCTCGAGGTCGACGATCAGCAGACCTCTTCCAGCTTTCTCGGTGAACATAATTGGCCGGCGAGCCCGACTGGGGTGGCGGGCCAGGAGACCAAGGAGATCTAGCAGGACCGCGCCGCCCTGTTCCGCCGGCCTTCTTGATGTCTGCAAAGACCCAAGCCTTATTGAACGCCGCCTCCGTCGGGCTGTAAAGCCCAAGGATCGCGAAGTATCCCTCTCGGGGATCATCGCGAGCCAGTTGCCCTCCGGAAACCCACCAGCGCGCCGCTGCCTGCTGAGGAGAAGTTCAGTTGGAATCGGTGTACTCCTGCCGAATGCCTTCCGGGGTGCATTCCAGCGCAGTGCATCAACTATGGTGCAATGGTCTTATTCGAGATGCCGAGGGAGGGAACGGAACACGAAAGGCGCATCCCTTCGCGACAGTCAGGCCGTAGTCTTTCGTGGTATGCTCGGCCTGGCTCGAGTAAGATGAAACAGGGAGGCGTGAAGGCTCGTGCAGGGGCAGGACGTGGACTTTGCCGCTTGGCTGTGCGATCTGGGGCTGGAACGGTACACGCGTGCGTTCCTGGATGCCGAGGTCACGCCTGAGGTCCTGCTGGAGCTGACCGACAGCGACCTTCGGGAACTCGGGCTTCCGCTCGGGCCGCGCAAGATAGTGCTTCGCGCTATTCGGCATCTGGTCGGCCCATCGGGAACGACGCCCGGGTTCGCCGAAGTGGTCGATGATGCTCGACCGGGGGCCTCCCCTTCGCCAGCTGAGCGGCGGCTAGTCACGGTGATGTTCATCGACCTGGTCGGCTCAACAGCCCTCTCCACCCGGCTGGATCCGGAGGACTTTCGCGAGCTAATCGGCTGCTATCACGCGCACGCGACAGCGGCTGTCGAGCGAGCTGGGGGCTTTATTGCCAAATATATGGGCGACGGCGTGTTGGCGTATTTCGGCTATCCGCAGGCCCATGAAGACGATCCAGAGCGCGCAATCCGCGCCGGGCTCGAGTTGACTGGTTCCGTACAAGGCCTCGCATCACCGGCCGGAACCGCACTGGCAATCCGGGCTGGAATTGCGACAGGGCTGGCGGTGGTGGGCGATCTGCCAGGGCGACGCGCGGCCCAGGAGTGGGCGGTCTTGGGCGAAACGCCGAATTTGGCCGCGCGGTTGCAAGCCCTTGCAGAGCCCAACAGCGTTGTCATCGCCGAAACCACCCGACGGCTGGTCGGAGGCCTATTCGACTGCCGAGACCTCGGGCCAGTTCAAGTCAAGGGCTTCCCCGAGCCAGTGCGGGCCTATCGGATTGTTCATGCATTCACTGCGGTCCCAAGTCGCTTCGAGGCGCTCCACGCCGGTCCGGCGCCCCTAGTCGGTCGCGAAGAGGAGATGCGCGTCCTGTTAGAGCGATGGGAGCAGGCACGCAAAGGCAACGGTCAGGTCATTTTGCTCTCGGGGGAAGCTGGGGTTGGCAAGTCGCGACTGGTTGTGGCGGTTCAGGCAAAGCTCAACAGCCAGTCACATGCTCTTCTTCACCACTCCTGCTCGCCTCAGGGCGAAGATAGTCCCCTTCACCCGCTCATTGCCCAGCTGGAGCAGGCGGCCGGCTTTGCCCCGGGCGATGCGCCGGAAATCCGGCAGGCCAAACTGGGAATGCTCCTAGCCCAAACCTCACCAACAGCGAAAGATCTAGCGCTGTTTGCGGAGATGCTGTCCCTGCCCCTCGGTGAGCAGGGCGGGTCATTGCCCGTTTCGCCCCATCGCAAGCGCGAGCAAACTTTTGCAGCCCTGTTGCGCTGGATTGAGGGACTCTCAAGCCAAGACCCGCTGCTGATGGTCTTCGAAGATGTGCACTGGATTGACCCGAGCTCGCGCGAGTTCCTCAGGCTGATTGTCGAACGCGCAGACCGACTGAGAGTTCCTTCTCCTGATTACGTGCCGCCGCGAGTTCGATGCCTCATGGACGAACCTTCCGCATGCGACAGCTCTGACACTCCAAGGCATCGGCCAGGACGAGGCCGAAAAGCTTGTCAGGCTGATCGCCGGCCCAGCTGCGATTTCGGACGAGCTAGTGGCTGAGATCGTCGAGCGAACGGACGGAATGCCGCTGTTCGTCGAGGAACTGACTAAGGCCCTACTTGAGGCTGGAGGGGGCCGAACGATTCCCACGACAGCGGAGCAAGCAATTCCGGCCACGCTACACGCCTCGCTGATGGCTAGGCTCGATCGCCTCGACAGCTCCGCCAGAGCGGTGGCGCAGGCCGGGGCCGTCATAGGCAGGGAAGTCCCCCACAAACTGCTGGCCCTGGTGGCAGACATCGGTAGAGACGAGTTGGCAGCGGCTCTCGACCAACTTGCTGCGGCCGAGCTGGTTCTCCGACGCGACGAAGGGGAAAGCACAAGGTACCTGTTCAAGCATGCACTCGTCCGTGATGCCGCATACGGAACTCTGCTTCGCGAGCGCCGCCGCCACCTCCACGCCGCTGTCGCCATTGCCTTGGAACAGCACTTCCCCGAACTGGCACGGAGATCACCAGAGCTTGTAGCCCATCATCTCAATGAGGCCGGCGAGGCAGAGCGCGCTGTCGGGTACTGGCTGCAAGCCGGACAGCGCGCCGCGGAACGCTCGGCCGACCGGGAGGCCGTCAGTCACTTGCGTCGAGGCCTTGCACTGATCGCTGGCCTGCGGGCCTCGGAGGATAGGGACCGGACCGAGCTCGAGTTCCAGCTCGCGATCGGAACGCCGCTGATCGCGCTTTCGGGCTGGAGTGGGCCGCAGGTTGCAGTGGCCTACGAACGGGCAAGCGCATTATGTGAGCGGTCCGGCGAGCTAGGACGCCTCATCCCTGCACTCTTCGGTCTGGCCAGCAACCGTATTGTGCGGGGTGAGACGAAGGCCGCTCTGGAGATTGCCGAACGCTGCCTGGCCGCGGCGAAGCTTAAGAACAACCCTGTCGACTGGATCCTCGCCCACAGAGCACGTGGTGCCGCGCAGATGCAGCTGGGAGAGCTGCGAAAGGCCCGCCTTGAGTTTGAGGCTATTCCGGCGCTCTATGACGCCGCACGTGACCGTGACCTTGCCGCTCACTGCGTGACTGACCCGCATGCATCAGGGCTCTCCTTTTTGGCACTTGTTTTGTGGATCATGGGCCTCCCTGACCAGGCGCTGCGTGCAGCGCACCAGGCCGCTCAGCATTCTGCAGAGCTCCAGCACGCCAACACCACCGGCCACGTTCTCTGCCACGGCGGTGGCGAAGTGGCCATGCTTCTTCGCGATGTGCAATCGGTGCGAAGCTACGCCGCCGCTACAATGACGCTTGCGGCCGAGCACGACATGCCGATGTGGCGCGGCTACGCCCTTGTCATGCAGGGATGGGTGGCAGCCGAGACTGGGCAGCTCGAAGAGGGTTTGAGCCTTGTAAGTCAAGGCATTCACGAGCTCGATGAACTAGGCGCCGTCTTTCACCGAACCTATCATCTTGGTGTCCTTGCTGAGATCCACGGCCGCCTCGGCAACCCGGACGCGGGCCGGCGGGTGCTGGAGAGGGCCAACGAGGAGATGAGGCGGACCGAGGTGCACCTGTTCGAGGCCAGTCTTCTGCGGCTCGAGGGGGACTTGCGACTTCTTGCTCGCGAACCGGATGCCGACGCGAAGAAGTGCTTTGTCGAGGCCGTGGTGGTGGCACGACGTCAGGGAGCTCTTTCGTTTGAGCTGCGCGCCGCAACCCGCCTGGCCTGCCTTTGCAAGAGCCAAGGAATGAATATCAAGGCGCGGCAGGTGTTAGCGCCTGTTTTTGCCTCCTTCACCGAGGGCCTCAACACGCCCGATCTGAACGAGGCAAAGGCGGTACTCGACACTCTCAAAGAATGCGGAGCTTAGCTTTTCCGAAGGCGGACCATTTTTTCAGGGCGAGGAACTCGGCCTTCCCGGCCGTTCATTTGATGCTTCTGAGGTCTCGGCCGCCAAAAGCTGCCCTCTCGGCACGGCCGATTTAATGTCGGCACGATGAGTGCGCCAAAACTTGCTTTGCTCATGCACCAAAACACGAAGCGTGTCCCGTATAGGAACGCAGGAGCCTGTTTGGCCGCCACAGGAATGGTTCGGAATCGACCAAGATACTGCCGCTGATTTGTGCGGCTACCATTGCCCGCCCGGAGCATCGACAATCATGTCTCAAACAGCCTGTTCGTCGTCGGTCAGCGCAGAAGGCGGCTTCGGGGAATTAGCGAGCGCCTCTTCCAGCCTGGACCGAGAGAACGCACCTTCAGGATCAATACCATTTCATGCCATCGTCTACCCCCACGATTCGCGCCGAGGAGTGCATACTGCGCGGTGGTCGGGGGGTTGGGCGAGTCCGGCTAGGATGAACGCAGTTACGAACCACTGAGGACCCCGTGAAGAAGCGTGCGAACAGCGGGGCCGCTGGCGCTAGGAGGCGTTTGAACCTTTCTTACATTCCCCTCCCGGTTAACCCTTAAGAAAAAGTCCGATCTCTTCGAAGAAACGGTTGGAGGCGGGCTCATGCTCGAGGAACAAATGGTTTCGGCCAGGGAAGGCGATGAAACGGGCTCCCCGAATGCCTGCAGCCAACCGGCGACCTGCCTCGAATGGAACTACGAGGTCATCCCGCACATGCATGACAAGCGTCGGCGCCTTAACATTGGACAGAAGATCAGTGACATCGAGATCGCCGGCGACATCGAAATATAGAGCTGCACACTCAGGAGACGTCGTCTTCAGTTGTAGCTCGTTGAAATAGTCCGCCTGCTCGTGCGTACCGCCTGGGATGAAAAGCCCGGTAAACATTTGACGAAAGCTTGGATTATCCGCCCCCCATCCGAGACGCATCAAAGTCGTCATTGCATCGCGCTTTTCTTTCTCAGCCGGGGCGCGCTTCTTTCCGCCGAGCGCGAACGCGCCATACAAAATAAGGTGCGATACTCGTTCCGGGTGCCGAACCGCATAGCCAACAGCCACAGCGCCGCCCTGGGATATTCCAAGAACCGGGAAACGCTCGATGCCGACCGCATCGACGACTGTCTCAAGGTCCGTCACCCACGCATCGAGTGAGAGCCTATCAACGTCCCAGTCAGACATGCCGTTTCCTCTCGCGTCGTAGCGAACCAACATATGTTCCTGCGACAGCCCGCGAAAGACATGCGACCAAATGGGGCTTTCCCAATCGTACTCAAGATGGTTCATCCAGTTCCCGGCCTTCACAAGTGGCGGGCCGGTGCCTGAAATCGCATAGGCAAGACGTACCCCGTCGGGTGCCCGGCAGTATTTTATGGTTTGCGCCACGTTGGTTTGATCGGTCACATCGGAGGCGTCCGATTTGCCCACTTGGTCGATTGCGAACACCTCGACCGGCTTAGCAATGTTCTTCAGCTTCTGGTGGCCGAGGTTTCGGACACCGAGTTCAAGCTTTCCTTCGATCTGGTCATAAACGAGCCGAGAAATTAAGATGCCTCCCGGCTCGCAGATGCTCTGAAGTCGCGCGGCGATGTTCACACCATCGCCTAACATGTCGTCGCCCTCAATCAGCACATCACCGAGATGGACGCCGATGCGATAGACGACCCGCTTCGCCTCGGCTATTTCGACGTTGCGCTCGGCCATCAACTTCTGGATTGCGACCGCGCATTCGACGGCGGCGGCGACAGACGGAAATTCCAGCAGCAGGCCATCGCCCATGGTTTTGAAGATGCGCCCCCCGAGGCCTACGACGATCGGCCGCGCCGCATTGCGATGCTCCCGCACAGCTCGCGCCGTGCCGCTTTCGTCCGCCCCCATGAGGCGGGAATAGCCGACTACGTCGACGGCCATGATCGCGGTGAGTTTTCGGGTTTCGCCCATCGGTTCCGCCACTCAGCGCACCTTAGCACAAGGCTCGGCTGAGGCGAACATCCTCCTTGGGAGGGCAACCACGGCAACCAGGGCAACCACGGCGGCGGTGGCAGCGGCCACCACGGCGGCCCCGGCGGCGGTGGCAAGGGCGGCGGGCGCAAATAGGCTCCCCAGGGAGCCGGCATCCTGCCGGCCTCAGAGTGACGGGGAACGCTCGAAGACAACGCTCCCGGTCTTCGAGCCGTCCCAGTGGACTTTGAGAGAAGGATGTTCTGGCGCGGCCGACAGATGGATGCCATGATCGCCGGCCTGCAAAAAACACCGTCGGCTATGCCGTGTTTCTAGCGCCGCGACCCTCATCCCTTCAGGAGCCTCCATGGCAGGCAAATTCAAGAATTGCGACGAGATCGTGATGACCGGCACGATTTTCTCTGGCCCACGATGAAGAGTGTGGCCGGCGTTGGGTAACAGTCCGGCTGGAAGGTTATGACATACCCATCATGGTGGGCGACGAATATGTCCACCTCCTCGCCAAGGCGGAACCTGCAAGGCTGCCGGGCAAGCGCAACCCGCTGACGGACTTGGTAACGTCCGCGGATGTGGTGGATTTTGGGGTGTAGGCTGAGGTAGTCATCAGGGTCTGCGGCTAAGGTGGAGTTTGCGGACTTCAACCGAGCTGAAGGAACACCCGATGACCTAGGACAGACTCCGCTTGCCGACTTGCTTTCGAAGAGCGGGGACGCCGACTTCCTGCGCTCTGTGGCGGAGAGCGTTTTGCAGATCATCATGGAAGCTGATGTGGACGGCGTGATCGGCGCCGGCCGCTTTGAGCGCAGCGCTGAGCGCCAGACTTGGCGCAATGGCTATCGCGACCGCACGCTCGAGACGCGTCTTGGGCCCCTCAACCTGAAGATCCCCAAGCTCAGGACCGGCAGCTACTTTCCCGGCTTTCTGGAGCCCAGGAAGACGGTGGAGAAGGCGCTGGTCTCGGTGATCCAGGAGGCATGGATTGCCGGCGTCAGCACGCGACGGGTCGACGAGTTGGTGCAGGCCATGGGCATGTCTGGCATCAGCAAGTCGTCGGTCAGCAAGCTCTGCAAGGACATCGACGAGCGCGTGAACGCCTTCCTCAAGCGCCCGCTTTCCGGCGAGTGGCCCTATCTCTGGCTGGATGCCACTTACCTCAAGGTGCGCGAGGGCGGCCGCATCGTTTCGGTCGCCGCCATAATCGCGGTGGCTGTCACGACCGAGGGCAAGCGCGAGATCGTCGGCCTGCACATCGGCCCCTCCGAGGCCGAACCCTTCTGGACGACTTTCCTGCGCGACCTCGCCAAGCGCGGGCTCAAGGGCGTGAAGCTCGTGATCTCCGACGCCCACGAGGGGTTGAAGAACGCCATCACCCGCGTTGTCGGCGCCACCTGGCAGCGCTGCCGCGTCCACTTCATGAGGAATGCGCTGGCGCACGTGCCCAAGGGCCAGACAACCATGGGCTGGGATGGGGCGATGAATGCGGCTGTCGAATGGTCCGGATCTTCTGCCGGCACGGCGGAAACGCGAGACGTTGCCTGCCACGAGGTCGAGCGCCAATATGACGCCAAGATGGCCGGAATCGCGGCGGCGAAAGCGCCGGGCTGGAAGCCGGGTCAGCCGGTGAGAGGAGTGTGTCATGGCTGATGACGACGAGGTCCAGCAACGCATCAGCTTGGCGATCCGCGCGGCGTTGCAGACGATGCTGCCGTCAACCGAGATCGACGTCCGGGCAATGGCGCGCTGGCTGCAAACAGAGTTTCCAGGCACGAAGCTGGAGGTGCTGGTCGAGCAGGTCGAGCGGCATTGCAAGAGCCTCGGGCGCGCCCCGTGGTAATCGCCTGACGTTGTTGCGCCCGCTGCAAGGAAGCCTGCTGATGCCGACGACGGTCAACAAGCCAAAACGCAAGTGGCCACCGCCGCCGTCCGACCGAGTGTTCATCGTCATCATCTGCCTGCTGATCGGCATGATCGCCTACCATTTCGTATTGGCGGAAATGCTCCCCTGATGATGCACCCGACAAGTGAGAGTGCCACGAGGTCCGGGGCGAAAACGAAGCCAATTGTCTTTCGACGCCGTTTTCTTGCTCTTGCTGTTCAGAGCGTGGCCCGCGCCGGCCCCAGGCCCGCTTTCGATAAGGTGCATTGCCCGCATCCTTCAGGGATCGAAAAACAGAGGTCCAAGTTGTAGTTGCGAATGGCGTGAGCGTCCCACACACTGCCTCGCAATCCTGGCCGTCTCGGCCTCTGGCAGCGCAACTCCGAGGCCGTCGCGACCGCCCTCGTATGGTAACGTTGTCCATGGCAGCGAACTTTAGCGTCGGGGATCAAGTCGCCCTTCGGTGGCTTGTCAGCTTGGTCGACAAGGCCGGCGAAAACACTGTGACCATTGAGCTGCAGGCGACCGGCCAGCGGGTCACGCTGCAGGTGGACAGCAGCTTCATCGATCATGTCGATGGGGACCGCCAAGCCCGCCGCAAGGGGCCGCTGTTTGATATGCCGGATTAACTCGAAGTGGCCGTTGTCCTCCTTATTGTTGCAAATGCCGTAATGATGTTCCTGCTGTTCGGCATGGCCTTCCTGCTGCTCTTCTCGATGGGCGTTTCGGCCCCGCTCGCGATAGGCGGCGCCGTGCTGTTCGTCAGCTCGATCACGGTCAGCCCGGCGCTGGCCCTCTTTCGGAGACGGTGAGCTTCTGAAGTTCACATATCGATGGGTGCGGGCAGCCCTTAGGTATAAACCGCCGGGTGGTCTGGCCACCTTTGGTGTGTAGTCGATGGCAGCCGGCCGCCTGAACGCTATAGAGGCTTGTGCATGGCACTTCACATTTTTGCGGGGAAACATTCGGGGGTCGGTGCCGTTAACTTCATTGCCCTGGGCAGGGAATGACCCTACTGGGCGAGGATCGCCGACACGACAGGGACTGGGGGCGGGTAACCTGATCTTAGCCCGACCGGGACACCCGCCCCTATCAAGTGCTATGATCGCGTGTCCTTGGGGTCCGCACCTTCCGAGGACGGGGGTGAGTGATAAAGTCCCTTCCGACCGAAGCACTCACCCCTGCGGGAACCTCCTGTCGCCTCTCTCGTCTCGTCGCACGTAGCGCAATTCTATCGCCGGGGGGATCGAGGTTTTTGCGTCATAGCTTCACTGGCTTGTGTCACCTCTAGCTCATCAAGCCAAGCGCCGGGCGTCTCTTGGTGGGCATGATCTGCAGCCGCGTGATGCGGCCGAGTTCCGAGTTCGATTGCCACTTGCCTGGGTAACTCAAGGGAGAGGCCCTTTGCGTTGAAGCGTCTATGGACCATCAGGCGCGCCCTCGTGGTGTGCCTGCCACCAGCTCGAATTTGAATTCATCACCGAGCGGCTCGGGAGCAGGCTCCAACCGATTGGCGATCACCAGGGCTTCGTCGTCCCGGAGTATGGGGCGATTGGGCGCGACCAACTCGATGATCGTTACCTCGTGTAGGCGCTCCTGCTCTTCCAGGTGGGCATTCCCGTCCCAGGCATACGCAGGGATGATCGACACGATCAGGGCGAGAGCTGTGATCGTGATCTTCACGGCGGCTGCTCCTCGTGAACGCCGGGGGCGACGGTCACGAGATGACGGAGGAAGAGAGCGACAAGGCTTGCAAACACCTCGACACGCTCGACCGGCAGTTCCTGGCGCATGACTGATGCTTCGACCATAACGAGCGCGTCTGGCGCAAGTGCATCCCGAGTTCGTGACATGTGGCCGTACTCGCTGTACACGCCGAAGGGGGATCAGCCTAACTGTCGCCTACAGCGGCGGCTCAGGGCTGTTGAGAGAGGCGACCTTCCATCCAGAAATCCATAGTACCAGTCGCGACGGCGACGGCCACCAGCACGGCCGAGAGGTCACCTCCTATCCATTCACTCCTCGTGCCGCTCTCGCACCGTAGCCTGGCGCAGCGTCTCCGCGCCCCTGAGGAAGCGAACGGTGGCGAAGGGCCCGGGCTCGACCAGAACTGCGTGCGATAGCGGTTCCAATCGGGCCCTCTAGCGGCTCCTCGACCAGCGTTGCTTCACCGGCGGGGTCAAGGACGGCGGCAAGGATGCGGCACGCACAAGGAAGCCCCAAAACTTGCGCCGATATGAGCACTTGCTCACCGAGAGTTGGGACCGGCGTCGCAGAAGTCCGCTAAGCTGCGGCTAAGCGCTCGCAGATCCTCGCGATACCGGGCCAGGAGTTTTGCTGGCGCTATGACGGCCGACTGAATCCCATGTCGTCGCCGATCACGGTTCCCGGACCGATCGGAAGCGGCTCGGGATTGGCGATGTTCAGCTTCACGAACTGGATCTTGTCGCTCCAGACTTTCCTCAGAAAATCTTCGAACGCCTGGATGGTGAGTTGCTCGCCGGGACAGCGACGATAGCCGAAACCGAACGGTGCAAAGCCTGCATAGTCACAGACAGGCAGCGCTTTGCCATCGGCGACTCCAAAAACCGTACCGAACGCACTGTTGTGCAATGACGCTTGTCGCCCGTCTTTGACGTCGAAGGTCGTAAGGTCGAAGGGGCATTTGGCGAAGCCGATCTGCTTGGCCTTCGCCTCGTCGACCTCGGCGCTCGTCGGAACATGCAAGTAGCGGGACGGGTCGAAGGCTTCAGGATTTGTCCAGTGCACGGGATCGATGCTGGTCGATGTGTGCGGGCTAATGATGTAGCCATGCCGGTCAAACTGCGGAGCCCGGTTCTCTCCAAGGGCGGAAATGCTGCCGCCGTTAGGGGAGATCAGCCTGAACAACTCCATCACGAAGCGCTCGAGGGGCGTGTATGGTGCACCTACGGCGTTGTCCGGATCGCCTTCCATCGTTGCCTTGAAGGCGACCTGGACCGTCGGATCGCCAACCCCTTCAGCTAGCCTCAACATGATGTTGTAGATCGAGTTGCCCCACTGGCTGAATGCCACAAAATTGTGAAAGCACTCGAAGACCACATCCTTGTGATCGAAGTACCGGCTATCCTCGCCATTCTTGGCCCAGTACCAAGCGAATGTTTTATCCGAATCCGGTGTCTTCCCAGAGACAATGTCTGCTATCCGATCATCAATCCAGGACTTCAGAAATTCCAGATTGGCCCGGACCGTCATGTAGTTCTCATAGACGATCCTTGAGGTGGGATCGCGGTAAGCCAGGACCGTGTTGAAGCTGTCGCCGATCTGGCGAACCCTGGCCGGGATGGCATCGGGTTGGACGCCAAGGTGCAGATCCCAGTAGATGTCCCAATAACCTTCGAGGTACGGCCGCATGAGTGGCTTACCGGCATTGCCCTCGGCTAAGAGCTTGTCGAAGAAAGCGGTGATTTTCTCGCCGTACTTGGCCCGGTAAAGGTCGGGGGTCACCGCCGACATGTAGATGCGTTTGCGGCGGTTGTCCGGGCCACGCTTTTCAAGGCCCTGCAGGAAGACTGTGACGCCGTCTTCAGGCGCAGGTCTCCAAGTCTCGCTCAACAACCCCCAGAGGTCGTTGGGCAGGGCATTCTCCTTGGTGAGCGCAACGTCAATCATCGGCAGGAACGATCGCTCCCCCTCATAGACGCTCACCAGAAAGTGCGGGATGATGACGTTCTCGACATATTCCGGTTCGAAATCGCGCATGAACTGAGCACGCAATCGTGCCGCAGTTGCCGCCAAGTCACCCGGCGCTGGCGGATCATTCTCCAGCGGATCGCGCGGCTCGTAGTGAGCCAGAACAGGCTGTGCAGAGATCGCGGCCACGGAAGTCGCTCCGCCGGTCAGAAAAGTTCTTCGTTTCATGACAGCCCCTTCTATGTGCGCGCAAGATTACGCGCACAGTTGCTACAGCAAGCAAAGATCGGGTCGAAGATGATGCGGACGCTGGTACATCTTGCGCGAGTCTTCAACCCTACACTGCTCAGAGTTGATCAGGCGCGTTTGGTCGGGATAGGCAGCTACACTGCGAATACCCCAGGTTAGGTTGCGTTCTGTGGTCCCTATCGAATTCGTTGCCGGAAGGGCCATGACGGGCGGAAGTCGGTTGGGACCGTCGTGAATGCCGGGTCGCGGGGGCGACATCGTTCTTCTGGTCGCGGGCGGACGCGCATAGCGTGGTGGACGTGCTGTTCGTCGACGAGGCCGCGCAGATGTCGCTGGCCAACGTGGTGGCCGTGTCGCATGTGAGGTGACCTTACAGTTTGTGGGGGCTTGGGCTCCCTTCAGGCAGCTACAACCCACCGAGCCAAACGTCCCTACGGCAGCAGCTGGCCGAATGGCGGCCCATCGAGGGACCGGAGGAAGTCCGAGAGTTCCGGCGGGTGGTTTTTAGGCAGGCGCCTGCCAAGACACGCCTTCAGTTGAGCAACTGAGCATCACGGGAGGCCGCCCGTTGATCCCAGCGGCCCCCAATCAATAAGATACCCTAGCGGGCGTAAAATTCGTCTATGCCTCGAGTATATTCCGGATCGTCCCACAGCTCCATGTCGTCTTCACGATATGTGGGCGCTCCTTCAAGGCGTTCCTTGTTCAGATCGACGACGTATCCGCCCTGGTTTGTGTCGTAGTGCAGGACTGACCACGGCAGCGGGTGATAATCCTCACCCATGCCCAAAAAACCGCCAAACGACATGACGGCATAAGACACTTGACCGGAAACCTTATCGATCATGACGTCATAGATCGAGCCAAGGCTTTCACCCTGCCGGTTGTACACGCTCGTTCCGTTCACCTTGCTTGCTGCGATCAGGCTCCCGGTTTCGTCGGTGGCAACATCGCGAGCAGTACTGCTTCTCATATTGGCCATTGTTTCGCTCCTTGTTCCGATCAACAAAAACCGATGACTGCGGAACCGGTTCCGCTCCTCCTGAAATTGATAAGGCTGCCGACGGCCCCATGCGGGAACGAACCGTTGCGGGGCCTGGCATTCACAAGGGCCACCAATGTCGAAGTCGTAGCGTTCGATCGATCGCATCGCTCGGGTCACTAGCCTGGCGAATAGCGGTGGGAGCTTTGCTCTAATCACTACTTATGCCTTCGATGGTGTAGGCGGCCATGTGGGATGTCGAGGAACGCGACGTCCGGCTGCAAGGCGTCCAAATCGGTGGCAACCTCTGAAAACAACAGGCTCTTGTGCTCGTGCTTGGGCGGCATTGTCAGCGCCATGGTCATCGTACAAATCCCGACCTTGGATGCGAACGAACATCGCACGGTGGACAGCTGCCTGGCCTGTCCCAGGCAGAGCCCGCTTCTTGGCGCAAGGCCCTTTGTCTGCCGACGGTGGTCAGCTTCTTCCTTCCGTCGGCGATCACACATGACCACCGGGCGTGCAATCCGTATCCTATCCTATCCGATCGGTGTTATATATTGGCCACCTCCGACCTTGGGATGCGGCTACGGAAGAGCCATCTCCCAAGCGCTTGAGCTTACTCCCAATCGAAGACGACGCCACCGGCCGAAAAGCGGTAGCAGAGCCGGCGAGCGGAAAGGCCTGCCCTATGGTAGGCACACAGGCGATACCGTCGCGAGACAACTGGTCCTGCAACTCTAAAGCATCAGCTTACTAGACCAGGGACGGCGAACCTGGTTCCCAGGAAGCGGATAGCAACCACAACACAGGCCATCATGACCATGTAGATGAACCCGCAAACGAGGAAGGCATCAAAAAAGCGGAACGTCTCGTAACCTATTTTCTCGGCTCCTCCGGTCAGTTCGATGACGCCAATTGTAAATGCGATCGACGTGAACTGCAGTTCCACAACCGCCTCGTTGGACCACGCTGAGCCGAAGCGCCTGCGGCAAAACCACGTTCACGACAGCGCCGGCGCGGCAAAACCCGAATGCAAGCGCGGCTTCGAACTGGTTTCGCGCAATGCCTCAATCGAGGCGCGCAAATATTCTGCTCGATAAGCAGCCGAATTGAATGCAATGGCGAGGACTGCAGCCGTGAAAGGCGTCATTGCGTGATCGATGATCGGTTTTGAGGTGACCGAGCCAGGAGGTTTGCCAGAAGCACGCCCCAGACCCGGCCACCGCCCCCCGGCTGGGTCTAAGAACCGCCAGGGGGACCTCCTAACCTTCGGCCGCTCGGAATGTTTCTGCAAGCCCCGCGCGATGGATAAGTTCTTACCGCAGGGCGAGCGCTCTCTGGTAGCCGGGATGAGGCCGCCTGGGGTTCACCCGCCCCCCGGTCCTTGGGAAGGTGCGGATCCCAAGGACACGCGATCATAGAACTTTGTAGGGACGGGCGTCTCGGTCGGGCTAAGATCGGGTCACCCGCCCCAATCCCTGTCGTGTCGGCCATCCTCGCCCAGTAGGGCCAGTCCCTGCCCAGGGCATTGACGGATATGTGGTCACGGTGAGTGGAGGTCAACCAGATGGAAAGAAAGCCAAGGACTTTTGGCTTCTCGGATTTTACAGTGAAGCATTACCGGCCTCCGTAGGCAGAGCAGATAATAAGCAGCCGATCAACTAGACGGCATGTTCCTGGGCTGAGGTTGGTGGCCTTGCAATCTGCTAAACGCGGCAGCCGGCCGCGGCTCGAGCCCCTAGCTGCCCCATCGGGCCGCGGCACTAGTCTCGTTCGGCGGCTTCGCGGTCGTCGCGTCCGGCGGGGACGTCGCCAGGATCGGCACGCCGGCTATTCATTACCATCCGGTGGCCTCGCTGCTCCTGACACATATGGCAGATGATCTCTGGCTCTGCGTCGGTGGTTAGCTCGACGACCTCCGAATGGCCGCAGGTCGGGCACTCGGCAAACAAATATCTGGTCATTCCGGCTCCTCGACGGGTAAGTCGCGGAGCATCGCATGACGCAGCGTCTCCGCACCTCTGATGGATCCGAACTCGGCTGAGGACCTAATGTTCGCCGATGAAGGGGGCCCGAGGCATTTACGAGTACGATGTCGCGCAGCTGACTAAGGGCGAGCGACCAGTAACCGGAGAGGACATTCGACCAGCCGCTCCACGCGCGACAGCCGTGCGCGCGCCGAGATCCGCGACTATATCTGCCTCGTCGCTGTCCACCGGCCCTCGAATGATCTTCTCGATCAGGTGAATCGTGGCTGTTCGAAATCGTCGCCAAGGTCGCCATTGCCCACACCAGGGATCGGTGAAAAATTGACGAGGATCGAAGCTGCGCTGAGCTTGATCGCAGCGCGACTTCAAGGACCGAGGCTGGAGTGTCACCCTGCGCCTGCCGGTCCCCGGTGTCGCCAGCCCGCGCTGGTAGGCGACACGATGTTGACGATCGCTAGCCGCATATAGGAGAAATCCGGATGGATATCCACGACCCGTCCGCAGCCTCCCATCACGGGCGCAGCATCGTCCTTGTCGAGCGCAATCTCAACAGCCATCCGAAACTCCGTCTTCCTTTGCCCTTAACCGTCCCGAACCGGCCCCGCTGCCGGTTGATCCGGGCGGGTGCCGTGCTTTGGCGGGAGCGGCGGCGCCGTCACGCCATGTTGCCTGAGGCGCTGGCCGTCGGGCGGAACATCGGTCGCTCGCCACGCAACAACAGCAAGACGAAGGTCTGGAGGTCACCTACAAGCGCATCACGCCCAAATGGGCGGCCTATTCTGGCTTCAAAGACGGGCTCATCCGATACGTCAAAGCCATCACCGTCTGTGATGACCGCGTGGCGTTCTTCCTCATCGACTACGACCGGGACGCCATCAGGGCTTCGACGTTGTCGCGGAAGTCGCGAATGGGGAGGGCGATGCCCCAGACCACGATGGCGTCGCCGTCTGCGTTCTGAAATGCCGCGCCCTCCTGGCGGTCTTCTCTAAGACTTCTGACGTACACGAAGCCCGGCGGGACATCGACGACGAACCCAAATTTCTTGATACCGAACGGCGTCCAGTCTTGTGCGACGGCCTGAGGTGCCAGGGTTAGCGACATTCGTATCAATCGACCTCTCCCAATCCCAGCATTGAGAGAGGCCTGATCGCGACATCAGACCCCTCCCAAGATGTTGTTGCAGGGAACAACCTTCGCAGACTGCCGACCGGGCGGAGCCATGGCTTTAACAAATGCATAGCGGACGCACGCTCTTTGGTCCGATTGGCTGTCGCCTTAAGCCCTACAAAACTGCGCGGAGAAGGCTGTGCAATGACCTTGGTCACAACCCGCCAGCGCCTAAGCGCGCTCAGCGGGCGCCAGAATCAGGGCTTGCTGACTCAAGCCTCGCGCACCATCTGCCGGTCGCTCCCTGGCAAGGCGAGCTGGAGATGAGTTCAAGTCTGGCGCTGGAGCGGCTCGGCGGCGGGCGGTGCACCAATGTCCCTTCCGGATAGGCCTTGATTGCCGTGCTTCCCTTCGGCATCTGGGAGGTCAGCCCGATGAAACCTATTTCAGCGATGGGATCACCGAGGACCTCATGACCGGGCTAGCCCACTTTCGCTCGCTGTTCGGATCGCCCGTAACTCTTTGTTCGCCGCCAAACCGCCCTCTCCTATGCTGGTAGACCTGCAAGGGCCAGCCCTTCCCGGAGGTTCTCAATGTCCGCAGCGGCTTGCAGTAACGAGCTGTCGACAAGCCAGTTCACGAACTCGGCGGGGCCGGCTTGCTCATCTCCGCGCCAGAGTGCGGCTGCAGAGGTGACGAACAAACCCGCAAGGCGGTGCGCCTCCTCGTCACGGCCGAGATGGGCGGAGTTCGCGGCTCGCCACCCAATGTTGCGCAGCTCCCTAACCGGCGACGGAGAGCTTGCCACCTCCAGCAGCTGCCTCGCGTCGGCATAGCGCCGCAACT